>OY781090.1:0-1837626 GCA_963676425.1 Acholeplasmataceae bacterium
AAAAATCTAAGTCAATTAACATCTGATGATATTATAGACTTTGTTGAATCATATATCGGACAAAGATATGAGTAAAACAAACATAAGAACAGTTTGATAAACTGTTCTTTTTTTATCTATTATTCCGATTTAGAGTTTTGAAGTATATAATATAGGTATACACACGACACGAAGGAGTAAATATATGTCTATTCAATTAAAAGATGTTAATAAGATTTATATTACAGGCGAAGTTAAAACTCAAGCATTAGATAAAGTATCATTAGAAATAAAAGATGGTGAAGTTATCGTTTTATTAGGACCATCTGGTAGCGGTAAATCAACACTACTTAATGTTTGTAGCGGATTAGATGTTCCAACTGATGGTTATATTAAAATTGGAGATGAAGTTATCTCTGATATGAACACAAAAGAGCTCACACTTTTTAGAAGAAAAAATATAGGATTTATTTTCCAGAGATATAATTTATTACAAGCCCTAAGTGTTAGAGAAAATGTTGATGTTGGACGTGAAATCAGTGATACTCCTCTAGAAGTAGAAGATGTGATCGACCAGGTAGGTCTACTTAATATGATTGATAAATATCCTTATCAATTATCTGGTGGTGAACAACAAAGAGTATCGATTGCTAGAGCTGTTGTTAAAAATCCTAAGATTATGTTTTGTGATGAACCGACAGGTGCACTTGATGAAGAAAATGCTAAAGGTGTATTAGGTGTTTTACAAAACATGAATGAAACTTATGGGACAACGCTTGTTTTAATTACGCATAATCCAAATATCGCAGTGATGGCCGATCGTGTTATTAAATTAAACAACGGACAAGTTGTTGATATTAAAGAAAACAAAACTAAAAAACGTGCTTCTGAAATTATTTGGGGTTAACCATGTTATTTAAGAATGCGTTTAATACGCTTAAGAAAAGATATTTTCAATTAATACTATTAGGCATTATTATATTACTTAGTAGTTTTATCTATACAGCGATGAGTTACGCGATTGGTGGGACTGAAGCACCGACTGATCAATATCTTGAAAGTTATCAACAAGAAGACTTTGCTGTATCGATATTAGATGTATTATTTGAAGATGATATAAATTATTTACTCACACATAGTACAGTATTTCAAAATCTAGATCCATCTTTATGGCCATACACATTAAGTGGTGTAAAAACTATTGATGAAACTAGTTATTATGATTTACTTGATAACAGGACAAGTCAATTTGAATCTACGTATGATCATATAAAATTAGATATTAGAGAAAGTAAAGATGTTTATTTTAATTTTAATGATCAAGGTTATCGTATTAGAGTTTTAAAAGATATGACTGATATTAATCAAAGTTATATCGTAGAAGGTTTAAAACCAGTAGAAAACGATGAGATCGCAGTTGCAGAAATATTTGCTAAAAAGAATGATTTAGCCATTGGTGATAGTTTAACCATTCATGATCAAACATATACAATTACTGGTTTTGTATTATTTCCTGATTATTCACTTTCGATGTTTGGACAACAAATCATCATCGATAATAAAACTCAAACCATCGCGTTATTAAGTGATCAAGCATTTGAGGATTTAAGTGAAACTGTACAATTTGAAGGTGCTGGTATATTTTTAGATGGCTACACTGATAATCAGTTTAAAGCTGACGTGATTGATACATATAGTGAAGATGGAAGTTTTCCATACATCACAGGTATTACTTTAACGATTAATAACATGAGGAGTGGTGCAATCTACACAGAACTTACTGCAGGTCGTGGGATGGCAATATTTATTAGTTTATTAATCGCTTCGATTGCTTTAATGATCGTTGGCATCGTGGTATCAAGAATCATTAGATCTCAAAGAAGTCAAATCGGTATATTAAAAGCACTTGGTTATACAAATAGAGAAATCGCGATGCCTTATTTAATTGATGTAGGTATTCTTAGTTTAATTATGATTATTGCAGGATATTTCTTAGGTTATGTAATGGCATATCCTTTAATGCAAATATATCTTGAATTTTATTTGATTCCTTATCAAACTATTGTTCAAAATTTCCAAACTATATTTATATCTATTATCGTACCATTTACATTTATTGTATCTCTAAGCTATGTTGTGATTATGCGCTTGTTAAAACAAGAACCATTAACACTACTTAATCCAGAAGTTGTTGACGATTCTAATAAGTTTACAAAAGCAGCTTCTAAATTATTTAAGAAAACTAAAATTACAACAAAACTTCAACAACTCTTATTATTACGTTCCCCAATGAAAGTAATCGTATTTATTATAGGTATGTTTTTCGCAGGGTTCCTAGTGTTATTTACATTTGGTATGAATGGTTTATTTGATCGAATGATTTATGATGTATATGATCAATCATCATATGAACATATCGGCTATTTAGCTTATGATGAAAACTATCAATTATTAAATGATCAAGATAAATTAATATCAATTAACAATGTCATCATCAATGGAGAAGATGCAAGTCTAATTGGTATGGATAGCGATAGTACGTTAAGTCCTTTATATAATGAAAGAGGTGATATGATCACCATGGATTTAGATGAAGGTATCATCATCTCAGAATCAATTAAACTTACTAGAGGTTATGATATAGGCGATACATTAACGATTGGATTTGGTGATCAAAGCTATACAGATAAAGTTGTCGGCATATCTTATGATTTTACTGGTAATGTTATTTATGTTAATAGAGAAGATATTGGACAAGCGTTTTTCAATGAAGGAAATTATTTTAATATGATTTACTCAGAAAGCGAACTAGATAGTAATGATTTCTATTTAGTCATTGATGTGAGTGACATCATTGAACAAGCAAATTCAATGAATCAACTTATGCAAACATTCGTATTTGTCTTTATTGGTGTATCTATTTCTATTGGTGTTATGATTATCTACATCCTAACATCAATGGCTATTGAAGATCAGTATTACAATATTAGTTTATTTAAAGTGATGGGCTATAATCAAAAAGAAATAAATCATATTATCTTAGGTGGATATATGATTTATGGACTCATTATATTTATTGTAGTGATACCTATAGCGATTATAGGATTTAATTTCATGGAAGTGTTCTTTGCTCAATTTTATGATTTATTATTTCCAATGAAATTTTATTGGTGGCATGCTGTGATCAGTATTGTTATATATTTTATTATCTTCTATTTAAGTAGTTTAACATCAAAAAATAAACTTGATAGTATTTCACTTCAAGAAACAATGAAAATATACGAGGAATAAAGGAGGGGTTTAAATGCCTGAATTAGTTGCTGGATTTATGATTTTAGTAGGGATTGTTGCGTATGCTTTCACTGATAAAATGATTGCTAAAGGATGGTTTCAGAAACATGGACTTGATGATGAAGGGATAGAACAATTAAAAAAGAACTATCAGATAAGAGCATTTATTGTTATTATTTTAGGGGTACTTGGATTAATTATTATTCGATTTATGCAAAGCAGATAAAGCCTTCGGGCTTTTTTTGTTAAGCAAATCATTTGATAATATTTCGAATTCGAAATAAAATGTAGACATAAGAGGTGATGAATATGAGAAAACTTAATGGTATACATCATGTGACTGCAATCACATCAAGTGCAGAAAAAAACTATGATTTTTTTACAAACATCCTAGGGATGCGTTTAGTCAAGAAGACAGTGAATCAAGATGATATTCAAACATATCACTTATTCTTCGCAGATGATAGAGGTAATGCTGGAACGGATATGACGTTCTTTGATTTTAAAGGTATAGCACCAGCTGTACATGGAACAAATGAAATTGCGAGATCATCATTTAGAGTACCTAATGATGAAGCATTAAATTATTTTATTAAAAGATTTGATCATTACAATATTAGACAAGAAGAAGTAAAAACATTATTTAATCGAAAAGTTTTATTCTTCTATGATTTTGATAATCAACCTTACGCACTATTCTCTGATCAAGATGATCAAGGTGTTAAACCAGGAGAACCTTGGCATAAAGGTCCAGTACCAGATGAATATGCAATATACGGACTAGGACCAATTTTCCTAGCTGCTAATAACTTAAATAATATGAAGACAGTATTAGTAGATATTCTTGGTATGAGACATATAGATAAAGATTATGAATATCATCTATTTGAAATGGGTGATGGTGGAAACGGTGGATCAGTCATCGTGATCGATGATAAAAGACCAGTCATTAGTCGTCAAGGCTTTGGTGGCGTACACCATGTCGCATTTAGAGTTGATGATCAAGACATGCTACACCAATGGTATAAGAAATTACTTGAGATTGGTGCACCTAATTCAGGATTTGTTGATAGATTCTATTTTAGATCACTATATACAAGATTATATCCAGGTATCTTATTTGAATTCGCAACTGAAGGTCCAGGATTCATTGATGATGAAGAAGATTATGAAATCCTAGGTGAAACACTAGCGCTTCCACCTAAGTTTAGAAACAGAAAAGAAGAAATTTCAAAATATGTAAGACATATTGATACAGTGAGATCAAACAAGGTGTTTAAAAAAGAATACTTTGATTAAGGAGTGTTACATGAAGCAGACAAATAAATTAAAAACAATGACTATTTTATTTAGAGCAGCAAACATCATTGAAAACGTCGCGAAAGAAGATGTTAAAAATTATGCATGTAATTTAACTGAATTTGGCGTATTAGAAGCATTACACCAAAAAGGACAAATGACGATTGCTGAAATTCGATCAAAAGTTTTAATCGCGAACTCTTCAATGACATATGTTCTAGATAAACTTCAACAAAAACAATATATCGAACGTGTACAAAATCCATTAGATAAAAGAAACTATACGATTAGACTTACAAATCTTGGATTTAAATATACACATGAAGTGTTAAATACACACTATGATCATATGCAAAAAGTATTTGATGTTTTAACAGATGATGAGAACAGACAACTACAAGACCTACTTAAAAAAATAGGTTATCATGCAGAAAACCTATAAGGAGTTAATATGACACATATATTTCAAAAAGGACAAAACGATAAAGTATTTGTTTTACTACATGGCACAGGTGGTAATGAATTTGATTTAGTTCAGTTAGCTAGATATATTGATCCGAATACATCAAGATTAGGCATTAGAGGTCATATATCAGAACACGGCATGAATCGATTCTTTAAAAGATTAGCTGTTGGCGTATTTGATGAACAAAGTATCGAAGAAGAATCGATAAGACTTTATAACTTTATATTAGAAGCTAGTGAAAAATATCAATTTGATTTAGATCAAGTGATAGTCTTAGGATTCTCTAATGGTGCGAATATCGTCCAAGGGATACTATCAAGATATGATCAAGCGTTTAAACATATGATATTGTTATCACCAGTATTATTAGAACCAAATAGAAACTTTATGGATATAAAAGATACAAACGTCTTTATATCATCATCAAGAGAAGATCCATACGCGACTTTTGAAGATCTAAAGTTATTAGAAGAAAAGTTTAAATCAAGTGAAGTTAACCTAGATTTTTATTGGCACAGTTTCGGTCATACAGTTAATGTTGATATACTAGAAGCAGCTAAAAAATTCTATCAAAAAAATGTATTAAAGATATGACGTTTCGTTATATCTTTTTTATATTAATAAAACATAGATTAAAAAATATGAATGATTGTGATAAAATACTATCATAAGGGGGAAAAGAGGGCTTATGAAATATTTATTGATGTATAACCCAGTCAGTGGGCGATCTACCATCAAATGGAAATTACCTGACATTGTTCAGATGTTTAAAGAAAACCATAAAAAGGTAGACATATATGAATCAACAAAGAAAAATGATTTAGAGAGACATGCGTATGAAATGGCACCACATTACGATGTCTTTTTAGTATGTGGTGGCGATGGTACGATTAACGAAGTAGTTAATGGTGTTATGAAATCTGATAAGAGACCAAAGATAGGGATATTGCCTTGTGGTACTGCTAATGATATCGCGTCAATCTTAAGAATACCCAAAAACTTTAAGAAAGCTTTAAAGATGTATTTCGAGCATGATGCTGAATATATGGATATCAATCAAATGAATCAACGATACTTTGTATATGCGGCAGCAAGTGGTGTTTTATCAAAGATTAGTTACGATATTAAAAGAAAATCTTTGAATCGATATGGATATCTTGCATATGTATTTGAAGGTATGAAAGATTTAGCTAAAGATTATAAATACAATGTAGAAATAGAACATGACCAAGGTACACTTAAAACAGAGTGCATGATGGTCATGGGATTAAGTAGTAATAGAGTTGGTGGGTTAAGACTTAATAACTTTGCTAATTCTAAAGTTAATGATGGTCTATTTGAACTTCGTATATTTAAAAGAAGAAGAACATTTAGAAGATTTAGATTCTTATCATCTTTTATTAGAGGTGGTAAGAAGCTAAGAGAAGACTTTCACTTAGCTTCTACATTCTTTAAAATAAAAACAAATGAAGATGTCATGTGGAATACTGATGGTGAACAAGCGATGTGTGGGAATATCGAAATTAAAGTACACCCAAAAGCAATCCAATTCTACATGAATCCAAAAATAAAGAAAAAATTACTATAAGGGGAAAATAAGTGGAGATTACATACAAGCATATTAATGGGGATAAGCATTATAGAAATCTAGATAGTAATAGATTAAATTATATGCAGACAAATCCGATGTTTCAATTAGGCTTTGTATATGCATTCTATAGTGTTTATTTAATATCATCAGTTGGAGAACTAGGTGATATTGGATTGTATATATGGCTAGGATTTACTGGTATATTCGCAATTGTTTTAGTAAGTGTTCGAATGATTAATAAAAAATTAGGATTAATTGGTAAAAAAGGTGAAACTAAAATCATTATTAGAAAAGGCAAAGTTACAGAAGTATATAATAACAGAATCTTAGGCAAAATTAAGATCAAAGAAATAGAAGTATCAGAAAAATTTATTAGATTATATAAGAAAGATCATCTATATATGTGCATACCTTTAAGAGTTCTAAATGAAGAACAAAAGATGCAAATTATAGATTTACTAGATATTAAAGATATAAACGTTAGAGATAGAATATATAGTTACGAAGCTTAATAGGTGCCGAAATAGCTCAGTTGGTAGAGCAGTTGTCTCGTAATCAACAGGTCGTAGGTTCGAGTCCTATTTTCGGCACCATTTTTATACACATACAAAAGCCTATAAACACTTTAATAAAGACAAAAAGTCGATACATTTGTATCGGCTTTTTTACTGTTTTTAGCACTGGAATTGGTCAAAAAAGGGTAAAAACAACAAGTTACTTATTTTTCCCCTGAATAGTCTTAGGTGCGGGTATTTTCGATAGATATAAAAAATGAAATATACTGAATATTAATTTTGATAAAAATAGCTTAGTTAGGGTGTTTTTATATCAAAAACATGTGCGTAAATCACGATTACCCTAATGGCACCATAAACCCCAAAATAAGGATATCCTTTCAAAAATGAGGTAAATTGAAATTTTTTGGACCTATGAATATTCTTAAGTTTAAAATATTATTTTGTTTAATCTTTGTTATAATTAAGTTGAATAATGAAAAAAACAAAATATAGGGGGAAATACAGAATGGGAAAAATCAATTTTACAAATCCAGATTCCAAAAAGACATTTACTTTAAATTTAGATGCAAATATGATATTTATTTATGGAGGAAATGGTAGTGGAAAAACTACTTTGAGTAGAAGTTTCAAAAGTGAAAAATATATGGTATTTAATACAGACTTTATAAATCAAAATGTATATATCATAAAAAGTTCTGGCGCAGATGTGGATACAGACACTAAAGAAAATTTCACCTCATTGTTTTTGGGTGAAGAAGCAGTTCAATTGGCAAAAGAGGTAGAATCATTAACTTTAGGAAAAAAGGAAAAAGAAAAACTTTTAATTAAAGAATTTTCAGAGGTTAAAGACAAAATTTCAAAAGAAGGATTAATACCTTTCATTAAAGTTGATGATATAGCAAAAGAGGTTAGTTATGTTTTTTCATTTGATAGTGAAATTAACTTTGAATCAAATAAGAGTAAATTCAAAATTAATCAATTTTTGCCTACAACAATTGTAAATGACACTCAATACACCGAACAGTTAAAAATATATAAGGAAGATAACACAATAAATAATTTAAACAAAGAGATTGAACACAATATTGATCTATCTAATTTAATTAAAGATAAAAAAAATATTATTGATCTAGAAGACATAAAAAAATATAATTTGACTACTGATGAGTTAATAAAATTAGAGACAAGTTTTAATAAAGGTTCGAGTCCAAAGGATGTAAAAAACTGGTTAGAACTTGGCATTAAGTTACATGAAAATGAAGATAACTGTATTTTTTGTGGAAGTGATAATGTACAAGAAAAAATAGAAAAATGGAAAGAAAAACTACAAAATGCACTTATTAAACAAAAATCAGATTTAATGAAACAATTAGAGGGTATTAAGAATTCAATTGACATAATTTTTAAAAATAAAGACTTATATAATAATATAGTTCCTAAAATATTAAAAACAACTAGTGATATCAGACTTATTTTAGAAGAATATATAAAAGCGATAAATCAAAGCAAAAAAATCGAGATTAAAGAAGTCTCAATTGAAGTTGATTTAATTCAACAAGATAGATCTGATATGCATACAAGTCTACGTAATTTTTATGCAAATAAAATTATTGATAAAGTTTTATATGTTTATGCATATTCAAAGGAGTATGAAAAATATGCAAAAACGCAAAATCAAAAATCCGAAAAATTAAATTTGATATACGCTACTGACACCGCTAAAAACATTAATGAAATTTCAAAACTTCTTGGCTTTACAAAAGATATTAGTGTAAATCTTGAGAGAAGAGGAAATATGCCTAAAATTGCTTTACAAAGTGCAGATAAAAACATTAAAATATCTAGTTATAGCGAAGGACAAAGACATAAACTTGCATTAGCAATATTCTTTTCAAAATATTTAATGAGTGATAAAAAAATTGAAGCTTTAGTATTAGACGATCCAGTGATAACTCTTGATGTTCAGGCTTATCATGCATTAAAACAAATTCTTAAAGATGAGAGTTATCAAAAAGCAAATAGAATAATTATCACAACACACAACATACATTATCTATATGTTCAGATGTCAAATATATTAGAATCAGAGAGTTTGCAGAGAATTACAAAATTATATGAGATTACATCTAAAGACTTTAAAGAAGTACCAATTTACATATTGAAATCTGATGATCTATCACTGTATACAAGATATATAAATACTATACAAGATTATAATCAGTTAGACAAAATATATTGGCTAACATCTAAAATAGCTAGATATTTTCTTGATTTCAGATTAAGATTTAGAGGTATTATGTCTATTCAAAACATGTCATTAGAAATTCCTCTACTAGATATATCAGAAGAAGATAAGAGCAAATTACAAACATCTTTTAATAGTCTTTCAAGAACTTGTAGTAAACCTACTGTGAAAGTAGAAGAAGTAATTTTATCATTTGACCATCTAAATAATATTATGCTCATATTAGGATTTCCTTTAGTGATTAGTAAAGAAAACATTGATAAGTTTAATCCGTATAAAGAAAAAGTAATAAAAAATAATGATGAGACTAGTAATATTATCGAAGAAATTTTAACATTTGGAAGAAAAATACATTTCAATGATGGATCCAATAAAGTTATAAAAGAAATGAAAAATTATATTGATCATCCTAGAAATCAGATTACTGAAAGTATTTTGGTATTAAAAGCAAGTCAAGATATCTAGACATGGATAACACTGTGATGACATTATCAAAATTTAATAAAATAGAAGGAGATTACTAATATGAATCAAATTAAATGTCCACATTGTGGGAAAGAATTTACAATTGATGAATCAAGTTATTTAGAAATTGTTAGTCAAGTTAGAAATAAAGAATTTCAATCAGAAATTCATGAAAAGCTTGAACAACTAAAAACACAAAATCAAAAAGATATAATTATAGAAAAATCAAAAGTCGAGTCAAATTATAAAGAACAATTATTAAAAAAAGAACAAGAACTAGAAAAGCTTAAAAATCAGTTAAAGAATTCTGATGATGGGAAAAAACTTGAAGTTATTAGTCTTGAATCCAAATATAAGGATGAATTAAAAGATAAGGACCTGGCAATTCAACAATTAAACTCTAAACTTGAAATAATTAATAAAGATAAAGAATTAGAAAAACAAACTGCTTTAGCTGAAAAAGACAAAAGAGTTTTAGAATTGCAAAATGTAATTGAAGTTGAAAAGAGACAAAAAGAATTAGAAAAAACATCTTTAGAAGAAAATTATAAGAATCAATTAAAAGTAAAAGACGAAACAATAGCATTTTATAAGGATTTCAAAGCAAAACAATCTACTAAAATGATTGGTGAATCTTTAGAACAACATTGTGAATATGAATTTAATAAAATTAGATCAGTAGCATTCCCTAATGCATATTTTGGAAAAGATAATGATGCATCATCTGGATCTAAAGGTGATTATATATTTAAAGAACTTGATCAATATGGTAACGAAATCATTTCTATTATGTTTGAGATGAAGAATGAAAATGATACTACATCAACTAAAAAGAAAAATAAAGATTTTCTTAAAGAGCTTGATAAAGATAGAAATCAAAAGAAATGTGAATATGCAATTCTAGTTTCTTTACTTGAAAATGATAATGATTTATATAATGAAGGTATTGTTGATGTTTCATATGAATATCCTAAGATGTTTGTTGTTAGACCACAATTCTTTATTCCAATCATTTCATTATTAAGAAATGCTTCATTAAATGCATTAGAATATAAACAAGAAGTTGCTCTCATGAAAAGACAAAACATTGATATCACGCATTTCGAAGAAGATCTAGAAACGTTTAAAACAGGATTTGCTAGAAATTATGAATTAGCTAGTAGAAGATTCCAAACAGCAATTGATGAAATAGATAAAACAATTATACATCTACAAAAGACAAAAGAAGCGTTATTATCTAGCGAAAACAATTTAAGATTGGCAAATGATAAAGCAGTGGATTTAAGTGTAAAAAAACTAACTAAAAATAATCCTACGATGAAAGATAAATTTGATTCACTAAAATAACTTAGAAGGATAGAAATTATGAATGATGAAAATATATTACTAGATATGTTATATTTGGCAAATAGAGAAATGTTAAAAGAAGATATCGCCAACATAAAGTATGATGTTTCAGAGAGAAATCTATGTGCTTCTTTGATGGCTAAATTGAAGGAGTTGATAAGAGAATCAAAATTTGCAAACTATTACGTTGATGTTGAATATAATAGGAATTTTGGTGAAGTCAAGACAATTATTGATGATGATTATAATATCATTCAAATTACACCTGACTTAATCATTCATAGCAGGGGTGAAAATGTAAGTCAAGATAATTTACTAGCTTTTGAAATGAAAAAATCAAGTGCTACTCTTACTGAGAAGGAAAAAGATAAAAAAAGATTAAGAATAATGACTAGAGATTCCTATGATAATGTTTGGTGTATTGATGATGGTGTACTGCCAAAACATGTTTGCGGTTATAAAATAGGGATCTATTATGAAATAGACAATATAAGAGAAAAAATATTATTTGAAGTATATCATAAAGGGAAGCTTTGGAATAGATTCAACCATACTTTTATTGAATGCTTAAACTATAATTCAACTAATTTTGTAAAGGAGTAGCAATGACAAATTATACTAGATTTCCTTCATGGAGAAGATATGGGATTGTTATCAAGTACAATGAAAGTAATTATAGTTGGTCAGACAATACTCCCACACAAAGAAAATATTTATTAGAGAGTGCATATTGTGATAATGCAGTTGAATTTTTTGTGTGGGAAAATAATACCACATACAAAAGTATTTTAGAATTTAAACATTATTTATCGGAGAAATTAAAACAAGGCAATGTTGAAATTTGCCCTCTTTGTGGCGGAAAATTGATAATCAAAATAAATAGAAATGATCATAATCCTTTCTATGGATGTTCAAATTATCCAGAATGTATATTCACTAAAAATGCATAATATGAAAAGTAGTAATTTATTATTAGGAAACGGAGTTAATATAAACAGTAATGTTTTTTTTAGATCCGAAGAAATAAATAAAAGAATTGAAAAAACTATAGAAAATGGAATATACTTTTTAGGATTACAATATAATCTTAATTTTCTCGGTATTATTAGAGATAACTTTGACTTTTCAAATAATTTGGATAATGTAGAAGTTTTGCTTGGCAAATTATTTAAAGTTGTTATTGAAAACAAACAAGATTATTTTAAACAATTGACAGAGAAGAAATTTTTAGAAGTACTTACACTATTAAAAATAATAATTATCAATGCTATCTTTACAGTGGATAATCAATTGATTAAATTGGACATCCCTGAATACATCGTTGATAAAATCAATTCATATGATAAAATTTTTAGTTTGAATTATTTTGAGTTTTGGGATAAAACAAATAAATCAATCCATTTGCATGGTAAAATCAGATATCAAAGATTTGATAGAGATGATTTTACAATCGATAAAAATAGAGAAAAGTATTATATAAATTATGCATCAGCAATTGATGATTTGCTAAGTGAAAAGTTTTACTTTCCGATTGTAAATATTGACGAGATAATAATGTTGCCTATTGGTTACAAAATTAACAAACAACGTATCAATGAAATACAAAATAAGTACGATCAGTTTGGTTTTGTTCAATTAAAGAAAGAACAGTTAGATAATGTTCAGAAATTATATGAACAATTAAATAACTTAGAAGATATAAGTTTATTTGGTGTATCACCTTTCGGAGATAAAACTTTAATAGACAAACTATCAATAATTCCGAATGTTACTATTTACGTTTATAATTTAGATGAAAATGATATTGAATCAAATGAGTGGAAGAAAATATTACCTAATGCAAAATTAATTGATTCAAAATATTTTAAATAAAAATTATGATAGTAGGTAGATGTCGCTTTTTTCGGCACCGTTTTTATACACACAAAAGCCTATAAATACTTTAGTAAAGCTAAAAAATCGATACATTTATATCACCCTTTTTATAAAATACATGCGCATAAACTATGATTACCCTAACGGTATCATAAAACCACATAATAAGGATATACTTGCAAAAAAGAATTGACTTGAAAAAATAAAATGTATGAAATTCTTTAGTTCAGTTTTATAAAAAACCAGTATTACAGTGGCTAAACATAAAAGTAAATAATATTTTTATGTAAACCATGTTATAATGTAAGCAAATAACCCAACAAACTAATATGCATCTTTCTGGGAGGGGAAGTAGAGGTAGATTCATTATGTTAGATGTTTATTCAAAAATAGATTTACATATCCATTCCTGTTATAGTCGTAAAAAAGATGGTGACAAAGTAAAGGATAACACAATTGAAAATGCACATATATTATTAGAAAATTTAAATAAGAATGAAGTTAATATTTTTTCAATAACAGATCATAATAACTTTAACTACTCTTTATACAAAGCTTTTAGAGATAAAATAGGATCGAATTATGAGCATATAAAGAAAATTTTACCAGGTATTGAATTTGATCTCAGTTTACAAGAAAATGTACATGTGGTATGTATTTTCAATGATCTCAACGGTAGTAATGATGACAAATTATTAAATATAGAAACAGTAATATCTAAAAATTCTAAAGATGTTTTTACTGTGGAAGAATTTGAATATATTTTAAAAGAAATTGATTTAGATGTTCTTTTAATTGCCCATCAAAAATGTGATCCAGATAATGCAGATGTATACATGAAAAATAATTTATCTAATTCAGGATTAGATACTTTTAATAAGTTGCTTAGATTTTCATACATAGATGCAGTTGAATTTCAACAAGAACGAGTATCTGGAATGCTTAAGGCATACACATACAAACAAGAAGGTTTACAAAATTTAATTGGAATAACAGGAAGCGATTGCCACCAATGGATTTCTTATCCACAATACTCATCCAATAAAAAAGGACAATACTCAGCTACATATGTGAAATCCTTACCAACTTTTAAAGGGTTAGTTATGGCATTTACAGATAAAAGAAGAATTAAGAGTTCCAAACCAATCGTTAGAGAGCCATTTTTAAAAGAATTAATTTTAAAAGTTAATGGAGAAAAGAAAATTATTCCACTTTCTTCGGGAATCAATGCAATAATAGGTGATAATACTACAGGTAAATCTTTAATACTTAACAAACTATTTAACAATGTTAAAAGTGAATATCTAGATAATTATACCCATTTTTTAAATACTAATAAATTAGAAATAACAACACAACTAGATGAATTGAGCTTAAGCAAAATAGATTATGATTATCAAGGGAAGATTAGAAATCAATTTGTTAATAGAGGAGCGTCTCTATATAACAAATTTCCTGAATACTTTATTGATATAGATTTTAGTTATATAAATCAGAAAATTGGTAGTATAGTAGACAATTTGTTTGTTAGATTACAAGAAAATAAGAAATTAAAAGAATCAGAAAATTTATTAAATGAATCTTTTACTATCCCTTATAAAACTTCAAAATCTTTCAATTTGACAATAAAAGATTCAATAGGAACATATGATAAAAAGTATAATAAAATATTGACAACATTAAAGTCCATCAAAAACAATTTAAAAAATTTGTTGGATTATGATGAATTTGAAGAAAAGAAAAAGATTTTAGATATTATTACTGAAATCAATACAATTGAAACTAAATATAATAAGTTATACGAGGAGCAAAATTTTAAAAATAGGATTGTTAATATTTTTAAAACCATCAAAAATAAAGTAAACGAGATATTGAATTCTCCTGAAAAAACAACAGATACAGATGTAGAAATTAGTAATTTTCTATCAAAGTATTCAGAAGAAATTGATCATTTAGTTGACTATTTTAAATTAACGAATAAAGAGAAAACAGACCCGCTAAAAGATTTTGAAACTTTAACCATTAAACCAACATCAAATTTTCTTGGTGAATATAAATTCATTACATCACCGGCATATCAAGAGTTTAATATTGAATTAGTAAAAGAAATTATTCTATCACCATTTGCAAATTTTAAATTGGAATCTTATGATAAATTATTAAAGTTTGAAATTGAAGATTTAGTAGAACCATTATCTGATGTAGTTGGTCAAAAAATAAAACAAATTGATGTAAAACAAAGATATTTATCTCAATTGGAAACAAAATTAAAAACTAAATATTTTCAAAAAAACAGAAAAATACTGCTTGGAGATGATTCTATAGATGATAATAATTCTGCAGGAAAAAATGCACTATATTATATAGATATCCAAAGCAAAAGAGATTCTATAAAATTATATGTAGCTGATCAACCTGAGGATGATGTTTCTCAAAATAAAACACATAATTTTTTATCAAACACTCTAAAAAAAATGTCAACAAACAAACAGGTAATCATTGTTACTCATAATCCGCAGTTAGTAGTAAATTTGGATGTGGATAATGTGATTTGCATAAGTAATGAAAAAGAATTTGAGATAAAAAATGGTTCACTTGAGTTTGAAGATGAGGAAGTAAATATTTTAAATGAAGTAGCTACTACTCTAGATGGTGGAGCCCAAGTAATTCAAAAAAGGTGGAAACGTTATGAAAAAGATAATCAATTTGATGATTAAAGATGAATTAATAGAAATTAAAATAAATGAAGAGTTAGTTCTGAATATATCTACGGATACTAATTCAATTAATATTAAGACTGTTTATTCAAAACTAGATCCACAAGAAAATGATGAATTTGAACTCGATGAAAGTTGCAAAAAAATAGAGAAAGCAAAATCATACTTAGATAATTTATATAATAACGCATTACTTTTCTTTGATGAATTGATTAAAGAATTAAACAAAATTTGTGTAAAAGAAATGAGCGATATTTGATATTGCAAGATTTTAATTTAAAGTCGATTTAATCAAAATATTATGATAATATATACCTAAGAGTTATTTAGATATTGAAAAATCACACATTATTCTTGTCAATTTAGTTTGACTGAGGTATAATACAAGTGACGATAATGGTGGAAGTCAGCCTAGCTTCGGCGACCTGAAAAGGTAAAACGAAATAATTGAAGCAGCCGTTCTAGAATTTCTTTTTGAAATGTCTAGCACCACCAAACCTATTTGAACTCGAAAGAGTTCTTTTTTTTGGAGAAAAATACATATGACATATTTGAAAAAAGCAATTGAGGTATTTGAAAGAATAAAACAAGCGGAATACATTATTCAATTAAATAAACAAAATTCGATAAAATTAATATTTAAAGATGAGCATTTTCATCACTTATTTGGATTGCATAAACTAGATTTAACTCTTCCTATAGGATATAAAAGCAAGTCTCGTGTATATGAATATTTAAAATTACATCATAGAGCATTCGAAAATGAAATTGAAAATAAAATGGCAAAATCCTCACATGTTAAAAATAAAATAAAATATTTTGAAAAACTCGAAAGATTATTGTCATCAGAAAATTTAAAAATGGTTGATATATCACAACCAAATATTGGGTCTGTCATTGTTGCTAAATATGTATTATATGATAATGAAGAAGGAATACATTTATTGTTAACATTAGTGAATAACGATGACTACTATGTACCTACTTCATGGATGGTTGATATTGGTAGAGAACCACATATCATAAAAGGCAAAAAACGAATGTTAGTTAAAATATTAAAATAATAGTTTTTAATGAAAAAATCTATATTTGCATATAAGCTGTGACTTAAATATGAAATAATTAAGGGTAGGTTTCAAACAAAATGTAAGTAAAATAAATGCCACACTAGTTAATAGATTAACATATAGAAATGCTATAAATTTATGGTAGTAGATAGACGTCGCTTTAACGGCACCATGACCAGGGGATCAGTACGAAAATGATGTATATCGGAATTTTATAAACTAAACAATATCCATGTTTTAAATGTTATAATTCATATTTAAAGTTTTATATTTATGGGGAGGTAGCTTTTTAATGAATCAATTAAGCAATAAAAATACAAGTATGTCAAATAAGTATCTAGAACCAGTAGTGTTATCGCTATTATTAGTATTTACTTTAGCGGTAGAAATTATATATTTAGTCGTTAGTCACTTTGGTGATATTTTTGAAGTTTTTATTTACTCCATTCCACTTTACGTAATACTCAGTATTTTATCTTTTATAGCAAAACATAAATTTTCATGGACTCCGATTAGCATGTTTCTATTTGCTATTTATTGCGTTTATAATACATACTTTAATTCTAGTGTGGATCCTTTTCATATAGTATTCATTATTTTACTTGGCATCGTTACATTACTAGATTTTTCATATTTAGTTATTGACAAATATATTTTTACTAAAAATTTTAATATAATTAAGATTATTCTTCTTATTGTTATGCAGTCAATAATTACGGTATCAAGTACAGTTCTATTATTTGGCATTTTTAGAGGAGGGTGGAGTCTTAATCCATATGGATATTCACTTAATCAATTATATGTCCCTTTGTCTATTATAGTCATAGCAATCTGTTCCATATATTATTCACTTTGTATTTTAAATATAGGTCATATTCTTTCAAAAGAAAAAGTAAATATCATAAAAGGCTTAATGTTTACAATCACGTTTATCATTACATTGTTTATGATGATTATATCGTTGATTTAATTCATATTGAGTAACAAAGCAATACCATATTAGAAGTGTGGACAAGTTATAGAAAACTTAGTTGATGCTTGATAAAAAATTAACAAATAAGATTCGAAAAGTTTGTAGAAATAGTGCTTGTATTATATTGGTAGTATTCTGACCACAATATATAAAATCCTATAATTAATCATTAAACCAATCATTTTATGGTTGGTTTTTTATTATGTTGCTCGTAGAGTAACATAAAACCACCTGCTATGCGGGTGAGACCGGAAGAGCGGAAGCGTTAAAGAAAAAGAATCCTCTTGATTGGTATAATGGTAATGACCAATTGCCTTACACCAATAAAATCAAGGAGGATTCTATCATCAATGTCTAAAAGAAACGATGACACTAGTAGTTTATCACACACAAAATGGAACTGCCAATATCACATAGTGTTTTGTCCGAAATATAGAAGGAAAGCAATCTATGGGAAACTAAGATCAGATATTGGGAAGTATTTGAGACGCCTTTGTGAATACAAAGGGGTTGAGATTGTCGAAGCACACGCTATGAGTGACCACATACATATGCTCGTCAAGATACCACCAAAACTCGCAGTAAGTTCATTCATGGGATATTTGAAAGGAAAAAGTAGCTTGATCATATTTGACGAGCATGCAAATCTAAAATACAACTATGGGAGTCGCCACTTCTGGTCAGAAGGCTACTACGTTTCGACCGTAGGTCTAAACAAGAAAACAGTACAAAACTATATCAGAAATCAAGAACTTGAAGATCAAGTAAAAGATAAGAGAAGTCTAAAAGAATATAAAGACCCGTTTACGGGTAAGTAAGAGTGACAAAGGCAATTGGGCAAATAAAAAGACCCTCAAATGGGGGTCGCCAGTAATCAGCCTTGTAGGCTGTGAGAAAAACCACGCCTTGAAGACGTGGATTTTTATTGGTATTTCATAAACTCTCCAAATCGTATATAAATAAAGTCACACAAATAATCACTAATATGTTAAACTAATTCACAAAGAGGGGAAATAACATGGCGATTTCACAAAATATAAAAACTCAAAGATTAAATAAACAATTAACACAAAAACAATTAGGTGATTTATTATTTGTTAGTGATAAGACAATTAGTAAATGGGAAAGCGGGAGAAGCGTTCCTGATATTTTTATGATCAAAAAAATAGCATCCACCCTTGATATAAGTTATGAGGTGTTAATTGACGGACAAGATTTTAAGAAAAAGGATCATATATTCAATAAGTTAACTTCTCATATTAAACCTATGGTTTCGGTCATAATATTACTAGTTATCATCTTATTTGAGTTACTAGCTAAATCTAACATTGTTCTTTTTACGATGTTTGCTATATTTGCTATATATACTTTATTTTTAGTCATAAGAAAATCAAGATGGTATTTGCTATCCTTAGCAATAATAATCATAGAATTTGTGACCTTGACGATTAATATTTATAGTATAGATTTAAATATAGTTGTTTTAACATTATTTGTGATTACTTTAATAACAATCATTACTTATACTGCTTTATTTGTAAAAAGAAAAAGTGATCATAACTTTCATCTACATTATTTAGGTAATTGGAATTTAATATGGGCAACACTGATTTTCACAATTTCTTTTATAACTTCAGTTAGATATTCTCAAGGTGAATCCACATTTATAGTTAATAAAATTGATTTATATGGATTATCAATGATTATTTCTACATTACTTGTAGGTTTTCATTTGTATCTATATAATGTATCAACATACAAAGATAGAATCACTCAGTTTTTCAATAAGAAAGTACTACTAAAAGTTTTAACATTAATTATTAGTTATTTCATCATGCTTATACTTACAACACTTATCAATTTATCGATGATGCATTTAAATATAAGCAGTATGTATGTTCAACCACCTTCATATAAAGACAGATATTCAAGTGAAGAAATTAACGACATCATTGATTATTATGGAAAAGATGATGTGACTTTAGTTAGATATATGGGCGCGACCCTTGAGCAGCAAGTATATGCTTATACATCTAATTTCATTGATCAAGGTGTTTATGTTCATAGTTATAGCTCTAGTGCACATTTAGAAAACATTTCATTGCTGTATGGCGAAATATGGGAAGAAGATACTGATGAGCGTGTAGTTGTTATTGATGAAGATACTGCGATAGCTACTTATGATAAAGTAAATGCTGTTGGTGAATCATTTTATATTGATAACATTAGATGGCAAGTCATAGGGGTTGTGTCAAACACAACCGCTAGACAAGAAAATATTGATCGAGCAATCAATCAAGGCATAAGTCTTAATGATATTGAAGTTGATTCATATATTTATATACCTTATTATTTTGTTGATTCAGAATATTTTGAAGATGGATTTCAAGGTGAAGATGGTTTAATCGTAAATACACAAAAAGTTATTTCTAATCAAAATGATTGTGATCAAGTACTAGATATATTAATAGGAGAATCAGAGAATTATATTTACATTGATGGCATTAAAACAATGAAAGTATATATCATTACGGGTAGTGAGCAAATAGCACTAAACTTAAGTATTGTCGAAAGTATCATCTATAGTTTTACTATACTTATATTAGTCATAAGTGTTAAAGTTTACTATTTACCAGTTAAAACTAAAATAATCAATGTACTTAAACAGAAAAGTAAGACAAAATAAATAAAAGACTAGAACATCTTAACCTGTTCTAGTTTTTTTGTTATAATTATATATATGTATTTACAGTTGGGGAAAACAAATGAAAAAATTAACAGTTAATTCAGTCATCATAACATTTTATATAGTATCGTTAGTGACACTTCTAGTGTTTGGCATATTAGGGAAATCTTTTTTTGCTTATAGTTGGATGAACTCAAAAGGGATCATGATATTAACACGCAGTATTATTATGCTACTGATTGTTGTTCGTGGCTTTGATGTATATAAGAAATATACAGCATATCCCGATAGACATATCATGGTATCATTTTATCTTTTATTAGGATTAGTAACAGTACTAAGATATTTTGTTTTCATTGACATAGCATCATTATTGTTATTAGGTGTCTTCTATACAAATGGTATCTTATTGTTTATTTATTTGTTCAAAAAAAGAAAGAAAGATTTTCTTGATAACATTTCACTTATTGAGCCTATCATTGTAGGATCTATTGTCATCATGTTACTAATGAACTCATACGATTATAATTATTTAAATAATAGTATTTGGATACCAATTCTAATAAGTGGATTGATTTTAGGAATTATAAACATCATTGTATATATCAAGTACTTTAGTAAGTATATTGTTCTTCGTAATAAAAAAGGAGAAGTAGTATCTCTTTATATTATTATATTGTTTTGCTCTATGTTAGTAACAAGCGTTAGTGTTTTTACTCTAAATAAAAATATCAATGATCAGGCAATACCTATTGAAGTAGAGATTTTAGATAAGCATATCTCAAATGGATCAAGAACACCAACGACATATTTCTTTAGAGTTATGATCGATGGTGAAGAAAAAAACATATCTGTACCTAATGAAGTTTATCATGATAAAAACATTGGAGATACTACACAAATACAATTTTATGAAGGTAGTCTGGGATACGCATATTATGTGTATGAATATTATGAAAATTAGTTAATTTATAGGATCTTACATCTTTTAAATAATAAAATAATTTAGTAAAGTTAGGAGAAAAATATGGTATTACATATGATTTATGTTTTTAACCCGTTTCTATTCGTCTTATTAACACTTCCATTATCAACGATTTTTGTTTCTGTGGTTGTTACTAAGATTTCTAGAAAGTTTTGGGTAGCCCCATTATTAAGTGTAATCATACTTATACTTATGATGATATTTGTTTTTAATGATTCGTTTTTTATGTGGGTGATTGTTAATACCATCATAAGTCTTATAACATCTTTGATTTCATATGTCGGGTTCGAAGGTAAAAATTTTAATATTAATAAATAGTTATATATAAAGATAAATATGATTAATCATGTTTGTCTTTTTCTTTTACTTAAGCATATTTGTATCTATTAGATGAATCAAGTATAATATATACAAACATACAATAAGGAGGGGATTCTTATGCCATCAGGTTCACGCGGTGGTGGAGGTGGCGGAGGCCACAGTTTTGGAGGATCTGGGGGATCAAGATCAGGTGTTAAATTTGGAACGCATAGAGCTTCATATATTAATCGCTATGATCGTTATAAAAGACCACATACATATTTTTTCATGGGAAGACGTTATGCTGTAGGTTCTTATAGATATTATAAGATGTCTAGTATAGGAACTTGGATATTAGTGTTATTTGTTGCTATCTTATATTTAGGATTATTATTTGTAAGACAAGGACAAACTATTCAGCTAGTTAAAGATGATCATGCATATTACGCTAATATGATAGAGCATGCAAGTGATGGACAATATATGTATGCAGATGTGATTAATCAATTTCAAGGTGAAGGTGGTAAATACTATATCACTTATAACATGCAAGTAAATAATCGTGATCTTTGGTATGAAGATGGGTATACATATTCTATATATACAATGGAAGAAGCATCAGAAATCTTTAGATCAGGTCAAATTGAAATAGTTGTTGATAGATTACCTCTTTCAGTTTTAACAGATTCTATTAATGCTGATTATCTAGATTATGATATTACTGATGATGGTACTTATATTAATGCTGTACGAACAAGAACAACAGTATTAATCATAGGTTTTATTGCTATTATAGGTTTTGGTAGTCTTATCTTTGGATATTTTAAAATGATGTTTAAGTATCAAATGAATTCAAATCATCAAACAAATCAATCAGTATATAGTAGTAGTACAAGTAATGAGTATTGTATATATTGTGGATCTGTGATGTCTATACATAGTGATAAATGTCCTAATTGTGGGGCATCAAAATCATATAGTAGAGAAAATGATTTATTAAATCTATAATAAAAAAGAAGTCAACCTACAGGTTGGCTTTTCTTATTTATATAAAATATGTTATGATATAAATAAATACGACAACGACATTTAAAGGAGAGCAAGCAATACAAAGAAGGTGTGACTTTGGATTTTTTTCTATACGCAAATGATATTATTATGACTGTTTATCTAGCAGCTATTTTTGTGATTATCATTGATTTGAAGTTTTCAATTAAAAAAACAATATCAATCATTTTAGGCTTTCTTGTTATTGCACTTCCACTATATTTTTATTTATTATCATTATCACTTAATCAAGGATTGATTTCACTTGTAGTTTTTTCTATACCTTCACTCATCCTCTGTTATTTTATATCTAAGTATAAAGGATTTAGATTTATCTTTACGTTTTGTACAGTTGATTTAGTTGGGTTTGTAGTGATTGCGATTGCTAGAACATTAGGGATGTTATTTGATGATAGCCCACTTGTGATATTTGTTGCAATAAATATTCAATATATTACATTAATATTTGTTAGTCTAAATATTAGAGAAGGTTATATCAAAATCCAAAGAACACTCACAAGTGGATGGGTAAGTTTTGGTATTGTTACGATATTCTTTTATATCATGATGTATCTTTTAAGTTCTTATCCAGTCGCAATGATCGAAAGAAGAGAATACTTACCAGTATTTTATGCTTTCATCGTTACCGTTATTAGTGTTTATATTGTTATATACTTTGCTGTGATGAAAAGCATAAAAATATATGATGATGAAAAGGATAGAGAATTACTAAAAGCCAAATTAGAATTAGAAGATAGTCAGTCACAATTAAAAGAACTCTACGTGAAACTAGCTTATACGGATGCTTTAACAGGACTTAAAAACAGAACAGCATTTGAAGAGAAAAAATTAGCCTTAGCATCTGATATAAATAAAGCTAAAAACATATCTTGCTTAATGATTGATTTAAATAATCTTAAATATACGAATGATAATTTCGGACATGATAAAGGTGACGAACTACTTAAAAACTTTTCAAGTCTACTCAATCAAGTATTTGATTCAACTCAAACAATATATCGCATTGGTGGTGATGAGTTTGTGATTCTATTTAAAGATATGTCTTGTGAGGATATAGAAGAACAAGTTGATCTACTTAGAAGAAAAGTTGCTTATACGAATAAGAACTCAATATATAAAATAAGTTTTGCTGCTGGTGTTGCTGATACATGTCAAAGAAAAACTAAAGATATTGATGAGCTCATTTTAAATGCAGATAGAAAGATGTATGAAAATAAAAAGAATTTAAAAGCAATCTTAGATTAAATCAACCACATTGGGTTGATTTTTTCATTTTTAGACATGATTAAGACCATATATATTGTTATACTCTTGTTAAAAAAATAGATAACTATTAAAATATAGTTAAATCATAGATAGATAGGGAGATCTAGTTATGAAAGACAAAAAGAACAATAGAAGAATTCAAACATTTTTAGATAACATCATGGTAGGCTATATATTAATTATAATTATTGCACTACCTTTATCTTTATTAAGAATTGCGAATACAGGATTTCAAGTTGCCCACGCTGGTCAACTATTAGGTATGGTATATGTGATAGTTGTGCTTTTCTTAAAAACAAAAGTCACACTTAAGACATATTCTATATTAGTCGTTATCGGACTTAACTTTATAGCGATTCCTGGTCTTTTTAGTTATGGTTTATTTTCAGCAACTATCTCCTTAGCAGTCGTAGTTACATAAATGGCCACTATTTTTTGGGGAAAGAAAACAGCAATGTTTATTTATGCTGGATATGTATTATTATATATACTTGCGATGTTTGGTTTTGTTTTTGATATTCTAGGTAATAATATAGACTTTACTGAATATATGAGACAACCATCTGCATGGATAGCAGTTATTCTAGTCGTATCAGTTCAAGCAATTATTTTCATTTTCGTATTAGATAATTATAATCATAAAATTGAAACACTTCAAACAGCATTAGAATACAGAGCAGAACATGATTATTTAACTGATTTATATAGTCACCAAAAAATTGATCAAATGATTGGTGATAAGATTATGTATAAAGAACCTTTTACATTTTTCTTTTTAGATTTAAATGGTTTTAAACAAATCAATGATCAATATGGACATGAATCTGGCGATATCGTGTTAAAAGTTATCGCACATAGATTAAGAGAAATATATCATGAATGTGTCGTCTCTAGATATGGTGGCGATGAGTTTACGATAATCTCAAATTATACAGATAAAAAAAGAATTATTAATCAATGCGAGAAAACTGTAAAAGCAATCAATCTTCCAATATTATGTCATAATGGTGAAGTAAGTTTGGGTGTAAGTATTGGTGTATCTATTTATCCAGAAACTGGATCTACGATGCATGATATCCTCACATCTGCAGATCATGCGATGTATGAAGCTAAAAACAATAAAGACATAGCATTTAAAATAAGTGAGAAAACAAAATAAGAGCGAAAGCTCTTTTTTTGTTGTATAACATATTTAATTGATTTAAACTATATTTATAAGAATGGAGAGATATCTATGGAGATATTTACGAAAAGATGCATTATTAGACATTTTACATATGATGATTTAGATGATTTCATGACATATAGAAATAATGAAGCATGGATGATCTATCAAAACTTTAAAGGATTAACCAAAGATAAGTATGCATCTATTTTAATAGATGAAGAACAAGATATAAGTAGAGGTATGCAACTCGCCATTGTTCACAGAGAAACTTTAGAGTTACTTGGAGATTTATTTCTAAGAGTAGAAAATCATATATGCTACCTTGGTTATACAAGTCATATGAACCATGCAAGAAAAGGTTATATCTATGAATCAGTTCAAGGTATTTATTCAAGCCTAAAAGAAAATGGTGTAACTGAAATCATCGCGAGTGTCGACCCTAAGAATATCGCATCAATAAGACTTTTACAGAAACTAGGTTATATCGAAGAAGGTTTGGATGAAGAAGGAGATATAACTTTTAGATATCATTTAACAATATATTAAATGATGGTATTAAGTTTAAATAAATGAAGTTATAGTGTAGAATAATAATTAAGAAATCACATCATATTTGAGGGGAGTAACAATGAAAAAAATAGGTGAAGGTAAAACTGCTACTGTATATTCGGATGGCAAGTTTGCTTATAAAATATATAGAGATAATTATAGTATTGAAAACATTAAGTATGAAGTATATGTTCAAAATGAGATACATGATAAAACAGACTTAAAAGTTGCTTACTATGAAAATGAAGGTCATCAGATTAAGATGACCTTGTTTGAAGGTAAAACATTAGCACAAAAAATCGTAGAAGACCAATATGAAAAAGGATTTCTAGATTTTGTTGATTTACAAGTATCAACATTTAAGTATAGTGATTTAGAATTATTAGATGTCTATGATACTTTTACTGCTCAAGTGAAAGCGTCCGATTTAGATGAAACATTAAAACAAAAAGCTTTGGAATCAATAGATGCTATTGAAAAGAAACGTATATTATGCCATCTAGATTTTCATCCAGATAATATCATTTTTAACAATGATGAATATTTTATCATTGATTGGACGAATGCTAAACTTGCGAATCCATCAATGGATATCGCAAGCACTTATATCATTTTAAGACAATACGTGGATGAATATGCACAAGGGTATCTAGATTTAGTCATAGAAAAATCAGGTGTGACACTTGATGAAATTAAAACTGCTTTACCAGTCATGTCATTTATTAGACTTAGAGAAAATGAAGAACCAGAACAAGAAGAACTGTTGATTAAACTCATCAATGGTACAGATAAAATATACTTGGGGGTATAAAATGAAAAAGAGTAAAACATTATTATTTACAGGTACTACTTTAGGGATTACGGGAATCGTCGGTTTATTTACATTGATCTTTGTTAGAGATTATCTAGGTCTTGAAATATCATTTGAATCAGAACCTATATTATTTATGGTCATGATCTTAACATTGGTATTTATGATTGTAGCTGCCATATTAATTTCATTTAGTGGATACGCAGATAAGAATTTCACGTTTACTACATTATTTGATAAATATAATGGTGAGAAACTTATAGAAAAATATCAAAGCGATACATATGAACCAAAAACAACTTTTGATGTTTTAATGGTTGCTCACGCTAAAGGGACATTAAGTCAACAAATAAAAATGCAATTAAATAAAGACTATGATGTAGAAACTAAGTATGAACAAAAGTATAAAGAATTGACTATTGTTGTCAAAAACGATAAAGTACAAATTGAACAAACTTATACTAAGAAGACTGCAGCTTATTATGCATATTTTATTGATGAGCTATATGATGTCTTTGAAAAAGTATATCAAGAAACTAAAAATGAATTATTATCAGATGCATATTTATTTGATGTCTTTGATGGTTCAGATGCAATCGAATATCCACTTGACACACTTGATCAAATTGAAACATTTGAGAAAATTTCTGATTTCTTTATCAAAAAAACAAAACAAGCAGAAGATATATTAGAGACAATAAAATAAAGACATTATAACAATAAAATAAAAATGAGGAGAACGACATGGATAAGTCAGTAAAGAGTATTAAATTAGGAACAATGTTTTACATAGGGTATATAGGTCTACTTCTTATTGTTGGATTATTCACATATGTAGGCATAACAGTTTCAATTGATGTTGATATTTATAGTGGAAATGGTATATCAAGGCTGTTTACATCCAATCCATCATTTTTTATAATAGTTATTCTAGTGTATATTTCGTGGATATATTCATTTACTAAAATGAGCATACAATTGTTTAAACATAAATATCAAATGCAGATATCTACAGAGGGTATCCATCATTTATCACTAAGCATGATTGTATTAGCGTTTATTTTTAATGTTTCATTTAAATTTATACCTTGGGAACATCTAGTCCTTGATGATACATTAATGAAATTGAAATTAAATAATGACTATGCATCATTATATAATCTACCTAAAAGATTAGTATTAAGATTCAAAGGTATTCCAATAGTTTTTTTAAAAGATATTATTTCAAATGAAGAAACATTGAAAACATATCCTAAATTATATGAACAGTTTAAAAATATCATACAAACTGTTTAAATATAAATAATATCCCAAATGGGATATTTTTATTTTAATTTCATATTCATTGTATAATATAAGCATAGAACATATCATACATTAAAGGGGTATCAAAATGAATGTAGATAAAGAAAATGAAAAACTCATAGCTTTTTGGGATCAAGCTTTTTCAAAACTTGAACCAATGACACTTAAAAAAGAAGACTTTGATGAATCTATTGATTATCACAGATTATTAAAATATATGGGTGATACTTGTAGTGATATTTTAGATGTTGGTTGTGGGTACGGTTATGGCATTATAGCTGCAAAATTACTAGGCAGCAAGATGTCATACGGTTTTGGTATAGACCCATCAGAACATGCAGTAAATATTTTAAAAGATTCTTGTGAATTATCTGGTATTGATTGCATCGATGCTAAAGATGATACTCACCAATTATTATCAGTTTTTGATGATCGATCATTTGATGGCGTATTATGTTCTAATGTATTAGATGTAGTACCTACCAAAACAAGAGATGAAATCATTAAAGAAATTAACAGATTAATCAAACCTGGTGGTAAACTACTCATTAAACTTAATTTCTTTTTAACGGACGAACTTATTACTAAAATAGGGATGAAAGAAATAGAAGAAAATACTTATGCAATTAATGATGTTATCAGAGGTGTTAACCGATCAACAGAAGATTGGATTAAACTATTTAATGATTATAAGCTCATAGAAGAAACAACTTTTGATAGGGTTAAATCAGGACCAAAAGACAGAGTTTTATTATTTGAAAGAGTGTCATCATAATGTATGAATTTCAAAAAGAAAAGTTGAATCATCAACTTGTAGAGTCTCTTATCCATTTATCAAAAGTGTGGGTTGATGAGGATAATTGTTATGGCATGATTGAAAATGATTCAAATGAATTTATAGACAAGATTATCTATACAGCATATGACAAAGATCAATTAGTTGGATATCTATTTGGTCATATTGATGTACATGAAAAAGAACCATCAGCAATCAAGAAAGATTCTAAGATTTTTGAAGTTGATGAATTATATATTATTAAAACACATAGATCAAAAGGCATAGGCAAAGATTTATTTCATTTTGCATCAGATGATCTAAAAGATAAAATTGATTATATGACATTAACAACTTCGAATAAACAAAGTGATCGTATACTTCATTTTTATCTAGATGAGTTAGGTATGGATTTTTGGTCAGCAAGATTCTTTAAAAAGATTGGGTGATTTCGTGATTCATTTAACAAAAGAAGAAGCTAAAAATTTTATATTATACAAACAAGGATTACTTGGTGATTATAAGTTTCAATCAAAGATAGATGTTCTATCTTTTTTTGAACAAGTTGGATGTATCCAATTTGATCCAATCGACATTTGTGGAAGAAATGCAGATATCGTATTATTTTCTAGAGTTAAAAATTATGATAAATCATACTTGGATGAACTCCTATATAAAGACTATATGTTAGTTGATCAATGGGATAAAGTGATGTCTATATATCCTATAACTGATTGGCCAAAGATGAAAAGAGTTAGAGAGATAAACACACATCAGTATGATAAACATTTAAAAGATCAAGATTTAGTCATTAAAGAAGTTATAGAAACATTTGAACGTCATGAATATTTAAATGCTAAAGACTTTGATTTATCAGAAGAGGTTAAGTTTTACAACTGGCGTCATAAAACGCTGGATAAAGCGATTATCGACTATTTGTTTTTTAAAGGAGAATGTATCATTCATCACAGGGATGGTGTTAAAAGATATTTTTCGCTTGCAAAAAAACACATCAACGAAGATTTATTAAATCAAGCGGAACCATTTGCTACAGATGACCTATTCCATAAGTTTCAAATCAAAAGACGTATAGGTGCAATCGGCTTATTATCAGCTGGAGCATCTGATGCATATTTAGGTGTAATAGCTAAAGCAGCTAAAAGAAAAAAACTTGTACAAGAGATGGTGCAAGATGGTGAATTAGTTGAAGTATTAATTGAAGATATTAAAGATCAATTATACATGTTAAAAGAAGATGTCGTCTTACTTGGCATCAATGACTTAAAACCTAGAGTAGAGTTTATTGCACCACTTGATAATTTTATATGGGATCGAAAATTAATTGATAAAATTTTTGATTTTAAATACAAATGGGAGATTTATCATCCACCACATTTAAGACACTTTGCACCGTATGCACTCCCAATCCTTTATGGTAATAACTTTATCGGGCAAATTGAAATGGCTGTTGATCGAAAAACTAAAACACTGCTTGTTAAAAATATATGGTATAAAAACAAAAAACCAAACAAAGCAGTTGAAAAGAAAATATACGCAAGAATAAAATCATTTGCTAAATTTAATGATTGCATTGATTATGACATCAATAGTTTAGAAGTTCATATATACAATTAAAAGTCATGAATCATGGCTTTTTTTATACGTAAGTATAAACATATAATTATTAATCAATATTTATTTGATGTATAATAAATATAAATAAGACACGATGACATTAACCCGATGATAAGTATACAATATCAAAGGAGTTTAAGATGAGTAACGAAGTTGATAACAAGAAGTTTGAAGAGATGATTAAAGAGAAGGTTAAACCATTAGAAAGCATCATCAGAAAAACAGATCATGCACTAGGTATGCTTAAATCAGGTTATTGGTCAATTGATTTAATTAAAAGCTCACATTATAAATCGAGTATGAGTAATATTAGTATGTTAGGTGAAACATATCGTGAAGATTTATTATATGATTTAGAAGAATATATTGATAATATTCGTAACATATCACCAGAACACGCAGAAAAAGTTAGAAGCGTATTATTTGAAACAATTAACGATCATAAAGATAACTATGTAAATGAATATCCGTATAAGCGTCCTAGTGATGGAAAAATCATTTGGATATTTACTGCTGGTGTGATTGAATATGATGGCGATGAAGCAGTATCAGTTTTTGGTGTTAATCAAGATGTGACTGATTTTTATAAAACTAGAACATCACTCATAGAAGCTAATAAAGAAATAGAGAAGAATCAACAAGAACTTATAGATTTATTTGAAAGTTCTTTAGATGCTATTATGATTGTTGATATGAAGACTAATATGTATCTAACTTCAAATCATGCAGCTAAAGTCATGTATGGTATGCCTGAAGATGTAGATATTACTAAATATCATGTAGGGGATTTTTCACCTGAATATCAAGAAAATAATCAACGATCAAAAGAAATAGCCAAAGACATTAATGAAAGAGTTGAAAAAGATGGTGGCGTTAAAACTGATTGGATAGCTAAACGTTTAGATGGCACTACTTTTGATGCTCAACTTTCAATGAGTAGGGCTAAATATGATAAGAAAGATGCTATTTTAGTTGTCTCAAGAGACATTACAGATCGAAAGAAAAACGAAAGACAAGTGACGCAAACATCACAATTGATGTCTAATTTGATTTTAAAGAAAAATATTAATGATAAGTTAGAAATTGTTGTTCAAGGTATGCAAAAAATATTTAATGTAGAATTTGCAAGACTTTGGATGTTAACAGATGATGAAACCGACGATTGCACAAAACTTGGAGAAGAATTATGTGATCGTAAAGGTTTAACATGTCTTAATATAAAATGTGCTAAACAAGGGTTTGAGAAATTTTCTGATGCAGAAGATTTTAAGAACATGGGTAAAAATACATTATTAAAAGTACTAAAAGGTGAAATCGAACCTTTTTTCACAACGCAAATCAAAGAAGATGAAAGGATAGTTCCTAATATCCATTCAAGCGAAGTATGCTTACAATCTTATGCCGTACAACTTATTCACTATCCAAATGGTGAGGTAGCAGGTGTTATGGATATATATGGTAGTAATACATTAAATGAGATGGACTATGATCGTCTAACTGGATTATGTAATGTCGCTGGACAAATTATAAGTGAAAGTAATGCTCAAAAAGAATTGTTAGCAGTTAGAGAAGAACTTGAAGAGGTTTATGGCAAAAGTGATACAGCATTAGAGTTATTAAATGCTGGTTACTGGACGATATATTTTAAAGATCCAGGATATTATATTAGTTCGAAAAGAGCTTGTGATATTTTAGGAGAAGAATATCGTGATGATTTTAGGTTTAATTTAGAAACTGAATGGTTTGATAGATTATATGCAGCTGATCCTGAGATTGCAATGAAATCTCAAGAGGCATTCAAGAAATCTCAAGAACCGGGTGGGCCAATGTATGATGTTGTCTATAAATATAGAAGACCAAAAGATGGCAGAGATATTTGGACTAGAGCAGTAGGTAGTATCATAAGAAACGAAGATGGATCACCTAAAATCATGAACGGTGTTACAGTTGATATTACTGATCAAATTAAGGCACAAGAAGAATTAGAAAATGCAAAACAAACAGCAGAAAACGCAACAAAAGCTAAATCTGACTTTCTTGCGAATATGTCTCATGAAATTAGAACACCAATGAATGCCATCATTGGTTTAACTAGATTATTAGAAATGTCAGATTTGACATTTAAACAAAGAAACTATGTTGTTAAAACAAGTAGAGCAGCAAACAATCTTTTAGGTATTATTAATGATATTCTTGATTTCTCTAAGATTGAAGCTGGTAAAATGACAATTGAAAACGTTGAATTTGATTTGGATCAAATATTAGATAATGTTTCATCAGTCATGGGTATTAAAGCATTTGATAAAGGTATCGAATTAGTGTTTTCAAAGAGTTATGAACTAAATCGAATGATGATTGGTGATCCATTAAGAGTCGAACAAGTGTTAATTAACCTAGTCAATAACGCAATCAAATTCACAGCTAAAGGGGAAGTATTAGTTAAAATTAATCAAGTGAAAGCAACTAAAGATAAAATGCAATTAGAATTTATCGTCAGTGATACAGGTATTGGTATGACTGAAAAGCAAGTCGATAATTTATTCCAAGCGTTTAGTCAAGCTGATACAAGTACAACAAGACAATATGGTGGTACAGGACTTGGTCTTTCAATTTCTAAAAATTTAGTTGAAGCAATGGGTGGATCAATTCATGTTTCAAGTAAATATGGAAAAGGTTCAACATTCTCATTTGAGATGACTTTTGATTTAGGTAAGAGACATCAATTAAGAAAATTAGTTGTGCCTAATAAGTTGGAATCATTAAAAGTATTAGTTGTTGATGATAACGAATCAGCTAGAGAAGTTATGCAATCATACTTAGATGGATTCGGTATTGATTCAAGACTAGCGAAAAGTGGAGAAGAAGCACTTGAGATTATCGATGAAACATTTGATTTAATCTTAATGGACTGGAAAATGGAAGGCATGTCGGGAACAGAAACTTGGATTAAGATTAAAGATAAGTTGGATAATCTTCCTAAGATTGTTATTGTCACTGCTTATGGTAAACCTGAAATCGTTGAAGAAGTCAAAAATGCAGGTGTCGATCATATCCTAATGAAACCAGTTGCTCAATCTAGTTTATTCAATGTCATTATGGAAGCATTTAATGAAGGTGTTGCAATCGAGTATGACTTAGATAGTAAAAATGACTTACCAGGTATGGATATGATTAGAGGTGCAAGAATCTTAGTTGCTGAGGATAACGAAATTAATCAACAAGTCATAAAAGAAACTTTAGAGTATGAAGGATTTCTCGTTGATATAGCAAATAATGGTAGAGAACTTTGTGATATGTATGTAAAAGATCCAACATACGATGTCATACTTATGGATTTACAAATGCCAATCATGAGTGGTTATGAGGCTAGTAAACTATTAAGAGATGAGGGGTATAGTGATATTCCAATCATTGCTTTAACTGCTGATGCGATGCACGGCGTTAGAGAACGTGTTGAAGAAGTTGGTATGAATGATTTTGTCGCTAAACCAATCATTATTAAAGAGTTGTTTACTTCATTACTTAAATTTATTAAAAAAGAAGAAAGAACATTTACTAGAGGACCTTCAATTAATACATCAAATGTATCACTGGAAGAAGGATTATCAAGATTTGATTTGGAAAATGCTTTAGAAAGAGTTGCACATAACAGGAAAATATATTTGAGTATTTTAGAGAAGTATATTCAAAACTATGGGTCTTTCATTCAAGATTTAAAACAAACAATTAAGCACAAAGATCTAGAAAAAGCTAAACGTGATATTCACACATTAAAAGGTGTTTCTGGTAACATTGGTGCAACTAAAACAAATGAGTTAATTAAAAAACTAGAACAAGAATTCCTAGAAGGTAAAGATATTGTTAGAAGAGAAGTTTGCAAAGAATTAGAAGTGAGTATGAAAAAAGATGTGAATGAAATCACGAGAGTTCTTGCAAGTGTTAAAAATAATCAATCAGATAATGATATCTTATCTAAAGATGTCGTTATGGATAAATTAAATATTTTATTAGAACAAATTGATAACTATGATGCTATCTCTAAACAAACATTAGCAGAAATTGCGCCATCACTTTCAGCCATGAATTGCACAAGAGTTGATAATTTGAAATCATTACTTGTGAATTATGAATTTGAAGAATCATTAGAAGTTGTTAAACAAATGATTCATCAATTAAAGGAGTAAATAAATATGAGACAATCTGTGTTAGTAGTAGATGATATTGTTGAAAATATCGAAGTATTAGAAGCCATACTACAATCTGAATATGATGTGAAAGCTGCTACTAAAGGATTAGCAGCATTAAAAATTGCTGAGAAGACACAACCAGATATTATTCTTCTAGATATTATGATGCCTGAAATGGATGGGTATGAAGTATGTCAAAGATTAAAAGCAAATCCAAGAACAAATCATATTCCAATTATATTTGTTACTGCGATGAGTGAAGAACACGATGAGGTTAAAGGTCTTGAGTTAGGTGCGGTAGATTATGTAACTAAACCTATATCTCCAGTAATTGTTAAAGCTAGATTAAGAACACAACTTGCACTTGCTAATCAACAAAAGGAATTAGACAGACAAGTTAAACTAAAAACTAAAGAATTAGAACTAAGTCGTATTGATTTAGTTAACAGGTTAGGACGTGCTGCTGATTTTAAAGATAGTGATACAGGTGTCCATGTTGTTAGAATGAGTAAATATGCAAGAGTGATTGCATCACATATTCAATTAAGTGAAAATGAAATTGATTTAATTGAACATGCAACACCAATGCATGATGTTGGTAAGATTGGTATTCCGGATAGAGTTTTATTAAAACCAGGTAAACTAGATCCAGATGAATGGGAGATCATGAAAACACATGCACAAATTGGCTATGATATATTAAGTGATAGTGATGATGTATTATTGCACGCTGCTGCGATTATCGCGTTAGAACATCATGAAAAATGGAACGGCAAAGGTTATCCTAAAGGTTTAAAGAAAGATGAGATTCATCTATATGCACGTATTTGTGCAATCGCTGATGTGTTTGATGCACTCACAAGTGTTCGTCCGTATAAGAAAGCATGGACATTTGAAGACGCGACTGATCTTATTAAATCAGAAAGAGGAGAACATTTTGATCCTCAATTAGTAGACGCCTTCTTTGAGGGTATCGATGAAGTAAAAGAAATATATTCAACTGAACAAGCATAAAAAAAGAGACCAATTAGAATGTTCTAATTGGTCTTTTATTTGTTTATTCAGCGATGCTGTGTATGATATTATATCCACTTTCGAGCTGTGCTAATTGTTCTTCAGTAAATGTATAACCTAAATCAGATGCGATACTAATGATATCTTCAAATGAATCATCAAGTAGTGATACTGATGCATGATACATAAGTTGGTTGAAATGATATTGTAGATAATCAAGATCTGATAATTCTTCATCAGTTAATACAACACCAAAACGTAACTCAATATATAATGGTTTTTCAATATAACTCAAAAATCTTGATGTTCCCTCTACGGTTTCTTTGAATGATTTTAGATTATTGAATGCGACAATATCATCAATAGTCATTGTGATTTCATATGAATCAAAATCATTTTTTAAATCAGTAGAAGTATAGGTACTTAAATAATATCCGATTGACCTACCTGATGAACTTGATAATGAGGCCAGGTTATCAATGATATGCTCATAGATTGATGCTTCTTGTTCAGTTAATTTTATGGAGTTATAGCTTTCATACAAAATGACAAAATCTTCATATGGATCGCCTAAACCATAAAAAATATCAAAATTATTATTGTTAGCATATGTCATGGTCGTAAAACTATAAGTAAATGGCATACCAAAAGTGACTTCATCTGTATTAGGACTTTGATCGCCTGCACTACATGCATATATCATAAATGATAGAAATAACATCATGATAAATAGTATTGATTTTTTCATTTTGCACCTCCTCCAAGTTTAGTTTATCAAATATATATGACAAAAACGTGACATTAACTTTTTTTAATTCTCATTTGTATTTTAGCAACCACTTCACCATTATCATTAAATATTTTATATGAATAATTATAAAGTTCTGCAATCTGTCTTACGATATATAATCCAAGACCAGTACCGGTTGCTTTGTTATTATCTTTAACACGATAGAACGAATTAAATAATTGATCAATATCGCGTTCTGGAATATATCCCTTGTTTCTAACTGTAAAGATATAAGTATCATTAAATACTTCACCTTTAATAGTAACTGTATTTGATTGTGCATAGATAACAGCATTTTTAACTAGATTAGAAACTAAAATTTTTAATAACTCTTCACTGATTTCAATTTGACATTGATCAATTTCAGAGTTTAATTTAATTTTCTTTTGTGAAGCGAATAGTGACAAGTCATTAATATAAGTATCAATCACAGAAGAATCAGTGACATCTTGATCACGTTTCTTATCTTCTAATCTAAGTGAATATGTTAAGTCTTGAGTGATATTTTCAATGGTAGTGATTTGTTTAAGTAATTCAGCTAAATACTTATCACGATCTTTATAACGTCCAACACCATCAATCATACCTTCAATCATACCTTTCATCACTGCTAGTGGTGTCTTAACTTCGTGATTAATCGTCATGATTAATGCTTTTTTCTTTTCTTCTTGTTGTTTTTCAAAGTCGATATCAGATGTAAGTTTTTCATTAGCTTCATTTAATTTAGCGTAAGTTTGTTGAAGATTAAATGTCATTTCATTTAATGAACTCACTAAATCTTTGAATTCATCTTTTCTATTGATTTTAAGTTTCTTTCTAAATTTAAGATTAGAAATATCTTTGGCATAAGCAGTGATTTGCTTAACAGGTTTTGAGATGTTTGCTGAGATAATAACTGAAAGTAGTACAATAGTTGCGAATAAATAAATAGATTGTGTTGAATTGATTCTAAGTAATACTTGATCAACATTCTCAAGTGATTGTACCCTTGTTGAAATGATTAAGTAATCCCCTATCTCAAATTCATAGATATAATTAATTTCATAAACATCATCAACTAATTCTGTGTGATAGGTTAAATCACCTTCAATAATTGACTCTTCGCTATCATATATACCTAATACAAAATCAAGCAGTTCGGATTCAGAAATGAAATCAGGACCTATTTTTTCTGTAATGGTACTTTGAGTAAATCTCATAAATGTAGTTTCACTTGATAAATCATTAAGATTAGTATCAATAAGTGAGGTATCATTTCTTATGTCATCAACAGAAGAAATGATAGAGGATTTAACGTTTTCTATATTCTCTTCTATATATAAGGATGAAAACCTTTGATATGATATATATAAATTTAGATAAAAGACAATAGAAAAAGAAAGAAGTAATATGATGAAAGTTTTAAAAAATATATTTATTCTCATATAGCCTCCTTCTTGAATTTAATCAAATCTTATTTTTCGAATTTATATCCTGATTTATAAACAGTTTTAATATAATCTTTAGCTTCTAATAGTTTTTGTCTTAAACGCTTAATATGTGTATCAACAGTTCTTTCATAACCGAAGTAATCGTAACCCCATATCATATTAAGTAATTCTTCACGAGAAAACACACGTCCTATATTTTTAACAAAGAGTGTGAATAATTCCCATTCTTTTTTATTTAATTCAATTTGCTTTTTATTAACATGTATAATAAATTTTTCAAAGTTATAATCAATGATGCCATATGTCATCATTTGATCAGGCAACTTATGATCATATCTTGATAGAACTGATTCTATTTTTTTAATGACAATTTTTGGACTGTAAGGTTTAGTGATATAGTCATCAATACCTAAGTTATATCCTTTTAATTGATTTTCCTCATCACTTAAAGCAGATAACATCATCACTGGTGCACTTGAGGTTTCTCTAAGTTTTTTGCATATCTCGAAACCACTCATGTGAGGTAGCATCACATCTAGTAATACTAAGTCATATGTATGATTATGTATATGATCTAAAGCAATAATACCATCAAAGACTTGATGTATGGTTGCATCTCTATATTGGTCTTGTATGTAATCGTTAAGTAAGTCGTTTAAATCTTTTTCATCTTCAACAATAAGTATCTTCATGAAATCACCCCGCTAACTTATTTATAGATATCATAACATATATTTCTTAATATTGCTTTCATCTCTTAAATATTTGTCACATCTTTGTCATAAAATCTTCAAATTTTTGTCACAACTCCTATCTATAATAAAAGTGTATTAAATGAGAGTGAGGGAAAAATATGAAAAAATTATCATTATTCGTTTTAAGTTTATTAAGTGTATTTGTATTAGTATCATGTACTGGTTATGATTACGGTGCAGACTACCAACCTAATTATGAAGATGGATATTTTGAAGATCCATCAGGGGAAACATATGAAGAGATTATTGAAAATGATTTTATCGCGACAGCTGAAATGCCAGTTTCTACATTTTCAGCAGATGTTGATACAGCATCATATTCAAATGTTAGACGTATGTTAAATGATGGCTTCTTACCGTATGCAGATTCTGTAAGAATTGAAGAGATGATTAATTATTTTAATTATGATCTTGCTAGACCAACAGAAGGTGAAGATATTCATGTGACAAAAGAATTAAGTGTCGCACCATGGAATGAGAATCATCAATTACTAATGCTCGGGTTAAAAACTGAAGATATTGTATATGATGAATCTAAACCAATGAATCTTGTTTTCTTAATTGATGTTTCTGGATCAATGGGTTCAGATGACAAACTTCCTTTATTAAAACAAGCTATGCGTCTTTTAGTAGAACAACTAAAACCTGACGATGTGATTTCAATTGTTGTCTATGCAGGTGCAGCTGGTGTTGTACTTGATGGTGGAGATCAATCAAATGTTAATGAAATCTATGATGCGATCAATCATTTAAAATCTGGTGGATCAACAGCAGGTGGCCAAGGTATTGAACTTGCATATCAAATTGCTCAAGATCATTTTATTACAGGTGGTAATAATAGAATCTTATTAGCAAGCGATGGAGATTTTAATGTTGGTATTAGTAGTGTTGACGCATTAAAAGACTTAATTAGTGAAAAAAGAGACACAGGTGTATTCTTAAGTGTTCTAGGATTTGGTACAGGCAACTTAAGAGATGATGTTATGGAAACATTAGCTGACAACGGTAATGGCGCATATTATTATATTGACAGTGAGCGAGAAGCAGAAAAAGTATTAGTTCATGAATTATCAGGTAATATGATTACAGTTGCTAAAGATGTTAAATTACAAGTTGAATTTAATCCAGCAAGTGTTAAAGGCTATCGTTTATTAGGATATGAAAATAGAGTATTAAATTATCAAGATTTTGAAGATGATGATAAAGATGCAGGTGACATGGGTGCTGGTCATGAAGTGATTGCATTCTATGAAATCATTCCAGCTGGATCAGATGAAGAAATTGATCCAATTGATCAAACATTTGATGAAGAAACTAGATATGATGGAGAAAATTATTTAGATGAATATGTAACTCTATCTATTAGATATAAAGACCCAGATAGTACGGAATCAGTTTTACAAGAAGTACAAGTGATGACTGCTGATTTTACAATATCACCAAGTGAAACATTTAGATTTGCAAGTGCAGTTGTAGAATTTGGATTATTATTAAGAGGTTCTGCGTATCGTTATGAAGCTAGTTATGATCGTATATTATCAAGAGCATCATATGCACTTGGTGATGATACATATGGTTATCGTGCAGAATTTATGGATTTAGTGGAAATTGCTAAAAACTTATCTGAAAATTTAGATGATTAGTAATTTTTGGGGAGGCATAAAGAGATGAGATGATTTCATCTCTTTTTTGTTTATATAGTGATTGATTAAATATAACTAATTAATGATATAATACATTGTGGTTAAGGAAGTTGTAGATATGAACAAAGTAGAATTACTTGCACCTGCAGGTACAAAAGAATCATTTATCAATGCGATTAGCGCTGGTGCGAATGCTATATTTATGGCAGGGCATCGTTTTGGTGCGAGAGCATTTGCAGAGAATTTCACTGAACAAGATTTAATTGAATCAATTGAATATGCTCATCTTAGAGGTGTTGAGGTTTTTATTGTTGTCAATACTTTAACATTTGATGATGAAGTGAGTGACTTACTAGCATATACAGATACTTTAGTGAAACATCACATAGATGCTTTAATTGTTCAAGACATTGGTATGATCGAATTATTAGCTAAACGCTATCCTGATACTGCGATACATGCATCTACACAAGTCAACGCACATCACATATCACAAGTTAAGTTTTTAAAGTCACTCGGTGTTAAACGTGTGATACTCGCAAGAGAAACAGATATAGAAACTATCAAACAAATAAAACAAGAAGTTGATATTGAAATAGAAGTATTTATCCACGGTGCACTTTGTGTATCATATTCTGGTAACTGCTTAATTAGTTCAGTATTAAATGACCGTAGTGGTAATAGAGGTAGTTGTGCATACAATTGTCGTCTACCCTATGAATTATTAAAAGATGATGAAGTCATTGAAGAAGCTACGCATTTACTTAGCGCGAAAGATTTAATGACGATTGAATATGTTGATCAGTTAATTGAAGCTGGTATTGATTCATTTAAAATCGAAGGACGTATGCGTAAAAAAGAATATGTTGCACAAAGTGTTCATGCATATAGACAAGCTATTGATGCTTATTATGAAAAACGTCATATCGATTTAGATGAAGAAATTGATAAATTAAAGCGCGTATTTAATAGAGATTATACAAAAGGCTTCATGTTAAATGAAGTGCCTAAGGATATAAATAATGACTATCGACCTAATCACATGGGTGTTAAAATTGGTGAAGTTATTGATTATGATAAAGGCTATGCACTTATTAAATTAACCGAGTCACTTCAAAATGGTGATGGTTACAGAATCATTGGCGAACATGATTATGGTCAAGTTGTAACTTTTATGAAAGATACAAAAGGACATACTGTCAAAGAAGCACATAAAAAAGAGCTAGTCTGGTTAAAAGTTAAAGAGAGAGTTTATGCTGGATCAAGCATTCATAAAACATCTGATAAGAACTTAGAAAAATCACTACAAATATATCAAGATGAAATGACGCAAGTGGTTCCGTTAAAAGGCTATGTAAAAGCGTTTATTGGTAAACCTTTAACATTTGAACTATTAGATGAAGATCATCATAAAGTTTTCGTTTCATCTGATAAACCATTAGAAATCGCATCTAAAAAAGCAGTGACGAAAAATCAAATCATCGAACATTTTTCTAAATTTGGTGGCACACCATTTTATATGAGTGATATTGAGGTTTATACGGATGACCTTTGTTTTATTCCAATCTCTTTAATGAATGAACTAAGAAGGGAAGCATTAGAACAACTATCAAGTATAAGAGTTTATAGAGATGAACCACGCATATTAAATGCTAAACTTGATCAATCATTTGATTTTGATGATCAAGAAAAACTCGTTGTTAAAGTCCATACGAAAGCACAATTGGATGCTGCTATTAAATCAGGTATCAAAGAAATATATTATGATGATATCATCAGTGTTAAAGATAGAACTGAAGATGTTACATTCATTAAAGCCAAAAAACGCATCATTGAAAAACGAACAAAACCAATAGACGCACAAACGGTAGTTAATGAAATAGGTAGTATCTATTTAAATAAAGATAACTATCCAATTATTACTGATGAGTTTGTTAATGTGACAAACATCCATACAGCAGCATTACTATCCAACCACAATGTATCTAGAATAACATTATCAGCAGAGTTAGATAAAAATCATATATTAGCATTCTCAAAAAGATATCATGATACATATAAAGCATATCCTAATTTAGAAATGGTCGTATATGGCCATAAAGATATGATGATATCAAAATATTGTCCTGTTGCTAAATCATTTGGATTTAAACCAAACTGTAATCTATGTTTTAAAAATCAATATTATTTAAAGCATCCATATGATGGCAAATTCGCATTAATCAATGATGGTCATTGTAACATGCGTATTATGGATCCATATCCATATAAGTTAATAGATGAGATTGATCAATTAAGACAAGCGAACATTAAAACATTTAGACTAGACTTTACATTAGAATCATATGAAGAAACACTAACAATCATTAAAGCATATTTAAATAAAATGAATCATAAGCCTTATATATTACCTATAGGTAAATCAAGAAAAGGACATTTCATGTAAATTTAAAGACATCGGCGATGTCTTTTTTTCTAGATATATTTCATATAAGAAATAACTATGATAATATATAAGTAATAGAATCGAGGTGGCTTATGGAAATTACTGAAAAAACAATTGATAGATTTATAAGTAATATCGAAGAACCAAGATTAACAGACATAAAAAAACTTATTGAAATAGGCAAAAAACTTACGCATAAAGAACCAATGATGTGGGGAACTATTATTGGCTTTGGGAATCTTCATTATAAATATAAAACAGGACATCAAGGCGATATGCCTTTATTTGCGTTTGCTAATCGTAAGCAAGCATTAACTCTTTATTTATCATATGATATTGCAAAATATGAATTACTTAACGAGCTAGGTAAACATAAGATTGGTAAAGGATGTTTATATATAAAGAAATTATCTGATATTAATTTAGATGTATTAGAATCACTCATAAACATAGCGATTCAAGATATTTTAAATACAAGTTTTATCACAGACAACGAAGCTTAAAAGGGAGAAAAGCATGAAGTATCAAAATCCAATAGTAAAAGGATTCAATCCGGATCCAAGTATTTGTAAGGCAAATGGCAAATACTATTTAGTAACATCTACATTCCAATTCTTTCCAGGTGTTCCAGTTTATGAAAGTGATGATTTAGTGAATTGGGAGTTAATCGGTCATTGCTTAACAAGAAAGTCACAATTAAACTTAGAAGGTAGTGTATCATCAGGTGGTATCTATGCACCAACAATTAGATATCATGAAGGTCGTTTTTATATGACAACAACTAATTCTACGACTCAGCAAAATTTCATCGTCTATACTGATGATATTTATGGTGAGTGGTCTGAACCAGTCTTTATTGAACAAGGTGGTATTGATCCATCTCTATATTTTGAAGACGGCAAAGTTTATTTTATGAGTAATGGTACTGATGATTTTGGCAATGAGGGTATTACTCAATGCGAAATTAATATTTTAACAGGTGAAAAATTATCACCATCTAAATCTATATGGCAAGGATCAGGCGGTCGTTATTTAGAAGGACCACATTTATACAAAATTAATGGTATCTATTACTTAGTAGCATCAGAAGGTGGTACTGAATATGGTCATATGTTAACTTACGCAATTGGAGATAACCCTTATGGACCATTTACAAATTATCCTAAAAATCCTGTTTTAACAAATAGAAACTTAGGCGGATTCCAAATCCAAGCAGTTGGACATGGCGATCTTATTGAAGATAACGATGGCAATTGGCATTTAGTACATTTAGCATTTAGACAAATTGATCGTTGGTTACCTTTCCATCATTTAGGTAGAGAAACATTTTTAGTGCCTGTTTCATTTGATCAAGATGGTTGGTTTACTTGTGGATTAAATGGCACAACCGAACCATCATATGAAATCAAAGGTGATTTCATACAAAAAGAAGTTAAAACCTTAACGTTTGAAAATACTGATATTGAAAGAGAATGGATATATCTTAGAAATCCAAATAAACAAGATTATAATTTCACACATGAAAAAGTTACACTAAAAGGAAATCAACATACACTTGATGAATTTGAATCACCAACATTCTTAGGGATTAGACAAACTGATTTTGATTCAAAAATAGAAACAACCGTATCTATTGATCACGGACTTGCGGGCCTTACGATTTTCATGGATGATCTTCATCATTATGACCTATATATTGAAAAAGCAAATGATCAATATCGAGTTGTAGGTAAAATCAATATTGGACCACTTAAACAAGTTGTTTCAAGAAAATATATTCAATCAAATGAAGCTAGATTAATTATTACGAGTGATGCGTTAATGTATCGACTATATATAGATGAAGTTAAACCTGAAAATGAATTAGCATTTGGACAAACAAGATATTTATCATCTGAAGTTGCTGGTGGTTTTACGGGTGTGATGATTGGTATTTATGCAATAAGTGAAAAAGAAGGAAATCAAGCAGTCTTTAAAAACTTTAAAATCAGTTACTAAAAACTGATAAGGGGGACATATGAAACAAAAACAATATATCAAAAAACTTAGAGAACTAAGAATTAGCTTAGGCTTAACAATGCCTGAGTTTGCAAAAGAGATAAATGTGAGTTATGAAGATGTTCAAAGATGGGAGTATGGATCATTACTACCAACAAAAGAACAATTAGATGGCATTAGAGAAAGATTTAATGTCGATGTATCCGAATTTTATGAAGCACCTAAGAAAAGTAAGAAAACAAGAAGAGATTTTAAAGCAATCACAATTGATATCTATTATCCAATCTTAGGCTTTATATTATCACTTGGCATCGTCCAGTTTTATTTATTTTTAGAAAACTTTTATATTAAAGCATTCTTCGCTGTAGTAACAACCTTAGTCATATTTTTCCTTGTTAAAGTGATTAAACTCAAAAAGAAGTTTAGAACATTTATCATTTCTATGATTGTTATTATCATTGGTGTCATCACATTTAACAATTCAAACAGTTTTTATTATCAGTTAGACAATCCACCTAGATATATCATCACAGACCATATACAAACAAATTTTATCTATGACCATAATAGAATTGATAGTTTTGAATTTGAGATTGATGATCATTATTATGGACTTATCTACAACATAGGTTTTGATAATATTTATATTTATGATCTACACGCTGATAATGAGCATATGGAGATTATTATAAATACTGAAAATAGACCAGTATCTGATGTCATCGTATTAGAAGATAAATTATACTATAGTTCATATGAAACTTATCAACCATATTTTGAATCATTCACAGGTTCATATGATTTATATGAAATTGATTTAAATGATTACAGTGAAACGTTAGTACTATCAACTGATAAACCTTATCAGATGTTTAAAAGTGATGATGATCTATATTTCTACAATTTACCTTATAGGACTTATCAAACTGGAAATTCATCGATTTATGAAATAGATCAAAATATGATTACATTAGTTAAAGAATTAGAGTTTGAAATAAAAGACATTGTTTTTAGTGGTTTTGAATATACAGTTTCAACTTATACTTCTTTAAGAGAACCAATGATTTGTTTTATGGATCGTGATTTTATTTTAAGAAATGAATTATTCCTCGATTATGAAGAATATCCATATCAGTTTGTTGAATATAATGGGGAAGTATTTACAACTGTTTATGGTGAACTTGTTATATTGAATGGATCTTTTGTTATCGAAAGTGGATTAAGGGATATAGAACTAGACTTTTTGAATTTCGCAAATGATAAATATTTCTTTGGTGGAAAAATCTATGATAGAGGATTTGATATTGTGGATGATGATTATGCATATCATTCTAATTATCAATATGAAGGTGCTGCTGCTGTATTTGGATTAAGAGATCGTGGTCAAGAAGAAATATTATTAGTTGATTTCTATACTGTTTCTTATGTAGCAAGAGCTCAATATTATTCAGTAAGAAGTGATCAAGTAATATCTTCCACTTATAGAGCGATATTATTATATACATCAATACCTTTATTAACATTTATGAGTGTATTTTCAATGAGAAGAAAAAAACATCAACGCTAAGTTGATGTTTTTATTTTATAAGTAAGTATTTGCGTTAGGGAAGTTTTCCCAAGCGCCACCTGTGATTCTATGAAGTTCTTCAGTAACATGTAGCCATTTACCAGTAGAAGGTCGTTCTGGATAAAATTCTATATACTCACCATTTAAGAATGTTGAGAAGAAACTTACATCAGTGCACATACCATATGTTGGTATTTGATGAATCGGTATATTAAATGTAAATGGTTCATTATTTTTGGTACCTTCATAGGATAGACCATGTCTTGATACTGATAACACACCTTCACCCATAATCTCCGATGTCTTCATATCTTTTAAATATTTATATTTTGGTAACATACCAATTTTAACATTTTCTTTTAGTACATAATCTGGATTGTTTTTGATTTCATTGTAAGCGACTCTTCGCTCCCAATCAAACCAAGATACTGGTGTATCATGAACCACTGCATCTTCATGAGCAGGCATTAAATCATAATACTCATTCATATGTACTTCATTTCCACAATGAGTACAATGGATATGATTACCTTCACCCTTTAAAGTAAATTCACTTTCACATTTAGGACATTTATATAAAAGGTTATGCATGTCTTTAGCAAGTTCACCTTTTCCATTAAAAGAAACTCTAGCTTCTTTATTCCATGCGTAATCATCATGATGAATCGCTTCATCTAGTTTTAACTGGATTTCTTTTTCATCCATTGTTTCTAAATCTTTAACACTAAATAATTCAGATACGGTAACATCAACTCTACCCGGACGATCATCTAGACAGTATTTTGTATTCGTTAAGTAACCGCCTTCGATATGTGTCATTAAGACAGGTACTTTAAAATGTTTTAATAATTTACCTGAACCAATAGCAGAAGGTTGATTAGATCCTGAAATAGAACTCATACCCTCAGGGAATATAATAACTCTTCCTTTTTTCTTAATGATTCTAGCAATGTTGATAATCGCAGATACTTCAGGCACAAAGTTTTTCTTTGGGATGACTTGTAATAATCTAAAGATAAATGCAAGATGTGATCTAAAGAATTCATTATACCCTGCCACATAAGATAATCTATGTGGTAAAAAAGCAAGTCCTGTATATAAATAATCAACACGTGATGCATGATTAGATACGACAATATATGGTCCTTTATAATCTTTAATATTAATTTCATAATGATAATTAATATTATATTTTCTCATAAATATGACTTTCCAAATATTCGCTAATAATAGGTAAATAAGTAACGGTGGTTTTTTGACGCGTCTTGATGCTAATTTTTCTTGAAGGGTCTTACGTTCTTTTTTCATATTTAAATGCCTTTCGTGACTATGATAGTTATAAAAATTATAGCGAATAGCTATTTTTTATGCAAGTGTTTTCAAAAAGATTCAAATCACCATTTAGAAAATGAACGAAGTTTGACAAAGTCTAGAGTTAATCTTATAATATATATAAAATTACAATAAATATAGGGGGATTTATAATGTTTCGTTTTGACGATGAAAAAGAAGAACAAGAAAGATTTGAGCAAGGATATGATACTAACTCTCCAATCATTGAAGGAAATGATCAGTTATTAAGTATACTATCCGGAAACAAAATGTTACTGTTAGTTAGTTTGATGGTTTTACAGTTTATCATGACTACAATTGTATTTATTATGTTATCTGGGCTTGATATATCAATGCCTTTACAAAATGGGCGTACATTTGAATGGAGAAATTTAAGAGTTTTATTTTATATTGGTATTATCATTAGTGCATTAACGCCATCGGCTTTTTTATTAACTTACTTTGGGGCTAAAATAAAAGATTATCAAAAGACCATTAAGGGCATTGATATGCTATTAATTTTAACTAAGATTGGTATTGGTATTTTAGTTATTGTTGGTGTAATCACCATATTTACTTTATTGCCAGTGCTTATTGCAAGTTTCTTCTTAGGTTTATTTTTACTTGGATTTATTGGGGCGATATTTGCATTAGCGTTTTATATCATTAAAATTGTATTAGAATTCTTAGAAGGTATTAAATCAAATTTATATAGTACAAAGGTATCAAAACCGGATCCACAAAAAATAATCGTAGTATACTGGATAGGTTTAGTAATAAGTATCATTACATTTTTATATGATTTTCTTTCAGGACAAGAAGTTGATCCTACTTTAACAGGACAAGTTTTAGCTCAAATTGGCCAGTTTAATATGTATATATCAATATTAAGTATCATTGTATCTGGTGTAACCATCGCTGTTTTATATCAGATAAGAGATGAATACTGTTATAAACATTAACAATCATAAATATCTAAGATGCCTAAACAAAGGCATCTTTTTTATTATGTTGCTCGTAGAGTAACATAAAACCACCTGCTATGCGGGTGAGACCGGAAGAGCGGAAGCGTTAAAGAAAAAGAATCCTCTTGATTGGTATAATGGTAATGACCAATTGCCTTACACCAATAAAATCAAGGAGGATTCTATCATCAATGTCTAAAAGAAACGATGACACTAGTAGTTTATCACACACAAAATGGAACTGCCAATATCACATAGTGTTTTGTCCGAAATATAGAAGGAAAGCAATCTATGGGAAACTAAGATCAGATATTGGGAAGTATTTGAGACGCCTTTGTGAATACAAAGGGGTTGAGATTGTCGAAGCACACGCTATGAGTGACCACATACATATGCTCGTCAAGATACCACCAAAACTCGCAGTAAGTTCATTCATGGGATATTTGAAAGGAAAAAGTAGCTTGATCATATTTGACGAGCATGCAAATCTAAAATACAACTATGGGAGTCGCCACTTCTGGTCAGAAGGCTACTACGTTTCGACCGTAGGTCTAAACAAGAAAACAGTACAAAACTATATCAGAAATCAAGAACTTGAAGATCAAGTAAAAGATAAGAGAAGTCTAAAAGAATATAAAGACCCGTTTACGGGTAAGTAAGAGTGACAAAGGCAATTGGGCAAATAAAAAGACCCTCAAATGGGGGTCGCCAGTAATCAGCCTTGTAGGCTGTGAGAAAAACCACGCCTTGAAGACGTGGATTTTTATTTATTGGGTGTATAATCAAGTTAAAGGTGGTGGACTTATGAATTTTGATAAGAAATACATGGATTGGATCTTAAATAAAATTGAGAAAGATTTTAAAGATGATATCGCACTTGTAGTTTTATATGGTTCATATCATACTGGCACCCATAATGAAGGATCGGATATTGATATGTTTTTTGTTCCAAAAACAGATAGAGGATGGGGACTATCCAAAACATTCGTTTATAAAAATGTTGGATATGACTTATTTGGAATCTCATGGGATAGATTAGAAGGTATTGCGTATATAGAAGAAGATTTATGTGCATTACTTGATCATTCAAAAATCATCTATAACCATAGTGAATCTGATCTGCATCACTTCAAAGACATTAAAAACAAACTTCATATGCATTTAAGAGATCATGAATTTATGCAAAAAGTTGTAGGTCATAAATTAGATCAAGCAATAAAAAATTTATCTTTATATAAAAAATATCCTAATGAATTGATTTATAAAGCACATACAGTGATATCGCTTAGTTATGCTGTTATATATAGTCATCATACATATTTAAAAAAAGGACCGAAGGATTTGATGTTTGTCCTAGATGAGTTAGGTGAAGAAGTATTTAAACATAGTTTACTCATGTCTATTGATCAACAGGAAGACCCTGTTGAATATATTTATTTAGTATGTAAATATGTATGTGATAGATTTAATAAAGAGATAGTTATAGATGAAGATGTTGAAAGAGAAACTTATAGCGAACAAATAGAGTTGAAATCATGGTTTGAAGAGTTCGTATCTAATTTTAGAAAAATAGAGAAAGCTAAAGAAGAACATGATACTTGGTATATGTTTATTACAATGGTCAGTATGCAAGATGAACTAAATACAATTAAACATCAAGTAAATCTTGATTTAGATATCTGTAGATATTTTAATCCAAATCAAATAGATAAGCATGCTGATGATGTGTTAAAATTAGAAGAAGACTTAAGAGCATATTTAGATGAAAATGAAATTAAGTTAGACATATTTGAAGATGATCGCTTTTTAGATGAATGGAGTTAACAAGATGAATAAAGAGGCATGGATTAAAAAATTAGCATTAGAACCACATGTTGAAGGTGGTTGGTTTAGAGAAACATATCAAAGTGATGATAAAATCAACGACAATTCAATTTGTACAAGTATTTACTTTTTATTAGATGAAAATAATTTTTCTGCATATCATAGATTAACATCTGATGAGATTTGGTATTATCACGAAGGTAATCCTTTGCATATATCAATGATTGATCCTAGTGGAGAAATCAAGGATGTTGTTTTAGGATCTGATATAGATAAAGGAGAACAACTATTTTATGTTGTTCCTAAAGGATATATATTTGCATCTTATGTTGATCAAGGTTTTTCAATTGTTAGTTGTGTTGTATCTCCAGGATTTACTTATGATGATTTTAAGTTGTTCAAGAGAGATGAATTATTAAAAGCATATCCGAAACATAAAGATATGATCATAAAATTAACAAGATAACAAAAAAAGGTTGAAACAATTGTTTCAGCCTTTTATAGTTTTACTTAAGATCTAACGTTATCAACCATCGTATTGATTTGATCAATTGCGTCAGCTGATAATGAAGTAAGTGGGATTAGATTTGTAGATGCATCTTTATTGTAATATAGTTGATAAGCAGTTGCCCAGTTTTTATACCAAGCGTCTTCACTATTCACATAACTTACAATGATATCGTATGCTTCAACTAAACCTGTTGCATAACCTACAACTTCAGAGTTTAGGGCTACAACTTCAGGGTCTAACATATAATTAATAAATTCATGAGCCATCTCTAATTGTTTAGATGTTTTAGGAATGACTAAGTTATCAATAAATACTAATGTATTATCTGGAATAAAGATATTGAAATCTGCTTGAACTTGTTCAATTGTTCTACCTTCATCTAATTGAATGTATAAACGATCAAGATAATCACCAGTATATGAGAATGCTAAATCTAGGTTATTACTTTCAACATTACGTTTTAACATATCATCACCCCATTCGCTAAAGTTAGCTTGACTGATTGCAGCTTGTGCTGCAGCAAGAGATGAATTTGTTAATACGTTAATGTCTTGTTCTAAATAGAATGATGCAGCAGCATAAGCAAATTGTGGAACGTCATACATACCACGAGTTACACCAGCAGGTGCTAACTCAGGATCAAATAAAGCACCCCAAGCATTTGCTTCTAAAGCTTCCTCTAGACCATCAACACGGTTATTATAAATAATACCAAATGATCCCCAGAAGTAAGGCACTGCATAATCTGTATAATCAACTTCTTCACCTGTACGAGCTAAAGTAGTAGATGCCATTGATGTATAAATATTTTCAACACCTGACATATAAGTAACTTCATCACGGTTAGGTAATAAACTATAATCTAATTCATAAAGCATGTCTTCATCAACAAACTTCTCAACCATGTAATCTGATGGGACTACAATATCATAAGCTGTTGTCCCTGATTTAATTTTAGAATAAAATGATTCATTAGAGTCTGTAACATCGACAATAACTCTATAACCTGTTAATTCTTCAAAATTAGAAACAACCTCATCATTAATATACTCACCCCAGTTAAGGATGCGTAATGTTGGTTTACTACTGCATGAAACTAAGAAGATCGTTGCTACAACTGTTAGCAACAAAAGATAAATTTTTTTCATTTATTTTTTCTTTTTTCCTTTTCTTTGTATGATATTTGTTGTAATTAAACCTACACCTGTGAGTAGGGTTAATAGTGTAGAGAATGCATAAACAGATGGTGTTAAGTTTCGTCTTCCAAGCACACCATAGATCCAAATTGATAGATTATCAAATCCTGCACCTGTGTTAAAGAATGAAATAACGAAATCATCAATACTCATTGTTAATGCAAAGATCATACCTGATAGAATACCAGCTTTAATTGCAGGTAGTACGACAAGGTAGATAGCTTTCATTGGTTTTATACCTAAATCCATTGCAGCGTCTATATAGTTAGGATCTAACTCTTTTAATTTAGGTAAGACGCTTAAAATCACGTATGGTAGTGTGAAGAATAAATGGGCAAGAACTAGAGTTGTTAAACCAAAGATATTTGGGAAAATCATCATTAGGAATCTAAACATAATCATGAGTGAGAAACCTGTAACGATATCCGCGTTTAAGATAGGCACATTGTTTAAGAAAACAATGCGTGATTTTATTTTTTTAGGAAGTCTATCAATACCAATGGCAAAGATAGTACCTAAGATTGTTGCTAATGTAGTTGCAATCAATGATACGATAAACGTATTTTTAATTGCATTCATTAAATCATCTTCATTAAATATGTTGATATACCATTCTAAAGTGAATGTATCAAACTTAGAAGTAATGACTGATGAATTAACTGATTGAATGGCAATCACGATAATTGGTAGATATAACATGAAGATCATGATAACTGCAAATATAATCGCGAGTGTTTTTAAGATAGGTTTAATATGTTTGATTTGCTTATAGCCATAGTCTTGTAATTTGGCTTTAGGATATGTCATAATAATGTTTCTCCTTCCTTATCGAATTTTCTAAGTAAGAACATTGCGATAAAAATAAATAGAAGGATAGATGCTGATAATAATGCACCATCATTATAGACTGTATAATTGAATTTATTTTCAATAATATTACCTAAGAAGATCATATTACCTTTAGATAGAATCTTTGGAATAGCAAATCCTGAGAATGTTGGTAAGAATACCATGATTGCACCGGTAACAACACCTTTGACTGATAAAGGAAATGTTACAAATAAAAATGTCTTAATTGGTGTTAATCCTAAATCAGAAGAAGCTTCATCTAATGCTGGTTCAATCTTTTCTAATGCTGTATATATTGGAAGAATCATAAATGGCACATAAGTGAATACCATACCAATTAAAATACCGGTTGGAGTACCTATAAGTCCTCTAAGTGGTGAAAATCCAATCATTTCTACTAAGATATTATTTTCACTCATGATATTTGCTAGTGCATCAATTCTTAAGATTAGGTTTGACCACATCGGTAGAATCATTAATGTCATGATCATAAATTTATTTTTAAATTTAGATTTATAAATGATATATGCGAGTGTGTAACCTAAGAAGAAACTAATGATTGTTGTTAGTGATGCATAAATGAATGAGTTTCTAAATCCTGTGCGTATAGATACCTCTTTAAATAAAGAGAAGTTAGAAAATGTTAATTGAACATTTGAAATGACGATACTAGATGTAAGATTTGTGAAGCCTAGAAGTATTAAAGCAAGCGTTGGGATAAACACAAGCACTGACAACCATATGATATATGGTGTTGCTAATCTTCTATATTGCTTATTCATTTGATTCTACCTTCATTAAATGGATTTCATAAGGATCCACTTTTAATCCAATAGTTTCACCAACATTGTAATATTCATAATCATTAACAGTCATTTCTTTATCATATGCTTTAACGACCATTTCATTATGAACACCTTTAAATAGTGAGAATGTTACTTCACCTTGAATTGTGGCTTTTTCGTAATCTACAACATCCCAGTCTTCAGGACGAATGACAACATCAACTTTTTCTCCAATGTTAAATTGATCGTATCCGACAAATTTAAATTTAGAGTTTAAGAATGTTACCTCGTGGTCACCAGTAATCACACCGTCAAAGATATTTGTTTCACCGATAAAGTTAGCGACATATCTGTTAAGTGGTTCATTATATATTGATTTAGGTGTGCCAAGTTGTTCGATATTACCATTTCTCATGACGACGATACGATCACTCATTGTCATCGCTTCCTCTTGATCATGCGTTACAAAGATAAATGTAATACCTAATTTGTGTTGCATTTCTTTTAATTCATATTGCATGTTTTGTCTTAATTTTAAATCAAGTGCAGCAAGTGGTTCATCAAGTAGAAGAATCTTTGGTCTATTGATTAACGCACGAGCAAGTGCGACTCTTTGTTGTTGACCACCTGATAGTTGGTCAACTTTTCTTTCGTTATAACCTTCAAGTTTAACAAGTTTTAACATCGCTTTTGCATCTTCATAAATAAGATCATCAATGGCTTTCTTTAAAGCTTTACCTTTTAAGGTTTTATCTTGTAATTGATTTTTATAAAAATCTGAAAGATAAGATAATGGTCTATGGTGTAGACCAAATGACACATTGTCAATGACATTTAAGTGTGGGAATAATGCGTACTTTTGAAATACTGTATTGATAGGTCTCGCATAAGGAGGCATATCGCTAAAGTCTTTTCCATCGATAATCATCATGCCCTCATCAGGGTTAATAAACCCACCAATCATACGAAGCGTTGTTGTTTTCCCACAACCAGATGGTCCAAGTAACGTCACAAATTCATTTTCATAAATTGTTAAATTGATACTTTTGACAACTGCTTCATCATCATAGATTTTGCTGATATTGATCAGCTCAATGAGAGGTTTTTTTTCCAAGGTTGGCCTCCTTTATTATTTTTTAATTTACGAGATAATATTATATATCATTTTTCAAATAATACAATACTTTTAATCAACTTTTTTTCACAAAATTTTTGATAATGTTTTCATCATGTTTAAAAACCTGAAATAACCGCTTGCCTATGCGGTTATAAATGGGTTAATTTTGATGGAAAAACGGATATTTTTCGTGTGTGATTTCATGCTTTATTATGACATAAATGCTTTCATGTTAAATATCACCAGTTTCAGTGTTAAAATAAGGGTAAGTATAAAGGAGATGATATTTTGACTTATTTAACTTTAAATAGTGGGTATGTAATCCCACAACTTGGTACAGGTACGAACACATTCGGTAAAGAGAATAGAGATTATATGGGTAAGATTAATGATGATACTAAAGAATTATTATCAGCATTTAAATTGGGGTATCGTTTAATTGATACAGCTGTTGCATATCGTAATGAATCAGTAATTGGAAAAGCAATCATAGAATCAGGGTTACCTAGAAGTGAATTCTTTGTGACATCTAAGATTCCTCATGAAAAAGAATTTAATGGTACTGATGAATTAGTCATGCAAACTATTGATAATTCATTAAAAGCATTACAACTAGATTATATGGATCTATATTTAATTCACTGGCCATGGGATGACCTAGATGATATCGTTAGGGTTTGGAAAGTATTAGAAAAAGCTGTGGAACTTGGAAAGATTAAATCAATTGGTGTTTCTAATTTTAATCCTGATCAACTTAAATATTTATATGATAGATCAACCATTAAACCAGCGGTTAATCAATTTCAATCATATCCAGGACATGAACAACAAACATGGATTGATGCATGTTTTGATTTAGGTGTTACACCTGAAGCATATCAATCTTTAACTAAATTACCTGATGAAACTAAAGAAGTACTTATTAATATTGGTAAGAAATATCATAAAGATTGGAATCAAGTTGTTTTAAACTATCAAGTGAATAAAGGACTGATCGTGATTCCTAAGAGTCATAGTGAGGATCATCAATTATCTAATATCGATGTATTTGATTTTGAATTATCAGATGAAGATGTAAAAACAATTGAATCAATATAAAAAATAACACCTCATTTGAGGTGTTTTTGTTATTTCAAATCTTTTAAAGCTTTATCAGCTGCCATCTTTCCAGTTAAGATACTAATTGGAAGACCTGCAGGACTATAAGACCATTGACCTGCTTGATAAGTATTTGGTATATGTGTGATTGGTGATTTAGATATACCTAACATGCTTGTTACTGATGGCATGATTGGATTTGTAAATGCCCATCCAGTAATTGCACCATCTGTGTTGTTTGTTCTTGATAATATGGTTAATGGCGATGAACTAAATGTTTCTATGATATTTTCTTTTAATTTAGGAAATATAGAATCATTTAAAATTTCAACCATCAATGATTCAGTTGTTTTCTTGTATGTATCATATAAGCCTTCTGACCTTAAGTGATTAACTAAATCAAATGACATTAATACTGAAACGATAAGTGCTGATTTCCCCTTTGGTGCTAGTGCTTCATTTCTAGCAGAAGGAATTGAAATCTCAAACGTTGTATTTTCTAAATATGATTTGATCCAATCAAACATCTTATCTTGATCATTTGATTTAATCACATCATTTAAAACTTTCTTAAACGCACCATCACCTTTAAGTGTTGGTGTATAGAAGAAGTGAGGTGTACATATGTTATTAAAATATGATGGATCTAGATTTGTTAACATATAAGTTGTTTGAATTGAATCGCCACCACGCAAGTCTTTAATAGATGTTTGAAAATCAGTGGCTTCTTTTATATTATCAATATTTGAGTTGTTATATAAGTGTTTTAGGTTTGCTGCCCATATTAATTTATCATAAGCATATCGATTACCATCTTGATCTGTGATTTCTTTTTTATAAATATCATTTGAGATAACTTCAGTATCTGCTTGAATATCTCCACCATGTTCTAAGATATAAGTTTTAATTTTATCAATTAACATACCTGTACCCTCTAAAGGATAGTTGTAATCTAGATATAGACTAAAATAACTTAGTGCGAAAAACGTCGGTGTTTGGTTGAAAAAATGTTGAGCAATAACATTATTTAAAGATTCATTTTCTGTGATATTAGAAATATAGGTTTCAATTGGTGTTCTATACTTTTTAATTTTACCAACGGTAAATAAAAACTTAAACATCCAAGGAAGGATTTTAGTTAATAAATATTTACGATCACGTTTAAAATCTAAGAATAATGGATTATCGATACCATATAAAATATCCATATAGTTCATTAACTTAAGAATTGTTTTCATGATTTTCTTAATTTCTTTTTCATTATCAGGAAACTTTTCTATCAATAAATTTTGATACTTAATGACAGCATCTTTCTCTTCAATCTTAATGACTTTATCAACTAAACCCATAGAGACGACACTTCGCTTAAATGGCACAGTGATGCCTAAATCTTTAAGCATAGGAAAAACTATACCAGAATTTTCAATTGATCTGATACCACCATCTAATGTAAAACCTTTATAGTTGAAAGTTGATACTAAACCACCAACTTTATCACCTTTTTCTAGAAGCTTTACAGATTTGCCAGCTTTTGTTAAATATGCTGCAGCTGTTAATCCTGCAATACCTCCACCAACAATGACAACGTCGTGCATAAAATCACTCCTTATATAAACCTGTTAATTTAAGACTAGATTCAAATACAGCTTTTTGCATCTCATCATCTCTTGCATGTGTAGCAGGAAGTTCTAGATTTGTTAGATTATAAAACTTACCACTGTTTGATATAACTTCATCATCAGTTGCTAAATAATAAATAGCATCAGATGATATAGATACATCTTTTAACATAGGAGAAGTAAAAACTTTTGAGAACAAGCGATATAGGAATCCATTGTTTTGGCCAATGTTCGTTTTCACTGCACCTGGGTGCATCGCAATCACTGTAACACCTAAATCTTTTAACATTTCTGCAAGTTCATATACAGTATATAATTGTGCAGTCTTAGATGCACCATAACTTCTAAGTCCTGTATAAATATGTTTTTTAAAGTTTAAATCATTTAATCTTGTTTTATAAAAACGATGTCCTTCAGAATTCACTTGAATGATTCTAGATGGACGACTATCGATTAATTTTTGTTTTAATAACATGGTAAAAAGAAAGACACTTAAATGATTTGTAGTATATACTAACTCAATATTTTCAGCGCTCATTTTCTTTTTCGTTGAATGGATACCAACACTATTAACTAAAATGTCAATTTTGTCATAATGTTGATTTATATAAAGAGCAGCTTTTCTAACACTATCAAAGATAGAAAAATCAGCAATCACGATATCAACGGATGTTTGATATGTAGATTCAATCATTTCTTTGATTGGCTCTGCCTTTTCTTTATTTCTAACAACCATAATTAACTTTTTAGCATGCATTTTAGCAAATTTAATTAATGTGGATTTACCAATACCAGAAGTCGCACCTGTAATGATACACGTATAACCATCCATTGGTTTATCGCTTGTTTTTTGAGGTAATCGTCCATTTGGTATAAATTGTAATTGTTCTGGCCATTTCATCAAATCACCTACCCAAAGAAGGTTCTCATGAACCAATTATAAATACCGCGATAAACAGGTACTCTTCGATACATATCTCCCCATAAATCGTAGTAATCGCGTTGTTCTAATATTTTGCCATCATCGCTTAATGTTAAACGAGAACTACCATAAATAGAAGATCTAGGGAAAATTCTAAACTTCATGGTCATTGTCCATTCCATAAAAATGATTTTATCATCTTTAATCATATGTTTAATATCCATCTCTAAACTCTTACAGCGTTTAGTGAGTCTATTTGTCATTTTAGTAAAATCTTCGATACCTCTAATTTCTTGGATGGCATCTTTAAAAAAAATATGATCACTATAATAGGGAAAGATGTGAGACCAATCAGGTTTTCCATCACTTCGATATGTATTTGACCATTCTGTTTTGATTTCTTCAATTGATAAATAATGAAGATTCTTTTCGAATTCTAATGTATGCATAGGATGCTCCTTTAAATAATTAGTTTTGTCATGTTGAATCTTATATATTTGTAATCACATTATATCAAATCTAAATAAAGGTGTCATTAAAGATGAATTAATGCATAAAAAAAACGACTAAAAGTCGTTAGTTTTTACGATAATTTTTCAACAATGATCGATATAACGTTATTATCATGATTGATTTCTTCAGATACATCAAATGATGATCCTAAGAAATTTGAAATAGACGCTTTAGTTAGTAAAGGTTTTGTTTCACTATTTGAAAGATTGGAAAGAATATCTTCGTAAGTCTTTTTACTTAATTCATAAGTATCAAAATTTCTCATTACAAGCTTTAATTTAAATGTCATAAAATACTCCTTTTGTTTTTTCATGTGTAGTATATCAAAATCTATCGTTGATATCACACATTATAATAACTAATATAAATAACAACCTTTGTCTATTTTTCTAAGTTAATCAGATAGTGTATAATAAATATAGAACATACGATAAAACGAAAGTGAGTATATATGACTGAAACTAAAAAGAAAATAGCATTACTTATTGATTACGATAACTTTAATAAAGAAGAGTACTTAGCGATATTATTAGATGAATTAAATGATTACGGGGATATTTTAATTAAACATGCATTCTACTCTAATTTAAAAGATGGGACAATCAAAGAAAAATTTATCAAGTACGGTATTGAACCAATGAGTCAAATCGCATATTCAAAAGGTAAGAATGCTGTTGATATTAGAATGACGATTGAAGCAATGAATTTATTATCTAAAGATTATATTGATACGATTTGTTTAGCAACATCAGATAGTGACTTCACACCGCTTGTATTACAACTACAAAAAAATGATAAATATGTCATTGGTGCAGGTGATAATAAAGCATCTAACACATATATGAATGTCTTTAATGATTTCATTAGTGTTGAAAAGATTTCAGCACCAATCAAACAAACGAAGAATGTTAAAAAACCAGAAGATGATGATATTACTAAATTAGTTAATAGAGTCAATAAGATTATTGACAAAAATCATGATGAAGATGGATTTGCAGATTTCTCTTATGTAATCAATATGTTAAAGAATCAAATGAAAGATTTCTCACCAAAAAACTTTGGTGCTAAAAACAAACAATCACTACCGTTCTTTAACTCAAAACTTAAAAACAAATATACATTAAAACACGTGAATACACATTGGTTCATAAAGAAAAAATAAATGTAGCTAATTTATAAATAATGTAGTCTCATATCTATGGATATGGGGCTTTTTTAATAATTATAATTAAGAATTTATATTTTTTTAATTTATAAAACACATTGATAGGGTTTTCACATATCATTTGATAGAATAAAAGTATAATAAAAATATGAAAAATTTTAGAGGAAAAGGTGATTTTCATGACAGAAACAAATAGCAACGTTTACGCGAAATCTCTGACATCAAAAAATCAATTGATTGTCTCGATTTCACTTTTTATTTTACTCGTTGCCGCAGCTTTTATTTTTGGCGCATATGTCTTTTTAGTTGCAGTCGTTACAATAGTCGTTGCCGCACTTGTTGAATTGTTGTTTTCTAAGGTTAGAAAACTAGAATTCGATAAGTTTTGGTTTATTACACCATTGGTGTTAACACTATTATTACCACCAACAGTGCCATTATGGATTGCGGGTGTAGGTTCATTCTTTGGATATTTCTTTGGAAAATCTATTTTTGGAGGTAATGGACATACAGTATTCAATCCTGCGTTAGTCGGTATTTTATTTGTTACTATATCATTCCCACAATATATTTCTACAGCATGGTTAGATCCAGTAACTGGTATCGTAGGTACGCAAACACCATTATCACTTCTTAATCGAGCAATTAGTGGTAGTGTTGATTTTACTTATTCATTTGGTGACTTGTTCTTTGGTGTTACACCAGGTTCAATAGGTGAGACATTTAGAATAGGTATCTTATTACTTGGTTTATTAATGATAGCATTTAAAACGATTGATTGGCGTATACCAGTTGGTGTTTTAGGTACTGTCTTTTTAGTAACATTAGTTGGATATTATGCATTACCAAATACATTTGCTAATCCATATTATTCATTATTTACAGGTTCTCTATTGTTTGTTGCATTCTTTGTAGCAACCGAACCCGTATCAGCACCTGCTAAACCAATGGGTCGCTTGATCTATGGTGCAGGTATTGGTTTACTTGTTGTTTTAATTAGAAACTTTGGTACATTCCCTGAAGGTACAGTCTTCGCTGTTATTTTAATGAACGCAGTTGGTTCATTACTTGATTCAGGTGAAAAGAAGGAAGAAGGTGTTGTTAATGAGTAAGAATCTTAAACTTATTATCTTCATCCTTATATTAGGAACAGTAACCTCAGTCTTATTATTAGGTTCATATGAATTTACTAAAGATAGAATTGCTGAGAACGCAGATGTTAAATTAAAATCTGCGATTCTAGATGGATTTGGTATCGCATATACAACAGGTAATGTGAATGATGTATTTGATGAAGAAGTTTTAGTCATAAATTATGAGTCAGATACAGATGATAATATGACGTTCTATGTTGATACAGAAGATGGTGCCGTATCATTTGAATATTCTGGTGGTGGTGTTTGGGATACAATCTCAGGTGTTATTACACTAGAATCTGATTTAGTAACCATTAGAAAAATTGCAGTTTTAGCACAAGCTGAAACTCCAGGTTTAGGTGCAGTGGTTGCAACACCTCAATATCTTGCAAACTTTGAAGGTGTAATTATGACACCTCAATTAGAAATTAATAAAGATGATTCTCCAAACGCTGATAACGAAGTTGATACCATCACTGGTGCGACGCGTACATCAAAAGCATTCCAAGATATGCTTAACCAAGCATATACTTATGCAATGTTTGTTTGGAATCAAGAAGGATATGGAGGTCAAATTTAATGAAATGGATAAGAGTTAAATATACAAAACCTTATAATATTTTAAAAAATGGGATCTCAATGGAAAATCCAATCGCGATTGCTGTATTAGGTATTTGTTCTGCTTTAGCTGTAACAAATAAAGTTGAAAATGCGATAGCGATGGGTTTAGGTGTAACATTTGTTGTGATGGCATCATCACTTATGGTTTCACTTATTCGTAATTTTATTCCATCAAAAGTTAGAATGATTACATACATGGTGATTATTTCATCATTTGTTATTGTTGTTCAATTTTTCCTACAAGCATATTTCCCAACAATCGCTGAAGCGCTTGGGGCATATACAGGATTAATTATTACTAACTGTATTGTTATGGGTAGACAAGAAGCGTTTGCTGCTAAGAACCCTGTTAAATACTCAATCATTGATGGTTTTGCTAGTGGTATGGGTTACACTTTAATTTTAGTATTAACAGCTGCTGTACGTGAAGTATTAGCGTTTGGTACATTACTAAATATGCAAGTGATGCCTGATACATGGACAAACTGGGTAGTTATGGCTATGGCACCTGGTGGATTCTTCATTCTTGGTTTATTTATCTGGGGTCTCAGACAATGGACTAAGAACTTTGAAGAAGCTATTTAAAGGAGGATACTTATATGAATTTATTTGAATTATTTTTATCATCAATTTTAAATAATAATATCGCATTAGTATTCATCTTAGGGATGTGTCCATTAATTGCGATATCTACAAATGTTAAAAATGCTAAAGGTATGGGGATTGCTGTTGTGTTTGTTGTAACAATCACTGCGATGATCAACTATCCTATTTATGTATTATTAAAAAATACCAATACTGAGTATATCTCATTATTAGTATTCATTATTACAATTGCAGCAACTGTTCAAATTTTAGAAATCTTCTTAGAGAAGTTTATTCCAAAATTATATAATGCTTTCGGTATATTCTTACCACTGATTACTGTAAACTGTGTGGTACTTGCCGTTTCATTATTCTTTGTGAATAGAGACTATAATTTCTTACAAACAACTTCATTCGCATTTGGATCATCTGTTGGTTGGTTATTAGCGATTGTGTTAGTTGCTGGTTTACGTGAAAAGATGCACAAGATTACAAACCCACCTAAAGGGTTACGTGGTAAAGCGATTGTGTTCTTTATGTTAGGTATATTAGCCCTTGCATTTATGGGCTTTACAGGATTAGTATAGGAGGCGTATGATGGATTGGTTAATTTTACCAGGGATTTTAATAGGCTTCATGCTGATTATTTCAGGGGTTCTTATTTTAATTGAGAAACTCATGGGTGGAGATAAAGAAAAGAATATTCACATTAATGATGATACAGTCATTCCTTTCCAAGGTAATGATACTGTGTTAAATGCACTTAGTGAAGAAAAAATATTTGTCCCATCAGCTTGTGGTGGTAAAGCAACTTGTGGTTTTTGTAAGGTTAGACTATTAGATGATGTCACACCTTTAAAACCAACTGAAGAAGCATTTATCACAAAAGAGGAAGAAGCAGAAGGTGTTCATCTTTCATGTCAAACTAAAGTTTATGACAATATGAAGATTGTATTACCTAAAGGCTTGTTATCTGCTAAAGAATTTAAAACAGAAATATCACATGTCGAAGATTTAACATATGATATTAAATTAGTTAGATTTCACTTGATTGATCCAGCTGAAATGGATTTTAAACCAGGACAATATGTACAAATTACTGTACCTGGTATTGATGTTGTTAGAGCTTATTCAATCGCAAGTGATCCAAAAGATAAATCAAATATTGAATTACTTATTAGATATGTCCCTAATGGACAAGCAACAACATTTGTTCATAAAGCACTTCAAGTAGGAGATAAATTAACAATTACTGGACCTTATGGTGATTTCTTCTTAAGAGAAGAATCAGACAGAGATATGATCTGTATTGCTGGTGGTTCAGGTAAAGCTCCAATTAGATCTATTCTTGCTAGACTGAAAGCAGAAGGTATGCCAAGAAAAGTTAAATACTTCTTTGGTGCAAGATCAAAAAGAGATTTATACTATACTGAAGAGTTTGAAGCATTAGCAAAAGAATATCCTAATTTTGAATATATTCCAGCATTATCAGAACCTAAAGAAGAAGATAATTGGGATGGAGAAGTTGGATTAATTACTGATGTTGTTGATAGAAACACTAAAGATCTAACAGAAGCTGAAGCATATTTATGTGGTTCTCCTGGGATGATTGATGCATGTATTAGAGTTTTATCTAGTCATGACATGAAAGATGAAAATATATTATTTGATAAGTTTTAATGATAAACACACCTTAATTGGTGTGTTTTTTAAAATATTTTGTTAAAATGTGATTATTTATGTACAATATAAATATATTGAAACAAATTAGGAGTAAAAATGACTAAGAAGAAGATAAACATACAAAATGTGATAGGTTTCATTATATATTTAGCTATTGCGTTACTATTAAGTATTTGGATATATCCCAGTCTAAAATTAGATGTCATTGACAACATTAGCACATTAGATACCATTATAATATTTGTTTTGTTTTGTTATTTTATGATTAGAGTAATATCTCTGAGTGGCAAAATAACTGATGGGTATAAGATATTTTAGAAATCAAAACTAAACTTTATTTAAAGACTTATAAAAATAAGATAAATTTAGATAAATACGCTGAAATACATTCAACAATCATTGGAATGGAACATTTATACAGTTTGCCTTTTAAAAAAAATAAAACTAAAAACAAATTATTTACTTATGAATATTATAATGAATTATTGAGTGATTATATTAAAACAAAAAATCATAGTAATTATATAATGAAAACTAGAAATAAATTAATACAAAGTGTTTTATTGAATAATTATTTAAAATCATTCACACTAAAAGACTTATCATTCATTCCTATTGTTTATGGTTTTATTGTGGGATTGCATTTGTTTAATCAAATTTTGACTGCAGAATTAATTCATCCTGAAATTATTTTATTTTATACTATAATTATACTACCATTTTTAATCGGACTTACAGTTAGAGAAATTGTCCTGAGTAAAAACAGAAAGACTCTTTTATATAAATATCTATGGTCAAAGATGGAATGAAATATTTAACAATTTTGATTTAACTTCATTTAAGGTTTTCTTATGGTTATTTTTGTAAGAGATGCATATCTTATAAAAATTAGACAGAAGGAGACCTTTTATATATACAACAAGTAATCACATTTGTTAACAATAGTTATGAATTAATAATAACTTCGTGTGTCGGAAACAATTAAAACTCTGATTATACAGCGTTCTCATTTGCCGTATAAACATCTTATTTCCAAAGTTTATCTAATCAGATCAATTTGAAGCATGAAGTTACAAGATTGTAAAATCTAGGAACACCTTACAAACATTTAGTGTTTAATAATTCAAATATACATTTGTAAATGCCTAGTGATATAATCAAGGTGAATAACGGAGGTGTTTATATATGTTTAAAAAGATAGGTTTCTTTATTACATTAGGCACACTTGCATTGAGTACATTAAGTGTATTAGTCATGTTATATCTAGGTTATGATCTAAGTGATCCAGAGAACGGTTTAGGAGCGCTCGTTGGTACAATCATCTTTGTGATTGCAGTCATAGCATTGATCGTTATTGGTTTTGTTGCTTTACTTATGATCTTTTATCAAAAAAGTATAGCAGTACCTTTGTTGCTACTCATCGGTTTTGGATTTGCATCTATTACGCTTGCTAACAATGATACACCTTTGATCTATATTACTTTAGGGTTATCTATTGGACCTTTAGTAACAATCATTGGATATATAATAGATAAAAAGGAAACTATTTAGATATAGTTTCCTTTTCTTTATGATGCTATAGTTTTTGGTTTGTTAAATGACTTAAATATATATCTAACTAATGGTCCAACAACAAACAATTGTGCAGCGAGTGCCATAGGTAAGTTGAATACGACTTTAGTGAAATAGACACTAATGATTTGAGCATTGAATTCACTAAACAGAATTGTAGCAGCTAAACTCATTAATGGACACATTAACCATACAACAGATATAGACATTGCTAATGTGATTGCGATTGGTCGATCAGTTGGTTTAACAATCTTAAATGCGATTTTTCTAGCGAATTTACCAACAAATAGAATTTCTAAAATAGCTGCAATCGGCCACATGAAGACCATTTCTTCTAATGCGAATAAGAATACTTTATTTGTTAATCCACCTATACCGATAGAGATATTGTAGACAACCATGATATAAACCATGAAGCCTGACATTAATATAGTAAATAAAAGTCTCGATAATTTTGTCTGAGGCATAATCTTTCTCCTTTTAATATTTGAAATTTCGTGTTGTTCAAATCTTAAGAAGATTATGTTTCCAATATGACCAAAATTTTCATTCCTAGTTAATATATCATAAATTGATTTTTTATGTAATACTTTTATTTAAAAAAACTCACATGAAAATAAATATTGTTTGTGCTATCATAGACTTATGATATATCGTTTTTAATAATGGAATAGGGGTAAATAATGGGGATTATTTAATCTATTGAAAGAGGAAAATGAAATGTTTGAAGTAGGTAAGAAGTACGTAGAGTTAATCAATGGCGAGAGATTAGCTTATATTGAAAAAGGACATAGTGAAAAAACTATATTACTCATACACGGTAATATGGCTTCATCAGCATCAATGATTACATTAATTGATGCATTAAAAGATGATTATCATGTCGTCGCACCTGACATGAGAGGATTTGGAGATTCTAGTTTTACACATGACTTTACTGAACTTAAAGAATTAGCTTTTGACATATTCTTATTTTGTGAACAACTAGGCATAAAAAAAGCACATGTCATGGGATGGTCTACAGGTTTTGGTGTGGCGATGGAACTTGCATTAATCAGTCCTGATTTAGTGGAGTCTTTATTTAGTATTGAAGGTATGTCAGTTAAAGGTTATTATTCAAGAAGAAAAGATAAAGATGGAAATATTTTAAAACATACAGTATTTGATAGTTATGATCATATGAAAAAAGATTCTGGTATGAAATACGTTCCTGATGCATTGGCAAGAGATGATTATCCATTTGTTAAAAACATATGGGAAAATCTATTACTACATGTTAAACCATTAGAAGATGAAACATTACTTGATTTATATATCAGAGAAACATTAAAAGAAAGATGCCAAATGAATATCAATTGGTGTTGGGTTAATTTTAATATATCAAGTGAGTCTAACTTGTATACTAAAGGTAATGGTCGCATGAAAGAACTAAAATGTCCAATCTATCTAACATTATCTAGTGATGATAATGTAGTTACTAAAGATATGATTGAAGAAAATATCGAATTACTAAATAATCCTGTTGTTATTGAATTTAAGGAAGCGGGACATTGTTTACACATAGATCAACTAGATGCATTAGTTGGCAGTATAAAATCACATATATAATCATAAATAAACAATTGGACAATATGAAAGACGATTTCATATTGTCTTTTTCTTTTATATATGATATAAATAAAGTAAAACATAACGATTGTTATCTAATTAAATATAAAGGAGAAACACATGGATAAATTCAAAGTAATTGAAATTCAAAGAAATGTGCTTGCTAACAATGATGAAAAAGCACAAAAAGTCCGTGATCAAGTCAAAGATAATAAGGTCTTTTTATTAAACTTAATGTCTTCACCAGGTTCAGGGAAAACAACGACTTTAGTACAAACGATTAATAATTTAAAGTCAGATTATAAGATAGGGATTATTGAAGCTGATATTGATTCAGATGTTGATGCGATCACTATTTCTAAAACGGGAGCGAAAGTCATTCAACTGCATACAGCAGGTATGTGTCACTTAGATGCATCAATGACTGAAGAAGGATTAAAAACATTAGATACTGATGGCCTAGATCTAGTGGTATTAGAAAATATTGGTAATTTAGTATGTCCTGCATCATTTGATACAGGTGCATCTAAAAACGTCATGATATTATCAGTTCCAGAAGGTGATGATAAACCACTTAAATATCCTAAGATGTTTAGAGTTGTTGATGTGCTACTAATTAATAAGATTGATGCTATTGGATTCTTTGATTATGATCTAGAAGCAGTCACTGCTAGAGCGAAAGCAATCAATCCTAATATTAAGGTAATGCCAATCTCTGCGAAAACAGGAGAAGGTTTTGAGCCTTGGGTTGAATGGTTAAGGACTGAAATAGATGCGTGGCAGTCATGAGCGAAAATTTAGTATTAAAATTAGCGAATAAAATAAGTCGTAAAAAAATGGGATCAAAAAAAGGTATCACTATTTTTGATCCGGAATATAAAATATTAGCACCAGTTGTTACTCAAGAAATGGCTGAGATTGCACTACACTTAAAATTTAGAATACATCAAACAGCTGAAGACATAGCTTTATTATCAGGTAAAGATGTTGATTATGTACATGAAAAACTTTTAGAGTTATCAGATGCTGGTGTATCATTTGTGAATACGGAAAACGGTAAAGATGTTTTCTGGCATGACACATGGATTCCAGGTGTTATGGAAATGATGGCGAATAATTTAGCCAATGTTGAAAAACATCCTGATATCGCTGTTGCATTTAATGACTATGGTATTGTCCATGGTCCTCAAACTGCAGGTGCTTTTCCTGTTGGTAAAGGATTAATGAGAGTTATTCCAATTGAAACTGCCATTAAGGCAGAAACAAGAAGAGCAGATTATGAAGAAATATCTAAATACCTAAACGATAATGAAGTATTTTCAGTATCTGATTGTGCATGTCGTACAGCTAGAGAATCAATGGGAGAAGGTTGTGGACATTTAAAAGAAGATATGTGTATTCAATTAGGACATGCTGCTGAATATTATATTAGAACTGGTAGAGGTAAAGCTATTTCTAGAGAAGAAGCATTTGAAATTATTTCAAAAGCTGAAGAAAATGGTTTAATGCATCAAATTCCTAATCTAGATGGATCAGGAAAAACACATGCGATATGTAACTGTTGTGGATGTGGATGTTTCTCACTTCGTTCAGCAGAAATGTTTTATAATGCAGATATGGTTAGATCTAACTATGTTGCTGTTGTAAATGAAGATAAATGTACTGGTTGTGCTGAATGTGTTGATTACTGTCCAACAAATGCCGTTAAGGCAGGACAATCACTTTGTTCAAAAACACCATTACCAGAATTTAGATTAATAGATACACCAAGAGATACAGATTTTACATTGGATATGTTTAATGAAGATTATAGATATAATAGACAACAAAATGTTGAATCAGGTGGTGCACCATGTAAGAGTGAGTGTCCAGCACATATATCAATTCCTGCATATATTCAATTAGCTGCAGAAGGTAAATACAAAGAAGCTTTAAAACTCATTAAAAAATCAAATCCATTTCCTGCTGTATGTGGACGCATTTGTCCAAGACTATGTGAGCAAGCATGTACATTAGGTATGGTTGATGATCCAGTAGCAATCGATGATATTAAGAAATTTATTGCAGAACAAGATATGCATGAAAAACATCGTTATATTCCAGAAGTAAAACACGACTATAAGAAGAAGATTGCAGTCATCGGGTCTGGACCTTCAGGATTAACTTGTGCTTATTATTTAGCAGTTGAAGGTTATAAAGTCACAGTCTTTGAAAAAGAGTCACATGTTGGTGGTATGATGATGTATGGTATTCCAGCGTTTAGATTACAAAAAGATGTGATTGAAGCAGAGATTGATATCTTAAGAGAAATTGGTGTTGAATTTAAAACAAATACTGAAATTGGAAAAGATATCACAATTGGCGAACTTCGTTCTGCTGATTATGAAGCATTCTATTTAGCAATAGGTGCTCAAAAATCCAGAAACCTAGGTTTAGAAAACGAAGATAAAGATAACGTTACTTCAGCTGTTGATTTCTTAAAGAAAGTAAATATGAATACACAAGAAAAACTTAAGGGTCATGTCATCGTTATTGGTGGTGGTAATGTTGCTATTGATGTTGCAAGAGCAGCAACAAGATTAGGTGCAGATCAAGTTTCTATGTTTGCTTTAGAATCAAGAGAAAACATGCCAGCATTAGAAGAAGAAATATTAGAAGCTATTGAAGAAGGTGTTGATATTTATAATGGTTGGGGACCAAAAGCATTAAACGCTGATGGTGATAAAGTTTCTTCAATTGTCTTTAAGAAATGTTTATCTACTTTAAATGCTGAAGGAAGATTTTCTCCAGTCTATGATGAAGAAGATATATATGAAGTTGAAACATCAACAATCATTTTATCAATTGGTCAAATGATTGACTCTGTTGACTTTAGTGATAGAGAACAAGTTGAGATTCGTCCTAATAAAGCGATTATCGCTGATAAGTTAACACTGCAAACATCAGTACCTGACATATTTGCTGGTGGGGATGCAGTTACTGGACCTAGATTTGCAGTTGATGCAATCGCTGCAGGTAAACAAGCAGCGATATCAATCCATAGATTTGTAAACAAAGGACAATCACTTACAATCGGTAGATTCCATAATCCTTTTATATCATTAGACAAAGATAATTTAGAAGAAATAAGTTATGATCATATCCCAAGACAACATGCAGCTCATGATGAAACATTTGGTATCCACAAAGAGTTTAGAGATCCAACAGGTGTTTTAACTGAAGATCAGATTAAACTAGAAACATCAAGATGTTTAAAATGTGGACAAGCTAAAGTTGATCCTTATATGTGTGTGGGTTGCGGCCAATGTACAACTAAATGTCAGTTTGACGCGATCACTTTAAAACGTGTATATGATGAAGAAGGTGTGACTTATTTAGATCTTAAGAAGCATGTTGTTAAAAACATTTTGAAACGTAAAGTGAAAGTAGCAGTTAAAAAAGTCAAAGTTAAACTTTCAGGTAAACGTGCATAATGCATGAATTAGGTATCGTGATTCAAGTTGTTGAATCTATAGAAAAAATATATAAGGAACAAAACTTAACTGAAATTGATACTTTAGTATTAGAAGTTGGTGAAGCATCAGGTGTCGTACCACACTATATCGAAGATGTATATCCAATCGCTATTGAACAATCATTTCTTAAAAATATGAAATTAAAAATAGAAGTGATTAAAGCGATAGGTATTTGTGAATGTGGGTATCAATATAATTTGATGGAGCATAATGGATTATGTCCAAAGTGTAATAGTCATCATTTTAAAGTGATTAGTGGAAGAGAATTTAATATTAAACAAATAATAGCCTACTAGTTGTAGGTTATTTATTTATATTTAAAGATAAGTTAAAATAGTATTATAAAATAAATGGGGGTATTATATGAAAAAAGATAATCACTATGTACCAAAACTTATACTAAGAAGATTTGACGAGAAAATTAATACATATAATATAAAAGAAAAAAATTTAAAGAAGGATGCTAATTTATCAAAAGCTTTTTCAAGCAAACTACTTTACTCACAAGAAATTGAGAACATGCTAAATTATAAATTAGAGAATGAGTTTGCTAAAATTTTAGATAATAAAATTCTAAAACCTGCTAAATTAATTGAATTAACTAGAACAGAGTTGAACATCACCAAGAAATTTTTACTTATAGCGATGTTTAGAGTTATAAATGGTGAAGAATTTATGCAACATAGAAATCTTGAAGTCGCAAAAGCATTGAAAGAATCAATAGGTTTTGAAGAAAAAAATACTGATGATTTAACTACTTTTGAGTATTGGTTGAGAACTATGAAATGTATTCTTGAATCTCCTAACATTATGGATATTAAAAATCATCCAGAAGCTACAAATAAAGCTGTTCAATGGGCTTACAATTTTAATGCAGGATATTTATCTGTATGGGATAGTAAATCATCTGGAGAAGATTTTATTGTTATTGATAATGGTATGACATCTGAACACGAAGTTACAAGATTTATGCCACCAATCAATAATGATGCTATTAAAGTTGGATACATGTTAGAAAAAATTTTAAACCCCAAAAAAACTAAGGAAGAGATTAAGAGGAATGCATATTACTATTTCCCTATTTTGATGGCAAATAATTTTATGACAGAAAATTTCTATATGTTTTCAATCTCTAATAATAGAACTCTTGTATTGATTAATCCTTTTTATAGATTATATGATGAATCAGCATTTGATAAAACTAGATTTCTTCCAATACCTGATGTATGGCCTTCAAAATTGAGAGATAGATCTCTGATTTCAAAAAATCAAAATAAGTATATAAATGGAGATAAAGAGGCTCTTCAAGGTAATACTGACCCTAATGACATGTATATATATAAAGTGAAACAAATGAAGCCAAATGACGTGATTTATGTAAATTGTTTGGGCTTGGATAGAATTGATAACTTACTTGGATTTACTGATATAAACAAAATTAAAAGAAGTTTATCTGTATACGCACAAATACAAGGAAGAAATGATTACAGTGGGTTAATGAAGTCATATGAAGATAAGGGTGTTAAATTTACTGTAAACGATAAAATAAAGAGGATTGCTAATCACGCAAAATTAAGTAGTACTACGATTACTAAAGATGATGAAATGTACATTTCTTACTATTATAAAATGAATGAGCTTGGGAAAATTTTAAAACGTTGATATTATTATATACAATGTAAAGCATGCTTGACATTATATAAAACAAGCGTATAATAGAAAATGTAAAGCACACTTAACATTGAGGTGATTGAATGAGAAATAAGTTAGAAGAACTTAGGAAACAAAAAAACTTAAGCCAAGAAGATTTAGCTCAAGTCTTATCTGTATCAAGACAAACAATCATATCTCTAGAAAAAGGCAAATACAATCCTTCGATTGTATTAGCATTTAAGATAGCTTTGTATTTTGGTTTAAAGATTGAAGATATATTTGTTTATGAGGGTGAGGAATAAACATGAAGAAAAAAGGATTTACTAGAACATACTTACAAATTGTATTACTCGTAGGGATAATGTCATTATTTACTTTTTCATTGGATAAAGTATTTAATTTTATGAACGATTATATGAGTGGGTTTACACTTTCATTCGGTATTACAGTTACTGTGTTTTCATTAATTGCTTTAAATAGCAAAAAGTTCTTAGCTGAAGCGAAAATAAAAGAACAAGATGAAAGACACATTATGATCAAGGAAAAACAATTAGGATTAGCTTATTATTTCCATATGTTCTTTAGTGTAGTTGCAGTTATCGTATCAGGATCAATTGAAGCATTACAAGTCGTATCAGTATTTATTGCAGGTATGATCTTATTAGAAACAATATTCTTAGCCGTTGTAGGCTTAATTTTAAATAGAAAGTATTAGGAGGAAAAGATGGATAAATTACTCGAAGTTAAAAATCTTGTTAAAACCTTTGATTTATCAAGGAAACAACGAAAGATTCAAAAAACGAACGAAACAAGAAAAGTGGCAGTAAATGATTTATCATTTAGTGCATATGAGGGGGAAATATATGGATTACTTGGACCAAATGGTGCAGGTAAAACAACAACACTTAGAATGCTTGCTGCATTAATTAAACCAGATGCTGGTGATGCAACTATTGATGGTGTATCAATAAAAGATGATCCAAGTGTCGTGCATTCTAAAATTGGATTTCTTACGAGTGAATTAAAATTAGAAGATTTCTTTACACCAAATTTTTTATATGACTATTTCTGTGAACTACATCATGTTGATCCAGAAGTTGCAAAACAAAGAAAAAATGAAATGTTTGCTAATTTTGGTATCGATGAATTTAGAGAAGTCAAAGTTGCTGACTTATCGACAGGGATGAAACAAAAAGTTTCACTTGTTATATCAATCGTACATAATCCAAATATCATTATCTTTGATGAACCAACAAATGGACTGGATATTATTACTGCTAAAACAGTAACAGACTTCTTGCTTCATTTAAAAGAACAAGGTAAAACAGTTATTTTATCTACACACATATTCTCATTAGTTGAAAAACTATGCGATAGAGTAGGTATTATGATTGATGGACAAATGGTTTTAGAAGATTCAGTTAAAAGAATAACTGAATATGAAACATTAGAAGATGTCTTCTTTAGACTATATAATGAAAGTAAGGAGGCAGACCATGAGTAAAAATGTCATCACGATGATCAAAAAAGAATTAAGACGTGTATTTACAGATAGACGTATGGTTCTGTCATTATTATTACCGGGTATTATTGTGTTTGTACTATATTCATTTATGGGCAATTTTACATCTGAGCTAGTTGGTGTTGATGATTCACATGTTTATCAAGTGTATACAGTTAACGAACCAACTGAATTTAATGCGTTCAATCTAACAGATGCATATGATATAGAGATATTAAGTCCATCAGTAGATGATGAAACATTACTTCAACAAATTTCTGATGATGAAGTTGATTTATACATTGTCTATGAAGAGAACTTTTATGCTAAGATGCAAGCCTATCAAGTAGGGGATGGTCCAGCACCAAAAATTGATATATACTTTAATTCAACAAATAATGAATCACAAGCTATATATAATTATTATGTTGGTATGTTAACACAATATGAATCAGCGATTTCTAATAAGTTTGATATTAATCCAAGTACTGATATTGTCTATGATCAAGCAACTCAAGATGATTTCTCAATTATGATGATTACATCATTACTACCTTTCTTATTAATGACATTCTTATTTAGTGGTGCTATGCAAGTATCAACAGAATCTATTGCTGGTGAAAAAGAAAGAGGGACTATCGCGACGCTTCTTATTACACCAACTAAAAGAAGTGAAATCGCAATCGCAAAAATCATTTCCTTATCTATTATTACATTAGTATCAGCGACGTCATCATTTGCAGGTGTTATGTTATCACTACCTAAATTGTTAGGGACTGCTGAGGTATCGATTAATATGTATGGTCCGGGTACTTACATCTTATTATTTATTGTAATTATCTCAACAGTATTAATTTATGTTGTGCTACTTTCTATCATTTCAGCATTCGCTAAAACAATTAAAGAAGCGTCATCACTTGCAGTACCATTTATGATGTTAAATATGCTTATTGGTATTTCATCAATGTTAGGTGTAAGTAGTAGTGGTATCGCACCATATTTTATTCCATTATTTAATTCTGTACAAAGTATTACAAGCATTTTACAACTTGAATTTAGTGGTATTAATTTACTGATTACTATTCTTACTAACTTAGCAGTTGTATCACTTGGTGTATGGTTATTAACTAAAATGTTTAATTCTGAAAAATATATGTTTAAAAAATAATAAAACGAATGAGCCAATATTTGGCTCATTTTCTTTTCATTTACCCTTTAAAATTGCATGTATTCATACTATAATATGTATGGGAAATTTAATAAGGGTGACTTAAGGAGATTATGTAGATGAAAATGACTGCTGTGATTAAACAACACAAAGATGTTGGATGTATGGTAGTAAAAGAAGAAGTACCAAACGCTTTAGAAGATAATGAAGTATTAATTAAAATACTAGCAACTTCTATTTGTGGGACAGATGTGCACATTTATAAATGGGATAAATGGAGTGCAGGAAGAGTGAATCCACCAAATATCATGGGACATGAATTTGCTGGAGAAGTTGTAGAAGTAGGAAGAAAGGTCACTAAAGTTAAAAAAGGTGATATGGTATCCGCTGAAACACATTTAGTATGTGGAACTTGTGAGTATTGTAAGAGGGGAGAATATCACATTTGTGAAAACACTAAAATTATTGGTGTAGACACTGATGGCTGTTTTGCTGAATATATTAAAATGCCAGAATTTAACTTAATATTAAATGATAAAACAATTGATCCTAAATACTTATCAATACAAGAACCATTAGGAAATGCAGTTCACACCATGATGCACTTTGACATTACAGATAAAGATGTCGCAGTTGTAGGATGTGGACCGATTGGTTTAATGGGTGTGAATATCGCGAAAGCTCTTAAAGCTAAAAAGATTATCGCAATCGAAGTAAACCCATATAGAATTGCATTAGCTAAAAAATTAGGTGCTGATATTGTTATTAATCCGTTAGAAGAAGATGTGATTCGTAGAGTATTAGAAGAAACCAACCATCAAGGTGTTGATGTTGTTACTGAATTTTCTGGTAATAAATCAGCGATTGAATCAGCATTTAAATATGTAAAACCAGGTGGCAAGATGTCAATGTTAGGTATCACACCAGATACTGTAACGTTTGATATTTCAAATGACTTCATCTTTAAAGGCATCACGATGTATGGTGTTGTTGGAAGATTACTATTTGATACTTGGGATAAAGTAAGTTATTTAATTAACAATAACATGTTAGATTTAGAGACTATCGTAACACATACATTCAGGCTTGATGAAGTGGAAAAAGGTATGGAAGTTATGATATCTGGAAATAGTGGTAAAGTCGTATTAATACCAAATCATAAGGAGGATTAAATGTCATTTTTAACGAAAAGAATAGAAGAGTTAAAAGAGATGGGAGTATATAGAGAACTTCCAGTTAATGAAGGTCCTTGTGAGGCAGAAATTATTTTAAATGGTAAAAAGGTTATAAATTTATCTTCAAATAATTATTTAGGATTTGCAGGACATAAGAGATTGAAAGATGCTGCTAAAGCGGCAATTGATAAATATGGTGTTGGTGCTGGTGCAGTAAGAACAATCGTTGGTAACATGGATATCCATGAAGAGTTAGATCAAGTGATTGCTAAGTTTAAAAAAGAAGAAGCTGCATTAGTTTTCCAATCAGGCTTTAACGTAAATGCCGGTGTGATTCAAGCAATCACAACCAAAAATGATTTAATTATCTCTGATGAATTAAATCATGCATCAATTATTGATGGTGTTAGATTGTCAAAAGCATCACGCGCAGTTTTTAAACATAGTGATATGGATGATTTGAAACGTGTACTAGAAGAAAATAAGGGTAAGTTTGAACAAATATTAATTATTACTGATGGCGTATTTTCTATGGATGGAGATTTAGCGAAACTTCCTGAAATTGTAGAACTTGCTAAAACTTATGGTGCACTTACATATGTTGATGATGCACACGGATCAGGCGTTTTAGGAGAAAACGGTAGAGGGACTGTTGATCACTTCCATCTTCATGGTCAAGTTGATTTCATCGTAGGAACACTTTCTAAAGCGATTGGTGTTGTTGGTGGTTATGTTGCTGGATCAAAAGAAATGAGAACATGGTTATTACATAGAGGTAGACCATTATTATTCTCAACAGCAATGATGCCTTCAGCAGCAGCAGCGATTATTGAAGCATTCCATATGTTAGAAGAATCTAGTGAATATACAGATAAACTTTGGGATAATGGAAATTACTTCAAAGAAAAATTATCAACATTAGGATTTAACATTGGACATAGTGCAACACCGATTACTCCGGTTGTTATCGGTGATGAAGCATTGACAATGAAGTTTTCTAAAACATTATTAGAACGTGGCGTATATGTTTCAGGTATCGTATTCCCAACTGTACCAAAAGGTACAGGTAGAATTAGATGCATGGTATCAGCACTACATACAAAAGAACAATTAGATCAAGCTGTTGAACTCATTAAAACAGTGGGATTAGAATCATGCATTATCAAATAAAATTATTCTAATTGATATAACAAAACTCTATTTTTTACAATAGAGTTTTTTTTAATTAGATATATTAAATGAATTTAGGACATATATGCCCTGTTTTTTAGTATAAATTTATCTTATAATAATATTATACATAAAACAGTGGGGAATTTTCAGTTGAGTAATAGTAAGTATATTAATTCAAGTAGAATCATATAAATGATTGTATTTAGAATTTTTATTATAATATACTAATACAAAAGGGGTGGGGTATAATGTACTACATATATGCTTTTTTTTGACTTGCAAATAAAAATCTAAATTAAACAAATTAAAAAAAATTGCGAGGTATGAAATGAAAAAAGTATTAATTTTATTTGTTTTAAGTCTTACATTATTAATGGTAACAAATGGTATTGTAAAGGCAGATGTATCAGAAGCCACTTTACGTGGCTTTGATATTGAAGATTTTGTTTATGTAGATGATGAACCTAATAATATTATTGAACTTGAAGGAAAGAAATTTTATTATGGTAAGATTAATTCTTGGTCAGCGGTATACAGATTTTATAATTACGAAGAAGATAAAATGTTTTATGCAATTCTTGTTGAAGGGATGATAGATGCCTCAACAGAAAAAAAACTTACAAGGTCTTTTAGTGCACAATATATGAAAATATCAATAAAATTTGACAGTTCGTATGCTAGATTAGTGTCTTATTCTCCTGAACCTCAACCGGGTACTTATACAATCACGTATGGTTTTGGCATGACTTTAACCTATAATGATGGGTATGCATATGTTGAACCAACAATTTCTTATTCATTGTCTCAAGAATTTGATGAAATCAGTCAACATGTCTCAGAAGGAAATAATTCTGTGTCTATGACGTTTAACTTCAGTAGATATGCAGACAATGTTAGAGGTGTCCCTTACCAAGGAGCCTACAGACAACGAGCAGTTGCTTATTTTGCAATAGATGAATATTCTTTGTATAAAAATTATTTATCAAGCTCCCAAATAGTAATTGATTATACTGGTTGTATATTTAAAGATGGTGCATGGGGGGATTTAAATTATTCATATCCCAAGACCATTAATGACACATATAAATATACTTCAAATGGAAATTATAATTAACAAGAGGTAAATACAATGATTGATATCATGGGAAGTAACAAGACATACTTAATAAAAAATAAAAAGGTCTTAGCATTGAAAGATATATTTATCAAAATTCAGCAACCTGGATTATATATCATAACCGGGAAATCTGGTTCAGGTAAATCAACTTTATTAAATTGTTTATCAGGTATAGATCGCTGGGATGATGGAAATGTTAATAATATCGCTGATCAGAGATCATTTATATTTCAAGATTATCGTTTATTTAGTCATTTGAGTGCATATGAAAATGCGAAATTTGCAATTGATATAGAAAATAAAAGTGATTATAATAAAGTTGATGAGATTTTTAATACACTTCAAATTGATGGCATAAAAGATCATGAACCAAATCAATTGTCAGGTGGGCAACAACAAAGAGTAGCGATTGCTCGTGCAATTTTAATGGGTAAACCGTATATCTTTGCAGATGAACCTACAGGGAATCTTGATGAAGAAAATGCAAAGGAAATTGCTAAAATACTAAAGAAGATAAGTCAAAATAAGATAGTGATTGTTGCTACTCATGATGTCTCACTCTTTACTCCGTTCGCGGATGAAGTATACACTTTAGAAAATGGTGAATTAATCACAAGAGAACTGATTAATAAGAGAAACACAAAAATTGAGCTAGATTCAGAACAGAAAGAAGCTAAATTAAACTTAAAGCATATTTTTAGATTTGCAACAAAAGGGTATAAAACCAATTATTTGAGACTTATCATTTTGATGTTTACTTTAGTGATTAGTTTTCTAACCTCTTTAATAGCAATAAATATATTAGTTAATAGTGTATATAAAATTAAAGAAAAACAATTTAATGAGCATGAAATACATAACATTGAGATTGTTAAATACAAGAATGAATTGTCCAATGGAACTTTTTATTCACTATCAAGAGATGATTCAATTGTAGCTGAGAACACATTCAATCTAGAATTATTGTCCACTTTCACAGATGGAATATCAGCCGAATTCATCTATGATAATGAACCTACAAATGTCATAGTAAATAGAATTTATCAAACATCAAAATTAAATGATGACTCAATTTACGGGGTTCAAACAATAGACTTTAAAGAAATAGTTATATCACAACAGTTAGCAAATGAACTAATCAATCATTTTAACATGCAAAATATTGATGAATTGAAAGGCATAACAATTTATCTTAACGATATTGATTTAACAATAATTGACATATTAAACAAGGGCATCCACACTGAAAATATAAACAATACTTCAATTGAGAATGATCAAATTACTTTAAAAAATCACTCAATATATATGAGTGATCAAACATATTATTTAGTTAGTCAGGCAACTTTGAGAGATTATATAAATGCAAGTTTAAATGGTAATGAGAGAAATATAAGAATATCAAATTATGAACATAGGATATACCAGACATTAATTGCAGGAACATTTGATATTAGTGATCATGAAGTTATTATTGATTATGATACTGCTATAGAATTATCGAGCGGTAATGTATCAGAGTTGATAGGTACTGAAATTTCATTAGGTATCAATCAATATACGTTTAACATTAATGAGCCAATTGCGAATGATGTAAGAAAATATGTAATAAAAGGTATTTTTACTGAAGAAAATGAGCAAGTACCATGGATGTTTAGTGATGAAGAATACAATCTTCTTTCATTTCAATTTGGACGGAATAATTATCAGTCTAATGCTTTAAATGGTATAGTTATAAGCAGTAATCAGTCTAATAACTTATTAAAACAAATGGATAATCAGTGTTTAACAGACTATACATATATATCACAGTCTATTAATATAACAAAGGCGTATATAGATTCTATAGCTGTATTAATTTTAATTGTTGCTTTCATAGTGTTGAGTATTTCGATACTGGTGACTATAGGATATTTAAATAATTCAATCGATTCTATGAGAAGTGAAATTGGAATATTAAGATCATTAAATATAAAGATGAAAGATATTGTTAGTATATTTACTCTAGAAATTTCCATTATTTTTATAGTGACCATTGTATTTGTGACAAGTATCCATATAGTTATGATTAATATTTTTAACCAAATGTTAATCACTATGGAACTGATATCTTTTAATTTTTTGTATTATGAATATTTATCAATACTCATTTCTTTTGCTATTCCACTATTTTTATCTTTAATATTTTTGATACTCATATCCAATAAATTCAGTCATATGAGTTCGATTGATTTGATAAAATACGAATAAATATGGATTAGATAAAATGGAGCATATGCAATATGCTCTTTTATTATGTTACGATTTTTCATTAATACTGTTGACAACACTATACTATGCAATGTATAATATTGGTGAAATGGAGGTATATATGAAACAACAATTAAAAAAAGGTGTACTAGAGATTTTTGTATTAGCGATGTTATCAAAAGAAGATTCATATGGATATAAGTTAATCACAGATTTGACACCTTATGTAAATATCAGTGAATCAACCTTATACCCTATTCTTAGAAGACTAGAAAAACAAGAACAACTTAAAACATATAATAGACTACATAATGGTAGAAATAGGAAATATTATAAGATCACTTTAAAAGGTGTAGAACAAATCGATACATTTTTAGAAGAATGGAAAGATATCAGAAAAATATATGATATCTTAACAAAAGATTAAGGAAGGAGTAAAACATGAGTGATATACAAAAACAAAAACGTTGGTTTAATTCACTTAAAAAAGAATTAGATAGATTCTTTAGTGATGAAGAATCAAGAGAAATCATGAATTACTATGAAGAAATGTTTAACGAAAAATTAGATAACGGTGAAGATATAGATCACGTACTTGATCATTATGATCCTAAAAAGATAGCAAAACAAATGATTCCAGAAGTGGTATCGAGAAGATCAGTTGAAAAAGTTAAAAGTAACGCATGGCTTGTTTTACTGATTCTGTTTTCAACACCAATATTAATTCCACTAGGTATCGTATATTTAACATTGATGATTGTAGCGGTTGTATTAATCTTTACAGGATTTATCGTAGCTGCTAGTTCAATCTTTGGTATATTCGGATTTATTATTCAATTAGTTATGAGTGGTGTGACTGGTGCTAATCTATTATTAGCAATCGGTATTGGATTAATCGGCTTAGCTATATTAATGGGTGTCGGTTATTTATTAACGAAAGTTTCATGGGTTGTACTAAAACAATTATCTATATGGTTTAGTAAACTCATTACGAGAAAGAAGGACTAATATGAAATTTTTTAAAGGATTAATGATCACGGTGGTGATTTTAGGATTAGGTTTGATTGCTGTAGGTTTCGCACTAGGTGCAGACTTTATTGATATATCAGATCATATGATGTCAGATGATGATTATACTTTAGTAGATGACCTATCATTTACTGAATCAATTGATAACTTAGTTATTGATGTACAAACAAGAAATGTTATCATCACACCAAGTGATGATGAAAACATTCATATCACTTATTTTGAACATGAAGATGATACATGGGAAGTTACATTAACAAATGGTGAATTAAATATCTCACAAGATAGACAAAGTGGATTTATGATGGGATGGTTTAATTGGGGATGGTTGTCAGGCGACATACTAACATTAACCATTGAAATACCTAATACATATGCATTTGATGTTGATGTTATTACTAATACAGGTAAAGTTGAAATGAGTGACTTTGCAAACTTAGGGACTACTTCATTAGAATCAGATACAGGCACTGTAAAAGCAATTGATCTTACTGTTGATAGTTTAAAAGTTAAAACAGATACAGGTAGTATTTATGTAACAAGAGTATCATCTACAGGTGATGCGGATATTGATGGATCAACAGGATCAGCTCATGTTAAAGATTCAACATTTGATGCAATCGATGTTAATGTCAATACTGGATCAATCGAAATAGAAGATTCTATTATTAATAAAATGGATTTACAAGCTGATACAGGAAGTATTGACGTGAGTGGTGTTGAATTAACAAATAGAACATTAAGATTATCAACTGATACAGGTTCTGTTAGAGTTAATGGAGATTCACAAGGTGATAGTCATAATGTAATTTATGATGATCCAAACTTCTATATCAATGCAGATACAGACACAGGTAGTGTTAATGTTAATGATTAAATGATAAAAGTTCACAAAAATTGTGAACTTTTTTATTTTGAAATACAAAAACAAGGAAAACTTTGTCATAAAGCCATTTATAGTGTATTATATAAATAAGTGAATACAAGACAACTAGAATTGCAGATTTGGGGAATGATTGCACTATAATGTAGAAAAAGAAGCGACATTTAGGTGTTGCTTTTTGCTAGAATGAAGGAGTTGTTAAAATGAAACCATCTATTACTGTATACTTATTGGAAGATGTTGATGATGCAAGTTTATATGTCATAAATAATTATGATGAGAATGTTGCTTTAAGTGATAATATAATAACTTACTACAAAGAATTTGATGAAAAGATACCTGTAAATCTAAATTTCTTTTTAAGCAATTATCAAGAAGAGTTTTTTGGTAAATTCAAAACGAAAGGTTATGCATTATGTAACATAGTGAAACTTAGAATTGATCTTAATGGAGAAACAGTTGAGAAATATTTTGCAGTAACGTTTGGATTCGGACATTTTTTATTAAATAAAGATTTAATTAATAAAGATTTTGGTTTGAGAATAGTTTTAAATCTATGTGACGATGAAAGTTTTAGAAAAATAAAAAAAAGAAGTGTTGTTAAAAAATCTAAAATCACAGATGAGCAGATGCCAGTAAAAAGCCATTTAGAAGAATTTGATTTGAATGTACAAACGGAAATTCTTGATGGCATAACCGTCAATCTAAAAAATGAGTATTTTGAGGGCAATGTAATAGGTAAAGATTCATTGACAGCAAATGTAGAATATCGACTTGATAACATTGATGAATACTTGGAATATTTATATGAATCATATTTATTAGAAGACTATCTTAAAAAATTCCCCTACTTTGGTAAAATTAAATACATTAACAATAAGTCATTAAAGGAAGAATTAGATAATATCTTGCAAAAAAAATTTATGACAGGAAATATAGATGATATCATTTTAGCAATACCTGAACTAATTGAATGGGATCAAATAGATCACATCAAATATCCTTACAGTAATAAGGGTAGTTTGAATTTTCATGATGATATAGAGATCGAAGAATTTATAAATACAACCGATAAAGAAAAATACTCTAGGTTATTTTTAAGTACATTTCATCTTTTCGTGCATAATGTAGATATTGCTAAAAACATAAGTTTTTATAAATGTATACTGGCTGAACTAGAATTTGATAATAGATCTTATTGCTTAGTAGAAGGGAAATATTACGAAATAGACAAAGACTTCAAGAGTGATGTTGAAGAGTTTTATAATAATAATATAAAGCTAACTACAAATTTATCTATGGAAGAAAGTAATAGTATTGAAAAAGAATACAATGAGAATATGGAGAAGCATGATGGGTTTATATTATTAGATAGAAAAATAATACATGAAGGAATCGAGATGGAGTTTTGTGATCTTATATATGAAAATAAATTTATCCACGTAAAAAAATATATGGGTTCAAGTGTCATGAGTCATTTGTTTAATCAAGGATTGAATTCAGCTAACATGCTTAAAAGGGACTCGAAATTTCTTGCTGAAGCAAATAAGAAAATACAAGCAGCGTGTGATAATAAAAAAATTGATTCATTAGAATACACAATTTCTACTGGGTTTAATCCAAGTGATTATGAAATTGTATATGCAATAATTCATAAAAATCAGCATTTATCCAAGCCTCAAGTGAGTTTTTTCACAAAATTAAGTTTAAGAGAAGCTACATATAATCTCACAACCTTAGGATATAAAACAAGTATTATCGGAATTAAAAATATAAGGAAAGAAAAATGATTAGCTCACAATAGTGGGCTTTTTCTATTTATTAATCACATAATCAGTAATAATATCACTAAACTTCCCGTTCTTATTGCATTAAAATTTTAATATGGTATACTTAATAAGGCTTAAAAAAAGCATATAAAGAATTGTAGGAAAATAATGAGTAATTTATTCAAAGATTTACAAGTATTAGAAACAACTAAACAGGCGATAGAAGCGCTTGGATTTGAAACAATGACACCTATCCAAGCATTAGCGATCCCAAAAGCAATTGAAGGATTTGATATCATCGGTCAAGCACAAACAGGAACTGGAAAGACATTTGCATTCGGTATTCCTATGCTCGAAAAAATTGATACAAATTCAAAACAAACTCAAGGATTAATAGTTTGTCCAACAAGAGAACTAGCAATCCAAGTTTATAAGGAAATTTTAAAACTTATTAAGTTTAATAAATATATTAAAGTTGCTTTGATCGTAGGTGGAGAATCGTATGAAAAACAGTTCGCAGCACTAAGAAAGAAACCACAATTAGTGATTGCAACTCCAGGTCGTATGATGGATCATATGGAAAGAGGCACTATAGATTTATCAACAGTTTCAACACTAGCATTAGATGAAGCTGACGAGATGTTAAAGATGGGATTTCAAGAAGACATTGAAAACATCTTATCTCACATTGCAGAAACAAGACAAATCTTGTTATTCTCTGCAACAATGCCACAAGCAATCAAAAAGATTGCTAAAATTTATCAACAAGACCCAATCATTTTAAAAATTGAAAGTGATACATTAACAGTTGATCAAATTAAACAAACATATTATGTTGTTAAAAATGATCAAAAGTTATCTTTATTACCTAGAGTCCTAGATTTAACTAACTCTAAGTCAACAATCATTTTCTCTAACACAAAAGCGGATGTTGATAGAATTACTGAGTATCTAACACAAGAAGGATACTTAGCAGATGCATTACACGGTGATATCAAACAACGTGGTAGAAATGATGTAATGAGAAGATTTAGAGATCGTCAATTACAAATCTTAGTAGGTACAGACGTAGCTGCGAGAGGTTTAGATATCGATGATGTCGAATTAGTTATTAACTATGATCTTCCACATGAACATGAAATCTATGTGCATCGTATTGGTAGAACAGGTAGAGCAGGTAAAAAAGGTTTAGCTTGTTCATTTATTACACCAAGAAGACAAAATCATTTAAAAGAACTTGAAAGATATATCAATGATAAGTTAGAATTTAAAGATGTTCCAACTGTTCATGAGATTAAAACCGGTCAAGTAGATGCATTTAAGATTAGATTAGAAGAATTGTTAGATTCTAATGTTGATAATTATTTAAGCCAGTTATCAGATGTATTAGAAAAACATTCACTAGAACAAATCGTAAATGTATTATTAGATCAAATGATGCCAAAAACTAAATACTACAATGAGATTGAAAAAATTGGTCCTCGTAAACAAAGAGAACCAAAACAAAGAAGATCTAATGGTGAGTATGTAGACTATATCATTAATATTGGTAGAAAAGATTCAATGACACCTCCAAAATTCTTAAAGATGATGGATAAACATTTCGGTATCTTCCAAAAGAACATTGGTGATATTAAACATGAGTCAAATCAAACAAGATTTGGTATCAAAAAAACTGCTTTAGCTAAAATGAAAAAAAGCAAAACAGTTTTTGAAGGTAAAATCATTCAACTTAAAAAAGTATAAGACGCAGGTTTCGCGTCTTTTCTTTTTACAAAAATGAAGAATCAAAGATTATTTTGTGCTATCATAGAAAAATAGAAGGTGATTAAATGACTGCAAGAAGTAAGAAAAACATTTTTAGAATCGTATTTTTCATCATAGCATTATACAATTTTATAGAATCTACAAAAATATATAGATTCAGATTTGATCTAGACTATATTTATTACTATACAAATCTATCCAATTTTGCAGTGTTTATATGGATTAGTTATATCATGGTTAAAATGGTTAAAAATCAAAAAGAATCTAAAAACGATTATAGTGTTAAGTTTAGTGTCATGATGGGTATTATGGTAACATTCATTATTTATAACACTTTATTAGGTAACCCATTTACTAGAGATTATTGGCATCTATCTAATGTATTAAAACATACACTTATTCCACTGCTTATGTTTTATGATTATTTAAAATATACCCCACATAAGAAAATCAGATTTAGTGATACATATAAATCATTAATATTTCCATTGTTATATTTTGTATACGCAATGATTAGAGGGTTATTCACAAATCAATATCCATATTTCTTTGTAGACCCAACAGGTATAGGTTATACAGGGGTAATATCATATTTAATCGTATTAACGATGCTGATGTGGGGATTTAGTTATTTACTTTATTTACTTAATAAAAAACGAATATCATAACAAAACGCACTTTATGTGCGTTTTTTGTTGTTTTATGACATATTTATCGAAACATATTGCCAAAGTATTCAAAAAATGTTATAACATAAATGATAAACATAACGATTGTTATTTTTTAAAAATTAAATCAAGATTGGAGACTTTTTTATGTTTGTATTTACGCATGACGTTTGGACGACTCTTTTAGTATGGTTTGTTGTATTACTAAGCTTATTTGGCTTAAATGAATTAGCTAGAAGATTTAAGTGGGTAGGATTTTCTACATTTGTATTTTTACCGATTGTTTTAACTGTTTTATGGTTTACCCTTTTATCAGATGAAACTTATAAAGATTGGTTTCATTTAGCTAAAGTGTATTCATCACTTGCTGGATGTATTGGTTTTTGGGCTATTCGTTTCTTTGAGAAAAAAGATAAAACAACTGGTGAAGTTATTTGGCGATTAAGAGATAAGAAATGGGCTTTATATTTCCCACCACTTATTTTAGCAATTAATATTTTAGAAGCAGTAGTTAGAGATTTTGAAATTGGTATGACTTATTTCAATCAGTTCTCAGGACAAATTGCTGGTGATGTTACTGGTGTATTAGGTGGTTCTTGGAACTATATGAATGGTATTGCTGGTATTCTTAATATTATCGCGATTACTGGTTGGGTTGGTATCGTGATTAGAAAACAAACTAAAAAAGATGGTTCAAGAGATATGTTATGGCCAGATATGGTTTGGTTCTGGATTATCGCATATGATCTATGGAATTTCACTTATACATATAACGCTATTCCAACACATGCAATGTATGCTGGCTTAGCTTTACTATTAGCACCAACAATTTGTGCATTTACTGTTGGTAAAGGTGCATGGTTACAACATAGAGCTCAAACACTTGCTATTTGGTGTATGTTTGCACAAACATTCCCACTATTCCAAGATGAAGGTAGATTCGTTGTAGAAAGTTCTTATAACTCAACAATTTATACGATTTTAGGTGTATTATCATTAGCGGTAAATGTCGCTGTTGTGGGATATATGATCTACAAAGTTGTTAAAACTAAACGTAATCCTTATAAAGGTGAACTTTATACAGACTTAAAAGCTTATAAAGATATTAAGGCATTAGCATAATTTTTTTAAAGATATGTTATCATGTTCTTATAGGATGTGATTAAATGGAACAAATCAACCAAAGAAAGCAACGTATTATTGATGCGACGATTAAAACATTAAAAGAATTTCCGTTAGATAAAGTATCAATGCGTACGATTGCTAAAAATGCTGGTTTAACAACCGGTGCAATCTATCATTTCTATGACAGTAAAGATGATTTAATATTTGATGCAATGCAACAATCACTTTATTTTACTTCTGATTTATATCGTCAAGTAGAAGAAGGTAAACATCAATTAAAAGGTGATGCCTTAATTAAAGTGATTAATGATCAAGTTGAAAGACGTATTAAAAAGATAGATGAACAAAAATTACATATCCAAATTATTAGTGATGTGATTAAAAAAGATGATGCACTTAAAGCAGAATATCAAAAAAACTACACATTAATGATTGATGCTGTATCTAAATTATTTAGTGATGCTTTCTTAATTGATGAAAGTAATTGTCAAAAAAGTGTCGCATCGATATTAATTGCAGCGATTGATGGTATTGCTTTACAACAAGCATTAGGTGTACTACCTGAAGCGTTAGATGATATGACTCAAACTTATATCAAATTTTTCAATGAGAGTATTCCGAGATACTTAAATGATCATCAAGAATGTAAAAACAAGAAATAATTAAACAGGCAAATATGCCTGTTTTTTTCTTTTTAACATATGTTACAATTAAAGAAAACAATACGAGGTATAGATACATGCAAATTTATGGTTGGCAGCACTTGGTTTATTTAGGCATTGTGGTTACGCTAATGGTCATCGGATATTTATATATGTATAAACATGTTAAGACAGAAGATCAGATGACTAAAATTATTAAAACATTAGCTGTTGTTTTACTTATATTAATTTTGGCTAATAGAATCTCAGTGTTAACAATGAGAGATGTGCCTTTAAAACATTTTCTTCCAGATAGTTATTGTGGCATATCAGCATTCGCGATTTCTATAGGTATATTGACACTTAGAAAAGATCATCCATTTCTTCATACCGTCAGCTATATAGGATTTCTTGGTGGACTACTTACAATGATATATCCTGATTTTTTAATTCAAGATCCATCATTTTTCTATCTTCCAACAATTACAGGATTACTACATCATTCACTCATGTTATTTTTAGTTGTATTAATGATAGGTTCTGGTTATATTAAACCAGCACTTAAAAAATATCATTTATTAGTGATTGGTATTATGGGTTATATTACGCTAGGTGCTATTATGATTTACAAATTAGACTATGAACATGCTATGTATATAACAGCACCAGCGATTGAAGGCACGATGTTTGATTTTGTTGGTTTAGGTTATTTCTTATTTCCAGTTCACGCATTATATTTATATTTATGGGATAAATACAAAGATAAATTGCATTTAATGAAATTTAATGAGACAGTCTAAGGACTGTTTTATTTTTTATTGATTTTTCATGTTAAAATAGATGCATATAGGTTAGGTGAAAACATGAACAAAGATTATAAAAATATATCATATAAAGAACAATTAGTATTAAAGCAGTCACATGTATCAAAAGTGTTTGAAGATGCTAAAATAAAATTAAGATTAAATGAGATCATTAAAAATGAATCTCCAAAAAATTATAGACATAAAGTCACAGCAAGCGCGACATCAATCATGATTGATAAAAGACCTAAATTAAGATTAGGTATGTTTGTTGAAAACACACATAAGATTACACCAGGATTCAAATCGGATATTCATGAAGAAGAGATTAATCTTGTTTTAGCTAAAATAGAACAAGTCTTAAATAAATATAAAATATCTGCATATGATATTAAAAAAAGAACAGGTATTATAAAACATGTTCTTATTAGAAAATCATATTTAAATAAAGATATGTTATTAGTGTTTGTTACTAATGGTAAATTATTCCCAAATGCTAAAAACATTGTATTAGATGTTAAAAAGAAATTTGATCATGTTAAAACAGCTGTTCAAATGATTCAAGAAAAACAAACACCCATTGTTTTATATGGTGAAGAAAAGAATATCTATGGTCCTGGATATATTGAAGATGGATTTGATGGACTAACATTTAGATTATCTGCAAAATCATTTTATCAAGTTAATCCAGAACAAATGATTAAACTATATGAAAAAGCGCTTGATATGGCGAAAATCACTGAAACTGATACAGTGATGGATTGTTATTCAGGCATTGGTACAATCTCATTACTTGCAGGTAAAAAAGCGAAAGAAGTTATTGGTGTTGAAGTAAATCAATCAGCTGTTAATGATGCCATTCAAAACGCTAAGAAAAACAATATGAATCATGTTAAGTTTTATTGTGATGATGTTGAACAATATATGAATGGTTTTGATAAAAAAGTTGATGTTTTAATTCTAGATCCTACAAGAACAGGCGCTACTTATAAATTCTTAAATGCTGTTAAGAAATTAAAACCAAAAAGAATTGTTTATATCTCATGTTTTGTAGAAACACAAGCAAGAGATTTAATACCACTTCTTGGTATGTATCAAATAAAAGAAGCTCAAGCAGTTGATATGTTTTCATATACAGAACACGTAGAAACAATCGTTTCACTACAATTAAAATAAGGAATAATTTATGATCACTTATACATTACAATCTAATATATTCGCATTACTCATCTTATTATTCATTTATCAAGGTGTTAAAAAACAAATTAATAAATTTAATGTAACAGATCGTAGTTTCATCTACATCTTATATGCGAATGCAATTATATTAATTATCGATAGTATTTCTATATTTTTATATGATGTGCCAGGTGTTGGCATACATGTTATCCAATCGATTTTAAAAGCATCATTTTATATACTTAATCCTGTGCCAGGATTATTATGGCTTGTATATGTGTATGGATTTATATTTCACCAGAAGAAAATTATCAATAAATTTTTTATCATCGCAAGCATTCCGGTACTAATTAATGCTGTATTATCTATCATGAGTGTTTGGACCGGTTATTTATTTACTTTGGATGCGATGAATCATTATTCTAGAGGCTCTTTATTCTTATTGATGCCAGGTTTTGCATTTGCATATGCACTAACTGCATTTATTATGATTCATAAATATAGACAAAGAATACAAACTAAGGAAATGCTTGCTTTGTTAGGGTTCTCTATACCACCGATAATTGGTGGCATTCTACAAACACTCGTTTATGGTTTAGTTGTATTATGGCCAGCACTGACATTATCGATATTGATTATTTATATTTTCATCCAATCAAAAACTTCTAATACTGATTTTTTAACAGGATTCAACAATCAAAGAGAATTTAATAATCATTTAGAAGATTGGAAGAAATGGTATAAAGAAGATAAAAAGATTGTAGGATTTATGATGGATATGGATCGATTTAAAGAAATCAATGATACTTACGGGCATCAAATCGGAGATAAAGCTTTAATTGAAATAAGTACAATCATTAGAGAAAGTTTTGGGAGAAACGATTTTATAGCAAGACTTGGTGGAGATGAATTTGCAGTTATTAAAAAAGTTAATGAATGTCATGAAATCGATCAAGTCATCGATAAACTAACTCAAAAGATAGACATGTTTAATAAACATAATAAAGATTCATATCAACTTAGTATCAGTTATGGATATCAGGCATTTGATATGAGTAAATATGATGATATGACGATGTTTTTTAATGAAGTAGATAAGATTATGTATAAAGAGAAAGAATTAAAAAATAAAGCATAATCATAGTGGGGAAGATATGAAATTAGTATTTTTGATTGGTGATGCTGCTGTTGGTAAAATGACAGTAGGTCAAGAATTAATGAAAATTACAGATTTAAGATTATTTCATAATCATATGTCGATTGAACCAGCGATAGAAATCTTTGGTGAGTTTAATCATGAAATTATTAGAAGATGGCGTCATGATGTTTTTGAAGTGTTTGCTGCTAGTGATAAGTATGGTTTGATATTTACATATATGTGGGCTTTTGATATGCCATCTGATTGGGCATATGTTAAATATGTAATGGATATATTTGAAAAGCATGATGCAGACATTTATTTTATTGAACTAATCGCTTCAAAAGAAACAAGACTAAAAAGAAATAAAACAGAAAACAGGTTAAAACATAAAGCGTCTAAAAGAGATTTAGAGGCATCTGAACAAAGAGTATTAAGAGATGATGGTAAATACAGACTAGTGAGTAACCCAGGTGAAATAACGCATCCTAATTATCTTAGAATTGATACAGATCATTTAGAAGCTTCTGAAACAGCAAAAATAATTAAAAAGCATTTTGATTTATAGAGGGGGTTCCAATGGATAAAAATTTTAAAAGAGTATTCTTCTATATTTGTCTAGGTGGAGGATTCTTATTTGGATTAATATTTTTTATTGTCATGGGACATGATTTAGGCTATAGTTGGCAAATAGCATTGTTATGTTTTGGTGGTGGACTTATATGGGCTTTATTGTTTTATTATATCTTTGGATTTGTCCAAGGATTTAATAAAAAAATCACATACGAGAACAAGAAAGCACAAAAACAATTACAAGATGCTGAAAAAAACTTTAATGTAACTTATGATTATAAGTTCTATGGGTATGTATTCTTTGGTAAAGGATTAGGACAAGCAATTTGTGAGTCAACAGTCTATTTCTTAAAGGATCAAATATTTATTATGTTTGTATATTTTAAAAAGATTAAGACATTAACATTGCCTGATAAACATTTAACGAAAACTAGAATTGATGAAGATTTATTATTCATGAGTTTTGATACAGGTGAAGAGTTGGTTGTCAAAATGAAGTTTGATGAAGAAACGACTAAAGATAGACTGAAATTTGTATTAACAGAGAAACATTATCATTTAGAAGAGGAAAAAATATAGGAGATAGCAATTAAAATATCTAAATTGATATAGAGGAAAGTTATGGTTATTCGATAAGCATGACTTTTTTATGACATATATGTATCAACCATTGAAAATATCATAATAAGTATAAATTTAATGTAGGCAAACTAATGATTTATAGTTTACTAATGAAAAAAACTTTTGTCTAAAAGGTAATATTTATGATTATGCAACTATAAAGTGCACATTTTAATTAAAAAGCAATTAAAGGTTGGTTGATAAGGATCTTTCTCAAACGTAAAATATTATTGGAGGTATCACTATGAATTTTGGACAAAACTTACAATATTTAAGAAAAATGTACGACGACATGACGCAAGAAGAACTTGCATTTAAATTGGGTGTAGCTAGACAAACCATATCTAAATGGGAACTTAATCAAGGAAATCCTGAACTCTCAAAAATTGAGGAAATATGTGCTTTATTTAATTGTAAAGCAGATGAAATATTATTTGGTGATTTGAAAATCTCAAATGCAGCGTATTCAAATATTGAACTTGAAATGATTGAATCATTTGATTTTATTAAATATACAATGATATCTATGAATCCAGAAGATGATGCTATTGATAGAAATATGAGACTCGCAAAAAAACTTAACATAAAAAATCCACAACTCATTGGATGGGACTTCCCTAATCTTTCTCAAGAGCAAATTAATGTTTATCATATGCACGGTTATACATCGGCAATTATTTTACCACAGAATTTCAAGGGTGATCTTGAAGGTAATGTGATTGAGAAAAGAGCGACACAAAGATATGTGACTATTACAATCAAAGAGCCTATGATAAATCCATTTTCACTTATTTCAAATGCCTATAAGGCGATTGGTCAGTATATTCATACGAATAGATATGTATTTGATCATTTTGAATTTGAACGTTTATTTATAGAAAATGGCATAGAGTATATGAAAATATGTGTGGCTATTCAATGAGTGCTATTGAAAAAATCTAAAGAGGTATAAAACATGCAAATAGGAGATACAATCATATTGAATCATATAAATTGGCAAGTTTTAGATATAAAGGGAAATCAATTACTTATTATTACTAAAGATATATTAGAGCAACGCACTTTTAATGATAAATATAGTGATATTACTTGGGAACATTCTGCAATTAGAAAATATTTGAATGATGATTTTTACGCAACATTTACTGATGATGTAAAAGAAATGATTGTTCAGGTTATAAATCAAAATTTTGATAATCAATGGTATGGAACTAAAGGTGGTAATGTTACGTTGGATAAAGTATTTCTTTTATCCGTTGAAGAGGTTTGTCTATATTTTGGCAATAGTATACACTTACTTAATCACCCTAGTAAGAACCAAAGATATTGGTTTCAAAGAAAAGATAAACATAATATAAACCGTGTTGCTAAATATAAAAATCATATTTGGTGGTGGTGGTTAAGATCTCCAGGTAGATTAGCAAAAAGTGCTATATATATTCATGGGGATGGGAATATTGGTATGCAGGGTAATAACGTTGGCGAAAATAAGTATAATACACTACATTATGTAACTAAAGATAATCGTGGTGGTATAAGACCAGCGATGTGGATTAATTATCATCAATAATTAGAGGTATAAATGTAATGTCTGAGTTTAAAAAATGTTTACTGCAATTAGAAGATAAATTTGGTGGTATTAAAGATAATGTGATTGGATTGTCTACTATCTCGTTAAGTCAAAGTAGTGAAAATTTACCCATATCTTCTGTGAGAGATGTAGATGCACATTATAGCAATGGATGTTTTTATATAGTTACACATGCTTTGACACATAAAGTGAAACAAATAAGCATGAACCCAAATGTGGCCATTGTAGTGCCTTTTGAAGGTTTCACAGCGCATGGTACAGGGGAAAATTTAGGATGGGTATTAGAACCTAAAAATAAAAAATTGAGAATCAAACTACGAGAGGTTTTCTCAAAGTGGTATGACGAGGCCAATGATGAAAGTGATCAAAACTGTTGTTTTCTTAAAATTGAACTTAAAGATGCCGTTTTAATGGAAGGACATGCTGATAAGTTTTATCATATTAATTTTATTGAAAAAAGTGTTAATGTCATCGTGGAAGACTATAAAAACTAATATAAGAATTCCCAATTTTTTAGCACTACAATGTATTTTTATCTAACGTTATGAGAATACTCCTTCTTCAAGACTAAAGTCTAAGTGGGAGATGAATCATAACATTTTGTGTAACAAAATTAAAGTAATATTCAATGTCACTAACTAATATAGGATAGATGATATTAAATCATCTGATCTTTGAAAATTGAATGTTACTGGCTGTGGCAAGAAACGCATGTGAAAATCAAACATATCCTTTGCTACGTAAGACATGAAAGGTAAAACGGATGGAACAACCGGGTTAGCTTGGTCAATTAACGAACAGTGGTTTGTTTTACCCAAGAAGCCCCCACTTCAAATTTCAATTAAGTGGTGGGTAGTTCACACTATGGTTTCTATAGAAGAGGTTATTGTATACCAAAAACCATCAATGATCTTATACTATTTAGTAGTGCATATCAATAAGAAAAAAATATAGGAGATAGCAATTAGGCTATCTCCTTTTGTTATCTCTTATAAACAAACCATATAATACCAAAGACATCAGTTAAACTAAAGCCCAGTGGACTCCAAGGCAGTTCGAGTGGTTCATGATAGATTTTTCTAGCTGCACCTTTTAAAACTTCAAAAGCTTTTTTTACTGAATCTATGGTTGGGGCTTCAACATTTACTGTAAATCTGGTTGATCAACTGCATCTTGAATATACATAGGACTATCGAAAATATGGAGAGTCGCATGTGCAATTAAATCCTTATATGCTTCCATATTTGGAAATTCTCCATATGTGCTCATTTCTCCAATGACTTTAGCATCAAAAGCTTTCTTATATAATTCAATGGCATCTTTTGCACCATCAACTGAAACAAATGGGAATAATCTACTCATAACATATCCTCCTTATGATTGATCTTAATTTCATTCTATCACAAGGATATTTTCTAATATGTACATGTGCTTATGCTATATCTATGATGTTTTAAAGAATATTCTTAATTATAAAACATATCATTTGAGATTTATTAAAAAAATATGTATGATTACAGTGTAAATATATAAAAGTTATAAGAATTAAAAAGGAGTATATAAAATGAAAGTTATAATTGTTTATGGAAGTACTACTGGTAACACTGAAAGAGCAGCAGAGTTAATTGGTGAAAATGTTACTCATGACGCAACTGTTGTTAATGTTAATGATGTAAATTTAGATGATATTAAAGCAGCAGATTTAGTTCTATTTGGTGCATCAACTTGGGATTACGGAATCGTTCAAGATGATTTTGAAGCATTCCTTGATAAATTCGATGCTGATTTATTAGCAGGTAAAAATGTTGCAGTATTTGGTTGTGGAGATGCAATCGGTTACGAAGATACATTCTGTGATGCAGTTGATATTATTGCTGAAAAAGCTGAAATGTCAGGTGCTACAATCGTTGCTGAAGGTTTAAAAATCGATGGCGAGTCAGATGATAATTTGGAAGAAATCATCACTTGGGCAGTTCAATTTTAATTAAAAACTAAACATAAAAAACATGTCATTAATATATGGCATGTTTTTTTATGCGTATTCATAGATTAATATGCAACTCAAGTTGACTACACTTTGTTTGATGTATATAATGATTAATAGAATATGTCTTAATTAAAGGAGACAAAATGAATAGTGAATTAGAATTATATATAAAAGATTATAAAGATAGTGAAATCATCATTGAAGGATTAAAATCAAAAAGGATTTCTAGTGGACGTGTTAATCCACTTAAATCATCTATAGATGAGTTCCATCAAACGATGAAAGATGCAAATATCAATTATGAAATGGTATCGTGGTATCCACATGCATTTATCATTCATGACGACCTATCTAAATTAAGAGAACTACCGATATATAAAAATGGTGGTGTTTATATTCAAAGCTTATCATCAATGTTACCGGCTATTTATTTAGAACCAGAACAACATAAAACAATTCTAGATATGGCGGCTGCTCCAGGGGGTAAAACAACTTTGATTGCAGCACTGACTGAAAACAAAGCACAAATGACAGCATGTGAACAAAACCCAATTAGAATACAAAAACTAAAATATAATCTTGATCGTCAAGGTGTTACATGTTGTACACTTATCCAAAAGGATGCAAGACAATTAGATGAATTCTTTTCATTTGAACAAATCTTATTAGATGCTCCATGTAGTGGATCTGGCACATTAGACTTTAATAGAGAAAACAAACAGTTTACAAAAAAACTAGTTGATAAATCAATTAAGACTCAAAAAGAATTACTTAAAAAGGCTATCTCAATGTTAAAGAAAAATGAAGATTTAGTTTATTCAACGTGTACAATCCTTAAAGATGAAAATGAAAACATCATAAAGCATTTCTTAAAAGAAGTGGATGTCATCCCGCTACTACCTGTAAATGATCCACATATGATATTATTAGAATCTTCGATTGATGGTGTATTGACGATTGCACCTAATGAGTATTATGAAGGATTCTTTATCGCAAGACTTAGAAAAAAATGATAAAGTTGCACTAAAAAAGTGCAGCTTTTTATTTTCGAAGAAATTTCATAATTTAACATGATTATATGAAATATAATAGACCTTTGTTTTTTCATAATTTTACTGTTATAATAAAGTTGTGAAAGCGATTACAACATAAAACAGAATATAGGAGAAAAATCATGGACAAGTTCGAATATATGAAAAAACATAACTACGAACAAATGGTATATTTTTATGACAAGACCACAGGATTAAAAGGGATTACTTGTATCCACAACACAACATTAGGACCAGCATTGGGTGGCACTAGATTATGGAACTATGCATGTGAGGAAGATGCAGCACTCGATTGTTTAAGACTTGCTAGAGGTATGACTTATAAAGCTGCTGCTGCAGGTTTAAATCTTGGTGGTGGTAAAACAGTAATTATTGGCGACGCTGATCATGATAAAAGCGAAGCTTATTTTAGAGCATTAGGACGTTATGTTCAAGCTTTAAACGGTAGATATATAACTGCTGAAGATGTGAATACATCAACAAAAGATATGGATTATGTCCATATGGAAACTAATTGGGTTGTAGGATTAGAAGGTAAATCAGGTAATCCTTCACCGATGACTGCATTAGGAGTTTTCCATGGTATAAGAGCATCATTAATGCATCAATTTGGTGATGATGATATCTCAAAATATACGTTTGCAGTTCAAGGTACTGGTCAAACTGGTACGAACCTTATAAGACTACTTTTAGAACATGATGCGAAAAAAGTTTATTTTACTGAAATAAATCCTGAACATATTAAACATGTTCAAAAATTATATAAAGATGCAGTATTTGTTAAACCAGAAGAATTTTATAGTCTAGATGTAGATGTATTATCACCATGTGCACTAGGTGCAGTATTAAATGATGATACAATCCCACAAATAAAAGCTAAAATTATTGCAGGTTCTGCAAATAATGTTTTAGAAGACGAAGATAAACATGGTAATTTATTAAAAGATAGAAATATATTATATGCACCAGATTTCGTGATCAATGCTGGTGGATTGATCAATGTATATCACGAACTCGAAACATATAATAAAGATAGAGCTACAAGAGATATTGAAAAAATCTATGATCGTTTAATTGAAATCTTTGATATTGCTAAACAAGAAGATATTTCAACTTATTTAGCAGCCAAAGTGTTTGCTAAAAAACGTATTGAGACAATTACAAGCCTAAGAGCAAACTATATCCCAAGACAACGATGAAACGTATTACATTCTTAACTGGCTTTTACGGATCAGGTAAAACAGAATTAGCATTAAATTTCGCGATTAGAAAATGTCCTGATTATTTAGTCGATCTAGATATCATCAATCCATATTTTAGATCAAGAGAAGCCAAAGAAATACTTAATTGTAGAACTGAAATTATTTCATCTGATTTAGAAGATGACAAATATACAGACTTACCTTTCTTATCAAAGAAGGTTTTTCTGCCTGTCTTATCAGATAAATCAGCAATATATGATTTAGGTGGTAATGATATTGGTGCTAAAGTCATGCGTCAATTTGAACTTGATGATTATGATTTACTATTGGTAATTAATGTTTATAGAGTAGAAACTAATAACGAAAAGAAGATAATTAAACTTATTGAAGATATTGAAGAAATGAGTGGTTATAAAGTCACTGGTTTAATTAATAACTCTAATCTATTAGAAGATACAACATATCAACATGTACTTCATGGTGAAGATATTATTGAACATGTTGCACAGCAAACAAGAATACCCCTACTCTATACTGTCGTAAAAGAAGAAATATATGATAAGAATATTGAAGTAATAGGTGAAACGATTAAAATAAAAACTTATTTAAGAAAATCATGGTACTAAGGAGGAAGATGGCATGGCAAAAAATATAGTAACATTTGATTATGAAAGATGTAAAGGATGTAACCTTTGTGTACTTCACTGTCCCAAAAACATACTTTATCAAGATAAAAAAACAATTAACGAATCAGGATATCAAGTGATTAAAATCACTGATATGGATGATTGCATTGGTTGTGCATTTTGTGCAATCATGTGTCCAGATTCAGTGATCAAAGTTGAGGTGGACAAATCATGAGTAAAGTATTGATGAAAGGGAATGAGGCGATTGCACTTGCTGCAATTAAAGGTGGAGCTGATGCATTTTTCGGTTATCCTATTACACCTCAAAATGAAGTACCTGAATATTTATCTAAACATATGCTTGCACATGGGAAAGTCTTTGTACAAGCAGAATCAGAAGTTGCAGCAATTAACATGGTTTATGGTGCAGCTGGTACGGGTGCACGTGTAATGACTTCATCATCATCGCCAGGGATTGCATTAAAACAAGAAGGTATCTCATATCTTTGTGGTGCAGAACTTCCGTGCGTGATTGTATCAGTGATGAGAGGCGGGCCAGGACTTGGTGGTATTCAACCATCTCAAGCCGATTATTATCAAGCAACACGTGGTGGGGGTAATGGTGATTATAACTTATTAGTCTATGCACCAGAAACAATTCAAGAAACTATTGATATATTAAAGGAATCTTTTGATATCGCAGATACATATAGAAATCCTGTTATGGTATTAGTTGATGGATTGATTGGTCAAATGATGGAATCAGTTGACCTAGATAAAGAAGTTAAACCAAGAACTTTAAAACCAAAAGATTATCAAACGAATGGTATAAAAAATCACGGAACTAAAAATGTGATTAATTCACTTCATTTAAATCCTGTTGAATTAGAAAAACATAATATACACTTACAAGAAAAATATAACCTTGCAAAAGCAAACGAGGTAAGAGTAGAAACGATTGATATCAAAGATGCAGACTATGTCATAGTCGCATATGGCACAATGGCTAGAATCGCAAGATCTTCAATACAAATGTTAAAAGAACAAGGCATTAAAGTTGGTATGATAAGACCAATTACTTTATGGCCATATCCGAAACAAGCATTTGATTCAATCAACCCTAAATGTAGAGGTATTTTAGTATGTGAAATGTCTATGGGTCAAATGATTGATGATGTACTTATCTCAAATAAGAACAGACATAAAGTAGGATTCTTCGGACGTTCTGGTGGAATGGTACCTGAACCTGAAGAAGTCGTGGCTGCAATTATAAACTTTGAAGATAAGGTGGTGGACTAATATGCAAGTTAAATATCAAAAATCTCAAGGTTTAACAGAAAAACCACTAACTTATTGTCCGGGATGTACCCATGGTATATCACATAAGTTAGTTGCTAAAACACTAGAAGAAATGAATGTGTTAAATGAAGCAGTCGGTGTTGCAAGCGTTGGATGTTCTGTATATTCATATGAATTCTTTAACTGTGACATGCAACAAGCACCACATGGTAGAGCTTGTGCGGTTGCTACAGGCATTAAAAGAATCGTTCCTGATCAAATAGTATTTACTTATCAAGGTGATGGTGATCTTGCATCTATTGGTATTGCTGAAACAATTCATGCAGCTAATAGAGGAGAAAACATAACTGTTATATTTATTAATAATGCAATTTATGGGATGACTGGTGGACAAATGGCACCGACAACTTTGATTGGTCAAAAAACAACAACCTCACAAACAGGTAGAGATCCACACATTCAAGGTTACCCTATCAAGATATCAGAAATGTTTTCACATATAGAAGGTGTTGCATATCTAGAAAGAGTTGCCTTATATAATCCTAAACAAGTATTAAAAGCAGAAAAAGCTATTAAGAAAGCTTTTAAATACCAACAAGAAAAAAGAGGATTTACAATGATTGAAATTCTATCAACTTGTCCTGTCAATTGGGGTATGACTCCAAATGACGCACTCAAGTGGGTAGAAGAAGAAATGACTAAAGTATATCCACTTGGTGTCTTTAAAGATAAAGGAGTTGATCTGGATGCTTAATGAAAGACATATTAGAGTTGCTGGTTTTGGTGGACAAGGTGTTATGATGTTTGGACAAGTACTTGCTCATGCTGCAACCATAGAAAATAAAAACGCACTATGGTTTCCATCATATGGACCTGAAACAAGAGGTGGTACAGCTAATTGCCAAGTCATTATCTCTAAAGATCATATCAATTCACCTGTATTTAAAAATGCGGATGACTTAATTATCTTTAATTATCCGTCACTTGTGAAATTTCATGATGATGTCAATCAAGAAGGTATTATACTATATAATAAATCACTTATTGCAGAAGATGTTAAATCAGAAAATGCTAGCGTATATGGTATACCTATTAATGATATTTCTGTGGAGTTAGGTAATACTCAAGTGGCTAATATGGTCATGATTGGTGCATATCTTGAATTAACACATGTATTTGATCAAGAAACGATTAAAAACGCACTTATAAAGTTTTTAGGTGAACGTAAATCACAAATGGTTGATATTAATCTACGTGCAATTAACGCAGGACGATCATATATTAAGAACAATTTTTAATATTTATGTAAAAAAATAAGTGTTTATGATATAATCTATACGAAATTAGTTTAAAAACGTAAAAAACATGTATTTTAATTTAATAATCAAAAAAACAAACAAAAGAGTAAATGATTTTTATTTACTCTTTTTTTTAATATAAAACTTAAAAAAACATACAAAAGTAAACAAGTATGTAAAAAATAATTGAACTTTGTTCGTTTTACTCCAAAATTCATTGACTATACTTAAAAATGCGTGTTATAATTTTAAAATATAAGTAAATAATGTAGAAGAAAAAGGGGTAAAAGTAGTGAAGAAGTACGCATTTTATTTTTTTGTGTTAGTTTTAACTCTAACACTAAGTAGTTGTGCACAAGCTAATGAAGAAGCTATCACAATTATTTTAGACAATTTAACAGTAAATGAAGAAATAGATTCAGATATTACACTACCTACTGAAATTGATGATTATGAATTAACATGGACATCAACTGACGAAAGTATTGTTTCAAATACTGGTCGAGTTAATAGATATAATGATGATCGCACTGTTACATTAACTGCTACTATTGATAAATATAGCAAAACTTTTGAAGTAACAGTTCTAGGATATCCTGAAATGAATACCGTTCGAGATGCTATGAGAGGCACTGAAGATGTAGTTTTTACATTTGTAGGTGAAGTTTATAGTGTTTTATCGAGCGGATTTTTTGTAGGTTCTAATTCTTACATTATATATGTAGAAAGTGATACGTTACCTACAATTGGAAATACTGTTTATGTATCAGGAACAAAACACTTTGTTGATTACAAAGGATATATAGATGCAGACATCGTTGAAATCTATGATAGTGCTGATGTTGAAATAAACACAGTACCAACAAGAGGGTTATCAACATATACATCACTTTATTATAAAGATCCATATAGTTATGGCACTCAAATGACAAGTGAAGGTGTATTAATTATTGAAGGTGAGTCTTATTATATTGACAATTCAGAAGTTAAGATTAAAATTTCTGATCAAACACCTGAATCAATTAGAACAATTCTAGCAAGCCACTTAGGAAAAAAAATGAAATTTTCAGGTATCCTATCTGATTATAATCATGATGATAACATGTGGATATTAAGTATTGGCCAATTAGATGAAACTCAATTTAAAACATTAAACTCAGGTGAAAAACTTAAATATATTTCTACTTGGATTAATGAACAAGTACCAAATAGAATTACTGATGAATTTGATAATTTCCCATTAACAAATCCAACTTTTGGTGGTGAAATCGTTTGGGATTTCTCATTAACTGAAGGATTTATTACAGATGAATTTGAAATATCTCTTCCAAACGTTGATAAAGAAGTTGTTGTAAGCTTTACAGTAACAATCGATGATATTGTGCCACAAACTGAAGTAAAACGTATGACAATTCTTGCAGGTGTTTGGAGTGTATCAATGATTAATCGTGAAGAAATTTATGATATCGCGAAAATCAATGACGGAGAAGTTGAAGGTATAGATGGTTGGGATGCTTATGGTGATTACACACTACCAAGTATGTATTCAGTAGAAGGTATTGTGATTTCAAGAGAATATCAACACGCAATTATCAAAGATTTAGAATCAGACGAAATCTTAATGATCAATCAAACAAGTCTACAAGTCATGAGTCAATTTCATACTGGAGATTACGTAAGATTCGAATCAGCAACACTAACAACTGATAATTATAGACTTGTTTTAACAGGTGGATTACTTGCTGAAGTTATTCCAGCTACAGAACATGAATATAGCACAGAAGCTGTTTACATAGATGCGACATATGATGATTTAGCAAATAAAGCTAAAGACGACCTATCATTATATTCGCACCTATTTAAACTTGAAAAATTATTCTATGTTGAAACATTTGGTTATTATACAGGATCTCAAGAATACTACACTGTAGCATTTAAAGATATTCCAAAGACATTTGATACAGATATCAAATCATCAAAACTTGTTGTAAGAGATGTTGATTTAACTGATATCGAATATATAGATGGTGTTCATTATAAAAATTTAGGTTTACTGTATACAAGTGAAGCTAAAAACGCTTATGCGATCTTCAAAGGTTATGTTAGAGGAACTATCGCAGAATATTATTTAGAGAATGAAGATAACTATTTAGAATTAACAAATACAACATTTGCTGAATCTCCTGAATTAACTGCCGAAGAAAAACAAGATGTTATTGAATATATTTGGACATATCAATTAAATAGAACATTTTCAAGTTCTCATGTAATTAATGTGTTTACACCTGAAAGTTCATTAGCTACAGCAGCAACAGTATTTAATGATATTTATAATGAATTTGTAAATGTTTCTGTTGAAGATTATATTGTACCGGATGGATGGACAACAAATGGTGTTGTAGTTGAACCATACTATTTCTCAGGAAACTATATTATACATACAGTTAGACCACCTTATGGTACTGACTATCTTGCAGTAATTCTTCATGTGACATATAACATCGTTGATGAAGAAGGACAAATTATAAAAGAAAATATCCAATATGACATTACATTATACTTTGGTGTTAACCAAAATGCTGATTATTGGACAAGGGATGAGTAGAAGATGAGTATAGAACGAAAACTAATTATATTAGAAAAAGTCAGCAAATTCTATAGTAAAAACGGACAGATCAATGTTGGTTTAAATAACATTTCCTTAAGTTTTTCAAAAGGTGAGTTTGTTGCAGTTACAGGGGCATCTGGTAGTGGTAAAACAACATTATCAAATGTCATTAGTGGTATGGATAGTTATGAAAGTGGAGAATTATATATTGATGGATATCCAACATCTCATTATTCAATGGAAGAGATGGAACAATTCTCATCTCAATATATATCTTTCGTATTCCAAAATTATAATATTATTGATAACTTTACTGTTTATCAAAATATTGAAATAGCTTTAAAATTAGCTAAATATGAAGAAGAAAAAATACAAGCAAGAACTTTAGAACTTATTGAAGAAGTAGGACTAAAAGATCATGCTTATCATAAAGCATCAAAATTATCTGGTGGACAACAACAAAGATTAGTTATCGCAAGAGCCTTAGCTAAGGATTCAGATATCATCATCGCTGATGAGCCTACAGGAAATCTTGATGAAGAAAACTCTATGAATATCATCAGATTATTAAATGAGATTGCTAAATATAAATGTGTGATTGTAGTTTCACATGAATATGACGAATTAAAAGATTATGTCACACGTAAAATTAGATTAAAAGATGGACGTATTGTAGAAGATATCCAAGTCAGAATAAATGAGGAAAAACAAGAACCATCAAAACCAATGACACAAACTGGTCTAGGTTTTAAAGAAGTATTTAAAATAGCTTTAAGAAATGTATTAACTGTACCTAAAGTAACAATTTTCACATTAACGATGATGCTATTCCTTTTAGCAGGTATTATGGTTGGTTATGGAAACTACGCTAATGTTAATTATTCAGGATATGTTAATCCTACAGAAGCCAATAATTTAGGTGATGCATCGCCAGGAAGACTGATTGTTTATAAGAGTGATGGATCAGACTTTACTGAAGATGAAATCATTCAAATTGAAGGTCTTGATGCTGTGAGTGACATCATCACTCAAGGCAATTTATTATATGAAAAAGAAATATATTTATATCCATATAATGAAGGTAGTCAAGCAAACTATGAATTATATTCAAAATTAAACATCGCATCAGCATCGATGATTACAGAAGATCTTCTAGTTGATGGAAGATTACCGATGGCATCAAATGAAATCTTAGTTACTTATGATGAATCATTTGATACAGTAAATAATATCGGAGATCATGTATTCATTTCTGATGAGGACGCAACTACAGGTGAACATTCATTTACTGATTCAATGATCATTGTAGGCTATGTTAAACCACTTGCAGTCAATGATACAACTAATAGATTATATTTAACAACAGAATATATAGAATCTAAAGCAGTACAATTAAATTTAAAAAATGATCAAATTTTCTTAAGTCATGAGATTCAGTTATCGCAAATCGTCAATGTCTCAAGATTTTTAGATGGAGATTCTCATGTTAACTTTGTAGTTAATTATGCTTATCAAGAGGGACAATTAAAAATTTCTCAAAATATTATTGATGAGTTCATTAAAACAATGACGGAATTACCTGAGGGTTACACAATTGATTCTGCAAATCAAAGACTAAAAGAGGGAACTTTCTATATTCAAAGACGCAGTGAATATGTTGATAATGAATTAATAGAATTAGAATTACAGTTTGTTGATACAACTGAAAACCAAATCATATTATCACAAGTTGATTATGATAAGTTATTTGGCCAAAGTGCAAATAATCAAATTAACATCATCACTAGCGATTATAAAAACGGTATAGATATAAAAACAGAATTAGAGAATCTAGGATTCTTAGTGACGTATCCATTTGAAACACTTGATCGAATCGAAATTGAGACACAACAAACTACAGTCGCAGTTATCTTTATAGCTTCTGCGTTGTTATTAACAGGTGTGACATGGTTAGTATTATCACTTATTCAAAAAACGAAGGAAAAACGTTATATTATTCTTCGTTCAATGGGTGCTAAAAAACAAGTGGTTAAATCTCTATCATTGTTAGAATTAATGATCATAGGATTTATATCATTTATCATCATAACTGTAACCATCATATTATCTAAAGTGATGAACATGGGTTATTTAACAAATATATTTGTCTATATTACATGGATTGAATTATTACTATTATTCGTGTTAATGAATGCAATTATATTAATCATTAATAGAAACATCGGAAAGACGATCTTTAATGAAAGCATTAATACGTCTTTACGTGGATTGTAGGTGAGTGACATGATAAAAATAGAAAACGCAAAGAAAACCTATAACCGACATAAAACGAATGAGATTGTCGCGATTAATAATACGACATTAGAATTTCCAGAAAAAGGCTTAGTTACTTTACTAGGACACAGTGGTAGTGGTAAATCTACATTACTTTACTCATTAGCAGGTATGGAAGATCTAGATTCAGGGTCTGTAACTGTTGGTGATCAAACAATCAAGCATTACTCTGATCGTAAATGGAGTCATGTGAGAAATAAACATGTTGGATTCATTTTCCAAACATATAATCTTTTCGAAGATAAAACTGTCTTTGAAAATATGGAAATCGCATTAAAGTTATTAGGTATTAAAGATAAAAAAGAAATCGAACTACGTATTAATACAGCATTAAAATCAGTCATGATGGAAAAATATCTTAATAGAAAGATTAATACGTTATCTGGTGGGCAACAACAAAGAGTTGGTATTGCTAGAGCATTAGCTAAAAATCCAGTATGTATCATTGCCGATGAACCAACTGGTAACCTAGACAGTGCAAATTCAGCTGAAGTCATGGATATCTTATCTAAGATTGCAGAAGAAAAATTAGTCGTCTTAGTTACCCATGAAGTTGAGCTTGCTGATGCTTATAGTGATGAGATTATATATCTTCGTGATGGTTCAGTCGTTGATCGTAAAAAGAATCAAAAATCTAAATATAAATTCCACGAAGATAATATTCTATATTTAAAAGATTTAAAATCTAAAAATTATCTAGATAATAAAAATGTAAAACTAGATGTTTATCAAGATCAAGAGATCAATCATAATATTGATATTAAAATGGTATATCGTAATTCAACATTATTTGTATTTGCTGAAAATGATAAAAAGTTTGATATTAGATTCGCTGATGGCGATTCTGATATTAAATGGGTTGATGCTCATTTTGAAGAATCATCAAGAGATTTAAATGACATTGATTTAGAATCTTTTGCAGAAAATCCTAAGCGACGTGGAACACCATTTAAGTTCTTTAGTGAATTTATAGAAACAGTAAAAGAAATTCAATTTACACCAATTTGGAAAAAAATAAAATACCTACCTTTAATTATTAGTGGTATTTTAATTGGTGCCTCAGTTTCATATATAGATGCAACTCAACATAAAGAAGAAATTAACTTTGTTGAAAGAAGTGTTGAATATATGGAAGTATTAAGTAACACACCTTTAACATTAAACGATGTCAATGATATTCTTGATTTTGATAGTGTTGAATACTTCAACCCGACTCAAGAAACTACAGCTATTTTCAATGATAAATTCAAAATGACATCAAACGATACTGACCTAGGTATTTCAACAAGACTTTCAAGCATTGAAGATATTTCAGAAGATTTAATTGCAGGTTCCCTTCCATTGAATCGAAATGAAATCGTGATTGATTATATGCTTATTGAAAAAATGGCATTATCATCTGAACTTGGTTTATCAAGATTAACAGATTATGAATACTCAGGTATTTTAGGTTCTAAAATAACATTTCCAACGAATAATATTGAATATACAATTGTTGGTATAAGAAGTTCACACGCACCTCAAATTTATGTGGTTACTGGTGAATTATATCAATATGCTTATAATCATATGAATAATGAAGAAGATGTATTAATCGCAACTGAAAGTTATTTTAGAGATATTAGAATGGTTTATGGTGAAATGCCAAAAGAAACTTATCAAGTTGTATATCCATATAAATTCAAAGAATATTTAGGACTTGATGAAGGTGATACAGTTAGAGTTGATGGTAGAAATTATACAATCACAGGATTTTATGAATCATATACTGATGATTATAAGACTGCAACTGAACCTCTTGCTATCGTAACTGAAACACAACTTCAAAATGCATTCTTTAGTCATCCAAGAGAAGTCAATCAAGCTGTTGCAGAACTTAAATATTTTGGTGATGCATATGAGAATGAACGATATGTTTATTATTTTGCAGTTAATGATATGGCACAAGCTGAAGAAGATTTCCAATCAATAGGATTAACTGGATTAAATCTTTATGAAGCAAATAAAGAAGCATTCAGTCCAATGTTTTTAGAAATATATATCTTTATGATTGTATCATTTTTAATTGCAGTAGGTACATTCTACTTCATGATCAGATCATTCTTAATGTCTGATATTAGAGGTATATCAATTTATAAATCTTTAGGTATATCAGATTTAGATATATATAAAAAATATGTGTTTAAAGCAATCACTTTAACAACATTATTTACAGTTATATCTTATGGTATAGGATTACTTGCAACGTATAACATTCAAAAATCAATGACAAACTCTATTGTTTATAACTACAGTAGTCAGTATATGATTTACGGATTTATAATTGTCTTATTGATGAACATTATATTTAGTGTTCTACCGGTGACAAATATCTTAAAACGTACACCGGCACAATTGGTGAAACATTATGATATTTAATCGTAGAAGAAAGGTTTTAAAAGGGGATATTCAAATGAAAAAAATATGGATATTAGGATTACTTTTGGTTACAGCATTTGTATTAAATGCATGTGCATCTGAAGAAGGTCCAACAACAGATGAATTATTAGAAAGAATTGCTGACCTTGAGTCACAATTAGAAGATATGGATAATCGTATTAGTGATGGTATTTATGAACCAGGTGTATACCACGGTATGGCATTTGCTAATGAAGGTACAACTTCAGGTATACCACTTGATTTTGATACAGTTTATACTGCAAGCGCAGTTGTAGATCGTAACGGTAAAATCGCTGGTGTATTCTATGATCGTTTTTCATTCTATACAACACCAAATGCAGATAACGGGTTCTTATATCGTGTTAATGCAGATCTTGCAAGTGTTTATGGATATGAGATTGATCAAGCTTATGCAATCTGGAATGATGCTGAAACTGTTGCAGATGATTTAGTAGATACATCAAGCAAAAGTGGTGAAACAGGCACATTATCACAAAATGATACATTTGACATTTTATCTGGAAATGTTTCTAGACAAACTGTAAGTTATGATGTAGATACTAACCTATGGTATACAGATGTATTATTAGATTCAGAAATCGTTAGAGTGACTTTTGAAGATTTCTCATTATCGATTGTTCCAACTGTGAATGTTGATATTTATCAAAAATCAGATGCATTTAATGATATTGAAATTACAAACGAAGAGAAAAAAGCAGAAGCTTTAGAGCATGCATTAGATGGTTACTTATTATCACCATATACATCAAACGGAGAAACTGCTTATACATATAGAGAAACTTCAACTAATGCTCATTTATCAAGTGGTGCATACTTTGACCTAGATACAACAGAAGGCAGATATGTACCAGGTGTTTATTTCAAGAAAATAGAACCTAATTTTGAAGATTATAGAAAACGTCAAGATAGTTATTTAGTCGTTGTTATTGATGAATACGGAAATCCTGCAGGATCATTTATCAATAGTATTTACACAACACCAGTAGCATTTGACGAAGCATTAAAAGTTAATGATTATGGTGTATCAAACATCAAAGTAGACAAAAACTTAGTTTCTGATTTAGTTGGTGCTGATTATATTGGTTCACAATATGATGTTTATTACGAATACGATAAAATCATGGAAGCTGGCACTGAAACAGCATATACAGTACGTACATTAGGTAAAACTACAAATTCTGTAAACATTGAAGGTGTTTATGTTGATCAATCAGGATTGAAATTTGTCCCTAATGGTGATTATTATGATGCATATACATATGAACCAACACTAGATGAAAATGATCAAGTACAATATGATGAAGATGGATATGTGATAGGTACATGGATTTTAGATGAAACAATTAACTTCATTTACTCAGAACAAATCCTTACACCACAAACTAATATTAATCATTATATTCCAGAAATCATTTTTGATTTCTCATATAGTGAATACTTCTCTGATGCTTTAGTTAATGATGAATACTTAAACGGCCATATTGGTGCGACACAGTTATATTACTTATACTTCTTAGAGATGGTAGAATTAAAAGATTAAAAGGAGCGTGTTAATGATGAAAAAACTAATATTAATCGCGCTGCTATTAACATTACCACTTATTTTAATAGGATGTAGTCAAGAAGATAACAGTGCGTTAGTTGATAAAATAGATACACTAGAAAATGGATTAGAAGGTCTAGATTCAACAATTAGTGAAGGATTATATAAACCAGGTGTTTATCATGGTATGTCTTTTGCTAAAGAGAATCAAGACGCAGATGATGAAGGTCTTCCCCTAGATTATGATAACGTATATACTGCAAGTGTCGTCGTTGATCGAAACGGTAAAATTGCCGGTGTATTTTATGATCGTATAAGATTTACAACAGTTGATAATCCTGAAAAGGGAAGATTATATAGAGTTGTTACTGCAACACCTTCAATTACTGATACAGTAGAAGGCAAATATGATATTGCAGGTGCTTACTTTATTTGGAATGACCAACCCAAAGTAGCAAATGATGCACTTGATCCATATTCTAATGTAGGTGAATATGGAACAATGTCACAAGAGGATTCAATAACAATTCTTTCAGGTGCGATGTCTAGAGAAACATTGACATATAATGTAGATCTAGGTGAATGGTATGTAGCAATCAATATGTTTACTGCAGTATCATATTCAAATGTAGAATTTGATCTTAGAACATATATATCAAATGTCGATGTTGTTCAACAATCTGATGCTTTACTTGGTAAAGCAGTACTTAATCAAGAATTAAAAGACCAAGCAGTTCAAAATGCACTTGATGGTTATGAAATATATTGGTATCAGGGACCTCAATGGAGTGATCAATATGCTTATGGGCCACAAAATCCAACTGCATATTTAGAACCTGGACAACATTTTAAAGAAAACACATCAAAAGGTGAATATGTGCCAGGTGTATATATGTCACGTATTGATAACTCATATACAAACTATGATCCAGCATATGATAGTTATATTGTATTTGTCATAGATGAATATGGTAATTTTGCAGGTTCATTTATTAATGGTTATGAAAAAGGACCAGTTGATCGTAATGAAATTCAGTGGTTAAATAAATATGCCACAGAAAATACAACTATATCTAAAAATAAACTTGAAGGTTACTATGATAGTGATTATGAAAGTGAAAGATGGGATGTATTCTATTACTACGATAAAATCATTAATGCTGGTGAAGAAGATGAATATACTTTAAGATCAGTAACAAGAGCTGGAACAGCTGTTAGATTTGATGATGACTTTATCGCAAGCGACATTACTGGAATGAAGTTTGTATGGAATGGTGAAAGGTATATTGCATATACATTTGAACTAGCAACCGATGATTTCGGCAATGTCTTATATGAAGAAGATGGCGAACCGATGAGAAAATGGGTTAGAGATGATTCTATAGAATTCATCAAAGCTGAAAAAGCAATCAGTCTTTCTATATCTATCCATTGGTATATTCCAACAATTGAATTTGATTTATTTGATAGTAAAGCTTTAAACGATGCCATCCTAAGTGGAGAAGGCATGCAAGGTGATATTCACCTAAATGAACTATATCATTATTACTTTGAGGCATACGTGCCAAAAGCATAAAGAAAAAGACCAGACTTGGGGGGGAATGAGTCTGGTCTTTTGTTTACTCTAAAGAGAGTGAACATTAATATCATAACATATAAACCTTTAATTTAACTTAATAATTTCATAAAATGTTATTTTAATTTCACAACTTGAAAAGAAATTATATTTATATAAAAAAAAATAGACAAAAATCATATATTTTTATAGTTAAACAACACTTTTTTATGAAGTGTTTATTATTATTGCATATAAATATTTATAAGAAATCTAAATGATATAATCAGCTTGAGAGGTGATATAGTGAATGTATTAGGAAAAGTATTTGTCGTGACAGGGGCAGCTGGAGGTATCGGAAGAGAAGTTGTTTTAGAACTACTTCACAAGGGTGCTAAAGTTGTCGGTATTGATATTGATAAAAAAGGATTAAATGAAACATGTAATGAAGCTACTGAAATATGTAGTCGTTTTAGCCTATTAAAAGTAGATATAACAAATGAAGAAACTGTTATGAATCTACCAAAAGAAATTATGGCAAAATATGGTCAAATTGATGGTGTGATTAATATCGCTGGTATTATCCAAAAAATGGTAGATGTAGACTCTATATCATTAGATTTTGTACATAAAGTCATGGATGTTAATTTTTACGGAACACTACATATGGTTAAAGCATTTCTTCCAATCCTAAAAGAAAGAGATGAAGCGATGATTGTTAACGTATGCAGTATGGGTGGATTCTTACCTGTACCACTACAAACAATATATGGGGCATCTAAAGCAGCAGTTAAAATATTAACTGAAGGACTACAAACAGAACTTAGAACAACTCATGTACATGTGATGAATGTTATGCCAGGTGGCGTATCAACTAATATCATGGATAAAATTGGTGTAGATAGCAATCAACTTAAGCAAAGTAAGTTAGCTCAAAACTACAAAATGTTAACACCAGAACAAGCCGCAAAACGTATTGTGAAAAATATAGGTAGAAATAGAAAGAGATTAGTATTAGGTACAGATGCTAAATTTATGGATATGCTTTATAGATTTAGCCCTAGATTAGCATCATATACAATTTCAAAAATGTTAAATTTTGAAGATTATGTATAATCAGTCCAAAAAAAGCACTTTATATGGTAATATCTAATTAAGGAAGATATAAAACAAAAAAAGGAAATAAGATATTATAAGGAGTGTCAAAGGATGAAACATAAAAAGCATCATAATCAATTTAAAGAAAATCCATTTAGACATACAATTGATATAATAGTTGGTTATATCATGATCGGTATCTCATGGATTTTTTTGTCTGACAAAGTATTAGAAATGTTTATTAATGATAATGAAGTTATTCAAAGTATTCAAACACTTAAAGGTGTCTTGTATGTGTTAATTACAGGAGCGCTTTTTTACTTTATCATTAAACGTAGAATGAACTTATACGCAGAATCAAATATTCATTTAAGTGAAGCAGTTGAAGCATTAGAAAAATCTAACAAGTCATTAAAATCATTGGAAGATCATTTATATAAAATGGCTTTCTTTGATGATTTAACAGGATATTTTTCAAGTAATAAACTGAAAGAAGAAATTAGAGATTTTATAGATCATAGAGAAAATGAATTATTAGGTTTTGTTTATATCGATATCGATAACTTTAAAGAAATCAATGAAACAAAAGGTCATGCACTAGGTGACAGATTAATTAAATTGATCGCAGATAATATCAGTCAAAATATTGGGAAAGAAGATATTGTTGCTAGACTTAGTGGAGATGAATTAGTTGTACTTCTTAAAAATCATGAATCAAAAGAAAGTCTTATTAAAATGATTTCTGTGCAAGCTAAGAAATTAAGTCGTATTTATCAATTAGATAAAGATGATTTTTATGTTTCCATATCAGCAGGTGTTTCAGTTTATCCATATGATGGACAAACTTATGATGACCTACTTAAAGCTGCAGACCTTGCGTTAAGCATCGCCAAAACTAAAGGTAAAAATCGTTACATTGTATATGATCAAATAGATGCAGATAAAATGCATGAACAAGTTGAAATTGCTAATCAATTATATTATGCAAATAAAAATGAAGAATTTGTTGTTTTCTATCAACCAATTGTAACATCAAATGATCTAAAGATTGATAAGGTTGAAGCATTAGTAAGATGGAATCATCCATTCAAAGGTTTGTTATCACCAAATACGTTTATTAGTATTGCGGAAAAAACTGGACATATTAGAGAAATGACTTGGTTTGTTATTAGAGAATCTTTCAAACAGCATTTAAAATGGATGGAAGCAGGACATAAAATATCAATTTCCATTAACCTTTCATATAGAGTTTTAATGGATGAATATTTTTTAACAAGAATTAAAACGAAAGTTCAACGTTTTAAAATTGATCCTAAATATTTTATTTTCGAACTTACAGAATCAATGGTTGCAGAAGAACTGGACAAAATGATGGAAATCATTGATGTGCTAAGAGGTATGGGATTTAAGATTGCATTAGATGATTTTGGTACAGGATATTCATCATTAACATATCTTCAAAAACTAAAATTTGATATTTTAAAAATTGATCGTAGTTTCATTTCAAGTATCGAATCTTCAAGCGATCACATACCAGTCATAGAGTTTATGGTCAATATGGCACATCACTTAAAGATGATGGTAGTAGCTGAAGGTATAGAATTAGAAAAAGAATTTGAAATTATTAAGAAACTTAAAAGTGATTATGTGCAAGGATATTTCTTTGCAAAACCTAATTTGCCAGAGCATTTAGATTTAGATAAATTCAGATAATAAATGGGGTGAACGTATGTTTAATCATTATCAGGACATCATTAAAAATTTATCACGACCTCTAGATTATGCTAAATGGAAATATTTAAATAATGACGCATCTAAAGAAGATGTGATTAAAGAACTTCTTAAATATCAAAATGGTGATGGTGGTTTTGGTCATGGTATAGAACCTGATTTTTTGAATCCAAATACATCACCAATCGGAACTTGGCAAGCTACAACTTATTTAAAAGATTTAGATATGACTGGAGAAGAGCCTATCGTTAAAGATATATTAAGATACTTAGAAAGTGGTTTTGATTTTAATGGTAGAATGTGGTTAAACACTGTACCCACAAATAATATATTTCCTCACGCAATTTGGTGGACTGATCAAGAAGATAATTATTCTTGGAATCCTACGATTGCACTAGCTGGATTTTATGCAGTTTACGGAGATAAGCACAATGATTTTTATCATACAATTGAAATCATTATAAAAGATGGATTTAATTGGTACTTAAATCATAAGTCTGAAGATATTGAAGTGCATGTATTAAGTTGTTTTAATGAATTATATGATTATCTTTTCAATGCTAATATTAATGGTTTAATTGATTTGAATCAGTTCAAAAATAAATTAATAAAAGATGTTTATTATCATGTTGAAAAAGATATCACAAAATGGGATACGAATTATTGTTTCAAACCATCAAACTTTTTCAATAAAAAAAGTAGTATTCATTATCCAGCATTAAAAAAAGTTGTTGAAGACGAACTTAAATATCTAGAAGTCTATTTTAAAAATAAACAAACATTTCCAATCACATGGCAGTGGGCAACAGATTATGAAGAATTTGAACAAGCTAAAAAATATTGGGAAGCAATACTAACTATAAATGCTATAACATATTATAAAAATATGCAGTAAAAAAAGCCGATTATTCGGCTTTTTCTTTTTTGATTTTTAAACTGTTTTTTGGTGCTATAAATTTGTCAAATACGGCTAAGACAGGCGGTAATACAAATAATGTAAGAACGACTGCTATACCCATACCTTTAGCTATTGTAACAACAACAGCAGCTGTCGTTGCATTTTCTACAACCATACCAACAACTGAAGTAATAACTATTAAAATCGTTGATGAAGTTAATATCGCAAGGATCGAACCGTGGTATGCATTAATCATAGAAGTTTGTACATCATTAGTTAGACGTTCATGACGATAATAACTAGTATATAAGATACCATAATCTATTGCAGCACCCATTAATATAGCTTGTACAATAATGATTGATAAGAAGTATAAATTAGTACCTTCTAAAATTGTAATTGAAGTTGTTAAATAAATTGCTGTTTGGATTAATGAAACAAGTACAATTGGCACAAAGAATGATTTAAATGATATTGCAACAACAATAAAGATAGCAACGACTGTTAATATTGTAATAAAATTTAATTCAGGAACAAATGTTTCAGTCATTTCTGCAGCCATTGGAAGTTCACCAATAACATAATATGTCATACCTAAATCATCTAATTCGGTTTTAAGTTCATCTAAGTAATCAATGGCACCTTCATCACTTAATTTATAAGACGTTTCTAGAATGAGTCTAGAATAAGTTTCTCCAATTAATTGTTCCCTACCTTCACGCATCATTTGATAGTTAGCGCTAAGTGCTTCTGCGCTTGCTTGATCAAATAGTGATTCAAAATTAGCATTATCAATCATTGAATTTAAATATGCCATAAAGTCATATAACGACATTGTTTCAGTACTTAAATCAGCAACGGATGCATCATGGATTAAGAATATCATGTATAACATTGAAGCATCTAATGGTGTTGCCATTTGTGCAAATAATGGTGAAGCAGCAAGTGTTTGCGGTGTATAATCAATATCTTGTAATGCAATACCCATCACGCCATATAATGATTGAAGTTGAGTTGCTTGTTCAGTCGTAAATTGAGAAGAAGTATTCGGATCTTGAGATAATCCAACTAAATATTCAACAAACGTAAATAAAGAGATTGTAGCTTCTGGCACTTGAGAGTTACTTACGTAATAACCTGCAATTAAGTTTTCTACTGCAGTTTGATCCATTTGTAACATTGAAGCTAGTGTAGCTGCATCATAGGATGCTGTAATTGTTTGTGTATTTGTGTAAGTTTGCATCATTTGCATTTGTGCTAAAGTTTGTTGATCAAAATAACTTGCAAACATTGCATTTGAGGAAATGTCACTCACGATAAAATTAACGAATTCATTAAGTTTTAATGTACCTATTTGATGACCTTTAGATTGATAAATAAATGCTTCAACAATACTTTGATCAAACGATAGTGTTTGTGCTAATTGTTCGGAAGTCATCTCTACACCTAAAGTATTCGCATATGCTTGAATACTTTCTGTTTCTTCGATTTCGGATGCTGATTGAATAAAACTTAATACTTTATCTTCATCTTCACTTTCATATAAGAAAACAATTTGTGTATGTGTTGGAAACTCTGTTTCTATAAACTCAGAATCTTTTGCTTGTGATGATAGGAAAAAATCAACACCTATGTTTTGACTAAAATATACACCTACACCAATTAAGACAACAAAGATTGATAAGAATACATATCTTAATTTGAACTCCATATGAGCAAACTTAGTCATTTTAGGTTCAATTGTTTTCTTTCTTGTCTTCTCGATTAATTCATCGAATGCAAGAATTAATGCAGGAAGTACAGTGAATGTCACAATGAAACTGATAAAGATACCTTTAGCTAATACTAATCCCATATCGAGACCGATAGTAAAACTCATAAATACTAATGTTAATAAACCAACAACGGTTGTTATTGAAGAAGAACCAATTGATTGAATACCTTTAGTAATTGCATTGACCATTGCCTCTATTGGACGTTTAGTTTCTTTTTCTTGACGATAACGCTCCATAAGCATAATCGAATAATCCATCGATAGTACCAATTGCAAGACAGCTGCGATACTAAATGTCATTTCTGAAACCGATGGTAAGAAAATATTTGTTCCCATATTAATTAAAATAGCAATACCAATCGTAATCATAAATATAATTGGCTCAAACCACGAATGACTTAAAATAACTAATATTAATAATAATAAGGATAATGCCCAAAATATTAAAGTAGCTAAGAAGTCAGAGTTTGCTTCTGCAATTGTACCTGCAATATAAATTTGATACTCTTCTAAAGCAGTTTGTACATCATTATATGTTGATTCAGCTAAATCTGAATATGCATGATCAGGTACAGTAATTAAATATAATGTATACCCATCAGCATTTGTTTCAGTCGAAATCACTAAATCTTCATTAACATCTTGAATGATAGCCTCTACATCGATTTGTTGCGTACTATCTAAACCTTCAATGACAACTTTTAATGTTGATGAATCACCATCTTGAAACTCATCTTCCATTAAAGTCATCCCTATTTTCATATTTGAATCATCTGGCAAATATTCTGTTAGATCATAATTGATTGGAACTAACAATGTTAAATATATACCTGCTAACGCAAATAATATAAATGAAATTAAAATCATTTTTCTTTTCTTTACTAAAAAGATAGAGAATTTTCTCATGTTATCACACCTTTTCTATAGTTAATCTTTAATTTCTCTACATTATAGATTATAATAGACATGTGTTGATTAAACAACCAACCGTAGAAATGAATTTGGCTATAAAAACAACACATCAAATCAAAGTGTTGATTAACGCACATTTCTATATAAAACGGTAAGTAAAGGGATGGTAAATATGTCAAAAATGGATCAAAGAGTCATGCTAACTAAGAGGCTTTTAAAAGAAAGCTTAATAAAGTTATTAAAAGAAAAATCAATTTATAAAATCACGATTAGAGAACTATGTGATGTTGCTGGTATTAATAGATCTACATTCTATAAATACTATGAGTCACAGTTTGATTTATTATCTGAAATGGAAACTGAATTTCTTAATAGTATATATGACAAAATATTACTATATAAAAATATTGATACTTCAAATAGTATTGAAATCATTTTGATGATTCTAATGACATTAGAGGAGAATGTAGAATTTTCAAGATTACTTATTAATAACAATATTGATGTTGATTTTCCTAAAAAACTTATTTATTCACCACAGATTCAACAACATTTAATTAAGACATTATCATCATCTTATAGTAAAGAAAAAATAGAGCACGTATCAACATTTATTACATTTGGCGGATACTATATGATACAAGAATGGATTAATAAAGATTCAAGAGAATCAGCTAAAGAAATAGCTAAATTATTTAATTCATTCTTTGTAAAATTATTAGTGTAATTCATGTTATACTGATTAAGGAAAAAAATAAGGGAGAAAAAAATGAAAGTATATAATATTTTAGATTTTGGTGCGAAAGCAGAACCAAATTATAATAATAGCAAGCATATTCAAGCTGCGGTTGATTTATGTCATAAAGAAGGCGGAGGGCGTGTTTTAGTACCAAGTGGACAAACATTTTATATGGCATCACTTGTATTAAAATCTAATGTTGATTTCCATGTTGATAATCACGCAACGATTATCGCCAGTAAAAAATTAGAAGAATACACAACTTTTGAAGCACTCGCTTCTAAGTCGCTAGATTTATCAGAGACACCAACATGGGAAAATTGTGAATACAATGGTAGACCTTCACAATTTTTCATTTATGCTATAGATAGTGAAAATGTCACGATTTCAGGTAAAGGTGTTATTGATGGTAGTGAAGAAATTTACTATGGTAATAGACTACCTGGATTTATAGAAGGATTTTATTACCCAAGAATCCCAATGCTCTTTATTGAACATGTTAAAAATTTAACGATTAAAGATATTACATTAACTAGAAGTGGATTTTGGACAACACATTTAGTCGGATGTGAGGATGTTTTAATCGAAAAAGTAAGAATCCTTAATAGTTTAGAACTTGCTAACTGTGATGGTATAGACCCTGATCATTGTAAACGTATGACAATTAAAGATTGTTATATAGAATGTGCAGATGACGCAATTGTTTTTAAAAATACAGAAGCCGGGAATCATTATGGACCATGTGAAGATATCGTTGTAGAAAATTGTAAATTAGTTTCAACATCAGCAGGTATTAAATTCGGTACTGAAAGTGACCATGACTTTAGAAATATTAAATTATCAAATATCGCAATCACTAAAGCGAGTAGAGGTATTTCATTTCAATTAAGAGATTCTGGAAATATAGAAAATATTAGTTTTGAAAATATTAGTATTCAAAACGAAAGACATACACCAGGATTATGGTGGGGAACAGGAGAACCTATTTTCATTTCTGCGATCAAAAGACATGAGACTACAAATTTAGGATCTATTAAAAACATCTCATTTAAAAATATTAGTGCAACTTCAGAAAATGGCATTGTTATTTATGGTGAGGATCAAAACATCAGTGATATTAAATTTGATAATGTAGTTTTAAAAATTGAGAATCAAAGTGAATTCTTAAAAGAAAAACTTGATTTAAGACCTACAATTGGTAGTGGTATTGTTGATGATCAAATGCATATCATTAAAATCAAAGATAGTAAAAATATCAAATTCAAAAATTTAATCACAAATGTAGATGATAAAATAAAAAATCAAATGGGCGAACCATATGATTTTGTTAACACAACAGATATTAAAATATAGAAAAAGAGCGATCATCGCTCTTTTTTAATAGTCATTCATGCCTTTGCCTTCAAAGATTTTATCCATGTATTTTTCAATACGATTAATTTTAGTTTGTGATTGCTTGGCCGCATTGAAGAACATGAGGTATGCGCGTCTTCTACCAGGTGTTAATTTTTCAAAAGCCTCCTTAAATTCTGGGGCTTCCTTAAACATTTCAAGTAATTCTTCAGGATAAGGTTGATCATCTGGTTTAGGTGGTTCTATTTTTAAACCTTTTTTCTCAATCTCTATAGCTTCTTTGATATATTCAAGAATAATTGGTTTGGCTTCTATAATTTCTTCAACGGTTGTAAACCTGTAAAACTTTACAGATCTAGAATTTTCTCCAGGACTTACAAGTACTTTGTGAGGATCACTTAATAAGAATCCTTTATGAAAACTTAATGTGACATAGTGTTTAAAGGCACCGATAATCACGACGTTTTTATCATCATAAGTATAACAAGGTTGACCCCATTTACGATCTTCGAATAATTTTGTTGTTAATAATATTTCTCTTAATGCTATCATTTCAGATTTAAAATTTATAGTCGTTGAAATGATATCATCAACTTTCCAGTTTCTTTCGCCCATACTTACCTCCACATATGTATTTATTATAATGTATTTGTAAATGCAATAGAAGTTAAAAGCATTTTTGATATGGTATAATCATATTAATAAAATGCTAGGAAAGAAGTATGAGAAGATGAAAACATTATTAGAAAAACAAAGAAGATATTTTTCAACAAATGAAACAAAATCTTTCGCATTTAGAAAAGAACAATTAATAAAACTTAGAAAAGCAATGACAGATTATGAGGAAGCCTTAAAGGCTGCTCTATATGAAGATCTTCATAAATCATCATTTGAAGCATACGCGACTGAAATAGGATTTACCCTACACTCAATTTCAAAAGCAATTAAACAATTAAAAAAATGGATGAAACCCAAAAAAGAAAAAACACCAATCTTCATGTTTGGTACTAAATCTTATGTTATATCAGAACCTTATGGACAAGTATTAATTATAGGTCCTTATAATTATCCAGCGCAACTTGTATTAGAACCATTAGTTGGTGCAATTGCATCAGGTAATACTGTTATTATCAAACCTAGTGAATATGCGACTGCGACTGAAAAAGTATTAGTTGAAATGATCACTAAAACATTTGACCCTTCATATATCGCAGTAGTTACTGGAGATTATAAAGTAACATCTGAACTCTTAGATTTAAGATTTGATTATATATTCTTCACAGGATCAACAAGAGTTGGTCAAATCGTATATGAGAAAGCAAGTAAACACTTAACACCTGTAACATTAGAATTAGGTGGAAAGAGTCCAACGATTATTGATGAAACAGCTGATTTAGGGAAAGCTGCTTCAAGTGTTGCTTTTGGTAAGTTTTTAAATGCAGGTCAAACATGTATTGCACCTGATTATATTTATGTACATGAAAGTATTCACGATAAGTTTCATGAACTTTTAGTTTTAGAAATTAATAAGAGATTTAATGATAGAGAACAATTTGGTACGATCATCCATGATGGCCATTTCGAGCGATTATCAAATCTTATAGATCCAAGTAAAGTAACATATGGACATGAAACAAATAAAGATGATAAATTTATTTCTCCAACGATCTTAGATCATGTTACTTGGGATGATAAAGTCATGCAAGAAGAAATATTTGGACCTATTCTCCCTATCCTAACGTATACTAATTTAGATGAATTGATTGACATAATTAAGCAAAAAGAAAAACCTCTGGCATTATATGTTTTTTCTAGAAACAGAAACAACATAAATAAAGTATTAACTGAATTGTCATTTGGTGGTGGTGCTGTAAATGATACGATTATGCATGTCTCTAATGGGCATATACCTTTTGGTGGTGTCGGTCAAAGTGGACTTGGTGCGTATCACGGAAAACATTCGTTTGAAACATTTAGTCATCAAAAGTCTATTGTTGATAAAAAATTACATTTAACACTTGCTTATCCACCATATTCTAAAGGTAGAGAAAAACTTGTGAAAAAAATACTTAAATAAACCCTGCAAAGGGTTTTTTTATTTATTAACACTAGTGATATAATGAAATTAAAGTGAGGGATCATTATGTCGCAAATTAAAGTAGTAGATGTTAAGAAAACCTATCATAAAGCGAAATTCGATATTGAAGTATTAAAGGATATCAACCTAACCATAGAAGATGGGGAGTTTGTTTCTATTGTTGGTCCATCTGGTTCAGGTAAAACAACTTTACTATATGTTTTAAGTGGACTTGAATCATATGATAATGGTTCTCTTCAATTATTGGATAAAGAATTAAATACCTATAATGAAAAAGAAAAAGCAGATTTAAGAGCAAAAGAAATCGGCTTTGTTTTTCAATTTTATCACCTGATTCCTAACCTAACAGTATATGAAAATGTTAAGTTGGCTTCAGTTATTGGAAAAGATGCTAGTAAAGATAAAATCATGGATTTATTAAATTTGGTTGGTATGAAAGAAGAGGCTAGCAGTTATCCTGCACAATTATCAGGTGGTCAGCAACAAAGAGTCGCAATTGCTAGAGCTTTAATCAATGATCCCAAAATCATATTTGCTGACGAACCTACAGGTAATCTAGATTATCAAACTGGATTAAGTATTATGCAAATATTTAAAGACCTAAATCAAAAACACCATAAAACAATATTTATGGTGACACATAATATGGATACAACATCATATGGTACTAGAACATTGCACATGTTAAATGGAGAGGTCATAAAGGATGAAAAAAATATGGCATAAAATATTTTTTATCCTAAAATTTTCATATAGAAATATGATGTCACACCCACTTAGAACTGTCTTATTATGGTTTGGTTTCTTGGGTGTTTCTTTAACGTTGTTTCTAGTTTTTTCAATGAATCCAATGATGTTCAATTATTATTTGGGAAGAGTAGAAAAAAGATATCAAGATGTTGATATGGTTGTTGAAGTAAGTTCAACAGGTGATGCGAGATTTTTTTCTACTGCTGATTTTGATGAAAATGACATCAGTAGTATCATCAAAAGATATGATGCTTTTTTTGAATTTGATATTCTTGCTACGACTGAAAATGATGAATCTTATGTGCATGTATATGCATCTAATATCGATAGTCTTTCATATATATCAAATCAAGATATATCACAAACAAGCCTATTAGATCATGAAGTCATCGTGACTAAATCTTATGCAGATGATCATCAATTACAAATCGGTGATGAAATCACTTTAAATGCTAGTGATAGTTTTAAAACATTTGAAATCATAGATATTATAGAAGATGACTTTATGTTTCAGGGTTCATCAATTTTCATTGATAAACAAACATCAATATCATTTTTCTTAGAAACATTAAGTCCAACACTTGCAGGATTTCCACCAAGTTTATTAACACATTTTTATAACCGAGTCTATATTGAACTTAATGATGATATTACTTATGATCAAGCGTATGAAGTATTTCAAAATTATTTAGGATATCAATCATTAAACTATATAGAAACATATAATATGAATCAAATATTAACAGACACCAATCAAATGACTGCATTATTTGATGTTGTTTTGATATTTGTATTTTTCGCAATCGTTTTAGTTTTATCAACAACCCTTCAAGTATATTTTTATGAGAAAAAGAAAATGAGTGGTGTCATTCATGTCTTAGGTGGTAAACCTAGATTTTCAATGAGTGTCATGATGACAGAACTCATCACGCTAAGTTCTCTAGGGTTTTTAGCTGGTTGGTTACTTACTCAAAAACTCATTAATTTTGGTTTTATTTATTTAGAGTCATCACAAACATATCAATTAAGTAGAAGAGATATAGGCTTATCATTACTCATATTCTTTATACTCTTTTTAGTGACGACATTATACCAAGTGTTTAGAAATATGCGCCATCATGAAATTAGAATGTTAAAAGATGAAGGTGTTGAAAAACCCATTCACATCAAAAGTCGACTTGTGATGTTAATGACTATTATAGCTATATATGCAATACTACAAATACCTATCTTTATAACTTTCTTAGATATGTATAAGATATTAATGGAAATGTTGCTCATAGGATTTTTCTTATTTGAAGCAATGACATTAAGCGTTAATTTATTATCGAATATAAAAGTAAGTAATAAATATTTAATTAGACAAAAGCTTCTGTTTAAAAAAATATTGAACAAAAGACAATTTTATCAATATATATCAACTACGATGATTGTCTTTCTCATGACATTCTTATTAATTTTTGCAAGTTCTTATATGAAGATAAGAATTGAACGACTAGAGAGTGAATATCAATTTGATTTAATCGTTACAAGAATCATCAGTGAGCAAGATCAAATATATCAAGAAATATCTGAAATAGAATATGTTGATCATGCCGATCAAATAGGCTATTTTGAAAATGTAGAAACCAATTTTGAAAATGAATCATTAGAACAAGTAGTATCAATTGATATCAGCCATATTGTATATTACTTTAATTTTGATATAGATCAATCAATCATTAACACTTTTGAACAAGCAACGACACCGCAAATTCTACTACCAATGAGATATCATAAAATCTATAATCAAAACATAGGAGATCATATCTATCTAGATTTAGGACCTAATTACAAGGATACCATATTTAGAATTGCAGGATTCTATGAGAAGCAAGGTATAGAGTTAGCTTTTGTTAATCTATATCCGTTTGAGCAATTTAATCAAATTAAAACTAATTCAATACTCATAGACACTAAAGAAAAACAAATTGTAAAAGAAGAACTTATTTCTACATATGGTCAAAAAATGATTATAGTCAACGATTATGTAGAAGACGTTGTTCATCCAATGACTTCAGTCATGGCTAAGGTCGTAAACTATTTAACAATATTAACTGGTTTTTTAATGTTAAGTTTTATGGTGACATTATTTAACCATACTTCAATGTTAGAACATATATTAGCACCGGATAATGCAAAAATCTATACTTTGGGCTTATCTAAAAAAGATATAATTAAACATCAAGTCATAACTCAAATAATAATCTATTTATGTTCCTTGATTATAACAATTTTAGTTTTTATTGCACTATATCATCTCTTTACACCACTACTCATCATATTTAAAACATATGAATTATTAGAGTTAACACTCAATATGTTTATCATAAGTATAATCATAAATACATTATTATGGGCATTAATCATATGTTTTCAAGCTTTTTTAGTAAAGAAAACGGAAATTATAGACTATATCAGAAGGTTTTAAATAAATATTTAAACTCTAGGTATCTATGCTTGAATTATAATTTTAAAATTATATAATAAAGGCAAAGAAGTATATATGAAAAAAACAAAGAAATACAGAAAAATGATTGGCAAAATTTTAACCTTTAGGAGGGTTACTCGTGAGAAAAATATTTGCATTATTTACTGTTATGGTATTTTCATTCTTACTGGTAAGCTGCGTCGATACAGAAATTGGCGTACCGGTTATCAGTCTTTCTGACCAGGGAGTAGTCAGTTGGGAAGCTATTGAAAATGCAGATCACTACTTAGTATTCATAGATACAAATTCAGTTCAAACAACTGAAACCTCATTTGATTTAACAGGTGAAAATTTAGCATCTGGTACATATACGATTTATGTTGTAGCATCAGTTGGTGAATCTGTTTCACTACCTTCAAATTCTGTAACTTATACAGTTGAAGATACAGTAACAACAGTAGATACACCAACGAATGTCGCAATCAACGGAAATGTTGTATCATGGACTGCAGTTGCTGGTGCGACTTCATATGTCGTAACAGTTGATACTACAGATCACACAGTGACAACCACTTCTCTAGATTTAGCAACTCTAAATCTAGCAGTTGGTAATCACACTGTGACTGTAAAAGCATTAAATGGTACAGTAGAATCAACTGCTTCAACAGAGTTATCATATACAGTTGAAGAACCACCTCTAACATTAGATATGCCTGCAAATGTGATGATCACTGATGGCATTATTTCATGGGATGCAGTGACTGATGCAGTTGGTTATTATGTAACTGTTGATACAGAAGCTTATTACGTTACTGATCTCATGTATGATTTAACTGAAGTTGCATATTATGTTGGAGATTATTCAGTTACTGTTTATGCAGTCAATGGAGAAGTATCATCAGATCCATCTTCACCAATGACTTATACAGTTTCTCAACAATCTAATGAAACTGATGTTTATGCAGCTGTCTTACTTACTGTAAATCCTACTTATCTACCTGATTTGGAAGAAACTGATTTTTCAGAAGATTGGGAATATCAAAATTATGTAGATGTGACTGATATCGCTTCATATTATGCAGCTGAAACAGCAGCATTAGGTATGACTACGAATGATGCTATTGGATTCTTCCAAGATTTATTTAGTATGATGACTGATGGCCAAGTTGACTCTATGGCTTCTGCATTATCAGAATTATCAGTATTTGAAGATTACGATATGACACCTCAAAAAGTAGTTGATGTATTATATGGTCTAGCAGATGTTGTTGGTACGATTGATACAAGATACTCACAAGCAGATTTAGCAGAGTATCAAGCAATGTTAGAAGATGCCCAAACTGAATTAAATAATTATTTAGCATCAACAGCTTTCGTTACTTTCAATGAAGACTTTAGTTTATTTGTCGGCATGACAGATGATGAAATGGATGCATATGATGCATTGCTTAATGCTTCATTAGAATTTGATGGATATATTCAATGGAACTTATATAACGCATTATCAAACATGGTTAATGAATTTGTTAATTATGGTTCTGTTGGAGATGTAGAAAACTATTATTGGGCTGTTGATTATGATGAAACATATTTAGTTGATGGACTTTATTTAATCGCACAAAATATTTATAATAGCGAAGGTCCTGATTCTTATTTAGTTATTGAATCATTAAATACAGTTTTAAATCAATTGATTCCATTAAATAATATGGTTGATGAATATCAATGGGAAGTTGAAGATATCCAACGAAGATATGATCAAGTACATCAATTGATGATATTGTTAGATGAAAATGAAGAGGAAACTAAAGCAGCGTTATTAGTTTTAGTTGATTTTGTATTCGAATTGAAGAATAATGTACCAGCTAATATCGTAACATTATTAGATGACGCAATGTCTGGTGAATCAACATTAACACCTACAGAAATTATATTAATTAAAGATGCTTTAATCAATCTATTACAAGATGCAGTACCTACTGCAGAAGAATTTGCATCTATAAGAACAGTTGAATTAATCTTAGGTGGAAGTATCTCTGGACTTGACTTATCACATTTAGAAGATTATGTTGTCTTCCTTGGACAATTAGATAAAGCCACTCTAGATTTAACATTATTATTCATTGAAGATTTCAATGCACTTGATTTTATGGAAATATCAGCAATCATTCCTCAATTAACAGATGAATTTGGTGATTTTAATCCTGAAGATCCACAAGTTGTTATTGATTTATTAGCATTCGTTCAAACATATATTGAAGATTTCATTGCAGCACATCCAACAGAAATTCAAGCACTTGAAGATTTAGTTGGTAGTGATAATCCTGAAATGATTTATCAAGAAATATTAGATATAGCGACAGCTTATATGCATTCAATGTTAGATCCTGAATCACATGAATACGAAGCAATCACTTATGTCATTATGGTATTAGGTAGTTCATATGAAGAAGTTAAATCAGCACTAGCATTCTTACCAACATTAGGTACAGACTTAATTGGTGCATTAATTGATTCTGAAGGTTCAATCATTGATGTTATTGAAGAAGTTAATAATCTTGACCCAGAAGATGATACAGCATTATTAGCAGCTCTTACAAATGTATTATATGAAGCTAATATGTATAATCAAATTTTAACTGATCATTTAACAGCCGAACAAATTAATGATTTATTAGCACTCCTTAGAATACCTGCCGTACTTTCATTCTACTTTAATACTGATATGGCATTACCATTAGAAGATGTTGATGGTATTTATACAGCAGTTTATCCATTGTTAGGTGAACTTCTAGGTGCTGGTATTGATTTAGAAGCATTATTCTTAAATGATTTAACTGCTCAAAACATTATAGATCTTAAAGTCATTATTGAATCTGGTTCAGATGGCTTTGGACATATAGAACCAACAACAATGGTAGATGTATTAATTTATGTAGACACATTGGTTAATGATTTTGTATTAGCTCATCCAACAGAAGCACAAGCAATTTCTGATATATTAGGTGCACCTCAAACAGGTATGATTTATACAACTGTATTAGGCTACTTAATTGATTATGTAGAAATGATGCAAGTTGAAGAACCTGAAGATATGTCATATGATTATATACTTTATGTACTTAATGAAATGAGCGCTTCATACCCACAACTTGTCTCAGCACTTACATTAATCAATACAATTGGTACTGATGCGATTGATCACTTAGTTGCTACAGAAGGTAGTATCGTTGATTTAATTATTGAGGGACAAACACAATCATTTACTGAAGCTGAAATGTTAGCATTCATTAATGATATGATTGGTGAAATTAATGGATATAATCAAATCGTAACGGAACCTCTTACTGAAGCACAATTTACTGATTTATTAACACTTGCTAAAATTCCATTTGTTATCATGAGTTCACAAGCTCTTGATGGTGATTTCACACTTACAGAAGTTAACGCAATCGTTGATACATTATATCCAAGTGTTGCAACACTTCTATATAATGTAGTCATGTTAGAAAGAAATATTGGTAATACTGTTGATCAAATGGATGCAACAACTTATTATGGTGAAACTGGTTTTACAACTGATCCTGAGTTAGCAATCTACTTAGCATTTATTGATGCAGCAGATCTAGTATTAACTACAACTCAAAAAGATACAATTGATGATTCAATTGATATCGTATTTAATACTTTATTAGATCCAGCTGAAGTTCAAACTGCATTAGAATTAACACCTCAAGATGTTATTGATATGAGAGCAGACCTTGATGGTATGATTTCAAACTTCTATACTGACTTAACAACTTATGCAGCATTAGACTTTAGTCAGTTAACACAAACTGATATTGATAATATTTATATGTTTGCTGATATGTATGGGTTATCTGATTTATTCCCACCTTCAACTGAAGAAATGCTTATGAATGCAGATGCATTAGTTTTAAATCAATCAGTTGAAATATTTGTTGGAGAAGATGAAGAATTTTATTACTTCAAATATACGGCAAGTGCAGATGGTACATATTATTTTGCATCATATGGTGATGCAGATCCTTATATGACATATTATGATGAAGTTTTCCAAAATATCGCTTATGAAGATGATACTGATGGTCTAAACTTCTCATATACACTTAGCTTATTAGCTGGTGAAACTGCATATTTTGAAGTTGGTAATTATGATTATGGTACTAACTTCACAGTGATTATTTATCAAAACTAATTTAAATATTTAAATACATAAGAAAAAGGCGAATCTAATTCGCCTTTTTTATATGCTTAAGTTGTCAATGAAATCATTTTTTTCTTCAATATATTTAAATATTTTAACAATTGCGTAACTAAAGATTAAATAGAACACAGCTGCTAATACGAAAGGGGATATGGTGAAGTCTCTTGAAACGATTTCTCTGACACTTCGCATAATATCACTGATCGCTATGACAGTAACTAAAGAGGTATCTTTAATTAATGTAATAACTTCATTGGTGATTGTAGGAAGTTGTCTTCTTATAGCTTGGGGAAGAATGACATGTCTAAATGTTTGGTACTTGTTCGCACCAAGCACTGCTGCACTCTCTTCTTGATCTTTATCTAAGGATTCAATACCAGCTCTAAGGATTTCAGTGAAATATGCAGCATAATTAATGGTAAATGTAATGCATGCAACGGCTAAACGATCAACTAAAATACCTATAGCGGGCAACCCATACATAAAGAAGAAGAGTTGTAGCATCAGTGGTGTACCTCTAAATACCCAGGTATAAAAAGATACAATGCGTTTTAAAATTTTATTTCTACGATAAATAATTGAGAACAAAACACTTAATGGAAACGAAAACGCCAAAGTTACGAAAAATATAAGTGTTGATATACCTGCACCTTTTAGCAAATAGTTTATCGTTTCTAAAATATAGTTCATTATCTTAAGAATACATCCTCATCAAACCAAGTTTCAGAAATAGTTGTCGCTGTACCATCAGCAATCATATCTGCTAACACTTCATTAAATTTATCTCTTAAATCTGTAGCTTCTAATCTAAATCCGATACCGTATTCTTCATCACCAAAGTTTTCAGATGCAACGTCATATAAACCTTCGTTTTGACTAATAATATATCGACCCATGATTTCATCAATGACAACAGCGTCAATTAAATCATTTTGTAATTCTAATAATGCTTGGTTATAATCATCATAAGTTAATACTGAACCTAATGTATCATAGATAGTGCTTGCTTCTACAGCATCTTGTGCAGCGCTAGAAGCTTGAACACCGATAGTTAAACCATCAAGATCTTGAAGTGTATCAATAGTAGAACCTGCTTTAACCATAATCATTTGACTGTTTGCTAGATATGCGTTTGAGAAACTCATTTCCTCAAGTCTAGCATCAGTAATCGTTAAACCATTCCAAATCATATCGATTGTGCCTGAGTTTAATTCTAAGACTTTAGCATCCCAATCAATAGGTTGAAATCTTACTTCAACACCTAATCTTTGTGACACTTCTTTTGCTAAATCAACATCAAACCCAACTAGGTTACCATCATTGTCTCTAAAACCCATAGGCGCAAACGTATCATCTAGACCAACGATGAAATATCCACGCTCTTCAATATCATCCCATGTATTAGGGATACTTTCATTGTTACATGCAGCAAGTCCTAAAATGCTTACTGCGAATACTAAAACTGTTATAATTTTCTTCATTTTCTTTTCACCTCGTGACACTATTATACTTTAACACTTTAGCATTGTAAAGTGATAAATTGAAAAAAATAATAAAAAAGTGAAATTTCTTTCACTCATTTCTTTTTATTTATCACAAGTTTATAACCATCAGCACCGTAACTAAGGGATTTTGAGACTCTAGATATGGTTGCAGTAGAAGCTTTAGTTTTTTCTGAAATTTGTTGATATGGTATTTTATCAAATAGCATTTTAGCAACTTCAAAGCGTTGTGCCATGTCTTGAACTTCTTTAATCGTGCAGACGTCTTCAAAAAATTTATAACAATCTTCTTCAGTTTCTAAAGATAGAATTGCTTCAAATAATGATTCGATTTCTTTACTAGCAAATTTAGATTTATAACTCATATCTCTCACACTTTCTTTCTTTAGTGTTCTAAAGTGTTTTTATTATACCATGAATAGTCATTGATGTATATCTATCATATATTTTATGTAAAAGCATGAAGACCGTGATAAAATATCTTTAAAGATTGCAGGTGATAATATGAAAACATATGTAGAAACAAATGCGAAAACGATAGACAAATGGAATAGTGAAGGTTGGGAATGGGGTATTCCTATTGACCACGAAACTTATTTAAAAGCTAAAAATGGACAATGGGATGTTGTTTTAACACCTAGTATACCTGTGCCAAAAGATTGGTTCTTACCTTTTAAAGGATTAAAAGTATTAGGCCTAGCGAGTGCAGGTGGACAACAAATGCCTATATTTGCAGCACTTGGTGCTGATTGCACGATTATAGATATAACAGAATCACAATTAGAAAACGAAAGATTAGTTTCACAAAGAGAAGGATATCATATTGATATAGTTAAAGGTGATATTACTGAGAACCTTCCATTTGAAGATGAATCATTTGATTTAATTTTCCATCCAGTTTCTAATGTCTATATGGAAGATGTTTATCATATATTTAGAGAAGCTTATCGCGTGCTTAAAAAAGGTGGAAGACTATTATCAGGTCTTGATAATGGTGTTAATTTTATGGTAGATGATGAAGAAGAACGTGTTGTTAATACATTTCCATTTAATCCACTTAAAAATAAAGAACAATTAGAACTTTTAGAAAGAACTGATTCAGGTATTCAATTTTCTCATACATTAGAAGAACAAATTGGGGGACAACTAAAAGCAGGGTTTATTTTAAAAGATATATATGAAGACTACAATACAGAAGGTAGATTTGCTAAACTTCATATACCGACATATTTCGCAACATTAGCAATTAAACCATAGGAGGGGCATATGGACGCTATATTAAAAATCGATCATTTATCAAAATCATATAAAGATGTTAAAGCAGTGCAGGATATCTCTTTTGAAGTTAAAAGAGGATCTTTATTTGCGTTTCTTGGACCAAATGGTGCAGGGAAATCTACAACCATTAATATGATTACAACACTACTTACTAAAGATGATGGTGAGATATATTTAAACGATCAAACAGATCCATCTTATTTTAGAAAGAAAATAGGTGTCGTATTTCAAAATAATGTTTTAGATGATGCATTAACAGTCAAAGAAAATCTTATTTTAAGAGGATACCTATACCTAGATAGTAAAGATGAAGTGATGACTAGATATGAAGAGTTAAAGAAGTATTTAGGATTCCAAGATTTTGAAAATCAAAGATTTAAGACTTTATCAGGTGGACAAAAACGAAGAATAGAAATAGCAAGAGCTTTATTTTCTAATCCTGAATTATTATTATTAGATGAACCAACAACTGGACTTGATCCTGAGACAAGACAAGTTGTATGGAAAGTTATTGATGAACTTAGACAAGAAAAAGGATTAACAATTTTTTTAACAACACATTATATGGAAGAAGCGACAAATGCTGATCATGTCATTATTATTAATAAAGGAAAAATCATTACTCAGGGTACACCCGCTGTATTAAAAGACAAATATAGTTATGACCGAATTAAAATAGTGGCTAAAGACAAAAATAAGTTTACAAAATATTTAAATGATCAAGAGATAACATTCCATAAAATCGCTGATCAATTTATCATTAAAGTATCTGAAACCGAAGAAGCATTTAATTTACTTAATCAATTTAGAACTTATACAAAAAGTTTCGAAGTCATAAAAGGTACGATGGATGATGTTTTCATCACTGTGATTGGAGATGATAATCATGCGTGAAATATGGGCATTAGTCACTAGACATATTAAAAGATTTTTAAGAGATAAAGCAGCAGTTTTCTTCTCATTTTTAAGTGTTATAATTCTCCTAGCTTTATATTTATTATTTATAGGAAGACAATATAAAGTCGATATGGGTCCTATTACTGATGAATCACTCAATAACTTTTTAGTCATGGGTGTGATGATGGGTGGAGTATTAGTTATTAATACAATGAGTCTATCATTAGGATCGATGGGTAATTTAATTGAAGATTTAAACAATCAAACGTTGGATGCATTTTTAGTTACACCAACGAAACGATTTAAAATCATCGTCTCATATTACTTATCTTCTAATATTATTACATCTACACTTTCTATATTTATGTGGATCGCAACAATTTTAATTTCTGGTATTTTCCAATCAAACTGGTATACCTTTGATGTGATTATAAAAGTTATTGGATTATTAATATTCTATACATTTATTTCATCATCAATCATGTTATTTATCACAACATTATTAAAATCAGTTAATGCATTTGGTGTATTATCAGGTGTATTAGGTACATTAATAGGTTTTATGAGTGGTATTTATATGCCGCTAAACATTTTAGGGGAAAATGTTAAGAAGTTCGCGACACTCGTACCATTTACGCATATGGCTATCGTTTTAAAGAGTGTCTTATTAGAAGCGCCGATGAGTACATTAGAGACATACGTAACAAATCCAGAAGACCTATATAGTATTAAAGATAGCTATGGCATGGTAGAATTAGGTATATTAGGTCATGAAGTTTCGATGATCTGGATATTCTTAGGTATTATCGTATTTGTTATCATTATGCTTATGCTAGCATATAGAAATATGATTAAAAAAATAATTAGATAGGAAGTGTCCCTATGAAATTAGATAAATATTATAAACCGAAATCATTGGTATATACAGGTGAACATCAAGATGTCTCAACTGTGATCAATCATTATCAGTTTGGTCAAAATGTATTTATCGAAAATAATACTTTAGTAGAAATTGATAAAAATAAGAATTATATTCAAGTTGTTGGATTAAGTGATGTTAAAAAACTAAAGGAAATTCAAGAAGCATTTAATATTGAACCATTTATTATGGAAGATATATTAAATGTTGGTCAAAGAAATAAATTTGAATATAAGGATCATTATATTTTCACATCATTTAATGTGATGTATTTTGATCAAGACAAACATATTGTTAAAGATTATATGAGTATGCTTTATTTAAATGATACAGTGATTACATTTCATGAAACAAAACCCAAATATTTAGAACCTTTAATTCCATTATTAAAAGAATATGTGGAAGTTAAATCTCATTCAGCAGATTTATTATTCTATCATATACTAGATATCATCACTGATGAACATCTAGAAGTATTTGAAGAACTTGATCATCAAATGACAATATTTGAAGAAGAAGTATTAGAATCAAAAGATATGGAACAAGAACTTTTCTATATTGTTAGAAAACAAATGTTACAATTAAAAAACATTATATCGCCAATGTATGAACAATTAGATAAATTATTACAAAAGAAGTTATCTATTTTAAATATAGAACATCAATCTTACTTTGAAGATTTAAAAGATCATCTTCAAAGATTGGAATCTAAACTTAATCAATCAAGGGATATGATGAGACAATTATTAGATCTACATATGAATAATCAATCAACAAAAATGAATCAAATCATGTCAACATTAACATTGTTTTCTGCTATTTTTATACCACTATCATTTTTAACAGGATACTTTGGTATGAATTTTAAAGCATTTGAAGCATTAAATGCTGATCATGGGGTAGTCAGATTTACGGTAGTTTGTATGGTTATTGCACTATCAATGTTTTTATTCTTCAAACGAAAGAAATGGTTTTAATTTAAAGACTCCGAGGAGTCTTTTATTTTTGTATTTCCATCTTTACGCAATCTTTACATAAGTATTACCAATCACTGGTTTTATCAAATGTTATGTTTAACTATAATAATGGTGAACAAAAATTAAAGGAGACTTTTAAATGAGAAAATTAGGAATATTCGCATTATTTTTAGTAACACTTTTAGGGTTAGCAGCATGTAGTGGAAGTTATGCTGATTATACAGAAGATCAAAGAGCAAACGAAATCGTTCAAGCTTTCGTTGCATATATGGAAACATCAGAAGGTAAAGCCATTATTTCAGCCAATGGTGGTATTGTAGCAACTTCAGCATCTGATGAATCATGGGATGATGTAAAAGCTGATTATCCAATCGTAGATGAAGACAACAGTGATGTAACAGTTAAATTTGGTGGATCTACTTCAGTTGAAAAAGTTGCAAAAGCATTAAGTGCTTCATTCTCTTCATTAGCAGGTGACTTTGTTGCAGATCACAACCACACTGGTTCAGGTGATGCATTCAAACGTGTTCAAGGTGAAGAAAAAGATGGTGCAAATAAATTACATATTGGTTTCGCATCAAGAGCATTCAAAGATTCAGAAGCTGGTGTTAGTGGTTCATTTGGACAATTAGCAATCGATGCAGTAGTTGTAGTTGTTGATTCAAACAATACAGTATCAAACATCACAGCAGCAGAATTAACATCAATCTATGATGGAACTTACACAAACTGGACTTCATTAAGTGGTGCAGATGCAGCAATTAACGCATATACAAGAGATACTACATCAGGTACTCGTGAAGCATTCTTCAAAGGCATTGATTTCGATGATGCAGTTGATTCAAATGATGTATTAGCTGATGTATCAGAAGTTACAGGTAATGGTGATATGATCGATAACGTTTCAGATGATGCAAACGGTATTGGATACATTTCATTATCAACTTTAGCTGATTCAGGTCTTAAAGGTTTAAGCTTTGAAGGTGTTGAACCAACAATCGCTAACGTATTAAATGACAGTTATAAATTAGCTCGTCCATTCATGTACATGACAAGAGATTATGAAACAGAAAATGCAGACGTTGAAGTAAGCGTAGCAATCGTTGAAAAATTTGATATCTAATCAAATATAAAAAACTTAAGATTTAATATTCGCTGGGGACTTAAATTTAGTCCTCGGCGTATTATCATGTAGAGAGGCATTACACATATGAATATAAAAGAATCGACAAAAATCAAAAATAAACGCTTCGATAAAATTATTCGTAATATATTACTTATAGCTGCAATCATATCAGCATCAATGATTATCTTAATTGTTTTTGAAATAAGTAGTAGAGGACTTTTACCGTTTGTTAGATTTTATGAAGAAAACGGTGAATCAATACGCGTAAATTTCTTTGAGTTTATTACAGGGAATCATTACTATGAGCCTGTATATCACATTGGGTTTATTATTATAAACACATTATATATCGTTATTTTAGCAACGATTATTTCCACACCAATCGCCATATTAACGGCGTTGTTTATTGCTAAAATGGCACCGAAAATGATTGGTAATATTTTAAATACCATCATTGAAGTATTAGCGGCTATTCCTTCAATTATATACGGTATCTTTGGTATGGGTTATATCACAGGTACTGTTCAAGCAATCGCTTCAGCATTTGGTATAAATACATTTGCTGGACGATCAACACTCGCAACAGTCATCGTATTAGCAATTATGATATTGCCAACAGTTACGATGTTATCAATAACTGCGATTAGATCAGTCTCAAAAGATATAGAACAAGGATCTCTTGCACTTGGTGCAAGTGAAACACAAACAATGTTTAGAATTAGTTTAAATGCAGCAAAACCAGGTATATTTGCTGGTGTGATTATTGGGGTAGGGCGTGCACTTGGTGAAGCAACTGCAGTATCACTTGTTGCAGGTAATAGACTATATGGTCCATCATTTGGTATTTTCCAAATGACAAGAACGTTAACATCAACGATGATGTTAGGACTTCATGAAACAGCAGGGCTAAACCTTGACATTAGATTTTCTATTGGTTTAGTGTTAATTGTTGTGATCCTTATAACAAACTTCTTATTAAACCTTGTTAAAAGGAGGTTAAATCGTTATTATGCATAATGAAATTAAAAAAACAAAAGTTGCATCACGTAAAAAACGTGTTGCTATAGATACATCATTAAAAGTAATCACTTATTTTGCATCATTTTTATCAGTATTTATCTTAGGCGCTATTTTATTCTTTGTATTCTCTGAAGGTACAGAATTATTAAGTTGGTCACTGATCGTGGGAGATAACTCAAGTGAAGTTATCACAATGGCATCACCAGAAGATACAGATTATAGTGATTTATCATTTACATATGATGAAGAACTTGGTGAAAATGAATATTTCTCATCTAGATTAGGTATCGTCTTTATCGATACGACACCTATTGATGAAAATACGCCAATTATTCAAATTACTTATATGGATCCAGATTCTCCACTAGGTAGAGATATGATTGATAAAGGTAGAGATATTAAGACAGGCACATATGAAGGTGCATATTTTGGATCAATTGGTAAATTGAAATTTGATCCAGCAGACTTAACAAACGGCTCAATAGTTGTATATAACAGTGGGGTATACGATGACCCTACATATGTAGAAGATGGTGTTATATACATTAATGAGATGAACATCGAAAATGGTGTTACAGTCTATGATAATGGAACGATTGCATTTGATTTTAATGCAGGTGCTGAAATACTTGCAGCACTATTTGATCATGCTACTGCAATTACATTACTTGAAATTTCGAGTGCTGGTGGTGGGATTAGAGGTTCTATTATCGCAACAATATGGTTAATTCTAATTACAATTCTGATTGCATTACCACTTGGTGTAGCAACATCATTATTCTTACATGAGCTTGCACCAAATAACAGATTCTTTGATACAATGCGTGCATTTATCGATATTCTAAATGGTGTACCATCCATCATCTTTGGACTTATGGGGGCAGCAGTATTTATTCCATTGACACAGTTAGTCTTTGGTGAAAACACCATAAGAGGTTATTCAATATTAGCTGGTGGATTAACAATGGCTATCGTCGTATTACCGGTAGTTATTAAAGCAACTGAAGCAGCATTAGATGTTGTCCCAGTTGAATATAAACAAGCATCACTTGCACTTGGTGCAACAGTCTCACAAACAACATTTAAAGTGATGTTGCCAAATGCATTACCTGGTATTTTATCAGCGACATTATTATCAATAGGTCGTGTTATTGGTGAATCAGCAGCATTAATCTTTGTATTAGGTGTATCTATTATGGATGAAATTAGTATTCTTGGACCAGGTACATCACTTGCTGTACACATTTGGAGTGTCACTGCATTCGATAATCCAAACTTAGAACTTGCAACAACGATTGCAATCATTATATTAGTTATCGTGTTAATCATGAATTTAACTGTTAAGTTAATCACGTATAGATTCATGAAACGATTTAAATAAGGAGTATAAACATGGATATTATTAAAATTAGAAACATGAATTTATTTTATGGCGAAAAACAAGCTATATTTAATGTGAATATGGATATTAAAGAAAAAGAGATTACAGCACTTATTGGACCATCAGGCTGTGGGAAATCAACATTACTTCGTTCATTAAATAGAATGAATGATTTAATCCGCGAATGTAAGATCAGTGGAGATATTATGTATGATAATGAAAATATTTATCAAGATAAGTTTGATGTTATTGATTTACGTGTAAGAGTAGGGATGGTTTTCCAAAAACCAAATCCATTTCCAATGAGTATCTATGATAACATCGCCTATGGACCAAGATGTCAAGGTGAAAGAAATAAAAAAGTCTTAAATGAAATTGTAGAACAATCATTAAAACAAGCAGCATTATGGGATGAAGTTTCTGACCGATTAAATGAGAGTGCTATGAGCTTATCTGGTGGACAACAACAAAGATTGTGTATCGCTAGAACTATCGCAATGAAACCAGAAGTGATCTTAATGGATGAACCAACATCTGCACTTGATCCAGTTTCTACTGCCAAAATTGAAGATTTAATAGTAGAATTAAAGAAAGACTATACAATTGTTATTGTGACACATAACATGCAACAAGCAGCGCGCATATCTGATAAAACAGCATTCTTCTTATTAGGAGAACTTGTAGAATTTGATGATACTGCAAAAATGTTTTCAACACCAAGTCATCAAAAAACTGAAGATTATATAACTGGTAGATTCGGTTAAGAGAGGGGTATATTATGACACTAAGACATAATTTACAAGAATCAATTGAGATTCTTAAAAAAGATGTAGCAACGATGGCAGACTTAGCACTTAAAAACTTAAAAGATGGATTGTTAGCATTTAAAACAGATGATCAAGCATTAGCTAAGGTAGTTATTGCTAATGATGATGTCGTTGATAACTATGAAGAAGAAATTGCTAAACAAGCATTAAAAATTATTTGGAAAGAACAACCAGTAGCATCTGATTTAAGACTTGTTACAGGTATCTTAAAACTTATTACAGATTTAGAACGTATTGGTGATCACGCGACTGATATCGCTGAGATGACCCTACACTTAGAAGAAGCAAGAAATAAACGTGTGCTTCCTATTACAACACAAATGGCAGAAGCTGTTGAAGTAATGGTCTTAGAAAGTATTAAAGCGTTAGTTAAAGTAGATGAAGAAAAAGCAAGAGAAGTCATCAAAAGAGATGATGAAGTTGACAACTTATTCCACAAATTGATTGATAAGATGACAACGGAGCTAAAAAATGATAAAATTGATGCGAATGAAGCAATCTATGTATTGATGGTTGCTAAGTACTTTGAACGCGTCGGTGATCATGCAGTAAACATTGCTGAATGGATTATTTTCATGAATCAAGGTACACATAAAAATACATCATTATTTTAGAGGTGACTTATGGCTTTAGTATATTTCGTAGAAGACGATCAGGCGATCGCAAACATCATTGATAAAACATTAAAAAATGCAGGCATCGATGGTGTTGGTTTTAATTCAGGTGAATCATTTTTAGATAGCTTTAGAAAAAGAAGACCTGACATGATATGCCTAGATATCATGTTACCTGATTTTTCTGGTCTAGATTTACTTAAACTCATCAGAAAGATGGACAAAGATGTTCCAATTATGATGATATCAGCATTACAAAATGAAATGGATAAAGTATTAGCGCTTGATTTAGGTGCTGATGATTATATGGTTAAACCATTTGGTATTTTAGAATTAACTTCACGCATTCAAGCAAAATTAAGAAAACTACAAGATGATAAAGTGTTTGAAATTAATAATGTTGTTTTAGATGATAAAAAACATGTTGTTCTTATTAATGATAAAGAAGTTTATTTCACTCAAAAAGAGTATGATATCTTAAAATTATTGATGAAGAATAATACAGAAGTTGTATCTAAAGAAAGTATTTTTAAAAGTGTTTGGGATACAGATTTTATTGGAGAAACAAGAACACTTGATATGCATATCAAATCTTTAAGAAAAAAATTAGCAGAAAATGATGCTGATATGAGTATCAAGACTGTAAGAAGTGTAGGTTATCACATTCAATGAGAAAAGCAATCATAAGAAATAACATGGTCATTTTATTAAGTGCATTCATCTTATTTTTTACTGTTGCTTTTTTTTCTTTATACTATTTTGAAAATAAGAATAAAGAAGCCTTTATGTCTTTCATATTAAATGAGGTTCAATTATCTTATGAACAATTTGATGGTACTGATCAAGCATTTGTTGATACATATAGTTATTTAGATCGTCGTATTACAATACTAGATGACAATGGATTTGTTATTGTAGATTCACATGATGAAAACATTGGACAAGATAAAAGTGGAAGACCTGAAATACTTGATTTAGGTAGTGTTCATTCAAGAACATCTGATACGATTGGTGTTGAACTATTATATATGGCAACAAAACTTGATAATGGTGAATACTTAAGAGTATCTGTACCATTAGAGATTCAAACGAGTATATATAACAGAGTAACGGTCATATTAATTATAAGTACAATCGGTATTTCAATACTTTATTATTTTGGATTAAATAGAGTCAATAGAAATTTAGGTGCACCACTAGAAAAGATTAAAAAAGGGATGATTGCTCTTAATAAAGGTAATTATCAAGTGATGAGTTTAAACAGCCCATATGGCGATATTAATGAGCTCTTACATGAAATGAATCAGGTGAATCTAGAAACATCAAGGTACTTAAAACAAGTAGAAGCATATCAAAAGCAATTAGATACTATATTAAATCAATTACAACAATCGGTTCTTTTATTTGATCAATATGAAAATCTGACTTATTTTAATAACGATGCTTGTTTCTTATTTGAACTTAAACAAGAAGATTTGAATAAACCAGGTTATTTAGTCATTAGAGAACATAAACTTAACAAAGCAATTAAAGATGTCAATGAATCAGGCAAAGATATGAACTTTGATATTACGATTCATGATAATATCCATGAAGTTAAATTGATTAAACTTATAAGTAATGGTTCTCTAAGAAAACAACCAACAGTATTAGTCATTATAGAAAATGTTCAAAAAGAAAGACAGTTATCACAAGTTAAACGTGATTTCTTTAGTCATGCATCGCATGAATTAAAGTCACCACTAACAGCAATCAGTGGTAATGCAGAACTTATTGAACATGGTATTATTAAAGATTCAAAAGAAATTATAGAAGCTGCGAAAACCATTCATGAACAAACAATTAACATGACAATGCTAGTTGAAGACATGTTGATGCTTTCAAGATTAGAACAATCAGAGGTTTCTGAAATATTAAATGTAAATTTAAATGATGTTTTAAAATCGACAATTGAAAACTTAAAAACACAAATAAAAGCTAAAAATATGATAATTGATGTGAATCAAGAGGAAGTTAGCATGTTTTGTGACAAACTTGATATGATCAAGTTGTTTAAGAATTTGGTTGAAAATGCGATTAAATACAGTGAATCAGATAAGACTGTAAAAGTCATGTTACACAGAAACGAAGAAGGTATTATCTTTGAAGTTGAAGACCAAGGCTATGGTATTAGTTTAGAGCACCAGCAACGCGTTTTCGAACGATTCTATAGAGTTGATAAAGGTCGTTTAGATGGTGGTACTGGACTTGGTCTAGCAATCGTGAAACATATTGTTTTAAAGTATAAAGGTCAAATAGAATTGCATTCTCAAATTGGTCACGGTACCAAAATAAAAGTGATTTTGCAAGATTTAAATTAATAAAAAAATTTACAAAAAAAGGTGTTGCATATTCCAAAGAAATTCCCTATAATAGTGTTACAGCAAGAAAGTAGCGAGCGAACGCTATAGGGGATTATAGCGATGATGCTTATAGGGGATTTAAGAATATGATAAACACATACATATACGTGTAGTTTTTTATCACACTTAAAAATCCTTAGAGCATACTTTGTATGCTTTATTTTTTTCTATAAAGGAGTGAAAAAATGGTTATAGTCTATGATAGTTTGACTGGTCAATCAAAAAGATTTGCAGAAAAACTGAATATGCTTAGTTATGATATCAACCATTTTAATCAAGCCTCTAATGAAGACATCCTACTGGTGACTAGAACCTTTAATTTTGGGGAAGTACCTGAACCCACTAAAAAGTTTTTAAATCTCCATGCAGACCTTGTTAAAGGGGTTTGTGTATCAGGAAACCGTAATTGGGGATCTAATTATGGTGCTGCTGGAGATAAAATAAATAAGCAATATAATATACCTCTTATATTAAAATTTGAAGCCTCAGGTTTTGATAAAGATGTGGACATAGTTAAACTTTGGATAAAAGAACAATTAAAAGATAAAGGGGAAATGAACCATGGCAATGTTTAAAACTACTGAAGAACTAATTAACAAATTTATAGGAAATGATGATGACAAACGATCTGACTATTTAAAACGCGAAAATAGTAATTTCGTATACTCTCTACCTTTAATGAGAAAAAACATCTCAAATAAAGCGGAAGAAGAGTTCTTAATGAAAAATATTTTTCCTAGAAAGCTAGTTGACCTATATAACGATGGTGTTGTCTATATTCATGACAAACAATTAAGCTCATACTGTCAATCAGTGAGCTGTAAAGATATCGCAACTAAAGGGATTCCTAGTATTGCAAAAAATATGTTAGAGTCTGATGCTGCTTCATCTCTACCTACACTTATTCGTCATTTTAGTAATGTTGTTACTTTAATGAGTCAACAAGTATCTGGAGCTGTTATGTTATCTCAAATGACAACTATTATGGCTTCTTACTTATATGAAGAAGAAAAGAACAGACAATTCTATACAGAACATACATTAACAAAAATGATGTATCAATTAATATATGAATTAAATTTACCACTTCGTTCAGGGTCAGAATCAGCGTTTTCTAACTGTACATTAGAATTTGGTAAACCATCTGAAGAAATCAAAGATGAATATGTCATCATTGGTGGAGAAGGTATGGACTATATGTATAGTGAAATTCCTTCAGAATACTTTGATAGAATTAACTTAGCATTCATTAACGCAATGGCTAAAGGTACTAAGAAAGGTATTCCATTAACATTCCCATTAATTACAGTTCAAATTGATGATAACTTCAATTATGATAATGAAGTATTCCTACACTTACTTAAACAAATGTATCAATGGGGTGGTGTTTACTTCGAAAACTTTAGAACAAGACCATTTACTGATCATTATTACACTAAACTTAATCCTTATATTAAGCCAAAAGATCCATCTGTATCAAGAAGCTTATGCTGCCGCTTAAATATTGACTTATCAGTATTATCAAGAGCTGGTGGTGGTATCTTCGGATCATCAGTTGGTAACGTTGGTGCAATCCAAGTATTAAATTTAAATATGAATAGAATGCTTATTGAATTCGGTCATGATGCTGAATTACTAAGATTAAAAATAAGAGAATACTTAGAAGTTATGGAAGAAGGACACATGGCTAAGAGAGCATGGGTTGAAAACCATAAAGAGTTATATCCTACATTCTTCGCATTTAACCATGATTTAAGAAACTACTTTAACGTGTTTGCTGTTACAGGTATGCATGAAGGGTTAATTAATGTTGGTTACGAAGGCGGTATTGCAGATGAAGCAGGTAAATTATATGCTCATGAATTAATGCAATACGTTAGTGAAATTATCAACGAATTCATCGTTAGAGATCACGTTGCTTGTGGTATTGAATATGCACCTGCTGAAAATGCTGGTATTAAACTTGCTAGAAGTGATGTTAAATGGGCTAAAAACCATGGTAAAGAAATCTTCGTACAAGGTAATGGTGATGATGTATTCTTAACATCAGGATGTATGTTACCATTTAGTGAAGAAGACTTTACTCAACAAATTGAAAATGCTGCTGAGTTCCAAGGATATGCAACTTCAGGATCAATCCTTCACCATTTCATTGAAGATCAAATTGAACCAGAAGTATTATCTAACTACTTACAAAACTTATTTAAAAAACCAATTAACTATATTACATTAACACCAACAATTACTGCTTGCCAAGAATGTGGTACTAAGATTGTTGCTAAAGATGCTAAAGCTGTTCATGAATGTCCAGTTTGTGGATCACAAGATATCGCAACTTTCTCAAGAGTTATTGGATATGTCAGAATGATTGCTAGACAAAACATCAGAATCGATGATAAAGGATATTATAAAGGAGATTATAATTTCTGGAGTAAAGCAAGACGTCTTGACTGGGCACAACGCCGTAGATTTGAACAACCAGATGCAACTAGAAAAGAAGAAGAATAAAAAACAATACGATGCTTTTCTAAATTAAAATATAAAATCCTTTAAAGCGATTGCTTTAGAGGACTTTATTTTTCAAAGGACGATAACATGATTCAATATTACAGAAAACTTATATTAACACTATCAGAAATTGAAGGACATCCATCACTTTTAGTTCATGGATTAACAGGTTGTATGTTCCATTGTTTTGAATGTTTTAACTATGATGAACTCATCACCAAAAAACATGATAAATATTACACTGTTTCTGATTTGATTGAATATATTATTAAAGAAAAAGATTTATTTGAATATATCTTATTTAGTGGTGGCGAATTTATGTTAGCACCACTTGAAGATTTGATTGAAGATTTAACAAAGATTAAAGCAATTACAGATAAAAAAATTATTGTTTATACAACAGGCATCGAACTAAGAAAAATGCAAACCCTATTAGATATGAATTTAGTTGATGGATTCCATATGGATATGAAACTTCCATATCATTTATTAAATGAAAATGATCTAGAACTTGTCGAATTAGCGATGGGTATTAAAGTTAAGAACTTAACTTTGGTTAATCGCCTTATTGAGTCACTTAAGTTTGTTGTAAAGAATGACAAAGGATTTAGTCAAATTAGAAGTGTAAAATACCCATTTTTAGATGAAAGTGCATTTGTAGAGTGCAAATCATTTATCATGAGCCTTAATGATTTGTATAATAAGAACATACCTTACGAGGCACATCAATTCATTTACGCTCAAGGGGAGCAGAAAGAAGGATAAGATATGGATAGAAACACGATTCCCGAGTGGATTGTTTTAAACAACCAAATTGTAGACGAAACAGGTCACATTAAAGACCTTCAAAAAGATAAAGAAGCGGTTCATTCGTACTTCTTAAACGAGATTAATAAGAAGACTCAGTTCTTTCACTCACTTGATGAAAAACTTCATTATTTAACTAAAGAAGATTATTATGAAGCAGACTTCTTAACTAAATATACAAAAGAACAAATTGCAGAAATCTATGATTATGCATATGCACAAAAATTTAGATTTCCTACATATATGGGTGCGTTTAAATTCTATAATGACTACGCACTTAAATCTAGAGATAAAAAAGTATTTCTAGAACGCTATGAAGATAGACTATCAGTAAATGCTTTATATCATGCTGATGGTGATTTTGAAATGGCTAAACGTTTAATCAAGAGTCTAATTGCTCAAGATTTCACACCAGCTACACCAACATTACTTAACACAGGTAAGAAAAAACGTGGTGAATTTGTTTCATGTTTCTTACTTGAAGCCGGAGATTCATTAAACGATATTTCAAGAATTTCTGAGTTTTCAATGCAACTATCTAAAATTGGTGGTGGGGTTGCAATCAACTTAACAAACCTTAGAGCTAAAGGGGAAACTATTAAAGAAATTCCTAATGTATCCAAAGGTGTTGTAGGGGTTGCTAAACTTTTAGATAATAACTTTAGATATGCTGATCAAATGGGTCAACGTACCGGTGCAGGCGCCGTTTATTTAAATGTGTTCCACGCTGATATCGAAGATTTCTTAAATATTAAAAAGTTAAATGCTGATGATGATATTAGAGTTAAAACATTATCTATGGGTGTTGTTATGCCTGATAAGATGATTGAGTTAGCAAGAGAAAACAAAGATATGTATGTTTTCTATCCTCATACAGTATTTAAAGAATATGGATTAAACTTTGCTGATGTATCAATTAAAATGGATGAATGGTATGACAAATTAGTAGATAATCCAAAAGTTAGAAAAAGAAAAATTAGTCCACGTAAATTACTAGATGCGATTGCATCACTTCAAGGTGAAAGTGGATATCCTTATATTATGTTTGCAGATAACGTAAATAATCAAAATGCGATGCATAACCCTGTGAAGTTCTCAAACTTATGTACAGAAATTTTACAACCAACTATCACTTCTCATTATGCTGATTATGATAAACATGAAGAAGATAACATTGGTATGGATATTTCATGTAATCTTGCTTCTGGTCATATGGCAAATATGATTAAGCATAATACGATTAAAGAAACAGTATTTGCTGCAATGGATATTATGAATTCAGTTTCAAGACAAACTGATATTACATATGTACCAGCTGTTGCAAAAGCAAACAAACTTAACAGGAGTGTTGGTTTAGGTATTATGGGTCACCATGGTTTCATTGCTGAAAACTATATTATGTATGGTAGTGAAGAAAATCTTGATTTAATTGATGTATTCTTTAATATCGTAAATTACTATAGTTTAGTACATTCAATGGAAAAAGCTAAAGCAACTGATTCTAAATTCTTTGAGTTTGAAAAAACAAAATATGCTGACGGTTCATATTTTGATGGTAGAGGATCAATTCTACCGAAAACTGATAAAGTTAAAGAAATATTTAAAGATATATATATCCCAACTGATGAAGATTGGGCTCAAATTAAAAAAGATGTGATGAAGTATGGTTTATACAACTCTCACCGTTTAGCAGTAGCACCTAATGGTTCTATTGGTTACGTGATGAGTGCAACACCATCGCTTACACCTGTTAAACAATTAGTTGAAGAGAGAACATACGGAAATTCTAAAACATATTTCCCAATGCCTGCTCTAGAAACTGCAGAGTTTATGTATGAAACTGCATATAAAATGGATAACTATAAAGTCATTGATGTGATTGCGACTGCGCAAAAACATGTGGATCAAGGTATTTCATTTGAACTTGCGATTACATCTGATGAAACAACGAGAGATTTACAAAAATATTATTTATATGCACATTACCAAGGTATTAAAACACTTTACTATACTCGAACTCAAAAACTTAAAGTTGAAGAGTGCGAAGCATGTGCGGTTTAGGAGGATCTTATGGCAACGAGTAAAAAGAAATCAAATACACCTAAAAAGCCTTATTTCGAACCACCATTAGAATTTAGTGGTGCTAACTGGAATGAGAATGAGGATCCTTATACACAGTTCTTTTATGAACAAAACTTAAGTCAATTTTGGAGACCAGAAGATATTTCACTTCAACCTGATTTAAATGTTTGGCATATTCTACCTGAAGATGTTAAATTAGCTTATGCTAGAAACTTATTAGTTTTAACATTCTTAGATACTTACCAAGGTGATATTGGGATGCCTGTTGTCTCAAGATCACTTGATGAAAAATACCATCAAAGAAAAGCTGTTATAAACTTTATGGCTGCGATGGAAAATGCAGTTCATGCTAAAAGTTATTCAAATATCTTTATGACTTATATGTCGACTCAAGATATTAATGAATTATTTAACTGGGGTGAACAAAACGAAAACTTGCAAAATATCATGAGTTTAATCGTTGGTACATACGAAGTTCTAGATCGTTATAACTATTTAAGAAAATATGATCAAGAACATGTATTCTTCTCAGATGAAGATTATGCTGAAGCACAATGGAAAGCAATGGCTGCCAGCGTGTTCTTAGAAACATGGTTATTCTATAGTGGTTTTTATTATCCATTATTCTTCTATGGACAAGGTAAACTGATGCAAGCCGGAGAAATCATTAACTTAATTTTAAGAGATGAGAGTATTCATGGTTTATATGTTGGTCGTCTAGCTCAAGAGTTATTTACTGAGTTTGATGAACAAAAACAAGAAGAACTAAAAGGTTGGATGTTTAATCTACTACATAAACTATATAAAGAACAATCAGAACTTGTAGAAACAATTTATGATCCAGTAGAATTGACACATGATGTTAAAGTATTCGTTAGATATAATGCAAATAAAGCTTTAATGAATTTAGGTTTTGATGCAATCTATCCTTATGAAGAAGTAAATCCAGTTGTATTAAATGGTTTAAATACTGAAACTAAGACAATGGATAACTTCTCAATGAAAGGTAATGGTTATCAAAAGATGAAATCAGAAAGCTTAAAAGATCAAGATTTCTATTTTGAACAAAAGAAGATAGGGGATAAATAAATATGGCTCAAGTATATATGTTAACTAAACCAAATTGTCCAAACTGCCAAAAACTAAAAATGTTTTTAAAGTTTGCACTTAACGATAAATATAAAGATGATATCGAAATGGTTGATAAAGAAGCGAATGCTGATCGCTATCTTGACATGGTACAAAAACATAATGTCTTAGCATTACCTGTTTTAATCCATGAAGATGATGTATTAGTCAGAGTAGAACCATCACCAACAATCGCGTTTTTAGAAAAATATATCGGTAAAAAATAAATCATAAAAATATAAGAGAGTTACGATTGTAACTCTCTTTCTTTTTTTACTCTTTCAATAAATAAAACAATTAAATTGTCTAATAGTAGAACAAGCCATAATGCACTTTGTAATATCGTTTGATTACCTTGGGTTAGATTAAATATATAATCATAGAACATAAATAATGTAACAAATATATACATGCTGAGTCTTTGCGAGATATGAGTCATATCCTTTTTAAATATCCAAGCGATAAGTTCTCTATAATAACCAATGAATACTAATAATAAGATTGCTATAACATCCGATAATATAGGATTTAATCCAATCGTTTGAATAAAGATAAAGAATCCATATATCATATTAAAGTATATGATAAATTGTAAAAATATCTTAAATGCGATATGTTGATTTGGCATTCTTAACCTTAAATATTTACCATCCTTAAGTGTATCTAATGTCATAAACACTAAAAATATAAATGAGGTAATTGGTCCATATAAAGGCAGGTATGTCGATAATATGAAGCTAGCGATAAAAAACAAGACGATATATATTGGAATACGGCGATTAGACATGCGAATTTTCTCCTATATTTGACTTTTGTTTATATTATAACACTGAACCCGTGTAAAAGAAAAAAGCGTTAAATACGCTTTTTTTAGTTGTCTGTCATATTACTTTGTTGTAGAAGAAGCAGTTTTTTTAGTAGATGATGACGAAGTTGATTTCTTTCTAATCGGTTTTTGATTAGAAATTGTAAGTTGTGGATAAGGAATTGAAATATTGTTTTTATCAAATAATAATTTTATTTCTCTATTTAAAATACGTTCTACTTGGAGTTTATCATCTTCAACTGTTAATGCAGTAATTCTTAAAACGACACCAGATTCTGCTAATTTTTGAACACCTAAATAAACAGGCAGATCTAAAATTTCAGGATTTCTTTCTTGTATATCAGGTAAAGCTTTTAATATAACTTTCTCAACTGTTTCTAGATGAGCATTATAATCAACTGAAAAATCGCATATCGCAACACTATTTCTTTGGGATGCATTGATGACATTTCTAACATCTCTATTAGAAATGTATTTAACATCTAAGTTAAGTAAATCTAGAAATCTAGTTGTACGTAGATTGATTTCTAATACTTTACCTCTAAAGCCATCAATATAGACGATATCACCAACTTGATATTGACCTTCTAACATAATAAATAATCCAGCGAATAAATCTTCAATAAGGCCTTGTGCACCAAAACTTATCACTAAACCTAATAAGCCGGCTGATACTAATAAAGTATCTGCGTTGATTCCCCAAAACCCTAAAATGATGAATATACCAATAATGATGACTGAATATTTTAATATAGATCTTAATAGTATGATGAAAGTTGCTTTTCTTCGTTTTTTATTCACCATTAATGAGAATGCGTAATGGATGAGTCTAGATAATATCCAAACAACAACAATAGCCGCAACTGTTTTAATGATTTGATCTTTAAAAGCTGTCGCACTTTCAGAAATATCTATAAATTGAGAAAGTGCTTGAGTGATTAGGATACCAAAATCAGAATCTCTAAATACTGTATATAAAAGAATAGCGAAAATTATTAATAAACTGATAATTGTAAGTTCTATAATGGTTTTGCGTTTATGATTTTTATGTGTTAACTCTATTTGAGGTTTGCCTAGTTTTACTTTTCTTCTAGCATCATATTTTCTTGAAAGTGGTTTAGATTTCTTCATTGTAGGACTCCTTTAGTATAGATGGTATTGTATATGCATTTAAGTGGGTAGTAGTTGTTATCGTTTTAGATTCCAATTCAACCCACCTGAAATCATTAAAAGTTTCTATTGTTAGTTCATAAGAAGTGTTATTTTCTAGATTGGTAATGACACCAGTCTGTAAGCCAGGTGTAAGTTCTATATAGGAAGTGCCATCACTTGACTTAATTGATAGCCTTATATCAGCATCCTCACTCCCAATCGTTACATAATCTATCTCTATTTCATAGGAGATTGAGTTGGATGTTTGTGTTGTTATAAAATGAGTTACTTTATAAGAAGTAGATACCAATGCGAAAATACCGAAGGATCCAAGTCCTAAGGCAAGTAATCTTTTGATGATATTGACCATTTTAGATTTATCTTGATTCATATAATCCCCTTAATAGATGATATGTAACATTTGAGTTCATTATATCACTGATAGTATTAAATATAATCGTTGATACAAAATAAAAAAGCGTCATTGACGCTTTAATAGTTTATTGAATCTATTTATATAGTTTTAAGTTTCTGTTACTGATAGTATCTAGAGTTGTATAAACTATTGAAAAGATAAGACCTGTTAAACCAATATAAAAGATAGTTTCATTTAAAACTCGGACAACATAAGGATAATATAGGCTAGTGGATATGAGTATGATGCCTACTGATAATAGTAATGTATGAAGATTCTTTAAAAGTGTGAATAAAACATTACTGTATTTATAATCTAAATACTCGATTTGTTTTAATTCTAGGATTGCTATAATGATACCCATGGTTAAAACTAGGATCGAAATAATCGCAAACATCGTAAACATTGGTGATTGAATAGATCCAATAATCCACCAAATAATGAAAGCAGTATTGATAATTATAAGTGAATAATTGATGATTTTTTTCATATAACATCCCCCATTTTTGTCTTATTATATAAAAAAAATCCTAAAACTACAACTTGATAAGTGTAAATGTTTTAGGATTAATCATCTATAAATGGCAGGGATATCAGGATTCGAACCCGAACTAACGGTTTTGGAGACCTTGAATAAGTTTAAACAATCATAGATGGCCGTTTTTTGTTTACAAGGGGGTTCGGAATGAAACCAAACTTTGAAGACATCATTCATTATAACAAATTTTTAACCGCATAATAAAGCTTCCAGGTAGATAAAATGTCATATATATATATATATATATATGTATCTAACTGTGTATATGCGGTTAAACGCAATAATAAAACCTTAAGCTAAATATGAAATTAAAGATATAGTTTCATATATGTGGCATCTACTTAATGCTGCCACTATATTGATACCATATCTTTAATAACATATTAATTATACAATGAAATATGACATTTCAAGAAAAATGTGGTAAAAACGTGCCGTTAACTTGCACATTCTTAAGAAATGACTTATATTACAAGTAGGAAAATTGTTTGTCTGAATTTATCATAATCAAAAAAAATAATATAATAAAAATAAACACTATAGCAGGAGGGAAAAATGAATGAAAAAGTAATGATATATTGTGATGAAAGTTGCCATATTGAGCATGATGGTAATGATTTAATGACTTTGGCTGCGATATATGTCAGAAAAAATGATGTAAAATTTATAAATAAAAAAATAAATGAAATAGTTTCATTTTATGGGTATAATCCTAATGCAGAGTTGAAATGGACTAAAATTTCAAATACAAACTTAAAAATGTATATTAAATTGATTGATTATATATCTGAAAATATAAATCAAAATATGAGATTAAGAGTTATTGTTGCTAAGAACAAAAGAAATTTAAGTTTGGATGATTACTCTATAACTTATGATCAATGGTATCATGCTATGTATTATAGATTACTTGAGGTACCAATAGATCACATTTCAAGACATAATCTCATTCATTTATTAATTGATAAGAAGGATAATCACAGTCAATGCAACATTAATAAGGTTGCAGAATATCTAACAAAATATTCAAAGTTTGAGAAAAAAATATTCGCAACAGCTGAAGATTCAAAATTTCACAGATTGATTCAAATTGCTGATATATTTGCTGGTGCATCGGCATATAAAAATAGAGGGTTAAAATCTAGTGAAGCTAAAATTAAAATAATAAAATATATTGAGCAAAAATTAGATTTCAATTTAAGTCGAACAACTATAAGAGGAAGAGAAGATGTGAATCTTTTTGTGTGGGGTGAATGATGCATAGTACTATCCCAGGACCAAAAAATGAAAAACCAAGAAATATGTCAATAGCAAACTTTTATAAACAAGAATTGCAAACCTTTAAAATGATTATAGAATCAAACCTTCATTTTAAAGGTAAACCTATAATGTTTGATAGACAAGATATTAGCATAGAAGAATCATATGATATTTTCTGCATTGGACATCCGTTGTCACACCCAAATAGAAAAATTCATAAAGCTAGAATAGAAACACTTGGTTGGATAAAAGAAATAATTGAGCATTTAAATGTATGTGATAGTTGTATCAGTTGTTTAGATTTATATGTTTTTTTAGATAAGAGTAGATATTTGATATATTCAATGAGTAATAGGTATTTGATTGTATTAAAGGATATTAATACACATTTTCTAATAATCACTGCCTATCCAATTGGAGACAAAGATAAACAACATAACAAAATAGTAAATAAAATAGAAGAAAACTTGCGAGGTAAGGAAAGATTTTGATAAAAAAAAACCAATCGTTTGACGGATTGATTATTTTTCAATTCTATCTACACTCGGTAGAAGAAGCAAAACCACACTCTAAATGAGGTGGGGGGTACACTAAAAAGCATACCTTGTTTTCATATATATATTACATTTAGTGCCCTTTAATGTCAAGGGCTTTACTGTACTTTTCGTATATTTATATATACTTTACGTACATATTATACTGACTATATATAGTTTTATTATAATATATCCACAAAATTTGTGAATTATAATCAACTTCTCGTGGTTTATAATTGTAGCAACACACTATACTCAGGAGGGAGTTATTATCTTCTTTATAGTTCTTCCTAGGGATAGGAAACAGTTGAGAGGATTCAAAATGTTAGTGAAAGGAATTGTAAGTCGTTATCATTCTTATGTCAAACGACAATTTTCTAATGGGACCTATAGATTCAATGTGAATCATTTAGGTCATTTTGTTAAGTTGTTTGATCAAAGAAGCATTTATCATGTAGAAGATCTAAAATATTATTTATTTGATGATCATATTGCTGATATGAAAGAAACATGTAAAATATCATGATCAATAAACGCATAGGCATCCCGAAAGATGTTTTAAACAAATGCAAATAGACTTACCTTACTTACAAATCTTTCGAGAAGCTGAGAGAATGTGTAAACACATATGTCATGATTGAACTTGAAGATTTAAAGATGTTACGCACATATCATAAGAGGCTTGATGATGACATTGAGAACAATCTATTTTATAAATGTCTAATATTGTTGTTAATGGGTAAAGGAGCAGGAATTAATGAGATACTTCATATCAAGATTGATAATGTTGATTTAGCTAATCAGGAGATACTTTTAACTGAGACAAAAACAAAAAACTGATTGTGTTGTATATTTTAAAGGTGCATCGGTGGATACTGTAAAAAAATATCGAGTAAAACATAAGCATCCATACTTGATGCATCACATGATCATGAACAGAAAAGCTAATTATTTTGATGTTGATAACTACATAAAAAAGTTACGATTACAATTCGGTTTTAATAAACTTCAAGCACATATGTTCAGACATTCACTAGCAACTATTTGGTTACAAGAAAGTGCTGACATTTTATCAGTGATGGAGGTAATGGGACATAAGAATATGGAAACCACACAAAGATATCAGCATGCTAAAAAGAAACATATAAAAATATGTACATGAAAAAATTTGATATAGACTAAATTAGTTATCATCATGTAAGAAAGCGGAGTTTATCATATTAAAGCCAATCTCAAAATATTCTTTACTATTATCTCTAGTCTTATGTTTGATACGATAACGAGAATAAATGACATCGTATAGTTTGAAAATTGCATTGTACAATGAATCAAGGTAATTGTCATAAGCAATAAAATCTTTTTCAGATTTAAATCTAGAAAAAAATTTATATTTTTCTGTAGGGTTAAATGTCAGTTTATGAGCTAAAGTATTGGTTCTAAACATTTCTAATATTTTATAATATTCATTATCTAGTAATGTTGTTAATTCACTTTTTAGAGATTTAAGAGATTTATAAAAAGATATGTCATTTTTTAAGATGATTTTTGAATATGATTTATCTTCGAAATATTTGATTTTGTCTTTTAAAAATTTTAATAATATGGAAAGATTTGAAATGAATGAATTAGATTCCTTTTTATTATGTTGCTCGTAGAGTAACATAAAACCACCTGCTATGCGGGTGAGACCGGAAGAGCGGAAGCGTTAAAGAAAAAGAATCCTCTTGATTGGTATAATGGTAATGACCAATTGCCTTACACCAATAAAATCAAGGAGGATTCTATCATCAATGTCTAAAAGAAACGATGACACTAGTAGTTTATCACACACAAAATGGAACTGCCAATATCACATAGTGTTTTGTCCGAAATATAGAAGGAAAGCAATCTATGGGAAACTAAGATCAGATATTGGGAAGTATTTGAGACGCCTTTGTGAATACAAAGGGGTTGAGATTGTCGAAGCACACGCTATGAGTGACCACATACATATGCTCGTCAAGATACCACCAAAACTCGCAGTAAGTTCATTCATGGGATATTTGAAAGGAAAAAGTAGCTTGATCATATTTGACGAGCATGCAAATCTAAAATACAACTATGGGAGTCGCCACTTCTGGTCAGAAGGCTACTACGTTTCGACCGTAGGTCTAAACAAGAAAACAGTACAAAACTATATCAGAAATCAAGAACTTGAAGATCAAGTAAAAGATAAGAGAAGTCTAAAAGAATATAAAGACCCGTTTACGGGTAAGTAAGAGTGACAAAGGCAATTGGGTAAATAAAAAGACCCTCAAATGGGGGTCGCCAGTAATCAGCCTTGTAGGCTGTGAGAAAAACCACGCCTTGAAGACGTGGATTTTTATTTTTACTATTTCCATAACTTGACAGTATGTATAGTTGTCTTTGGAAATCCTCAAATAATAAAGTATATAGAGATGAAACATAATTTCTCAAATCATTATTGACAGTGGCTGAATATGTTTCGTGATATGCGTCATCAAGTAAACATTTGCAAAAAACCAACTTGTCATATGATTCGATGTCGAAAAGGAGTTTAACAAGTTTTTTTTCATTTAGATAAAATTCACGACTATTGCTTTTTAATAAGTCTTGCAATTGATCATTCATCTATATCGCCTTCCAATTTACCTGTGATGATTGAATGAACACCATCAAACCCTAGTAAATCATTTGGTGAACATTTAAAAAGTTTGCATAAATCAATAATTTGTTTAGCATTGATAATGGATTTGCCATTTTCGTGTTTATTGTATTGTGATTGTGCAATCCCTAAAAAGTCTGCAACTTGCTGTTGCGTGTATTTATTTGCAATTCTATACTCTTTTATTTTGTTTACGAGTTTCATATCGTACTACCTCCAAATATTCTTTAAAGAGATAAAATGTTTCGACATACCAAGTTTATTCGTTTAAAATATAAGCACATTATCACTTTAACGAATAACATTGATTAAAAATAAATCCTAGAGTTCACTAAATTGGGTGGAACACTAGGATGCTTGTTGAAATAATGGCAGGGATATCAGGATTCGAACCCGAACTAACGGTTTTGGAGACCGCTGTGCTACCGTTGACACCATATCCCTAAACGGCATGTATAAGTATAGCAAATATTTATAGTAATTGCAATGAAGAAATAAAAAAAAGATGGAATTATTTTCCATCTTCTTTATCTTCTGCAGGAGCATCTTTAAATATTGGTTCTACTTCAGCTTCAACAACATTTGAATTTGTTTGGCTTGCTGCTTTTTTATCTAAATACTTCGCTCTAACAATTTTATGGAAGAACAAGAAGTAAGTTATCACAGCTACAGCTAATACGTAGAATACCATGATTCGCCAAATCTCACCATTATAATCAGAAACATCACCATGTTGATCATTTAATCCTAATGCTTGAACATCAGCATCAGATAATTCATCACCAACGAATTGATTAGATAATTGATAATCACTAGCTTCAACAACTAAATCAGTTGCTGTATAAATAGCACCATCATTTACTGTACCGTTAGCACCAACAAATAATGGACTACCACCAGTAACATCAGAGTTGAAAATATAAGTACCAGCATCTTCATCAGTTGAACGATTAGAATAATCAATTGTGAGTTTAGCAAGTGATGCTAAAATATCATCTGATGTATCATCTTCAGTACCATTATCATTAATCAAGTTACCAGCAATATCAAATAGCATTAATGCAGGTGTATTACCGTAATAAGATTCTGATTGTGGATCAAAGACAACACTACCTTGATTTTCATATGTATCATCAATTAAGATTGTAGCATCTGAAAGATTCGCAGTTAATTTAAGAATAGGATCTTCAACTAAACTACCATTTTCATAAATCTCAACATTATTAATAAATACTAAGAATCCATCATAGAATATATCATTATAAGTGATACCAACAGCGTGAATAGAAAGTTCAAAGTTTGTTCCACCATCAACGCCACCATTATCTCTTGTACTATATGTATAAATTGGATCTTCTTGATAATAATCTAAATATTGAAGTGTAGAAATACCATTTAAATACGTATCTCTTTCATTCCAATGATCCATAACTTCATTTACATAATAAGCATTGTTTCTTGATATATAACCGATTTGGATAATATATAAAGCAGAAAACATAACAAGTATAATGTAGACAAATCTACCTACCCATTTCAATATCATCACATCCTTCTAGAATATAATACCAAAAAAATAGCTTTATTTCATAAAAAAATAAAAATTACATAATTTCACTTTACAAAAAAATAAAATATTGTATAATAGTAACTGCACGAAAGAATATGGCGGTTGTGGCGAAGTGGTTAACGCATCGGTTTGTGGTACCGACACGCGAGGGTTCGATTCCCTTCAGCCGCCCCATTTATGTTTTATTAAATAAAGATAAGGGTAGATTTGGTCGTCGTTAATCTCTTATCTTTTTTTATTAATTAGCATATATACCTTCGTTTTTATTTATAATAAAAAGAAAACTGAAAAAAATAGTTTTAAAGGTTGCAATATTTATTTTGATATGCTAGAATTATTTATGCTGAATTAGGAACTTCGTGACTAGTTTAGATATCTAAATAGACAGGCCCATAGCCAAGGGGTAAGGCAAGGGACTTTGACTCCCTGATCGTTGGTTCAAATCCAGCTGGGCCTGCCATTTAATAAACAACATCTTGAAAAAGGTGTTTTTTTATTTTTAAAAGTAAATCATACATTTCCTAACTATTATTTGTTAGGAGGTAGAATTATGAAGAAAATATTATTATGTACAACACTATTATTATTTTGTGTCATTTCATTAAATGATACACATGCAGAGGAAGTATCAGGACAAACTTTAACGAATAATTTATTAGATTTATCAAGTTTCATACAAGATGGGAATTTATATGGGTATTCAGATAAGATTATTGATTTAAACATTGATCAAACATATACGTTTGTGATGTCCTATGATTATTTGGGTCATTATGAGGATGAGATATTATCTAGTGAATTTGAATATGAAGATGCTTATGATTATCAACCATTTGCTTATTCATATGAGATTGATTTAGAAAACTACAGGTATTATGTAGAATTTATAAATCAATGTGATGGTATCACGATATTTAGAATGCCGTTTTTAGCGGATGACTCAAGACCAAACTACGATGTGATGCTATATGAAGGTTCATATGATGATTTTGAAGGCTTTGAGCCATATATGGCATCAAACTACCAACAAATCGATTACGGGTCTATATCGATGGATTATGATAGTAGATATACACAAACACAAGTGCTGTCTTTCATTACTGCTAAGGATCCAAATAATCAAGCAATTAATTATGAAGTGATTGCTGATGAATTTACAAATAGTAGTCAATTACCCGGTGTTTATGAAATGACTTTGATGGCTGAAATAAATAACATTAAAAAATTCTTTATATTAGAGATATCAGTTTTTGATACAACCCCACCTGTGATTCATGGCTTAGATGTCTGTGAAGTGATGTATGGAGATAACACAAGTATTGATGAAATTATTTCTAACTATACTGTAACTGATAATGTTGATGAACTAGACTATACAGATATCGTCATTATAAGTGATTTATATTCGCCATCATCTGATGTTGGTATTTATAGTGTTGAAGTAGAAGTTAGAGATCTTAGTGGGAATACTGGATATAAAACATTTGAAGTATCGGTATTAGATGATATGCCACCTGTCATAAAAGGACCTGAAAAGATGGTTATATATACATCTGATCAAGCTTATACAGATGCATATATCTTATCTCAATTTAGTGCAATTGATAATGTTGATGAAACACTGACATTAAATATTGACACAAATGAATATCTACAAACAATCATTGCTGGTGTATACCAAGTCGTAATTACATCAACAGATGCTCAAGGTAACACTTCAACATTTGATACATATATTCATGTCATTGAAAATAGAGGACCATCATTTGAAACAACTGAACCGATTATCGAAGTAACTACGACAGAACTCATGACTGAAAATGACATCGTCATATATTTGAAGAATTACATGACACAACAATCGCCAGATGTTGAAAATGTGGAAATCCTATATAATGAATACTTAGATCATGAAAAACAAGCTGGATCGTATTACGTATATTTTAATTATGAAATTGATGGAGAAATTTATAACTCAAGAGTATTGATGGAAGTTACACAAACAACAACTATCTTAGACTATTGGTATTATGGATTGACGATCGTAGCAATTAGCATTGGAACCTATTTTTTAATAAAAAATAAAAAGAAAAAAATTTAACCATGCAAAAAGAATTGACTATTTAATTAAAATAGGTTATAATTCTTTTTGCGCGGGTGTGGCGAAATTGGCAGACGCACTAGACTTAGGATCTAGCGCCTATGGCGTGCAGGTTCAAATCCTGTCACCCGCACCACATATGATATCGACGAGTATATTTCATTAGAATATGCTCGTTTTTATTTTCCAAGGGGGATATTATGAAAAAAGCAAAATATTGTAAACACTGTGGTAATGAACTAATCACAAAGAAAATAGACAACGAAGGGGACATTCCTTATTGTAGTTCTTGTGATTCTCTATTTTTCCCATCATCAGATATAGCAATCATCGCAGTCATTACAAATGATCAAAATGAGATTTTAATGTTAAAACAAAATGTAATTAGTGATCACTATGTATTAGTCGCAGGTTATTACAAGCAAGGTGAAAAACTAGAACAAACAGTCATACGCGAAGTTTTTGAAGAAACAGGTATCGCAGTAGAAAATGTTACGCCAATTGGTAATTACTACTATGAAAAGAAGAATATTGTCATGTTTGGATTTCATGGACATGCTATTAATACAGATATCCACATAGATCCTAATGAAGTTGATGATGCAGCTTGGATCAAAGTATCAAAGGCAGTAGAAACATTAAAAGAAGCATCTATTGCACAACAAGTTGTAAAAGATTACTTAATAAATAAAAACTAATATTTTATATTAAAATGAGCAATGTTCATAATTTGTAAAAAAATGTTTCTAATGGATTGACATTCATTTTCATACATTGTATAATGATTGCGAATTGAATAAGAAAGACTAAGATGAGAAAGAGTAAGCTGTTTAACCATCAAAGAGAGTCCCGCACGGTGAAATGGGATATGTAACAACAACTGAACATGGTCTCGGAGTTGCAAATTTGAAAACATAGAGTAGGATTTGTCGGGTATGCCCGTCATAGCATTAGAGTATAAAATTCATTTGAATGCGTACTTGAAGAGGTAAATCTAGTGATAGATTTATAAAAAAAGGTGGTAACACGTAATTAAGATATATACGTCCTTTTACAAGCAATTGTAGAAGGGCGTTTTTTTATTTTTTCAAATCAAGGAGACTTACTATAATAAGTCAAGCGTGTAATTTAATTAAACGGTAAAAGACCTCACTAGGAAGTCTAAATATTAAATATAAATCATGAAGAGGTAGCTACACCCTCATTTGATTATTTGAATTGTGAATAATCAAATGTCAATTTATTGACACCTAAATGATAAATTGCACGTATGAGTTTTCTTACAGTGTGAACCATCGCGACTTTATGATGTTTACCTTCAGAACGCTTCTTAAGGTAGTAGTCATAAAGTGTTGGATTTAATCTCAAACTTGAGAACGTGATTTGCCAAAAAGTCATTCGAAGTAATCCAGAACCACGTTTGACAAGATGACCTCTAGTTTCCATTGTTCCAGATTGATTAACTGATGTATCGAGTCCTGCAAATGAAACAATTTGAGCAGAATTCGTAAAGTTTTTGAAATCACCTAATTCAGCGATGATGATTGCTGCTGAAATAAGTGATATGCCAGGTATGGATGTCAATGTTTGAGGTATATCTTTCATGAGTGATAGGATTTCTCCTTCAATTGAATCAAGTGTAATTGATAATTCCTCATAATGTTTAATGATGTGTTTAAGAAGTAAGAGATCAGTCTTAGTTTCATAACCAACAGATGATTTAGCTAAAGATTTAAGTTTTTGAACCTTTACATAAGTGATTTTTCCTTTGGAATAACTTCTAATAGATTCATAATCTTTGTTAGAAAGCTTGGAAATTCTTGCTCTTGACTTAAACTTCTTAAGGATATAAATCGCACTACTAGCGAGTCTTTCGTTGAAAAAGGGTTTATACTCAGGAAAGATGCGATCTAAGATATTTGTTAGTTCAATTAATGTTTTAGACCGTTTCACCATTTGAACATGGCGATATCGAACTAATTGTTTTAATTCATTGATGTGGTAAAATCTAGTATGTAAGGTCTTGTAGTCAACAGAACCTAGCATACTTGAAATGGTTTTTGCGTCAACTTTATCTGTTTTTGTCTTACGTAACGATAATGCCTTTGAGAACATGTGCGTTAAGTAAGGGTTGAATTCCAGATAAGTGTAGTTATTTGATGTGATGAACTGTTTAAGGTTTGATCCATAGTGTCCTGTTGACTCAAGACCTATTCTTATTTCTTGTGATTTATCAAGTGATTTAAGTGTTTCAAGAAATAAATCGAAACCTATACGATTGTTGTCAAAGCTGAATGCTTTGATTGTAATACCTGCTTCAGTAGCTATGAAGCAGTCGTGTTTGTACTTAGAAATATCAATGCCGATGAAGTACATAAAAACACCTCCAATTAAGTCTTAGCACTGGGTAAGTCACAGATTTCTTATTTATGTAGTCTTGTGATGAAGCGTCGAGCGCTAACTTACTGATTGACATTAAAAAATAAGAACTGTGGTAAGAGTCTCCTATAATAGTCAAAGCTATACATGTATGACACAAATCCACAGTGCTTAATTAATTATAACAATAGATAGAAAGGAAGCTATACTTAATCTATTATTACAGTTTTGAGTATACAAGGATTATATGAAAAGAATAGCAAGTTTCGAAGTGGATCATAATAAATTAGAACCAGGATTATATATATCTAGAGTTGATGGAGATGTGATCAGTTATGATGTGAGATTCCTTAAACCGAATAATGGCACATACTTAGATTATGATGGTATTCATACATTAGAACATTTACTAGCAACATATATTAGAAATACTAAATATGCAAATGATATTGTCTACGTAGGTCCAATGGGATGTCGAACAGGATTCTACATTCTAACAAGAGATCACGTGACAAAAACTGAATTCATCAGTTTATTACAAGATACGATTAAATTCGTAAAAGATTATGAAGGGGAAATCCCTGGTGTATCAGCCATAGAATGTGGTAATTACTTAGAGCATAACTTAGAAAAAGCAAAGGTCTATGCAAAAGATTATGATAGAGTGTTACAAAATTGGACAGAACAAAAATTAAATTATTAAAGGAGATAAGTACATGTCTAAAAAGTTATACAATTTCGATGTAGTAGGAAGTTTACTAAGACCTACAAATTTAAGAGAGGCTACAAAAGCTTATTATGATGATCATTCGATTTCATTAGAAGAACTAACTAAAGTTCAAGATGAAGCGATTAAGACATTAGTTGACAAACAAGTTGAAGCAGGATTACCTGTTGTAACTGATGGAGAATTTAGAAGATTATTATGGCATACAGATTTCTTCTGGGGATTTGAAAATGTTAATTACATTAAATTAGCTCACGGCTATAAATTCCACAATCATGAATCAAGAACTGAATCATGTGTTTTAGTTGGAAAAATTGGTGCAGAAAACCATCCATTTGTTGATCATTTTAAATTTGTTAAAGCTTATGTTGATGAAAAAGGATATGATGTTTTAGTTAAACAAACAGTACCTTCACCATCACAATTCTTATCAGAATTACTTAGAGAAGAACATTTAAAAACAACATTATCTTACTATACTGATGTTGAAGAAGTTAAAACAGCATTAGTAGATGCTTATAGAAAAGTGATTCAAGATTTATATGATGCGGGTGCTAGAATCATTCAATTTGATGATGTTACTTGGTCATATTTCCTAGGTGGACCTAGATCTGAAGTATCAGATGGTTTCTATGAAGATTCACTTGAATTAAATAATAGAGTTTATGAAAACTGGCCAGAAGATTTAACATTTAATACGCACGTTTGCCGTGGTAATAATGAATCAGATTGGGCATTAGAAGGTGCATATGATAATGCAGCTGAATACTTATTCCAATTAAAAATAGATAATTTCTACTTAGAATATGATGATGAAAGATCAGGAGGATTTGAGCCACTTAGAAATGCATGTACTGATCAAAATGTTGTATTAGGTTTAATTACAACAAAAACTGGTAAATTAGAATCTAAAGAAGATATTAAAGCTCGTATCGATGAAGCAACACGTTATGTAGCAAAAGAAAATATCATCTTATCACCACAATGTGGATTCGCTTCAACTGAAGAAGGTAACCACATCACTGAAGAAGACCAATGGAACAAAATTAGATTAGTCAAAGAAATCGCAGAAGAATATTTAAAATAATTACACTTAGGAGATAAATTATGCCAATCATCATACCAAAAAGTATACCCGCATACAATAAACTAACCGATGAAAATATTTTTGTTATGCATGATAAACGTGCGATTACTCAAAATATTCGTCCTATCGAAATTCTGATACTTAATTTAATGCCAACAAAGATAGATACTGAAAATCAAATACTTCGTGTATTGTCAAATTCACCTTTGCAAGTACACTTAACATTGATTTCAACTAAAACATATCAACCAACACATATTGATCAATCACATCTATCGAAATATTATAAAACATTTGATGAAATCAAACATAAACGTTTTGATGGATTGATTATTACTGGTGCCCCAGTAGAACATCTTGATTATGAAGATGTTAAGTACTGGGATGAATTAAAAGAAATTTTTGAATTTACTAAAACTAATGTAACCTCAACAATCTATATTTGTTGGGGTGCATTAGCAGGATTATCATATCACTATGATATTCCTAAAATTGTTAATGATGAGAAATTGTTTGGTGTCTTCAAACAAGAAAATAAAGCACCACATGATCCATTATTAAGAGGATTAGATGATTATTTTAAAGTCCCATTTTCAACATATGCAACACCAAGTGAATCTGACTTATTAAATCATAAGGATTTAAATGTATTAGCATATAGCAGTGAAAGTGGCGCATCTATTATTGCAAGCAAGGATTTAAAACATGTCTTTATCACAGGTCATTTAGAATATGATAGAGATACACTAAAAAAAGAATATGAAAGAGATTTAGATAAAGGTATCACAGTAAATAAGCCAAGTTATTATTTTAATGATTTAGATCATGTTGATTATCGTTGGAATTCTACAGCATTTTTAATTTTTACAAATTGGCTTAATTATTATGTATATCAAGAGACACCGTATCAAATTAAAAATGAATCACTAAATATTGGTTTATTAGGCTTTGGTACAGTTGGAAAGAATGTTTTTGATTTAATTGATAGAGATCAAAGACACAATATAGTTAAAGTTTTAGAACGCTCAGATGAAAAAAACAATTTAGGTGTACTTCACACAAGTGATATCGATGAGATTTTAAATGACGCATCAATTGATGTCGTCATTGAACTTATTGGTGGTTATGAAGTCGCCTATGATTATATAAAACGAGCACTTCGTGCAAAAAAACATGTTGTTACAGCAAATAAGCATGTTATATCAGAACATTTGCTTGAATTAATTCAAATTGCTGATGAGCATGATGTTGAAATATTATATGGTGCATCAGTTGGTGGTGGGATACCACTAATTAAAAATATTTTTGATTATATTAAGAGTAATGAAATCAATGAATATCAAGCCATCATTAATGGTACAACAAATTATATTTTAACGAAGATATTTATTGAAAATAAATCATTTGATGAAGCTTTAAAAGAAGCTCAAGATAATGGGTTTGCTGAAAAGATTCCTGATGCAGATATTAAAGCACATGACGCAACTAGAAAAATCAGCATACTATCTTCAATCGCTTTAGGTGAACATATTAAACCAGAATCTTGTTTAAGAGTTGGTATTGATCATTTAACTGAAGAAATTATAGAAGCAATCAAACAATCAGAATATACATTAAAACTTGTATCCTCATTACAAGTTCAAAATGGTATAGCAAGTATTGGTACATATCCAGCATTAATAAAACATACGCATAAATTAAATGGATTTTCATACGAGAATAATGTTTTATTAATTAATGATCATACGAAACAACCATTATTATTATCAGGTAAAGGTGCAGGAGGGTTCCCTACTGCCTCAGCTGTTGTTGGTAATGTTGAAGATGTTGTACAAAATATTAAGTATGTCATTGATAAAAAAGATACAAATCATCAAGTGGTTTCACCATTTGATATAGAACAAACATATGCCACTATAGAAAATGGCAAATTGATTGAAAGAAAAGGTATCATTAGCAAAGAAGTTAAAGATGGTTGCTTTGTAGCAATCATCCTAGATTAAATAAGAGGAGGCAATATATGAGTAAACATCTAGAGACAATATGTGTAGAAAAAAGTCCTACAATTGATGCATATGATAAAACTGGCAGCGTTAGCGTACCTATTTATCAAACAGCAACTTTTGAGCACGAAGGATTAGGCAGATCTACAGGATATGATTATTCAAGACTACAAAACCCAACGAGAAGAGCATTAGAAGATGTCGTTAATAGATTAGAACATGGTGTTGATTGCCTCGCTCTAAATTCTGGTATGGCAGCTTTAGCTAGTATATTTGGAATTTTCAAATCAGGAGATCATATTGTTGCAGGTATTGACCTTTATGGCGGTACGATCCGTTACTTTAATACATTAGCTGAATCTTATCAAATTGAATTTTCTTATGTAGATACAACAAATTTAATGGCAATAGAAAAAGCCATAACGAATAAAACAAAAGCAATATTCATTGAAACACCTACTAATCCATTATGTGAAGTATCTGACATTAAAGCGATTAGCGATATTGCACGTAAAAATAATCTTATATCTATTGTAGATAATACATTTTTAACACCATATCTTCAGAATCCATTAGATTTAGGTGCTAAAATCGTGATCCATAGTGGATCTAAATATTTAGCAGGTCATAATGATACTATTGCTGGATTTGTTATTACTAATGATGAATCAATTAGTGAAAAATTAAGATATAACATTAAAACGATTGGAATGGGACTTCCACCATTTGATAGTTGGTTAGTGTTAAGAGGTATTAAAACATTAGCATTAAGAGTAAGACAAGCAGAAAGTAATGCGAAAGCTTTATTTGAATATTTAAATAAACACCCTAAAATTAAAAAAGTATATTTTACGGGAGATAGTACCCAATCTACTTATGAATTATCAAAAACTCAAGCTAGAGGTTTTGGTAGTATGATCTCATTTGAGACTGATACATATGAAACAGCTAAGAAAGTACTAGAAAGTGTTGAAATCATTAAGTTTGCAGAAAGTTTAGGTGGCGTAGAATCATTAATCACTTATCCTATCACACAAACACATGCAGATATTCCTAAAGATGAACTTGCCTCACGTGGTATAAATGATTGTTTCTTACGTTTATCGGTGGGGATTGAACACCATGAAGATTTAATTGCAGATTTAGAGAAAGCGTTAGGTGTTTGAAATGAGTAAATTTGACCATATTATTGATAGATATAATACAAACAGTTTAAAGTATGATTTTAATGTTGAAAGAGGCAAACCAGCAGATTTATTTCCTTTATGGGTTGCTGATATGGATTTTAAAGCTTCCGATGAGATATTAAATAGATTACATCAACAAATTGACCATGGTATTTTTGGTTATAGTGAACCAAAAGATGAATACTACAACGCATTAACTACATGGTTTAAAGAAGAATATGATTTTGAAGTTTCAAAAGATTGGATCGTAAAAATGCCAGGTGTTGTACCAACATTAGCATTAGCAGTTCAAGCATTTACAAACCCTGGTGATCATGTAGCAATACTATCACCTGTATATTATCCTTTCTATACTGTAGTTAAAAATAATGATAGAATCGTTGAAGATGTACCTTTAATTTATAGTAATGCATCTTATTCAATCGACTTTGAATTATTAGAAAATGCATTTGCATTAGATGAAACAAAATTGTTCTTATTATGTAATCCACACAACCCTGTTGGAAGAGTTTGGAAAGAAGATGAATTAAACAAAATTGTTGAATTAGCTAAAACATATCAAGTCACTGTTGTTTCAGATGAAATTCATATGGATTTAGTCTATAAACCACATAAACATTTATCATTTGGCGTAGCTGCCAAAGATTATGATCAATGGATCGTTGCGACAGCTGCATCTAAGACATTTAATGTCGCAGGATTACAAGTTGCTAATATCATTATTAAAAATGAACACTTACGCGATAAATTCAAAAAACAAATATCTAAAATAGGTTACTCACAATTAAATGTTTTAGGACTACTTGCTACACAAGAAGCTTATAAATCATCTAAATCATATGTCTATGAATTAAAAGATTATTTATATGAAAACTATAAAGCTCTAAAAGCATACATTGAAAAGCATATTCCTTATATTAAAGTATTACCTTTAGAGGGTACTTACTTAGTATGGCTAGATTTTAGTGCTTTTGGACTATCAGAAGAGAGAATTACTGAAATATTACAAAAAGATGCGAAACTGTGGTTGCATCATGGTACTTTATTTGGTCCAACTGGACAAGGATTCCAAAGAATCAATATCGCATTACCTAAAAGTAAACTCTTAGAATGTCTTGAAAAAATCAAAAATGCATTTGAAAAAGAATAAAAAATATAAATAGTGCCAAGAGTTTGGCACTTTTTGTTTCCAAAACAACAGAAAATGAAAATGGCTCTTTCTTTTATTTTTTAATGTGATATAATGCTATGTGGTTAAAGCATTATTTCAACAAAATGGCTTTATAAATACCTTTTTATAAGAAATATAAGATATATTTACTTATAGAATCTTAAAAAGTGTATGAGATGTTGAAATAAAAGAATAAATTGTATAAAAAAACATTAAATTAATATCTTAAGTAAACTATCGTTTAATATAACGAACTTAAAAAACGTTAAAAATTACATATTCTATTAAAATGAGTAGATATTGTTTTATAAAGTTTTTAAAGTTGAAAAAATACTTAAAAAATCAAGTAAAATGCGTTATAATATATTATAGTGTGAAACGAAAAGAAAAAGAGTGCAAAGATATGTTAGACATCGGAGTAAAAGTTAAAAATTTCAGTTTGCCAGATCAAAATGGCAAAATGCATCAATTATATGACTATTTAGGTAAACGTATAGTGATTTACTTTTATCCTAAAGATAGTACATCTGGATGTACGACACAAGCATGTGCATTTAGAGATAATTATGACGAATTCCAAAAGAGAGATATCGTTGTAATAGGTATTAGTAAAGATAGTCAAAAAAGCCATCAAAAGTTTATTGATAACAACGATTTGCCATTCATCTTATTAAGTGATGAAGCAATTGAGGTTTGTCAGTATTTTGGTGTGTATGTAGAAAAAAGCATGTATGGGAAAAAGTATATGGGTGTTAACCGATCGACATTTGTTCTAGATGAGCAAGGGATCATCACTCATGTATTCAAAAAAGCATCTCCTAAAGAGAATGCATCTGATATATTAAAAGTCTTAAAATAGATAATGGAGGTAAGTTTATGGTAGCAAAAAAAGTTATTAAATCCATGGACGGAAACGAAGCTGCTGCATACTGTGCGTACGCGTTTACAGAAGTAGCAGGTATTTACCCAATTACACCATCTTCACCAATGGCGCAAAATATTGACCTTTGGGCTTCAGTGGGTAAAAAGAATTTATTCGGCATGCCGGTAAAAGTTATTGAAATGCAAAGTGAGGCAGGAGCTGCAGGTACAGTTCACGGTTCATTACAAATGGGTGTTTTAACAACAACATTTACTGCATCTCAAGGTTTACTATTGAAAGTTCCAAATATGTATAAAATAGCTGGTCAATTATTACCAGGTGTTTTCCATGTTGCAGCTAGATCATTAGCAGCACAAGCTCTTTCAATTTTTGGTGATCATCAAGATGTTATGGCAGCAAGACAAACTGGTTTTGCAATGTTAGCTTCTACATCAGTACAATCATCAATGGATTTAGCAGGTATTGCGCATTTATCAGCAATTAAAACAAGTATTCCATTTATGCATTTCTTTGATGGATTTAGAACATCACATGAAGTTCAATCAATCGAAGTTTTAGATTATGAAGTATTTGATCGCTTATTAGATCGCGAAGCATTAGCTAAATTTAGAAAAATCGGATTAAACCCAGAAAGACCTGTGACTCGAGGTACAGCTCAATCTGACGATGTTTATTTCCAAACAAGAGTATTACAATCATCTCATTATGCTCAAGTACCTGATGTAGTTAATGAGTACATGCAAGAAATCTCTAAAGTTACAGGTAGACCTTATGCACCATTCGTATTCTATGGGGCAGAAGATGCTACTGATGTGATTATTGCAATGGGTTCACTATGTGAATCAGCTAAACAAACAGTTGATTACTTAGTATCTAAAGGTAGAAAAGTTGGTTTATTAACAGTTCACTTATATAGACCATTCAGTATTAAATATTTCTTAGATGCAATGCCTGAAACAGTAAACAAAATTGCAGTCTTAGATAGAACTATTGAACCAGGTTCAATTGGTGAACCATTATTCTTAGATGTTAAATCAGTGTATTACGGTCAAGAAAAACAACCAGTAATTATTGGTGGACGTTATGGTCTTTCATCAAAAGATACTACTCCAGCAATGGTATTAGCAGTATATGATAACTTAGCTGGTGAACAAAAATCTGACTTCACTATCGGTATTGAAGATGATGTAACAAACTCTTCATTAACTTATGATAAGACTTTAGATTTCAATGAAAATAACACAACAGAATTATTATTCTTTGGTTTAGGTTCAGATGGTACAGTTGGTGCTTCTAAAAACATCACTAAGATCGTCGGTGACCACACTGATTTATACTCACAAGCTTATGCGTCATATGACTCTAAAAAAGCTGGTGGTGTAACACGTATGCACTTACGTTTCTCAGATAAACCTATTAGATCAACATTCTTAGTAAATTATCCAGATTTCGTATCTTGTTCAACTGATGGTTATTTAGTTAAATATGATATGTTAAAAGGTCTTAAAAAAGGTGGTACATTCTTACTGAATACACAAACACCTGCAGACCAAATCGAAGATTTATTACCAAATAAAGTTAAACGTCAATTAGCTCAAAAGAAAGCTAAATTCTATATCGTTAACGCTGTAGATTTAGCATATGAAATTGGTTTAGGTCGTCGTATTAATACAATTATGCAATCAGCATTCTTCAAATTAAACGAACACTTAATGCCAGCTGAAGAAGCTAATAAATACATGAAAGAATATGCTAAGAAAACTTATGGCCGTAAAGGTGAAACAATTGTTAAGTTAAATGAACAAGCAATTGACGCTGGTTATGAAAACTTAGTAGAAGTAGCTGTTAATCCAAATTGGGCTACACTAGAAGATGAAGTTAAAGCTGATGATAATTCACGTCCAGACTTCGTTAAGAAAATTGCTGACATTGTTAACGCAATCGAAGGTGATTCACTTCCAGTATCTGCATTCTTAGGATATGAAGATGCTCACATGGCTAACGGTGGTACACGTTATGAAAAACGTGGTATTGCTAACTATGTACCAGAATGGAGAAGCGAAAACTGTATTCAATGTAATCAATGTGTATTCGCATGTCCTCATGGTGTTATCCGTGGATTCTTAGCAACTGAAGCAGAAGCAGCAAATGCTCCTGAAGGTGCTAAAATGTTAACTGCTAAAGGTAGAGGTATGGAAGGTCTTAAATTCTCTATCCAAGTATCTACTTTAGACTGTACAGAATGTGGTGTCTGTGTACAAGTATGTCCTACACCAGTTAAATCTCTAGCTATGGTACCAATCGGTGATGAACTTGCTCTTGGTGCTCAACAAACAGCTGATTACTTCTTCCACGAAGTGACTTATAAAGATTTAGGTACAGATAATCCTAAAAACTTAAGTTTCCAACAACCATTATTCGAGTTCTCAGGAGCTTGTGCAGGTTGTGGTGAAACACCTTATATTAGTGCATTAACTCGTATGTTTGGTGATCACTTAGTGATGGCTAACGCGACTGGATGTACATCAATCTATGGTGGATCATTCCCATCAACTCCATATACTACAAATAAAGAAGGATTCGGTCCAACTTGGGCGAACTCATTATTTGAAGATAATGCTGAGTTTGGTTTTGGTATGCGTATTGCTTACGAAACAATGAGAGATAGAGTTCAAACATTATTTGCAGCTCATTTAGATGAAATGCCAGCAGATGTTAAAGCACTTGCTGAAGAATGGATTGAAAATAGAAAATCTCTTGAAGTTACACGTAGAGTTAAATCAGAAATCGTACCATTATTAGAAAAAATCGATGCACTTTACGCACATGAATTATTAGAACTTAAAGATTACTTCGGAAAAGTTACTCAATGGATCATGGGTGGCGATGGTTGGGCATACGACATCGGTTACGGTGGTCTTGACCATGTTATCGCAAACAATGAAGATGTCAATATCTTAGTATTAGATACAGAAGTTTACTCAAACACAGGTGGTCAATCTTCTAAAGCTGCGCCAACAGGTGCAATTGCGAAGTTTGCTGCTGCAGGTAAACCAACTAAACGTAAAGACTTAGCTGCACTTGCTATGAGTTATGGTCACGTATATGTAGCTCAAATTTCTCATGGTGCTTCACCTGCTCAAGTAGTTAAAGCATTTAAAGAAGCTGAAAGCTATGAAGGGCCATCAATTATCATTGCTTATGCTCCATGTATCGAACATGGTATTAAAGGTGGATTAACAAATTCATTCTCACAAGCTAAACTTGCAACTCAATGTGGTTACTGGCCAACATTTAGATTTGACCCAAGATTAGAAGAACAAGGTAAGAATCCATTTAAGATTGATTCTAGACCTCCAGTATGGGACAAATATCATGACTTCTTATTAAATGAAGCAAGATTTGCTCAATTAGCTCAAATCAATCCAGATCACGCTGCTGAATTATTAGAACAAAACATGAAGAACGCTCAAAAACGTTGGAACATGTACAAACGTTATGCAGCAATGGATTACTCACTTCCAGAAGAAGCTGAATAATAATTAAATAAAAAGTGGAACTATGAACAATCTAGTTCCACTATTTTTTTACATAAATCTATAGATTAGTTGAAATATAGACAAAATTATGATAGATTTAATTTAATCAATTTATTTAAAGGTGGTTCCATGAAAAAATTTGTATCAAGAAATAAATATTTACTTATTATATTTTTAGTTTTAGAAGTTTGTTTATTACCAACTGAAATTTTATTATTCTATTCAAACAGAGAATTTATCGATTTAGGGTTATTACTTACAGCAATCACAATTATTATTTGTGCAATTCCAATGTATAATCTTAATCACAAACATCAAGAACTAAAAAAAGCACTTGAAAAACAAGCTGCAGAAAATAAATAAGTAGCATAAAGCATAATCATATAGAATCGTGCGATTAAACAAAAGGCATATAAAAATGTGCCTTTTTATTTTGTAAATTTTATATAAATCTATTGATTTTATATAATAAAACGCTAAAAACAGGGGTAAAATTGTAAAAAGATTATAAAAAGAGTCGCAGAAAACGTTTTCAATTATAATACATGTGCTATTTGTGAATTTTTTGGTAAAATAGTAATAAATATTTTTTAAAGGAGAGTTTAGACGAAATGAAGAAATTTATATTAGTTTTATTAATGGTTTTCTCGTTAACGTTTCTAGTTGCCTGTGGTGGTAACGATGAACCGGATCCAGATCCAACACCAGTCAACACTGCACCAGTTATCTCTGGCGCTGTAGATGTACCAGAACATTTACATGGTACTGAATATGATCCACTAGATGGAGTGACTGCAACAGATGCTGAAGACGGAGACCTAACAAGTGCAATCGTAGTTGTTAATCCAGTTGACGTGAACGTTGACGGTACTTACACTGTAACTTATAATGTAACAGACTCTGAAGGCTTAGCTGCTGAGGAAGTAAGTGTTACAGTAACAGTTTACACACCAAATGGTGCACCAACAATTAGTGGTGTTGCTTCAGGTGTAGTGGAATTAGGTGAAACTGTAGATTCTGCAGCTTTACTAGCAGGTGTATCTGCAACTGATAACGAAGATGGTGACTTAACAAGTGCTATCGTTGTTGAAGGTTCAGTAGATACAACAGTTGTTGGTAGATACCAAATTACTTACTCAGTAGAAGATTCTGATGGTGCATTTGGTTATGCTACTAAGACTGTATTAGTTGTTGAAGATAAAGATGCACTATATAATGGTGTAACAAATCTTAAATTTGCTGACTCAGAAACTAAAAATACATTCTTTGCAGCAGCTGAAAGATATTTATTAGAAAACATGGTTGGTGGTATTCCTTTCTATGTAGCTAACTCTTATAGCTTATTAGCACAACGTGTTAATTTACCAGTAACATCATACATTCCATCATTTGGTTGGGGTACTGCTTATGCTAACCTTCTAGTTGATGATTCACAAGTATTAGATGTTGAAGGTAACTATGGTACTGCAGGTGAGTATACTTACCGTGGTTGGGACACTGCTGATTATTCAACATTAAATTATTGGATTTATGATGATTCAGTATCAGCTGATTACATGGGATACATCAATGGTGGATTCTATAAACAAGCTCTTAACTCAGCTAACAATGGTTGGGAATTCGTTCCTGATTTAGCTGCTGATAACTCTGTACCAGTTCCAGTTGATCCAGTTTATGTAAATGGTAAAGCTACATCTAAAACATGGCAAATCACTTTACGTGATGACTTAGTATGGGCATTTAATGATGCTATTGATACTACAGGTTATGACTTTACTTTAGATGCTAATGACTTCATCTGGACATATAGAGAAGTGTTAACACAAAATTACTTCCGTGCTATTTCTGGTGGTGGTGACTTCGTATCTGAAATCGCAGGTGCTGAGGCATACGCTGAAAGAGCTGCAGAAGTGTATGATGGTGGAGATGCTCCAACTACAGAAGAATTAGCTGAATTAGATACATTATGGGCTGCTGTAGGTCTTAAGAAGGTAGATAACTACACATTAGAATTTACAACACTTAATGCTAAAGCTGAATTTGATGCTTACTACTTATTAACTTGGCCAGCTATCCAACAAGATCTTTATGAAGAAGATCCTGCTGCTTATGGTACAGGTCCTACTACAATCGCATCAAGTGGTGAATATATCATGACATCTCACGAAGCTGGTAAATTAACTTCTTATGTAGAAAACACTGATTACCCACATTATGAAGATTCTCCATGGACTGCATGGGACATCATCATTTATGAATCAGCAGAAGTTGCTTTCCAAGCATTCTTAGATGGTAAACTTGAATCTGCAGGTGTACCAAATGCTCGTATCCAAGAATTTATTTCTGATCCAAGATTATTACAAACTCCAGATGCTACTACTTGGAGATTAAATGTAAATGGTTTACAAACTGTTGCAAACCAACAATCTACATTCCCAGGTTCTACTTATGAACCAGAAGCAATCTTAGGTTATACTGACTTTAGAAAAGCTCTATACTATATCTTAGATAGACAAGATCTACAAGAAAACTGGGTTCCAACATCTGGTCAAGGTACAACTTATTTCTCAAGTGCTTATTATGTAGATCCAGAATCAGGTATTCCTTACCGTTCATCAGAACAAGCTCAAGCTTTATTTGATGACTTTGGTGGAGATACTTGGGGTTACAATAAAGGGCTTGCATTATCTTACTTAAGAAGTGCTGTAGCAGATGCTATCGCTGATGGCTTCTACGAAGCAGGTACTGCTCAAGAGTATACTGAAATCAACTTAGAAGTTCGTTTCATGAATATTACTCAAAGTGATGCTACTAAAGTACGTGCAGACTTTGTTGAACAATCATTTGAATTATTAGTAGATAATACTAATTATGTTAAGATTACAGTTGACATTGTAGATACTCCATTCCCATCAATCTATTATGATTACATGATGACTGGTGACTTCGATATCGCTATTGGTGGTATTAGTGGTTCTGCATTAGATGCATCTTCATTCTTAGATGTATTCTCATCAGATAACCGTGGTGGATTCACAATTAACTGGGGCTTTGACTCATCACTTCCTGAAATTCCTGTATATGTTCAATTAGATGAAGCAGGTAATATCTTATCAGCAGTTTCTGAAGCTACTGAAGGTTATGTACTTAAATACTTCTCATTCGATGCATTAGCTACTGCTTTAAATGGTAAAGCAACTATTGCAAACGGTGATGACGTTCCTCCTGTACTTGACGAAGGTACATATGCTGACTGGGATGCTGTAGTTTATGAAATCGAAGATTTCGTAGATCCAGGATTATATCCAGAATTTGAAGGTGCTGATTTCGAAATTATTGCTGATGAATCTGCTTTAGGCGGTTTCTGGGTAGTATTACCAAGTACTTATGATTTCGCAGCTGTTAAAGCATTATTCGAAGCTAAAGGATACACTTATATCACTGCTGAAGACTACGCAGGTGATTGGGGTGCTGAATTTGCTACAGACTCAACTTATGTCATCTGGGGACCAGATTGGACAGAAAGTGGAGACTCAGCTGATTTTGCTGAAGCTTATGGTGTAGTTGCTCCTACTGATGAAGCAGGCAACTTATTACCAGCGATTTTATTCTATTAATATCGAGTTAATCGATTTATAATTTAATAAAGTTTTATAATATAAACGGTAAACCATTCTTTTGCAAAAAAGAATGGTTTATCAACGTATTATATGATATTATATATTCACAACAACTTTTTTTGTAAATATATAATATTAAATAATACATATTATTTATTAGAAAAAAGATTAGTGAAGTAAAAGAGATAAGGAGTAAATTATGCTAAGATATTTTTTAATGCGTTTGTTATGGGTATTTATCATCCTGTTTACCATTTTAACAATCACCTTCGTATTTTTGAAATTACAACCAGATTATCCACCTACTAAATATGATGAGAAAAAAGCGTATCTTGTGAAGAATTGGTCTGACGGGTTTATGACGAGACTTGTCATTGATATTGACTATAAACCGACAGAAGATTCACCACAATTAACGGAAGAGACATTACGTCAATTACAAACTTACTATGTTGAAAATACAGAAGATTATTTTACAGTTTATACGGATCAAAATGTTAATAATCCTGTAAGAACATTATGGGTATTCCAAAGAGTACCAATTATAGAGCAGTACGGTACATGGTTACATAAAGTATTCACAGAGTTTGACTGGGGTACTTCGACACGTGTACAAACAAATATACCAGTTACGGAAATCTTAAATAGAACATTTAAATATACAATTGGTATTAACTTGATTACACTTATTATCCAAATTCCATTTGGGCTACTTTTAGGTGCAGTTGCAGCGATTAAGAAAGATAAATTATTTGATAATGTAGTTTCAGTCGTTATTATGGTATTTATATCATTACCATCATTCGTTGTTATTATGTTATTAATGAAATGGTTTGGTTCAGACTTAGGATGGTTACCATATCAATGGCCATCAGAACAAGTTTCAACTAGACAAAGTATATTGGGGTATGTGATTCCAGTATCATCTCTAGCATTAGGTGGTATTGCGATGCTATCTAGACGTGTTAGAGCTGAGTTATCTGAAGGTCTTACTCAAGACTTCGTATTACTTGCTAGAACTAAAGGGTTATCTAAGAGACAATCTATTTTTAGACATGCTTTAAGATTATCACTAACACCAATTATTCCTGGTTTAATGTTTAGTTTTGTAGGGTTATTATCAGGAGCTGGTATTACAGAAACAGTTTATGGTATTCCTGGTGCTGGTCGTTTATTTATTCAAGCAGCCTTAAGAGGAACACCTGATTATAATGTAATTATGTATGATACTGCGTTCTTCGGTTTCATCGGTTTATTTACTAGTATTTTAGTAGATATGTCATATGGACTCGTAGACCCAAGAATCAAGATGGGAGCGAAAAATGGATAATTATAAAGATAAAGATAAATTTGAATTTGTTGAATTAGATCATAAAATTTTTGATACTAAATTTGAAGGTAAGCCACAATCATTTTTAAGAGATGCATTGTCTCGTTTTACTAAAAATAAATTAAATGTTATGGCTACAGTGATTGTATTAATGCTTATTATGTTATCAGTATTAGTACCAATTTTAACACCTAAAGATTTTACATCTGCAAATAGTCAAAATACTAAATTTTTACCTCCAAGAATTCCTTTATTAGAAAATTTAGGTATTTTTGATGGTACTATTCAAGTTGAAGATTTTGCAGCAGATCTAGATAATTACATCTTAATTGATGAAGTTCTAGGTGATGTTGAAGGTAATAGATTATATTATCCTAAATATGAAAATGTTAATAAATTCTCTGATGAATTTGTTAAAGAAGGCACATTAACTAATGATATTATTATTGGTGGTAATAAAGTATCTGATTATGTCGGAGGTACAAATGATATTGTACTTACAAGATATAATTCTCATATGATTACATCATTCATTCCTGATTTAGAAATGGAAGCAGAGTCTAATAATACTTTAGTAAGTACACCAAGTAACACAGAAGATAATCTTGACAAAGGTATGCTTAATGCAGATATCACGATTGATGTTGCAAGTATTACTTCTAGTGGTACTTTAGAAGTTTATATTAAACCTAATAATCTTGAAACATTATTACCAGAAGGTATGACTTTAACTGATCCAGGTGTATTGGATTACTATACTCATGTTGGATCAATTACTGATGCAGGAGAAACTACACTTACAAATACAACACCTGTTGTAGGTCGTGTTGTTTTAGTATATACATCAACAGAATTTGATCAAGTATCTCTAAATTCAGTAAATATCGCATATTCAACTGGTGAAGAATTATTCTTCGATGGTTTTGAATTATCACGTTGGGCAGCAACTTCTATTGATGGCTTTGGTGGTCAATGGTTAAGATTCAACGCTGAATATACTGTTGCATCATTTGTATATTTCAAATACAATGATATTTTCGCTGATTTCCAAGCTACAATGGCAAATGAAGATTATGATCAAATGCTATTAGATAACCCTGGTATGGCCGAATCTATCGTGTATAACGACCCAGAAGATCATTCTAAGGGATGGACTTTCGGTGATGGTTATCCAATCAAAGAAGTTTTATATGAAACACAAAAAACAGAAGGACCAGACGGTACATTATACTTTAGTTATAGAGTTGTAGAAAATGGACTAGTTACTGCTGGTTATGACACATTACCATATTTCCTATTTGGTACAGATGGTAAAGGTCGTGACTTATTTGCAGAAATTTGGTTGTCACTACGTACATCATTAATTTTAGGTGTATTAGTATCTGTTATTAATATTATTGTAGGGGTTATTTGGGGCTCTATCTCAGGTTACTTTGGTGGTACAGTCGACTTTGCAATGGAAAGATTTGTCGAAGTCCTAAGTTCTTTCCCTGGTCTGACCGTTCTGACCATACTTTATCTGAAGTTTGGTGCTGGGTTCGGACTACTCCTTATCTACTTAACCTACTCCGGTTGGGTTGGCGTCGCTGGATTGACGCGTGTCCAATTCTATCGATATAGAGGTCGTGAATATGTATTAGCATCTCGTACACTTGGTGCTGGACATATGCGATTAATTTTCAAACATATCTTACCAAATGGTATTGGTTATATCATTACATCAGTTGTGTTATCAGTACCTTCAATGATCATTACAGAGTCAGCATTATCATTCCTAGGATTTGGTCTTGGAGAAGGTGCTACACTTAACTTTGGATTATTTGAATTAAGTGGTTTATCACTTGGTATTATCTTATATGGTGGTCAACAAAACATGACAGCACCAGGTCGATTCTACCTTGTAATGATTCCAGCAGTTATTATTATTATCATTATGATTGCGTTTAACTTATTTGGTAATGCGTTGCGTGATGCAATGAATCCTTCATTAAGGGGGCAAGAATAATGAGTAAAGATGTCGTTATTGAAGTCAAAGACTTAAAAGTATCATTTAGAACTAACCAAGGTTTTGTTCAAGCTGTTCGTGGTGTTTCATATGAATTATATCAAGGTGAAACATTAGCGATTGTTGGTGAATCAGGATCAGGTAAGTCACAAACATCTCGTTCTGTTATGGGTATTTTAGCAGGTAATGCGGTTATCCAAGGTGGACAAGTAATGTATGAAGGAAGAGATTTATTAAAACTTCCAGAAGATGAATTCCACAAGATCAGAGGAAATAAAATCGGTATGATTTTCCAAGATCCAACATCATCTCTAAATCCTATCATGCGTATTGGTCATCAAATTACAGAAGCGATGATCTTAAATGGTAAGAGAAAAAAGAATAAAATTAAAGAAATATATGAACCATTCTTAGTTAAAAAAGTTAATATCGAATTACAAATTTCTGAATTAAAAGAAAATAAAGAATTAGATAGAGAAACTAAAAAACAAAAAATAGCTGAGTTAAATAGAAGTCTAAAAGAAGTTAAAGGTCAATTAAAAGCTAAAAAAGCTGAAGCAAAAGCAACAGTCGAAGCAGAATATCGTCCTTATAAAGAACAACTTAAAAAAGACTTAAAAGCATTAACTGACAGTTTAAAATCTGGTTCAATTAAAGTTCTTGAATACAAGAAAAAACGTGCAGAATTAAAAGAAGCTTATACACGCAAAATTAAAGTTACTAAATTAGAAGCTAGAGAAGAAGCATACAAGATTATGCATGAAGTTGGTATCCCAGAACCTGAAAAGAGATTTAAAATGTATCCTTTCCAATTTTCTGGTGGTATGAAACAACGTGTCGTTATCGCGATTGCCTTAATGGCACAACCAGAAATTCTGATTTGTGATGAGCCTACTACTGCACTTGATGTTACAATTCAAGCACAAATCTTAGACTTAATTAAAAAGATTAAAAGAGATAGAAACTTAAGTGTTATTTTCATTACGCACAACTTAGGTGTTGTTGCGAATATTGCAGACCGTGTAGCGGTTATGTATGCTGGTAGAATTGTTGAATACGGAACAGCTGATGATGTATTCTATGATCCAAAACATCCATATACATGGGCATTAATGGCTTCTATGCCAGATATTAACAGTAAGGAAAAACTAGAAACTATTCCTGGTACACCTCCTAATATGTTATATCCACCTAAAGGTGACGCGTTTGCAATAAGAAATCAACATGCATTAAAAATTGATTATGAGGAACAACCACCACTATTCAAGGTAAGTGATTCTCATTATGCAGCTACTTGGTTATTACATGAAAATGCACCAAAAGTTACTAGACCACATGTTATTGATGAAAGAATCGCTGCAATGAAGATTGAGGCGAAAAAATTAAGAGGTGAAGAAAATGAATGAAAACATTAAAGATGATGTTGTATTAAAAGTTTCCAACCTCAAACAACACTTTAAAACAGGTGTTGGGAAATACCGTATTTACAATAAAGCAGTAGATGGTGTTTCATTTGAAGTGAAACGCGGAGAAGTATTCAGTTTAGTTGGCGAATCTGGTTGTGGTAAAACTACAACCGGACGTACAATTATCAAAATATACAAACCTACAGATGGAGAAGTTCATTTATTAGGTAAAAGAATCGTAGCCGGAACTATGGGTTACGTTGAAGAGATTAAACAAGCTAAAGCTGATTTAAAAGTTAAAAAACAAGAAATTGCCAATAGCAATAAATCAGAAGATGAAAAACGCGAAGCATTAGCAGAACTTAAATCAAGTACTAGACAACGTATTATTGATTTAAAAGCTGAAATCAAGCAAGCTAAGTTTGATCAAAAAACAAAATATCGTCCTGAAAAAGCAGAAGTCGATAAAAGAAAAGCAGAAGCAGCAGTTGAAATTGAGAAATTAAAAGAATTAATTAAACAAGAAAATCAAGCGTTTTTAGATTTTAAAGCTAAAGCATTTGAAAAATCTGATGCTTCACATCATTTAAGTCATGAAGAAAAAGAAGAGATCCATAATGAAGAATTAGCAGCTTATAGAGCTAGACGTAAAGAGAAAAACGAGAAAATCAAACATTATCATTCAGAGATTGTTAGATATCAAACATCTCCTAAATTCTTTAATCGTCCACTTCTAAATAAGATGCAAATGATCTTCCAAGATCCAATTGATTCTCTTGACCCAAGAATGAGTGTTAAAGATATTATCGCTGAAAGTTTATACATCAACGGGATTACAAATGATGATATTGTATTAGAAAAAGTATATGAAGTACTAAAAATTGTAGGTTTATTACCAGAGCATGCGGATCACTATCCACATGAATTCTCAGGTGGTCAACGGCAAAGAATTGGTATTGCACGTGCAATCATTTCTGAACCACAAATCATTATTGCTGATGAGCCAATCAGTGCGTTAGACGTATCTATTCAAGCACAAGTTATTAACTTACTTAATGATTTAAGATACAAACTTGGATTAACAATCCTGTTTATTGCGCATGACTTATCAGTTGTTAAATTCTTAAGTGATAGAATTGGTATTATGTATTTTGGTAAAATTGTTGAAATTGGTTCTAAAGACAAAGTCTTTAATAACCCACTTCACCCATATACATTATCATTAATATCATCTATTCCAATGCCAGATCCAAACTATGAAAGAGCACGTGGAGATAATAAACGTTATGATCCAAGAGTTCATGATTATAGTGAAGATCAACCAACGATGAGAGAAATTGAACCTGATCATTTCGTATTAGCTAACGAAGCAGAATTCCAAGCTTACAAGAAAAAATTAGCAAATAACGCTAAATAAGTTTGTGGTTCACAGTGAAGAAATATATAAGTGATCACATTGATTCGATTATTAAAGGATGTATCGCATTTGGTATATTCTTAGTCGTATCATTCCTATTTTTAATTGTCGTATACGGATTTGAATTTAGATTGGATTATATCAGTAATAGTCTATTTGTTGTTAACGTTGTTAGTTTAGTTGTATCAATTGTTCTTCAAACTGGTGCTACCAGATTGTATATTGGTTTTAATTATAGTTTAAAATCTTTAATTAACCCTTCAAAGACAAGAGAAGAATATCCATCGATGCAAGACTACTATGATGAGAAAGCACCTGGACATAAAAAAAATGTATATTATTTAATAGTTGTTAATGCTATTTTTGTAATAGCTGCATTAATTATTTCTGAATTATATCTACAATCATTATAAAGATAAATGCTGAGTTCATATCAGCATTTTTTTTGCATAAAAAAATACCTTGATGAATGAATATCCATCAAGGTATTAAATTTTATTTTATGATATCTTTAATAAAGTCTACAGCTATTTTATAATATATAGATGGATAAGACGTTTCACTATATAAGAAATATGCTTTATTATCTTCTTTTGATAAACCGACATTTACTTGAGTATAAGACTGTCTACGATCTTTATATGTAACAACTTCACCAATTTCTTTTAAGCTCTTATCATCCATTTTATCAAATGATTTAAAAGCGGTGATCACATATTTAGAAGGGAATTCTTTTCGTGTGAATGACTTTTCTAGTTTACCGATATCATCATGTAGATTTTTATCATAAAAATCTAATTTGTCAGATTTTAAGATTAATACTAAACTGAGTATCTTAATACGTTTAACTTTAAGTGCATTGTCTGAATCAATTTTATACAAAATTGAATAGAGTTTATTATTAGCATGGACTTTAAATCCTTTGTTTAAAACAATTTCAGGATTCTCAATAATATTTTTACGATATGTTATGGGTTTTGCTTGAGACAAGATGACTTTAGCAATTTTAGCCATATTATTATATCCAAACAATATGTTTTTATAACTTACACTAATAATCATTAACACAACTGCGAGAATAACATTAATGAGTGTCATATTATCTCTGTTTTGGACAAATATAGCAATTAATATCATCGCTGTAAGAAATACACCTACAACTATCATAAAACTAATAAATATCTTATTTCTTTTCTTTATAACTTCTTGTGAATCCATTTTAAACCTCCAAAACTAACTTACTCACCTAAAATTTCTGCTAAGACATCATTGTCGTATAAATCTGCTTGATCAATTTCATAATCAGGATCAATACCTAATTCATTGAAAGTATAATTACCTTCATCATCTCTAATTGTATTAACACTGTTACTACTCATTGTAAAGAATGTACCATCTGGTAATAAGATTGGTGTAATAGATGATGCACCACCACCAGAAGTTTGACCAATAATAACACCAATTTCATTTTGTTTGAAGATTGTTACTAATTCATTAGCAGCTGAGAATGTAACTAAACTTGATAATAAGAACCAGTCATATTCTGAATAACTTTCATATGATGTTGTAATATAAGTTGTTGAATAAGAGTATGTATCTCTATTAAAACTACTTACTGCAAATGGTTCATCAGTCATTAAACCTAAAATACGATATAATGCACCAACGTTACCACCTGTATTAAATGTTAAGTCAAGACCAATATTTTCAACACCTGGTTTTTCTTGTTCGATTTCTTTAATCATAACTTCTAAGTAAACTGCAGAATCACTTTCAATTAATGCGAATATATCACCAGTAATTGACCATGAGTTATCATAACTTGATGGAATAGATGTAGTTAGACCAATATAAGCTGTGCTATATGTACCATTATAGTTTAATGTTGCCATATAATCTACATCATTAATAGTTTTAAGGTAATAACCATCAGCATGATAATCAGTTTTAGTAGTAGCTTCTTTTACATAAGTCCATCCATTATCAGTTAATGTTTGTCCATAAGTTGTTTCAAAATCGCTAGCTAATCCCCAAATTAATGTTTCAGAAACATCTTTTGAGTCTGTTGATTGATTATATACAAAGTATCTTGAACCATCAGCAACTGTTGGTAAAATACTTTCTTCATCAAAGATTGATTGATATGCTTCATCTGACCATTCAACTGTTTCATCGATATCTGAAGTTGAGAAACTATCAAATGTAATAACAGCAGAAGTATCATCAATGAACCAATAATAAGGTCTCTTATTACTGTTTGCTGCCCAACCAGAAGTTGTAGTAATATTCCATTTAGCTGCAATCACATCATCAACAGCAGATAAACCATTCATATACCAGTCATTAAATCTTTCACCATAATTTGCTAAAGCATTTGTAGGTGGCTCATAACCAGTTTCTGCGAAATATCCAGGGAATCCATAAGATGTATGTGGTTCATCAATTGTTTTTAATAGTAGATCAGCAATTGCTTGAGATACTGTTTCATAATTTGATGATAATAAGTCTGTGCGATAATCTTTTAAGATATCATAGAAAGAATCGATACCTTTAAAGTCTTTTAGACCATAGAAGTAGTCTAAGTCAAATGCTAACATATCATATGAATGATTAAGTAAATCACTTGGTGCAGATGTACCGTTAGCATCAGTACGTTTTAATTTCATGTAAGTTAATCCATCACTTGATGATACTTGACCGTATACACCATATAATGCATCACCATTGAAATAAACATTATAATAACTTGAACCAGCAAATAATTGATTAATTAAGTAATAAGGTGCTACAACTGAACCGTCATAGTATGCGATATCTAGGTTGTATAAGTTTAAGTTATAGATAACTTCGTCACCTTCGATATATTCATTACCTTCAAAATCGTATAAATATTCAATGTTTCTACCATAGTTAGTTTCAGTTGAATAAATATATGCCCAGTAGAAACCAGGATCATTTGTTGTAATTAAGTTTGTCTCTAAATCGAAATAACATGATAAATCATATAATTCATCTTCATCTTCATCATAATATTGATAGAAGATTTCTAATCCAGTTTCATCTTCAGTGAAAGTAAATTCAACTTCAGGATCAATGAAACCAGCTAATAAATCAAAGAAGTCTCTGATTTTAACATAAGGTACATGTCCATTTGATTCATAGAATAAATCTAGTGTACCATCAGCAACTTCAAATTCAGTTGTTAAGTTTTCAAAATCATAAGTTACTGATGTAGAAAGCGTAACATCTGTTTTACCGAATAAAGCATAAAGTGTAATGTCTTCTATAATTGGAGATGTAAAATCATATGGATGATTTTCATCTTCTAGATACCAATATCTAAATGTTGAAGATACTTTTGTAGGATCTTCAGGAATTACTGCTGTAGCATTTTCGTCGACAGATTGAGTCTCGACTTGTGAACCCCCAAGTGTATTAAAGGAAACATCAAAGGTTACTACCTCTGGATCCTGAGCACAAGAGATTAATAAAAATGATACAAATAATAATAAAAATACTGTAATGGTTTTTCTCATTTTTCTTCATCCTTTTCTAAAATAATTAATTATATTAATTATATCACATTAGAACAATAAATTAGAGTATTTTAGTCTTGTTGTGAAAATAAAATGAAAAATTTACATGAAAACAAAATATACAATGCAAAACTAGTGAATAATAGATGTTATTTAAGTAAAATGTCTGCTATATTAGATTAGTTTAATATAGTTTAAAAATTAATGTTTTTGTATTTTGAAAATAAAAAAAGGACCTCTTTGAGGTCCACTTTAAGGGAGTAACCTATTTAAAGATACTTAAGGATGGCGAGCTAAGCATCTTAACGCAAGGTTAGCGTGAAATGTTTTTTTGGGAGAAAAATACATTTATGTAGCAAGCGCAATATATATAAAAAGGATTGCTGCTACAGTTAGTATTATACATGAAAAAATGTAAGCAAATGTAAATTTACATTCCATATTTCATTGAAAACGTTCTCAAATTTTCATACAAATAATTGGTACCGTTTACACTGGATTTAACACATTTTTTACCACAATTTAAATGAACACGGTTGTGTTTATTATATAAGACTCCATAATATATATAGTATATTATTTGTTATAAATAAGGTTATATTATATAATGATTATGGAAATTTAAGGAGGTCTTTTATGGCAAAATTAGAAATTAAAAATCTTCATGTGGAAATTGAAGGTAAACAAATATTAAAAGGTGTTAACTTAACAGTTAATTCTGGTGAAGTTCACGCGATTATGGGGCCAAATGGTACAGGTAAATCAACTTTAGCTAGTGCTTTAATGGGTCACCCAAAATATGAAGTAACTCAAGGTGAAGCATTCTTAGATGGTGTAAACCTTTTAGATTTAGAAGTTGACGAAAGAGCTAGAGAAGGTCTATTCCTTGCGATGCAATATCCAGCAGAAGTGCCTGGTGTAACTAACTCAGATTTCATGCGTCAAGCATTAGCAGCAACTTCAGGAAAAGAAATTGGTCTAATCGAATTTGCGATGGATTATGAAAAGAAAGTAGAAGAATTAAAGATGCGCGCAGATCTTGCACACAGATACTTAAACGAAGGTTTTAGTGGTGGTGAAAGAAAGAGAAATGAAATTCTTCAACTTAAAGTTTTAAAGCCTAAATTCGCAATTTTAGATGAAATTGACTCAGGACTAGACGTTGATGCTTTAAAGATTGTTGGTGAAAACGTTAATGATATGGTAAGTGATGAATTCGGTTGTATTTTAATTACTCACTACCAAAGAATTTTAGATCACATTAAACCTACAAATGTACATATCATGATTGATGGTAAAGTAGTTTTAAGTGGTGGACAAGAATTAATTGAAAAGATTGATCAAAATGGGTATGAATGGATTCGTGAAGAGTTAGGTATTGAATTTAGCGAAGGCGACGAAGCATAATGAATCAAATCGTTATCAAAGACCGTCAAGTAACTACAGACTTACCTCATGGTTTTAAATTTGAAGACCATTCACTGATTATTCCCAAAAATCAAATCATTTCAGAACCAGTTAAAGTAACACTTGCTGATGATAACAATGAAGATTTAAAGATTGTTGTTGAAGAAAATGCAAGTGTAAAAATTATTTTAGAAATCGCAAGTAAAGATGTAGAAAAAAATAATTATAAATTAAATTTAATTGCAAAACCAAATGCACAAGTTAAATATTTATTAGTATCTGAATTAGAAAGTAATGATGCACTATTAGATCATATTTTCACAGCAGAAAGAGATGCTAAATTAGATTTAATTGGTGGTTTTGTATCAAATGTTATTAATGCTAAAATGCACGTTGACTTAATGGGTCCTGGTGCAGAAGTTAAAATGAGAGCAGTTGCTGTGTCATCTGATCATCATATTCAAAACATCGATGTATTAATTGTTCATCAAGCACCGGATACTTTTGGTGACATGACAAATATCGGAATTGCCAATAAACATGGTAAAATCATATTAAACGGTGTTGAGAAAATTGAGAAAGGTATGAAACGAGCAAATGCATTCCAAACATTAAAAGGCATTATTACTTCAGACACAGCCGTTTGTGAAGTAAATCCAATCTTATTAATTGATGAGTTTGATGTTCAAGCTGGCCATGGTGCAACTATTGGTAAGTTAGAAGAAGACCAATTATACTACTTACAAAGTAGAGGTTTAACTAAAGCAGAAGCAGAAAAACTTATTGTTAATGGTTTCTTAAAACCAATCATTGATGAAATCGATGATGAACCTTTAAGAGAAAGATTTGTGAATCTCGTTAATTCAAGAATATGATAGATGTTAAGAAAATAAGAAAAGATTTCCCGATGTTAGAAAATCATCCAGAACAGGTCTACTTAGACTCTGCAGCCTCATCTCTAAAGACAAAATCAGTGATTGAACTTATTAATCATTATTATGATCATTTAGGGACTAATGTGCATCGTGGTGCCTATGACTTATCACAAAAGACGACTGCGCTTTATGAACAGTCAAGAGCAAAAGTAGCTTCTTTCATTAATGCAAATGAAGAAGAAGTTATTTTTACAAGAGGTACAACAACTGCACTTAATATGGTCGCCGGATCTTTTCGTGAATTATTAACATCAGATGATGAAGTTATAACAACTGAATTAGAACACCATTCTTCAATCATCCCATGGATGATGGCAACTAAAAGAAGTGGTGCTAAATTAAACTATATTCCTTTAACTGAGGAAGGTAGAATTACTGTTGAAAACTTCAAATCAGTTCTTACAGATAAAACAAAAGTGGTCGCAATCACATACGTATCAAACGTAATGGGATTTATCACACCACTTGCAGAAATAATAAAATTAGCACATGAGGTTGGCGCAGTTGTTGTCGTAGATGCAGCACAAGCAGCACCTCATATGAAAATAGATGTAAAAGCATTAGATTGTGACTTTTTAGCTTTTTCAGGACATAAAATGTTTGGACCTACTGGTGTTGGTATTTTATACGGAAAAAGACAAGCATTAGAAATGATTGAACCATATGAGTTCGGTGGTGAAATGGTTGATACTATCACTAAAGAAACATTAAAATGGCAAGACATTCCTACAAAATTTGAAGCAGGTACACCAGTCATTGGTGCTGCTATAGGTTTACAAAAAGCAATTGAATATATCGAAACCATTGGATTTGATGAAATTCATGAGCATTCAATGAAACTAAGAGATTATACACTTGCTAAACTTGAAGTACTAGAAGGCGTAACAATTTATAATAAAACATCTGATATTGCAATTATCACATTAAATATTGATGGTGTACATCCACATGATGCAGCTACTTTCTTATCAGAAAACCAAGTTGCAGTACGTGCTGGTAAACATTGTGCACATTTAATTGCTGCTAAGATGGGCATGAATGCAACACTTAGAGCATCATTTCAAATATATAATGATGAAGCAGATTGTGATAGATTTGTAGATAGTATTATAGAAACAAGAGATTTCTTTACACAATTTTAGGAAGTGAACATACGTGAATTTAGAGACATTATATAGACAAGTGATTATGGATCATTATAAAAGACCTAAAAATAAAGGTTTAGTTAATGATAGTTCATATATCACAATCCATTTGAATAACCCAAGCTGTGGTGATGAGATGACTGTTCAATTACAAGTTAATGAAGATCATCAAATCACTGATATTAAACATGATGGACATGGTTGTTCAATTTGTTGTTCAAGTGCTTCAGTCATGAGTCAAACATTAAAAGACCATTCAACAAATGAAGCAGGACAAATCATCAATGAATTTTACGAACTCATTAAAGGCTATCCATTTAATAAAGACATATTAAAAGGAGATGCGATTGTATATCAAGGTGTTTCACAATTTCCAGCAAGAATTAAATGTGCAACATTAGCTTGGAAAGCTGTTGAAACAGGATTAAATAAAATAAAGGAGGAAGCAAACAAATGATGGATGATAACAAAAAGAAAATTGACGCCATAGTTGGTGAATATAAATTTGGTTTCAAAACTGAAGCTAAAGCTGTTATCGAAACCGGAAAAGGTATCGATGAAGATAAGATTCGTGCAATTAGTTCATATAAAAATGAACCTGAGTGGATGTTAAATTATCGTTTGAGAGCATACAAGAAATTTTTAAATCTTAAGAACCCTAAATGGGGACCGGATTTATCATTTATAAATTTTGATGACTTTACATATTTCTATAGAGCATCAGAAAGAGCAGAAACAAGTTGGGATGAAGTGCCAGATTCAATTCGTGATACTTTTGAAAAACTTGGTATTCCTGAAGCTGAAAGAAACTTCTTAGCAGGTGTTTCTACACAGTTCGAAAGTGAAGTTGTATATCACAATACAATGAAAGAATTAGAAGATTTAGGTGTTATCTACGTAGATACTGATACAGCATTACGTGAATATCCTGAATTATTTAAAGAATATTTTGGAACAGTAATTCCTTCAGGTGATAATAAATATGCAGCACTAAACAGTTCTGTATGGAGTGGTGGTTCATTTATTTATGTACCTAAAGGTGTTAGAGTACCTAAACCACTTCAATCATACTTTAGAATTAACTCAGATCAAATGGGTCAATTTGAAAGAACATTGATCATCGTTGATGAAGGTGCATATGTTAACTATGTTGAAGGATGTACAGCACCAACTTACTCAAGAGATTCTCTACACGCAGCAATCGTAGAAATCATTGTTAAAAAAGATGCTACATGTCGTTATACAACAATCCAAAACTGGTCAGACAATGTCATTAACTTAGTAACTAAACGTGCATTCGTTTATGAAAATGGTCATATGGAATGGATTGATGGTAACATTGGTTCATCAGTAAATATGAAATACCCTTCATGCGTGCTTTTAGGAGAACGTGCAAAAGGTACAACAATTTCAATCGCATTTGCTGGTAAAAATCAAATCCAAGATGCTGGTGCTAAAATGATTCATGTTGCACCTAATACAACATCAACTATTATCTCTAAATCAATTTCTCGTGGTGGTGGATCAGTAAACTACCGTGGTAAAGTTGATTTTGGTAAAAAAGCTAAAGGTGCTAAAGCACATGTTGAGTGTGATACAATCATCCTAGATGATTACTCATTCTCAGATACAATCCCAACAAATGTTGTTAAGAACTCTGATGTGTTCTTAGAACATGAAGCGACTGTATCAAAAATCAGTGAAGAACAATTATATTATTTAATGAGTCGTGGTCTATCTGAAGAAGAAGCGACTGAAATGATTGTTATGGGCTTCATTGAACCATTCGCAAAAGAATTACCAATGGAATACGCTATTGAGTTAAATCAATTGATTAAACTTGAAATGGAAGGTTCAATCGGATAATTAATTAAAAGGGTAGCAATACCCTTTTTTTGTTATAATAGTTTATTATTCTTAAAAAACAGTGTAAAATATTGTTAAGGTGATTACATGAAAAAAATATTAATTTTTATTTTCATCATTTCAATGAGTATAGGTCTAGTAAGCTGTCGTAATAAAACATACGAGGAGTTATACGAAGACTATAGTATGTATCTAGAAGAACAACAAACATTATATGATGGATATATAAACTTCATTAATGAAATCTCTAGTACAACACTAAAATCAGTAGTTTCAATTGAAGCTAATTTTTTAACTGATGGTATACAAAACATTGGATCAGGTGCTGTTATTGATGAAGATGATCTATATTATTATGTATTAACGAATCACCATGTCATTAGTTATCAATCTAGTGTATCAAATAGTATCTATGTTAATAATTATGTTAATGATGCGATTATCGCAGAAGTGTTATTTTCAGATGCTTCATATGATTTAGCTTTTCTACGTATTGCTAAAAATATTGAGGTCACAGTTTTTGATATGAACATCAATGAGATTTCTAGTAATATTGATTTAGTTGTTATCGGTTATCCAAGCAATCAAAATCATGCCATCACAATGGGATATTTTATAGAATATAGAAACGTTTCAGTTGATAGTAGCAACCCGTTAATTAATCAAGTAAACTTTCCAGTACTTATCTCTAGCGTTCCAGTGAAAAGCGGAAGTAGTGGGAGCGCAATAATGAATCATGATTTTGAATTAGTTGGTTTAATATTTGCTGGAAGATTTCAAAACGGGAATGAAATCTCAACAGATTCTTATGCGATACCTGCTGATAAAATTATTGAGTTTTTAGAACTTAACGGATATGGAGGTCTATCTTCATGAAAAAGCCTCTTGTCGTCTTAATTATCGTGTTTATTGTAGGTATTGTTGGTTTACAAATATTTACTTATCAACAACCTGAAGAAGCTTACACAAATTTAAAAGAACAATTTAATCTATATTTAGGTCAAGATGTATCTAATGATGGACATTTTGCAGACTATATCAATTTGTTAACATATGAACATACATCTGAAAACCTTCAAATTCAAATACAAACGGGATCAGTGATTGTTACTCAATCAGCAATCATCGTTGGTATGAATGGTAGAACCGTTTACGCCCTTACAGATAGCACTGTATTTGATTCAACAAAACATCAAACAATAACAGTACATGATTATAAAAATAGAGTTTCATCAGGAAGTTTTATTGTTAAAGATAACTTATATCCAATCGCACTTATTCAATTTAGCACGAGTTATTTTGCTGAATTAAATGTTGTTGAATATATTGAACATGTGCCTGTTGAAAATGAAATCATTTCAAGTATATCAAGCGCTAATGATATACTTAATTATGTATCACTTGGAACATTTGAATCAAAATCAAGCGATGATCGATTATATGTCATTGATATGATTGAAGATCCACAAATGATTGGTGCATCAGTTTACGATATTAACCTACATTTGATTGGTATGAGGATATATCAAGATAATGCGTATTATGTTATTTCATCAAATTATATAAAAAACTTTGTTATATTAAATACCTAAAAAATAGGAGTGTGCTTCATGTATCGATATTTACTAATAGAATCTAGAGACAAAATTGAATCACACAAATCTTTATTATTAGAAGTGTTACAAGATGTGATGGCGATAAAAGATATTGAAATTATGGATCATGTATTATTAATGATTTATGAGGATGATCACTTAGAATCTTATAAAGAGATTTTAATGAATTTATCTGCTGAAGCATTCATTGATTTTAAAGTATATGAATCATATAAATTTAAAGATATTGAAACACTTAAAAAACATAGCGTTTATATAAGTTCTTTATTAAAAGAAATTTTATTTAATGAATCTAGATATTTACATGACGTAGATGTTGTAAAAACACTATTAACTAAAATTAATCCAGATGATTATCATTATTTCTTAAAATCATACATAACTCAAGAAGACATGAAACTTACATTAAAAGAATATTTAGAGTCAAATCAAAATATGAGTGAAGCAGCAAAAAATTTATTTATTCATAGAAATACTTTAATTCAAAGAATCGATAAATTTATTAGCACTACAGGCTTTGATATTAAGAAGTTTGTAGATGGTTATGTGATTTATTATATGTTAACGCATTAAAAAGTGTGCAATGTGCACATTTTTTTTATGCGTATAAATTGTTACAATAAATATGATATTAAATTGCAAGGGAGAAATAATAATGGCAACTTTAAATTTAAAAGATATTAACAAAGTTTATCCTAATGGTGTTCAAGCCGTATTCGACTTTAACTTAGACATTATGGATAAAGAATTTATTGTATTTGTAGGACCTTCAGGATGTGGTAAATCTACTACACTTAGAATGATTGCAGGTCTTGAAGAAATTACTGCAGGTGAATTATACATTGATGAAGAATTAGTTAATGATAAAGCACCTAAAGATCGTAACATCGCGATGGTATTCCAATCTTATGCGTTATACCCTCACATGACTGTATACGATAACATGGCATTCGGATTAAAATTACGTAAAATGCCAAAAGATGAAATTGATCAAAAAGTTCAACATGCAGCTGAAATCTTAGGTCTTAAACCTTACTTAAACCGTAAACCTAAAGCTTTATCAGGTGGTCAAAGACAACGTGTTGCATTAGGACGTGCGATTGTACGTAATGCAAAAGTATTCTTACTTGATGAACCACTATCAAACTTAGATGTTAAGTTACGTGTTCAAATGCGTGGTGAGTTAATTAAACTTCACAACACATTAGCAACTACAATGATCTATGTAACACATGACCAAATTGAAGCGATGACAATGGCGACTAGAATTGTTGTTATGAAAGATGGTTATATCATGCAAGTTGGATCACCAAAAGAAATCTATGACAACCCACAAAATATGTTTGTTGCTGGATTCATCGGTACACCTCCAATGAACTTTGTACATGGTGTTGTTGGTAAAGATGGTTACTTTACTGCTGGTGATTACAAAATCAAAATCCCAGAAGATAAATTATCAATCGTAACTGATAATAAATTTACTGGTAAACCAATTGTATTAGGTATTAGACCAGAAGATATCCATGATAGTAAAATTGTTATGGAAACATATCCAGAAGCTGTATTAAATATTCAAGTTGACGTTGCTGAGTTATTAGGTTCTGAAACAAATATTTATACACATGTAAATAATGATAATATCTGTGCTGTAGTAAATGCTAGAGCTGGTGTACGTATCGGAGATAATTTAAAATTAACATTCGATATGAATAAAGTACATTTCTTCGATCCAGAAACTGAAAAGGTATTATTAGCAAACGAATAATAAAAAGGCTATTTAGCCTTTTTTTATTTATATAAATATGATTGAATACATAACACACTTAAACCTAAACACCATTATATATAAAACAGACAAAACAGAGATATTATCAAAGTCAGTATTATCAATTATCAATAAGATTTGTATGGATGAACTAACTACTTATGATGGATACAAAAAGGCGATAAAACACAAATTTAACTATCAATATAAAATACCATTATATTTAAATGACAATATACAACTCATTCCAATAGAACGTGTGAGAAATTATGCCAATATTTGGGTAAATTATGCCGCAATTAAAGATGTTAAAATAGAAAGTGGTATCATAAGATTGGTTTTTATCAGTGGAAGAAATCTTGACTTATTCATAAAACCGAAAATTTTAAGTAAACAAGTCGAAAGATTAAATCAAATTAGATTATTTAGAAGTAAACATTTTCATGTCTAATATTATAGAAAATGACTTTAAATAATGATATAATATACGTGGTAAAACTTACGATATCAAATTTAGGAGGAAAATCTATATGGCTAAAAAAACAATCAAAGATATAGATGTTAAAGGCAAAAAGGTTTTAGTACGCGTTGATTTCAACGTACCATTAAAAGATGGCGCTATTAGCGACGAAAACCGTATTGTTCAAGCATTACCAACAATTAAGTACATTCTGGAAAATGGTGGTAAAGCAATTGTATTTTCACACTTAGGACGTATCAAAGAAGCTAAAGATTTAGAATCTAAGAGCTTAAGAGTAGTTGCAACTAGATTACAAGAACATTTAGGACAAGAAGTTAAATTCATTCCTGAAACTAGAGGTAAAGCTTTAGAAGATGCAATCGATCAACTAAAAGATGGCGAAATCTTAATGTTTGAAAACACTAGATTCGAAGATTTAGAAGGTAAGAAAGAAAGTAAAAATGACCCTGAACTTGGTAAATACTGGGCATCACTTGGTGATGTATTAGTAATTGATGCATTTGGTACAGCACATAGAGCGCATGCTTCTAATGTTGGTATTTCAAATAACATCGGTACAACAGTTGCTGGATTCTTATTAGAAAAAGAAATTAACTTTATTGGTGGAACATTAGAAGAACCAAAAAGACCGTTTGTTGCGATCTTAGGTGGTGCTAAAGTTTCTGATAAAATTGAAGTTATTAAAAACTTATTAAAAGTTGCTGATAAAGTACTTATCGGTGGCGGTATGGCTTACACATTCTTTAAAGCTCAAGGCTATGAAATTGGTAAGAGTTTATTAGAAGCGGATAAATTAGATTTAGCAAATGAATTATTAGCACTAGCTGATGGTAAAATTTGTTTAGGTGATGATGTTATCACTGCTAAAGAATTTAACCCAGAAAGTGAAAAAAATGTAAGAAGCATTGAAGATATTCCTGCAGATGAAATGGGTATGGATATTGGACCTAGAACAATCGCAGAGTTTGAAAAATATATTTCTACAGCTAAAACAGTTGTATGGAATGGACCTCTTGGCGTATTTGAATTCCCAAGATTTGCAGAAGGAACAAAGAGTGTTGCAGAAGCGTTAGTTGAAATTAAGGATCAAGCTACTACAATTATTGGTGGTGGAGATTCAGCAGCAGCAGTTATCCAATTTGGATTAGCTGATGGCTTTACTCACATTTCAACTGGTGGTGGCGCATCACTAGAATATCTAGAAGGAAAACTTCTTCCAGGTATTGAATGTGTCGATAATAAATAATGCTTGACATTGGAAAGAAAATAAGAGCATTAAGGTTAGGTAATAACTTAACACAAGAAGAACTTGCAAATCGCCTAGAGTTAACAAAAGGATATATTTCACAATTAGAAAACAATTTAACATCACCGTCCATGCAAACATTTTTCTCTTTGTTAGAAGTACTTGGTACTGATGTTCATCAATTCTTCAGTTTAGAAGAAGAACAAACTGTCGTATTTAAAAAAGATGATTTTTATGAAAAAGAAAATGATCAATTAAAGCATATGATTAGTTGGATTGTACCAAATGCTTTAAAATATGAAATGGAGCCAATCATCATTGATATTGAACCCGGAGGACAATCTGAGATTGATGATCCACACCCAGGTGAGGAATTTGGTTACGTTTTAGAAGGACAAGTTGTACTCGTATTAAATAAAAAAAGATATGTGATTAGAAAAGGTGAAACTTTTTATTACTTAGCAAATAAAGAACATTATTTACTAAATCAATCACATCAACATACGAAAATATTGTGGATAAGTACACCACCAATGTTTTAAAAATAGGAGCGGAAAAAAATATGGAAAAAGAAATTACAATTAAAAGCACAGCTGGCTTACATGCCGCATTAGCTGCAAAAGTAGTACAAACAGCATCTAAATATGCTGTGAATATTGAATTACACTATGATGATAAAGTTGTTGACTTAAAGTCAATCTTAGCACTTATGTCTCTCGCAGTGCCTCATGGTGAAAACGTAAAAATCGTAGCAAAAGGACCTAGAGCTGAAGAAGCGATTAAAGACGTATCTTCAATCTTAGGATAATCATGAAAAGAATTCCTGTAATTGCAGGTAACTGGAAAATGTATAAGACAAAAGACGAGGCTCTCTCTTTTATCTATGCAGTAAATCAAGAGTTACCTGACAAAGAAAAAGTTGAAACTGTTATTTGTGCGCCTGCAATTTTCTTGAGAGACTTAGTAAAAAGACAAGGCGAAAATTTAGCAATCGGTAGTCAAAATGTACATTATTTAGATAATGGTGCATATACTGGTGAAATTTCTACAGCTATGTTAAAATCATATGGTGTTAAATATGCTGTTATTGGACATAGTGAAAGAAGAGCTTATTATAACGAAACAGATGAAACAGTTAATTTAAAATTAAAAAAATCAGTTTCTGATGAAATTGTACCTATCGTATGTGTTGGTGAATCATTAGAAATTAGAGAAGCTGGAACAACTGACAAAGTCGTTAAAGACCAAGTTGTTAAAGCTTATGCAGATGTATCTGCTGAAGATGCATTAAAAACTGTTATTGCTTATGAACCAATCTGGGCAATCGGTACTGGTAAAACTGCGACACCTGAACAAGCTAATGATACAATCAAAGCGATTCGTGGTGTAGTAGCGGAATTATATGGTGCTGAAGTAGCTGAACAATTACGTATTTTATATGGTGGTTCAGTAAAACCAGCTAACGTAGATGAATTGCTTGCTACAAGTGATATCGATGGTGCATTAATTGGTGGGGCTTCATTAGATCCAGATTCATTCTTAACATTAGCAAATGCAGCATTAAAAAAATAATTAAACAAGAATCCTTCATTTGAAGGATTTTTTTTATATTTATGCATAAAAAAAGATCCATGAATAATTCATAGATCTTTTTGTTTTTGTTAATATTATCTGTTGTAGAATTCGACGATTAATTGTTCGTTTACATCTGGAAGAATTTCATTTCTTTCAGGGTATCTAACGAATGTACCGACTTTAGTGTCTTTGTTGTAATCAACAAATTCAACTGAAGCAAATTGTGCTTCTAAAGCTTCTGCAACTACTTTTAATCCAGCTGATTTTTCTCTTAATTCGATTGTTTGACCTGGATTTAAACGGTATGATGGAATATCTACTTTTTTACCGTCTACTAAAACGTGACCGTGGTTTACGATTTGTCTAGCTTGAGCTCTTGTACGAGCTAAACCTAAACGATAAACTACGTTGTCTAATCTAGCTTCAAGATATTGTAAGAAGTTGATACCATGAATACCTGATAATTTACCAGCTTCATCGAAGATTTTTCTGAATTGTTTTTCAGAAACTCCGTAAGTGAATCTAACTTTTTGTTTTTCTTGTAACTGAAGACCGTAATCGCTTAATTTAGTACGACGTTTACCATGTTGTCCTGGTGCATAAGGGCGTTTTTGTAATTCTTTACCAGTTTCTGATAATGAATAACCTAAACGTCTTGAGATTTTCCAAGTTGGTCCTGTATAACGTGACATAAATTTTACCTCCTTTAAGATTTGGTAGGTAAAAGATACAATGCTTCATTTATTAGTTAATCCCGATATTCTTTTCACCTTAAAGCAGAAAGGTTACTAAGGGCTCCTATAGAGTAGGGATATCCGCTAATTGAATTATTGCCTGCTTTTTACCGACGGCTTTTATTTTACCCTATAGGGTATTAAAAGTCAATTGTTTTATCAATAAATCAGTGATGTTTTCTAGAAATGAGATTAAATCTTGATCAAATCTATCTAAAACCGGACTATCAATGTCTAAAACGCCGAATAATTCGTCTTTTACATAAATTGGAACAACGACTTCACTCCTACTTCTAGAGTCACATGCGATGTGATTTTGATGGTTTAATACATCTGCTACATACATTGTTTGATTAAGTTTAGCGGCTTCACCACAAACACCTTTTCCAAGTGGAATTTCTGCACAAGCCACTTTTCCTTGAAAAGGTCCAACTGTTAGTATTTCACCGTTAAATATATAAAATCCAACCCAATTTAATTCATCTAAGACTTCATTTAAAAATGCTGAAGCATTACTTAGTAATGAAATCTTTGAAGGTTGTGTTTCAAATAAAGATTTTGCTGCTAATAATAATTCATTATAATTCATTTTCATCACCTAATTTATTATATCATATGTGGTAAAATAGTATATGGTGATAAAATGAATAAAAAAATATTAGTACGTTTTGGTGATTTAATGCTTAAAGGAAAAAACATTGGTTTTTTCATTAAAGCAGTTAGACAACACATTAAAAACAATTTAAGAAAATTTGAAGTTAAATTTGAATTCATGCATGATAGAATTTATGTTAACTACAAAGCAGAAGATGAAAAAGCAGTTATAGAACAATTATCTAAGATTCCAGGTATATTTTCAATTAGTGTTATTTATAATGCTGATCGTGATATCGATGATATAGTTAGAGTGAGTTTAGAAGTATTAAGAAATGGATTAACTTCAAAAGATCAATCAATTAAAATTGATACAAAGAGAGCTGATAAAACATTTCCTTATACAAGTTTAGAGTTTACTAAAAAAGTAGCACCAGAGATTTTAAGACAATTAGATAGAAGTATTGAAGTAGATGTTCATAATCCTGATCAAATATTACATATTGAAATAAGAAGAGAACAAACTTTTATTTACTTAAATCAAATTCAAATGATGGGTGGATATCCATATGGTGTTGCAGGTAAAGGTTTAATGATGATGAGTGGGGGACTAGATAGTCCGATTGCTGCTTATCTTGCTATGAAACAAGGTGTTGAAGTAGAACTCATCCATTTTGAATCAACACCACTTACACCATTAGAATCTGTACAAAAAGTGATTGATTTAGCAAAAATCTTATCTGAATATACACAAAGAAATAAAATTAAGTTGCATTTAATCCCATTTATCCATACACATGAAACATTACTTAAAGATGTTTATGATCCATATATCATTACAATTATGAGACGTATGATGTATCGTATTGGGGAAAAAGTAGCAATTAAAGAAAACAATCTATGTTTATTAAATGGAGAATCAGTTGGGCAAGTAGCAAGTCAAACACTTGAATCAATGAAAGTCATTGAAGAAGTGACAACAATGCCTGTTTTAAGACCTTTAATTACATATGATAAGTTAGATATCATCTCAATTGCTAAAAAGATTAAAACCTATGATATTTCGATTAGACCGTTTAATGATTGTTGCAGTGTTTATGTACCTAAAAATCCTATTACTAAACCAAAAAGTAAAAATGCGATTAGATATGAACGTGCAGTTGATTTAGAATTGTTAGATCAAGCAATTGAAAATATGATTACACTTGAAGTGACACCAGATTTTGATTTTACAATTCATGAACATGGGTTTGATGTTAAAGAAGCATATGAAAACTATTTAAAAGAAAGAGCTGAAGACATTGATTCAATCGAAACAAAATAAGCAGTTCAAAACTTGGGTTAAATTAAAAACAAAAAAATATCGTGATATTCATGATATGTTTTTAGTTTATGGTAAACATTTAATTGATAAAGCAAAAGAAAAAAATGTTTTATTAGAAGTGATTACATCTAATCCTGATAAAGAAGGTACTTTAATTTCTGAAGATCTAATGAAGGATTTACAACAAACGGCATCATGGATTGATGAAATCGGGTTATGTAAAAAAGAAAATGAAAAAATGGATGCTGATCGTATATTAATCTTAGATGATGTGCAAGATCCAGATAATGTTGGTGCATTACTTAGAAGTGCTGCAGCTTTTGGTTTTACGCATGTTATTTTAAGTAATCATAGCGCTGATTTATATAATGAAAAAACAATAAGAGCATCTAAAGGTGCTATCTTTGATTGTTATGTTGAAAGAAGACCTTTAAAAGATGCTATTGAAGCATTAAAGAATGATGGTTACATGGTTGTTGGAGCAGATGCTCATCAAACAACTAATGTCGAAAATAAAATTGATAAAGTTGCACTTGTTTTAGGTAATGAAGGCCATGGATTAAGCGATGATGTTAAAGCACTTGTCGATGAGTATGTTACGATAGAAACAATGAACGTAGAAAGTCTAAATGTAAGTGTAGCTGGCGCAATCATCATGTATTTATGGAGGATGACAATATGAAAGCAAAAATCACAGGATTTTTAGATCATGACAAGAGTTTAACTTTAGAACAACAAATAGAGCTTGCTGAAAAGCATAATCTAGATACTTTATGTATTAGATTTCACCAACAAAAAGATATTTTTGAAGTGGATGAAAAAGAAGTTAAACGTATGTCGGATCTTTTAAAAGATCACAAAATGAAAGTAAGTATTATTGATCCAGAGATTAAACCATATAAAATGGATAACAATCACCAACATGAAGAAGCTATTGATCAATTTAAATATGCTCTAAAAATCGCATCAAAATTTAAAGCAACGCATATTTATTTAAGACTATTTAAATTTAATGATATTATCGATGAATATCCTAATGTCGCAAAAAGATTAGAAGATTTTGTAACTCAAGCAAGTAAAGCAGGAAAAAAAATCATCTTATATCCAACTGATGATTATAAGATGAGTACATATACTTATATATTTAAAAAATTCAAATCTAATATTTTAAATGTTTTATTTGATCCAGTTCATGTCATGAATCAAGATCAATCAACAACAACAAATTATAGATTACTCAAAAAACATATTGCGGCATTTGCATGTCATGATCAAGATAGATTAGGTACACCTAAATTGATGGGTTACGGTAAAGCTGATGTTGTTAACTTATTTAAGAAATTAATGAGAGACAATTATAAAGGTTTCCTATTAGTTGATAATATGTTTTATAAAGAAATATTTGAAGAACAACCGAAACCTAAAGGTTTGAAGAAACTTTTTGGTTCTAAGAAAAAACATAAGGAAAATACGAGAACAGAAGTTTCAAAAATCATTTTCCCAAATGAAGAAACAAAAAATGCCACCTACGATGACATTTTAGATAATCAAATTAAATTATTACAAATGCTATTTAAATAATTATTCTGAATCTTCCTCAGTAATAAATTCAAATGCAGGTTTTGCATTTGGAATACTTGGGAATAATTTAGAAGTATACATGATACCATCGATATGATCATATTCGTGTTGGAATACAATACCAATATAACCATTTAACTCAAGTTTAACTGGAACTAATTGATCAGATGGTTCATCATATGCTAGTGATTCAATCGTAATAGATTCATATCTAGGCGTTAAGCCTTCTGTTTCACGATCAACACTTAAGCAACCTTCTCCACCAGGAAGATAAATTAATGATGGACTCTTTTTAACAATTTTAGGATTAACTAAAGCATAAGAGTATAAGACACCATCGAAATCTTCAACATGAACCGCAAACATTCTTTTTGAAATATTAATTTGTGGTGCAGCTATACCAACTGCTGGACGAAGACCATATTTATCAACCATTTCAGGGTCTTGTGAGTTTTTAACATATTGTAGTAAGTCTTTTAAAGTTTTTTTATCTGTCTTGCTTAGAGGGATTTTCACTTCTTTAGCGACTGTCGTTAAAGTCTTGTGACCTTCTCTAATAATATTTTTCATTAAAATCATTGTAAACACCTCTCATATAATTATAACATATTTAAGGAGATACCATGCGCATAGATAAGTTTTTATCACAACTTAAATACACAACTAGAAGCCAAGCAAAAAGTTTTATGCATCAACATGTGATCACCTATGAAGGAAAACGTGTGAAAGATCCTAGTTTTAAAATAGATCCTTTAAAAGATATTATGATTGATGAAATTAAAGTGTTTTATAAAGATCCAATATATTTAGCACTTAATAAACCAGAAGGTTACTTATCAGCAACTAAAGATATGAGAACACCTTGTGTCGTGGATTTATTAAAAGATCCTTATGATAGATTTGATTTTATGATTGCTGGAAGATTAGATATTGACACAACAGGTTTATTGTTGTTATCAACAGATGGGATGTTTATTCATGAGATTACACACCCTAAAAAACATGTTGATAAAACATATGTAGCTACATTAGATAGACCATGTGAAGATGCTTCAAAATTATTAGAAGGTGTTTATATCAAAGATGATAAAGACCAGTCGTATTTCGCTAAAGCTAGTTTTATCGAAATAAACAATGACGAAGTAACAATCATCATAGATGAAGGGAAATTTCATCAAGTTAAGCGCATGTTTGAAGCAATAGGGTATCGCGTGATACAATTAAAGAGAATAAAAATTGGCAAGTTGTCATTAAATAATATACCTTCGGGTGAATATATTGAAATTAGAAAGGAAGATATATTTGACTGATATCGTTATGAAAGCATATGATGTAGCAGAAGAAATTACATCAGATGAGAACTTTAAAGAAATCGTACGATTAAATAAATTAATCGATCAATTATATGGTAGAGAAATAGAAGCCTTTGAAGCGGCTAAAATAAAATACCAAGATGTCATGAATACAGGTGGTAAATATCACCCAGACTTTAAGGATGTTACTATCTTATTAAGTGAAACAAAAGCAGTTTTATATAATCAAGATGAAGTCGATAAATATCGAAAACTTGAAAGATTATTTGAAACTAAATTAAATGAATATATTCATGAAATCACATCACTTATATCAGATAATATTCCAAGTCCAAATGCTTTTGGAATTGTTAAAAAAGGAGGTAGTTGTCATGTTGGCTGAAAGAGCGTCATATGTAATCTTCTACAAAGGAAGTCAATTTATACAAAATCTAAATCCACTACCTTTAGATGTGGCTTTTGTATCTGAAAAATCTCATTATGTTGTGGTTTATGCAGATAAAAAAGAAGAAGATAACATTAGAAAACAAGTAAAAAAAATCAAAGGTTACAAAGGTTTTTCACCATCACAACTTTTTGATGAAACAAGAAATTTTTAAGTGTTAAGGAAAAATACTTGACAGATAAAATATTTCTAGTATAATATCTATGTAATATGTAAGAAAGAGAGTGTATTAAATTATGGTAAAAATTCGTTTACAACGTTTAGGAAATCACAAAAGACCTTTCTACCGTGTCGTAGCAAGTGAGTCAACAAAAGCAAGAGATGGAAAATTCTTAGAAATCGTAGGAACATATGAACCAATCAAAGGTGAAGTAGCAATCGATTCAGAAAAAGTACAAAAATGGCTTAATAACGGTGCACAACCTACTGATACAGTAAAAAGTTTATTTAAAAAATACAACGTATTAAGCAAATAATAAAAGGGGGTACTCGTTATGGCTGTAGATTTTGAAAAATTAATCAAAAACATGATTGTGCCATTAGTCGTTAACCCAGATGATGTTTTAGTGAAGATTTTATCTTCTGATGAAGATCAAGTTAACATTCAACTTCTAGTTAATGAAGCTGATTTAGGTCGTGTCATTGGCAAAGGTGGAAAAATTGCAAGTGCAATGAGAACCATCGTTTATGCAGGAGCATCAAAAGAGCATAAAAGAGTCCACATTGATATTGATTCATTCTAAGGGATAAATTATGTATCAAATAGGAAAGATTGTCAATACACACGGTATTAGAGGCGAAGCAAACATTTATAATTTAAGTGATTTTGATCGTTTTGAACCAGGTGAAACAATCTATGTTGAACAACCTAATAAAACTTATAAAGCTTTAGTTATTGAAAAAGTAAGACCACATAAAAATGTGTTAATTACTAAATTTGAAGGTATTGATAACATCAATGATGTCTTACCTTATAAAGGTTTATTTGTTTATTCAGAACAAAGAAGTGATAGCATCGAAGATGATGAATTCTATTATGATGAACTCATTAAAAAAGATGTGTATCTTGAAAATGGAGAAAAAGTTGGTTTTGTCATCAGTGTGATTGAAGTTCCTCAAGGACATCTTTTGGAAGTTAGAACGGTTGATAAAAAGAAAAAACTTATCCCATTTAGAAATGAATTCATCATTTCTATTGAAGATACAATTATAATGAAAGATATCGAGGGATTACTATGATCATTGACATTGTAACGATATTTCCTGAATTTTTTGAATCGTTTATAAATACATCAATTATTAAACGTGCAATAGAAGCGGGAACTGTTGAAGTTAGATGTCATCAATTAAGAGATTATAGTCATAGAAAACATCAATTTATTGATGATACACCTTATGGTGGTGGTGCAGGTATGCTCATGCAGTTTCCACCATTTTATGAAATCATTAAAAAGTTAAAGACTGATGAATCTAAGGTGATATATTTATCACCACAAGGTCAATTGTTTGATCAAAAGAAAGCTACAACTTTCTCCACATATAAACATTTAATTTTATTATGTGGACACTATGAAGGTATTGATGCACGTGTCTTAGAATTTGTTGATGAGGAAATCTCAATTGGTAATTATATATTAACCGGTGGAGAAATCCCAGCAATGATCATCACAGATGCAGTTGTGCGTTTAGTATCTGGCGTCATAGACGTTGAATCAAGAGATACTGACAGTCTTCAACAAGGATGGTTAAAATATCCTCAGTATACTAAACCAGATACATATGAAGGATATCAAGTACCAGAGATCTTAAAATCAGGACATCACCAAAACATTGAGAATTGGCGACAAAGAGAAAGTATTAAACAAACATACTTAAAGCGACCTGATCTTATTGATCAAATTGAATTAACTGAACAAGAGAAAACTATTTTAGCTGAGATAAAGGCTGAAAATAAAAAATAGTTGCAACTTATTTATAACTTTGTTATAATAAAAAAGCCGAAATAAACACAATGGTCCGCTGATCAAGAATCATGAACATTGGAAGGAAAGAGAGTGAGTCTATTATGTCAAGATTAAAAGGGCAAGCATTAATCGCTGAGATTACTAAATCTTATATCAAAGAAGTTCCAAACTTCCAAGCTGGAGACACTGTTAAAGTCTATGTAAAAATTAAAGAAGGTAACAGAGAACGTATCCAATTATTCGAAGGTCTTGTAATTAAAAAACAAGGTGGCGGAATTTCAGAAACTTTCACAGTACGTAAAGTTTCTTACGGTATCGGTGTTGAAAGAACGTTCCCACTACATTCACCATCAATCGATAGTATTGAAGTGTCACGTAGAGGTAAAGTTAGAAGAGCTAAACTTCATTACATCCGTACGTTATCAGCGAAAGCAGCAAGAATTAAAGAAAAACGATAAATGGGTAAAGAGGCTTAATGGCCTCTTTATTTTTTGAAAATTTATGAAAATATTTTCATAAAAGTGTTGAAAGCCTTTACATGATTTGATATAATATATTTGATATTAAATTTAAGAGGTGATTAATATGAGTAATGCTACAATTTATGATGTTGCTGGTGCTGCTGGAGTTTCACTTGCTACAGTTTCACGTGTACTCAACAATCCAGAAAAAGTTAAAGAAGATACTCGTCAAAGAGTATTAAAAGTTATTAAAGAGTTAGGATATCGTCCTAATGTGATCGCGAGAGGGCTAGCAAGCCGTAAAACAACGACTGTAGGTATTGTTATCTCTGATGTTACTAGAGCTTCAGTTGCTGAAATGCTTGGTGGTATTAGTGATATTGCACATAGTTATAAATATTCAATCAAACTATTCTGTATTAGAGAAGATATGGATGTTCTAGATATCTTAAAAGATATTGTTGCAGAACAAGTTGATGGTGTATTATATTTAAACGATGAATTAAGTTCAAATCGTGTTGAAGAAGTTGAAAAGATTTTCATTGATAATCAAATTCCATTTGTATTTGCAAATGTTGTTTCAGATGATCAAAATGTACCAATGGTTTCAATCGATTATGAAAAAGCTGGTTATGAAATTACAAAATTAATGATCGATGCTAATCGTAAAGATATTTATTTATTAAGTACAGCTAGAAGATATTCAGTAAATGATAAAAAAGAAGCTGGATACACTAGAGCTATGCAAGAAGCTGGTCTAGAACCTAGAATCTTTAGAACTAGTGGTGATACTAATATTAATCGTCAACACTTTACAACTTTCTTTGCGGATAAAAAAGTTGATGGAGCGATTGGTGTACGTGATTCGATTGCTGTATCATTTATGAATATTGCTAGAGATCATAAAGTGAAAGTACCTGCTGACTTAGAAGTTGCTGGTTTCCAAAATACAAAATATGCACTATTATCAAGACCAACCTTGACATCAATTGATGTTCCAGTGTATGATATAGGTGCTGTCTCAATGAGATTATTAACGAAGTTAATGAATTCAAAAGATGTTGATAACATCAGAATCATTCTTCCACATTATATCGTTAAGAGAGAATCAACTAAAAATCAATAAATCTGTGAAGTAAATGAAATAGAAATGAGTAAACCTAAAATAGAGATTTCATGATGGTGTAACATGAAAAGAAAATTCATTTTGAAATACAATTACGGAGATTATTAAAACAAGAGGGCTAGAAGTAATTCTAGAACTAAGGTGGTACCGCGAACAATTCGTCCTTAGATTTTTTAAGGACGATTTTTTATTAATTTGAAAGGAAATAGAAATATGAGTTTATATGAAGACTTAATTTGGCGTGGCATGATTAAAGACGTCAGTGACGAGGAACAAGCAAAAAAACATTTAAATAGTGAAGGTGTTAAATTTTATTGTGGATTTGACCCTACAGGGCAATCTTTGACAGTTGGACATTTAGTTCAAATTGTTAGAATGTTACTATTACAAAAATATGGACATACACCAATTGCCTTAATTGGTGGCGCTACAGGATTAATCGGTGATCCTAAACAAACAAGTGAGAGAAAATTATTAACACTTGATGAGTCACTAGCAAATGCTGAAAAAATCAAAAATCAATTAGCATACTTTTTAGGTAGCGAGAGAGTAGAATATGTTAATAATTATGATTGGATTAAAAATATTGACACAATCTCTTTCTTAAGAGATTTTGGTAAAAACTTTAATATCAATTACATGTTAGGTAAAGATACTGTTCAAAGAAGATTAGATATCGGTATTTCTTACACTGAATTCTCATACATGATTATTCAAGCAATCGACTTTTTAGAGTTATATAAAACACATGAATGTAAGATTCAGTTTGGTGGATCAGATCAATGGGGAAATATTACATCTGGTTTAGAACTTATTAGAAAAACTATGGGTGATAAAAATGATGCAGTAGGACTTAGCTCACCATTATTACTTAAAGCAGATGGTACTAAATTTGGTAAGAGTGAATCAGGTGCATTATGGATTGATAAAGAATTAACTTCTCCATTTGAGTTATATCAATATTTTGTAAATGCTTCAGATAAAGATGTATCAAATTACTTAAGAACATTAACATTATTAGATAAAGAAGAAATTATGGATCTTGAACAACAATCAATTGACGCACCTCATTTAAGAGCTGCTCAAAAGAAAGTAGCTGAAGAAGTTGTTAAATTAGTTCATGGAGAACAAGCCTTAGAAGAAGCTAAAAGAGTTACTGATGCGCTATTTAGCGGCTCTATGAGTGGGTTAAACAAGAATGAGTTCTTAATGCTTGCTCATACATTAGAATTAGTTGAAGTATCTGGTGAGTTACCACTTCTTGACTTATTAATTGATGCTAAATTAGCTCAATCAAGAAGAGAGTCAAGAGAATTTATTAATAATGGTGCTGTTTCATTAAATGATGAAAAAGTCACTGATTTAGAGTATGTTGTAACTAAAGATGTTGCGATTTATGATCAATATGTTGTCGTACGTCGTGGTAAGAAAAAATACGCAATTTTAAAGTTCGTATAAGAGGAGCATAAGTCATGGATATTCTATTATATAATCCATTATCAAGAAATGGTAATAATCCGAAGTTTATTGATAAGACTATTAAACATTTAGAGAAAAACGGTCATAAAGTTATCAAAAAAAACATCATCGAAATTGAAGATGTTAAAGCTTTTGTTGCGTCTTTAGATAAAGATGATAGAATTATATTACTTGGTGGTGATGGTACTTTAAATAGAGTAGCTAATACAATATATGGCTTAGAGTATCCTCAAGAACTTTTCATGCTTCAAGCAGGAACAGGTAACGATTTTATTAGAAGTCTCAAATACAAAGATAAAGTAGTTCCAATTAAACAATACTTAAATCATTTACCACAAGTTACTTACCAAGATGAGACAAGATATTTCTTAAATGGTGCAGGCTTAGGATTAGATGGATTTGTTATTAGATTGGTTAGCAATTCGAAGTATAAGAAAAATAAAATTAATTATTTTAGACATGCGCTTGAAGGGTTCAAAAAATTTAATTCAGTATCAGGTTCATTTACAGTAGATGGAAAAACATATCATGAGAAAAAACTTTGGTTTGTTAGTGCACTTAACGCACCATATCAAGGTGGTGGCATGAAAATGGCACCTAATGCAAATAGAAATGATGATGAACTTCATTTGCTTGTTATAAAAGATATCCCTAAATTCTTGTTATTTTTGATATTTCCGACCATTTATTTTGGTAAACATGTCATATTTAAGAAGTATGTAGAAATATATAAAGGCAAAAAAATAGAAGTAAAATTTGATGAACCAACCTATATGCAAATTGATGGAGAATCTAAATATCCGATTGATTCAGTTAAAATTGAAATATAAAACCATAAGCCAGATCTTAAGCGCTCTGGTTTTTTATTATATGCGTTCATTTTATGAGTAAAACATTTACATATAAATATATGTAAGTAATGCATGAAAAAAATTAATTTTTTTGGTATAATATAAAAATATGTAAGGATTATGTAAATTTAGAAGGTGTTATTTTGAAAAAAACAAAATTTGAACTAATAGTTAATCTATATTTAATCATATTTGCTGTGATCGCAGCATTAGAAATTATTTTCAGATTAAGTATTATTAAAACAATAAAATATGAAGATTTATTTAGGTTATTCCTATTTACGAATATACAAACGATGGTCGTTGTCTTTTTTATTAGACTTTTACCTCGTAGAATCTTAAGAGGTGCAACGCTCACAATCATTTTAGTGATTATTGCATTTTATGTTTCACAAGATTTATATTATAGAGTACTTAAAGGCTTTTTCTCATTTTCACTATTAGGTGATGCACATGCAGGTGTAGCATTTATTGGAAAAGTATTTAAAAATATTTCTTGGATTCATCTTCTATATATCATACCTATTGGATTAGTTATGACTTATTTCTTTAAATATAAGAAAATTAGTCTTCCTAAAAAATTCTTATTCTATAATTCAACAGTAGATTTTGTTTTATCTATTTTAGTCATAGTTGCTATTTATAGTTTGACAGTTATCTCTATTCCAAAAAACGATTATAAAACAATTAATTCACCATATGCATATTCACTATATGATATCTATATGGAAAACCCTATTGCTTTTCAAACAATTAATAGATTTGGTGTATTAACATATCTTGAGCGAGATATCGTAACTACTCTAAGTGATTCAGAAGATATCTTAACAATGGAAGAATCAATTGAATCATATTTAGAAACACTTCCTGATCATCAAGAAAATGAATATACTGGATATTTTGAAGGTAAAAATCTTATATTAATTATGGCAGAATCATTTGACACATATGCAATAGATCCTGTACTTACACCTAATATATATGAAATGCAACAAAACAGTTGGAATTTTACCAATTACTATTCTCCATTATATTTTAGAAATACTGCTGATACAGAATTCATGGTTCAAACAAGTTTATATGCACACAAAAGTGTGAACTTAACAATGGAATCATTTAAAGAAAATAAATTTAATAATACGATGCCCAAGTTATTCGAAGCGCAAGGATATGGTTCATATTCATTCCATAATTATACAGATTACTTCTATCCTAGAACAGAGTTTCATCCAAACACTTTAGGATATGATCAGTATTATGATGCTATTGCTTTAAACTTACTAGATGAAGATTACTCACCAGTGCTTCGCCATGAATGGCAAAGCGATGTAGATTTAGTTAATGGTGCTATGGATGTATTAAGTCAGCAAGAAGAACCATTCTTCTCATATCTATTAACAGTATCTGGACATATGCCATATAGTGATAATCATCCTATTGCAAGAAAAAATCTCGAAACAGTTGAAGCATTAATGTTGGAAGCCGGATATGAAGTGCCTAAAAATGATTTTCTATATTATCACGCTGCTAATTATGAACTAGATTTAGCAATTGGTACATTGATGGAACGTTTAGAAGAAGAAAACATGTTAGATGATACAGTTGTTATGATGTTTGGAGATCATTATGCTTATGGTATTGATCAAAGAGATATTGCCGAATATGATGATACTAAGAGTTTAGATAATTCTTTATCATTCCAAAGAGTTCCTATGATGATTTATAATCCAGGACTTGATGCAGGTGATAAAGAAGAAGTGTTCGCATCAATTGATATTATGCCAACGATCTCAAATTTATTTAATCTAGATATCCAGTATGATGAAATATTTGGTAAAGATGTATTTGGAACCGATGATAATGCTGTACTATTCTCAAATGGTTCTATGATAACAAATAATTTTATGTATAATTTAGAAAAAGATAAAATCACGATTTTATCAAATGATTATACTGAAGAAGAAGCTACAATTCTAATAAATGAATATATATATCGATTAAAAATTAATCAGTGGATATTAGAAACAGATTATTTCAATGATCAAAAAGAAGAAATAAATTAATAAAACCGGATCTCAAGAAGATCCGGTTTTTTTGTTAGTCAATTAAATTATTTTCTACCTAAGCCTAAACGCTTATAGACCTTAGATAATTTTCTTCTTGTATAATATGATGCAGCATCTCTACCCTTATCAAGCGCAGCGTCCAATTCAGGGCTCTTAATAATTTCATTATATCTATCTTGAATTGGTTTTAATGTATTAACTACAATATCTGCTAAATCTAATTTAAATTGTTGATAGTTAGAATCAGCATATTGTTTTTCAACATCTTTAACAGTTCTATTTGTTAGAGATGCATAGATTGTTAATAAATTAGAAATACCAGGTTTATTTTTTACATCAAACTTAATGACGCCATCAGAATCTGTTACAGCACTCTTAATTTTATTTTTTACTTGATTCAAATCATCTAATAATAAAATATAAGATTTAGGATTATCAGCAGATTTATCCATTTTCTTTGTTGGTTCAGTTAATGATTTGATTCTAGCACCTGTTTTTGGGAAGAATCCTTCAGGTACAGTAAATGTATCACCATACATGTTATTAAATCTTTGAGCTAAATTTCTAGTTAATTCTAGATGTTGTTTTTGATCATCACCAATAGGAACAATATCAGCATCGTAGATGATAATGTCAGCAGCCATCAATGCAGGATATGTAAGAAGAGATGTTCTAATACCATCGACTTGTTTTACTTTTTTATCTTTATATTGTGTCATGCGTTCCATTTCACCGATATATGCAGTAGATTCCATAACATAACCTAATTGAGCATGTTCAGGTACTTCTGATTGAATAAATAAATTCACTTTTTCAGGATCAAGTCCACATGCCATATATAATGCAGCAATACTTTTAATATTTTTCTTAAGTTCTTGTCTATTTTGAGGTGTTGTAATTGCATGAAGATCAGCAATAAAAATGAAGAATTCTGTATCCTCTAATTCATCTTGCAATGCTACAAATTGCTTAATAGCACCTATATAGTTTCCTAAAGTTAATTGTCCTGTTGGCTTAATGCCAGATACGAGTCTTTTCATCGTATACCTCCTTAATAAATAAAAAAATCGTCCTTAGTAAATTCTAAGGACGATTAAATCGCGGTACCACCTTAGTTCTAGAGTTGCCTCTAGCCCTCAAATGTCGTTATAGCCGACTTACTGTTTACTCCAAGAGCCCATTCATTTATGTCCTTATCACTGGATTCCACCATCCCAGCTCTCTATTGATCATTTCATAAATTACTATTTCTTATCATCGTAATTCAATTATACTTTAAAGTTTTTTATTCTTCAAGTGCTTTTTCTAATTGACTTAATAATGAATCAAATCGTTTAGTAACAGCTTTAAATGTTTCTTTATCAGTTAAGTCTGCACCAGCTTTAGTCACTAAGTTAACTGGGTAGTCACTACCACCTGATTTAAGCAATGCTTTATATTTATCCATTGCACCTTCTACACCATTAGATACATCTTCATAAATTTTAAGTGATGCACTATATGATGTAGCATATTGATATACATAGAATGGTGTTCTAAATAAGTGAGGGATATATGCCCAAACATATTGTTTACCCTCTTCAGTTGTGATATCAATATCATAATATTCTTTATATAAGTCAATCATGATTTGTGATAATGATTGATCAGTGATTGGCATACCTTTTTCAACTAATTCATTTGCTCTATATTCATATGTAGCAAATAATGTTTGTCTAAAGAATGTTGACATAAATCCATCTAATGCTTTTTCTAATAAAGCAATTTTTTGTTCTTTAGTTTCAGCAGTCTTCACTAAATAATCTAATAAGATATGTTCATTGAAAGTAGAAGCAACCTCAGCAACGAAAATTGTATAATCAGCTGTAGCCATTGGTTGGTTAGCAGTTGAGAATAATGTATGTGCACTATGTCCACATTCGTGAACAAGTGTAAATACTGAATCTAGTGTATCATCATGATTTAATAAGATATATGGATGGAATCCATATAAACCTGATGAATATGCACCTGTACGTTTACCATCAGCAGGTGCTACATCAACATATCCTGATTCTAATGCAGCATATTGAGTTTTAACAAATTCTTCGTCATAACCTTCTAATGCTTTATGCCATAAATCAAGTGATGTTTCATAACTGTATTTAGTATCATCTTTTACTAATGTTAAGAAACGATCATATGTATGATAAGTTTCTAAACCTAAGTGTTTTTTACGTAATGCTAAATAACGTTTGATTGATGGATTACTTTCAGCAGAAACTTCCATTAAGTTTTTGTATACATCTACTGGAATATTGTTAGCAAACAATGCAGCTTCAACAGCAGAATCATAACCTCTTGATTTATAATTAGCTTTTAAGTTTTGTAATACTAAGTTATAAGTTGCAGCATATGATGATTTATTTTCTTTAAAACGTTTGAATGCAGCTTCAAATACTTTTTTGCGATCTTCAGCAGTTGCTACAGTAGGAATTAATGATCTAAAGTTTGATAATGTAATTGCTTGTTCAGTACCATCACTTAAAGTGATTGTTTCATCTTTAGCATCAATAATTGATAATGATTGATATAATTGTGCAGGAATTGATCTGATACCTGAAAAATTAGATAATAAAGCTTCTTTATCATCACTTAATACATGTGATTGTTGTAAGAATAATTTTTTAAATCCAAAACGATATTGTTCTAATGATTCATCTTGGTCAATAAATGACATAATTTTTTCTTCGCCAATTGAAATGAACTCTGGAGCTACATATGCAGTCTTTTGTCCTAATTGTGAAAATAAAATCATCACTTGTTGATTTTTTGATTGTTTATCTTGGTCTTTTAAGTTTAAATCACTTGCTAAGTGAATATAACCATATAAACGATAGACAAATTTAGTTAATTCTTCATCTTTTTGATGAAATTCTTTAAATGATTCGAAGTCAGATAACTTACCTTTATAACTTCCTAATTCATCGATTAATGCTGGTAATTTTTTTAAATCTTCTTCCCATGCTTCGACGCTTGCATAAAAAGGAGATAGATCCCATTTTGACATGTTTAAATCCTCTTTTCTAAAATAATAATAATGTTATTAACATTATAACGTAATTTGGATTAAATAGAAAGGTTTTAAGTTTTGTGAAAATGTATGAAATATTAAGTAAAACGTTTTCAAAACTTGAAAATAAGTATAAATAATTATATAATTAAGCATGCAAGAACACAAAGTGCTATAGGCTAATACCTATGCTCCAAAAGGAGGAAGACAAATGATTACTATATATACAACACCAAGTTGTTCATCTTGTCGGAAAGCGAAAAAGTGGCTTGATGATCATAAAATACATTATGAAGAAAAAAATCTTTTCAACCAACGCATCACAGAAGAAGACATAGATCATATGTTAGAACATGCAGAAAATGGTTTTGAGGATATTATTTCTACAAGATCTAAAGTTTTTAAAGAACAAGACTTAGATATTGATGATATGAGAATTAGTGAACTAAAAGCATTTATTCTTGATAACCCTAGTGTATTAAAACGTCCTATCATGATTGATGGTGAAAAACTTCAAGTTGGATACAACGATGAAGAAATCAGAGTGTTTATTCCTAAACGCTTAAGAGAATTAATCATGTGTGATAATTGTCCAAATGGGGATAATTGTGATTATCAATCAATACTACGTCAATATTTCGCAGAAATGAAAGAAAAACAACAATCTCATAATTAATTAAAATAAAAAAGCCATATCATATGGCTTTTTTTGTATTCATTTTTTCAATTATAAATTAATCTTTTTTAAACTTAGGTATATAGTAAGATACAAATCCAAAAGCAATAACTGCTACAATTAACACTAAATTTAATACATAAGATGTTTTAATTGCTGGAGCGTATGATGATACCACTAAAGGTTCACCACTTAAGATGCCAATGTGACTAAGATGAAAATATAGATTTACTGTCATGACCGCGCTTGCTACCAATACTGATTTTACATCATCTAAATACCAACCTAACCAAAGTAGTGCGATTGGAATAATGTAATATACCATTGGAACGGAAACATATGATCCATAATTATTAATGTCGTACCAAACAAATAGTCTAACTACAACAGAAATAACGAGTAGGATACTTGCGATTAGAGCAGCAATGAATACTAATAGATTGCGTTCTTTCATGTTTTCCTCCGTAATCTTTCTTATATACTATTATATGGATTATTGCAAAAAATGTCAATTATATATAAAAAAAGATGACTAATTGTCATCTTTTACATGTAAATGCTCGCTCACTTTTACGTTTTGTAGCTCTTAATTCAATATTTTGAGATTCTATGAAAGATTCAAAAATTTGTTTACCTTCATCATAACTATTAGATTCATATTCGATCTCATAGTCTGTTGTACCACAATAATCACAACGATCTAGAAATAACTTACCACCTTCATAAGGTGTACTTACTCTAAAGTTATCTAAGCTTACTTTAAATGTCACAAAATGGTTATCAATACTATCGAAATAGTCTTTTGTATTAAAACCATTTTCAATCATAAGTCTTGCTTGATCCTCTGATAAGATGACATGGTTTTCGTATGCTTCACGTTCACCTTGAGATTTTAGTGTTACTTTAAATCTGTTTGGACCTTTTTGTCTAATACGTAAAACGATTGATTTTTCATTTAAAGCATAATCATCAGTATCAAAATAATGATTGATTTGCTTAAAAATATTATTCTCTAAGTCAAATGTACGAAGTAACTCCATATATTTGTCTTCAGTTATTGCTGTTTTGAATTCAATTTCAATGTTTTTAGTCATGAACATACTCCTTTGGAAAAAGTTTAATTCACTTTCCTTATTTATTATATCAAATGTTGATTTGAAATTAAAGAAAAAACGTTTACATCTTAACACATTGTTCCATAATATTTGTAATTATAATCAAACATGTTAAAATATATACGGAAGAATTAATCTATTCAAGGAGGAATTGAAAATTATGGCTATTAAAGTAGCAATCAACGGTTTCGGCCGTATCGGTCGTCTTGCTTATCGTTTAATCGCAGATGACGCAAAATTTGATGTTGTAGCTGTTAATGATTTAACAGATGCAGAAACTCTAGCATATTTATTAAAATATGACACAGCACAAGGTAACTTCAAAACTGATTCAGTATCATTTGAAGGTAGTGACTTAATTGTAGATGGTAAAAAAATTCCAATCTTAAGTGAAAAAGATCCTAAAAACTTACCATGGGCTAAATTAGGTGTTGACGTAGTATTAGAATGTACAGGTTTCTTCACTAATGAAGAAAAAGCTGGATGGCATTTAGAAGCTGGTGCTAAAAAAGTTGTTATTTCTGCACCTGCTACAGGTAATGTTAAAACAGTTGTATATAATGTAAATGATGACATCATCTCAGGTGACGAACATATTATCTCAGGTGCTTCATGTACTACAAACTGTTTAGCTCCAGTAGCTAAAGCATTAGACGATAACTTTGGTATCGTTGCTGGTTTCATGACTACAGTTCATGCATTCACTGCTGACCAAGCTTTACAAGATGGACCTCATAAAAAAGGTATCTATGCAAGACGTGGACGTTCAGCTGCTGCTAACATCGTTCCAGCATCTACAGGTGCTGCAAAAGCTATCGGTTTAGTATTACCACAATTAAAAGGTAAATTAGACGGAACTGCATTACGTGTTCCTACAGTAACTGGTTCAATCGTTGACTTAACAGTTGAATTAGCTAAACCTGCTACAGTAGAAGAATTAAATGCTGCATTCAAAGCTGCTGCAAACGAATCATTTGCTTATGTAACTGATCCAATCGTATCATCAGACATCATTGGTACTACTTATGGTTCATTATTAGATGCTAACTGTACTCAAGTAATGAACGTAGATGGTAAAACTTATGCTAAAGTTATGTCATGGTATGATAACGAAATGAGTTATACTAACCAATTAATTAGAACAGTTTCTAAATTAGCTAGTTTAATTAAATAATTTCACATTATCAACAAATAAAAGAAACGAAATGCGTTCATTTATGGCCTAAATAAGGGCTTGATGCATTTTGTTTCTTTTTTACTTGACATCGAAATTCTTTTATTATATACTTATCGTGCATAGATAGGAAAGCTATGCGAACAATTAAACATAAGTTTTTTATATGTTAAAGGCAAAACTAAAGGGATTTAGTGACGCAAAACTACAGGGCCTAGTCAAGGTAGCCAGTTGCCATATGATCTCTATTTCATTATGAAATAGAATTAGTGCAATTGACTTGGTAGGTATAAAAACGTTAACACAGTCAATGTACTAAAAAGTATGTTGACTTTTCTTTTTCGTCAAAGGAGGCGATGCATGTGAAGGGAAAAGGAGTTCAACTAATCATCATGTTACTTCTCGCAACAACGCTTGGTTTTACTTCCACAGCTGCATTTGCTTATTGGACGAACACAACGCTTCAATCAAATGTTGAAATTGAATTCACTGAGGAAGATGCAAATCTTGTGATTGAACAAACAAGTAATGATTTTGTCGGTATGTTAGTACCTAAGAATTATGCTTGGTTCGAAGGTGAATATGAAGAAGTACAACTTGTTTATGAAGTAAACATTGATAAAACGTTAGTAAAAGAAGTTAATTTATTAGTTGAAGCAATTAATGTAGAGGTTGGCGGATCTAGTGAATATGGTCATCTGATTAATATAGAGATTAACGGAACTAAAGATTCGAGTACAAATGATTTATTTAACTCGACAGTATTAGTTACAGTAGTCATTACAATATCAGAACCAATAGATCTAGAAGAAGCGAACAGCTTGGGATTAGATGAGAGTTTAGTAAATGTCGGAGATTCGGTTGCCGCATATGAAGCTATACATGGACAAGTTATCTCATTTGATTTAGTATTCAGTGTAGAACCGAAAGATATAGAAGAATAAAGAATTATAAAATAAAGAAAACAAAACAAAAAACAAGAAAAAAACAAAACAAAGGAAATTAAGGAGAAATTTATTATGAAACAAAGAAAATTAGTCGTAGGTTTATTAGTTATGTTAGCAGTTGCAGTATCAACATTCACATTTGCATACTGGAATAGTATTGATTTAGATAGCGAAGTAGCTTCAAATACAGTTACAATCGGTCAAGGTAGAACAGCTACAGTAGTAGCTTCATTAGATTCACAAGATAGCGGTACTTTAGTACCTTCAGGATTTGCAGCAAGTTCAGTAAGTGCAAACCCAGTTGAAGAAATCGTATTTACATTCTTAGTTGATTGGTCAGATGACTTATATGATTTAGGTTCTGCTGATTTAAATGTATTAATTGACAATGTATCAAATGCTACAGCAGCTACTTACTTAAACTTTGAAATTAAAGTTGGTGCAGCAGCATATACTGAAAGTTCAAACTTAGACACAGTTGATGCTTTAACAGAAGGTACACAATTAACAATCTTAGTAAAAGTTACTTTAGATGAACCAGCTGATCAAACTGATTATGATGCAATCAAAAATGCAGCAATCACTTTTGATGTAACTTTCACAGCTTCAAATGAAGCACCTGCAGCTTAATTAAAAATAAATAAGCAATAATTAATGACTTGGCAGTTACTATAACTGCCTTTAAGTCTCTTGAAAGGAGTTGAAGATAATGAATATTAAATACAGATTAAAAGCATTGATCATCATATCATTGTCTTTTGCTCTAATTATAGTTTCATCAAATGCTTTTGCATATTGGAATTCAATTGACTTATTTGAAGATAATGATTTAAATACAGTTAATTTAGGCCAATGGTCATCAGCAAGTAATACACCACAAGGTATTGCTTTATTTGATCCATTAACACAATATTACACATACGATCTTGTATGGTATGGTGGTTATATATTCGAATATAAAGGTGTAAATACAACGGTTGGTGCTGACCCTGATAATTTAACTGACTGGATGTTTTTAAATGATCTTGATTGGCATACTACAGTAACTTACTATAGTGGTGAAATTGTATATCATAATGGTATTATTTATGAGGCTCAATGGACAACAACAGGTAGTGAACCAGGAACTGTAGCAAACGGACCTTGGGATAGTTTAATTCCAGAAGAATACTCTTGGACTGTTGGACAAGCAACATCACTTAATGATGTCGTTTATCATAATGGTGAACTTTATCAATTTAAAGAAAACTATACAACAACTGAACCAGGAACTACAACAGAATGGTCAGTTTATGGTGATATTACGTATGGCATAGATTATGTCTATGAAGGTGGCGAATTAGTTACTTATTTAGGAAACTATTATTTAGCTGGTTGGTACACTAAAGGTGCAATCCCTACTAATGGTGGTCCATGGACATCTTATTCATTAGTTACATGGAGCACAGCAAACGTATATAAGAATATAAAATATGTTTATCATAACGGTACAATTTATAAAGCATTAAATACTAAGAAGTTATCAAGTGCACAAATTGAACCTGGTACAGCAGCAGCTAAAGGTATTTGGCAAGCCTATGATACAGCTGATTGGAATCAATACAATACATATGAAAATGGCGACTTCGTTAAATACAATGGCGATGTTTGGATTTTAGCAAATAATACTAATTCAACATCAATTCCAGGTACAGCAGCAGATTCATGGAATAATGCTGGATCACTTGACTACACACCATTCTCAACTTATGTTGTTGGAGATTATGTGATTTATAATGATATGGTTTATGAAGCAGTCAATGCAACTAATGCTAATTTATATGCACCAGAAGTAGTTACTGATTCATGGAATTTAGTTAGTGGTTATGATTGGTATTGGTTTAATACATATGTAAAAGATGATATTGTTTATTACAATGGTACTGTGTATACAGCAGCAAGAACAACTAATCAAGAACCTGGTACAGGTAATGATTGGGATATCGTTTAATTAACTTATATATAAATAAAAAAATAATATGATATAATGACATTAGATTAATTTTAAATTGATTAAGGGGTGTCATTATTGAAAAACAAGAATAATTTATTTAAAGATATAGCAATGTACACATTATATGCAGTCCTAGGACTGCTTATTGTGTTTATAATCATGATAAGTGCTTTTCCAGAAATGGCATTAAATACGTTTGGAACCAGAGCATATATTGTCAAATATGATACGATGGAACCAGCTATAAATCCATTTGATTTAGTATTCATTAATCGTGTGGATACTGACGAGTTACAAGAAGGTGATTTGATCACTTTTGAGACAGATGTTAACTTTGATGGAACAACTGAAATGGTAACATATTATATTTATGATATTGATACTAATAATGGTGAAACTGTATTTAGAGTAAATTCTGAAGGTGGTCTTGTTCAAACAAACACATTATTAACTAGTGATGATATCATTGGTGGATATAGTTTTAGATTGCCTGGTTTAGGAAGAGTCGTTGAATTTATCGCAAGTCCATTTGGGATTGCTGCGATATTAGTGAATGCAGGTGTAATTACTGCAATCGTATTAATTTTTAAAAATAGTAAAAAAGAAACTAATGATCAATCAGAAGAAAAAGCAGTAGAAGATAATAAAAATAAAGTTGTTATCGAAAAGCCTAAGGATGATCAAAAAGCATAAGATTGATTGACTGGATGTGTAAAGATTGGAAAAATTCTTAACAACTAGTGAAATTATTGATATGATCGAAAACACCCGAGCTGGTGAATCGACAATATCAATAGATAGCGAAAAATCGCAATGGCGACTAGGTAAAATTATATATTGGATTATGGTAGGCATTGCTGTATTACAACTTGCCTATCTTTCTTTACCATTATTTATGTCAACACATACATTAATTGATACAGTGGGTTCTCAACCAGTAGCAGTTGCTACATATGGCCAATTACCACCTTCAATTTCACTTCAAATCATCAAAGTTGGACAATACCAATTTGATGAACTAGAAGTTACAGATGTAGTTGTTGTATATAATGATGTAGATAGTATTTATATTGAAAAACAAGTGATCTCAATTGATCAAGCAAATCAAACGTTTGTAGCAACCTACACAGGTACAACCGCTGATACATATGAAGCCCATGATTTGATTGGTGTAAATGAAGGCACTGCAGGTATTTTTCAATTATTCTTATTTGCTGTAAGTACACAAACCGGATATATTGGTACAGCAGTCGTATATGTATTAATATTTGGTATTAGTTACGTGTTCTTCTTTAAACGAGATAAAATATTAATTAAGGATAGTGATGAAGATGAAAGATAAGAAATCATTGAAAAAAATTTTAGTGAATGTATTATTTTATGTTGTCACTATTTTTTTATCGGTTTATATCGTATTAAGTGTTATAGCACCAGAAAGAGTTTTTGATACATTCCATTTCAAAATTTCAACTGTAGTATCTAATAGTATGCAAGGTACAATCAACAAGGGTGATTTAATCATTGTATATAAAACAACTGAAGATAAAGTAAATGAAGATGATATCATTGTGTTTAATAACTATTTAGAAACAACTTCAGGTAGTTATGCACAAGCAGAAATCATCCATAGATATATTGATACAAACCCTGATGGTAGTTATGTAACATTAGGTGACAATAACAATGGTGAAATAGATGTATATCGTGATAGTAATGGAAACATTACAACATTAACATATGATGATGTTGTCGGTAAATACGCATTTAGAATCCCATTTTTAGGTTGGGTTCCAATCTTTTTACAAAGTGGTAGATTTGATCCAATGATGATTGGTCTTATTGTTGTAAATATAGTCATTGTTGTGACGATTATTAAAGTATTAAAAAAAGACCCAGAAGACAAAAAAGAGGAAGATGAAACAAATGACGTGGGATAAGTTTATCAAAGAAGAGTCCAATAAATCATATTATCAATCATTAATGCGTTTTATTGAAGAAGAAGATAAAGATAAAGTCATACTTCCACCTAAAGGTCAAAGATTCACATGTTTTAATTTAACACCATATGAAAATGTAAGAGTTGTGATATTAGGACAAGATCCTTATCATGATTACAATCAAGCGCATGGACTTGCATTTAGTGTAGAACAAGGCAATTATCCACCTTCACTTAAAAATATATATAAAGAATTAATAGATGATTTAGATTTCGAATATCCTAAGACAGGTAATCTATCATCTTGGGCTAAGCAAGGTGTATTACTGCTTAACACAATTTTAACTGTTGAACTTCATCAAGCATTATCTCATCAAAAAAAAGGATGGGAAACTTTTACGCTAGAAGCGATAAAAAAAGTCAATGATAAAGATGAGATGGTTGTATTCATTTTATGGGGCGGTAAAGCGAAAAAGTTCTTAAAATATATTGATCAAAATAAACATAAGGTCATTATGTCAGCACACCCTTCACCACTATCTGTATATCGTGGTTTTTACGGATCAAAACCATTTTCAAAAACAAATCAATGTTTAAAAGAAGCAGGATTTAAAGAAATAGATTGGAGATTATAAACATAATCTCTTTCTTTTTTTATTTTTTAGTATATAATGATATCGACAGAGTAGTTAGGAAGCGTTAAGTGTCTAGTCATGGGATGTTGGACTAGGACGAACACGAAAGTGGCGGTTTTCTAGCGCGTCCGCTGTAATTATTTATAGTGGATCTCTAAAATTTAGGAGGTCTTTTTTTCATGAGAAAAAACACAGAATTATTGAAAGTTGCATTGGCAGTTTCATTAACTGCAATGTCTGTCGTGATTGATGTTTTACTTAAATATGTAATTAACATCAATAGTTTTGGATTGCCGTTTTACGCAATACCTATCATTATTGGTAGTGTGATGCTTGGTCCTATTTATGGTGTCATGATGGCACTTGTAGGAGATGCATTAGGTGTACTTTTTGCAGGTTACGCATATCAACCATTATATGCACTTGCAGCTGTTGGTTGGGGAGTAATCCCAGGATTGTTTATGTATAGAAAATATAGTGCAGTTAAGTTAGTATTTGCAGTACTTACCGCATATATATTTGCTACACTAAGTAATACATTTGCCAATTATTTTTATTGGGGACAAGAAACGACAATGGCAACACTCGCAGCTAGATTAGTACTATTGCCAGTTAATTCAGTAGTGATTTTCATTATTAGTCATGTTTTATATGTAAGACTTAGTCATATAGCACCTGAATACATGATGATAAAACGAGCAAATAATACGCAATAACTTGCGTATTATTTTTTTATATATAGTATATAATCATGTATAATAGAAATGGTGATAAAATGGTAAAAATAATTGGTGCAGGATTAGCAGGCGTAGAAGCCGCTTACTTCCTAGCAAATCATAATATTAAAGTAAAATTATACGAAATGCGACCTAAAAAGATGACACCTGCTCATCAAACAGGAAATTTTGCAGAGCTTGTATGTTCTAATTCTCTTAGATCAAACGACTTACATGTCGCAGTAGGTCTTTTAAAACAAGAAATGCGCATTCTAGGATCTTTAGTGATTGAAGCTGCAGAACATGCTTCAGTACCAGCTGGGTCAAGCTTAGCTGTAGATAGAGAAATATTTTCAACATATATTGAGGATAAATTGAAAAATCATCCAAATATAGAAATTGTTTATGAAGAAGTTGTGAAAATAAATACTGATGAATTTACATTAGTTTGTGCAGGACCACTTGCAAGTGACTCACTAGCATCACATTTATCAGAGATTTTTCATCAAACACATCTTCATTTCTTTGATGCGGTAGCTCCAATCATTGAAAAAGATTCTATAAATATGGAAATTGCATATTTAAAGAGCCGTTATGATAAAGGTGAAGCTGCTTATATTAATTGTCCAATGAACAAAGAAGAATATGATAGATTCTATAGTGCTTTAATTGGATCAGATAAAGTAGTTCCAAAAGATTTCGAAAACAATGTATTTGAAGGATGCATGCCTGTTGAAGTAATGGCTTCAAGAGGAGAACAAACATTATTATACGGTCCACTTAAACCAGTTGGACTAGAACAAGAAGGTAAACCTAGACCTTATGCAGTCGTGCAACTTCGTCAAGATGATGCTAAACAAACAATGTATAATATCGTAGGTTTCCAAACACATATGACATGGCCTGAACAAAAAAGAATTATTCAAATGATTCCAGGACTGGAAAAAGCAAATATTTTAAGATATGGTGTTATGCATAGAAATACTTATATTGAAAGTCCTAATGTATTAAATGCTGGTTTCCAATCAAAAGAGTTTCCTAAAGTATTTGTAGCAGGTCAAATTAGTGGTGTTGAAGGATATGTTGAGAGTGCAGCAGCAGGACTAAACGCAGCGATTCAATTAGTATCATATATCAACGATGAAAAAATCATACCACTGCCTGAAATGTCTATGATGGGTGCGATGAGTCATTATATCTCTACACCTAATCAATCATTTGTACCAATGAATGCAAACTTTGGTTTATTACCAGAGTTAGGTTATAAACATAAAAAGAAAGAACGTAAAGATTTATATGCAAGTCGTGCACTTGATTTAGTTAAAGAATTCAAGGAGTTGAATGAATGGATATAAAAATAGCTTTTGAATCTTATCTTATGGATCAAAAACATTATTCAAAAAATACTGCCATTAGTTATATTAAAGATGTGAGTGATTTTGAATCTTTTATTGTGTCTGAAGAATTAGCAGAATCTCTACTTGATGTTAGAAGAGAAAGGCTGGCTAGACATTTCTTATCACACATGGATCAAATAGGATTAAGTCGAAAAACAATGGCTAGGAAAATATCTGCACTAAGAACTTTTTATGAGTTCTTGATGAATGAAAATGAAATTGATGTTAATGTTTTTTTAACAATTGAAATTCCCAAAATACCTAAAAAACTTCCAGTGATTATTCATGATGATGAATTAAAAACACTTTTTGAATCAATTGATCAATCAACACCGCTAGGTTATCGTAACTATTTAATGCTTGATTTATTATTTAGTTGTGGACTTAGAGCAAGTGAACTTGTTGGTATTGATATCAAAGATTTACAACTTGCACAATCTCAAATACTTATTCATGGTAAAGGTTCAAAAGATCGTTTCGTACCTCTTCATGAAGATTTGATTGAAGAAATAAGATATTATTTAACTTATATAAGACCTATCTTACTTGCTAAAGGACATGATGTTCATACAACATTTGTGTTTATTAATTATAAAGGTGGAGTATTAACGGTAAGAGGTCTTCAACTAATTTTAAAGAAATTAATTGAAAACTCAGGTGATGTATATAAAATACACCCTCATATGATTAGACATGCTTTTGCGACAACATTGTTAGATCATGGTGCTGATTTAAGAGTCGTCCAAGAGTTACTAGGACACGAACATTTAAAATCTACACAGATTTATACACATGTCTCAAAAGAAAAAATCAAAGAAGCGTATAAGAAAACACATCCAAGGATGATTAAGAAATGACAGCAATTAGTGAAATATTTATAGAAGATGGCATTGATATTAATAGTGAAACTAAGTATCGTGAAACTGTTAGAGCTATTATTATAAATGATAAAAAACAAGTTGGTTTACTATATTCAAAAAAGTTTAAAGATTACACTTTTCCTGGTGGTGGAGTTAAAGATAATGAAACACATTTAACTGCATTACAAAGGGAACTATATGAAGAAATAGGTGCAACCGAAATTCGTGTTTTAGATTTACTAGGCTATACCGAAGAACTTAAATATGGATTATGGGGGAATAAACAAACATATACTCAAAAATCATATTACTATTTCTGTGAAATTCTATCACAAGGTAAACCTAACTTTATCGAAAGAGAAATTGACCAAGGACTATCATTTGAGTTTGTTGATTTTGATCACGCGATTGATATAAACTTAATTGCTCAAAAGGATAAAAATCATCAACAAGATGGATTAAGAACAACACTTAAAAGGGAAGAAAGTGTTTTAAATAAATTAAAGGAGATTTATGATGAGAAGATTTGAAGTCGTAACAAAATTTAAGGATTTAGATGTTAAAATTCCAGTACGTCAAACTTCACATAGTGCGGGTTATGATTTAGCTAGCATCGAAGAAGTGACATTAAACCCGGGGGATATTAAAATGATTCCGACTGGACTAAAAGTTAAATTACCGGGTGATGAAGCATTATTTGTATTTCCTAGATCTTCATTAGGTATTAAAAAGCAATTAATGATGAGTAATAGCGTTGGTGTTATTGACGCTGATTATTATAATAATCCAAACAATGAAGGACATATCATGGTGCCTTTATATAACTTTGGAAAATCTGCTGTGACTATTGAAAAAGGTGAACGCGTAGCCCAAGGTATTTTCATGGAATATCGCAAAACTGCAGATGATGATGCAAAAGACATCGAACGCGTTGGTGGATTTGGCAGTAGTGGCACAAAATAAGTACAAAAAATAGAGTACTTGTGCTTGCAAATCACCCTTAAATATGATATATTTATTAAGGCTAATAAAATACACATGCTAATGAGTTAAATATTCTAGTGCCCGATGGGTGGATATGTATCTTATAGCAGAGGTCAAAAACAAAAAAGGAGAATTAATTTTATGGCAGTCGTTTCAATGAAACAATTATTAGAGTCTGGTGTGCACTTTGGTCACGCAACACGTCGTTGGAATCCTAAAATGGCACCGTACATTTTCACATCTAGAAATGGCATCTACATTATCGATTTAAAGAAAACCGCTGAAGAAATCGAAAAAGCATATGCAGCTTTAGTAGAAATCGTTAAAGATGGTGGTAAAGTATTATTTATCGGTACAAAAAAACAAGCACAAGAAGCAGTTAAAGAAGAAGCTATCCGTACTGGTCAATTCTATGTTGATCAAAGATGGTTAGGTGGAACATTAACTAACTTCAAAACAATCCGTCGTAGAATCAAAAGATTACATGATTTATACAAATTAGAAGAAGACGGAACATTTGACAAATTACCTAAAAAAGAAGTTCTTAACTTAAAAAATGAAAGAACTAAACTTGAAAAATTCTTAGGTGGTATCAAAGACATGAAGAAAGTTCCAGAAGCAATCTTCATCGTAGATCCACGTAAAGAAAAAAATGCAATCTTAGAAGCTCGTAAATTAGGTATCGCTGTATTCGGTATTGTTGATACAAACTGTGATCCTGATGACGTAGATTACATTATCCCAGCAAATGATGATGCAATTCGTGCAGTTAAATTAATCACATCAGTTATGGGTAATGCTGTTGTTGAAGGTCAAGGTGGCGTTGTTGAGAAAATTGATGATGCAATTGCAGCTCAAGTAACTCCAAGAACACCAAGAGAACCAAGAGATAACAATAGAAAGCCAGCTTCAAAACCAGCTCCTAAAAAAGCTCCAGAAGTTAAGGCAGAACCAAAAGTAGAAGCTGAACCTAAAGTAGAAGCTACTCAAGATTTCGCTTCAATGACAGTTGCAGAATTAAAAGCTGTAGCTAAAGAACGTGGTTTATCTGGATATACAACCCTTAAAAAAGCAGAACTTATTGATTTACTAAAATAATGCAATAAGGGGAATTCATTTTCCCCTTATATTTTTATAAAAAATTAGGAGGATTACTGTCATGACTGTTACAGTACAAATGATTAAAGAATTAAGAGAAAAATCTGGCGCTGGTATGTTAGATTGCAAAAAAGCACTAGCAGAAAACGACGGAGATGTAGATAAAGCTTTTGACTACCTAAGAGAAAAAGGTATTGCAAAAGCAGCAAAAAAAGCAGACAGAGTAGCTGCTGAAGGTTTATGTAATGTTGTAATTGAAGGTAATGAAGCTGTAATTTTTGAATTAAACTCAGAAACAGATTTCGTTGCTAAAAATTCACAATTCTTAGATTTATTAGATAATATTGGAAAAGCAATCGTTAAATCTGATGCAACTGATACTGAAGGTGCACTTAAAGCTGAATTAGATGGTGTTACAGTTGAACAATTATTAATCAACGCAACAGCAACTATCGGTGAAAAAATGTCATTACGTCGTGTATCAAGAGTAGTTAAAGAAGATGGACAAGGTTTCGGTTCTTACCTACACATGGGTGGACGTATTGCAGTATTAGATGTATTAGCTAGTGAAGATGCAGAAGTTGCGAAAGATATCGCAATGCACGTTGCAGCTAACAACCCTAAATATTTAGACCGTTCACAAGTGGACGCTGAAACTTTAGAACACGAAAAGAAAGTATTAACTCAACAAGCATTAGAAGAAGGTAAACCAGCTAATATCGTTGAAAAAATGGTAGTAGGTCGTTTAAACAAATTCTTACAAGATGTATGTTTAGTTGATCAACCTTTCGTAAAAGATCCTGATCAAAAAGTAAGCCAATTTTTAAAATCTAAATCAAATGCAGTGGTTTCATTCATTCGTTTAGGTGTTGGTGAAGGTATCGAAAAGAAAGAAGAAGATTTCGCAGCAGAAGTTGCAGCACAAGTACGTAAATAATATAATTAACTAAAAGGGAGTGGCATTTCATGTATAAAAGAGTAATTCTTAAATTAAGTGGAGAAGCTTTAAAAGGTGATGGATCTTATGGGATTCACCCAATAACAGTGAATAAAATTGCCGCTGAAGTTAAAGATTTATACGAATTAGGCGTTGAAGTAGGTATCGTTGTTGGTGCTGGTAATCTTTGGCGTGGTAAAATCGGTGAAGAACTAGGCATGGACCGTTCTCAAGCTGATTACATGGGCATGTTAGGCACAATCATGAATGGTCTTGCATTACAAGATGCATTAGAACATATTGATGTACCAACGCGTGTCATGACTGCACTTCCAGTAAGTGCTGTTGCTGAACCTTATATTCGTAGAAGAGCTATGAGACATTTTGAAAAGGGAAGAGTATTAATCTTTTCAGGTGGAACAGGTTCACCATTCTTCTCAACTGATACAACTGCAGCACTTCGTGCAGCAGAGTTAAATAGTGAAGTTATATTAATGGCTAAAAATGGTGTATCTGGTGTTTATGATAAAGACCCTAGACTACATGATGATGCTAAAATGTTTACTAAGATTTCTCAACAAGAGTTACTTAGACAAAATTTACAAGTCATGGATCAAACTGCAGCATCTATGTGTGCTGAAAATAAAGTTAACATGATTGTATTTAATATGAATGAACATGGTAATATCAAAAAAGCCATTCTTGAAGAACCAATTGGTACATTAGTTACCTGGGAGGAATAAAATATGAACGAACAAGCTGATTTATTATTAATGGAAATTGAAGAACATATGCAAAAAACGATTGAAGCATTAGAAAGAGAATTTGCTGCTGTACGTACAGGACGCGCAAATCCTGCATTGCTTGATCATGTAAATGTTGACTATTATGGCGCACCAAGCCCAATTAGACAAATTTCATCAGTTTCAATTGTAGAAGGTAATCAACTATATATTAAACCTTTCGATAAATCTATTTTAAAACAAATCGAAACAGCTATTTTCGCATCTGATTTAGGATTAAATCCTTTAAATGATGGTAATGGTATTCGCTTAATCTTACCTCAACCAACTGAACAACGTCGTAGAGAACTAGTTAAAGAAGTTGATAAATTAGGTGAACAAGCTAAAGTAGGTATTAGAAATATCCGTCGTGACGGTAATGACCATGTTAAAAAATTAGGTCTACCTGAAGATGATGAAAAAGGTTACTTAGAAGATGTTCAAGAATTAACTAACAAATTTGTTAAACATATCGATGAACAAATCAAAGAAAAATCTAGTGAATTATTAAAAATGTAAAAAAGGCAGAAATGCCTTTTTTTTTGAAATTTGGGAAAAAAAGAAAATAATTTAATTCTTATTATAAATAGGTTATAATAAGATAAGGTGATAAAAAGTGAAAATAACAAATATACCAAAACACGTTGCTATCATATTAGACGGTAACGGTAGATGGGCAAAACATAAAAAGAAAACTAGATCATTTGGACACTATATGGGTGGACGTAATTTATTCAAAATTGCTAATATCGCAAACGATTACGGTATTGAAAAATTAAGTGTCTATGCATTTAGTACTGAAAACTGGAAAAGACCTCAAGAAGAAGTCGATTATTTAATGAGTTTTCCTGTTGAATATTATAACGAAAATAAAGAACGCATCAGTGAAATTAAATTTAGAATTACTGTTTCTGGAAGAAGAGATAGAATACCTAAAGCATTTCTAGATGTTATTGATGATGTTGTTGAAAAAACAAAGAACAATGAAGGCTTAATATTAAATATTTGCCTTGATTATGGGTCATATGACGAGATTATTACAGCAATCAATAAATGCGATAAGCCAGTCACAAAAGAAGCTCTAGAGGCTAATTTGATGGTTAAAGAGCCAGTTGATCTTTTGATTAGAACAAGTGGTGAACAAAGAATATCAAATTTCTTATTATGGCAAATTTCATATGCAGAGTTTTACTTTGCGAAAGTGCATTGGCCAGCCTTTACTAAACGAGAATTTGAAAAAGCGTTAAAAAATTATCAAAAGCGCAATAGAAGATTTGGAGGGTTAAAGTGAAAAAACGATTTATAACAAGTATATTTCTAGCAGCAGTATTAGCGTTAGTGTTTTTCGTCCCTTTTAATTTAAGCAATGGTTTATTTTATACAGCATTCATTATTTTTATGGTGTTTTTCGTTATGATTGCATCGAATGAAATGATTAGAATGTATGAAACAAATAAAAAATTTGGTAAATTACCTAAAATTGGTATTGTATTATTGACGCTTGCGACATTTGTATCAATGAGCGGGTTAAGTTCTGAGCTAATTGTTGCTCCACTTGAAATTAATGACTTATTAAGAATTACTATTCCAATCATTACACTGATATTATTTAGCTTTTTAGTATTCTTTAAAGATTTCAATGGTATTGATATTGGTAAAGCATTAACAATTATCTTTTATGTAGGTCTAGGATCTTCATCAATCGTTATTTTAAGGTTACTAGGTATTAGATTTATTTCGTATTTATTCCTCATAACAATGCTAACTGATGTGTTTGCATATTTATTTGGATCTAAATATGGTAAACATAAGATGATACCGCATATTAGCCCTAAAAAATCATGGGAAGGCGCAATTGCTGGTACATTGATTGCAACAGTGATCGGATCATTATATGCATTATTTTATGGAAAGATTTTCATCGCAGGTACTCCTTTTGGAGATTTCTTTAACAGCGAAGGATATATTACATTATTAGAAAACTTTTCATCAGTTGGCGATAAAGCAACATGGATACAAGCATTAATATTAGTTCCATTAACATTATTTGGTTCTATATTCGGACAAATTGGAGATTTAGTAGCATCTAGATTGAAACGTACTTATGGTATTAAAGACTTTGGTCAAATACTTCCAGGACATGGTGGTATTCTAGATCGATTTGATTCAATCTTATTTGTTGCGATGTTATTAACATCAATATTCTTCATTATTGTAGAATTAGCACCAGTAGTCTAGGAAGATTTATATGAAAAATATTTATATATTAGGTGCAGGTGGTTCAATTGGACTACAAACACTTGATATCATTAAAAAACAAAATAGTGAGTTTAAACTTATTGGTGTTTCTTTAAGTAGTAAAGATCAAATCAATGATCAAATTCTAAGTGATTTTGATGTTGAGATTGCTTGCTTAAGAAATGATTCAAAAAAATCATTTTATGAAAAGAAATATCCTAAAGTGCATTTCGTTGTTGGTGATGAAGGTTTGATTGCAATTTCTAAATACCCTAAACCTGGGATTTTAGTTAATGCATTAGCAGGATCTGCAGGACTTAAACCAACGATTGAAGCGATTAAACAAAAAAAAGATATTGCATTAGCCAATAAAGAGACGTTAGTCATGGCTGGAGATATCGTTAATCAATATGTTAAAGACTACCAAGTTAGACTTTTACCAGTAGATAGCGAACATTCTGCGATATGGCAAACACTTGATGACTCAAAGCACGAAGATATAAAGAAAATAGTCATTACTGCATCTGGAGGGTCTTTTAGAGATAAATTAAGATCTGAGTTAGTTGATATAAAAGTTGAAGATGCACTAAACCACCCTAATTGGGATATGGGACCTAAAGTGACTATAGATAGTGCGACAATGATGAATAAAGGATTAGAAGTTATCGAAGCACATCATTTATTTAATTTAGGTTATGATCAAATAGAAACAGTCCTACATAAAGAAAGCATCATTCACGGGCTTACATATTTTAATGATGGTACAATCAAAGCAAGTCTAGGTGTATCAGATATGCGTATTCCTATTGGATATGCACTTAATTATCCTAAACGTATGACTTTTGATTCTGACATGCCACTTGTTGATATGCATTTTAAACCGATGGATTTTGAAAGATATCCATTATTAAAACTTGCATATGAAGTAGGTAAAGCTAAAGGATTATTACCAACAGTGATGAATGCAGCAAATGAAGCTGCTGTAAAATTATTTTTAAATAACAAAATTACGTTTTTAGATATAGAAAACATTGTCATTAAGACAGTTAATGAATTTGATAATGTTTTAAATCCTACACTTGATCAAATATTGCAAGTAGATAGAGATATTCAAGAAAGTATCATGGCGTATGATGAAAGAGGTATTAAATGACATTAATTATCAATATAATTGTTTTTATATTAGTATTAGGGATTATTATCTTAATCCATGAGGCAGGACATTTCTTCTTTGCAAAGAAAGCTGGTATTTTATGCCATGAATTTGCAATTGGTATGGGTCCTGTAGTTTGGCAAAAATCGGATGGTGAAACTGATTATTCAATTAGAGCAATTCCAATTGGTGGATATGTATCAATGGCTGGTGAAGCAGTCAGTGATGCTATGTTTAAAAAAGACGAAACAATTGGTCTTTTATTAGAGGATGGTATTGTTACAGAAATTGTTTTATATGATGAAGGGAATTTCACAGTTTCAGGTGTTGTAAAAAGCTTTGATTTATATGGAAAAAATATGTCTTCCTTATATATAGAAATAGAAACATCATCAGGTATCGAAAAATATGAGGTTTCTAGATCTGCAAAATATCGTTTTAATGATAAAAAAACAATGTGGATTACACCAGAGGAAAAGAGTTTTGAATCAAAATCTTTATGGGCTAGATTTATTACAATTTTTGGTGGACCTTTAATGAATTTCGTTTTAGCGTTTATTTTATTCTTTTTTGCAGGTTTCTTTATACTACAACCTAATTATGATTCTAATGCTATTGGCGAGATTTCAGCTGATTCAGTTGCCTCTAATCTAGAATTAGAAGAAGGTGACTTAATTAAATCAATTAATGGCGTATCAATTAACTCTTGGTATGATTTATCATCATTTATGGCAGATAATGATTCTACATCTGTTGATTTGGTCATCACAAGAGATGGACAAGATTTACCTGTATTTAGTGATGTTGATTTAGCAACATACATTCAAAGTGCTGGTATATCTAATATTTTTGAAGGAAATACTCAATCTGACGAAGCTATTTTAGGTCAAGTTTCTGGTCGTGCAGCTTCTGCAGGACTTAAAACTGGTGACAAAATTACGAAGATTGATCTAACACCTATCAATAATTGGGATGATTTAATTGCATTTTTTAACACAAATACTGGTAGTGGATCTATTGTTGTTGAGTATGAAAGAGAAGGATCTGTTGATTCTGTTTCATATGAACTTATCGGTTTAGAAGCTCTAGAATCACTAGGAACTTCAAATATTGTCTATCAAATCGGTGTTACAGCATCAGGAGAATTTAATTTAGGATACTCGTTATTATATGCACCAAGACAAATTGCATCTGATGTTGGTGAAGTATTTGCTACATTAGGTTTATTATTTGGTGGTGGTGATTCTGGTATTGGTGTAGGAGATTTATCAGGACCAGTAGGTATTTTCTCACTTGTAAGTAGAGTAAGAGAAGAAGGGTTTATCACTTTAGTCATTTTTATGGGCTTCTTAAGTATTAATATTGGTATGTTAAATTTACTTCCAATTCCAGCTTTAGATGGTGGGCGATTAATTTTCTTAGGCTTTGAAGCAGTGACTAGAAAGCCTGTTAATAAGAAATTTGAAAATTATGTCAATTTACTTTTCTTCTTTGCATTAATGGCATTCTTTATATTTGTTACATATAATGACGTTTTTAGACTAATTAGGGGCTAAAAATGCTATAAAAACTCGAATATTTTAACAACTACTTTGGCTTCTTTTTGATAAAGAAAAAAAAGTAGTTTTTTTATGAATAAAGTTGTTGACATTATATATATAATACGTTATCATATTAAAGGTTGCCCATTCCGAAGAAGTAACTGAAAACCCAATAAAAAAAACTTTTAAAAAAGTTAGGTTTTATGGTTGACATTATCTCTGAGTAATGGTAACATAATAAGGCACGAGAAAAACCGTGCTAAAGAATTGGTCTTTGAAAACTGAATGATGATGAGCGAATCAAAGAAATACAAAAGAAACAAAAAAGAGCTATTAACAAACAAAACATAAATTTTATGGAGAGTTTGATCCTGGCTCAGGATGAACGCTGGCGGCGTGCCTAATACATGCAAGTCGAACGCTCTAGTTTACTAGAGAGTGGCGAACGGGTGAGTAACACGTAGGTAATCTGCCCTTAAGACGAGGATAACAGTTGGAAACGATTGCTAAGACTGGATAGGAATATTTGAGGCATCTTAAATATTTTAAAAGACCTTCGGGTATGCTTAAGGAGGAACCTGCGGCGCATTAGCTAGTTGGTAGTGTAATGGACTACCAAGGCCATGATGCGTAGCCGGACTGAGAGGTTGAACGGCCACATTGGGACTGAGACACGGCCCAAACTCCTACGGGAGGCAGCAGTAGGGAATTTTCGGCAATGGGGGAAACCCTGACCGAGCAACGCCGCGTGAATGACGAAGTACTTCGGTATGTAAAGTTCTTTTATTAGGGAAGAATGACTTGTGGAAAAGCAAGTGTGACGGTACCTAATGAATAAGCCCCGGCTAACTATGTGCCAGCAGCCGCGGTAATACATAGGGGGCAAGCGTTATCCGGAATTATTGGGCGTAAAGGGTGCGTAGGCGGTCTGTTAAGTCTAAGGTGTAAGTGCAGTGCTTAACGCTGTGATGCTTTGGAAACTGGCAGACTTGAGTGTGGTAGAGGTAAGTGGAATTCCATGTGTAGCGGTAAAATGCGTAAATATATGGAGGAACACCAGTGGCGAAGGCGGCTTACTGGGCCACAACTGACGCTGAGGCACGAAAGCGTGGGGAGCAAACAGGATTAGATACCCTGGTAGTCCACGCCGTAAACGATGAGTACTAAGTGTTGGAGAAATTCAGTGCTGTAGTTAACGCAATAAGTACTCCGCCTGAGTAGTACGTACGCAAGTATGAAACTCAAAGGAATTGACGGGACCCCGCACAAGCGGTGGATCATGTTGTTTAATTCGATGATACGCGAAAAACCTTACCAGGTCTTGACATACCATGCAAAGCTATAGAGATATAGTGGAGGTTATCATGGATACAGGTGGTGCATGGTTGTCGTCAGCTCGTGTCGTGAGATGTTGGGTTAAGTCCCGCAACGAGCGCAACCCTTATTGCTAGTTACCATCATTAAGTTGGGGACTCTAGCGAGACTGCCAGTGACAAACTGGAGGAAGGTGGGGATGACGTCAAATCATCATGCCCCTTATGACCTGGGCTACAAACGTGATACAATGGCTAAAACAAAGGGCAGCTAAGCAGTGATGTGGAGCGAAACCCATAAAAATAGTCTCAGTTCGGATTGAAGTCTGCAACTCGACTTCATGAAGCCGGAATCGCTAGTAATCGCGAATCAGAATGTCGCGGTGAATACGTTCTCGGGGTTTGTACACACCGCCCGTCAAACCACGAAAGTCGACAATACCCAAAGCCGGTGGCCTAACCGTAAGGAGGGAGCCGTTTAAGGTAGGGTTGATGATTGGGGTTAAGTCGTAACAAGGTATCCCTACGGGAACGTGGGGATGGATCACCTCCTTTCTAAGGAGAAAGGCGAACACTTAAACGTGTTCAAATCAATTCTCACAGTACTTTTAGAAGTACTAGCTCATCATATTCAGTTTTCAGAGACTAATCTCTGACATTATTAAGATCTTTGAAAAGTAGATAAAAGCTGTCAAAAGCAAAATTATTAAATTGTAAGGTAAAGGAAAAAAGGGCACACAGTGGATGCCTAGGCACTAAGAGGCGACGAAGGACGCGACTAACGGCGAAACGCCACGGGGAGCAGTAAGTATGCGACGATCCGTGGGAATCCGAATGGGGCAACCCAGCATGTTGAAGACATGTTACCGTATTTATACGGGGCGATACGCAGGGAACTGAAATATCTAAGTACCTGCAGGAAAAGAAAGTAATAACGATTCTGCTAGTAGCGACGAGCGAACGTGGAGGAGCCTGTTATCATAATAGTTACAAAACTATACATTAAAAGAATGGCGTGGGAAAGCCAACCACAGAAGGTGAGAGTCCTGTATTTGAAAATGTATAGACTAGGATAACGACAAGTAGGGCGGGACACGAGGAATCCTGTTTGAAGATGTGAGGACCATCTCATAAGGCTAAATACTACTTAGTGACCGATAGTGAACCAGTACCGTGAGGGAAAGGTGAAAAGAACCCCGGGAGGGGAGTGAAAGAGAACCTGAAACTGTGTGCTTACAATTAGTCAGAGCTCGTTAAGGAGTGATGGCATGCCTTTTGTAGAATGAACCGGCGAGTTACGGTATCTAGCAAGGTTAAACCTGAAGGGGTGGAGCCGAAGCGAAAGCGAGTCTTAATAGGGCGATGAAGTTAGATGCTGTAGACCCGAAACTGGGTGAGCTAGCCATGAGCAGGTTGAAGTTTGGGTAAGACCAAATGGAGGACCGAACCAGGACACGTTAAAAAGTGTTTGGATGACTTGTGGCTAGGGGTGAAATTCCAATCGAACTCAGAGATAGCTGGTTCTCTCCGAAATAGCTTTAGGGCTAGCGTCCGAATGTAAATTTTATGAAGGTAGAGCACTGAATGTGTGATGGCCCCACCTCGGGGTACTGAACACAATCAAACTACGAATGTCATAAAATATGTCGGGCAGTCAGACTACGGGTGATAAGGTTCGTGGTCAAGAGGGAAAGAGCCCAGACCGTCAGATAAGGTCCCAAAATTCATGCTAAGTGGAAAAGGAAGTGAAGATGCACAAACAACTAGGAGGTTGGCTTAGAAGCAGCCATCCTTTAAAGAGTGCGTAAAAGCTCACTAGTCGAGTGACTCTGCGCCGAAAATGTACCGGGGCTAAGCATGATACCGAATCTACGGATTTGACTAAGGTCAAGTGGTAGGAGAGCGTTCTAACAGCGGCGAAGCATGATCGTGAGGACATGTGGAGCGGTTAGAAGTGAGAATGCCGGTGTAAGTAACGAAAAGATAGGTGAGAATCCTATCCGTCGAAAACCCAAGGTTTCCAGGGGAAGGTTCGTCCGCCCTGGGTAAGTCGGGGCCTAAGGTGAGGCTGAAAAGCGTAGCCGATGGATAGCAGGTAGAGATTCCTGCACCAGTATATAGACTGATGGAGTGACAAAGGAGGCTAACGTCCGCCCCTCTAGTGGATTGGGGACAAGGGATCGAGCTTAGCGTGTAGGCAAATCCGCACGCTATTAAGAGTGAGATCCGGTAGGTAAAGGATGATGATGTCAAACTTTCTAGAAAAGCTTCTAGGGATAATTTATATACTGCCCGTACCGTAAACCGACACAGGTGGGTGGGTAGAGTATACTAAGACGCGCGAGAAAACTCTTGTTAAGGAACTCGGCAAAATGACTCCGTAACTTCGGGATAAGGAGGACTTTTAATGAAAAAAAGAAGTCGCAGAGAATAGGCCCAAGCGACTGTTTATCAAAAACACAGGTCTCTGCAAAACCGTAAGGTGACGTATAGGGGCTGACGCCTGCCCGGTGCTGGAAGATTAAGAGGAGATGTTAGGCAACGAAGCATTGAATTGAAGTCCCAGTAAACGGCGGCCGTAACTATAACGGTCCTAAGGTAGCGAAATTCCTTGTCGGGTAAGTTCCGACCCGCACGAAAGGCGTAACGATTTGGGCACTGTCTCAACAAGAGACTCGGTGAAATCAAGCTGCCGGTGAAAACGCCGGCTACCCGCGACAGGACGAAAAGACCCCATGGAGCTTTACTGTAGCTTGATATTGACATTGGGTGTAAGATGTACAGGATAGGTGGGAGACTGAGAATCTGGGACGCTAGTTTCGGAGGAGTCAACCTTGGGATACCACCCTTCGTGCATCTGATGTCTAACCCGCGTAAGTGGATTACGGGGGACAGTGTCTGGTGGGCAGTTTGACTGGGGCGGTCGCCTCCCAAAGAGTAACGGAGGCGCGCGAAGGTACCCTCAGAATGGTTGGAAATCATTCGTAGAGTGCAAAAGCAGAAGGGTGCTTGACTGCGAGACAAACACGTCGAGCAGGGACGAAAGTCGGTTTTAGTGATCTCTCGGTGCTGAATGGAAAGGCCGAGACTCAACGGATAAAAGCTACCCTGGGGATAACAGGCTTATCGCTTCCAAGCGTTCACAGCGACGAAGCGGTTTGGCACCTCGATGTCGGCTCGTCGCATCCTGGAGCTGGAGAAGGTTCCAAGGGTTGGGCTGTTCGCCCATTAAAGCGGCACGCGAGCTGGGTTCAGAACGTCGTGAGACAGTTCGGTCTCTATCCGTCGTGGGCGTTGGAGATTTGAAGGGAGCTGCCCCTAGTATGAGAAGACCGGGGTGGACATACCACTGGTGCACCAGTTGGCCTGCCAGGGCCACAGCTGGGTAGCTACGTATGGACGGGATAAACGCTGAAAGCATCTAAGCGTGAAGCCCCCCTTAAGATGAGATCTCCCAATTTAGTAAGACCCCTTATAGACGATGAGGTTGATAGGCTGGGTGTGGAAGCGTGGTGACATGTGAAGCTGACCAGTACTAATAGGTCGAGGACTTTACCTTTTAAAGCAATTTATGTATAATACTTTTGACAAACCTTTTATCTAGTTTTGAGAGAAGTCTGGTGACGATGGCGAAGTGGTCACACCTGTTCCCATCCCGAACACAGAAGTTAAGCACTTCAGCGTCGACAATAGTACTACGGTGCGAAGATAGAACGTTGCCAGGCTAATCTTAATTATGTTATAATATAATCACGATGAAAATATCGTATGAAATGTGTGTCCATATATCCGCCTACATAGCTCAGTTGGTTAGAGCACCTGACTGTTAATCAGGGGGTCCAAGGTTCGAGTCCTTGTGTGGGCGCCATTTTTTTTATATATTGGGCATTTTTTATTATATAATAGTGTTATATAATATTTCTCGGAGGGGTTTATGAAACGTTTAATTATAGCTATAGTGTTTTTTATTGTAAGTATTTTTGGTTTATTAATAACAGTCGGTTTAGAAGGATCAAATCTGCATATTAATAGTGACTTAATATCAACAAGTTATTTTATACTTATAACATTACTTATTTTTAGCTTTTCTTATTTAGTATACGTATTTATAAAGAGCGATAAATAAAAAAATTAATATTAACTTATATTTTTAATCTAGAATACACAAAGTCATTTTGTGTATTTTTTTTTAATTCTACAGCATGTAACACCATATGAAAACATTTTCATGGGAATATTTTCATTTTATTTTCAATTTATAATTGATTAATTTACATTTTAGTAATAAAATCTTTTTAATTATATTAAAAATGGAAGTGTTATGATGAACTCTAAATTATTTGGATATATTTTAAAACGGCTTATATTAACAATTGTTACAATCTTTTTAATTATAACGATTACATTCTTTGTTATGCATGCAATTCCTGGAGGACCGTTCTTAAGTGAAAAAGCAGTAACACAAGAAGTTACTGATGCTCTAAATGCTAAATATGGACTAGATGTATCGCTAGGACAACAATATCTAAATTATTTAAATGGTATACTTCATTTTGATTTTGGGCCATCAATTAAGAATAGAGGTAGAGATGTCATTGATATGATCACTGAAGGTTTCGCGACTTCAGCTAAGTTAGGCATCGTTTCTGCTTTAATCGCTATTTTCTTAGGTGTGTCATTTGGATCACTAGCTGCAATTAAACGTAATAAAGCAATTGATAGAACAATCATGGTGTCAACAACTGCATTTGTAGCAATGCCTTCATTTGTTATTGGTTCATTCTTCCTGATTCTATTTTGTGTGATTTGGCCAATTTTTCCACCTAATGGTGAATTACCTGGTGGTATGGTTTTACCGACGATAGCCCTAGCTTTATATCCAACAGCATATATTACACGTCTAACCAGATCTAGCATGTTAGATGTACTACAACAAGACTACATAAGAACAGCAAAAGCAAAAGGTGTATCACAACTTAAAATGATTTATAAACATTCATTAAAAAATGCACTTATTCCAGTTATTACCTATGTTGGTCCTATGATTGCATATATTCTAACAGGAAGTTTAGTCGTTGAAAAAATATTTTCTGTACCTGGTTTAGGTAGAGCATTTGTGAATTCAATTATAAATAGAGATTATCCACTTATTATGGGTACAACTATATTTTTAGCTACATTAGTAGTTATCATGAATTTATTATCTGATATTAGTTATAAAATCGTCGATCCACGTATTGATTTTAGTTAAGAGGTTATTATGAATAAATCTAGATTAGAAAGTAAAACAAAATTATATAATAAGCCTTTTTCTTTTCATGTCAATGTGGACAGTTTCATACCTGCAACAGAAGAAGAAAAAAGACAACAAATTATCTTTAGAGAAAGTTCTACATTCTTAAAAGATGGTTTAAAAAGATTATGGAAAAATAAGATTGCAGTAACATGTATATTTATTTTATCAATCATTATTTTATCTGTTATATTTTTACCTATGTTTTGGCCATATAGTTACGAACAACAATTAGGAGTAGTACCTGGTCAAAGTGTAGATGGTAGTTTTAATAATTTACAACCATTTGAATATGGCGCAACAGAATTAGCAACGATTGCTGATGGTGGTAGCGTATTTCCTCACATTTTTGGTACAGATTCTTTAGGTAGAGATTATTTTATTAGAGTCATATATGGTGCTAGAATCTCATTATCAGTAGGATTTTTTGCAAGTATTATTGTATTAATCATTGGTACATTATTTGGATCTATCGCTGGTTATGTTGGTGGTAGAGTTGATTTATTCATGATGAGAATTGTTGATATTATTTATGCATTACCTGAAATGCTTATTATCATATTATTATCAGTAGTACTTAATCAAGTATTTAAAAATACATTATCAGGAACGATATTTGCTAGCCTAGGTTCGAATATGATAAGTATCTTCATCGTATTTGGATTGCTTTATTGGGTGAGTATGGCAAGACTTATTAGAGGGCAGATATTATCGCTAAAAGAACAAGATTATGTTTTAGCTGCTAAATCAATAGGTGCTTCACATTCACGAATTATTAGAAGACATTTATTACCTAATTCTATTAGTGTAATTATTATATCTACAGCATTACAAATTCCAAGTGCGATATTTACAGAAAGCTTTTTAAGTTTCTTAGGTTTAGGTGTATCTGCACCAATGCCATCACTTGGATCATTAGCAAGTGCAGCACTAGGTGGTGTATATAGTTATACATATCGTTTAATTATTCCATCATTATTTATTTTCCTAATTGTTTTATCACTTAATTTATTAGGTGATGGATTACGCGATGCATTTGATCCTAAATTGAAGGGATAAATTATTATGAGTTTATTAGAAGTTAAAAATTTAAGAACATCATTTTTCACTGATGCTGGTGAAGTTAAAGCAGTAGACGGTGTATCATTTAATGTTGATAAAGGTAAAGTATTAGGTATTGTTGGAGAATCAGGTAGTGGCAAAAGTGTTACAGCTTATTCAATTATGCAAATACTTGCTGATACAGGAAAAATAGTTGGCGGAAGCATTAAATTTGATAAAAATGAACTTGTTGGTGCATCTCCTAAAGTATTAAAAGATGTTAGAGGTAACAAGATTAGTATCATATTCCAAGATCCAATGACAAGTCTAAATCCTGTATTTACGATAGGAAATCAATTAGTAGAAACTATTATGCTTCATACGAATAGAAACAAAAAAGAAGCAATAGAACGTGCAGTTGAGATGATAACCTTAGTTGGTATAAATGATCCTAGAAAGCGATTAAAACAATATCCACATGAATTATCAGGTGGAATGCGTCAACGTATTATGATTGCAATGGCGCTTGCTTGTGAACCAGATATTTTAATTGCAGATGAACCAACAACAGCACTAGATGTTACAATTCAAGCACAAATTTTAGAACTTATGATGCGTTTAAAAGATGAATTTGGTATGGCAATAATCATGGTAACGCATGACTTAGGTGTTATTGTTCAAATGTGCGATGAAGTCATAGTCATGTATGCAGGAAAAGTTTGTGAAAGAGGATCAGTTGATGATATTTTCTACGAACCAAAACATGAATATACGAAAGGACTGCTTAAATCTATTCCTTATGGTTCAAAAAAAGAAGGTAAACTTATTCCAATTGAAGGATCACCAGTTGATATTCTAAATCTACCAGAAGGATGTGCGTTTGCTCCAAGATGTTCAAAAGCAATGAAAATATGCCTTTCCCATAAATGTGATGAAGTACATGTTTCTGATTCGCATAGTGCAGCATGTTGGTTAAACATTAAAGAAGCTATTTTAAATGATGAGATTAAACCTGTTGAAAATGAAATGGAAGTTGAAGGTGAAGCTCATGAATAAACAAGAAGATAAAAACAAAGTATTAGTTGAGATAAAAGATTTAAAACAATATTTTGATATACCTACTGGCTTTTTAAAATCTACACAACTTAAAGCAGTAGATGGCATTTCGTTTACAATAAACGAAGGCGAAACATTGGGATTAGTTGGTGAATCTGGTTGTGGAAAAACTACAGCTGGTAGATCTATTCTAAATCTATATAAACCAACGGATGGAGAAATCTATTTTGAAGGTAAAAAAGTAGAAACAAAAGAAGATTTACAACAATTTAGAATGAATGCATCTATGGTTTTCCAAGATCCTTATGCATCACTAAATCCAAGAATGACTGTAGGAGATATCATTGGTGAACCTCTTGATATACATAAACTATATAGTACCCCCGAAGAAAGAGCTGCTAAGATTCATAATTTAATGAGTTTAGTAGGATTATCTAGTGAACACGAAACTAGATATGCACATGAATTTAGTGGTGGTCAAAGACAAAGGGTTGGTATTGCTAGAGCACTAGCAGTTGATCCCAAATTTATAGTTTGTGACGAGCCGGTATCAGCACTAGATGTATCTATTCAAGCACAAATCATTAATATGTTTGAAGACTTACAAAAACAACTAGGACTTACTTATTTATTTATTGCACATGATTTATTAATTGTTAGACATATTAGTGATCGTATTGCAGTAATGTATTTAGGAAAAATAGTAGAGATAGCAGATACGGAAGATTTATTTAATCTTCCACTTCATCCTTATACAGAATCCTTAATGTCTGCGGTACCTTCACCAGATCCTGAAATATCAAGAAAATCTAAACGTATCGTTTTAACAGGTGATGTACCAAGTCCACTAAATATTCCAAGTGGCTGTCCGTTTAGAACTAGATGTCCTAAAGCATTTGATCGTTGTGAACATGAAGTTCCAACATTAAAAGAAAAAGCTCCAAATCACTTTGTGAGCTGTCATTTACATGATTGATTCTAATATATACAAATATATTGAATATAAAGAGAGAAAGAGAAAGGAAAAGAAAGGAAAGAGATATGAAAAAACTTAGTTTATTTATTTTAATGTTTGCATTATTTGTAGGACTTGCTGCATGTAATGGAAACACTGTTGAGTCAGTAAAAGATGTAGACAATTCAGCAACTGCTGCATATTCTATGGATTTATCTGACATTGCTGGTTATGAATCATACGTTGTTGAAAATGGTACTTGGGCAGAAACATATGATGTCATCATTAGTTTAGCTAGAGTTGAAGTTGATGAAGCAAAAAGAACTGCTTTATATCATGCAGCTGAAGATTTATTAATGTCAACTGGTAATATCGTTCCACTTTATTACTACACTGATATTTTTATGGCTTCAAGTGATATTACAGGATTCTACTCAACACCTTCTGGAAGTAAATACTTCAAGAACACAAGTGTTGATGGAGATACTTCAAATATTGATGTTGTATTAGCTTCTCAACCTGCTACAATTGACCCAGCACTTAATAGTGCTGTTGATGGAGCAACTTATATTCTTCATACATTTGCTGGTTTAGTACGTTACGCTACTGATGGATCATCACTAGAAGCAGATTTAGCAACTAGTCTACCTACACCTGTTGAAAACACTGATGGTACTGTAACATACACATTTGAGCTTCGTTCAGGCTTAACTTGGTCTGATGGTTCAGCACTTACTGCAGGCGACTTCGAATACGCATGGAAGAGAGCCGCTTCAGATGAAACAGCTGCTGACTACGGATATTTATTCTCTATAATCGATGGTTATGCTGATGGAGAATTAAATGTATCTGCTACTGATGATACTCATTTTGAAGTTACATTAGTTGTTGATGTACCTTATTTCTTTGAATTATGAGCATTCCCAACATTTATGCCTGTTAAACAATCAGCTGTTGAAGCTTCACCAGATGCTTGGGCTACTTCACCATCAACTTATGTTACTAATGGTGCATATACTTTAGAATCATGGACAAATGACTCTAACTTAGTTATGACTAAAAATGATGCTTATTGGGATGCTGATAATGTTTCTATGGAACAAATCACATTCTGGTTATCAGATGATGATACTGCAATGTTAGCTGGATTCAAGAGTGGTGCTTATGACTTTATTGATTCAGTACCTAATGCAGAAATCGCAGACCTTAAAGAAAACTATGCTGATGAATTTAACATTAATGGTCAATTAGGTACTTACTATATCACATTCAATAATAATAAAGACTTCTTACCTTCTGATGTATCTGCTGATATGACAGCTGCTGAAAATGTTGCTGCTAATGCAGAAGTAAGATATGCACTTTCATTATTAATTGACCGCAACTACATTGTAAATGAAATTGGTCAAGCTGGTCAATTACCTGCATCTTCATTTGTTTCTATGGGTATCCAAGATTCATCTGGAACAGAATTCTACTTAAACGCTGGTGATAATTCATTTACAGGTTACTACAACACTGCTGCATCTGCATATACAGCAAACACTACTGAAGCTGTAGAAATTCTTTCTAAATATTTTGAATATGAAGATGGTAAATTCACTGACTTCCCTGCATTCGAATACTTATTTAATACTTCTTCAGGACATCAAGCAATTGGTGAATATCTACAATCAGCATTTGCTGCTTATGGTATTGAAATGACATTATCATCTCAAGAATGGGGAACATTCTTAGACACTAGAAAAAATGGTGAATATGTATTAGCACGTAATGGTTGGTTAGCTGATTTCAACGATCCAATTAACATGTTAGATATGTGGACTACTGATTCTGGTAACAATGATGCACAATTTGGTAAATAATATCAAATCATAATTTGCATAATAAAAAGCTCGTATGTATACATATGAGCTTTTTTTGTTTAATGAAATAATGTTTTTAGGATAGGTTCTAATTCAACAAGTATAGGAACTAATACGAGTGAAACAATACTCATTAATTTGATTAAAATGTCCATTGAAGGTCCTGCAGTATCTTTTAAAGGATCACCAACTGTATCTCCAACAACTGTGGCTTTATGAATGTCAGAACCTTTTCCACCTTCATAACCTTCCTCGATATGTTTTTTAGCATTATCCCAAGCGCCACCAGCATTTGCCATAAATATCGCGAGCATCATTGCAGAAACTAGGCCACCAACAAGAAGTCCACCTAAACCTTGTACACCTAAGAATAAACCAATGATGATAGGAGATAGTACAGCAATTAAAGCAGGTAGAACCATTTCTTTTAATGCTGCTTTAGTTGAGATATCAACACAAGAAGCATAATCAGGCATATCAGTACCTTTTAATATATTTGGATTTTCTCTATATTGTCTTCTAACTTCTTCAATCATTTTGTGTGCTGCCTTACCGACTGATTTAATCACAAGTGCTGTAAATAAATAAGGAAGCATTGCACCTATAAATAAACCTACTAATACACCTGGTTGTAATAAATCTATACCAGTAGAAGTAGAAATACCTGCAGATCTTTCAAATGCGAAAAATAAACCAATTGAAGTTAATGCAGCTGAACCTATGCAAAATCCTTTACCAATCGCAGCTGTAGTATTACCTACAGAATCAAGTTTATCTGTTATTTTTCTAACACCTTCATCTAGATTAGACATTTCAGCAAGACCACCGGCATTATCAGCTATTGGTCCATAAGCATCAACAGCTATCGTAATACCTGCAGTTGATAACATCCCTACTGATGCTAATGCAATACCATACATATCACCTGTGACTAGATATGATATAACGATACCAGCAACTAATACAATAATTGTTAAGAAAGTAGATTGCATACCAATACTAAAACCAGATATGATATTAGTTGCAGCACCTGTCTTAGATTCTTCAACAATTTCTTTTACATGTTTATGTTCATTAGAAGTATAGTATTCAGCGATGAATCCGATAACTATACCAACGACTAGTCCTGTAACAATCGCGAAAAATATACCCCACATATGATTATCTTTAAACATAGTAAGACTTAAAATAAAACTTATGATAAACATAAAACCAACGGCGAAATATGTTGACATATTTAATGCTCTTTGTGGCTTTTTCCAATCTCTTGATCTCACGATCATTACAGCGATAACAGCTGATAAGATACCAAAACCTGAAAGAATTAAAGGTAGTGTGATTGTTGAAATTACTGATTTTATAGCGGTAACAGGATCACCTGCTGAACTTGGGTAAAATGATTCACCAAATCTTACAAATGCGTATAACCCAAGCGTTAATGCAGATATTATAGAACCTACATAGCTCTCAGTTAAATCAGAACCCATACCAGCAATATCACCGACATTATCACCAACGTTATCAGCAATAACTGCGGGATTCCTTGGATCATCTTCTGGGATGTTAGATTCTACTTTACCAACTAAATCAGCACCAACATCAGCAGCTTTTGTATATATACCACCACCGACTCTACCAAATAATGCAATAAGTGAAGCACCTAACCCATAACCAGTAACTACTTGAACAGCATTTCTTAAAGCAGAAAATTGAGCAAATGGATCATCTGTTATTCCACCAAAGACTGTGAAAAATATAAAGAATAAAATAATTAGTCCAAATAAACCTAAACCTACAACTGTTAATCCAAGTACTGAACCACCAGTGAAAGCAACTCTTAGAGCTCCAGACATACCATTTTGTCTTGCCTGGTCGGTTGTTCTTGCATTTGCTTTAGTTGCAGCTAACATACCAACGATACCAGCAGAACCTGATAATAATGCACCAAATAAGAAAGCGAGTGCAGATCGCCATCCAACACCATCAGCTTCTGATAATGATGGAATAAATCCAACAGCAGTTAAAATAACAGCCAGGATTAATGAGAAAATAATAATAATTTTGTATTGTCTTTTCATAAATGCGATGGCACCTTCACGTATATAAGATGATATTTCATCAATACGTTCATGTGCAACTTTAATTTTGTTAAGTTTTCGTTTTAAAATAAATGCATAAGATATTGCAATGAGTGCAGAAAAAGCTGCGATGCCAAGTGAGATTGCAACAAATACATAGTTATTCATAAACACACCTCCCTGATAGAAACTTACAAATTGTATTAAATTTACGAAAAAAGCCCTTTGCTATCAGTATAACATAAAAAAAAAGCGGAGATTATCCGCTTTTCTAATTATTTTAATAACAACCTTAAACTATTTAATATGACTAAGATTGTAGAACCTTCATGGAATATAACCCCTAAAGGTAATTCAATACCACCAAATATGACATTTGTTACCATTAATACTGCAATAACACTGACAGAGAAAATAATATTTTGTAGTGTGATTGAACGCATACGTTTTGATAATTTAATTAACTTAGGAAGGTTTTCCATATTGTTGTTCATAAAGATAATATCAGCAGTTTCAAGTGAAACATCTGTACCAGCACCCATTGCAATACCTATATCAGCAGTAGCAAGAGCTGGTGCATCATTGATACCATCACCAATCATCATTGGGTGATGACCTTGAGTTTTTAAATCTTCAACAAATTTAACTTTATCTTCAGGGAAGCAATTTGCAACATAACCAGTAACACCAGAAGCATCAGCAACATGTTTAGCTGTAAATTCATTATCACCAGTTACTAAATAAGAATTAATACCCATACTATTTAAGTTAGTAATGACTTCCTTAACATTATCTCTAATAGTATCCATTAAAGCGACAAATCCAATAATTTCACCATCTTTAATAATATTTACAGTAGAATGACCTAAAGATGTACATTTATTATAACGTTCATCAATCTCATTGTTTCTATCAGCTTCAAAACGACCAATTTTCCAATCTGATCCATCATAATGAGTTTCCATACCACGGCCTGAAATCTCTGTTGTTTTTAAATCTAACAATTTTGCTTTATCTTCTAAATGATTAACAATTGATAATGCGAGTGGATGATTTGATTGCTTTTCTAAAGTATATAATACATTTAAAACTTCTTGTTCATCTAACGCTTCAACTATTTGGATTGCGATGACACTTGGAACACCAGTTGTAATCGTACCAGTTTTATCTAAAATAACTGAATCAATCGCTAATAAATCTTCAAGATGTTTTCCACCTTTTACTAAAATACGTTTTTTAGCGGCATTTGATAAACTTGATAACATTGCTGGTGTGATTGATGCTACAAGCGCACAAGGTGATCCAACTACTAAGACGACAATACCACGACGTAATGCTTCAGCTTGAGGTAACCAACCAAATATTGTTGGAACAATCATCATAAATACTGCGAATACAATAACAAAATATACATAATATTTTTCGATTTTATCAATTAAAGATTGTGAATCAGTTTTATTATCTTGTGCATTTTTAACAAGATTAATAATCTTTTGTACAACTGTATCTTTTGAATCAACAGTTGTTTCTACAATGATTGTAGATTCAACATTCATAGAACCAGCAAATACTTCATCACCTACATTTTTAGAAACTGGAACGAACTCACCAGTGATTGCTGCTTGATCAAGAGAAGTAGTACCATTGACAATTTTTCCATCGACTGGAACTTGTTGACCAACTTTAACAATCACTTGACTTCCAATGCTAATATCTTCAACAGGAACAACAACTTCTTCACCATCTACTAAAAGACTTGCTGTTCTTGGTGCTAGCGTTAATAAGGAAGTCAGTGCCTTTTCACTTTTAGATGTTGCATAAGATTCTAATACACCACTAAGTGCGAAAATGAAAATTAAAATTGCACCTTCTGCATAGTTACTTAAGAAGAAAGCACCTAAAGCAGCTAATATCATTAATATTTCTACATTTAAAGATTTATTTTCAATTGTTTCTTCTATACCTTCTTTCGCTTTAGCAAAACCACCGATCGCGAAAGCTAATGCATAAAATAATACAACATACCATCCATTTTCTTGTAATACCAAACCAAGTATCCACGCTGTAAGCATAAATACTACTGAAATAACGACACTTGTCGTTTCAATAATTAATTGTTTTCTAGTCATAAATTACCCTCCTATGAGACTATCTAAATTATAGCATGGTTTTCTAATTAATTATAAATAAACGCACATTTTATTATAAAAAAGTATCTTATTTATAATTAAAATAATTTACATAATAAAATACATGTGTTAATGGAAAAATGTAAAGAATTAGAAAAGATAAATAGTGAATTACTTTTACAAATATGTTATACTTTTTAAGAGGAGATGATACAATGAATTTTATCTATGAACCCAACAAAGTATATGTAGAAAACGAAGAAGGTAAAACAATCGTTTTAGCTACATTCCCTGCATATAGCGCAGGAACTGTCGTAATCAATCATACATTTGTTGATCCAACACTTAGAGGACAAGGTGTCGCATCAAAATTAATGTATGCAACATGTGAACATATCAAAAAATTAGGATTAAAAGTCGTAGCAACTTGCCCTTACGCAGTGGTATGGTTTAAACGTCATCATGAATTTGACGACATTATTAATTTAGAAGAACAAGCAAAACTTTCACCTGAGTGTCAAATTTAAGTATTAGGGAAAGTAGGAGATAGAAAAATGGATAAGCCAATGCTCATTTTGGTATCTGGAGGCTCTGCTTCAGGTAAAAGTACAGTTGTACAAGAAATATTAGATAAGGCAGGACTTGATGATGTAATTATTATTAAACATGATGATTACTATTTAGATCAAAGCAACTTATCATTCGAAAAAAGAATCGTTACTAATTATGACCATCCACATTCATTGGATAATGAATTGCTTTTTAGTGACCTACAAAAACTTCTTAATAAAGAAGCGATTGACAAACCTGTTTATGATTTCGTAAATCATACAAGAAGTAAAAAAATTGAGCATATAGATCCAAAACCTATTATTATTGTTGAAGGTATCTTAATTTTAGAAAACCAAAAAATTAGAGATATTGCAGATATGATGTTATTTGTAGAAGCTGATGAAGATACACGTTTTATTAGACGTATGCTAAGAGATATGAACGAACGTGGAAGATCATTAGATTCTATTATTAATCAATACACAGCAACAGTTAAACCGATGTATCATAAATACATTAGGCCAACTAAACGTTACGCAGACGTAATCATTCCTAATGATCGTAAGCATGATATTGCTGTTGATTTAATCGTTGTAAAAATTAAACAAATTTTAGGAGATTTAAAATGATCTTAGTTGTTGGTGCGATGCATGAAGAATTATCTCAAATTAAACCACTTGATCATACAATAGTGATTGAAACAGGCATTGGTAAAGTTAATGCAGCAATGAAATTAACAGAAGCAATTAAAACCCATGATATCAAAGCGATTTATAACTTTGGATTCGCTGGTGCATCTAAACATTATGAAGTTGGTGATGTTATTTTAATCACTGAAGCAATGTATCATGATTTTGACTTAACATTTTTTGGATATGAAAAAGGACAAGTACCAAATAATCCAACAAAGTTTAAATCAGATGAGAAACTAATTAAAGATGTTATAAAAGTAGTTCCAGATGTCAAAACAGGTACCCTCTTTACAGGTGACTATTTCATGACAGAATCAGTTGATATACCTTATATAGTTGACATGGAAGGTACTGCTTTATACCAAGTTGCACACCATTTTAACATTCCGATTGTCAGTGTTAAATTAGTCTCTGATATTGTTGGTATGGATGATCACTATAAGTCATATAAAAAGTTTGAACAAACACATGGTGCAGCACTTATAAATGACATTTATCACAAATTATTAAAGGAGTAATCACATGAAAGGATTAATTGTTTTTTCTAATGACATGGAAGATGTTGAAGCACTAGCTACAAGAGCTCTTTTAGTGCGTGCAGGTTATCAAATTGATAGTCTGACTTTCAATGAAACTAAAGATGTTAAAACAGCTTTTGGTTTATCAATTAAAGCTGATTATTTAGAAAATGAAATCAATCCCAATGATTATGATTTGCTTATTATCCCTGGGGGCAAATATGTCGCTTTAACAGTGGATAACGACGAGAAGATAAAAAGCCTTGCTAAAGCATTTAATGCTAAAAATAAGCCAATTTCAGCGATTTGCGCAGGTCCTAGGTTCTTAGGACAAGCGGGACTATTAGATGATGTAAAATTTACAGCAAATACAGGTAGTGAAATTGACATGCCACATGGTAAATATCTACCAAAGAAAAAGGCAGTTGTTGATGGCAAGTTTATAACAGCTAGAGGTGCTGGTGCAGTCTATGAGTTTGTCTATGAAATCGTGTCATATTTCTCAGGTAAAAAAGCTGCTGATACACTTCTAAAACGTATTTTATTTTAAAATAAAAAAAAGTAAAAAAAAGTTTTTACAAATGCTTGACATTTCTTCTAATATTGGTATAATAATACATGCTGTATGACGTGGCCCGTTGGAGAAACGGTTAACTCACATGCCTTTCACGCATGCATTCACGGGTTCGAATCCCGTACGGGTCACCAATTTTTAAAAATATAAAACGCAAGTCGTTTTCATATATGAGTATAATAGTACTCAACCAATGTACCCATAGCTCAATTGGATAGAGCATTTGACTACGGATCAAAAGGTTGGGGGTTCGAAGCCTCTTGGGTACGCCATCGGGAAGTAGCTTAGCTTGGTAGAGCGCCTGGTTTGGGACCAGGAGGTCGCAGGTTCAAATCCTGTCTTCCCGACCATCTAAATAAGCGGGTGTAGTTTAATGGTAGAACTACAGCCTTCCAAGCTGTTAACGTGGGTTCGATTCCCATCACCCGCTCCACTTTAAAATCAAAGATGTCGTAGACATCTTTTTTTTGTTGCTAATCAATGGATATAGTACTATAATATATATAAATATTACAATTTAAAGAAAAAAATTCATGATTTAAAAATATTTCATCAAATTATAATATTTTTTTTCTTTTACGAGAATATTTTGACAATTAGAATGTTCAGTTAAGGACAACTTCAATTGTCACAAACCGCACTAGTGGATGCTATTGGTAAAAAAGATAGAAGTGTTTATTCAAAAATTGAAAGTAATAAAAGAAAATTGCTTACAGAAGAAGCAGTTGAGTTAGCTAATTTTTTTGATGTAAGTGTTGATTATTCGGGAGTTACTTATCGTACACTAGCGGAAGAAAAAAGAATGATTGCATTGTTTAATGCAATAAATAGTGTTGAACAAAAATTATTAAAATAGGGAGGATAACATGGCAAGTTATAAGTGTTATAATTGTGGAGATAGTTTTTCTATAATTGATTCTAGTTTTTATTATATTAAAGGAGCATTTGGTACTTTTGAAAACAAACATTATGGCGGTAATAATATTCATCAGAGCTATCCAGAAACAGTAGTATTAGAGTTTTATAAATGTCCTGCTTGTGGTTACGTTCATATCGAAGTAGAAGGGGTGGGTAATGATGTTAGAGACCTTCGCATGAAAATCCGTCCTAATTCATATGCAAAATCTTTTCCTGGAATAAGTGCAAATGTTAAAAAAATATATGAAGAATCTTGTGCAGTTATTACATTTAGTCCAAGAGCTTCAGCTGCATTATCACGAGTATGTTTAGAAACTATTCTTTTAGATAAGTTTGGAATAAAAGGTAAATTATCAAAACAAATTGAGGAATTTGATATAAAATGTAGTAAGCATGAAATTTATATAAATCCTGATTTCATAACAGCTTTACACGGTATCAGAGAAATGGGTAATGGAGGTTTACATCCTGAAATAAACATTGATGTTTTGCCTGAAGAAGCTCAACAGATACTAGAAGTTGTAGAAATGTTTTTACAGGAAGTTTATGTAAACGAAAAAATTAGAAAAGAAAAATTGGAAAAAGTAGAGTCTATGAAAGAAAAAGTTTCATTTGCTAGAAAACAATAAGATTAAGTAAACTAGGATTCAGTTATTTCATATTTAATGATATTTTTTAGGGGGTTTACAATGGCGGACACTTTGTTAATATTAGGCAATGGATTTGACAAAAAATGTGGATTAAAATCAAGTTTTTTTGATTATTATTCAACTTTATTTAAATCTGAATCAATTGAGAATAATAAAATACGTAAATTATTTGAATTTATTAAAAATAACAAATTTAGCTATGACCGTATAGAATTGCTTCTTAAGGATTTAATTTCAGTACCAGAAACACTAACTATCTGGGATATATATTTTTTTATTAAGTTAGATCTAACTTCAAATAATACTATGTGGTTTGATGTAGAAAGATCTATTGAATATTCATTTTTAGATGAAATAGTAATTCGAAACAAAAAATATAAGAATTATTGGGATTATTTTATAGAAAAACATTATGAGATTTATCAAAAATTAAGAAGTGAACCATTTTATAGATTTAGTACATCAATGAAGGAAGAATTACTTGTTTATTTTATGTATGTTAGCAAAGTAAATTCAAGATTTAAATTAGGAGAAGATTATAATCGTAAAATAGATGTATTAAATTTTTATGAATATTTAAAAGATCAATTAGAGATATTTGAGCTTAATTTTAGAAATTATCTTAAAGGTATTGTTAATGATGAAGATTATAAAAAAAAGCAATATTCAAATTGCACAAAATTAAAATTAAACGAAACAAATATATTATCGTTTAATTATACAGAGTTTAATACAGATATGGCCGCGAAAATAGAGAATGTACATGGAACATTAACAAATAATTTGAGTATAATTGGAATTGATGGAAGTTATTTGTCCTCTAATGATTTGTCGTACCAATTTACTAAAACATATAGAAAAATGGAACAATTTACTCGACAAAAAAGTAAAACAGTTAATACTATTTTAGATCCTGAAATCAAAACAATAATCTTTTATGGGCATTCTTTAAATAAACAAGATTATTCTTATTTTCAGTCTATATTCGATTTTTATAATATATATGGATATAAGAATAGTGGTTCAAAAAGTGATAGGATAAAAAATGTAAAACTGATATTTTATTATTCACTTTACGAAGGCAAAGAACCAATAATTATTAAAAAAGAAGCATTTAAAAGTATTATAAATCTAATACATAATTACGACAAAACATTTAAATCAGACCATGAAAAAGGTAATAACTTATTGCATAAATTATTATTAGAAAATAGAATAGAATTAAGATTATTTGAATAAAGATTAAATGGGGGAAATATATGATTGATTCTAAAGAACTTTTAGAAAATTATGATAAATATAAATTAAAATACACAGCATTTTGTAAAGACGTACAAGATATAATGATTAATAATTTAGATAAAATGAGTGTTGAGTATCATAGTATTAATTTTAGAGTTAAAGAATTGGAATCAACGCGAAACAAGATTAAAAATAAAGGGTATATAAATGGATTGTCTGATATTTGTGATTTTGGTGGATTAAGAATTATCACATTTACAAGAGTAGAGGTTACAGCTATAAAGGACTTCATCTATAATGAATTTCAAGTAGATGAAAAAAACTCAAATGATAAAAGAGAAGAATTTAATGAGGATCAATTTGGATATCTATCATTACATTTAGTCGTTGAAATGAATAATAGCAGACTTTCATTACCAGAGAACAAGAGTTATGTAGGGATGAAAATTGAGATTCAGATTAGAACACTATTAGAACATTCATGGGCAAGCTTAAGTCACGATAATGTTTATAAATTCAATAAAAATCTTCCAAAGAAACTAGTCAGAAAGCTTAATGCGACTTCAGCTATGCTAGAAATGATTGATGATCAATTTTCAGATATTATTAATGAAATCGAAACATATAAATCAAGTAGTGTGAAGGAAATTAATGATAACAATGACATTGTATTAGATTCAGTCACATTAATACCGTATTTAACTAGTAGATTTGAAAAATATAAATTAAATGACACTAATCTGAATAAAATGGTTGATACTTTACTATATGAATTGAATAATTATGGTATCATTACATCTTATGAATTTGATGATTTATTGAATAAAATCGGTGACAAGATAGATTCAATAGTTGAGTTTTCTAATTATTATATTGGTTTAGTTAGAGATTTAATGATAATTAATAATGCTAGCAAATATTTCAATTTAGCTTGGAATAATCATTGGCATGGTGTGGGTAGAAAGACTCTTGATTTTTGGGCAAAATTTGGTGTAAAGAATAGTGATTTACCAGACACATTAGATTATAATCCTTATTGGGATGATTAGCTCATCTTTATAAGGTTAGAATATTGTAGTAAATTAAAAGAAAAGTGAAGGTGACTAATATATGGATAAAATATTTCATTTCAAATTGAGTAATGAACTATTGCTACAATTTGATAAAGCAATTTCATATTATGATAAAAATGAAAATTTAATTTACGATCATATTTGTAATGAAAGAAGAGACTTCATAGAATTAAGTTTTAGTACAATAGAAGAAATGAATAGGGAAGAAGGTGAGTTTCAATTGGATTGTGACAAAAAAACTTTACATCCAATTATAAACTGGGATTCAAAAGCCAACTTGATTAGAAATCAATTGTTTTCAATATTAAATAAAGTAGTTATGAGTAGATAATTAATTTATTTTGCCTTAGGAAATAAGCAGTTGATGAATATGTTAATTGGATTCTCTTTAAACTCATTTTTGCATAAATTCTAGTAGTTCGATTATCTTCATGCTCTAATATATCTTGAACAATGGCTAAATCTGCACCGTTATTTACTGAAGTAGTTGCAAACGTATGACGCAATATATGACATGAAAAATATGGAGTTTCAATCAAGTTACTAAGAAATTTTGCTAAATAACCCTAGAGTCATTATAAACAGTCTTTCTATGTTTAAGTGAGTTATGAAACACAAAATCATATGGTTGTGATTCCATCATAAGTTTTCAATATTTTCCAGCTGCATATGCTATAGGTGCAGCTCTTTTTTTATTTCCTTTTATAACCATACATACAGAAAAATGGTTTTCACAGCAACATCAAATTTCTAGAAGATTTACAGTTTATTGATTTGTATAACCCATGTTTTGTGATTTTATATTTGTAGTTTTATGATTTTGTTAAAAAATGTTACTTATATCAGGTGTTTTTATTTAATAACTTAATCCTAGGTGTTTCTCTTTGAAAATCTTTAAAATAAAATCTAAATCATATTTCTTATTTGTTTGTCTTTACTAAGGCATAAAAAAAACACTTTCATATATCAATTATTGAGAAGTGTTTTTTTACGTATCATAGGTTGCATTTATTTAAAAATAAGTAATTTATATTATATTAATTAATACTACTCTTCAAGCCAAAATGGGACACCTCCACCTCCAAATGTTTGAAGACCCCAAGTTACAATATCTTCATGTGTAGTTGTAACACGTAATTCGAAAATAGCAATTAAATCATTTCCATAAGTCCAATATATTCTAAAGCCATCATAAAGCCATTCTTTGTGGCATTCTGTTCCTGGATGAAGAATCGCCCATGCTTGCACATGTGCATAACTTATGAAGAAATAATCATCTGTTTTATCATTATAATCTTGAAATGACATTTCTCCAGACGAATTAGTTTCAACCACTTCCTCCTGAGTAGAATCTGGATATACTAACACAAAAATCACCTCTACAAATTCATCATAAATATCATATGCTTCATGATATGATGAACCAGGAATCCACTTGTAATATAGATCCCCTAGTATAAAACTATATTCGTATTCATCAAAAATGCTTGTACTATATCTGAATGAGCCTTCTAAGTTTTCATCTACTTTTATAGTATATTTATCACTATAACTTTGCTCATCCTCTGAAATTACATCGCCAAATGAATAAAAAACAAAAGAAGATCCGATTCTAAATAATCCTTCAGGTATATGATTAAGAGTATAACTTATAGGTGGGTTATCTTCGTTTTGTAAATACTTTACAATTGCAACGTCAAATGGATTACTACCATATACATCAACATCTACTTGAGGGATGTAATTATCCTCTGAAATCCCTTCAAAAGTTTCTGGTGGATCATTTCCAACAATTGGAGCTGGCGGGGCAGCTATAATATTAATTCCACTAGCTAACATTACTCCAAACATAAAACTAATTGTTAAAATCATTAAAAGCTTTTTCATCATTTTTAAAATTCTCCAATTTTTTATTTTTACTACTAAAAATATTAAGTGATTAATAAATTCATTATTAATAATTATTTATTCAAATAATGGTGGTGGAACAATCGGTCCTGAATATTCTTCATATGCTAAAAACACAATTGTACCATTATATTTACTTATTGGATGTCTATACCATAATCCATTCTTATAATATTCTAATTCCCAAGAATCAGTCACAAATAAATTATTTTGTAGAACTAATACTTTAGTGTGACCTGGTTTATGTGCCCAGACATTCCAATTATCTTGATAAACCATGAAATGAAAATCATAATAACCACCATAGCCCAATTCATCTTCATAATCTACAATATAACCAATTCTGAAAGCTATTAAATGCTCACTGTCATCAGTTGGTCTATAAGATGAATTAACTTGACGAATATTATAATAACCTAAATCCTCTAAGTCATTTTCAACTCTTAATATTAATCCGCTTAAGCTATCACCAGCATACCATGGATCATTTGATAAATAACCTGGTGATTCATCAACATAAGTACCGATAGCATAACCGTAACAATTATAATCTGTATACGATGGAAACAACGGCACCTTATTAAATAAACTACTCTTTAGTGGACCATCAACGACTTCAGGATATATGTATGTCGGTTGTGATGGTTCTAAAGCAGAAACTTTTGCACCAAGACTAAAAGAAATTGATGCAACAAGCAACAAAAAGATAATACTTTTTTTCATCTGGAATTATTCCCCCTTTTTTTTGTGATTTTACCACTGAGAAATGATAATGTCAATCATTGTTTAAAATTAATGACTTTTAAACAACATGGGTTTTTAGGCGCTATTAAAGGATAGTTGAAAATATGATTATTTTCAACTATAATTACAAAGATGAGGGCTAAACTATTTTTATATCGAGTTAAGGCTTTTTGTCCTTAATTTTTTACAGATAGAGGATAAATGAGAGAAAGTTGTCAAATAGTGATTGATAGATTAGAAGAATTGATAGATTTATTAAGTGATAATATTGAAGAAATAATCTATATTAAAACAAGAACACTAGTGAGTATAGAACTAAATGCTAAAGATTGTGATTGTATCAGTCAAAAAGATCAAATAGATATAAACAATAATAAATTTATTTTAGAATCCAAACGAGTGAAACAAGTAAAAAGATTACAAGAGTTAATAGGAAATATCAAAGGAAGTTGTACGATTTAAAATGAGTAATGTTTATATTGAATTTACAAATCCTATTCACGGTGGTTAAGAGTGAGCATTTGGACAACCATTATGGTCTCCCATTGCAAACACATTATGATACGTTAGATATAAAACTCTTAGAGATATAAAACTAAATAATAGTAAAGAACAGAATGACCTAAGGATACTTTGTTTAAAAAAACAAATTATAGTAATCAAATTTGAAAAGTTTAAAAAGAAACTTACAGAACTTATTAATATATATTCTAACAAGTAAAAATAATCAATTACAAAGCAAGTAGACCAATTGTTCATATTGCACATCCTTTCTAGTGAAATTATATTGATTTTTATTAACAAGATATCGTTTGAAATCATAAAATAATTTATATTACGTTAGTGATTGAAAAAAATTATATATTTTAGACTAGGTATTATTGACAATAACGAGGTTTAGTATATAATAAAAAATAAGGGGAAAACACAACATAGATTAATATAACACATCAGCTGAGGATAATTTTCCTTGGCTTTTTGTATATTAAGAAATTGTATAGAGAAAAATAATTAGTTTCAATTTGTTTGAATGTGAATGGGAATCAATTAAACATAAATATATCTATTTTTATATTTATTAGACCCATGCAAAGAAGTTGATAAAGGATAATATATTAAATTTTAAAAGAATCTATCTATAAGGAGGCATAATAATCATGAAAGAACGAAAAAGTATACTATTAACGATTACGGAGACTTGTAATTTGTCGTGCGTATATTGCTATGAGCATCATAAAACCAAGAAGAAAATGGGTTTTGAGTTAGCAATTGAAATTATCAATTATGAACTAGAAAATTCTGATGAATTTAAAGAACTAGAAATAATTTTTCACGGTGGTGAACCATTCATTGAGTTTGCACTAATAAAAAAAATATGTGAATTCTATTGGGAGAAAAAACTATCTAAAAAAGTGATTTTTTATGCTACTACAAATGGCACACTGATACATGGTGCAATTAAAAAATGGCTAGCAGATAATAAACATAGATTTACTTGTGGTTTAAGCCTTGATGGAAATAAGCAAATGCAAGATGTAAACAGAAGTAACTCATTTGATGATATTGATGTTCCATTTTTCAAGAATAATTGGCCTAATCAAGGTGTTAAAATGACTATTTCTGAATTAAGTTTACCTTATTTGTTTGAAGGCTATAAATATTTATATGAAAATAGAATTAGAGTTGGTGACAGTTTTGCTTCAATGGTTAGTTGGAGTAATGAAAATCTTCATGTACTTAGAAGAGAATTGGATAAGATGGTCGATTATTATTATAATAAGCCTGATGATGAAATACCTAATCTTATAAATCTTCCCATTTCTAGAATAATGTATAAAAATGAAGAAAGAGGTTGTGATGCAGGTAAATCTATTGTTGCATATGATACTGCTGGTGAAGTTTATCCCTGTCATTTATTTTGTGAAATTGTATCAGATGAATATGAAGCGGTTAGATTAGATGAATTTTTTGAGCTAAAAGGATCAACTAGTTGTTCAATACAAAAATGCAATAAATGTCCTATTGTTAATATATGTCCTAATTGCTTTGGTGCAAATTACATGTCAACTGGCAATATGCATAACAGAAATACTGATATATGTAATTTCATTTTAGAATGTAGTAAGGCTTCAGCTAAATTGTGGTATCTAAAATTAAGAGATAATGGTGGGGATTTTTATAACTTGAATTCTCAATTATATACAAATATAGTTAATGCAATAGGTAAAATTATGAATTTGGAGGTAGTTTAATATGTTAAATTTAGATATATTAAAAAGTAGTTCTTTATATTTAGAAGATATGGATTCTACAAATGAAAGTTATTTAAACACAGATTTAAAATCTCAATCTTGGGGAGAATGCTCTTGTACTGATTATTGTCAAAAAAGTCAAAGTAATGATGATGATTGTACATCAACATGGTATAAAAGTAAATAATATATACCCCCACTATTATCTGCTTACCTATCAAGAAAATATTGGTGTTGTTTTATAAAAAATCAATACATAATCAAATAGATAATTGAATATTTTACAAAGATATGCAACATATTAGTACTATTATATTTATATGGAATCATAAGTTTTTATATATTAATTTATTTTAACTTAAATGCACTTATAGTTTTCTCAATCTATATTTTCAAAAATCATCTAATATTTGGTGTCAATAGAGGGAGTGTAATAAACTATAGTTTAGTGAGTCATGTCTGTGATAACATTCCTTATTTTGATAAGGATGATAGTAGTTTCTAGTGAGGAATCTACTACACCAGATATTGGAGCAGCAATTCTCATACAAAATGTCGTTTCCAATTTTTTTCAAGCTTCATTTGAATTATATTCTTATAATATAAATTAGAAGAACCAAAGAAATAAAATACTTAGTCAATGCCATTTTAGAGATGCGATTGAAATAACATTATTAATTCAAGGTTAATAAGTATATGTAACAATAGAGGAGAACTCATCTAGAGTTCTTTTTTTATTATGTTGCTCGTAGAGTAACATAAAACCACCTGCTATGCGGGTGAGACCGGAAGAGCGGAAGCGTTAAAGAAAAAGAATCCTCTTGATTGGTATAATGGTAATGACCAATTGCCTTACACCAATAAAATCAAGGAGGATTCTATCATCAATGTCTAAAAGAAACGATGACACTAGTAGTTTATCACACACAAAATGGAACTGCCAATATCACATAGTGTTTTGTCCGAAATATAGAAGGAAAGCAATCTATGGGAAACTAAGATCAGATATTGGGAAGTATTTGAGACGCCTTTGTGAATACAAAGGGGTTGAGATTGTCGAAGCACACGCTATGAGTGACCACATACATATGCTCGTCAAGATACCACCAAAACTCGCAGTAAGTTCATTCATGGGATATTTGAAAGGAAAAAGTAGCTTGATCATATTTGACGAGCATGCAAATCTAAAATACAACTATGGGAGTCGCCACTTCTGGTCAGAAGGCTACTACGTTTCGACCGTAGGTCTAAACAAGAAAACAGTACAAAACTATATCAGAAATCAAGAACTTGAAGATCAAGTAAAAGATAAGAGAAGTCTAAAAGAATATAAAGACCCGTTTACGGGTAAGTAAGAGTGACAAAGGCAATTGGGTAAATAAAAAGACCCTCAAATGGGGGTCGCCAGTAATCAGCCTTGTAGGCTGTGAGAAAAACCACGCCTTGAAGACGTGGATTTTTATTGCTTAACTATGCCTATAGTAATATAATAGAAATAACTATTCTAACTAGTCAGGGGGCAAATATATGATACAAAATGACATAAAATTCAAACCAATTAAAACTTTATTATCTGGTTTTTTAGTGTTTTGTATATGTGTTGCATTTTTGTTATTTGGTATTGTGGTTATGGATAATAGTGGATATGAGTTAGTTATTATATATGGATGTACTATATTTTTATTTGGTATCTCAGTATTTGTAGTGTATTTGTATTTTACTAAATATATCATGTTTACTAACAATGGTATTGAACATAATTACACTGTTTATATTACGATTAATGGTGAGCAATTATTAAGTCCAGGTGTTCAAACTATAGATTATAAAAATATAAAAGACTATAGAGTCATTCATACGAAAAACAGTACGAAAAATACGATCATACCTTTGACTTTTTATATGGCAGATGATACTGAAGTTGAAATCATGTTGCATTATTATTCAAAAAGACAAATAAAGAAGATGAAAGAGTTATTAAATAAAAACATTCATATAAGTTAAATATGAATCACAATAAGTTTCATGGGGTGCTTTATGTTAGATTTAAGAAAAATTAATAAGTCAGATATAAAAAAAGAATATAAGTTTTTACAGGAACTTACACCAGAAAATGGTTTTACTAACAATAACTATGGTCTAACATATGAAGTTTTTTTAAACGAAAAGTATCCTATGCTTAAAGATATAGAAAATGGGATTAATTTAGCTGAAGGATATGTACCTCAAACAATATATTTCTTGTGGAATGATAATCAAATTGTCGGGATATTTAAATTAAGACATTATTTAAATGATGCTTTAAGAGAAGGCGCAGGACACATTGGATTTGCTATTCATAAAGATTATAGGGATAAAGGCTACGCAACTAAAGGGTTATCACTCACACTAAAAGAAGCATTAACCATAGTTAGAGAAGATGAAATTATCATGAGTTGTAATAAAACAAACATAGGATCTAGAAAAGCACAAGAAAATAATGGTGCTCATATCTTTAGAGAAGATGATGATCACTATTATTTAAAGATACATAAAAAAGATATTAAAGGAGTATGAACATGATACATTGTCCAGTATGTGGAGAAAAACTTGAACATGAAATAGAAGTTGAGAATAAGCCATATAAACAATGCAGTTGTGGTTATATAGATTGGAATAACTGGGTGAACGTTTCTACAGTAGTTTTCGCAACCAATGATAAAGACGAAGTCTTAATGGTGAAAATACGAAGAAGCCAGAAATACACATTTCCTGGCGGATATAGAGACTTAGGTGAAACATTAGAGGAAGCTGCAAAAAGAGAATGTTTTGAAGAGTCTGGATATATCATAGATGATTTAGAATTATATCATGTCAATACAATGGATTCTAACAGACTCGTATGGATAGTATTTAAAGCGAAAGTTGTAGGAGGTCATTTCATTGAAAATAATGAAGTAGATGAAGCAATATTTGTTCCAATGGATAAACTTGATACGATACATCCGATGAGAGGGCCTCTTTCATCAGGTTTATTAAAGAAAATTATTGAAGAGCGTTAATTAGTATAGCTGATGACGTTCTTTTTTTTATATAAAATTATATTAAGTATTTGAATCGTAAGTATTAATTATAAATTAATAGTTTATTGTTACTTATGTGTACCAAAGAAATCAAAATAGAGACTAAGGTGAAAATATTGCATTCGCATAAAAAAAAATATATAATTAAAATAAAAAGTACTATAGATATGTAAGTAAAGTATTTTTATAAAGGGAATATGTAATGTTTAAGGAGAAAAAAATGAAACATAAAAAAAGTATTATAAGTTTGTTTTTAGTTTTAACAGTATTAATCGCCTTTGTATTTACTTCTCCAATTGTTAAAGCATACAATGATGATTTCTCAATTATGCATGATTCGACAGTTGTATACATGAATGATTGGAATTCTGTAATAAATTATATGGATACCTATGCGACACACGGCATATATGAGATTGAAATTAATAATGAAAATGTTGAAATTGTTAATTCAACTCTCATCATTAATTCTAATGTTACTGTAATATTGAAAAATAGTTCGAATATCTTAAACTCAGAGATTACTAGTATCATTATGAGTAAAGCTCCTTTTGTCATAAATGGGGGTTCATTTGTCATCAGTGAAAATATTGATATTTATACTGATGATACGACGGTGGTCGAGAGTACACAAAGAGGGAACTTAGAGGTGTTTGGGAATTTAGTAGTTCTAAATAGAAGTGGGAATACCTCTACAATCACAGATTATTCAACAGATGAGCCTCTTTTAAACTATCCAATAGATGTTAAATTAAAGGGTGATATAAGTGGTGGTATTGATTTTCAAAATGAATATTCTTTATTAACTTTATACAAAAATAGCCAAATTGATGATTATCTTAATATACCAACACAAGCTCAAACAATATATGAAATCACGATCAACTCAGGTGAAAAGTTAAACAATCAAGAATTAAGTTTCTTGACATATCCAGGAGGTACGATTAAATTGCCAAATGAGAACACTTTTTATTATGAACATTATCATATAAAAGGGTGGTCACATATATTAGACAACAATACTGTAGATTATGAGTTGAATGAAACTATAAATGTTTCTTCTCCTACAAATCTATATACAGTTTGGGAAATAAATAGTTATACAATTGATTTTGAAGTCAACGGTGGTACCATTGTAAGTTCATTAGAACAAGCATACGATTCAATCATTGACTTACAATATCCAGAACTAAACGGTTATACATTTGAAGGTTGGTATACTGATAATTTAAAAACGCAAAGATATGATTTAGATAGAATGCCAGGATATGATATGACATTGTATGCAAATTACATACTCAATAATAAAGATTTAACAACGGATGGAGCTGTATTAGCTGAGACTATTAACTTAACACCTGAACTTATTTATTCATATGAAATATTTGAAGATTTATCTTTTGATTCGATACTTTCAATCGATGTAAATGATGATGATGTACTAGATTATGTAGCAGTTACTGGTAGTAGTGTATTTGTGTATCAGGGTAATCAAAACGGTGATTTTAACTTGTTGTATACACAAACAATAAATAATATATCAAATTTATATACATTTGAGAAAAATAGTGAGACTTTAATCTTGAGTACAAATGGGTCTGATGTTTACATGATGACTATTAATCAGACAGGTATTCAAATCATAGATACATTTATAAACCAAGGATTAGAACAATCTATGATTAAAGATATTAGTGTTGTTGATTTTAATCAAGATGACAAACTAGATCTTTTATTATTAGTTTCTACACAAAACAATAATACAAAAGGTTATTTAAAAGTATTGAATCAGGGAGTTGGCTCTGTAAATTCTTATGACATAAATCTTGATGACGCAATATTTGATATGAGTCCGATGACATATAAACTTGTTATTGATGATTTAAATGAAGACAATTTAAAAGAATTGTACTATGTATCTTACAATAATGAATTGATTCAATATGATATAAACTCTGGAAATGAAACAGTTTTAGAAATTATGCCTGAAAATCAACTAAATGTAGCTGTCACAGATATCAATAGAGATGGCTATAAAGATATAATATTATTTAGTTATTTGAATGGTGTATATGTTAAAACGCAAAATAATAACTTTACCTTTGAACCATCTCAATTAATTATTGATTCTAATATTTTAGGGATTAATCAAATAGATTTGTATCAAATACTTGATGTCAATGGCGACGGATATGAAGATGTCCTAATTCATGATCAATCAAGCAATATTACTGCATGGAGTGAAAATTTAAGAAATAGTACTTATGCTGATTTTAAATTAATTTCTAATGAACTTCAGTTTTTTCAATTAAATATAAATGATTACAATAGGGATGGTTACGATGATATTCTTTTAACAAATGGCGCAGCTTACTTGAAAATTTCTTATGGTTACAGTCTAGAACTACCGGAAGAAGACAGTTTATATGAAGGTTATTCAATTTCATGGGAGTTAGATGATAATGGAACGATGATTAGTGTTGATAATTACATTTCATACACTAACAATGTTGATTATATTGAAGCTACTTTAAATGAAATTAATTACAATGTTAATTATCACAATATTTTAATAACTGATACAAATAATAACTTAGATACATTTAATGTCAATGATCAATTTTTGAATTTAAATGAACCAATTAGAACTGGATATGTTTTTCAAGGTTGGTATATATCTTCCGACTTTTCTACTGATGCAGTAACACAAGTTGAATTATCTAATCTAGCAGATATAGATTTATATGCAAAATGGGATAAATCTGAATTTACGATTAATTTCGATTCTTTAGGGGGAACACCAGTAGATAATTTAACTGCGGAATATCAAACAGTAATTTCTAAACCTGCGGATCCATCAAGATTAGGTTATTCATTTGATGGATGGTATCTAGATAGTAACTATATGACTGAATATGAGTTTAACTTAATGGGCTCACAAAATATTGTGTTATATGCAAAATGGATCATAAACACGTATACAATTAATTTTGATTCAAATGGAGGGACTAGTGTAAATTCTATAACAGAATTATACCAAAATTCAATTTTTGAACCAGAAGATCCAACCAAAGAGAATTATGATTTTGATGGGTGGTTTACAGATGAGAATTTTACTTTAAGATATGGATTTTTGGAGATGGGATATGAGAATATAACACTTTATGCAAAATGGATTCCTCACGAGTTTACAATTACTTTTGTAACAAATAACAATCAAAACATAGATCAGATAGTCGCAGGTTATCAAACTATTATAGAAGAACCAGAAACTCCAGTGAAACAGGGTTATGACTTTAATGGTTGGTATCTCGATCAAGAATTTTTACAACAATACGAATTCGATACTATGGAAAATCAAAATATCACGTTATATGCATCTTGGTCATTGAAGAGCTATCCTATTTATTTTAATACGTTAGGAGGAAGTTCAATTGAAGCAATCAATGTAGAATTTATGGATAAGGTTTCAGAACCTGAAGCACCATCAAAAATTGGATATACATTTAATGGTTGGTATGTAGACCTTCTACTTACTCAAACGTATGACTTTGATCTTTTAGTAACTGAAGAAACAATCCTATATGCATCTTGGCAAATCAATCAATATAGTATAAAAGTTTGGGATGGAGATTATCAATTTGACACCTTTGAATACAACTATAATGCATTGATTACTCCATTAGACGATCCAGTTAAAGAAGGATTTGATTTTTTAAATTGGTCAGTCATATTACCTGAAAGAATGCCAGCAACAAACATAGATGTAGAAGCACAATGGCAAGCATTAGGATATAAAATTGTATTTAAAGATCAGTTTAATAATATATTAAGAAATGATTTTTATTATAGTGGAACAGATATAACAGAAATTACATATCCTGAAACATTAGATATTATAGGTTATACATTCATAGTTTGGAACCCAATAATTCCAAATACTATGCCTGGAAAAAATATTGAAATCGTCGCATACTATGAAGCTAACACATATATAATTGATTTTGATAATCAAGGGGGCAGTGAAACTCAAAGCATAGCAGCTCAGTTTAATGAAGATATATATATACCCAATTCACCTGAAAGAGAAGGTTATGAATTTTTAGGATGGATTGATTATTATTCAGGTACATCGTATTATCAATTCACAAAAATGGGAAGTGAAAACATAACTTTACATGCTGTGTGGGAACCAAAAACTTATACAGTGAATTTCGATTCTAATGGTGGTACAAGTGTTCCATCTTTAGATGTTAAATATGATAGGAGTTTGAATGAACCTGAAGAGCCAACAAAAGATGGATATACATTTGCTGGATGGTATACAGATGGTAGTTATGAAGTTAAGTATATTTTTGAGCGTATGGAATCATATGATTTTACTTTATATGCAAAATGGGAACCCAAAACATATACGATTTCATTTGATTCTAACGAAGGAAGTCCAATTGATACTATAAGCTATGAATATGGACAGGAGATCACTCAACCTGAAGAACCAGTTAAAGAAGGATACGTATTTGGTGGTTGGTTCATTGATCAAAATCTAGCAGAGTTATATGAATTTGACACAATGCCTTCTAATGATGTTGAGTTATATGCAAAATGGTTCATTAGAATTGACTCCATAATCGATGATAACCGAGAAGTGAATGAGTCTGAAATAACTCTAGATAATTTCACAAATATACATACTTTGGAAGGTGACTTAAATATCACTGGATATTTACACCCAGATAGTTTAGAATCTATTTCCAAAGAAGAAGCGTATCAGATTTTAATAGAAATGAAATCTGTAATAGTAGTTTACGAATTAACGATTGATCAAAATAAAAGCGAAAAACAACAAAAACTTAATTTAAAGGATGATGTTAAACCTGAAATCACTTCAATTAAAGATAACATGACATATTATATTGATGAGGAAATAAGCATAGATTTTAATGAAGGCGATGCTTATCTCAATGGACAGTCAATTGAAAACGGACAAAAAGTTACTAAATCAGGACGTTATGAATTAGTAGTTACTGATGAGTCTGGCAATGTCACAACAGTAGAATTCATAGTTATGCCAGATATTAAAACGATTGCGATAGTTAGTGTATTTCCAACGTTATCATTGATAACATTAGGAACTATTATATTTAAAAAGAAAAAGAAATTGTGGAGGGTATAAATATGAATACAGGGGTTTTAGATCAAAAAATAAGAATCGGACGAAAAAAGGTTACATATCAAGATTATATACAAGCGTTTGAGGAAATTCCAATTGAAAATGTAAAGGACTTGCTTGCTGAAATTAATATTAAAATTCCAAGAGAAGTGCGAATGATGTACATGAAAAGAAGTATCTCACATATCATATACGATATTGTGAATAATGAAAAATATGATGATGTATACATACGTTCAAAATTAATTAATTTTAACAATTTCACAGAAATACAATTAGAAAATCTATGTGAAAAATATATTGAGCATCGATATTTAATTGCATATAAAGAAATGATTCTATTTGAAATATTTAATCGAAATATACATGCAAAAGAAGGTCAATTAAAAGGTAGGAAAATCAGTTTTGAAATTACTGATGAGTGTAGTGATATTAAATCCTTAAGTTTAAAAGAATTTAACAGGCTAACAAATAGATTCTTTATTGATGTAAAAAATGAAATTGAAGGTGTTCCAATTGAAAGTCTTAAAGAGATTTTGAAGAGTTATGCATCTAAACATGAAGTTGAAGAAATTATGACAAAGCATGATATTGAGATCCCTAAAGTATTAACAAAAGATGAAATTGTTGAAGAAATAATAACACAATTAGGTTTTAATATTGAAAATGATCCTGAAGCTATTGCATACATCAAGAACATGTCTAGAACTCAATTAATTGCATTCATTTTTGAAAAAAAACTTAATATTATTGTCAAACATGATAAAGATACAATGATTGATTTACTATATGATATTGCCAAAGAACAAGCAATTCATAGCAAAAGAAAAAAAAAACATGTCATAAGAAAGATATATAAGACATTAATTAGTTTATTCATAATTTCTATTGTTTCAATTTTAACTTATGGCATAGTATATAATTTATTTCAGTTGCCAAGTGAATTTGATCATATAAACAACTATATTAAAACAATTGATATCTATGGAAAAAATTTATTCGAATGGATATTTGAGTTTTTAATATGGTTAGGCTTATAAGAATTATGTTTGTAAGAGTTTTTATGAATATCTTTGGAGGAAAATAAAATGAAATATAAGAAAAGTATAATTATCATAATGTTATTATTGATGACATTTATGATAAACATGAAATCATCAATTGAAGTTGATGCTGCACCTACTAACGCATTTGGACTTAGATTAACTAATTCTAGTTCATACATATATGATACAAACAATTGGTCTACAATTAGAAGTTATATGACTGGAAGGACATCTGGAGATTATACATTAGAATTAAATAACGCTAATGTATCCATATCCGGAGAAAACCGTATGACATGGACGATTTCAGGTTCCGCCCCTAATGTTACTGTAACATCTTCTTATGATTATGATAATTCAATGAGATTAAGGGGTGGTACCATATTGAGATTAGTATCAACCGATGGAAGTAATAAAAGACTTTATTCAAATAGTGCGGATTTTGCTTTGTTTTTCGTTGGTACAGGTTCTAGGCTTGTCGTTGGAGAAAATGTCACAATTGAGGCTGCTGATGTAACCATTAGAGGAGATGGTAAATCAACAACAGACTCATATGTTGATATTTATGGTGAAGTCTCAGACAACTCTAGTGCTACGGGTGTTTCCATTGATGATTATAGTTCCTACTCTGGTCCTGTTGATCATACTGCAACAGTCTATGGTGATTTAGTTATCAATGTATATGAGAATGGAACACTTAGTCGAGCATCATTATCTCGAAGTGGTTCGAGAAACTATATTCATTATGGGGGGATCTATAATTCTACTTCGCTGCCTTCTCAAACAAGATATGAAATGGCTTATTTCAATCCTCAAACTGATGAACAGTTTGCCAGTGAATGGTCAAGCTCTCTAACTAGTGCAGACTTAAGGCATTCTGATGAAACAGAAAAATTCTCAAAAGATTATTACACACAAATTGGATGGTCTCTAGATAGTGATGGTTCAACACTGCTAGGGAATTATAATCAAACAATTAGTATAAGTAGTCCATTGAAGATTTATCCTCATTATTCACCTAATGAGTATAGTATTGAATTCAATTCAAACGGAGGAACAAACGTATCAAATATTACAGAAACATATAATGTACAAATAACTGAGCCTTCCAATCCAACAAGGCTTGGATATACATTTGATGATTGGTATATAGATAATGGTAGTTTTGAAAATGCTTTTGTATTTGATGTGATGCCTGGAAATGGAGCAATTCTTTATGCCAATTGGATTATCAATCAATATACGATGACATTTGATACTAATGGGGGAGGAATAATAGATGAGGTAACGTTGGATTATCAGTCTATACTTGATGTCGATGATCCAACAAGAGAAGGATACACATTTAGTGGATGGACGGCAACTAACTATCAAGGTACTGTCACTGAAGATTATCAAATTACAACCATGCCTGCAAGTGACATGAGTCTTGTAGCAAATTGGACCGTTAATCCTTACGATTTAACGTTTATAGACTATAATGGTGATTTGATTCAAGAAACCACTTATGATTATGATACAAATATAGCAAATCACACATTACCAGCTGATCCGACAAGAGAAGGATATACATTTGTTGGGTGGGATATCAGTGTTCCTGATCATATGCCTGCGAATAACGTTGAAATTAGTGCTTTATATGATATTAATCAATACCAAGTAAACAGAACTATCAACGGAGATACTACAAGTGATAGTCTGATATTTGACTATGAAGAAACAATTGAATTACCAAGTCAAACAAAAGAAGGATATAGTTTTGTAGGTTGGTATAATGAACCAACTTTCGATACTGAATTTAATATCACATCCATGCCTGCAAACGATTTAAATATTTATGCGAAATGGACAATTAATGAATACGCAATTAGTTTTGATAGTAATGAAGGTAGTTTAGTAAATGAAATCAGACAAAACTATAATACTGAAATATCAAGACCAATAAATCCTCTTAAAAATGGATATACTTTTTTAGGTTGGTATGAAGATGATATGTTACTAACACCATATGTTTTTGACACCATGCCATCAGAAGATATCACAGTTTATGCGAAATGGAATATTAATACATACTATATTAATTATGCACTTAACGGGGGAACAAATGATAGCCAGAATCCAATTAATTATCAAGTGACAAGATCCGAAGATATTACTTTAGTTTCACCAATAAGAAATGGCTATGATTTTATGGGGTGGTATGAACTATCAGATTTTTCAGATACAGGTATATCAACTATTGATGTTGATCGAGCTGAACCTATATATTTATATGCAAAATGGAGCATTAAGACATACAACATTATGTATGAATTAAATGGTGGGTTAAACTTTATTTCATATAAAGTAACTGATGGTATGATACCATTATCAACTCCAACAAGAACAGGTTATACATTTGGAGGGTGGTATGAAACTTCCAATTATTCAGGGGATGCACTGCAACAAATTGATTCAACGCGTGCAGAAAATCTATCAATTTATCCAAAATGGGATATTAATTCATATGTATTGACAATTAGAGATGATGATAACTCATTGATTTCTCAAGAAACTTATGAATTTGATCAAAATATAGTTGCTGTTAATCAGCCAGTTAGATTAGGGTATACATTTAATGGATGGAGTCAAGCTATACCACAATATATGCCAGCAAGTAATATAAATATTTATGCAACTTGGACAGCAAATGAACAAGTATTACTCTACTTGGATTACAATGATGAAATATTATATACTGAGAGATTTTTCACAGATGAATTCTTAAACGAAGTCATAGCACCAAATGACCCAACAAGAGAAGGTTTTGATTTTTCAGGTTGGGATAAAGAACTACCAAACCAAATGACTCCACAAGACTACATTATTCGTGCTACTTATAATGTAAAAACTTATCAAGTCAATTTCGAATCGAACAATGGAAGTTTAGTGGATAGTCAATCTTATGATTTTGGTGAACAGGTACTTGTACCAACAAATCCAATAAGAGAAGGATATACATTTAATGGATGGTACCAAGATGAAACACTAACAAATTTATATATGTTTGATTCAATGCCAGCAGAAGATATTACAATTTATGCAAAATGGAGTTATAGAAACTATCAAATAAACTATATTACAACACATCAATTGATAGTTGCGAATCCAAATCAAGCTACATATAAATTAAGTGATGGTGTAATTGATTTATTTGCAGTTACTAGTGCAAACCACACATTTGCAGGATGGTTTGATAATCCATACTTTTTAGGTGATAAAATAACTAGTATAAATTCAAATCAAATGGGAGATATTACCTTATATGCAAAATGGACAATTAGTTTAAGACAAATAAGTTTTGAATCTAACGGGGGGACACAAAGAAATGCGTTGATTCAAGCAATAGGAACAACCGTTAATGAACCGATAGCACCTACTAGAGAAGGATATACTTTTGATGGTTGGTTTAAAGATCAACAATTGAGTGAAACATTCTTATTTAACATTATGCCAGATGAGAATGTAACACTTTATGCAAAATGGACAGTTAATACTTATAAGTTTAAATTAATAGATTATGATGGCACTATACTTATGGATGATTCATTTGCATACAATCATCCGATAACAGGTGTTGTTGAACCCTCAAGAGAAGGATATACATTTGTCTACTGGGAATTTAATATTCCAGATAATATGCCAGCACAAGATTTAAGCATACAAGCATTTTATGAAATTAATACATATCAAATTCAATTTAAACAAAATAATGGATTAGATGATTTATTAAGTAGTGTAATTTATCTTGAAGAAGTTGAACGTCCATTAGATCCGACCAAAGAAGGATATACATTTGCAGGATGGTATGAGGATGAATTGCTAACAATAAATTACAAATTCTCAAATGAAGTAACAGGCAATATGAATTTATATGCAAAATGGCAGGTGAATGAATATAAAGTATACCTACATAACAATATCAATAATGAAGTGATAGAATATAGTTTTAATTATTTAGATGATATTGAAAATATTACTGCATTAAAGTTAGAAGGATACACTTTTTATGAATGGAACGAAGAAGTTCCGACAGTCATGCCTGCCAGTGATATTCATCTTACAGGAATGTATCAAGTCAATCAATACGATATAGAATTTATAACAAATGGTGGAACAAATATTGATCAATTAACATTTGATTATTTAGAAAATATTATTATAGAACAAGAACCGACAAGAGAAGAGTATCTTTTTGATGGATGGTATCTAGATGAAGGAATGCAAGATGCTTTTGATTTAGAATTAATGCCTGCTAGAAATGTTACACTATATGCTAAATGGCGACTAAATCTAGGTGTCAATATCAGTGATGAATTAATAGTGAATGAATCTGAGATTAATGATGATGTTTTACACATGGATATAGATGATAGATTTGATGTATCTATTTCATATAAAGACACATTAACAGGGAACACTATTGATCGCGTTGAGGCAGAAGAATTGATTAAAAAACGTATGTCTGTGACTGTAATATATGATATATCTGATGGCGTAGTAAGTGAACATTTTGAAGTTCGTATTGATATAAAAGATGATGTGTCTCCAATCATTAATGGTGTTCAACATCAAGAGATTATCGTTAGAGATGGGTATGTTGAAATAGATTTCAACGAAGGTATTGCCTTATTGAATGGAAAAATTATTGAATCAGGCCATAGAATCTATCGAGTCGGTAATTATGATTTAGTAATCACTGATGCTGCAGGAAATACTACAGTGTCTGAATTTGAAATTGTATTAGATGAAACACATTATATGGCATTATCTGCCACACCTATTTTTGGTATAAGTATGCTTGTCTTATTTCTAAAAAGAAAAAAATCCAAACTTTGGAGAATTGTATGAGAAAATTAAAGTTACGTTCAAAAATAAAGAATGGCAGAAAAAAAATATCATTGGATAAATACATTGATCTTCTATTAGAAGCACCTTTAGAAAGTATATATAGAATGTTTGAACATATATACATTGTTATATTAAGACAAAAACGTATAGATTTAATGAAAGTAGAAATACAACAATATTGGAATCAACAAGAAACCTCATCTGAACATGATTTACCACAACTAGAGATTGAAGTTGAGCAAATAGCAGATGCATTAGAAGAAGAGTTTGATCTTAACTTATATAAGAAACGAATGTTATTACTTATTATTAATGAGATTAATAAAAGAAAACTAAAAATTGTTAATACAGATATTGATGAAAATCAAGATGACAAAACTTTGAATGATTTATCACTAAATGAGTTTAATCGGTTATTTGATCATTTCTTCTTTGATTATTACGGATATATTGATGGTATTCCATATCAAAATTCTAAACAAGAAATTGATAAATTTGCGGTAAAATCAGAAATTTATGATTTGATGTACAAGTACAATATTAAATATCCAAATGCAATAACTAAAGAAGAAGTTATTGAGATGATCATTAGCAACTTTGATTTAAGTCAATCTGATAAACCTGAATTTATTGAAAGTCTGAAAAACAGCAATAAAAAAAGAGTTTTATTTATAGCCAAAGAAGGTGGTCTCAATGTCGTAGTTGACAATAAAAAGACAGAGGTAATAGATTATTTGATTAGAGCTCATGAACTCAAATTTTATAAGTATAAAAAATATAGCATTCCAGAAGGTGTTAATCAAAAAATAGTTAAAAAGGCGACAAATAAGAGAATTTTTAGCAAAATACTTATGACTAGTTTTAGATTGATTGCATTGATGCTGTTGCTTATTTTGAGTTATGGTATCCTCGATTCATATATAGCACTACCTAATTACTTAACACCTGTTCATGATTTCTTGTATCAGTTTGAGATTGAAGATCAATCTATATTTGGAATAATAATAGAATACATTAATAAAGTCATTGATTTATTATAAAGAAATCAAGTATATGAAAGACCAATAGATGAGTTATTTCTGTTGGTTTTTTGTTATTCTTTAAATTTGTAATAGAAAGTAATAATTTACATTTAATATGAATGAGGCTATAATATACTTATCATTAAAAGAATGCAATTAATAGAAGGGAGATGACTTCATGAAACTAATTACAATAAATAAAGAATTGAAAATACCACTGTACAAACAAATATATAAAGAAATTAAAGAAAATATTTGCAATCGTATTTTTCAGCATAATTCGCTACTCCCAACAGAAAAACAGTTTGAAGAAATATATGGTATTAGTAGTTTTGCTGTGCGTAAAGCTTATAGGATGTTAGAAGATGAAGATTTGATTAAAAGAATTAAAGGGTTAGGTACTTTTGTTAATTTTGAAACAACTTACATTTTTGAAGTTTTAAATAAGCATGAAATAATTTTCCCTTATAGAGAAGGGTTCGAGTTAAATACCATATTAATATCCAAACCAATAAAAATAGATCTAACAAATTATTTAGTAGATGAGTTTCAAATTGATACAATTGTAATCTATAAGTACTCTATCGCAGATAGAGATCATCGTTTAGCGTATGTTGAAATATATATGGCAGATAAATGTAAAATATCTGACAAATTGATACGAGATAATAAATTAGAATTCAATAAACTATTCCTTGGCATGAAGCAAAACGATAATTATCTAGTAAATGATCTACATATAGGTATTGCAGATAAAACAGTAAGTGACATATTTGGTATTGATGTTGATGATCCTTTATTCATAAGTGAATGCAGATTTATGACAAATGATGATGAATTGTATGCGTATATTAGAACTATGTATCCAGCAAAAAACACTATAGTTGAAGGAGTTACTAAATGAGAAATGAAACAGTATTGTCTCTTGACAACAGATCTAATATGTCGTCAGAAGATCAAATCATTAAACAAATTAAAAGATATGTATCATTGTCGTCTTATTTAGGTGAAATATATGATGCTACTCAAATATCTAAATCTACTTCAATTGAGTTGGATATTATTGAAAGTGCTTTTAAAAAATTAGAAAAACAAAAATATTTTAGAAGAATAAGTGAATATAAATATTTATTTAATGACCTTCAAATCAATAAAGTCATATTTGATAATGTGTCACCTATGACTAATATCCTCAAGGAAACATATAAGGATGTTAAAGTTGAGTTGTATGAGTATAGCACAGTAACGGCAACTGAAAACTTTGCTAAAAAATATCATTTTAGTAAAGGCGATAAAATATATATTGAAAAAAGGAAGTATTATGGAGATGGGAATGTTAAAATGGTGAATTATTGTTACTATTTAAAAGATAAGTTCCCTAATATTGAGAAATCACATGATGTTTCATACTATGATGTTCTAGGTGTCAATGTCAATAACCCCCAATATATTACAAAAAGGCATTTGACGATAGAAAAAATACCTTCAAAAATCAATAAAATAATGGCTCAAGATGTAGATACATTGGGATTTATAGCAAGGGAATATTTCTATGATACAGAAAATAATCATGTGGCATATAGTATAAATTATTTGAACGAAATGTATTTTTTAAGATTTAAGTTTGCTAGCAAGGAAATATAATTTATACCAATAGAACATTATATAGATAATAATTCATAGTAATAGAATTGCTTTGAGATTTAAATCAGTTTTTATGTATTATCCATGTTCAAATAATTTGAATTTCAAATTAAATAAAGTTATAATATCCTCAATGGAGGATATTATCAAATGCAAAAAATTAGAGAGCATCAAGGATTTTTACCATTATCACTCATAACGATATTCATCTTATTGATGATATTTGAACGTACTGGGTTGAATGCTACAAGAGGTTATATTTATCAATTAACTTTAGCATTCTTTGCACTAACATATGTTACAAGTCATGGGAAATCAAAATTCCATGTCGTAAGTGTCATGTTAGGTTACCTATTTTGTTTTGTGGGAGATTTGTTTTTAGCAGGGGCATTTAGAGATTATGCAATTGATTCTCTTAGAATGCCATTAGGGATGGCAGGATTTTTCTTAGGTCATATTTGGTGGTTTATCTCAATGCTTCAATATAAAGAGAAGTTTGAAAAGAAACGAACGCTGATTACATTTTCAAGTGTATATGTAGGGATTTTCTTAATTTGGTTATTGCTTGTAAATAATCCAAGTCAACCATTATTATCACCACTTGCATTAGTTTATTCTTGGGGTATTGCAGCGCCGTTTACTCTAACAGTGATTCAATCAAGTAAAACTAAGAGATACATATATCTTGTTATAGGTTACGTCAATCTCATATTTAGTGATACACTCATTGCAGTAAGAGATATTAAAGGGCTTGATCCATTTGGTGGATGGCATAATGACATCGTCTGGTTAACCTATTTAATTGGTATATCTGCAATTACTTATTTCTTTGTATCGTATAACAATATTAAAACTAAAGAAGTTGAATAAAGAAAAAAGATTGGAAAATTCCAATCTTTCTTTTTTATTTAAGACATTAGTGTACCAATTAAAAACATTGCGATACTTAAAACTAACATTGCTGTATGAGTATAACTGTATAATTTAGCTGTGTTATAACCAATCTTTATGATAATGATGATAAATGGAATGGTTAATATAAATGAGACAATCGAAAACATTAAACCAATGATAACAAGTCCTAATAAAGCCCACCCATTACCACTAGCACTATCAATTAAAAATTGAATGAAAAAGGCCCCCATCAATGACAATATGGCTAAATTAATATAGCCTAAGACTTTAGCAACTTTAATCATATAAATCACCTCAAAAGATATATTTAATTACATCTTGATTATATTGCTAAGTATCATAATAAGCAACTAACTAAAACTTTTGTATAAAATAATAAAATCAGAAAAACTTTCAGTTTCAACAAATCCACAAGCTTTATAGACATGATAAGCAGCTTTATTAGAAGCTACAACACCAATTTCTAATTTAGTTGCACCAAAAGATTTTAATTTTTGACAAGCTAAATTAACAAGTATTTTTCCATATCCTTTATTTTGATAATGTTTGTCGATTTGTAGAAATCGGATACTATAATCATCTTTGGCTTTATTGATATGTAGAGTGACTAACCCAATGGTTTGTCCTTGATCAGTTAATATATAGTTTTTGGATTCATTATCTTTATATGAGTATGCAAGACATTTGTAAACATTAGGTACATATCTTTTTTGATCATCTTCAATCCTAATCGTATATGCTGCAGTTCTATTGATTTTATTTAATGCGATGAGTTTTGGTTTGTGAGGTTCAATAAAATGACTTATAAGATATTTTTTACTATGTAAAAAGAAGTGATCCCATTTTCCATCTTTAAACACTCTATCACCAAAATAATTATGAGCTATGACCATCGTCATATGCATTTTTTTTGAGTAAATGATTTCCACGTTGTGTTCACCGTTGAAGAACCAATAAGAATGATAATCTGAATCTTCATAAAATCCTATACCAACTTCTTCAACCATTTGATGAGTTAATTTATAAGTTTCTTTTGAGAAAAACTTTAAATTGATCAAATGATCAAAAAAAGCGATGTAAGATGAAATAGGTAAAGTTATGACATCACCAAGATTTTTAGGTACATCTAATAAAATATGATAATGTTCATTAGATTGTCCATACATAACGACTGAAGAAGTATTTCCTAAGTCATGAACTATATTAAAAGGACTTAGAATATAAGTAGATACATATAATGATAATTTCATATCAGTGATATGTTCTATGATATCTTTTAGTATATATAACTCAGAAAATGAAAAAGCATATTGAGCACCAGGCGTTTTTAATAATTCATACTGATTAATAGCTTGATAAAAAACATCTCTATTGATATCAACCATTTCTTCTTGATAATCAGATTTAAGTTTTGTTACAACATCAGAGTTTCGATAACTATCAGTATTTAATTTGATACCACTAACATAGTCAACAATTTGTGAATTACGGTATATGAGGTGTTTAATTTTAACTTTATCTCCATATTTATAATCACTTATATATGTATTAAGTGTAGCTTCTAAATCTAATTTATTTTCTTCAACTAATTTTAGTGCGACTATACATAACAAACTCCAGTTATACATAGATAATGTAAACTTTGTCTCTAAATTAAATGGAATCTTCATTTCAAGGTCTTCAAAGCCATGTTGATAAGTGAAAGACTTATCATCTTTTTTTATATACATTAAACCTGAAAAACCGAATTTACTTGCATATGTATCTAGATGTTCGATATTTATTTCTTTATGTTTCATAATGTCCCCCTATGACGATTAATTTATTTATAGTATATCATAAAAAAAAGACTGAAAAATCAGTCTTTACTTTTGATTAACTCTTTTTAAAAAGTCAATCGTTCTATCTTTTGTAGGTTTATTAAAAATTTGTTCAGGGCTTCCTTCTTCAACAATCTTGCCATCAGCCATGAAAATCACGCGATCAGAAACATCTTTAGCAAAACCCATTTCATGTGTGACGATTGCCATAGTCATACCAGCTTTTGCTAAATCTTTCATTACCGATAATACTTCGCCGACCATTTCAGGATCAAGTGCAGAAGTAGGTTCATCAAACAACATGACATCAGGATTCATCGCTAATGCTCTAGCGATCGCAATTCTCTGTTTTTGTCCTCCAGATAATTGTGCTGGATAACTATCAATCTTATCACTAAGACCAACTTTTTTAAGTAAGGATTTTGCGATATCAATAGCTGATGGTTTATCCATCTTTAAAACAGTTGTTAAAGAGATGATGATATTATCTAATACGTTAAGATGAGGGAACAAGTTGAATGATTGAAATACCATACCAATTTTTTGTCTTAGTTGATTGATTGATTTATCCTTAATGAATAGTGGCGTACCCTCAAAGATGACTTCTCCAGATGTAGGGATTTCCATGAAGTTAATACAACGAAGCAATGTCGATTTACCACTTCCAGATGGACCAATAATAGATACAACCTCACCTTTTTTAATTGTAAGGCTTACATCATTTACCGCATGAAGATCTTCATTAAATGTCTTTGTTAAATGATTGATTTCTATAATATTATTTACCGTAGGCATAACGTAATCTCCTTTCAAGTTTATTCATAACTTTAGATAAAGGAATTGTTAACATCATATATAATATACCAGCAATGATATATACATGTGTGATTCTAAATGTATTTGATTTAATAATGTTGATTTGGAACATAAGTTCTGCAACACCTAAATACATGAAGATTGATGTTTCTTTAATGATTGTAACAAATTCATTACCTAGTGCAGGGATGATGTTATTAATTGCTTGAGGTAGAATAATCTTTATCATTGTTTGTGAAGGTGACATACCTAGTGATCTTGCTGCTTCAGTTTGACCTTTATCAACAGCTAGAATACCAGCTCTAATCACTTCACTAATATATGCACTAGAATTAATAACTAATGCAACTAACCCAGGGATAAATGAACCCATATCAATACCAAGGAATAAAATAAGTGGTAATTTCATTAATTGGTAAATAAGTAATACTTGAACTAACATAGGTGTACCACGTATAACTTCAACATAAGTTGTAGCAACAGCTTTTAAGAACTTATTATTGCTCATACGCATGAAAGCAGGGATGACTGCAAGTATTGCACCTAATAAAACAGATAATAACGCTAAAATCAAGGTCATAAATAGACCTTGAAATAGCATTCTAATGTTATTAGGATTTAACAGAAAATCAAAATCTGTTAAAAATTCTAACAATGAATCAAACATAATTAATCAGTATATAATGAAGAATAGTATTCAACCCAAGCTTCAATTTGGCCGTCAGCGATTAACTCAGCGATTGTATCATTGATGATTGTCATTAACTCAGTGTTACCTTTTTGAACTGCTACTGCATTACCACTATATTCAGTTTCAACTTCAAATCCGATCATTAAATCAGAATATTCTGATGCGATATAAGTTTCTGCAACTGTTTTTTCTGAAAGGATAACTTCTAATTGACCATTACTTAAATTTTCAAATAATGTATTTAAATCTTGTAAATATGTAGCTTGTGCATCTGGAGCTTCGTCTTGTAGGATATAAGATTGTAATGATCCAGTTTGAGCACCAATTCTAATAGTTGCTAAATTAACATCAGCAATAGAAGTGTAGATAGAAGCATCAGTTGCTTTAATAACAGCTACTTGATCATTTTCTGATGCAAGATAGATATTAGAAAAATCTACTTGTTCCATACGTTCAACTGTTGGTGTTAATGCTGCAATAGAAAAATCAGCTTTACCATTTTGAATATCTGTAATTAAGAAATCAAAACCTTTGTGAATAACTTTTAAGTTTTTTCCAGCTGCTTTAGCGATTGCCTTAGCAATTTCAATATCAACACCTACAACAGTGTTCTTACCATCAACTTCTTCAATGTTTTCGAATGGAGGATAATCAGCAGAAGTTTCCATTACAAGATATTCTGTATAACTATCATCTATAATAAAGTCAAAAACATTAGAAGCAGTTGCTTCCTCACATGCAGCAAGCGAAATTGTTGCTACTAAAACTAATAAACCTAACATAATTTTTTTCATTTTCTTTTCTCCTCTTATTTAAAATAAAAAAGTCTTACGCAGAAGACTTTGAATTATCAAGGATGGTTTTCTGGTCCTTGAAAAAGAAAATAAAAAAAATACCTTCTTATACTCAAGGACTATGAACCATCAAGCATCGAAGATAACCATCTCGTATACTCAAGGACTACATCGCTTAAGCATACATTTTTACTAAAATATATATACTCAAGGACTATTTCATAGCCTATCTTGGATTTTCCAAAGCTGTTTTGCTTTGCGTAATCAAATCTTATCATTAAAGAAAAATTAATGCAACCCATAAATAAAATAAAATTTATGAAAACGTATTTACTAAATCTATATATCATATGATATGATATAAACAAGACAAAAAATTTTTCATAAAAATTATTACGTGATAAAATATATATACAAATATGTATCGGAGGGTTTTACATGGATAGAAAATTTATTATTGCGACAGACTCTTGTAGTGATTTAACACAACAACAAGTAACAGATATGAAAATAGAAGTAGTACCTCTTTCTGTAGAAATTAAAGGAGAAGTACATTTTCATTATCCTGATGAAAGAAACTTAAAGATTAAAACTTTCTATGAAGAACTTAGAAATAAGGAAGTTGCTAAAACATCACTCATTAATGTTGGACAATTTATCGAGTTTTTTGAACCATTCCTAAAAGAAGGAAAAGATATTTTATATGTAGGATTCTCATCAGCATTATCAGGCACTGTTCAATCTGCAAGACTTGCTGCAGAAACATTATTGGCTGATTATCCTGATCGTAAACTATTAGTTGTTGATTCACTTTGTGCATCAATGGGCCAAGGTTTATTAGTCTATTATACGTATTTAGAAGCTAATAAGGGTAAAACTATAGAAGAAGTAAGAGATTTTGTTGAAGATAATAAATTAAAATTAGTTCATATATTTACTGTTGATGATCTAGGTACACTTAAGCGTGGTGGTCGTTTATCAGGTGCTGCAGCACTTGTAGGATCACTATTAAAAGTTAAACCAGTGCTTCATGTAGATAACGAAGGAAGACTCGTACCAGTGAAAAAAGCAAGAGGACGTAGAACCTCACTTGAAACACTTGTTGAATTAGTCAAAGAAAGAGCGAATGATTTAGAAAATCAAACAATATTTATATCACATGGTGATGATGTTAAGGATGCTGAATTTACTGCTGAACTTATAAAAAATGAAATAGGTTATAAGAATGTAGTTTATGGTGTGATAGGTCCAGTTATTGGCGCACACTCTGGTCCAGGTACAATTGCTGTATTTTTCCTAGGGAATTATCGCTAAATTATGTAAAAACAAGCCAAAACTTGAATGTAAATGTTTTCAAGGATTGGCTTTTTCTATGAAAATAATTTGAAAATGGTATAATAGGTATGGAAAAAAAGAATAGGAGTTTTTATAAATATGAAAAGAAAAACTAAAATCGTTTGTACAGTTGGTCCAGCTATTGATAATCCTGTCATGATTGGTAAAATGATCGATGCTGGAATGAACGTTGCTAGATTAAATTTCTCTCATGCAAATCACCAAGAACATGGCGATAGAATCGCTATGATTAGAGGCGTTGCAAAAGAGAAAAATCAATTCATTGGTGTCTTAGCGGATACTAAAGGTCCTGAAATTCGTTGTGGTCAATTCGAAAACGGATTCGCGACTTTCAAAAAGGGAGATATCGTTGAAGTTCATAAAGAAGTTATTTTAGGTAACCATGACAGATTCCACATCGACTGTGATGAGTTATATAATGATATTTCAGTTGGAGATTACCTTTTAATCGATGACGGTAAAATGAGATTAAACGTAGTTGAAGTAGGCGATGGCGTATTAAAATGTGAAATCAATAACCCTGGTGTTATTAAAACACGTAAAGGTGTTAACGTTCCTAATGTTAAATTATCTATGCCTTTCGTTTCTAAAAAAGACCATGATGACATCGTGTTCGTTGCTGAACAAAATGTTGATATGATCGCTTTATCTTTCGTAAGAAGAAAAGAAGATGTTTTAGAAATTAGAGAAATCTTAGAAAAAGCTGGTAAACCATATATCGAATTAATCGCTAAAATTGAAAATCAAGAAGGTGTTGACAATCTTGAATCAATCTTAGAAGTATCAGACGGTGTTATGGTTGCACGTGGTGACTTAGGTGTTGAAGTTTCAACTCAATTAGTTCCACTTTACCAAAAGAAAATTATCAAAACAGCTAACGCAATGGGTAAACCAGTAATTACTGCAACTCATATGTTAGAATCAATGATGCAATCACCAAGACCTACAAGAGCTGAAGCTTCTGACGTTGCTAATGCAATCTTAGATGGTACAGATGCAATTATGTTATCAGGTGAATCTGCAGCTGGTGATTATCCAATTGAAGCAGTTCAAACAATGGATACAATCGCTAAAGCAATTGAACCAAATATTAACTATGATGCAATTTTAGAAAAATCAATTACAACTGCACAAGGTACAGTAAATGATGCAATCGGTATCGCTGTAGCACAAACTGCTCTAGCATTAGATAACGTTGTTGCAATCGTAGCATTCACTGAAACAGGTGGTACTGCAAGACGTATTACTAAATTCAGACCATCAGTACCTGTATTTGCTGTAACTGACCACTTAGATACATGTCATCATTTAGCATACTATAATAACGTATTTACAGTTTACAGAGATGATGTAACTGATTATACTCAATATGATGGTGTTGCTATTGAAGTTGCTAAATCAAATGGATTCGTTGCTGGTCAACAAATCATTATTACATCTGGTTGGGCACAACAACATGGAACAACTAATTCATTAAGAATTATTACTATTCCTGAATAAAAAAGTCTAATTTAGACTTTTTTTTATAAACTATAAAAATTATGTTAATATAAATATTAAGAAAAGTAGAAAGAAGTGAATATAAAATGCCAAAACAAGAATTATTAAACAAATTAGCACGTTTAGCAGTTAAAGTTGGTGCGAATGTTCAAGAAGGACAAAACGTCGTTGTTAGAGCATCTACTGATACAGTTTTAATCGCACGTGAAGTTGCTAAAGAAGCTTATGCTGCTGGTGCAAGACAAGTATTTATGGAGTGGGGAGATGAATTTGTAACAAGAGAGTATTTATTAAATGCATCTGATGAAACAATTCAAGAAATTCCAGAACACATCGTAGCTAAATATCGTTATTATGTAGAAACAGGTGCTGCATTTATTTCAGTATCATCACCAATTCCTGGATTACAAAAAGATGTTGATCCAGCTAAATCTTCAAAATCTATGATTGCTACAAGTAAAGCAATTAGTTTCTGGAGAGAACACATGATGGGTAATAAATCACAATGGACAATTATTGCTGCTCCAAATCCTATTTGGGCTAAACAAGTATTTCCTAAATTAAGTGAAGAAGATGCAGTAGAAGCTTTATGGGACGCAATCTTTAATGCAAGTCGTGTATATGAAGGTAAAGATCCAATTGCTGCATGGGATGCACATAACGAAGTATTATTAGCGCATAATAAAGTACTTAATGATTTAAATTTTAAACACCTACATTTCAAAAATTCAATCGGTACAGATTTAATTGTTGAATTAGTTAAAGATCACGTTTGGGCAGGTGGTGGAGAACACGCTGCAAACGGTACATATTTCAACCCAAATATTCCAACCGAAGAAACATTTACAATGCCATATAAGTTAGGTACTAAAGGTAGAGTTGTATCAACTAAACCACTTAATTACCAAGGTAAATTAATTGAAAACTTCTGGCTTCAATTTGAAGATGGAAAAGTTGTAGATTTTGGTGCTGAAAAAGAAGAAGCTACATTAAAAGCATTACTTGATACAGATGAAGGATCAAGATATATTGGTGAAATTGCATTAATCTCTCATCAATCACCAATCTCAGATACTAACATTTTATTCTTAAACACATTATTTGATGAAAATGCATCTTGTCATATGGCTTTAGGTAGAGCATATCCAATGAATATCAAAGGTGGTATTGGTGCGCCAATCGCTGAATTAGAAAAACGTGGATATAATAATTCAATGAATCACGTAGACTTCATGTTTGGTAATGAAGACATGGAAATCGTAGGAACAACTTATGATGGAAAAGAAGTCAAAGTATTCGAAAAAGGTAACTTCGTTATCTAAAACATAATAAAAGTGGATGTTTCTATGTGAAACATCCTTTTTTTATTTACTAAATTACTTCATTATATTATAATGAATACAATACGAGAGGGTGATTGAGATGGATAGAATAGAGGTAGATTTATTTACTAAATTCAAGTTTATTTCTCAAATGAAGTCGAATCCTGCACAAGATAAAGTTGCATTTTTAAGTGCGAAAGCAGATATGGAAAAAAATCGATATGTTTATGATTTATACCGTATTGAAAATTACAAGATGGCAAAACTTATTCAATTAAAGGATAATGGCAATTTCATTTGGGAAGATAATGATACAATATTATTTCCTTACGCAAAAAACAAGTCAGAAGAAAAATTAAAAAAAGAATTCTATAGTATTTACTATAGATATAATTTTGAAACAAAGAAAATGACTAAAGCTTATGAGTTTTCATTTCCATTAAACATTGTTAAAGTTTTGGGTAATAAACTTATTATTCAATCTTCAATTTCAAAGGCGGATGAAATTTTAATGACTGCTGATGAGAAATCAAGAAAAGCTTATTTAAAAACTAGAAAAAGAAATAAATTATATGAAGATATTGAAAAAGCTCCATTTTATTTTAATGGGCGAGGTTTTATTACTGATGCATTATCTAGATTATACATTTATGACGTTACAACTAAAGTATTTAAACAAATTAACGAACAAAATAGTAGAATAGATCAGGTCTTATTATCAAAAGATGATAACCATTTATTCTATACTGCAAAACCGGATGCAGATTTAGTATCTCCATTCTCTAGTGTTTATAAATATACATTCGAAACAGAAGAAACAACAACCATTTATAATAAAAAAGATTATGAAATATCATTTATAGAATTCTTAGGTGATAAATTAATCTGTGCAGCGAATAACCATCAAAAATATGGTATAAATCAAAATGATGATTTTTATGTCATTAAAGATGGAGATTTAGAATTGTTTGCTGAATATGGTCAATCGATTGGTACATCTGTTGGATCAGATGTTCGCCTAGGTGGACAATCACAAATCTTAAGAGATAAAGAGAGATTAATATTTATTTCAACAATTGATGATCATAATGAAATCCACGCATTAAACTGTGATGGAACAATTGAAGTCATTTATAAAGCTAATGGCTCTATTGAAGGTCTTACAATGGTCGAAGAAAAAATATATTTTGTGGGTCAATTAAAACAAAGACTTCAAGAAATATACGCATTCAACCATGGTAGAGATCAACAATTAACTAGATTAAATTATAGAACAATTAAAGATTACTATGTGGCAAAACCTAAGAAGTTTGTCTTAAAGAAAAAAGACCATGAAGTCACAGGTTTTGTCCTTTATCCTTATGATTATGATAGAGAAAAAACTTATCCAATGATTCTAGATATTCATGGTGGACCAAAAACTGTTTATGGGTCAATCTATTATCATGAAATGCAATATTGGGCAAACCAAGGATATTTCGTGATTTACTGTAATCCAACTGGATCAGATGGTAAAGGTGATGTGTTCGCTGATATCAGAGGTAAATACGGAACAGTTGATTATGATGATATTATGTCTTATACAGATTTTATCTTAAAGAAAATATCACAAATTGATCAAGATCATTTATATGTTACAGGTGGTTCATATGGTGGATTCATGACCAATTGGATCATAGGACATACAAATAGATTTAAGGCGGCAGTAACACAAAGATCGATTACTAACTGGGTATCATTCTTTGGTACTTCAGATATTGGTTATTATTTTGCTAAAGATCAAACAGCATCAACACCAATTGATGATTTAGATTTAATGTGGCAACAATCTCCACTTAAATATGCTGATCAAATGGTGACTCCAACTTTATTCATTCATTCAGATGAAGATTATAGATGTCCAATAGAACAAGCAATGCAACTATATACAGTTTTAAAGTACAAAAATGTTGATACTAAGTTTGTTTGGTTTAAAGGTGAGACGCATGAATTATCTAGAAGTGGTAAGCCTTATGCAAGAATTAAACGTTTAAATGAAATTACGAATTGGTTTGAAAAATACCAATAATATTTGAAAATAATTAAAAATATGGTATAATAATTAAGTACAAATAACAGTAAGGGGGTACTAATTATGTGGTGGAATGGTTTAACAGATTACCAACAAATTTTATTTATTGTTGCAGTAGCTGCAACGTCTTTAATGGTTCTTTTAATTCTGTTAATGTTAATAGGATTTGACAATTCAGAGTTTGATGGATTTGATGGTTTAGATGGGCTTGATGGCCTAGATAGTATAGGCGATATCGATGGTGTATCAGATTTTGATGGATCAGTGGATGTGTTTAATAATGAACCAATCACAGATATCGGTGGTTTAAAAATCTTAACAATTCGCGGTGTGCTCGCATTTTTCAGTATGGGTTCATGGGTTACAATGCTTATGCTTGATTATTTAAATCCTTGGATTTCTACATTAATTGGTGCAGTTGCTGGTTTTATCGCAGCATATTTATTAGCTTACGCTTTAAATCAAGCACTTAAATTAGAAAATTCAGGAAATATTGATTATAGAAAAGCAATTGGTAGTTCAGCAACAGTTTATATGCGCGTACCTAAGGATAGATCAGGTAAAGGTAAAGTTAATTTAGTATTAGAAGATAGATATGTCGAATTAGAAGCAATTACTGATGATGAAGAAGATATCTTATCTAATAAAGAAGTTAAAGTTGTTGGACTTTCAGATCGTTCAACATTAATTGTTACAAAAGCAAGTAAAAAATAATTTATTTTTATGGAGGGGTTCATATGATTGGAATGAATATATTAGTTGATTCAATTGAAATTATAACTATATCTGTCACGTTAGTTGTGATCGTTGTATTGACAATAGTATTTATTCTATCAAGATTGAAAAAATGCCCACCAGATAAACTTATGGTGATTTATGGCAAAGTAACAGTTCAAGGTAAACAAGTATCTGCGGTTGTAGTACATGGTGGTGTGAAATTTATAACACCTTTTGTACAGGCTTATCAATTTTTAGACTTGAAACCTATTTCTATTAATGTGGAAGATAAAAATTCAATCACTAGAACTAATGAAGAATTGGAAATTAATGTTGCTATGAAAATTGCGATTTCTTCTGAAAGCCCAACAAATGTAAATGCTGCTGAAAGACTTTTAGGTTTGAAAACTTATGAAATACAAGAGCTTGCAACTGGCATATTAATAGGACAAATCAGAAGAACAGTTGTGAAATTGACCTTTACTGAAATCATCAATGATAGAGATGGGTTTATTGAAAGTTCATTAAACATTTGTGAAGAAGTTTTAAATAAAGTTGGCCTTAGAGTTATTAATGCTAACTTTAAAGGTATAAAAAAAATATAAAATCATCACAAGATGATTAAAAAAATAAAAAGGAGAAAGTAAATGGGTTTTAATGTATTAAGAAGCTTGAGACCAGATGTACTAGCTGTAGATGCAGGTATCATTTCAGGGATTATTATAACTGTAGTAGTTATAGCTGTTATGGTATTAGTATTCATCATCTCAAGAATTAGAAAATGTCCATCTGACAAGATTTTAGTTATTTATGGTCGTGTAAAACAAGATGGAGTAAACAAATCGGCTAACTGTATACATGGAGGGGTAAAATTCATTATTCCGTTTATTCAAGCATACCAATACCTTGATTTGACACCAATGTCAATTCAAGTAGATTTAGTAAATGCACTGTCTAGACAAAATATTCGTATTGACGTTCCATCAAGATTTACAGTTGCAATTTCAACTGAACAAGGTGTTATGCAAAATGCCGCAGAACGTCTTCTAGGTTTAAGACTTGGTGAAATCCAAGAGTTAGCAAAAGATATCATTTTTGGTCAATTAAGATTAGTTGTAGCAACAATGGATATCGAAGAAATCAACACAGACAGAGATAAATTCTTAGAAGCTGTTAGTGGTAACGTTGAATCAGAACTTAAGAAAATTGGTTTAAGATTAATCAACGTTAACGTTACAGATATCAACGATGAATCAGGATATATCGAAGCGTTAGGTAAAGAAGCTGCTGCTAAAGCGATCAATGATGCTAAGAAGAGTGTAGCTGAAAAAACTAGAGATGGTTCTATTGGTGAAGCAAACGCGCTTCGTGATCAAAGAGTATCTGTTGCATCTGCGAATGCACTTGCAGTTGAAGGGGAAAATGCTTCATTAGCTGATATCTCTAAAACAAATGCATCTCGTCGTGAGGTTGAAGCTGAATCATTAAGAAGAGCTACAGTAGCTGAAATGACAGCAACTGCGAAAGCTAAAGAAGAAGCATATGTCGCTGAACAAAATGCCGAATTAGCTCGTGCTAGTCGTGAAAAAGCAACACTTGAAGCTGACGTTATCGTTAAAACACAAATTGATCGTGAAAAACGAGTGATTGAAGCGGAAGCTGCTGCTGAAGTATTAAGAAGAGAAGCTAAAGGTCAAGCTGATGCAATCTTTGCTAAATTAGATGCTGAAGCACGTGGTAACTTTGAGTTATTATCTAAACAAGCTGAAGGTTTCAAACAATTAGTAGTTGCAGCTGGTAACGATGCTGATAAAGCTGTTAAGATGTTAATTGCTGATAAGTTAGAACAACTTGTTGAAATTCAAGTTAAAGCTATTCAAAATCTTAAATTTGATAAGATTACTGTTTGGGATTCTGGTAATGGTGAAGGAAATTCTTCAACAGCCAACTTTGCTCAAAACTTAATGAAATCAATTCCACCAATGAATGAATTATTCAATATGGCTGGTATGGACTTACCTAAATTTTTAGGAAGTGCTAAAGATGCTGAAGAAAAAGAAGTAAAGGTAGAAGTTAAAGCAGAAGAGGTTAAACCTAAAAAAGCTGAAGCTAAACCTGAAAAAACTACTAAATAAGTACTAAAACACCCTCGCAAGGGTGTTTTTTTTACGTATTATTTTCTATTGAGATAGATTTCTTGTTTTTTTTATTTGTGAAGATTATAATAAAGGTAAAATAAATAATGAGGAAAAGGGGATTAAAAAAATGTTTGGTTTTAAAAAAAGAAGAGCCCGTAAAGAAGCGGCTAGAAAATTAAAAGAAGCTGAAGCGGCTAAAAAGGCTGAAAAAGCTGTTGTTGAAGAAAAAGCACCAAAAGAAGAACCTAAACCTGTAGAAACTCCAAAACCAGTTGAGCCAAAAGTTGAGAAAGCTCCTGTTAAGGAAGAAAAACCTGAAGAACCTAAAAAAGCAGCACCTAAAAAAGCTGAACCTAAACCTGTAGAAGCAAACGAAGATGATCAAAAAGCTAAACCAGCTAAGTATCATATCTCACAAAATAAAAAAGAAAACACAGCACATTATAAAGAATGGCGTGTTCGTAAAGAAGGATCTCAAAAAACAATTAAATTCTTCAAGACACAAGCAGAAGCTATTGAATATGCTAAAACTCTTGCAGAAAACCAAGATTCGTCTATAGTAATACACAAATTAGACGGAACAGTAAGAAAACAAGATTATTCTAAAAAATAGAAGCTTATGCTTCTTTTTTTATAGCCTTCTTTATGTTACAATGTTTAAGTAATGAAAGATAGAAGGTTAATTTTATGAATGCATTTTTATTCGCGTTAAACGCAGTTTTACCCATTATTTTATTATTTTTATTTGGATACTTTTTAAAACACATTAAGTTTTTAAGTGATATATTCTTTATTCAATTAAATAAGTTTATTTTTAGAATTGCTTTACCAATATTATTATTTTATAACATCTACTCTGTAGAGAGTTTATCTAATATCAATTGGACGGTAATTGGATTTTCAGTCGGTGGATTATTACTCATTTTCTTACTGGCGTTTGTTACAGTTATTTTATTCATTAAAGACCCTAAACAAAAAGGTGTTATTTTACAAGGTGCTTTTAGATCAAATTTCGCTCTAATCGGTTTACCACTTGCACAAGCTTTAGGTAGTAATGAAGCGATTACTGTGATGTCATTCTTGTTTGCATTTGCAATTCCAATCAGTAATATATTAGCAGTAATCAGTTTATCAATGTTTCAAAAGAATGAACATGGTAAAATTGATCCATTTGCGATTTTAAAGAACATTGTAAAAAATCCTTTAATTATCGCAGTATTTATTGGTGTTATCGCATTGGTGATTAGATCATTTATTCCTGTTGATGCTGAAGGCATACCAGTATTTATGATTAAAAATCAACTTGCTCCAGTATATCAAGTGATTGAATGGATTAAAGGGACTGCATCACCGTTAGCGTTAATTGCACTTGGTGGACAGTTTGAAATTTCAGTTGTTAAGAAATTAAAGAAACAAATTATATTTGGTTCATTATGGAGAATTGTTGTTGCACCACTTATTATATTAGTAGCTGCATATTTCATTTCTTTAAGAAATAACAATTTCGATGGTGTATTTCCAGCATTGATTGCGTTATTTGCATCACCGGTTGCTGTATCATCAGTGATTATGGCAGAAGAAATGGATAATGATGGACAACTCGCTGGTCAACTAGTTGTATGGACATCTATTGGATCGGTACTTACAATCTTTATTATTATTGTAAGTTTAAGAAGTTTAGGTATATTATAATAATCAAAAGGAAGAGAAATTAATCTCTTCCTTTTTCTTTTAGTACTAATTGATCATCTTCTACAACTACATTATAAGCATGATGAGGCACTAATTCACCTTCAATCATTTTAGTTGCGATAAATGTTTCAATTTGTCTTTGGATAAATCGTTTCAATGGTCTTGCACCATATTCATCATTAAAGCCATGTTTGATTACATATTTTTCAACAGACTCATCAAAGTATAAATCGATGTGTTTATCTAATAAACGCGTTGTTAAATCTTTTAATAATTTTTCTGCAATTTTAACTTGAACAGTTAATCCTAATGGATTGAAAATGATTTGTTCATCAATACGATTTAAGAATTCTGGTTTAAATCTTGATTTTACAAGATTTAAAACATTCTTATGTGCATCATCTTCATTTGATAGAAGTAGTTCACTACCAATATTAGAAGTCATTATTATGATTGTATTTTTAAAGTCTACTGTACGTCCTTGGTTATCAGTTAATCTACCATCATCCAATATTTGAAGTAGCACATTAAATATTTCAGGATGAGCTTTCTCTACTTCATCAAATAAGATGATTGAATATGGTTTTCTTCTAACCGCTTCTGTTAGTTGTCCACCTTCATCATAACCGACATATCCAGGAGGAGAACCAATAAGTCTAGAAACACTATGAGATTCCATATATTCACTCATGTCAATACGTACAATTTGATGTTCGCTATCAAATAAACTTTCAGCTAAAGCTCTGGCGACCTCAGTTTTACCAACACCAGTAGGTCCTAAAAATAGGAACGATCCAATTGGTCTATTTTCATCCTTGATGCCTGCACGTTGTCTAATGATAGCGTCACTGATTAATCTTAGTGCATGATCTTGTCCAATGACGCGTCTCTTAAGCGTTTCTTCTAAATGTAGAAGTTTTTCTTTATCACCTGATAAGAGTTTAGAGATAGGGATTTGAGTCCATTTAGATACAATTTCTGCGATGCTTTCTTCTGATACAACTTCAGTTAATAATTTATCTTCAGTAGAAGCATCATCACTCATCTCATTAATTTCTTTTTCTAACTCAGGTATTTTCGCATATTGTAGTTCAGCAGCTTTTTGATAATTACCATCATTTAATGCATTTTGTAAATCATTACGCATAGTTTCTAATTTATTTTTCTTTTCTTTGATTGCGTTTAAATGACGTTTTTCGTCTTCCCATTTCTTTCGAAGGATTTTATCTTGTTCTTTTAAAGATTTGATTTCCTCTTTAATTTTAACTAAACGATCTTTTGAAATAGGATCTGTTTCTTTATCTAATGCAGTCTTTTCAATTTCTAATTGTAATAACTTTCTAGTTACATTATCCAATTCAACTGGCATAGAGTCGATTTCCATACGGATAGAAGCACAAGCTTCATCGATTAAATCGATGGCTTTATCAGGTAAGAATCTATCTGATATATATCTATTAGATAACACAGAAGCAGCAATAATTGCTGGATCTGAAATATGAACACCATGATGCGCTTCAAATCTTGATTTTAATCCTCTTAAGATACTAATTGTATCTTCAACTGTTGGTTCATCAATAACGACTTTTTGGAATCTTCGCTCTAATGCGGTATCTTTTTCGATATATTTTCTGTATTCATTTAATGTGGTTGCACCAACACAATGAAGTTCACCACGCGCTAGCATAGGTTTAAGCATATTTGATGCATCCATAGCACCATCAACTCTACCAGCACCAACTATCGAATGGATTTCATCAATAAATAATATGATTTCACCATCTGATTCTTTAATCTTTTTAAGAACAGCTTTTAAACGTTCTTCAAATTCACCTCTAAATTTTGCACCAGCAACGAGTGAGGCTAAGTCAAGTTCATAAATGATTTTATTTTCTAATCCTAATGGAACGTCCTTATCAACAATACGTCTCGCTAGACCTTCTACGATGGCAGTTTTACCTACACCTGGTTCACCGATTAATACTGGATTATTTTTAGTTTTTCTTGATAATATTTTGATCACACGTCTGATTTCGTCTTCACGACCAATAACAGGATCAATTTTACCTTTCTTTACTTCTTCAACGATATTTCTACCAAATTTTTCTAATATTTTAGGATCATTATTATAATCATCCATTTGTTGAAAATTCATAAAATACCTCCTTTGGCAGTCTATACTATCAATTGCCAATACTATTATAATTCAAGTTTTTGGCACTGTCAACACTTAAGTGCTAATTAAGTAAATTTTATTAAGTCTATGTTATAATATGGCAAGGAGTGATTATATGATAAAAGTATTATTCGTTTGTCTTGGTAACATATGTAGATCACCAATGGCAGAAGGTTTATTTAAAAAGAAAGTTAAAGACTTAAAACTAGAAAATAAAATTTACATAGAATCTAGAGCAACCTCAAGTTGGGAAATAGGTAATCCACCACATCCAGGTACCAAAAAAATATTAACTGCTAATAATATTGATACAAAAGGTATGAAAGCCACTAAAATTACGCAATCAGATTTTGAATCCTTTGACTATATCATAGGTATGGATGAAGAGAATGTTAGAGATCTAATTAAAATGAATCCTAAATTGGGTTATAAAGTACACTTGTTTTTAGATGTTTTAGAGAATAACGTAGTTAAATCTATTCCTGATCCATATTATTCAGGTAATTTTGAAGAAACATATAACCATATAATGAGTGCGATTGACCTGTGGATTGCTAAGTTTAAAAATGACTTAAAAATTGATTGACAAGCATAGGTTTAAAAGGGTATAATGATATAGCGCATGACGGCCTCATAGCCAAGTGGTAAGGCAAGGCACTGCAACTGCCTGATCATCGGTTCAAATCCGTTTGAGGCCTCCAAATGCATTTAACACCTTTCTACAGGTGTTTTTTTTCGTTTATTGTATTAATTCTTATCAAATGATAAAATATATATAATAAACTAGGAGTCGCATATGAAAAAAATAATGGATGAATTAGAAAGAATAGTTATTAAAGCCAGTGAACTATTTATTAATTGTGATTCAATTACAATTGAAACAAAAGACACTAAAGACAATTTTGTAACAAATGTAGATCTTGCTATTCAAAAATATTTAAACCAACAGTTAAGTTTACTTATACCAGGTAGTTCAATTTATGGTGAAGAAAATGATGAGGTTAAATTTAATGATTATACTTGGATTGTTGATCCGATTGATGGAACAAATAATTTCATGCGTACTATTCCCCATTATGCGATCAGCATTGCATTAATGGTAGAAGGGGATATTATTTTAGGTTTAGTATATAATCCTATGACTAAAGAGTTATTTAAAGCAATAAAAGGAGAGGGATCTTTCTTGAATAATGATAAAATCGAAGTATCTAATTCGACTTTTGAAGAGAGCTTATTTTGTACATCACTAAGTGTGTATAATAAAAAATTAATGCAGAAATGTTTAAATATAATGACTGAAACTTATTTGCAATGTGTAGACATAAGAAGATTTGGATCATGTGCATTAGAGTTATGTTATTTAGCGAGTGGTAGAGTAGATCTTTATTTTGAAGCTCAAGTGTATCCATGGGATTACGGTGCTGCTTCTTTAATTCTTTTAGAAGCTGGTGGAGTTATAGGGACTACTTTTGATCAACGATTAGAACATAATAAAGCTGTACCATTAATAGCTGCTAATAATAAAAAAAATTATGAAAAACTAAAAATAATTGTAGATAAAAACTTTGGGGGATCAATAAATGAAAGAGAAAAAAATATTTAAGTACCTAGAACCAAAATCCAGTAGTTTAAAAATAAATAAAAGTTATGATTTTGTTAAATTGTATGAATTATCAATTAATGAATTAACTTTGCAACAATCAAAAAGAGATCAAATAATTATTTTTTATTTAACTTTAGTATCATTTCTTACGCCATTTGCTTATAGCATAGAGATGTTTAATGATGTCTTCCGTATGGTATTATTTGGTGGGTTATCGTTGATTGGGTTTTTGTTATCTATTATCATAATAAGATACAAAGTATATAAGGAAGTTTATTGGGCATGTTGTCAAACAATAACTCAATTAATGAACTATGAAAATAACAGTATCAATAAAAATTTAATTCAAAATATTTTTTATAAGGTATTAATGAAAAAAGATCCACTTAGGAAGAATTCCACCTTTAAAGCAGTTAGAAAAGGATTTTTCAGTGCTGAAATATTAATTTTTGAAATTCATGAGATTCTTAATTCTGCTATATTTTTTTGGGTGCTAACATTGCTTTGTAATCATATCATTTATCCTATAATTTTTTCAACAGTTCTTTTTGTTGGTGTAAATTATTTATACTTTAAGATGTTTTTTAAAGTTTTCAAATCTACAAGGACAAATTATGATGAAGATTTTAATTTTGCTTTTTCTAAAGCTTGGTTTTTACATTTTTATGTTGATTAATTTAAGATAATCCAATATAATAAAGTTTGTTTCCATTGGAAATGAACTTTTTATTTCATATTATGCAATAAAAAGTGTAAATCTTGTATAAATAATTTATCAACAGTCTAATTCATGTTAAAATAGGGTTACAAAAAGGAAGGTCATCATTATGATAAAAACAATCATATTTGATTTTGATGGAACGATTGCAAATACAAAAGCTTTCGCGTATCAAGTATATTCAAACATTACAAATCAATATGGGATCAAACAATTTCCTGAAGAGGAATTTGACCATTTAAAAACTCTATCACTAGTTGATAAATTTAGAGTACATGATTTATCTGTATTTAAATTACCTAAAATCGCTAGAAGAGTTAGAAAAGCTATTAGTTTAGTCATGCATGAGATTAAACCTTATGAAGGCATGATTGAATTATTAAATGCATTAAATGATGCAGGTATAAAATTATTTATTGTATCTTCTAATAGTGTAAAAAATATTGAAGTATTTACCAATCAATATGAAGTAGATGTATTTGAAAAAATATATGGTAGAGCTAAATATTTAAAGAAAGAAAAAATACTTAAAAAACTCATTAAAAATTATGATCTTAATTTAGATGAGACATTATATATAGGTGATGAAACAAGAGATATTGTTTCATGTAAACGTATGGATTTACCAGTTGCTAGTGTTACATGGGGATTTGACGATAAAGAAGTCTTAGAAGCTGAAAAACCAGATTTCTTAGTAGAAAACGTAGAAAACCTTAAAAAGTTATTGATTCAGGCATAAAAAGGTGGACATTAGTAAGTAACTATGTTAAAATAATTTGAAATTAAATCACTGTAAATGAAGAGGCTGCATACATTATGAGTACTGGATGGGAAAGGAATGTGTGCCGAAGTATCTACGGAGATGCTGGGCATATGTTTAAGAGACATATGACTGTTCTCAAATTGTTGCCCAATGATTTGAGATTGCGCTTGTTTACGGAAGGGTAAAAGCGTTGATTTTTAAAACCATGACTTTTGCCATGGTTTTTATTTTTTTGAAAAAAGGATGATGAAGATGAAAGAAGTACATCAATTTAAAATTAATAACGAAAATGAACTGATGATCGGTGGATTTACAGCTAATGAATTAGCTCAAAAATATCAAACACCATTATATATAATGGATGAAGAAAGAATAATTTCAAACATGAGACAAATGAAGTCATATTTTTCTCATGATGGTATTAAAACTGAAGTTATTTTTGCAGGAAAATCATTTTTAGCTAAAGCTATGGTTCAACTCGTTGAATCTGAAGGTTTATCTTTAGATGTAGTTTCTGTAGGTGAATTATTTACAGCAATTAAAGCAGGATTTGACCCTAAAAACATTTATTTCCATGGAAATAATAAAACTGCTGAAGAAATCACTTATGCACTAAATCATAGAGTAGGTACAATCGTTATTGATAATCAAGATGAGTTCGAATTACTTTCATCTATTGAATTAGAATATAAACCACAATTATTACTAAGAGTTAATACTGGTGTTGAAGCACATACACATGAATATATTAAAACAACACATCATAACTCAAAATTTGGAGTCTCTGCATTTGATCCTAAAACTATAGAGTTTATCAAATTAATGGATACTTCAGCATTTGATTTTAAAGGTATTCATGCACATATTGGTTCACAAATATTTGAAATAGAAAGTTTTAAACAACATACAATTGAAATGATCTTATTTGCTAAGAAAGTTAAAAATGAAGTTGGTGTTGATATAGAATATATCAATCTAGGTGGTGGTTTCGGTATTAAATATACAGAAGAAGACAATGTGCCATCAATTGAAAAGATGTTATCTGAAGTGATTAATACTGCATATGAAGAAGTTAAATCACATGGATTAAATATTACAAAATTTATGATTGAACCTGGACGTTCAATTGTTGCTGATACAGGTATTACATTATATACTGTGGGTGGTGTAAAAACGACTTATGGTAACAAAAATTATGCGTTCGTTGATGGATCAATGGCTGACCATATGAGAACAGCATTATATCAAGCAAAATATGAAGCTGCAATCGCGAATAGAGTGATTGGTGAAGAAAAAGAAATTTATACAATTGCAGGTAAAGCATGCGAATCAGGCGATATGATTATTCATGATATCAAATTACCTATAATTGCTAAAGGTGATTTGCTTGCAGTATTTACAACTGGTGCTTACCATTACTCAATGGCATCTAACTACAACAGATTACAAAAACCTGCTGTCGTATTTGTTAAAGGTAATGAATCAAGAGTCGTTGTAAAAAGAGAAACATTAGAAGATTTAATTAGAAATGATGTATAGGAAGTAAAGATGAAAAAATTAGTCATGAAGTTTGGTGGTAGTTCAGTACAATCTATTGCACACATGCAAAATGTGGCGAATAGAGTGCTTGCTAAAAAAGAACAAGGTTATGAGGTAGTTGTTGTCCTATCAGCGATGGGCAAAACAACAAATCAACTTCTAGATTTAGCAAAACAAGTAACTAAGTACCCATCAAAGAGAGAAACAGACATGTTAATATCTACAGGTGAGCAAGTTTCTATATCACTGTTTACAATGATCTTAAAAGCTAGAAATTTTGATGCAGTTGCATTAACAGGACTTCAAGCAGGTGTTAAGACATTTGGTGAACATATGAATAATAAAATTAGTGATATTGATACTAGTTTAGTAGAAAAACATTTAGAAAATCATCAAATAGTTGTAGTTGCTGGATTCCAAGGTGTTAATGAGTTAGGAGATATCACAACGTTAGGTCGTGGTGGTTCTGACACATCAGCGGTTGCTATGGCAGCAAAATTACAATGTGAATGTGAAATCTATACAGATGTTGATGGTATTTATGCAGCTGATCCAAGAGTTTTACCAAATGCTAAAAAGCTTGAATATATCAGTTATGAAGAAATGAAAGAAATGGCATTTCTTGGTGCGAAGGTTATGGAACCAAGATCAATTGATATCGCACAAAGAAATCATGTAAGAATATATGTTGGATCATCAATGACAGATCAAAAAGGTACGTATATTGTAGAGGAGGATTCTATGTTAGAAAAACAAGCAATTACAGGTTTATCAGTAAGTGATAAAGTTGTTATGGTTACTTTAAGAAAAGTGCCAAATAATGTTGATATTGTAGCAAACTTATTTATGAGTCTTGCACAAAATGAAGTGAATGTTGATATGATTACTCAATCACCATCTAAACCTCCATATATCAATGTTTCATTTACAGCTGGTGCAAATGATTTTGCACAAATCAATGAAGTACTTGATAGTGTAACTGAAAAACATGAATCTATCGAAGTAGAATACGACGATAAAGTCGTTAAAGTATCTGTTGTAGGTCAAGCAATGAGACATCAATCTGGTGTTGCTGCAAAACTATTTAAAGTTTTATCGGAAAACCAAATTGAATTTAAATTAGTAACAACATCAGAAATTAGCATTTCATACACAATATCAAAAGACCTTAAAGAAAAAGCAATCTTAGCGATTGCAAATGCTTTTGAATTAGGTGATAGAAATGATGCATAATATCTATAAATATGAAGCAACCGGTAATGATTTTATTTTAACTGCATTTGAACCAAATGATCCAAGTGCTTTCGCACTTAAAACATGTGATCGTCATTTTGGCATTGGTGCTGATGGACTTCTATATCCATCACCATCAGATATAGCAGATATTAAAATGAATTATTACAATGCAGATGGAACGATTGCACCAATGTGTGGAAATGGTATTCGTTCATTTGTTCAATTTTTAATTGATCTTAAAATTATGATTAAAGATGTTTACAGAGTTGAAACACTTGGTGGACTTATGATCGTATCAAAAGAAGGTCAACTACTTGAAGTTAATCTTGGTAAGGCAGTTACAACGCTCACTTATCCTGATATAGATGGCACACAAGAAGACATCACTAAAAGAGCATTACAACTAGAAAACAAGACAATCGAAACATATACATTCAACTTAGGGACATTACATACAATCATATATGTAGATGATGTTAACGAACACGATGATATCGCACATCAGTTGTGCCATCATTCTTTCTTCCCAAAAAGAAGTAATATTAACTTTGTTAAGGTAATTGATAAAGATCACCTGCAAATTAAAACATACGAACGTGGTGTTGGTTGGACACTATCATGTGGAACAGGTAGTTCAGCATCACAATATTTATCATACTTACTAGGTAAAACAAATAAACAAGTTGACATTAGTATTCCAGGTGGGAACCTAATTGTAACTGTTAAAGACAAAGAGACTTATTTAAGAGGTCCAGCACGTTTTATCGCAAGTATCGAAATGGAGATATAAATGAAAACTTATGATGTTGCTGTAGTCGGGGCTACTGGCTTAGTCGGTCAAACTTTTAGAAAAGTATTAGTGGAAAGAAATTTCCCTATTAACAAAATTGTATTTTTTGCATCTGAAAGATCTGCTGGCAAACAAATTGAATTTAAAAATGAAACATATACAGTGCAATTATTAGATGAACATTCATTTGATGAACATTTTGATTTTGCGTTATTTTCTGCAGGTGGTGCAGCAAGTTTAAAATTCTCACCAATTGCAGCAAGCAAAGGTGTTACTGTTATTGATAACTCAAGTGCATTTAGAATGTATGATGACATTCCTTTAATCGTGCCTGAAGTTAATGGACATGTATTAACAAAAGATAACTTTTTAATTGCAAATCCTAATTGTTCAACTATTCAAAGTGTTGTACCTTTAAAAGCAATCGATGAACTATTTGAAATTAAACGTGTCATCTATTCAACTTATCAAGCTGTATCAGGTTCAGGATATAAAGGACTTGAAGATTTAAAAGGTGGACAAGAAGGAAAAGAACCTACAAATTATCCTAAACCTATTTATGATAATGTTCTACCTCATATTGATATCTTCTTAGAAGATGGTTATACAAAAGAAGAACAAAAAATGATTAAAGAAACACAAAAGATTTTAGAACGTGATATCCCAACAACTGCTACTTGTGTTAGAGTACCAGTCAATTATGGTCACAGTGTTTCAATAAATGTAGAAACAGTTAAACCAATTAACTTAGAACTACTTGTTGAAGCATTCAAGAAAATTGATGGTGTTATCTATCATCCAACTGATTATCCAACAACAATTGATGCTAAGCATCAAGATGAAGTGCATATTGGACGATTAAGATTAGATCCATCAGTGCAAAATGGTTTAAATTTATGGGTAGTTGCTGATAATATAAGAAAGGGCGCAGCAACAAATACCATCCAAATCGCAGAATACATGATTAAGGAGGGACTACGATGAGTTTATTTACTGGCTCAGGGGTTGCGCTAATCACGCCATTTACTGAAACAAATGAAGTGAATTATGAAATGTTAAAAAAATTAATATTATGGCATATTGAAATGAAGACTGATGCATTAGTTATTAATGGTACAACTGCTGAATCAGCAACACTTTCAACACAAGAGAAAAAAGATATATTAGCATTCTCTGTTGAAGTCGCAAACAAACGTATTCCTATTATTGCAGGTACAGGCTCAAATGACACTAAAACTTCAATTGAATTATCTCAATATGCAGCACAAATTGGTGTCGATGGATTACTTATTGTCGTACCATATTACAATAAACCAACACAGCGTGGTTTAATTGCTCATTTTAAAGCGATTGCCGGTAGTGTTGAACTTCCTATCGTTTTATATAATGTACCTGGTAGAACAGGTACTAATATGGAAGTATCTACAGTTGTAGAACTTTCAAAAGTAGAAAATATTGTTGCTATCAAAGAAGCTTCACATGATTTAGTTCAAGTAGAAGCAATCATTAATCAAACATCATCAGATTTTGATGTTTACTCTGGTAATGATGATCAAACTGAAGCAATTAATAAACTTGGTGGGAAAGGTGTTATTTCAGTAACAGCGAATATTTTACCAACTGTGATTCATGAAATTGCCACTTCAAAAAGAAATGGGAATGATTTACATCAAATCAATGATGTGATGTTTATTGAATCAAATCCAGTGCCAGCAAAAGCTGCACTTAATTATTTAGGTTTCTCTGTAGGAACAACTAGATTACCTTTAGTTGAGTTAACAGATGAAAATAGAAAAACTTTAATTAAAACATTAAATGAATTTGGACTTAAGGAGGATCAATATGCGCATTTTAGTTAGTGGTGTTTCAGGAAAGATGGGACAACTTTTAAAAAATGATATTTTAAACTCTAAAACATTCGAATATGCCGGAGGATTTGATTTCGTTAAAGATATTAGCGAGACATATGATTTTGACGCATTAATCGATTTTTCTCACGTAAGTCAAATCAAGGACGTCATCGACTTAGCAGTTAAATATAACAAACCAGTTGTATTAGCGACTACAGGTTTAACGGATGAAGATTTTGCATATATTCATGAAAAATCTAAAATCATACCAATCTTCCAAAGCTATAATTATTCATTTGGTATTCAAGTGTTAATTAAAGCAATCAATAGTGTATTACCGATGATAGAGGACTATGATATTGAAATCACAGAAAAACATCATCGCTATAAACAAGATGCACCTAGTGGCACAGCATTACTTATTCTAGATGAAATTAAACAACATAGAAAAGATGCTAAAGCAGTATATCAATATAGTGAAAAAAGACAATCAAATGAAATTGGTGTCCATGCAGTAAGAGGTGGAACAATTAATGGTGAACATGAGATCTTATTAGCTTCAGAAGATGAAATGGTCACAATTAAACATGAAGCCTTATCTAAACAAATTTTTTCACAAGGCGCACTACGTGCTGCAAAATTTATGTTAGGAAAAACTTCTGGATTGTATAACATGAAGGATTTAGTATAAGAGGAGAAATAATGGAAATTTTACAAGATGCATACGCAATTGCGAAATATATTAAAGATGCAACAAAAAAAACACCTGGTAAATTATATATCCAAGGTGATTTAGATGGTTTAACATTTGAAAATGTTACTGTATTTGGTGAAGGATCATTTAGATTCTTAGTTGGAGAAGTTAGTGCTCTAGAAGCTATTCTAGAAACATATAAAGATAAAATTACTGCTTCAAACTTAGAATATGATAGAAGAAATTCTGCATTACCTTTACTTGATACAACTAAAATAGATGCTAGAATTGAACCAGGTAGTGTTATTAGAACACATGTTACTATTGGTAAAGCAGCTGTTATCATGATGGGTGCAGTGATTAACATTGGTGCATTTATTGGTGATAAAACAATGATCGATATGGGTGCTGTATTAGGTGCTCGTGCAACAGTTGGTCAAAACTGTCACGTGGGTGCTGGTGCAGTCTTAGCAGGTGTATTAGAACCACCTTCAAAACAACCAGTAATCATTGAAGATGATGTATTAATCGGTGCTAACGCTGTCGTATTAGAAGGCGTTAGAGTAGGAAAAGGTGCTGTAGTTGCTGCTGGTGCAGTTGTTACTGAAGATGTCGCACCAAATACAGTTGTTGCTGGTTCACCAGCAAGAGTGATCAAAGTAAAAGATCAAAAAACAATTGATAAAACTCAAATCTTAGACGATTTAAGAAAATAAAAATCTATGATATAATGAGTCACATGAATGTAGGTGATCATATGAAAGAATTATTAACGAAATATAGAAGAGATTTACATCAAATCCCTGAGCTAGAATTTGATTTATTTTTAACACACGCATATGTTAAAAAAGAATTAGAATCATATGGCTATGTAACTGAGACAGTCGCAAAAACTGGTCTTATTGCAGTTAAAAAAGGATTATCAGATGACGCAATAGCTTTTAGATCAGATATGGATGCTCTTCCAGTCACTGAAAAATGTGATATAGCATTTAAATCAAAACACGAAGGCAAAATGCACGCATGTGGACACGATGGACATATGACAATGCTTTTAGGTTTTGCAAAATATGTATCAACACTTGATACACCTAAACAAACAATGGTCTTTATATTCCAACCAGCTGAAGAAGGTCCTGGGGGAGCAAAAGTCATTATTGAAGAAGGCGTATTTAAGAAATATCATATTAAAAAGATATTAGGTCTTCACTTATTTCCAGGTGTAGAAGAAGGTAAGATGGCATTTGCTAATGGACCGATGACTGCACAAAATGGAGAATTTGATATCACGATTAAAGCAACTTCAGCGCATGGAGCACAACCTCATTTAGGTGTGGATGCGATCATTGCATCATCACACTTAGTTCAAGCTTATCAATCAATCGTTTCTAGAAATATTAATCCATTAAAACCTGCTGTTATTACAATAGGAACAATTAATGGTGGAGAAGCTAGAAATATTATTGCTGGGGAAGTCAAAGTATCAGGAACGATAAGAGTCTATGATCAAGATGTTTATGATTTAATCAAAAAACGTATTAAAGAAATCAATCAAGGATTAGAAGTGATGTTTAATCTTGAAATTGAATGTGATATTAGAGATTATTATCCAGCTGTGATTAATGATAGTGAGTTTTTTGAACTCGCTACATCAATATACTCAGAAGATGAATATGAAGTCATCGAGCCACTTATGGTAGCAGAAGACTTTGCATTCTACTTAAAAGAAGTACCTGGTATGTTTGCATTTGTTGGATCAAAAAATGTTGAAAAAGACTTTATTTATCCACTACATAATAATAAATTCAACTTCGATGAGAAAATATTAGAAGTTGGTGTTAATTATTATATAAGAATGTCAAAAGCACTTAATATCATATAAAATCATATCAATAACAATAAGCGGTTTGGAGCGATCCAACCGCTTTTTAATATCATAAAATTGCAATCAGATATAGAAAATTGCTTATGAAAACATTTTCATGACATATTTTTCATGAAATTTTCAGAAAAATTATTGACAGCATATATTAAATTATTATAGAATACGAACAATATATTCAAGAGAGAGGTAGAAGATGAAGAAGATTTTAATGGTATTATCGGCTTTTGTATTAACATTAAGCCTTGTTGCATGTGGAGGCGACGATTCAGTTAAATTCGCCGTGTTTGGACCTATTTCAGGTGATTACTCAGTTTACGGAGAAGCCGTAAGAGATGGTGCACAATTAGCTGCTGATGAAATTAATGCTGCTGGTGGTGTTTTAGGTAAAGACCTTGAACTAGTTATTTTAGATAATCAAGCAAGTTCTGACTTAGCAATTGATAATTACAACAAAGCTGTTGGTCAAGAAAATGTAGCTGCAATTATTGGTGGTACATTCTCAGGACTTACAAATGCATTTAAAGAATATGCGATTGCTGATGGTGTTCCAGTATTAACTCCTACTGGTACAGCAGTAAGTATTACACAAAATGCTGCTAACGTATTTAGAGCTTGTTACTTAGATAGTTATCAAGGATCAATGATGGCTGAATTTGCTATGGATGATCTTAATTCAACAAATGCTGTTGTTTTATTCAATACAGATGATGATTATTCAGTAGGTTTAAAAGATGCATTCGTAGATGCTTATGAAGCTGCAAATGTTGATGTAACTGAAATGGAATTCTCAAGTACAACTGTTGATTTCTCAACTTATATCACTAATATTAAAAATGGTGGTTATGATGCAGTATTCGTACCAACTTATACTGACACTGTTGGACCAATCTTAACAGAAGCTCAAACTCAAGGCTTAGACGTTCCTTTCTTAGGTGGCGATGGTTGGGATTCAATTGAAGAAGATTATGCTGCTGCTGCTGAAGGTATGTACTTCGGTAATCACTATGCTAAATCAGATGAATCAGAAACAGTACAAGGCTTTGTATCTGCATTCACAGACAAATATGGACACGCTCCTAATGCATTAGCTGCACTTGGATACGATGCAGTTAAAGTTATGGCTCAAGCTGTTGAAGATGCTGGTTCAGTAGAATATGCTGATGTAGTTGCTGCTTTAAGTGCAATTTCATATGCTGATGGTGTAACTGGTTCAATCGCATTTGATACAAATGGTGATGCTATGAATAAATCATTATCAGTTATTCAAGTTGTTGATGGAGCTCAAGTACTCTTTAAAAAAGTTTCAGCTGGTGAATAATTATTTATAGAAAATAATGAAGCTTTTAGAGGAGTGTATGAAAATATACTCCTCTATTTATCTTAGAAGGGATATTAAAAATGCAATATTTTATTGAACAATTGCTAAATGGCGTTAAATATGGAAGTATTTTAGCACTAATTGCAATTGGCTATACAATGGTTTATGGGATCATTAAACTGATTAATTTCGCTCATGGTGATATTATGATGGTTGGTGCATATACAAGTTATCTACTTGTATCAAACTTCCCTATTGATTTAAACCCAGTTGTTGTCATTGCAATTGTCATGTTAGTAGGTGCATTATTTGGTATAGTTATCGAACGACTGGCATACCGAAAACTACGTAAAGCACCACGTATCTCAGCACTGATTACAGCAATTGGTGTGAGTTTATTTTTAGAAGCACTCGCTCAAAAGATATTTACATCTAGAGCAAAAACAATGGATCCTATTATTCCGACGAGTACGGTAAATATTTTAGGATTTGATGTATCACAATTAATTATTTATACAATCGCCGTATCAGCTGTTATGATGATATTATTAACACTATTCGTACATAAAACTAAACCAGGAAAAGCAATGCGTGCTGTTTCTCAAGATCAAGATGCAGCAAGACTTATGGGTATTAATGTAGATAGAGTCATCTCATTAACATTTGCACTTGGTAGTGGACTTGGAGCATTAGCAGGTATTTTCTATGCTGCTGCATATACAAATATCGAACCTTATATGGGTATGATGCCAGGTCTTAAAGCATTTATTGCTGCTGTACTTGGTGGTATTGGTAATATTGGTGGTGCTGTATTAGGTGGATTCATGATTGGTATATCAGAAGTTTTAACTAAGACATATATTACACAAAGATGGGCAGATGCAATCGTATTTGTTATCCTTATTGTCGTTTTACTATTTAAGCCATCGGGTCTTTTAGGTAAAAACGTGAAAGAGAAGGTGTAAGATATGAATAAAATTAGACAATATTTCACCGACTATTTTGATAGAATCAAGAAAAGTGATAAAAATAAATTTGAAAAATTTGTTTTAGGTGCATTACCTTCATTAGGACTTATAGTCTTTATCTGGGCTGTGATGCAAATATTAATCATCACTGGTGTGATTAATCGTTATTATATGGGTATTATTTTATCAGTTATGGCATATATTATTCTTGCAACAAGTTTAAATATTGCGACTGGTTTCTTAGGACAATTGATATTAGGTCATGCTGCATTTATGGGTATTGGTGGATATGCTGCAGGTATATTTGCAATCTCTATGCGTGATGCGATATCAAGTGACTTATTATTATATGTACTTTCAGTCTTAGTTGCATTTTCATGTGCAGCAATCGCAGGCTTTTTAATTGGGACTCCTGCATTAAGACTAAGAGGGGATTATTTAGGGATAATGACATTAGGATTTGGGGAAATCGTTAGAGTTGCAGCAAATAATCTAAGTGGATTAACTGGGGGAGCAGGTGGATTAAAAAGTATTCCACAAATAACTAATTTTAACAATGTGTATATTACAACTGTGATAATTATATTATTTATTATATTAATGATGAATTCTAAATATGGACGTGCAATGTTATCAATTAGAGAGGATGAGATTGCTGCTGAGTCTGTAGGTATTAATTTATATAAATATAAAATTTTAGGATTTGTATTAGCATCTGGTTTTGGTGGTATTGGTGGTGCAATTTATGCATTTAAAGGATTTATTAATCCATCAGTTATAGGCTTTATGCAATCAGTAAACATTTTTGTTATCGTCGTGCTAGGTGGTATTGGTAGTGTTACAGGATCAGTTTTATCAGCGATTGTATTAACATTCTTACCAAGACTATTATCTGATTTTGAATCATGGAGAATGCTTATTTATAGTTTCTTACTTATCGTCATGATGTTATATAGACCACAAGGATTGTTAGGTAAGAAGGAATTCCATTTATATATGATTCCAAGTTCATTCTATAAGATAAGAGATTCATTCAAGAAATCTACTGATAAAAGGCAAGGTGATCAGTTATGAGTGTTTTAAAAGCAAGTGAATTAAAAATTCAATTTGGTGGACTTGTAGCTGTTGACAATTTCAACTTAGAAATTCATGAAGGTGAACTTGTTGGTTTAATTGGGCCTAATGGTGCAGGGAAAACAACAATATTCAATCTACTTACTGGTGTATATAAACCAACAAGTGGTGAAATTCACATGAGTCATAAACCGACAAAATCAAAAAAACCTAATGAAATTGTATTATTAGGTGGGGCTAGAACTTTTCAAAATATTCGATTATTTAAAAGTATGACAGTCATAGATAACATTAAGGTAGCTTACAATAATCAAATGAACTATTCATTATTTGGTGCTATTTTTAAAACTAGAAAATACAGAGAACAAGAAAAACTAGCAACAGAGACTGCATATGATCTCTTAAAAGTATTTAAGATGGAAGATGAAGCTCACACTATTTCAAAAAATCTACCTTATGGTAAACAACGAAAACTTGAAATATTAAGAGCACTTGCCACAAACCCTCGCATATTACTACTAGATGAACCTGCGGCAGGTATGAATGAATCAGAAACACATGAACTTATGCATACGATTAAATTCATTAAAGACTATTTTAAAGTATCGATATTATTAATTGAACATGACATGAAATTAGTTATGGGTATATGTGAAAGAATCTTAGTTGTTGACTATGGTAAAACAATTGCCCAAGGTACACCAGAAGAAATTAGAACTGATCCAGCTGTGATCAAAGCTTATTTAGGAGAATGATATGGAATTATTAAAAGTACAAGATCTACATGTGTTCTATGATGCTATCCATGCCATCAAAGGTGTATCATTTAATGTTGAAGAAGGTAGTATCGTAACATTGATTGGTGCGAATGGTGCTGGTAAATCATCAATCTTAAAATCAATTTCAAACTTAATTCCTGTTGGTTCAGAAAGTTATATTGAATTCAATAGTGAAAGTACAATGAAATATAAAGCACACGATTTAGTTAAAAAAGGTATATCACATGTGCCTGAAGGAAGAAGAGTATTTCCAGACTTAACAGTTAGAGATAATCTTATTATGGGGGCATATGTTGTTAAAGATCGTAAAAGATTAAAAGAAGATTTAAAAATGGTTTATGAATACTTTCCAAGATTAGAAGAGCGTAAACATCAAACTGCTGGTACTTTATCAGGAGGGGAGCAACAGATGCTTGCGATGGGAAGAGCTTTAATGAGTCATCCAAAGATCATGTTATTAGATGAACCTTCTATGGGTTTAGCACCTTTATTAGTTGATCAGATATTTAATATCATTGAAAAGATTAATAGAGAAGAAAAGACGACCATCTTACTCGTAGAACAAAATGCCAAACGTGCATTAGAAGTTTCACATTACGGTTATGTATTAGAAACTGGTAACATTGTAACAGAAGGTAAATCTGAAGATTTACTTAATGATCCAAAACTTATTGAAGCGTATTTATCAACGTGAACTACTCACCACTTAATAAGTTTGAAGTGGAGGCTTCTTACGTAAAACAAACTATTGTTTGCTAATTGAGTGATCTCACACTTAGACAAATGTCTTGAAGAAGGAGTTTTCTCATAATTATTAGATAAAAAAAGAGCAGTTAGGATTTCTCCTAAACTGCTTTTTTATTTTTAAAGAATTTAAATGCTTCAACGATTACTAATGGTGAAATTACTAATCCAATAATAATGAACCATTGTTGTAATGTTGGAAGTACAATACCAAATATTTCTCTAGTAAATGGTATAAAGACTACAAGTAATTGTAATAAACCACTTGCTACAAGCGCATAAATCATGTATTTATTCGTTTTTAACTTAAATGTGGACTTATTCAAGCTTCTTACATTAAAGCCGTGTACAAGCTGAGAAAGGGCTAAAACAATGAATGTTAATGTTTCAGCAGTAATTTCTTTTGCACCTGCTGGAGCCGTTTGCCATCCGATAAAGAAGGCTAAGAATGAAATAAGACCAATCATTAAACCTTGAAGACCAATAAGTTTACCAAAACCATTTGCGAAAATTGAATCTTTAACATTTCTAGGTGGATGATTCATAATATCATCTTCTTTAGGTTCCATACCTAAAGCAATCGCGATTAATGAATCGGTTACTAAGTTAACCCATAAAATTTGAACAGCAGTTAACGTTGTTACTCGACCTCCAAATAGTAATATACCAAGTGTGGTACCTAAGAAGATTGTAACAATTTCACCGATATTACAACTTAATAAGAAGTGAATTGATTTCTTAATATTAGCGAATATACGTCTACCTTCAGAGACTGCATTAACAATTGTTGAGAAATTATCATCAGTTAAAATCATATCTGCTGCACCTTTGGCAACTTCAGTACCAGTAATACCCATTGCAATACCTATATCAGCTTTTTTAATAGATGGTGCATCATTAACACCGTCACCAGTCATCGCAACAACACATTCTCTAGATTTCCATGCTTCAACAATACGTACTTTATGTTCAGGAGAAACTCTAGCGTAAACACTGATTTTCTCAATTTTACTTTGGAATGCGTCATCATCTAATTGATCAAGCTCATGACCAGTGATTGCGATCTCGTCTCCAGATAATATATCTAAGTTTTTTGCAATCGCAACTGCTGTGTTGATATGATCACCTGTGATCATAATCGTTTTAATACCGGCTGATTTACATAAACTAATAGAGTCTTTAACTTCATCTCTTGCTGGATCAATCATACCGACTAGCCCAACTAATGTCACATCAGTTTCTAAAATGTCATTTGTTAAATCATCTAACTTAATAGACTTATCAACTTTTTTATAAGCTACAGCTAATACACGAAGTGCTTCATTAGCCATATCTTGATTAGCAGTTTTAAAATCATCTAATTTTTTAATATCTGATTGTTCGATATCATTTGAACGGCTAAATATGACATCAGGCGCACCTTTGATGACTGCATATCTTTCTTTACCGAAATCATGAACGGTTGTCATTAATTTTCTATTAGAATCAAATGGCAGTTCATATATTCTTTCATTATCATCAAATATTTTAATCGGATTATGGCCAAGTGCAATCGCTAAGTCTACAAATGCAATTTCAGTTGGATCACCAATCTTTACATATTGATCATCTTTAATGTTTACTTTTGTATCATTACATAATACGCCATATGTCATGAGTTTTAATATGTCGTCATTAGCATTTTTATCTTTTTGAACATCGAAGAACCCAGAAGCAGTATAAGTTTTAGTAACTGTCATAAGGTTTTGAGTTAATGTTCCTGTTTTATCTGAACAAATAATAGAAGTAGAACCAAGAGTTTCTACTGCAGGTAATGTTCTAATAATTGCTTGTTGCTTCACTAAAGTTTGCATACCTAATGCTAGAACAATCGTAATAATTGCAGGTAAACCTTCTGGAATAGCAGCAACTGCTAATGCGATAGAAGTTAATAATGATTCAGTTAATACATCAATAGAAACTGTTCCATCAACAATAAATGCTTCAACAATTGATATTAAAAATATTAAGAATGTAATACCTAATGCGACGATTGCGAGTGTTTTACCAAGTTGTGCCATATTCTTTTGCAGTGGTGTCGTTTCGGCTTGTGTTTCTTCAAGCATCGTAGCAATCTTACCTAGTTCAGTATTCATACCAATTGATGTAACAATTGCTTTTCCTCGACCATAAGTAACAACTGTACCCATGAATCCAAGATTTTTACGATCACCTAGAGGTGTATCAGGGTCATCAATGACATCACTATGTTTTAATACAGGGAGTGCTTCACCTGTTAATGCAGATTCATCAACTTTTAAATTAATTGAATTAATAATTCGAACATCTGCAGGCATATAATCACCTGCATCTAAAATAACGATGTCACCAACACATACATCTTTAACATCAATTAATTGTTCAACACCATCTCTAATAACTTTAGTTTGTGGTGAAGACATAGCTTTAATTGATTCAAGTGCTTTTTCAGCTTTTGCTTCTTGGAATAGACCCAGTAGTGCATTAATTAAGATAATTGCTAGAATTAAGAAACCTTCAGCAGTTTCATGAGTTAAGAATGAAACGATAGAAGCGAAGAATAATACATAGATCATAAAGTCATTAATTTGATCAAAAAACTTTAAAATCATTGGACGTTTTTTAGCACTGACTAATTCGTTTTTACCATCTTTTTCTTGCTTTGATTGAACAATATTTTCTGATAAACCTTTCTCAATATTAGACCCTAATGATGTAATGATTTCATCGCTTGATAATTGATAATTTTTCTTATTCATTATTGTAATTCCTCCGTGTATTAAATGTGTAAATATAAGATAAATAAAATGTAAACACTATCAAATCTTGTCGTATATATTTTTAAGTATAACCATATGTGATAATATGTGTAATGTTATAATCTATTTGGGGTTATTGATTATAGATATATGGTATTAATAACACAAAATGTTTTTCTCAAAGATAAATAAATTGACTATGATTATTTGGTGATGTATAATACATTATGTTGCTACTCACCTTTTTTGAATAGCAACTTTCCTTCGCTCTCACGCTTCATTCCCCCCCAAGGCGTGAGAGCTCTTTTTTTATACTAAAATCTTGATAATGGCATGGTCATACAGCGTGGACCACCCCTGCCTCTGGAAAGTTCACTTGAAGGAATTCGTATCACTTTGATACCATGTTCTTCAAGTTTTTTATTTGTTAAATCGTTTCTTTCATAAGCAATAACAACACCTGGAGATATAGCGAAAACATTCGCTCCATCATTCCATTGTTCTCGATCTGCTGATAGAAGATTTTTACCACCACAAGGTATCATTTTGATATCATGGTTTAGATGTTTCATTAATGATTTTTGGATGGTTGTTTCTGTTTCATGTATCTTTAAAGGTGTTTTTTCATCATTTTGACTATAAATTTCATAAATTTTAAGTGTTTTAAGAAATTCAGGGTGAATGACGAAAGTATATTGATCGACTTGAGTAAACACAGTATCTAAATGCATGAATGTTCTCTTTTTAGGTAGAAGAACTGCAAGTACTAATTTATAATTAGTATGTTTAAGTAAATTAGAAGCGATAATTTCTATAGCTTCAGGTTCTGTTCTTTCACTCATACCAATAAGTAATACTTTACTATTGATATTTAGAATATCTCCACCTTCTAAAGAAAAAGTTTCATCTCGATTATAGATTTGTTTAAGGTGACTAAACCTAGGGTGATATTTATAGATAAATTCACCATATAGAGATTCTCTTTGTCTAGCTTTTTTATCCATTTTATGGATACTAATCATTTCATCTATGACAGTAAATGGATCTCTTGTGAAATATAAATTTGGCATAGGATCTGTCATAAAAGGATAATCTTGGATATAATCTTTTAAACGATGTTTTCTATAAGGTTTTAAGTCAGATTTTAAAACACCTGACATTGTTTTCGCAACCATTTGGTGTAACTCTAATTTTTTCAAAAATTGTTTAATCTTTTTTCTTGTAATATCATCTTCGATAAGTGATTCATCAAGAAATTTCTCAATAAATAATTTTTGTGTTTTACTATCTTTTAGACTCTCAACCACTAAATCAATGAGTTCTAAAACTTCGATACCTTCTGACCTCATAGCATCTTGAAAAACTTCATGTTCCTCGCGTGCTTTTATAAGCCATGGGATATCATCAAATAATAAATCTGTTAGCCAGTCTGGTGTTAAATGAAGAAGCTCATCACCAGGTTTGTGAACTAATACAGTTTTTAGTGGATTTATTTCTGAATTTACATATAATTTATTCATATTGTCCTCCAATAAAGTTATTATAACATAATAAAACATCGCATAAAATTTTGATTTAAGCCAAAAAGTTGTATAATTGAAATACACCATTTTTAGGAGATGATTGTTTATGGTAACAAAAATTGATAAAAGCGAGCATTATCAAATCATTATTGATCGCTTTTTAGATCGCGGTGTTGAATTAAAAGATATCGCAGAAATTACATATGATTTACAAAAAAAATATATTCCTGATCTTAATTTGGAAGTATGTTTAGAACATGTCGAAAAAGTCATGATGAAAAGAGAAGTACAACATGCAGCATTAACTGGTTTAGAATTAGATCGACTTGCTGAAGAAGGATTAGTATCTGAACCACTTCGTTCTATGCTTATGAATGATTATGGTTTATATGGTATCGATGAGATTATGGCATTATCAATTGTAAATGTCTATGGCTCTATTGGGTTTACTAATTTTGGGTATGTTGATAAAGTTAAGCATGGCATTATCAAGAAACTTGATGATGAAGGTAAGAAAACTGATAAATGTTATACATTCTTAGATGATATAGTTGGTGCGATTGCTGCAGCAGCTGCGAGTTCTTTAGCACATAGATTTGCATAAGAAAAGCATCTGAAAAACAAATATGATATCCTTTACTTGAGGTGAACATATGAAAAAAGAAGATTTAAAAGATAAGCTTACACCAATTCAATATTATGTAACACAAGAAAATGGTACTGAAAGACCTTTTCAAAATGAGTTTTGGGATCACCATGGAGAAGGTATCTATGTTGATGTTGTTTCTGGTGAACCATTATTTTCAAGTCTAGATAAATTTGACAGTTCATGTGGATGGCCAAGTTTTGCAAAACCTTTAGAGCCTGTAGAAACATTACTTGATAAAAGTCATGGTATGTATCGTACAGAGGTTAGAAGTAAAGACGCAGATAGTCACTTAGGTCATTTGTTTAATGATGGCCCAATTGAACTAGGTGGTTATAGATATTGTATAAATTCAGCATCTCTAAGATTTATTCCAATTGAGGATTTAGAAAAAGAAGGGTATGCTAAATATTTAGAAATATTTAAGAAATGATAAAAGAAAGTGAAAACTTTCTTTTTTTTGTAATGATTATGAAAAATGACAAAATGTTTTTAACTTTCTCATGTTATACTGTTATTAAATAAATTTAATACAGGGGAGTACTTATGAAACTAGATTATAAAAAAATATTTTTTGTTGGTTTAGCATTCTTTATTATTACGATTTTTTGGCAAACATATGATAACATCATTGCAAAAATCATGATTGACAAATTTGGACTAAACCAAACAACATCAGGTATTGTGATGGCACTTGATAATATCCTTGCGTTATTTATGCTTCCAATATTTGGTGCTTTATCAGATCGATCTAACGCTAAAAGAGGAAGACGTACACCATTTGTGATTGTAGGGACTGTAATTGCAGCATTTGCATTTATGGGTCTATCATTTATGGATAATTATCAAACTAATTTAATTCAAAATTCTGATGCTAATATTGTTGCATTATATGAGGCTAATCACGAGAGCGAAATTAAATTAACTGAACAATATTGGTTAGATTTACTTGATGATATGGATGCTGAAAGAAGTGATAAACTTGATGAAGGTCTCATTAGTCAAGCTGCATATGATAGATTTTATAATAATACATATACTCAAATTACTGATGTATTAAATGCTGAAGCATCTTCTGAACTAACAGTTGGTGATCTTGCATATTTAAATGATTATTATCAAACATATATTTCAACACTTGCTTGGGAAGAAACAGCAGCTAACCCTGTTAATTTTATTGTATTTGTTCTAGTCTTATTAATTGCATTGGTTGCAATGTCTGTATTTAGATCACCTGCAGTGAGCTTAATGCCAGATGTTACAATTAAACCGCTTAGAAGTAAAGCAAATGCTATTATTAATTTAATGGGTGCAGCAGCAGGAACAACTTCACTTATTTTACTAACAGTTCTAGGATTATCTGGAAAATCGTATGTACACTATACTTTAGCGTTTGTTATTGTAGGTGTGATCATGCTACTTGTTTTAGGCTTATTCTTATGGAAAGTTAGAGAACCTAAATTAGTTAAAGAAAGAGAACAATTAGAACAAGAACTTGGATTAGTTGAAGTAGAAGATGAAGATTCAGATGATATGCATCAATTACCTAGAGATAAGAAGATATCATTAATCTTAATTTTATCATCAGTATTCCTATGGTTTATGGGATATAACGCTGTTATTTCTAAAGTATCTGATTATGTACCTCATGTACTTCAATTATCATCATTCACACTACCGTTATTAGTCGCGAACGTTACAGCGATTATCGCGTTTATTCCAATTGGTATACTATCAACGAAGATTGGTCGTAAAAAATCAATTTTAATTGGTATTGTCTTATTAACTATCTGTTTTGGATCAGCTTCATTTGTTAATGAAGAAACTGGATGGATTATGTATATCATCTTTGGTTTAACAGGTGTAGGTTGGGCAACAATCAACGTTAACTCATATCCAATGGTTGTTGAACTTGCGAAAGGTTCTAACGTTGGTAAATATACTGGTTATTATTATGCATTCTCAATGGCTGCACAAATATTAACACCAATCTTATCTGGTGTATTCATGGATTACGTATTTAAAACAAGATTAGTCTTATTCCCTTATGCAGCGTTATTTGTTGCAGCTAGCTTTATCACAATGTTCTTTACGAAGCATGGTGATCCAGTACATTTAGAAAATAAGAGTATACTTGAAAGTTTTGATGTCGATATGGATTAACAAAAAAGGACCCTCGGGTCCTTATTTTTTTGGAATAAAATATTCAAATACTGCATTGTGGTAATGTGATTTAACAAAATTTAACTCTTTTTGGTTTTGAGCGGCATAACTAATCACTGTTAAACCTTTCTTTTTACAACGGTCCAAATATTTATTTGGCATATGTTTTAATTTATAACTGATGAAGTCAGGCTTTGTTAAAGTATTAAATCTAAGTTTTCCTAGTAATCTACCTAAAAATGGATGAACATCTTTACTATCTTTAAATGTTTCTGCAATCTGGCCTCTAATAATCTCGGGATGCTTTACTCTAAACCATCTTAATACCATTGGATTAAATGAGAATATTGCATAGGCACCTTTGTAGTCCTTTAAGATATCGTAAACATTTTGACAAAATGTTTTAGTGTGACCGAAAGGTTTTAATTCAATCAGTAATGGGACTCTACCATCAACATATTTTAATAAGTCTTTAAACAACAAGATATGTTCATTTGTTTTATGAATGGTTAAATCTTTTATATCCTCGTAATTTAATGTATTGACGTTCTGGTTAAGTCCAGTTAATCTCTTTAAATTAAAATCGTGAAAAACAATAATCTCACCATCTTTTAACATGTTTAAATCAAACTCAATACTAAATCCAAGGTTGATAGCTTTTTCAAATGCTAACATTGTATTTTCAGGCACTCTTAAATTTTTAGTATGAAGACCGCGATGTGCAATAAAGTTGTTTTGAATCCAAGATAGATCTTTTCTCATGATAAACTCCTAGAAGATATAGTATACAATGATACCTAAAACAGCAGAAGATAATATAATTTGAACTGGGGTTATTTTCTTGCGTAATTTCATTAAACCAAGGACTAACCCAAATATAATAATATTTTGGTAACTAAATACTGAGAAATCGAAAGTGAATGTTGCAAAATCAACATTCGGTGCAATTAGTCTAATCATTAGTGTGAATGCTACTTTCGCAATTAAACCAATCACTGCAGGTTTCAAACAAGTAAAAGCATATTTAGCCCATTTAGATTCAATCGCTTTACTGCCTAAACTAGCAATTAATAAAATAATGATAAATGATGGTAGAATGACGCCTAAAGTTGTAAATATCGCACCAATTACACCAACTAATAACCCGTAATCACCAAATTGTTGGATACCAATGAATGTCGCCATATTGACTGCAATCGGTCCAGGTGTTGATTCAGCTAAACCAATTAATTGATATAAGATTTCTTCGCTTGCGATGTATCCTCCACCAAGTAGATTTTGTTCAATTAGTGGAATCATGGCATAACCGCCACCAAAAGTAAATAAACCTATCTTAAAGAAAATCCACATTAATTCTAAGAACTCAAGCAACATGATCTTCACCTGCCGTTCTATAAACATTTACTGCACCAATTGAAATACCTAATAATGCAGCAGCAATAATAATATAGATAACACTAAATGATGTAAATAGTGCAATCGTAAATACGGATATTAATATCACGACAGCTAAGACATTGAAATGGATCTTTTTAGATAATTTAATGGCTGCTTTAAAGATTAAAATTGATACACCAACTTGTATACCTTTTAATGCATATTGTACAGGTAAGAAATGTTCAAACCAATCAAGTACTAATGAAAGAATCGTGATCGTAATTAAAGATGGAATTACGACACCCAAGGTTGCTAATAAAGCACCTTTAAATTTTGCTATTTTGTAACCAATGAAGGTTGCTGAATTTATGGCAAAAACACCAGGTGTTGATTCTGATATGACGAGCATTTTTAAAACGTCTTCGTCATCCACCCAGCCTTTATTTTCTACAACTTCTCTATGCATGATTGGCATCATTGCATAACCGCCACCAAATGTGACTGCACCAATCTTAAAGAAGGTGATAAATAATTCCCATAATAAATGTTTATTTTTTTCCATGTTGTCACCTCATTCTTTGATATTATAGCACAAATCAGTTTGATTATATATCTATATTAGATATAGATAATGCAAATCAATCATAAAAAAAACCTTGAAATTTCAAGGTTTTTCTTTTGTTATGCGATTTTCTTTTTCTTTAGTAAGAATAGTGTTAAGTAGATACCACCACTTAATACCGTAACGCCACCAATTGATGAAGCGACGATAATACCTGTATAGTTAGCATCTTCAATTGATGTATCTTGATACAAGATATATGAACTGTTTGCTGAAATAGTAATTCTTGAATTTCCTAAATATGTTTCAATCGTTTTATCAGATACACCATTTTCATCACCGATGAGTACCCATCCACCACCTTTTGGAAGTCTAAGTTTAATGTCTTCACTATTTGCATTATGGATGATCATCATTTTATCAAATGTATCATTTGATGCATCATTAGTAATCGTAAATGCGATTACACCAGTTTCATCATTATAGACAAATGATAGATTATCAGTGATTTCTTGTGCTGTATCCATTGATAGAGAAGGATGAGCTAATCTAAAGGCGATCATGTCTTTATAATATTCAAATACTTCCATTTGAAGTTCTTGAGCTTTTAAATCCCAACGTAATTGATTGACTGAATCAGGAGATTCATAACTGTTATGATCAAAACCAGAACCATCTTCAAGGGGTTTAGATCTTAAGAATTCATCACCAGCATGTAGGAATGCAACACCTTGGGATGTTAAGACAATCGCGTTCGCTTGTTTTTGAAGTGATGCGATTAACGCTTGATTATCTTCTGGATCATCAACTGTTTGATATAACTTATCGTATAACGTGTTATTATCATGTGCAGTGACATAATTGATAGTTTTTTGTGGTGATGTATGCCATACATAACCTCTTGAAAGTTGTGCACCAGATACACCATCAAATGCGATACCACCAACAATACCATATTTCACTTTAGATTCATTTTGAGGTGTAAAATTACCTTGGATAAATCCGCCCTCTTCAATCATAAATACAGAGCCTTTGACACCATCTCTAATATCATCGTTAAATGCGCCAACACCATCTATTTCTGCTAAATTAGCTTTAGCAGCTTGAAGGTCAGCAGCTAAAGGCGATGAACCACCCATCCATGGCTCACCATAAACCATAATTGTTGGATCAATAGCATGAAGCTCATCAGCGATTGCTTGCATCGTATCAATATCATGAAGCGCCATTAAATCAAATCTAAATCCTGAAATATTATATTCAGTTGCCCAGAATAACACTGAATCAACCATGAATTTTCTCATCATTGAACGTTCTGATGCTGTTTCATTACCTGTACCAGAACCATTGCTAAATGAACCATTTTCGTTCATACGATAATAATAACCTGGAACAATTAAACTGAAATTAGAATCAGCAGATAAACCTGTATGATTATAAACAACATCCATATTCACTCTGATATTTGCTTCAGTAAATGCTGTTGTGACTTGTTTCATTTCATTAACTCTAACTAACCCATCATATGGATCAGCAGAATAAGTACCTTCTAATGCATTAAAGTTAAGTGGCATATATCCCCAGTTAAATGCATTATAATCAGGATCATCAAGTTTAGTTTCATCAACCACACCATAATCAAAGAATGGAAGAAGTTGAACATGAGTGACACCTAGTTCAACAATGTGATCAAAACCTGTAGTAACACCGTTATATGATGTACCTGATTCAATAAGACCAAGATATTTAGCACGATTCGCTTCAGTACCTGTCCAACTACTATGTGATGTTAAATCACGCACGTGAAGCTCATAAATAATCGCGTCATTATAATTTGTCATATTATTAGCACGTGTGTTATAAGTGAAATCATCTGGATTAGTTAAACTAAAATCTACAACTAATCCTCTTAAACCATTAATACCAGTACTTTTAGCATATGGATCAACAACTTCATTTGTAGCACTACCATTAGTAACACTATAAGTATAGTAATAACCATGTAATGATTGATTTGCTGTATATACAAATGTTCCTTGAATATCTTTTTGCATTTCATAAGTTGCTACTGGTGTATCAGTTCCACCATATTTAAGTGGTGTACCAGTATCATATAAATTAAGCGTAACAGATTCTGAAACTGGTGCCCATAGTCTAAATGTGGTTTCAGTACCATTAACTATAGCACCTAAATCATCACCCTCATAAGTATAAGCAGTTTCAAATGCTTCAGTATCATAAATACCATCATATGTGATCGCGTAATCATTAGTAGATCCATCACCGAATTCTGCTTCAATGACATAATCATTTGAAAATGACATGTCATCATTAAGTGTGATAACACCAGTTGTATCAGTAATTGCTATATCTGCAGTATCTAATAAGACTTCATCTTCATATATAGAAACTTTAGTAGGATCAAGCTCTTCAGTTGCTTGGAAATAAATAGTAGTTAATGATGTGAAATAAGAAGCTGTAAATTTAGGACTCTTATCAGGACCATTAGGGTCATCAAGACTATAACCAACATTAGGATCGCCTTGTACGAAATAAACATGTAGAACACCAGTGTCTGTTTCAGTAGGAATTTCTATATATCTATCAGTACCAACATCCTTTTGTGACCAGTCTGGAGTTCTAATAATAATACCAACTTCAGTAGCACCTTCTAAGTCATCTGTTAAAGGAATCTTAGCAACGACCCCACCATAGTTAAAAATGGTATCGGTATCATCTTGTTCAAAATCATAGTTTGAACCCTCTAAACTATCAGGTTGACTAGGCCATAACCATACATCCCAATTGCTATATGACTCATCATAACGATAATAATGAACATATAAATCTGTTGTTGCAGTAGCAGCATAAACAGCCATATGCATAAGTAACATTAATGGCACTACTAAGACAATAAGTAATAATTTCTTCATATATTTTCTCCCTCAATATAAGTATCAAATTTGTGATATAAAACTATGTATTTATATATGTAATAACTAGATGTCTCACAATTTATCTATCTGCCCACAATATACTATAAATGTATAAAAAAGTAAACAATTTGCTCAAAAAGTAAACGCTTGCAAAAAATACGCTATTTTGATAGAATTACGGTGAAGAAACAGAAAAAATTGAAGGAGAAGAAAATGAGAAAAAAATTATTATTATCTCTTGTTTTTTTAAGTGTTTTAACACTATTAATTGGTTGTTCAAAAGAAGATCCACTAACAATTTGGGTAGGGTCAGAATCCGTAGAATACTATCAAGGTAAGATGGATGAATATGTTGCACAATATGCAACAGACATGGGTGAAGATTTCCCTCATGAAATTAGAGTTGTCGGTGTTGATACTGGTTCAGCAGCAGCAACATTCTTAGAAGATACAGACGCAGGTGCAGACATTTTCACTGTTGCACATGATAACTTAGGTAAATTAACATCAGGTTCAAGTAGTATTGCACCGATTACTGATGATGCATTACTTGCTCAAATTGCAGCAGATAATCCAGAATCATTCTTAGATGTTATTAAAAATACAGTTGGTGGTACTGAATACACATTTGGTGTACCTTATATTGCACAAGCATTAGTGCTTTATTACAACACTGACTATATTACAACTGAACAAGTACAAACTTGGGAAGGTATTTGGGATGCAGCTAAAACTGCTGACAAATATGCACTAGATATCACTGGTACTGATGGTTATAATAACTCGTTCTTATTATTAGCAACAGTTGCAGAAACTGGTTTTAGTTCATTAAAGCTATATGAAGGTGGCGACATTGAAGAAAACTATGCTCAAGGTGATGACACTGTAGCTGTTATGAAGTGGGGACAAAGATTCTTCACTGATGATAATGGTGCTAAACGTGCAAGTGATAGTGGTTGGGAAGTTGAATTAAAAGATGAAATCACTTTATCAGTTATTTCAGGTGCTTGGGATTATCAAGCAGCTAAATCAGCATTAGGTGATAAATTAGGTATTGTTAAACTTCCTACATTTACAATTACTGAAGATGACGCATATGGAACAATTGAAGCAGGTACAGTATTCCAATCAGGTACATTTGCTGATACTAAGATGTTTGTTATGAAGAAAGCTAGCGATAAAGCTGAATATCTTCAAGATATCTTATTATACTTATCATCAAAAGAAGTTCAAGAAGGCTCATTTGATGAAGCACAAAATTTACCAGCATATAAAAATGCTGCAACTGAATTTACAGGCATGCAAGATGGTTCATTAGAATCACAACTTGCAATTTCACAAGTTGAAATGTTTGCATTCGGTATTCCTCAACCATTTGGTTTTTCAACAACATTTAATTTCTACTATTATTCAAAAGGTGGTCCTGACTACATTTATGCAATATTAGTTAATGAAGATGGCAACTATTCAACAGATGCTGAGATTTATGCTCAATTAGGTGTTATTCAAAATATTTGGAAAACAGGTAGTACTGAATAGTTAGTACAATACCTCGTTTAGGAGGATTTCAATATGGAAAGTAATAATAATATTGGCATGCAAATTTTGCATGCCATTAGCAATTTTTTTAAAACGATTGGATCAGGTATTTTAAAGTTTTTTAAAGCGATCAGAAGATTCTTTGTAAACTTTGTGACTAGATTCAAAACTGGCTCTACACCAACCAAAATATCGCATTTAATCATGGGGTATGGTAACTTAGCCAGAAAACAAATATATAAAGGATTAATTTTCTTATTTATCCAAATTGGATTTTTATTAATCTTTATATTATCACCAGAAGTTAATAGTACACCTATTGGTATAAAGGCTTTAGGTAATTTAATTACTTTAGGGACTGAACCAGGTGATATTTTCACTCCAGCTGATAATTCAATGTTAATGCTACTATTTGGTGTATTAACATTTGGTTTAATCGCAATGTTTTTTGCAGCTTATCTATCAAACATTAAGAGTTCAGTGTTTAATGATGAAAGATTAGCTAAAGGATTAAAGCCAAGAACATTTAGAGAAGATATCCATGAACTTACAGATTCTAAGTTCCATGTCATGATGTTAACACCTGCGATTATTGGTATTGTAACATTCACGTTATTACCAACAATCTTTATGATCTTAATTGCGTTTACCAATTATGATTCAACAATTACTGCAGGGGCTTCGTTATTTCACTGGGTAGGGTTTGATAACTTCATTGCTGTATTTAGAGGAGAAGGCGAAGTTGGTACAAGATTTATTCCAGTACTTTCTTGGACTTTAGTTTGGGCAGTATTTGCGACATTCTCTAACTATTTCTTAGGTATCTTGCTTGGTACTCTAATTAACAAAAAAACAGTTAAATTGAAAAAGTTATGGCGTACAGTATTTATTATGACAATTGCGATTCCACAGTTCATCTCACTGTTAGCAATGAGAAACTTATTATCACAATATGGTCCAGTAAATAATATGCTACAACAATTAGGTATTATTAAAGATTCGTTTGCATTCTTAAGTGAGGATGCATCACCATGGACTGCTAGAATATCAGTATTATTCATTAACTTATGGGTAGGTATTCCTTATACAATGTTAATGACAATGGGTATTTTAATGAATATCCCAGCTGATTTATATGAAGCTGCGATTGTTGATGGTGCAAACAAACGTCAATTATTCTTTAAAATCACAATGCCTTACGTTATTTTCGTTACAACCCCTTATTTAATTACGTCATTTGTGGGTAACATTACAAGTTTTAATATTATTTATCTATTAACAAGTGGTGGTCCGAGTGTTACAGGATTTAGTGCTGGATCAACTGATTTACTTGTTACATGGTTATATAAATTAACGATCGATGAAAATGAATATAATATGGGTTCAGTGATCGCAATCTTTACATTTATTATTATCGCAACAGGTACACTTCTAACATATAGAAGAAGTAAAGCATATAAAGAGGAGGAAACTTTCCAATGATCGAATCAGTTAAAACTAAACGTTCTATGAGTTATAAGACGAAAGAAAAAGTTTCTACAACCTTCTCATATATTTTATTAACTATTCTATCTGTTATTTGGTTATATCCAATTTTATGGATCGTACTTAGTGCATTTAGAACAGAAAGAAATAATCAAGGGGATTTAATTGGTACTGTAGTTTCAAACTACATACCTAATCATTTTGGTATTGATAATTTCGCTAATTTATTTAATAATACAATGTTTATTAGATGGTTCTTTAATACTTTAATCGTTTCAGTAGCTACTCTAATCATATCTACACTGCTTGTATTATCAGTAGCATATGTTATGAGTAAACTTAAATTTAAAGCAAGAAAACCATTCTTAAATATCGCAATTATCCTAGGATTATTTCCTGGATTCATGTCAATGATTGCTGTGTATTATATTTTAAAAGCATTTAATTTAACACAAACATTATACGCATTGATTCTCGTTTATTCTGCTGGTGCAGGTTTAGGATTTTATGTCGCTAAAGGGTTCTTTGATATTATTCCAAACTCTTTAGTTGAATCAGCAAGATTAGATGGTGCAACCAATGCTCAAATATTTGGAAAAATTATTCTACCGTTAAGTAAACCAATTATTATTTATACGGCGTTATTAGCATTTACTGGTCCATGGATGGACTTCATATTTGCCAGGGTAATCATCGGGGAAGCGAATACCGATAAACTCACCGTCGCCGTTGGGCTTTATTTAATGTTATATGGTGAACATGTAGACTCAAACGTATTTACAATGTTCGCAGCTGGTTCATTAATGATTGCAGTGCCAATCGTTATATTATTCTTGTCAATGCAAAAATACTATGTTGAAGGTGTTACTGCAGGGGCAGTTAAAGGTTAATTATGAAAAAAATTATTGTATTTGCGATGATTATCGCAATCTCATTATCACTGGCATCATGTAGAAGTGAATATAGCATCAACGATGAAAATCTAACGGCCAATATGATTGATGATAATTACCGTGAATATTATGAAATCTTTGTTGGTGCATTCTCTGATAGCAATGATGATGGTGTTGGAGATCTACAAGGGGTTATTGATCGCCTAGATTACTTAAATGATGGTGATCCTAATTCAGGTGAATCTTTAGGTATAACAGGTATTTGGTTAATGCCAATCATGGATTCACCAAGTTACCATAAATATGATGTCGCTGATTATTATTCAATTGATGGTGAATATGGCACACTAGATGATTTTGAAGAGTTAACAACTGAAGCTCATGCTAGAGGTATTAATGTCATTATCGATTTAGTTTTAAATCATACATCTGAATATAACAGTTGGTTTAGAGAAGCTAGACGAGCAGTTGAAGATGGTGACATGGATAACCCATATATTGATTACTATACATTGGTTACTGAAGAAGAAAAGGTTAATGGTCATACATATTATCCTTTTGCTGGTGATTTATTTTATGAAGGAAACTTCTCAAGTTCAATGCCAGAATTAAACATGGATAATGAAGATGTTAAAAATGAAATCATTGATATCATGGCGTTTTGGTTTGATTTAGGTGTCGATGGTTTTAGATTAGACGCAACTAAATATGTTTATTACGGAGAACCTGAAAAAAACATTGAGTTTTGGAATTGGTTTGAAGTAGAAGCTACTAAAATTAAATCAGATGCATACATCGTAGGTGAAGTATGGTCATCAGATAATGAAATCATAGATTACTATGAAAGTTTTTCTAATTTTGACTTTGGTATGTCACAAGCTCTAGGTTATGTCGCATTAACTGCTAATTCAACTTATTCAGTTGATCAATATGTAGATTACATGATTGATTATAGATCAAGAGTAGAAGCAGTTAGAAGTGATGCAATCTTACAACCATTTATTTCAAATCATGATATGAATCGTGCAGCAGGATATTTATCAGTAGAAGATTATCGCATGCAAATTGCAGCTAACTTATACATGTTATCTTATGGTACACCATTCATTTATTATGGTGAAGAAATTGGTATGAAGGGTAGTCGTTCAACTGAAAATACGGATGCAAATCGTAGACTTGCAATGCTATGGGGAGATAGAGATAGTGTTGAAGATCCGTTAGGGGCTACTTATGATGCTGATAAGCAAACAAATGGTACAGTCAAAGATCAATTAAATGATGAAACAAGTTTATACAATCACTATAAGAAGTTGATTATGATTAGACATGCAAATCCTGAAATCGCAAGAGGTGCATATACTTACCTAGATTTCAGTGATGCATTCTACATTGGTGGATTTTTATCAACATATGAAAATTCAACAGTGATGGTACTTCATAACACTGGCATGGAGCCAATAACGATTAATTTATCAGATTATACAAATTTGGATTTTAATACGATAAGAGGTTATGTTGGACAAGGAATAGCAACTTTAGAGGGAAATCAACTAACATTAGACGGTTTAACAAGTGTGGTACTAAAATAATAACGGTTCCACACCAGTTTCACCTTCAAAAATGTTGTCGAGATGTTTTAAAAGTGGTAAAATGAAAGCGCTTATAAAAGTGCAATATTAATAAAAGGAGAAAAAAATGAAGAAAATCTTAGGTTTACTTGTAGTTTTAACATTAGTGTTTACACTTGTTGGATGTGTGAGTGGGGAAGTATTAGAAGACGAAGCACATGATTATTATGCAACTGGTCAATTTGCTGGTTGGGGAGATGCAACTGCTGATTCAGCTTATATGATGGAAGCAATCGCTCGTAATGACGAAAGAATTGATTCAATCGTTGACGAAACTAAAGATGCAACTGCTCTTTATATTTTAGAAATCGTATTACCTGATGCTGATGCTGATTGGACAGTAACTTATACAATTGATGGCGAAGAAGTTGTTGTTAATGGTAATTTAACTGTTAAAGTTATTCAAACTGATGCAGATAGTGAAGTTCCTAACTATTGGGCACAAAGTCCTGAAAGTGGAGAAATCACTAACTTAACTCCTGATACATTATATGTTCCACCATTCGTAGAATCTTCAGAAGATGGTTCAGGTGGATGGAATGACAATCCAATTGCATTCGAAGCTGGTACTTATTACTTTGTATTCGTAGTATTCGATGGATCTAAAGCTATGGCTTTAATCGAAAAATAATATTTAAAAATTACTACATTATCCTCATAAAAATAAGAGTGCATCCTAGACATGTACTCTTATTTTTTCGGGGTAGTAAAATGAGAACGGTAGCACAAAAAAAATCTGTTCGCTTCATGATAAAATATAATTGATTTAATATGTTAGGAGTATATAATATGACACATCATACATTTGATAACAAAGAGCTATTTAAAGAAGCTTATTTAAAAGAACTGAATCAAAAATTTAGTAAAGATTTAGCAGCAAGTACACTCTATGAAAGATATAGTGTTTTAGCAACTTTACTAGATCAATCTTTAGTTGATTCATATGAAGCAACAAATAAAGAAGTAAAAGAAAAAAATCTAAAGAAAACTATTTATTTTTCAATGGAATTTTTAATGGGTAGATTAGTAACAAATAATCTATATAATAGTGGTTATTACAAAGTCGTTAAAGAAGCATTTGACGATTTAGGTCTTGACCTTAATGAAGTAGAACTAGCAGAAACTGATGCTGGTTTAGGTAATGGTGGATTAGGTAGATTAGCTGCTTGTTTCTTAGACTCAGCAGCATCTGTAGGATTACCATTATATGGTAATAGTATTAGATATCAAAAAGGTTTCTTTTTACAAGAAATTAAAAATCATCAACAAGTAGAACATCCAGATCCATGGTTAGATCAACCATTTATTTGGGAAACTAAAAAAGAAGATGAAGCAGAAAATATCGCATTCTTCTATAAAAAAGTTGATGGTGTTTACAAAGACCCAATTTGGGTAAAAGCTGTACCTTACGATGTAAAAATTGTTGGTGATCAAAATGGTGTAGTGACTGCACTTAGATTATGGGCAACTGAAGCATCAGAGTTACAAAAAAACCAAGATAAAAAATATCTTGATATGATTGATCAAATCGATAATTCATTATATCCTGATGATTCAACAGATGAGGGTAAATTATTAAGATTGCAACAACAATATCTATTTAGTTCAGCAGGTATTAAAAGTGCAATTAGAGAACATAAAAATTTAGGTAGAGATATTAAAGATTTAGCTAAGTTTTATGCTTTCCAAATCAATGATACACACCCTACTTTAATCATCCCTGAATTAATGAGAATATTAATGGATGAAGAAGGTTTATCTTATGATTTAGCTTGGGATATAACAACTAACTCTTGTGCATTTACTAATCATACTATATTAGCTGAAGCATTAGAGAAATGGAATGTTGATTTATTCAAAAAATTATTACCAAGAATCTATGAAATTATTATAGAACTTGATAAGAGATTTGTTAAAGAAATTGAAAGTAAGAAAGTATTTAATAAAGAACAAGTTCAAAAAATGCGCATAATCGCAGATCATCAAGTACGCATGGCTCATATTTGTATTTATGGTTCATTTAGTGTTAATGGTGTTGCTGCATTACATACAGATATTTTAAAAAATATTGAAATGAAAGATTTCAACACATTATATCCAACGAAATTTAATAACAAAACTAATGGTATTACACATCGTCGTTGGTTAATTCACACAAACAAAGAATTAGTTGATATTCTTGATCATCATATTGGAACAGAATGGAGAGAAGATTTAACTAAACTTGAAGCTTTTGATCAATTTAGAGATGATGAAAAAGTTCAAGAAGAAGTACATGTTATGAAAACTGCTAAAAAACAAGCGTTAGCAGATCGTATTTATAAAGAACAAGGTATTAAATTAGATGTGAATTCTATATTTGATATTCAAGTGAAGAGACTTCATGAATACAAACGTCAATTAATGAATATTCTTCACATCATCTATGTATATCAAAGACTTAAAAAAGATGCAGCATTTAAAGCAAACTATTATCCACATTCATTTATCTTTGGCGCTAAATCAGCACCTAGCTATTTTGTTGCTAAAATGATCATTGATTTAATTGGTTCAGTTGCTGAAGTTATTAATAACGATCCTGAAACATCAGATTTATTAAAAGTTGTTTTTGTTGAAAACTATAATGTTACATATGCAGAGTATATTATGCCTGCAGCTGATTTATCAGAACAAATTTCTACTGCATCAAAAGAAGCAAGTGGAACTGGTAATATGAAGTTTATGATGAATGGTGCAATTACAATTGGTACTATGGATGGTGCGAATGTTGAGATTGTACAAGAAGCTGGATTAGAAAATGAAATTATTTTTGGTATGTCTTCTGATGAAGTTAATGAACTATACCGTCTAAATAATTACGATGCAAAAGCAGTATATGATAACGATCAAAGATTAATTGATGTATTTACATTTATCGAATCATTAAAAGATGATAAAGATTACTTTAAACCAATCAAAGATTCATTACTTAACAAAGATTACTTCTTTGTATTAAAAGATTTTGCTGCTTATGTGGTTGCACATGAAGAAGCGAATGAAGCTTTTAAAGATCGTCAAGGTTGGTTACATAAATCAATTATGAATATTGCACATTCTGGTTATTTCACATCAGATCGTACAATTGAAAACTATAATAAAGATATTTGGCATTTAACTAAGATTTTTAAAGCATAAGTTTTAAAGGAGATAGTGATGGCAAAACAATCAAATCTAGATATAAGAAACTATGTTTTTTATCAAGTGTTTCCACGTCAATATGCTGATACTCATGATTTTAAAGGTGTCATCAAAGATCTAAAAAGAATTAAAGATTTAGGTGTTGATGTTTTATACTTGTTACCAATTCATCCAATTGGAAAAAAAGCTAGAAAAGGTAGTGAAGGTAGTTCCTATTCAATTTATGACTACTATCAAATCAATCCTGCTTATGGTGATATGAGTGATTTCGATCAATTAGTTTCAAAAGCACATGAGCTTGGACTAAAAGTAATGATTGATATTGTGATTAATCACACATCTAGAGATTCTATTTTAACTAAAGAACACAAAGATTGGTTTTATCATGATGAGCAAGGTAATTTTGCAAATCGTGTTGGAGACTGGTCTGATATTACAGATTTAGATTATAGATTAAAAGAAGTATGGGCATATATGCAAGATATGCTCATCTTTTGGTCTAGAAAAGTTGATGGATTTAGATGTGATGTTGCACCACTAATCCCTATTGATTTTTGGATTGAAACTAGAACAAAAATTAATCAATTAAAACCAGATTTTATTTGGTTAACTGAAAGTGTGCATCCAGGATTTATCAAGTACTTAAGAGATATGGGATTTGAATGTCATAGTGATGCTGAAATGTATCAAGCTTTTGATATTTGTTATGATTATGATATCGCAGATGAAATGAATGCTTATTTTAAAGATCATAATGAGCTATCAACTTGGATGGATGCTATTAAAAAACAAGAAGTTATTTATCCTAAAAATTATATGAAACTTAGAAATTTTGAAAATCATGATCAACCAAGATTAAGATCATTGGTAAAAAATGAAAGTCATTTCATTCAAATGCTTGCTTTAATGTTTTTCTTAAAAGGGCCAACTATGCTTTATGCTGGTATGGAATACCAAGAAGATCACATGCCTTCATTATTTGAAATAGATATGCTTAAATGGGATAAAACATTATCGCTAGAACCACTTGTAAAAACATTATCAAACATTAAAAAGGATGTTCTATTTAGAAATGGTATTTTCAATATAATAAAACAAGATGATATTGTCGTTATTAAATATGAATTAAATGATGAAGTGCTTCTAGGCATATTCAATTTAGGCAATTTAAATGAAACTGATATACCACTTGTTGATGGTACATACATCAATAAAATCAATGAAGCATCAATTGATATAAAAAATGGTATGATTAAATTAGATAATCATCCGATTATCATAAAGACATCAAAGGAATGTAGTAGATGAAAGTATTTATTGACGGTCTAAGATTATTAAGAATTGAAAGCCGTACATACATTTATAAAATTGAATTAGATAATTATGAAATTAAATGGTTAAAAAATGATGATTATAACCAGTTTTTCACAACGGATAAAGATATTGATCTTCATCTAATTGATCAAATAAACATTAATGATCAACAATTTATTGTTGAAATAGGTGTTGTTACTTTAAAAGATGAGTTTGATCAAAAGTATCGATATGATGGTACTTTAGGTTGTATTTATGATAAACATGAGACAACTTTTAAATTATTTTCACCAGTAGCAAAAGAAGTTTTTGTCGTTGTTGGTGAGCATCAATATCCAATGACATATGAAATGCCAATCTGGAAAGCTACGATTAAAGGTAATTTAGAAGGACAAACATATCATTATCGCATAAGATTAGTCAACACATTTAAAGACGTGAGTGATCCTTATGCAAATGCAGCATCATTTAATGGTAATGTGATCATTGATTGGGATAAAACTATCCAATTAAAGCCTTCACCAATTAAACTTAAAAATCCTGTTGATGCAGTCATTTATGAAGGACATGTGAGAGACTTATCACATTTGCTTGATGTTAAACATAAGGATACATTTGAAGGTTTAATCGAACATAGTAAAATACTTAATCAGAATGTATTAAGTTATATAAAAAATTTAGGTATAACCCATCTTCAATTACTACCGATATATGATTTTGGTGGTGTTTTTGATGTTGATAAAGATAAAGCATACAATTGGGGATATAATCCAAATCAATATTTTAGTGTTGAAGGTTGGTTTAGTAAAGACCCATATGATCCCCTAGATCGAATTAATAGTTTAAAAAAAGTGATTAAAAAAGCTCATGATATGAAATTAGGTATTAATATGGATGTTGTTTATAATCATGTATATGAATATAAAACATTTCCATATGATGATATAGTCCCAGGATATTTCTATAGACATAATCATGATTATAAAATGACAAATAGTTCTTATTGTGGAAATGATGTAGAATCAAGACATTATATGGTGAGAAAACTTATTGTCGATAGTCTTAAACATTTCGCATCACAATTTAAAATGGATGGTTTTAGATTTGACTTGATGGGTTTACTTGACTTAGATACAATGAGATTAATAGAAAAAGAATTAAAAGCAATAAATCCTTCTATCATGCTTTATGGTGAAGGATGGAATATGTTATCAGAAGTGCCAGATTTCTTGAAATCAAATATGCACAATCAAGCGCATTTTGATACATATGGTCATTTTAATGATCATTTTAGAAATACATTTAAAGGTGATTTAGGATCACATCGAAAAGGATATGTTACAGGAAGTCATGCTTATCATACTGCCATGAAATTAATTACTGGTTCTAATCATATGTTTAAATTACCTAGTCAATCTATTAATTATGTAGCTTGCCATGATAACTTAACTTTATTTGATCAAATCAAAGAAACAGAACATATCAATCATAAATATGATCATATGTTTCAAGATTTAGCTAATCATATTATTGCAATTTCTCAAGGTGTGCCTTTTTATCATGCAGGACAAGAGATGTATCGCTCAAAACAAGGTGTTGAAAATTCATATCAATCACCTGATGAGATTAATGCTATACATTGGCAACCAGAATTAAAAAGTATACAAAAACTAAGCGAATTACTAACGATAAGAAAAACATATGATGTTTATAGACATAGGACATATAATCATGATAAAGTACATATATCAATGGTTGGTCATCAACTTAAATATGTATTAGAAGATAAAGATTATGATTTAATTCATTATATTAAAAATGATTTTAGTGGATTCCATATCGACTTTGATCAAGGTGACATCATATTCAATTCACAAGATATAACAAATAATTTTGATTCATACTTAATTAATAAACCAGGTGTATATATTATTAAAGCAGCAAAATAAGGGGGTCTTAGTTTGCTAAATATTGATGAACAAATGCTAAATCAGTTTTTTAATGGAACATGCACAAATTTATATGACTACTTTGGGGCACATCAAACATATGATGAAAATAATCAACCCAAGAGTGTCATTTTTCGTGTTTATGCACCTAATGCTCGAACTGTTTATTTAAAACTTTCACATGATTTAAAAGCATCCGAGACCGAAATGCATAAAATTTCACATCATGGTATTTTTGAACTTGAAGTTTTTGGTGTGTTTGAATTCACTTCGTATCTATATGAAATACATACGAAAGATTATCAAATTGTATCCAAGACAGATCCTTTTTCAACGACATGTCAAATAAGACCTGATAAAGAGTCACTTGTCTACGATTTAAATGGATATACATGGCATGATCAAAAATGGGTAAATAAAAGAAATAACCATGATGATCAACCACTCTTAATTTATGAAATGCACTTTGGGTCATGGATGAGAGAACATGGAGAACCTTTATCATATGAAGCAATGGTAGATCCATTAATTAAGTATTTATTAGAACAAGGTTACACACACGTTGAATTTCTACCAATGTATGAATATCCTCTAGATGATTCATGGGGATATCAAGGTACAGTATTTTATTCAGCAACTTCTAGATACGGCTTACCAAAAGCATTAATGCATTTAGTTGATGAACTACATAAAGCTGGTATTGGTGTCATTTTTGACTGGGTACTTGGACATATCAGTAGAGACTGGAATGGCTTGTCGTTCTTTGATGGAACACCATTATATGAATATGATGATCCAAATAAAAGAGAAAATGCAGTATGGGGAACAAATAACTTAGACTTTAGTAAAGGGATAACGAGAAGTTTCATGTTATCAGCATTAAACTTCTGGATTGATACTTATCATGTTGATGGTTTTAGAATTGATGCAGTTGCTAATCTAATTTATTATTTAGGAGACGCTAATCAAGGTGTAAACCAGGAAGCAGTAGATTTTATTAAAGAAGTCACTGAGTTTATCATCGAAAAAGATCCTACACTATTATTCATGGCAGAAGATTCAACAGCCTATCCTAAAGTGACACATCCAGTTAATGAAGATGGATTAGGATTTACGCATAAATGGAATATGGGATTCATGAATGATGTTCTTGGATATTTTAGAGAAGATCCAATATTTAGGAAATATCATCATCATAAAATAACATTTGGACTAGTTTACGCATTTAATGAAAAATTCATTCTACCTTTCTCACACGATGAAGTTGTACATGTCAAAGGTAGTTTAGTTAATAAAATGCCCGGAACTTATGAACAAAAAATTGCAGGGTGGAAAACACTCTTAACATTATGGATCACGCATCCAGGTAAGAAATTACTTTTCATGGGTCAAGAATTCGCTCAATTTAGTGAATGGGCTTTTCAATCACAAATCGATTGGTATTTATTTGAAGATGATAGACATGTTAAAGCAAATCAATTTTTTAAAGATTTAGTTAAAATATATAAATCACACAATGCTTTATATCAATATGATTTTATCCCTAAAGGATTTAGATGGTCAGTTATTGATGATACGGAACAAAGTGTGTTTGCCTATTTAAGATATAGTGATGATGAAACGTTACTCATTATATTAAATATGACACCTAATGTTCATGAATCTTATGAAATAGGTGTTCCATATGAAGGTGAGTATATAGAACTCATCAATTCGGATAGAAAATCTTATGGTGGAAACGATCATATAAACACTAAAGCATTACAAACTAAAAAAGGCCAAAGAAAAGATTTTGATTATTACATCAAACCTAAACTTGGACCTCTATCTGCAATGATATTTAAATACAATAAAAAATAGGCATATATCAATGCCTATTTATTTTTTGTAGATTCTCTTTCGACTAAATCAACATCAACAATATCATGTAAACTCTCAATATCGACATTTCTAATTAAACGATTTAAGTTAACAAATGATTGTTTACCCATAAATGTTACATCTTGATGAATGGTTGTTATAGATGGATTAGACCATTTTGAATAAGGTGTATCATCATAACCAATCACTTGAATATCTTCAGGTACTTTTTTACCTAGATGAGATAGTATATTTAAAGTTGCTAGTGCTAAAGTATCTGAGAAGGCAAATATGCCATCAACTTGTGGATTAGCACGAATGATTTTTTCTAATAATTTATTATCTGGATTTAGTAAATCAAAGTCGTAGATGTCAGCGAATATTTTTGTAGGTTTTAATACATTTAAAAATCCAATTGTACGTTCCATCGTCGTGATTAAGAAAGAAGGACCTCTAAATACTAAAATATTTTTACAACCTGAATCAATTAATTTTTGAGCTGCTAACTCCCCACCTTTAATATTGTTAGAAGTAATAGATGGAATGTTTTCATCTAAAATATGATCTACAGTAATTAAAGGTATTTTTAATTCTGCCAATTTATCTTTATTAGAGAAGTTAGATGCGATAATTAAACCTTCGATATTATACTGTTCAAAGAATTTTAAATATTCTAGCTCACGTTCTGGATCATCTTGTGTATGGCAAAACATAATTTTATAACCATAGGCTGCAGCTTGAGATTCAATACCTTCTAATAATTCACCATAAAAACTTGGTCCAATATGAGGTACAATCACACCAATGATTTTAGAACTTCTATTTGTTAAACTACGAGCTAATTGATTTGGAATAAACCCTAATTCTTGGATTGTTTTTTCAACAAGTATTTTCGTATCTTCGTGAACATAACCTTTTTTATTAATCACTCTAGATACAGTAGATACTGATACATTCGCTTTTTTCGCGACATCTCTAATCGTTGGTTTCGTAATAATCACCTATTTCCCTTTTTATAGCGTCATTTTACCATAAAAATTAAATTTATTGTGTATATGATAAAGTTCTTGTTAAGCCATATTTAAAGTATATCATGATTATCAGTAAAACTTGATGATTTTGTAAAATGTGAAACCGCTCACATGATTTTTTATGCATAGCATATATGTTACAATATAGGTGGGGAACAAGGAGTAAATATGATTAAAAAATGGTGGATGGAAAGTGTAGGATATCAAATCTATCCCAAAAGCTTTTTTGATGCAAATCAAGATGGCATAGGTGACCTAAAAGGCATCACTCAAAAACTTCCTTATTTAAAAGATTTAGGTGTAAATTTAATCTGGATTTGTCCAGTTTATGATTCACCGATGGATGACAATGGTTATGATGTTCGTAACTTTTTTAAGATTAATCCAATGTTTGGAAATATTGAAGATATGAAAGAACTTATCCATATAGCACATCAATTAGACATTAAAATAGTGATGGATTATGTATTAAATCATACATCTGATGAGCATCCATGGTTTATCGAATCTAGAAAAAACAAAGATAACCCATATAGAGATTACTATATTTGGCAAGATCCAAAAATGAAAGATGGTAAAAGAGTAGAACCTACGAATTGGGGTTCGTTTTTTGGTGGAAGCTGTTGGGCTTATGATGAGCACACAGATAGTTATTATATGAAAATATTTTCTGATAAAATGCCTGACTTAAACTGGTCTAATCAAGTTGTTCGAGATGAAATGATTTCTGTAGGTGCTTGGTGGTTAGATTTAGGTGTTGATGGATTTAGAATTGATGCAGTATCACATCTTGATCGTGCACCGTTTGAAGATATATTAAATGCTAAAGATAAATACCCACTTGATTGGTTTAAGTTTTCTAATTTACCAAAAGTGCATGATTACTTAAAAGAACTAAATCAAAAGTTATTTAAGCCATATGATTGCTTAACGATTGGTGAAGTTGGTGGTGAGGCAAGTATCACTTCAGCCGAACAATATGCAGGATTTAGTTCAAATGAATTATCTATGGTATTTAATTTTGACCATAATTGGTGTAACAATTTATCAGATGTTACTGAACAAAAAGATTTAATAACTAATGTAAAACATTTAAAAGAAGTATTTATGAAATGGCAATATGGCTTTAAAGATAAGGGATGGTTACCACTTAATTGGTTGATTCATGACCAACCTAGACTCATGAGTCATTATGGTGATTTTGATTACTATAATCAATCTGCTAAAATGCTCGCGACAACAATACATTTAATGCGTGGAACACCTTTTATTTATCAAGGTGAAGAAATAGGTATGACAAATTATCCATTTAATAGTGTAGAAGAATTTGATGATATTTCATCAATTAATCACTATCATTATGAACTTAATTTACATGATCCAAAAATAGCACTTAAAAAAGCTGCAATGAGATCTAGAGATAATGGAAGAACACCTATGCAATGGTCAAATGAACCGTTTGCTGGTTTCTCAAAAGTTAAGCCATGGTTTCCAGTTAACCCTGATTACACTAAAATTAACGTGACAGATGAACTTCAAAATGAAGACTCTATCATCAATTATTATAAGAAATTAACTCACCTTAGAAGACATTCTAAGTATCGTGAATTGATTATATATGGCGATATAAAATTTGTTGAATTACACGACGATCTTATTACTTATGAAAGAAGTCATGAACAACAAAAAATTCTCGTGATAAATTCATATAGCAATCAAAAAATGAAAATTGATTTAAACGCATACCAAATCAAAGAACTCATCTTAACAAATGATGATATTGATTTGACAAATAAGAAACACATAGAATTAAAACCATATCAATCATTGGTTTTAGATGTGGAGGTATAAAATGAGAAAGAGCGGTATATTATTACATATTTCAAGCTTACCTAGTCCATATGGGATAGGTAGTTATGGTAAAGCAGCTTATGAGTTTGTTGATTTTTTAAATCAATCAAAACAAAGCATTTGGCAAATTCTACCTCTAGGACCGACATCATATGGTGATTCACCATATCAAACTTTTTCTGCATTTGCTAATAATCCTTATTTTATTGATTTAGACATCTTAGTAGAAGAAGGATTATTATTAAAAGAAGAAATTATTGATGATACAAGTAACAAGGCATACGTTGAATATGAAGATTTATATCAACATCGATTTAACATATTATCAAAAGCATTTGAACGTTTTAATAGAAAAAATGAAGACTATCTTAAATTCTTAAATGCACAAGCATTTTGGTTAGATGATTATGCATTATTTATGTCAATCAAATCCTCATATGATGGTAAATCTTGGTTATACTGGGACGAAGATGTTCGCCTTAGAAAGCAATCTTCACTTGATAAACTTAGAAAAGACTTAAAAGATGATATTGAATTTCACAAGTTTATGCAATTTAAATCTGATGAACAATGGCATAACTTAAAAACATACGCAAACAGCAAGGGTATAGAAATGATGGGAGATATGCCGATCTATGTATCTTATGATAGTAGTGATGTTTGGGCAAATCCTAAAATGTTTGATCTAGATGAAAAAAATATACCTTATCATGTAGCTGGTGTACCACCAGATAACTATTCAGCAGATGGACAATTATGGGGTAATCCACTCTACCATTGGAAGCATTTAAAAGAAACTGATTACAAATGGTGGGTATCAAGAGTTCAATCAGCGATGAATTTATTTGATATGATCAGAATTGATCATTTCATTGGATTTGTTAATTACTTTAGCATACCTTATGGTGATAAAAACGCAAGACAAGGTGAATGGAAAAAAGGACCAGGATATGAACTTTTTAAAGTCATTCAAAAAGAACTTGGGGATGTAAATATTATTGCTGAAGATTTAGGTGTCGTTACAGAAGAGGTAAGAAAAGTATTAAAAGAAACAGGATATCCTGGTATGAAACTTCTTCAATTTGGCTTTGACTCAAATGAAAGCAATGAATATTTACCACATTATTATGATGAAAATGTATTTGCTTATACTGGTACACATGACAATTTAACAACAGCAGCATGGTTTAAATCATTACCTAAAAAAGATTTGAAATACTGCTTAAAATATTTAAAATGTAATATATTTAAAAATCGAGTTGATTGTCTGATTAAAGCAACTCTAAACTCAAAAGCAAAATCTGCAATCATTCCGATGCAAGATTATCTTCATTTAGGCGCAGAAGCGAGAATGAATATGCCATCAACACTTGGTAACAATTGGAAATGGCGCGTGTTAGAATCTGACTTAACACCTAAATTAGCAATGAAAATTGCGGCATGGGTTCAAGCATCTAACAGATAATAAAAAATGTAAAAATAAATATTTTGAACTTCAAGGCATTGACAAAAAAATAAAAGTATTTTATAATAACACTGCTTGAAAAAGGAGGATATATATCATGGTATTTGAGCGCGTTAAAGAAATGATTAAAAACGAATTAGGACTTCCTGAAGAAAAAATTACAATGGAAGCTAGATTAGCAGAAGACTTAGGTGCAGATTCAATCGACGCTGTTGAATTAATTATGAATATTGAAGATGAATTTTCAGTTGAAGTAAGCGACGAAGAAGCACAAAACATTAAAACTGTTGGCGACATTGTAAAATTTGTTGAGAAAACTGTTAAATAATTAATGTTTATAAAATAAAGCCAAATTTCACTTTTATTGGAGTTTGGTTTTTTTTATTACATAAACTTCTATTTTTTATTGGAAAAAATGGCTTTTTTTCTATATAATAGAAATTAAGCGAAAGAGGTACTTATATGGAATATCAATTTAACAAAATAGAGAAAAAATGGCAGAAACACTGGTCTGACCAAAAATTATTTAAAACCGAAGAAGATGGACGCAAAGAAAAATACTATGTTTTAGATATGTTTCCTTATCCAAGTGCTCATGGTCTACACGTAGGTCATATTGAAGGTTACACTGCAACTGACATTGTCAGTCGTTTTAAACGTATGCAAGGATATAATGTATTACATCCAATGGGATGGGATGCTTTTGGTCTACCTGCAGAACAATATGCATTATCAACTGGTAAAGATCCTAAGGAATTCACTTATCAAAATATTAAAAACTTTAAGCAACAAATGATTGATGCTGGTAAAGGTATTGATTGGAGTAGAGAATTCGCAACAAGTGATCCTGAATATTTTAGATGGACACAATGGATATTCAAGAAATTATATGAACATAATTTAGCAGTATTAAAAGATGTCGAAGTAAACTGGTGTGAAGGTTTAGGGACTGTACTTGCTAATGATGAAATTGAATTAAAAGATGGATTAATGGTTTCAGAACGTGGTGGATATCCTGTAGTTAAGAAAGCTATGAAACAATGGGTATTAAGAATTACAGAATACGCAGATCGTTTATTAGATGATCTTGACTTATTAGAATGGCCAGAACACTTAAAAGAAATGCAACGCAATTGGATTGGTAAATCTAAAGGTGCGATGATGACATTTAAGGTTGATGGATCTGATGAATCATTTGATGTATTCACAACAAGACCTGATACAATTTATGGTGCAACTTACTGTGTATTAGCACCAGAACATCCATTAGTTTTACATATCACTTCAGAAGATGAATTAGATAGTGTTAAACAATATATTGAAATCACAAAACAAAAAACTGAAATTGATCGTCAAGCAGACAAAACAAAAACAGGTGTATTTACTGGAGCATATGCAATTAATCCATTAAATCAAAAGAAAGTCCCTGTTTGGATTGCTGATTATGTATTACCTCATTATGGTACAGGTGCAGTTATGGCAGTACCTGCTCATGATGAAAGAGATTTTGAATTTGCTCAAATTCAAGGTTTAGATATTATTGAAGTTATTAAAGGTGAAGGCGAAGGTGCATTCACTGGTGATGGTATTCACTATAACAGTGGTATTGTTGATGGACTTCATAATGATGAAGCAAAAGATAAAATTATTGATTTCTTAGAAAAATCTAAACAAGGTTTTAGACATTCTACATATAAACTAAGAGACTGGGTATTCTCAAGACAAAGATATTGGGGAGAACCATTCCCTGTCATTATTGGTGAAAATCAAGAAATTACCATTTTAGATGATGAAGATCTTCCTTTAGAATTACCAGTATTAAAAAACATTAAACCATCAGGTACAGGTGAGTCTCCACTTGCTAATGCACATAGTTGGGTAAATGTTACTTATCATGGAAAAAAAGGCAGAAGAGACACAAATACAATGCCTCAACTTGCTGGTAGTTCATGGTACTTCATGGGTTATATCTTAAAAAATCATTTATCAATGATTCCATTAAATAGCCCTGAAGCAAAAGCATTATTAGATAAATGGTTACCAGTTGATTTATATATCGGTGGTACAGAACATGCTGTAGGACATTTATTATATTCAAGATTCTGGACAAAATTCTTATATGACATTGGATTAGTTTCTCATGTTGAACCATTTAAACGTTTATTTAATCAAGGTATGATTTTAGGTGATGATCATTCTAAAATGAGTAAGTCTAAAGGTAATGTTGTTAATCCAGATGAAGTCATTAGTTCACATGGTGCAGACGCCCTTAGATTATATGAAATGTTTATGGGACCACTTGAAGCTGAAAAACCTTGGTCAACAGATAGTTTAAACGGCGCTAAAAAATTCTTAGATCGCGTTTGGCGTATGTTTGATTTTGAAATCGTTGATGAAGAAGTTAAAGATTTAAGATTCTCTTATCATGCTACAGTTAAGAAAGTCACTGAAGATTATGATAAATTAGCATTTAATACAGCAATTTCTCAAATGATGATTTTCGTTAATGATGTTTATAAACAACAAAAAATTGGACGTAAGGAATTAAGAGGATTCTTAAAATTATTAAATCCAATTTGTCCACATATTACCGAAGAATTAAATCAATTGGTATTAAAACAAAATGAAGAATTAATTTACTCTGAATGGCCAACATTTAATGAATCTTATTTAGTATTAGATGAAGTTCAAATTGTTGTTCAAGTCAACGGTAAATTAAGAGCTAAATTCACAGCAGCAAACAATGAAGCTAAAGATGTGTTAGAAAAACAAGCATTAGCTGAAGAAAATGTTGTTAAACACCTAGAAGGATTAAAAGTCTTAAAAGTGATTGTTATTCCTAATAAGATTGTTAACATCGTTGCTAAATAATATATAAAAGTTTATCCGCTAACATTTTATTTATATATAGTTAAGATATATAATAATTGTAAGGATAAACTTTTTTTAATTAGGAGTTATAAATGAAACGTAGAATTATATTATATATTGCACAAACGCTTGATGGATATATCGCAACCAAAGATCAAAATATAGATTTTTTAAATGATTATGGACAAGATAATGAAGATTATGGTTATCAAAAATTTATGAGTCATGTCGATACAGTCATTATGGGTAGAAAAACATTTGATTTTGTTCAATCATTCGATGGACCTTATCCGCATCAAAATGAAATGACATATGTATTATCTAGACATACTCATCATCGTGATCAACCCAAAATTAAATTTGTTAAATCTGTCGATGAGATTCTTTCAGATTTAAAAGATGAAGGAAAAGATATATTTTTAATCGGTGGTGCTGAAATTATAAAACTTTTCATGGATAGGAATTTAATTGATGAAATTCATTTAACGATGATTCCTAAGACAATAGGTGATGGTATTAGACTATTTAATCCACACCAATTAACGCATACTTTTAAGACAAGTGAAGTATTTTCTTATGATGACGGATTGGTCCAAATCATATATAAAAAATAAAAAGACCAATAAAAACCCATACTTAATTGTATATAGAATGTAAGGGGACATTATGAAAGCAAATGACATAGTTTTAGAACTAATCAAACAAGACTATACGCATTTTGATGAATTCTATCAGTTGACGGAGCGTCAAGTGTATTTTTCAATCATCGCAATTGTTAAGAGTCAAGAAGTTGCTAAAGACTTAATGCAAGAGACATATATGAAGTTTATTGAAAAAATTCATCAATTTGATACATCAAAAAATATATACGCATATTTAACAACCATCGCGAGAAATCTTTCGATTAATTACTATAACAAAGCGAAACGTGATATTCATGATGATGAAATGTTTGAATACATACCATCTAAAGACCGTGTTGATGAAGATATGTGGATATTAGATATTGTAGATACGTTAGAACAAACCAAAAAAGAAATTGTGATGATGCATGTCATCAATGAATTAAAATTTAGAGAAATATCAGAAATCCTAGATATGAAACTAGGAACAGTCTTATGGCATTATAATCAAGCCATCAAAGAATTAAAGGAAAAGGTAGGTGATATTTAATGAGAACAAAAGATTTAGAAAAACAAATAAAAACTGAATCACAAAAAGTTATCGTACCGAGCGTATTAGAAAACTTAAAAGCTCACATTGAAACATTACCTATACCAGATAGAGAAATTAATGTGGTTAAATCAAGAAGATTTAATCTAAGAATTCCACTTCAATTAGGCATATCTTTTCTACTAGTATTCTTTATATCTCTAGCATTCATTCAAACAAGTAATGCTGATCCATTAAATGATGATTCAATCGTTGAAGCTGTTGCACTATCAACCATAACAACAGCAACTATCGGATCTGAAGAATTATTATCTTATGAAACTGACGATGTGATATTGCTTGCAAGTGGTAACGGAAACCAACATAACGATGATACAGAAACTACTGAAATAGAAACAGAAGTTAATCACTTAACATCATATTTACCAGTGATAGAAAATATGATTGCTCAAGCTAATGAGATTAAAGTTCAAAAAGAACGTGTAAGAAGATTATCTAATCGTTACAAAATGACGTTTAATACAAGCGACTTAGATGATGAGTCATCAGCATATGTTGTTGAATATGAAAATATAGAAAAAAACAACAATACCTACCAATTAAAAGGTACAGTATTAAAAAATGATACGACATATCAATTAGATATATCTTATGACAGTGAAAACAATCAAATAACAACACGTATGTCAATTAATGATACGCACTCTGTTGAAGTACAATTTGAAAATGGTGATAAAGGATATACTTATCAAATCCGTCGTATGCTAAATGATGAAGTATACGAAGAAGTAACGATTTCATTTAAAAATAAAAGACAAATTATATTAGAGTTTAATAACAGTCAAGCAACAGGCACATATGAGTTTAGCATCGGAACAACTGATTTAGGTAGAAGATATTTAAATGTTGGTTATGATGTTAGTGGTCATAGAGGTCAAATGGCTGTTATGGTTAATCTGCTAGATCGTACTAAATATAACATTTCAGTAACACCAGAAGGTGGAGAAACAGTCGTATTTACGAAAGATCGAGGACGTTCTAGAAAATAAAAAAACTTTTTTCCAATAAAAATACAAACTGGCTTGTATATAGAGTGAAGAGGAGGTATTAGATATGAAAAAATCTAAACTTATATTAAGCTTTATTTCTTTAATTACATTAGTACTTGTAATCGTTGGTTGTAGTGGTTCAGTCAGTGCGGCAGAAGCATATGTGACAGTAGATATTAACCCTAGTATCGAATTAGTGGTAAACAATAGAGACGAAGTTGTCTATGTGAATGCTTTAAATGAAGATGCAGAAGTATTATTAGCTGATCTTGAACTTGTTGGTTTAAATGTTGATGATGCAATGGATATCATTATTGAAACTGCTATCGAATTAGGTTATATTGATGTAGATGCAGAAGAAACTTATGTTTCAGTTTCAACTACTTCAGATAGTGCAGTAGGTGAACAAATTAAAGAACGTGTTAAAGAAGCAATTAATAATGCTTTCGCTAACCGCGTGATGAAAGGTAGAGCACAAAATAAATCATTTACACCTGAATTTATCGCAGAAGCTGAAGGTTATGGTGTAACACCTGAATTCTTATTCTTAGCTTACTCAGTAACATATGTTGATGATGAAATCACTTTAGAAGATGCACTTCAAATGGAACAATCTGATTTAATGGATATTTTAGTTGAAGCTAAACAAGCAGCTAAAGATTTAGCACAAACTTATAGAGAAGATTTCATTGCAGCAAGAGAAGAAATCAGAAATAATTATCAACCTCAAATCGAAGACTTAGAAGGTCAAATTGCAGCAATTGAAGCTCAAATTGAAGCAGCTGGTGAAGATGTTGATACAACAGAGTTAGAAGCTGATTTAGCAGCTTTAGTAGATCAATTACACGCAGTACAGGATCAAAAGAAAGCTGAAATTGATGCACTACGTGCAACTTTTAGAGAACAAACAGAAACTTTAAGAGAAGAAGTTCATCAAACAAGAGATCAATTAAAACAAATGTATAGAGACAAAGTACAAACTTGGAAAGACAATATGGAAAACCGCAGAGACGAAATGGAAGATGAAATTGATAATTTCCAAAAAGGTAAAGACAAAGAATAATTCCCATAATGTCCCTTTATGGGCAAAAGAAAAGCCATCCCTTTGATGGCTTTTTTGTTATTCTAATATTGTAAAAAATTCATAACTGTTATTTGTACCTATTGATATGTATCCACCATAAAGAAAAGATTGAGTGTCAATTTGGTATTCAAACACATAAGTAGGTGTGTAATCTAACCACCCAAAATTAGATCTGCATAATACAAAAATTCTATCATTTTGGACTTCAATACTTATTATTTCAGTAATAATTTGGCCTTCAGAATCTATCATTAAATTACTTAGATCAACGTATGCTTGAGATGAGTTAATCATATCATTAACATTAAATGAGAAGAACGTTTGATCATTTTCATCAAAAACAGTGAAGTCATAAGGAAATGAGTAATCTTGATCAAAGTGGTATATGCTTCCTTGATAGATAAATTCATAATAATCAAGAGAAGATGTTGTTATATTTTCGATAATCATTTCGGCATCTGAATGTGAAATCTCATCATTAGTTATCAGGTCATAAGCTTTAAAGTCAGTGATATATGTTTCTTTGTTTACATAGTAAAATATGTATAACATGTCACCATGTACTTCCAAATATGTACTTTCAAGAATATAATAAGTTCTTTTTATAAAACCTTGTTCAGTGAAAATATAAACATCAACTTTCATATGATCATATAGATAATAAATACCTTTTGCTTGATTAAATATAAATGAATCTCCATTGACAGCGTCTTCACGATCATAAAAGTGAATAGAATCTATTGTTTTATCATGGATGAAATCAATGATAAGTAGAGAACCATTATATAAACAACTTAAATATTGATCATCATGAATTTGGACCTGCAAAATTGTTGGATAATCCTCAACCACTAGAAATGTATTTTCAAAATCATGAATTAATAATGTTTCGCCAGTATACAAATTAGTTTGAAATAAAGCAACACTATATAATTTATTGTAGTTAACGTAATCAGAACCAATATTATCTCGAGTTACTTTATATGAAAATAAATAGTACACATAATCGTTGGTATAGATAAAATTATAAGGTACTTCATATTCAATTTTACCAATAATATCTGATGCTAATTCACGATAGAGATATGTTGTTTGAATATGATCTTCATATATTGAAATACCACTTCGACTATATGCCATAAAATTAATATCTGTTTCTGTAGGAACAGATACAACTTTTTCTTCCAATACAGCCGCTTGATCAACACAAGCATTAAGCATTATTAGAAAAGACATAAATAAGATTAATAAACTAATTTTTTTCATTCTAAAAACCCCCGTTTAAACTATAATCTATGATTACTATATCATGAGTATGTGACAAAACTGTGAAAAATCCCTATATTATTTAGAAATCCAAATAATATAGGGAGGTTTGTTATTTTGATATGGAAGATTGGTTTTAAGTATTTTATGAGTTTTAGGATCTAATGATGATAAATACTTTTCAATTTCTATAGACTCAGTCATTCCTGTTTCATGTCCAGGATAAATGACTAAAATAATAAAAACTGGATGATTTGCAAATGTCAACATTTTATCGATCGTATGAATTGTTGTTTTAAAATTGGTTGTAATTTCTTTGTCACCTTTAGGTAGATAGCCTAAATTAAAAATTGCACCATTGAAATCTGATAAATATTGATCAAAATACTCGTGACTATCATGAATTAATTCGACATTTTTTATATTATTATCTGATAGTTTTTTTGAAGTAGAATCTATAGCTTCTTGTTGTATATCAAATGCATAGACTAAACGACATAAAGTAGATAAGTATGTAGTATCAAAACCGTGACCTACGGTCGCATCTATAATGACATCATTTTCATTTACAACGGATTTCAAATAAAGATGAGAAATCTCAGTTATTGACATTTTCTTCATAATAATCCCCTTGATATAGATTTAATAATCTTAATCGTTTATCAATTTCATTTGTCACGACAAATTTACGTCGTGTCCAATCTGGTGCGATTAACATAGAAGAAGGAGCATCACCAGTTAAACGATGAATAACAATATCTTTTCTAAGCCATAATATTTGATCAACAGTAATATCTACATATTCTTCTAAAGTTAACATATGCCAAGGGTTTTTCAAGTATTGATGACCCATTTTTGTTTTTTGCATTAAATGTAGCATATGGATCTTAATGCCTTGAATATCTAATGTATTGATGTGCTTAACAGTCTCAAGCATCATTTCTTTAGTCTCAAAAGGTAGTCCATTAATAATATGGACAACGACTTCAATATTTCTTTTTCTAAGCTCTCTAACCGCATCATCAAAGCATTTTAAGTCATGTGCACGATTGATTAAATCACTTGTTTTTTGATGTATTGTTTGAAGGCCTAATTCAACTTGCAAAGGCATTCTCTTATTCAAGTCTTCTAAATAATCTAGAACATCTAAAGGCAGAGAGTCTGGTCTTGTTCCAATTGATAACATGACAATATTAGGATCTAGCGTGATGGCTTCTTCATATAAAACTTTAAGGTCTTCAACAGGTGCGTGAGTGTTTGTATTTGCTTGGAAATATACAATATATTTTCCTTTTTTCCATTTTAGTTGCATCATTTCTTTAATATCATCAAATTGTTGTCTTAAAGAAAGACGTTTATTTCCTGCAAAATCTCCACTACCCATGAATGAACAAAAAGTACAGCCACCAGAAGCGACCGTGCCATCAATATTAGGACAAGTAAAACCACCGTTTAATGCTATTTTATAAACTTTCTGATTGTACTTGTTTTTATAAAAATTATTAAGAGTAACATAATGTTTTTCATGATTCATTAAATTCATATTTTCACCATTTTCATTTTATCATAATATCATTAATATGATATAATAATACAACAAAGGAGTGACTGCATGTTTAAAAAAATAGCAACAAGTTTATCAAAACCACCTTTGGCGATTTTTTTTATGAAAGATAGTTGGTCAAAAATATTTTTATATATTTTTGTTCTACCTATTTTTTTAGTTTTGCCGAGTGTTTTTAGCTATGTTGTTAATCCAAATTTAGACGCAAGTTCTTATGAATATCTATATGATACCATCATTGAAGACTTTAGATTTGATGATGTTACTATCGATAATTATGAGTTAACTTACGCTGAGAGTAAATATGTTTCACTTGAAACTTTTGATTTAGCGATTGGGGTACCTAATTCTTCAAATAGACTAACATTTGTATTTCAAACTGAAGGCATTTCTGTGACTTACTTTGATACTGAATTTGATTTTCAGTCATATGAGTCTTTAAATCTTGAAGCACATGATTTTAGTTCAACTGAACGTCTTGATGTTAATCAATTAACGATTGCATTTGAAGAAGTTTATACGAACCAAACATTCATTTTTATTGCAGAAACATTAAGTCAATATTTATATTTTGTTTCATATTTCTTAATGATCATATTATTTATGGCTTTTATTTCTCCATCATTCTCTCCACTTATGAGAATGCCTTTTGCAATGAGATTTAAAATGTCTACATATATATCTACAATTTATGTGTTTACAGGATTAGTGTTAATTTTAACAGGACTATATCAAGCTAATACGCTTGGTGTTATTCTTGTATATATCTATCACTTATGGGTATATCGTTCTATCAAAGTATTACCGAAGGGAGCCATCAATGGAAAAGAATAAGTTTGAACTCTTCATTGAACAGTCAAAATTTAATCAAACAGTTCTCCAACAAGCTGAACTTGATCATGTTGATGTTAATGTAAAAGAAAAATCTTTTACGTTTTTTGTCACATTGTCAGAAGTTGTTGGACCAGAGGTGTTATTACCTTTCATCGATCAAATTAAAACATTTTTCTTAATTACAAATGTTGTTAGCGATGTTTATGTTGTTATTAGTTATAGTGATACAAAAGACATTGATAAACACTTAATTAAGTATTATGAGTATGCTTACACTGAACTTGCTAAAGTTAAGGCAAGTTTCTTAGTATTGAAAAATTTTAAAGTAAATGTAGAAAACAATCAATTGTTTATTGATGTTGATAAAGATTCAACATACATCAAATCATATTTTGATGAAATCATTCATGTTTTAAAAGTCATAGGTATTCATACAAAAATAGATTATAGGATAGATGAAAACTTAACACCAGTCAAAGAAAAGATTTCAAAATCTATCACACAATCAACTAAGGTTCTAGAACAAAAAGAACAACTAGCGATTAAAGAAAAAGTTATTTCAGAGAAAAAAGTATTTTCTAAAAAATCTAGACCTAAAGCAGTACCTATTACTGAAATACCACTAGATCAATATCAATTAGATAAATATAAAAATGAAAAAGGGGATACCAACTTTTTAATTGAAGGTGTTGTCTCTAAAAAAGAAGTTAGAAAATTAACAAACACATCTTTAATGTCATTTGTATTAGGTGATGAAGAAGATGCGATTACAGTTAAGAAATTCTTAAGTCGTCAAAAAGATTTTGACTTAAGTGCACAAATCAATGATGGAGATTACTTACAAGTCCAAGGACGAGCATCTTTTGATACTTACCAAAAAGATGTCGTGATTTTCTGTGATGCTGTGTACTTCATGGATAAAGTGAAGTCAAAAGTTGAGCGCGTTGATAAAGCAAAAGATAAACGTATAGAATTCCATCTACACACTAAAATGAGTAACATGGATGGCATCGGTGATGTCAAAGACTATGTTGATCAAGCTGTAAGATGGGGGCATGAAGCCATTGCATTTACTGATCATAATGGTTTATATGCGTATCCAGATATTTATAAAACAACAAAAAGCAAAGGCATTAAAGCAATTTATGGTGTTGAATTAGACTTTGTTGATGAAGAAAAATTCTTAATTACAACACCATCAGAAGAAGAAATCAGTTTAAAAGATGCTAAGTATGTCGTATTTGATATTGAGACTACAGGTCTATCAGCAACACGTGATAAAATCATTGAAATTGCTGCCATCAAAATGACACAAGCAGATCAAATTGAAACATTCCAAATGTTTGTAAATCCTGAAGAACCATTATCAGAATTTACAACTCAATTAACAGATATTACAGATGAAATGGTTGCTGATGCACCTAAAATTGAAGAAGCATTACCTCAATTTTTAAATTTCATTGAAGGTTCTATTTTAGTTGCACATAATGCATTATTTGATGTTGGTCATATCAGAGAAAAATCTAAACAATTAAATTTAGTGTTTGATGACTCAAAAGTTATTGATACATTAAGTCTTGCAAGATATTTCTATAGTGATCAATTAAAACGTTTCAACTTAAAAGCAGTTGCTAAATATTTTAAAGTTAAACAAGAAAAACACCATAGAGCTGATGATGACACTAGAGTTACAGCAGATATATGGCGCTCAATGCTTCATGATTTATCTAAACAAGGTATTAAACAATATCATGAAATTAATGAAGCGATTGATATAAGAGAAGCATGGAAGCATATCATGCCTTATCATTTAAATGTTTTAGCACAAACTCAAGAAGGCTATAAAAATGTCTTTAAAATTGTCAGTGATGCATTAACAGATCATTTCTATAAAGGACCAAGAACATTAAAGAGTGTTTTACAAAAACATCGAGAAGGTATCTTAGTTGGTAGTGGATGTGTAAAAGGTAATGTATTTGAAGCAGCATTAAATCAAAGTGATGAAAAATTAAGAGAAGCAATTGAATTCTATGACTATATAGAAGTTCAACCTCCTCAAGCATATAAGCATTTAAAACGAGATTTAGGACAATATGCAGATGAAATTATTGAAGCTGTTATTGTTAAAATTATTAAAACTGCTAAAGAGTTAAATAAAATAGTCATTGCGACTGGCGATGTTCATTATCTTGAGAAAAAAGATGTATTATATCGTGAAATATATATTCGTACACCACTTGTTGGTGGAGGTATTCATGATTTAAATAAATATTCTACAATGCCTGAACAGTATTTCTTAACAACAGATGAAATGCTTCAATCATTTAGTTTCTTAGATGCTGATTTAGCACATGAAATCGTTATTGAAAACACAAAAGTATTAAATCGTATGATTGAACCTATTCAAGCATTCTCAGATGACTTATATTCTCTACCGGATGATGCATTTAAAGAACAATTAGGTATTCAATCGATTGCTGAAGAAGTAAATCGATTAGTACTTGATAAAATGCAACAACTCTACGGACAAGAACCTCATCCTATCGTTACTAAGCGTGTAAATAGAGAGTTAGAGAGTATTATCGGTAATAACTTTGGACCAAACTATTATGTATCCCATCTACTTGTTAAAAAATCACTTGAAGATGGTTATTTAGTTGGGTCAAGAGGATCTGTAGGATCATCAGTTGTAGCAACACTTATGGATATTACAGAAGTAAATCCATTAAAACCACATTATAGATGTCCTAATGCAGATTTCACTGTATTTAAATTAACTGATGAAGAAGCCAATGAATACGGGATGACTGAAGATCAAAAAGCATTTCAACCATTCTTTGATCATGTTCAATCAGGGTATGACTTACCAACTAAAAATTGTCCAGTTTGTGGTGCGAAACTTATTAAAGATGGACATGATATTCCATTTGAAACCTTCTTGGGATTTAATGGGGATAAAGTACCAGATATCGATCTTAACTTCTCCGGAGATTATCAATCAAAAGCTCATGATTACGTCAGAGAACTGATCGGTGATGATCATACATTTAGAGCAGGAACTATTCAAACGGTTGCTGAAAGAAATGCCTTTGGTTATGTTAAAGGCTATTTAGAAGATAAGAACTTAGTTAAAAGACCAGCACAAATCGAAAGATTAGCAAAAAAAATAGAAGGTGTTAAACGATCAACAGGACAACATCCTGGTGGTATTGTTATTGTTCCAAAATCTAAAACGATTTTCGATGTAACACCTGTTCAATATCCTGCTGACGATACTTCATCAGAATGGAAAACAACGCATTTTGATTATCACTCATTTGAAGCGAATTTATTAAAACTTGATATTCTGGGTCATGATGATCCGACGTTGATTAAATTCTTAATGGATTATGTCAAAGAACATCAAGATGAATTCCCATTTGAACGTGCACAAGATATTCCATTAGATGACGAACGTGTTTATAAATTATTCTCAGGCACTAAGATTATTGGTGTTGAACCAGATGAAATTCTAAGTCCAGTTGCATCTTATGCGATTCCTGAATTTGGAACATCATTTACAAGACAAATGTTAGTTGACACAAAACCAAATACATTTGCTGGATTAGTTAAAATTTCTGGTCTATCACATGGTACTGATGTTTGGTTATCAAATGCTCAAGCATTGATTAATGGACAAACAGAACATGGTCAAATTTCATTTGGAGATATTATTGCGTGTCGTGATGATATTATGGTTCAATTATCTGCACAAGGTCTCCTACCTTTAAGAGCATTTGAAATCATGGAGTTCGTTAGAAAAGGTAAACCTAGTAAAGATCCAGCCAAATGGTTGAAATACGCACAAGAAATGAGAACCAATGAAGTGCCTGAATGGTATATTTGGTCAGCTCAACGTATTAAGTACATGTTCCCGAAAGCTCACGCGACTGCTTATGTGATCATGGCAATGCGTATTGCATGGTTTAAAGTTTATAAGCCACTATTATTCTATAGTGGATTCTTCTCAAAACGTGCTTCACAATTTGATTATGAAACAATGATCAAAGGTGCAAATGCGATGAGAAATAAATTATTAGATTTTGATAAACAATACAATTTAAAAGCAACTGAAGCGCAACTTCAAGTCACACTTGGTGTTGCATTAGAAATGACTAGAAGGGGTTTTAGTTTCTTACCAGTTGATATTAACAAATCAGCAGCAACTACATTCTTAATGGAAGAAAAAGGATTAAGAATGCCATTTAGTTCAATAGATGGATTAGGTACCGCTGTTGCACTTGATATTGTTGCTAATAGAGAAGAACGTAGTTTCGCATCAAGAGATGATGTTAAAAACCGAACAAGAATCAATAAAACCGTATTTGAAAAGATGGAAAATTATGGTGCATTTGATGACTTAAAATCGGAAAATAATGTGATATCATCGGGATTGTTTGCACTATAAAATAGGGTAAAGTATAATATATTTAAGCTTATTAAGTTTATAGGAGTTGATGATTATGCGTTCAGCGAATCCAGTATTTAAAAATTTAGAAAAGCAAGAGTCTCTAGCTTACAGTGAATCTGCAAGTTATCAAGGCATCATGCTTAAAACAGCATTTCTATTATTAACAGCAGTAGCAAGTGGTTTTATTGCTATTACATATTTAACAGAATTCTTAATGCCATTATTAATAACTTCGGTTATTGTTGCATTAGTTAGTGTGATAGTTTCAACAGTATCACCTAGATTATCAATGCCATTTGGTATATTATATGCTTTAGCAGAAGGGGTTCTATTAGGGACTATCACAGTACTCTTTGAATCATCTTATCCAGGTATTGCAGTAACTGCTGTACTTGCTACTTTAGCAATATTTACAGTGATGTTATTTTTATATTCTAGTCGTGCAATTCGAGTAACAACTAGATTTAGAAGAATTATGACATCATTATTGTTAGGTTTCCTTGTATTTTTTGTAATATTTGGTATACTATCATTGTTTGATATCTTAGTTCCAGTTTCACCAGGAATATTACTTGTTGTAAGTGGTGTATTCATCATCTATGGTGCATTCATGTTAACACTTGATTTTGATAATGCAGAACGCATTGTTGAAGGCCAAGCTGATAAGATGTATGAATGGACTGTTGCCGTTGGTTTAATGGTGACACTTGTATGGATTTATGTGGAATTATTAAGATTTCTTGCAATACTAACTTCAAGAAGAAATTGATGATTAGGACTAGTAATTAGATCTATTTGTTAAAAGAGAGTATAGGGTGGTGTAATCTATACAGCAAATACCTGATGAATTCACCTATGAGAGATGCTAATCACATCCGTATACTCACGTTACGAGTTTTAAGGGCTAGAGGCAACTCTAGAACTAAGGTGGTACCGCGATAATTCGTCCTTAGATTTTGAATCTAAGGACTTTTTTATTTTTAAAAGGAGAGAAGAAAATGAATGAAAAATTAAATGCAATTGAAGCACAAGCACTCAAATTAATTGAACAAGCTGATTCACTTGAAGCACTTGATACAGTACGTGTTAAGTATTTAAGTAAAAAAGGTGAAATTAATTTATTTATGGCTGAAATTAGAAACGTTCCTAATGAGGAAAAACCAGCATTTGGCCAAATGGTGAATACTGCTAAAACTAAAGTAGAAAATGCATTATATGATAAAAAACAAATTCTAGAAAATAAGAAATTACTAGAAGCACTTCAAAATGAAAAAATAGATGTGACATTACCAGGTTATGAGTTATACCAAGGTAATATTCATCCATTAAACCAAGTCGTTGAAGATTTAGAAGACTTATTTATTGGTATGGGTTATCAAATTGCAGATGGTCCAGAAGCTGAATCTGATTATTACAACTTTGAAATGATGAATTTAGAAAAAGATCACCCTGCACGTGATATGCAAGATACATTCTATATCACAAAAGAGTTGTTATTAAGAACTCATACATCTCCTGTACAAGCTAGAACAATGTTAAAAATGGAGGGTAATCCATTAAAAATCGTATGTCCTGGTAAAGTTTATAGAAGAGATGATGATGATCCAACGCATTCACATCAATTCATGCAAATGGAAGGATTAGTTGTTGATAAAAATATATCACTTGCTAATTTAAAAGATGCATTATTAAAAATGGCTAGACATTTATTTGGTCCGGATCGTGAAATTAGATTAAGACCATCATTTTTCCCGTTTACAGAACCTTCATATGAAGTAGATGTATCTTATGTTAAAAAAGATGGTACAACAGGTTATATTGAAATTTTAGGTGCAGGTATGGTTCATCCAAACGTACTTAAAATGGGTGGATATGATCCAAAAGTTTATAGCGGATTCGCATTTGGTGTTGGGATTGAAAGAATCGCAATCTTAAAATATAACATCGATGATATTAGACATTTCTATATGAATGACCTAAGATTCTTAAATCAATTTAAGGGGGAAATTCAATAATGATTATCACAGAAAAATTATTAAAAGAATTTATCGAAATTCCTGAAAATATATTAGAAGTTACAAACCAAAAAATAATCGAAGTTGAAGAATTCGGTTTAGTTAATACTGCATCTAAATTAGTTGTAGGTAAAGTATTAACTTGCGTACCACATCCTAATTCTGATCACTTAAATTTAACAACAGTAGATTTAGGAGATCGTATTGAAAAAATTGTATGTGGTGCTCATAATGTCGCAAAAGATCAATATGTTGTAGTTGCTCAAGTTGGCACAGTATTACCTGGTGATTTTGAAATTAAAGCATCGAAAATTCGTGGCGAAGAATCAAATGGTATGATTTGTTCACTAGAAGAATTAGGATTTGAAGAAAAACTTATTCCTGATGCATATAAAAAAGGTATTTATTTCTTCCCACATGAAATGAAAATTGGGATGCCTGGGCTTGAAGCACTAGCTTTAGAAGGTTGGCAAATGACATTAGGTTTAACACCTAATCGTGGTGATTTACTTTCAGTTTATGGTTTTGCATTAGATTTAGCATCTGTAACTGGTAAAAAAGTTGAAACACCAAAATATGAATATCCTGTATCAAATGAAAAAAATCCATTCTCAATTGAAATTGAAACTAATGGATGTGGCAGATATTATGCAAGATATATCGATCAAATCAAAATTAAAGAATCACCATGGTGGTTAAAGAGTGCATTAGTCGCTAGAGGTATGCGTCCAATTAATAATGTTGTAGATATCAGTAACTATGTATTATTAATGTTAGGTACGCCACTTCATATGTTTGATGCAAATAAAATCAAATCAAATAAAATTGTTGTACGTGATGCAAAAGATGGTGAAAAAGTTGTAACACTTGATGAACAAGAACGTACATTAACAAAAGAAGATGTTGTCATTACTAATGGTAGCGAAGCAATCGCTGTTGCCGGTGTGATGGGCTTAGAAAATACAATCGTTGATGATGATACAACATCAGTGTTATTAGAAGCTGCATATTTTGAACCAAAACGTATTCAACATACTTCAAAACGTTTAGGTCTAAGAAGTGATGCATCACTTAGATTTGAACGCGGTATTGATGATCAAAGAGTTGAATTAGGTTTAGATCTTGCAACTAAATTATTAGTTGAATTAGCAGATGCTAGAGTTTATGATGGTGTTGCAAGAGCAACTGATCATGTATTAGAACCAGCACATATTAAATTAACTCAATCTTATATTAATGAATTATTAGGCGTGGAAATTTCAGCACAAACATTAGTTAAATACTTTGAACAATTAAACTATGATGTCGAAGTTGGAAATGATGATTATGTTGTAACACCACCTACTTATCGTCAAGATATTAAAATACCAGCAGATGTGCTTGAAGAAATTGCAAGATTACATGGTCTTGATTTAATTCCAAGTAAACAAGAACAAGTCTTAACACAAGGTTATTTATCTTTAACTCAAAAACGCCAAAGAATGATTAGACATCATTTAGCTGATTTAGGATTAAATGAAATTATCTCATATACATTAAAATCAGAAGCGGATGCTCAAAGATATGTCTCTCTTGGTGAACCACTAAGCATTTTAATGCCATTATCAGAAGATCGTAAAGTATTACGTCAAAGCTTAGTAAATGGATTACTAGATGCTGTTAAATACAATAAATCAAGACAAATCAATGATATTTTCTTATTTGAGATTGGACATGTATTTGCTAAAGATGTTGAAAAAAATCATTTAGCCTTAGCATTACATGGCACATGGCATAAACAATTATGGTCTAAAAAGGCAGTAGCATCTGATTTCTATCTGTTAAAAGGTATGTTAGATGAAACATTTAATAGATTCAAAGTCAAATTTGATTATGTGCAAACTGATCAATATAGTTTCCTACATCCTTACAGACAAGCAGAAATTAAATATAATAAACAAACAATTGGATATATTGGAGAAGTTCATCCAAAAGAAACAAAACGTCTTGATATTGATAAAACATATGTTTTAGAAATTGATTTAACAAATCTTTTAGATGTAGATTTAAATACTTTATATGATCCAATCTCTAAATTCCCAAGTATTTCAAGAGACCTAGCAGTCGTTATTGATGAAAATATAGAAGTTTCTAAAATGACTGCATTAATTGAACAAACAGTTAGAAAAAATATGACTGCTTTATCAGTATTTGATGTATATCAAGGATCTCATATCGAAGATGGTATGAAATCTGTAGCATTTAATATTGTGTTCAATGATAAAGAAAAAACATTAGAAAGTGAAGAAGTTGATAAATTAATGCGCAAAGTCATGATTCGTTTAGATCGTGAACTTGGTGCTAAAGTAAGAAGTTAAAAACCTGAACTTTCAGGTTTTTTTCATGATTATAATTAATTATCGTGTATAATATGTATAGGTGATAAAATGTTAATTTATGATTTAACTTATGACGAATTAGTGTCATTTTTAGAAGAAAACAAACATAAGAAATTTCGTGCTGATCAAATTTGGCACTGGCTCTATAAACAAAAGGTAACTTCATTTGAAGAAATGCAAAATCTTCCAAATGATTTAGTTGCTTTATTAAACGAGCATTTTAAGATTAATGCATTGGAATTAGTGATTCAACATAAAAGTGTTGATGGCACTTTAAAATGTTTATATGCATTACATGATGGTCATTTAATTGAAGCAGTATTAATGAAACAACATTATGGAAATTCAATTTGTGTAACAACACAAGTTGGATGTAACATTGGTTGTTCATTTTGTGCATCAGGTTTACTTACAAAGAAGCGTGATTTAACTTCAGGTGAAATTATTGCTCAAGTGATTGAAACAGAAAAACTATTAGGTGAAAGAATTAATTATATTGTTGTTATGGGTATTGGTGAACCATTTGATAACTATAAGAACTTAACACATTTCATTAAAACTGTTAATGATCCGAAAGGTTTAGAAATTGGTGCAAGACATATTACTGTTTCAACATCAGGTATCGTACCTAAGATTAAAGACTATGCACATTTTGGTATTCAAGTAAACTTAGCAGTAAGTCTACATGCACCAAATAATGAAATTCGTTCTAAATTAATGAAGATCAATAAAGCATATCCAATTGAAGAAGTATTAGAAGCAATTAAATATTATTTAAGTGTTGCAAATAGACGTGTAACAATTGAATATATTTTAATTGATGAAATCAATGATATGCCAGAGGTAGCTGAAGAACTTGCTAGAAAACTTAGAGGATTAAATGTTTATGTTAACTTAATTCCTTATAATGAAGTTATTGAAGCACCATATAAGCGTTCAAAAATAGAATCACAATTAAAATTCTATGATATTTTAAAGAAAAATAAAATTCAAGTAACATTAAGAAAAGAACAAGGGCATGATATTAATGCTGCTTGTGGACAATTACGTAGCCAACATCTATAGGAGGAACTTTTGAAAAAAGCCTTTATTAAAAAAATCATTTCAAATCAATACACAATTGTAGATAAAGAATCTAATGAAGAGTTTATTGCTCAAGCAAGAGGTAAACTAAGATATATGAGGTTAGATAGTGATGATGCATTTAACAAAAATGCCACTAGAAAAACCAAAAAAGATACTAAGATCGTTCAAATTAGTCCGAAAATCGGGGATAATGTTTATTATGAAATAGATCATGATCAAGTGTTTATTAATGAAATTATGCCAAGATCAAATGAACTAGTAAGACCTGATGTCGCAAATGTCGATCAAGTACTTTTAGTATTTAGTGCAGTTAGACCAGACTTTAGTTTTTATCTACTAGATAAATTTTTAGTCATCTTAGAACAAGAAAACTTAACACCTGTGATTGTTATTTCTAAAATTGATTTGATTGATGATTCGCTTTTAAATGATATTAAAAAAGATATGAAATATTATGAATCACTCGGCTATGAAGTCTACTATATTAATAGTAAACAAAAAATTGGGTTTGATGTGTTGGAACATATATTTAAACATAAGATTACAGTGTTAGCTGGCCAAACTGGTGTTGGTAAATCAACGTTACTTAATGCACTTATGCCAGAATTAGGTCTTAAAACACAAGAAATATCTGATGCTCTTGGTCGTGGTAAACATACGACTAGACATTCTGAATTATATAAATTCAATGATGGGTATATTGCTGATACACCTGGGTTTTCTAAAATTGAATTTAAGATTTATTATAAAGAAGATTTAAAGATTTTATATAAAGATTTTGAAGCATTAACAGACCAGTGTAAATTCGGTAATAAATGTCTTCATATACATGAGCCTAAATGTGCAGTTAAAGCTGGATATGAGCATGGTGAGATTTTAAAATCTAGATATGAAAACTACCTTCAATTTTGCACAGAGATAGATAACCAAAAAGTAAAGTATTAAGGAGTTATTTTTATGATTATTGCACCTTCTGTATTAACTGCTGATTTTACTAAATTAGCATCTGAAATAGAAAAAATAAATACTGCTGATTATATACATATAGATATTATGGATGGTCATTTCGTGCCTAATATCTCTTTTGGACCAGCAATTACTAAAACAATTAACGATATGTCTAAACTTCCTTTAGATGTACATTTAATGGTTACTGATCCATTGAAATGGATTGATTTATTTAGTTTATCTAATGTTGAATTTATTACAGTTCATGTTGAATCAAAAGAGTATTTAGAGGCTATTAATAAAATACGTAATAACGGTAAAAAAGTCGGTATTTCAATTAAGCCACATACACCAGTTGATGAAATTATTGAAATTTTAAATCAAATTGATTTAGTTTTAGTCATGACAGTTGAACCTGGATTTGGTGGTCAATCATTTATGGTAGATATGATGGATAAAGTAAGATCTTTAGTAAATATTAGATCAAAAGAAAACCTAAACTTTGTGATTGAAGTTGATGGTGGTGTCAATAAAGACACAATAAAAACATGTCAACAAGCAGGGGTTGATATGGCTGTTGCAGGAAGTTATGTATTTAATCATGAAAATACTAAAGAAGCGATTAAGTCATTAAAATGAGAGTATTAGTCGTTTGTCACCCTGTGCCTAAAGATATTAGAAAATTTTTCGAGTTAAAAGCTGATGATTATGTCATCGGTGTTGATCAAGCAATTCTTGCGTTATACAAACAAAGAGTACCAGTCAATCTTGCCGTAGGTGACTTTGATTCTCTAAAAAATCAAGGTATATTAAATCAATTAGAGGTTGTTAGACTACAACCGGAAAAAGATGCAACCGATACTTATCAAGCATTAATAGAAGCTAAAAAGTTAAATCCAGAAGAGATTTATTTAATTGGCGGCTTTGGCGGAGAGAGAATCGAACACTTTATCGCAAACTTCTATTTATTCGACCAATTTAAAGATCTAACGATGATTGATGATTATTCAAAAATTTATCGCTTAGAGCAAGGTACATATGATAAAGATTATGATGGATATACTTCAATTTTCGCATATCCACATGCAGTGATCTCACTTAAGTCATTTAAATATGAATTAGATCATTATGATTTAAAACAATATGATCCAATTGGTATTAGTAATGAGACAAAAAAAGATGCACAAATTGTTGTGCATCAAGGTTCTATTATTGTGATAGAATCGAAAAGAGATTAAACAATAACTTTAAACTGATTTTTAGGAACCATCTTCAATTGAGGGTGGTTTTTTATATATTCAATCATCATTTCAACATATGATATTTCAAATTCTTCAATGACTTTACCTTCAGTAAACATAAAGTAATCACCGCCACCATTGGCACGATAAGAATTTAAGCAAATTGTATATGTTTTATCATCATCGATGGGTTCGTTGTTATATGTCACATCAACCAGTCTTTGTCCCATAGGATTAGATATTTTATATGTGTAGTTTATACCATCATAAATATCAAAATTATAATGTTGTAATTTTGGTTCAACATATGATGGATTTACGACAATTTCTCCATGATCAATAGAGAAGTATTCAGCATTCTTTTCTAAAGCCGATTTTAAAATTGAACCTGTTATTTCTAAGACTACAAGTTTATGAACGTACCCAAAGTTGGAACTCACTTCGCGTTTAGTTACGTTTTTAGAAAGTCCAATTGCGTCATTTGGAAGTGTTGCAGCCGAGATATTTGTTCCAGTAACTTTCTGCTGAATCATATTTATAAAAGAGAAGAATAAGTGATTATTCTTTCTAGCTTCAAAAGAATCATCTATATGCATATTACAATTAATCGTAGCAATGATATCATCTAAGGACTTATTGACTTCAAAAACCAAATCATCAAATTTCTGTTCAAATGAATTATCGATTGCAAAGGTGTTATTTACTAATACAGGTGCAATTTTTTCCAATTTTCGTGTTTTTTTATGAAAAAACATCGTAATTTCCCCAAAATTTGATGCATGACTGGATGTTTGAATTGTAGCTTTCATTTTGTTTATAAATACTGATGCATGATGTTGATGACCAGTTAATAAACAATCTATTTCAGGAATTTCAAAAATAGAAGAACCTTCGTTTTCTCCATTATTTAATCCAATAGGTTTGCCTGTTTGAAGGTCACGCTCGTAGCCACCGTGATAAAAGACAATGATTGCATCCACTTGGTTTTTAATTTCATCGACATATTTTTTTATAGCATCTTTTGCACTTATAAATTGCATGCCTTTTATGTTTTCAGGTTTCTCCCAGTGAGGAATATATTGAGTAAGCGCACCAATGAAACCTAACCTGATACCATCAATTTCTTTGATTTCATAAGGTTTATATAAAGGATTATTTTGAATATCTGTAATATTGCAACATAGTAATTGTGCGTTGTTGCTTTGTATATATTCATCCAATACATCTTTACCATAGTTGAAGTCATGATTACCTAATGTGAAATAGTTATAATTCAAAGCATTCATAGCAGTTGAAACAGGATTTTCCAAATGTTGTTCTCTTGCATATTCAAGCATAGGTGATCCTTGAAGAACATCGCCATTATCTATTAAAATATATGAATCTTTAACTGTTTTTAGATAGTTAGAAAAGCGACTTAAACTAGGAATGTTAGGCTTTTGACGAATAAAATCAAAAGCAGAAATTTGACCATGGATATCAGATGTATAAATAATTTTAATGATTTTATTTGTCTTCATGCATATACTCCTTTTATACTATTGTATCACGGTATTTAAAAAAGAAAAGATGGACCAATGTCCATCTTTCTTTTAATAATAAAAACGTTATTAAATTGATAACGAATTTATTGGAATAACGTAAATTAAACTTTTAATTAAACACGTTCTAAATTGTGTTTTTTAAGAGCTCTTGCTGAAATCTTAATTTTTGATACAGTACCATCTTCATTTTTAACTCTGATAGTTTGTAAATTGCTCTTCCAAGTTCTGCGTGTTGCATTTAACGCATGACTACGTTTGTTTCCAAATACTGTTGATTTTCCTGTTACATAGCATTTAGCCATACTCTCACTCCTCACTGCACAATCCAATTTATCATAATTGGAATAAAAAAGCAACATATTGAGTGAAAAAAATAACAATTTTGTGAGAAATACTATATTATATATATAATATAAAAAATTTGAGTCTCAAATAATTGTTAATATGATATAATAAGAATGCCAAAACACGAAGCTATATTGCATTTTAACATGCATTTTGCTATACTGTTTAGGAATAACTATGCCCTTTATGAAACATCTAAAAATAAATTTAATCAAACACAGTGATCAAGTACACAATAATTTAGGAGGAGCTAACCATGGCGAATAAAACAGTCAGCGGATCTCTATTCAAGAAAATGGTAACAAACGGTGCCGTTAATTTAAAAAACAATCACAAGGAAATCGATCATCTTAATGTCTTCCCTGTACCAGATGGAGATACTGGTACAAATATGCAAATGACAATGATGGCCGGAATTAAAGAAGTTAACAATTTAGATTCTCAATCTATTATCGATATTTCAAAAATTTTATCAAGAGGACTCTTAATGGGTGCTAGAGGAAACTCAGGTGTTATCCTCTCGCAATTTTTCCGCGGAGTTTATTCTGAAATTGCTAAAATCGATAACGGATCAGCTACAATTGAAGAATTCATTAAAGCACTTGTTGGTGGTTACCAAATGGCTTACCGTGCAGTGATGGATCCGGTTGAAGGAACTATCTTAACTGTTGTTAGAGAATCAGCAGAAAAAGTATTAATTGAACAACCAAATCTTCAAAGCGTTGAAGATGTATTAAAAATTTATTTAGAACAAGCAAAAGAAACATTAATTAAAACACCAGATCTATTACCTGTATTAAAAGAAGCAGGTGTTGTAGATAGTGGTGGTGCAGGATTTATAAAAATCATTGAAGGTATGATTATGGCTTTAGAAGGTAACATGTTAGCTGAAGCTGAAGCACAACCTACAATTGAAGCTGCTCATGAACATTTCCATGGTGCAGAAAACTTAGGCGATGTAGACATTAAATTTGGCTATTGTACTGAATTTATCGTTAAATTACATCACCCAGAAAAATTTGATATTAAATACATGAGAGACCCACTTTCACAAATGGGTGATTCATTAGTTGTTGTATGTGATGAAGACCTATTAAAAGTTCACGTTCATACAAATCAACCAGGTGTTGCTTTAACACTTTCACAAAAATATGGGGATATCCAAACAATTAAAGTTGAAAATATGAGATTACAACATAGCACAATTATGGGTGTTGAATCATCAGCAACTCCAAAAGTTGAAAAAGCGCCATCAAAATATGGTATTATTGCTGTTGCTTCAGGTAAAGGTATTCATGAATCATTTAAAGAATTAGGTGTGGACTTAATTATTGATGGTGGTCAAACAATGAATCCATCAACTGAAGACTTTGTAAAAGCAGTAAAATCATTAAACTCAGAAAATATTATTATTTTACCAAATAATAAAAATATTATTATGTCAGCTGAACAAACTATTGACTTAGTAAGTGATAGAACAATCAGAGTACTTCACACTAAAACAATTGCTCAAGGATATACTTCATTAATGGCATTTGATCCTACTCAAGAAATTGATGACAATTTCGAAGAAATGACAACAATCGTTTCAAAAATGAGATCAGGTGAAATTACATTTGCAGTTAGAGACACTGAATTAAGTGGTGTACAAATTAAAAAAGGTGACTTCATTGGTATTACCGAAGGTAAAATCAAAGTAGCGACACCTGATAGAGTTGAAACTGCTAAAAAATTATTAGATGATATGATCAATGAAGATCGTGAAATCATTACTATCTTCTACGGGGCAGACTCTAAAGAAGATGAAGTAGAAGCTATCGTAGCTTATGCTAAACAATTAAATCCTGATTTAGATGTTGATCTAATTGAAGGTAATCAAGAAATCTACAGTTATATTATCGCTGTTGAATAATACAAAAATTAACAAAGGTGCCTATGGCACCTTTTTTTGTTTTTTGAAAGTAGCAATAATTTTTACAAGAATTATAATTTATGCTAAAATGACGGTATATATAACGATTTACTAACTTCGTATATTTACATGATGATAATCGCGAAAATGTAAATGAGAGGTATTTAAATGAAAAAAATAAGTATGTTTATATTGATTGCATTAGGGGTTGCAGTTCTTTTTGTCTCTAATAAAGTTTATGCTGTAGGTACATTGGCGTTTGAAGCTGGAGTCAATATTGCCACTAATGAAACAAACACAAGAAGAGTTGAATTAGCAGATTTAGATCATGATGGTGATTTAGATGTGTTGTGGTCAAATTATGATTTATCAGGTTCAAGTGATGTTAAATGGGCAAGAAATGATGGCGATAACGTGTTTGTTGAGCAGCCAGCAATTGCTACAGGATTACAAGGACCTTGGCCGGTACTTGCAGAAGATTTAGATCGTGATGGCGACTTGGATGTTGTTGTTGCAACAGCTGATTCATTGCTTTGGTATGCGAATGATGGTAATGGTAATTTTACTGTACAACCTTTAATAGCAACTTTAAGTTTAGGTGCAGCCGATATTGTTTTAGGTGATATAGATCAAGATGGTGATATAGATATTATCATGTCATCAACATATGGATCAATCATAAGATATTCTAATAATGGCTCTGGCTCTTTTACAGCTACAGAGACAATTTCAGCAACAACAGGATCTCTTGATTTAGAATTAGGCGATCTAGATAACGATGGTGATTTAGATTTGGTTGTTGCAGATTCTTATAGTGATGAATTCACATGGTATCTATTTAATGGTTCGTCATATGTTAGCCAAGGTGTATTATTAGCATCAACAGATGCAGCAAGTGTTGTCATAGCTGATTTTAATCAAGATGGATATAATGACATCGTTACTGGTTCTTTTGGAACAGATACAGCAACAGTATTTTTAAATAATGGTGATCAAACTTTTAGTTCAGGTGGTATTATCACAACTACAGCAGATGGCATAAGAGATATCGTGTCAGCTGATATTGATCATGATGGCGATTTAGATTTACTTATTGCAAGTTTTCTTGATGATACTATCGAAGCATTTACGAATGATGGTAATGCTACATTTACACCTTATATGGAACTTTCAAATTCAATAGATGGTGTATATAATCTTGCAGTGGGGGACACAGATCAAGATGGTGATTTAGACGTTTTGGCAAGTAGCTATTTCGGTCACTTAGTCGTATTTTATGAGAATACGTTGAATCAAAGTTATTTAGTACCTACTGTGACTTTTGATAGCAATGGAGGATCCTCTATTTCTAGTTATGAACTAACACCAAATAACTATGTGTCATCAGCCATTGATCTTACAGGTGCTGTAGCAACACCTACTAAGGTAGAAACTGCTGATTTAAATAATGATGGACAATTAGATGTTGTATCAGTCGGTGGAAATGCTTATGGTTCAGGTGGTAATTTAGAATGGTTCTTAAATAATGGGGATTTGACGTTTACAAAACAAACTACAATTTATGAAGGAACCAATGTTAAAGGATTGCAATTGGCTGATTTGGATCAAGATGGTTGGATTGATATAGTTATCTCTGATTATGATGCAAGTAGTATTTTATGGTTTAAAAATAACAGTGGGACATCATTTACTGTTCAAACAGCGATTTCAACAACGACATTAACATCTAATTCAATACTTGCTCAAGACTTTGATAATGATGGAGATATCGATATTTTATCAGCGAATAATGGTAGTAATTTTACGTGGTTTAAAAATAATGGTAGTGGGACTTTTACAGAGCAAACAAGTTTCTCACATGCATTATCTAATACTTTTGATATACAAGGTGCTGATATTGATAGAGATGGATTTATAGATTTTGTAGTTGCCGATATTAATGGTGATGAAATAACTTGGTACAAAAATAATTCAGGTAATTCATTTACAGTCCAAACTAGTATTTCAACAACAGTAAATGGACCACATGCTCTTACAATTGCCGATTTTAATAATGACGGATTTTTAGATGTTGCATCAGCAAATATCAACGATGGATATACATGGTATTTAAACGATGGTGATGGTACATTTACAACACAAACTCAACTTGGAACTGCCGCTCAGCCAAGAGGTATCATTGCAGTTGACTTTAATCGCGATGGATATCAAGACATTATAGGTGTTAGTAATTTAACTGCTAAAGTTTCATATTTTGAAAATAATAAAGATAATACCTTTACTGAAACAGTTATATCAACTGAAGGAAGTGGCTTGTTTGATTTAGTTGTTGATGACTTTTACATAGATGGTTATTTGGATATTATTGTAGCAGATTTTAATGGCTATAAATTAACTCTATACAAAAATGGTGCTCAAAATTATACTGTAGTTGAACCAACAGCACCAACAAAAACAGGAAACACATTTGATGGTTGGTATTTAGATGCTGGATTTGCTTCTTTATATGACTTTAATTCAACGATTTCAAATTCAATGACATTGTATGCAAAATGGTCAGTTAATGATTATATCGTGACTTATGATACAAAAGGTGGATCAGCATTAGTCGCCGATACAATTGCTTACGATTCAACTTTAAGTTTACAAACACCTACAAGAGATGGTTATACATTTGATGGATGGTATGAAGATGATGCTTTAACGACACCATTATCATATACAAATATGCCAGCAATGAATATGACAGTTTATGCTAAATGGTCAGTAATCAATTATGATATTAATTATAATTATAATGGTGGCGCAGCTGACAGTGAAGATATACTCATTGAAAGCTATAGTGTTGAAAGTGAATTGCTTCATTTTGTAAATGCAGTAAGAGAAGGATATACATTTGATGGATGGTATGAAGCCTCCGATTTTAGTGGATCAACAGTTTCTTGGACTCAAGGACAAACGGGTGATATTACTGTCTATGCTAAATGGACAGCAAATGATTATACTGTCACTTACGACACTAAAGGAGGACCTGCTTTAACAGATGATACTGTTACTTTTGATACAGTATTAGCATTACAAACACCAACAAGAGATGGTTATACATTTGGTGGTTGGTATGAAGACGATAGTTTGACTACATCTCTTTCATACACAAATATGCCAGCAATGGATTTAACACTTTATGCTAAGTGGGATTTAATCATATATAATATTACATTTAATTATAATGGTGGGATTGAAGATGAAAATGATCCTCAATTTGACACATATAATATAGATACTGAAGTATTTAGTTATGGTAGTGCAGTAAGAGAAGGTTATACATTTGATGGTTGGTATGAAACATCTGATTTTAGTGGTTCAGTAGCATCATGGTCAAGTGGTCAATTAGGTGATCTCACATTATATGCAAAATGGACAGCTTTAAATTACGATTTATCATTTGAAACAAATGGTGGAAATAGTATAAATAGTCAAGTTGTGTCAACTGATACGACACTTGATTTAACTGCACCTGTTAGAGAAGGTTATACATTTGATGGATGGTACATAGACCAAGCATTAACGACAATGAATGCATATACAAATATGCCAGCGATGGATTTAACACTATACGCTAAATGGACAATTAATCAATATACGATTACATTTGTAGTAAATGGTGGCACAACATTAAATCCTATCACTGCTGATTATATGAGTGCAGTTACTGCACCAGAAAATCCAACAAAAGATGGTTATACATTCAATGGCTATGATATGGAAATTCCTAGTACTATGCCAGCAGAAGATTTAACGATTGAAGTTTTCTGGTTAAGAGTTACGCATGAAGTTGATGGTGCTTATCATACAGATCGAGATACATTATATGATGCAATCGATCAAGCGGATGTATTAGGTAAAGATGTGGAAGTTATTTTATATGTTGATAGTAATATCCAAACAATAGATGATGATGACAATCAATTAATTATTGATTTTATTGATAATCATTTAAGTAGCTATCTACTTAATATCAACGTGATATTAAGAGAAGATGGCGCGTCTGATATATATGTAACTACTTTAGAAAATGAAATAACAATTACACTTGACCTACCTGAAGAAATTCATGGATATAAAGATTATCAAATTATTAGAGTTCACGATGGTGTCGCAGAAATCATTGATAGTATTTATGATGAAGATGCACAAACTATATCATTTGATACCGATAAATTCTCTACTTATGGCATTATTTATAACGAAGGTAGTGGATGGGCTTGGTGGTTATTATTATTACTATTATTACCCCTAGGATGGTTTATATGGTTCTTCTTAATCAAAAATGATGATGACGATGATGAGGAAGAAGATAAGCCAGAAGAGATTAAAGAAGCAGTTTTAGAAGCAGTTTTAGAAGAAGTTGTTGAAGGTCCAGATATTAGAGATGTTGTTATCAAAGATATAGAGATAAGAGATAAATTTGAACCTATGCAAAGTGTTGAAGCCGGTGACTATCTAGAAGTTACAGGGGATCACGAGACAACTAATCATGTCATTACTTTAAAAGAAGCTGGTCAGCTACCAGAAGCACTTAAAAATGACAATCGATTTATATCAATTTCAAGTGCAGAAAAAAAAGAAGTAGCAGTTGGTCTTGTTGCGCTAAAAACACATGAGAAAAAATCACCAGGTTCTTATGCAGAACCTGGATATTATGTTGAAGTTGATGTTGATGGTAGTGTCGTTGAAAATTATATTTTACTTAAAAAACGACTTCCACCAACAAGTTCAAAAGGTCATCGATGGGTCCAAATTAAAAAAATAGATCAATAATACAGTAAGAAGAGGCTGAAACATCAGCCTCTTTTAATTTATCCAAATGTAATTGACAACGCTTACATAAATTTGATAGTATTAAATTAGAGAATTCTTGACGACCCTACACAACTTAAATGATTCACAAAAACATTATTTAAGGATGGTATGATATGACAAAACTAAATAAAGTAAAGAAGTATATCTTAATTATTGTAGAAACATTGATACTTGTATATTCTATGGTGATTATTTTACAACTCATTTCAAATGCAATTGAACTAGTTACGCTTATCCCGTATTTCATAGCTACAGTGATACTTTTCTTATACATCCAAACGATTGTATTTGAAGAAGAAGTATCAAAACATCAAATGTTAAGATGTTGTTTATTATTTGGTTTTACGATTGTACAATTTACGATTGTGCAAGTATTGATGATTACAAATCCTTTATTTGTTTCACCAGATCCAATTAATTTTATTCTTGGACCAAGTGTAAGTATATCCTTGATATTTTCAAAATTAACATTTAGTGCGAATGAACTACATACGGTTGTTATGTTATTTAAGAATGTGTTTGTATTTATTGGGCTATTCTTAATACCAATGTGTGCTGTCATATTTGATTATATTTATTTAAGATTTCATAAAAAAGTTAATATAACTTCCAAAGTACCAGAAGTTACACTATAAAAAAAGGCTTAAGTGCCTTTTTTATTGTTTTAATAACTTAGAATTTAATTGAAGATACATAGGAAGATTAGATAATATTGCTTTATCTGGATTATTGAAAAATTCATCATATCTAAAGTGATGTAGTTGATCTAGTTCGATAGGTTCCTTATCTTTTTGATATAAGTGAAGTGGGTAATTATAATATTTAGGTAACATGGTTATTTCTTCATCTAAATACAATTTGATCACAGATAAACTAAACAATGCTTGATGTAGAAATATAGAATATAAAAAAGATTTCTCAAGAAATTGATTCATGACTTTAGTTTCCATGACTTTATAAAACGTATCTAATGCAAGATTAAAAACAAGCTTATTTTCTGATATCATCACAAACCCCATATTGTAGTATGGATATATAGGTTCCCTAGATATAGTAGTTTCTATGATTCTTGAAGTATAAGTATCTTCTTTGATGTTAATTGATCTTAGAAGAAGTTGCCAATAATCATCAATTGGATTTGTTGGTGTTTGACCAATGTTTTTAATATCAACTGGATTAAGTGCTATTTGATGTGTATATGAAATTTTAGGTACTGATTTAATAAAATAGCTATCAACATCAACCCATATGAATTTCATGACTAGTTTTTCATAAATTGAGGCAGCATATAACTTATCCATAAAAGGACACTCAAAGAGTAGATAAGGGATATCAAGATCAATTAATTTTACATGAGCATCATCAAATCGCTTTGTAAAATTACCCTTATAATCTTTAGGGTATAGTATCGTGATTGAAACTTGTTTATCAATAGTATATATACTTTGATAGCATGCATAAGCTAATTCAATTTGATCGCCTTTAGCATAAAAACCAATATTCATATGTACCACCTTCTTTATGTTCATTTTATCATAATGATTTATATAAGGATATATGATATTTGTGATTTAAAATCATTTGATAGATGAATAAAATATGTTATAATCATAAGGCATGCGGATGTGGTGGAATGGTAGACACGCAAGTTTGAGGGGCTTGTGAGCAAGATATCGCTCGTGTGAGTTCAAGTCTCATCGTCCGCACCATTAGACTAGTATAGGTCCAATACTTTAATAGTGTTGGACTTTTTGTTCTTAATAGAGCCATTTGTATATTTAATGTTGTATCAAAGTTAGTATTTCTATCGGTATTGAAAGAACTACTATGATACAAAATTTGTATTAGTTACACGATTACATGTTAAATTACACGATTTTAACTGATTTTACACGTTTATATATTTCAATCGTTTATTGTTTTAAAAATATCTATAATAATTGGAACAAAAACTCTACAATTATTGGAATTAGTTGTTCTACGATGAAAAAGGGGTATCTAGGTGTCCTAGAAAATCATAACTTTATATAATTCACAAAGCAGCAACAATTTGATGAAGAAGAGAACTTAATTCATAGATAGCCTCGTTTTTGTAAACAATATTTGGTATAATTTAACTAAAAAAGGGGGTAATAAAATGAATTGTTGTGAACAAGCAAGACAAATACTGAAAAAACTCATTAATCTAAAAAGGTTGTTGTTTACAAATTATACTGACAAATCTAAGCAAGAGGAACTTAAGATAAAAGTCAATAGACTTGTATCAAAAATAAACATTGAATATACACGACTCAGAAGCAATTGTAAAGGTCTCAAAGATTTCGATAGCCCGGAGATAATTGGAGAAATTAGTGTTCCAAAAGTTAAAGATATTATTGCTGAAATAAAAAGGTATTTACATGAAAACTGTGAGGAGAAAGAAAACGTATGATATTCAAGAAATATGAAGTATCCATAAAAACGTACACATTTCAAAATGAATCTGATCAGAAGTCATTTGTCAAAAAGTATATCAACTTTTTAAATAGTTGTGATTACAAGTTAGTTCCAGGTACAATGGTTCCAGTAACCCCAAGAGACATTAGTGTTGAAAACACTGTTTTTGTAGGGGCTACTGTAAAAGCAATAGTACTAATTGAAAAACCGGAAAATGAAGATTCTGTGTTAAAGAAAATATATAACATTGAAAATAAACTGGACGTTGAACTTCTAGGTGTTAATCTGATTGATTCATTATAACCTCTCTACCAACTTAGGATATTTTTTGAGAGGTACCGCACTGAGGACGATCAAAAAACACGAGACAGATTTTCAAAATCAGAAATGAGGTTTCATGGGTAAAATTGGAGTATGTAAGATATGTGGTTTAAAGAAAGAACTATCCAAAGAACATATACCCCCTCAATCTGCCTACAATGATTTTTATGGAAAAGAGTTCAAAGGTGAGGAAGTATTAAGTCAATTAAGTTCAACAAGATTACCATGGGAACTAAATGGACTTAAATATAAGTATTTTCAGTCTGGATACAAAACTACTACAATTTGTGAAGAATGTAACAAATTTACTGGAAGCAAGTATGGAAGAGATTATGTTAAATTTATCCATGATGTCGGTGATTTGCTTCAAGAAAATAAAATAATCAGCAATACTGAGTACATCATGAAAATAGAAAATTGTTATCCATTAAGGATATTTAAACAAATGATTTCTCAATTTTGTTCAATAACTTCAATCGCTAAATCCGGAGTAAAAGAGTTTATTCTAAATGCAGAATCAAAAAAATTTCCAAATGATAAATACAGATTGTTAATCAATTTATTTGAAGAAGGATCACAAATAATATCAGGACCAATGGTAATGAATGTATCTGGAACTTCAATCGCAATATCAGAGATAAGATATTTCCCAATTTCAATGATTCTTATTATGAATTATGATTATATTCAAAACATAGATCTCAAAACTTTAGGAACTGATATTACTTATTTTAGTCAATTCGATTATAATTTAAAGATGGATTTAGAACTAATAGTTAGATCTAGACCACAACATACAGTCATTCCTTTTGATTATAGAAGTAAACAGAATATAGAAAAAGATTGGAATAAGAAGAAAAAATAGTGACTCAAAAGATGATATTCACCTTAAGAGCCACTATTTCAATATTTATTTATTTTTGTTTTTAAGTAATTTAAATTGAATAATAGTATTGATAATAGATAATATTATTTGGACTAGAATAAATAAAATATTTAATTTATCGACTGACATTAGGTTCACCATTTTCTGGAGGCTATGAATTGTCATAATAAAAATGCGAATCAAATATTTCACATTTACATTATCCAACACACCTTTTTTTACCTAGTCAGTATCTAGTCCTGTGTTCGACATTTTAACCTCTGTCGTAGAGTATGATTTCTTTAGTGTTTAGCCTGTTCACTCAGTGGTAAAGCCTTTTACCTGTACGGTCAGTATCTTGATAATTTTGAAGTGATCCTCCATAGATATTATAGCATTTTTAAGTATTAAAAACAAGTTAGCTAAAGTTAAGATTGAGAGTATTTTAAGATTATTGATTATTGCATCGCTAGGAAAAAGTGGGAGACATAAGTACCACCTAAAATAACATAATGTATAATATTAAAATATTTACGATTGCATTTATAAGCAAGGGGAGTGAATGAATGTTTATAACTTATGGATTTATTTATCGAATCAAATCTTTCTTTTCTGAAATTGAATTAAATGTTGATAAACAAGTGACTGAAGATCAAATCTATGAACATCTATTTCAAGGGTTATCATTGCTTAAATCTATTGATGATATGAGTTATCTTTTTATGGAGTATCAATACTGTATAAAAAAAATAACAAAGATAAACAGGATGTTGAGAATACCTCGAAAAAGAGAAATGTTTGATCAGACAAAGTTTAAGAAGAAGGATCTATTAAATAGATTCGATGAAACTACAAACATAGTGATAACAAACATTTTGAATAAGAAAAATAGCCAGTATACAATTTATAATCCTTTTAATGAAAAGCAGGAACAGTTTTATGATATTCAAAAGAAGCATGGAAAGTTTTCTCTATTTAGTGATTCACTATTTGTTGGTATAAGTAAAGAAAATCAATTCTTAATCAATGATCTTCAAGGAAAATCAATCATAAAACTGAAATTGAAGATTAATGAAGATAGTGATTTCTTATTTGAAAACAACACCAAAAATTCTGTATATGAAATTAGAAATGATGAAGGATATATTGATCTGTACGATTTATCCCAAAGTACAGAAGAATCTGTGACAACAATTAGTTCAGACATATATACTGAGAAAAAGGAAGATCGTGGAATACAAGTTATATGGATGAGCGAAGAAGGTGATTATGAATTAAGCATATTATTGGCAATTGGAATAGCTGAATTAACGTATAATCACTTTAAGAAATCAAAGAGACAACTTCAAATGATGACCTATATGATGATGAAATCATAGGGGTGCGTAAAATAACAGTAGGGGTGCGCTGGTGTATCAATTTGGGTAGTTCTACACATTTTGAAAGCATTGGTTTGATACAACTGTATCAAACCTTTTTTTATTAAATCTTAGAAAACTGAAAAAGGTGTTCAGCTATCAAAAAAGGATACACAAGAACCACCTCAATATGATAAAATAGTAACAAGATAGAGACGCTTAAAATGAATCAGTTAACATAAAAAAAGAAAATCACGAATCATGTCCAATAAAAATTTACCAAATATAAGAAGAGAGGTTATCATGAAAAAACCCTTAATCTTAATTATATCCATAGTTTTTTTATCTATATTTCTTATAAGTTGCAGTTCCCAATCATCAATGTTAAGAAAAATGAACATTAAAGATTTGCCTGAAATTTCGGATGTTGAATATATAGGTGCTAGTTCAAATCTTGTTTCTAGAAGTATGATTTATGCTGGTGAACAAGAAGATTTCAATGCATATGTTTTAGCTGTTTATGATTATCTTAATGATAATTTTTATGATACTTTAGGATATAAGAAGGGTATCATGCAGTCATTTTTTGGAACAAATGAAACATATTATTTTTATAATCAAACTAGTTCAATAGAGCAATTTAAGAATGAAAGTGAAGAAAAGATTTCGTTCGAGTTCATTTTTTCAAGTAGTAATACATTTTGGGAACCTAATAGTAATGAAATATATTTAGAAGATGCTTGCTCGATATTTATTATATATTTTAAAGAATCTCAGGAAATTGAAAATGTAAGTGAATCGTTTAATATTATCGTTGAGTATTATAAACCTTTGAATCATAATACATATATTCATGTAAATTCGGATATTTTCTCAAGTCAGATTTTTAAATCTAATCCTAGTTTAACTACAAAAGAGTATATGATTAATCTATTTTTAGAACAATATGATTTAAGTATGCTATCAAAAGAAGAAGTTGTGGATCTATTAGGTGTTGAACAGTATTTATATAATGAATTACAATACGCATTTGGTGATAGTGATGGGGATTCTAGTGCTGACAAAAGTCTCAATATTTATTATAATGGTAATCTATATGTAAGTCATGAAGTGATTGATATAAATGATTAGCATTCTGCATATCATTTAAAGTTTTTAAATTTGCAAAAAAACTTTTTTATATCAATCAGTTGTGTTGCTATTTAGCGTTATGGTTAGTGTATTAATTAAGTAGTTCTACACAAAGATTAGCGGAATGAATCCTCTAAATCAAGTCTTTTTTAAATTAATTTTTCTTTAGGAAAGGAATTCCAAATAATGAGTAAGCTACAAATAGTAACTAATGACCTGGTTAAAATTATTAACAGAGAAATTTGGATTGAACTCAAGAAGCATATATGGATGTTCAATTTTAAACAAAAAATTGAAAGAAAGACCATCTATAAAATTATACATGAAAAGAATGAAATTGTATTTGCAGCAAAACATGAAAAAGGAACAGATGAGATTTTTATCTTAAATGATAAATTTAAAACAAAATGCATTGAAAAACATAGAAAATACATTAATTGGACTGGAGACTATAAAACTCTGTTTCAAGAGCATTTTAGATTTTTATTAATGAATTATAATTTCAAATTTAAATATACAGAATTTAAAAATGCGGTTGATAAGAATGACAAATTCTTTTATTATGGTCCAGTTTATTGTATGAGTTTTAACAATGATTATGGATGTATTAATTTTATATTGTTAGTGCAAAGAGGAGAATGGGATGTTTACATCACAGATAAAGAAACCTCGAAACAATCTGAAATACGCAAAGGAAGACATTTGTCTGATGGATTTAAGAATCTAAAATCTTTTAGCGAAAATGACAAAAATAGTATTAAATCAAATAGAGATTATATATCCATCATGGGTCAATACATATATAAAGAAATAAATATTTATAATGAAGTATTTGGTATTCAAATTAAAGAAAAAATCAATTTAGGAATTCACACATAATAAAATAATAATGAGTTCGATACTATTTGGTATCGAACTTTTTTATTCAAAATAGTAGAAGTGTACATGTTATAATAATATATATAAAATATAATTAGGGGTGAACTAATGAAGAAGAACTACGACATATACCTTATCTATAGTCTAATTTTTTTAGTGTCAGTTTTATCTTTCTGGCTTGGTTTTGGTCAAGATGCTTTTGGTTATGGCATATTGATCATTTGGCTATTAAATCCAATTGCGATTCTCATCAGTGGTATCTTATTAGGTAAACGACGATCTTTTAGATCTTTTGAATACCTATATCCTATTTATTTTGGCATATTATATATGATGTTAAGTTACTTCACATTTTCTTTAGCTAATAATATAGCCTTTGATAAAATTAATATGCCTGATTTCTCATTAGTATTTTTCGGAACAATGATTGCATATCTAGGATATTTTATAGGGCATGGATATCAAATATTAACAAAAAAACAATTCAGCAAGTAACAGCATACAGCCATTTTTGGCTGTATTTTTTTTCGTACTAACATTTTGATACAAAAAATAAGCATTTCATTACATGGTTGAACACAAAATTGTCAAAAAGTATAAAATTAACTTGTAATAAAGAAATAAGGAGATTTTAAAATGTTAATCTATGTAAAAGTTATTTTAAGTGCCTTAATCATATTTTTAGTTATAGATTTTCTATGGTTAGGTTTAATTGCTAAAAATCTATATGAACAACAGCTAGGTTCATTAATGAAAGAAAAGTTTAATATGGTAGCAGCATTCATTTTCTATGCAGTATTTGTGATTGGTTTATCAATATTTGTTATTATCCCAAGTATTGAAGCAGAATCAATCTTAAAAGTTATCTTATTAGGCGCGTTATTTGGCTTTGTGACGTATGCGACATATGATTTGACTAATTATGCCACTATGGAGGGTTTCCCTTTAAAAATCGTCATTATTGACCTTATTTGGGGTACGACAGTAGCGACCCTAACATCTGTATTAACATATATCTTATATCAAGGAGTGTTGAAATAATGGAATTCTTATATATTTACCTAGGTTTACTTGGATATTTTGTGATTTGGTTTATCATTGCTCAAATCAAAAAGAACAATGGTTTAATTGACATTGCTTGGGGTATGAGCTTTATTGTAACAGCAGTGATATCATTATTATTAAGTGGAACTTATAATGTAACTAAGTTTGTGCTTTTAGCCATTATCGTTTTATGGGGATTAAGATTAAGTACTTATCTATTTAAAAGAAATTGGAAAAAAGATGAAGATTTCAGATATAAAGCAATGAGAAAAGGATGGAAAGATCATCCAAAAACTAGAGCATTCTTCAGAGTGTTTGTGATGCAGTCAATTTTCTCATATGTGATTGGACTACCAATCATCTTAACAAATCTTTATATGAATGAAGATCCATCTTTAATCAATATGATTTTATTAGGTGTAGGTGTCATTATCTTCTTAATTGGTTTCACATTTGAAGTGTTAGCAGATCAAAATCTAAAAAACTTCAAAAAGAATCCAAACAATAAAGGTAAGATTCTTACAACTGGTGTATGGAGCTTAACTAGACATCCAAATTACTTTGGTGAAGCGACATTATGGTGGGGTATTGTACTAGTTGCAATCTCAGGTTTAGTACCAATCTTATTTGTTGGACTAGTAAGTCCAGTCATCATTACATTATTACTAAGATTTGTTAGTGGTGTACCACTACTAGAAAAGAAATATGAAGGGAATAAAGTATACGAGGCATATAAAGAAAGAACACCGATATTCTTACCGATAAAAATTAAAAAGTAACCCTACTGGGTTACTTATTGATTGATTGGTAAATAGATATCTAGATGATAATATGATATATCATCTATGGTATTTATATAATCATTTTTAAATCCATAGTATTTATCTAAGACATCTTTAATAATTGTAGAACCAAATCCATGATTATCTTTATCAGATTTAGTTGTCTTATCTTCTGATATAGTTTTGTGAATGGTTGTATTAATAAACGATAGTTTTAAATAATTATCAAGAACCTCACTTTGAATTTCAACTTTTCTAATTGAAGGTTCTACGTCAATTAATGCTTCATACATATTTTCTAATACATTATAGAAGAGTTTAATTAGATCAAGTTCTGACATTTGACCGATTTGGATATAAGCTTTAGCTAGTAAAGATGTTTCAATCTTATTAAAACGATTAGCGTAATCATTAAGTAATGCATCTAAAATAAGATTGTTTGAATAGTTCTTATCAAGATCAACTTGATGCAATTCAAAATCATAGTCTTTAAGAATCTTTTCAATGGCTTCATAGTTTTTAAGCTCTAAAAGATTAATCACACTTGAATAAACTTTTTGATAATCGTGTTTGAATTTCATGAAGGTACGCATTTGTTGATCATAATGCTTATAATGTTCGATTTGATTATTTAATTGTTTACTTAAAAGTTCAGAGTGCATTTTATAAGAACTAAAATAACTAGAATTTGTTGTAAATAATCTAAGTAAGAAATAGATAACTTCAAAACTAAGAGAAGTAATAATCAGTAAATTGTTGTACCAATAAGTATCTATTGCTACATGTGTAAAACTTATCCATGCAACATTGATTAAAATAATCAGTTGGATGACAATTAAAAATAACAAGTTACGTTTTAATTGGAAGAAACTTGCTAACTTGTTTCTGAGTAGTAATACATCAGCTAAATATAGTGATGCTATGGAAATTAAATAAGCATGTCCTTGACTAGATGCGTAATAAGAAGTACTCTTAATCCACATAGGATCATATGATATACCTTCTTTAATTGCGTAAAGAGTAGAAAAGAATAAGAACATGATATAGATTTTAACGATGATATTAAAAGATAAAAATAAGATATTAAAAATATCAGTCTTGAAAATCAAATATAAACCTATTGGATAGGTAATAAATGATAAGAGAGCAGTATAACCAATACTTAAATCAACAGAGACTGCTATATAAAACTGAAGATATACACTTAACAGTACAAAAGCTATCCCAATATAATACTTAGGACGTAAAGTGAAATATTTCTTGTAAGTATATATATAGAATAGTAAATATAGAGTTGAAGCGATAAACGCGTAAATAATCGAAATGATTGGCATAAGTGCTCCTTATTGGTTTAAATACTTGATATAAGTTTTTAGAACAGTATCAGATAAGTTTCTAGAAACTGGAACTTCCATATCATTTTTAAGAATGATAGATTGTTTAGAAATCTTTTTAACATATTGAAGGTTTACTAAAAATGATCGATGCGATAATATGAAATCATGATCTGATAGTTTCGTGATAAGATCACTTAACTTATAATAAAATTCATGAACTTTCTTATCAGCGGTATGGACTAATATCATACGCTTATAACTTTCAAAATGTGTAATGTTTGAAAGATTAAAAGTGATTTCAGTTTGTTGGCGTTTAAATGTGATAACCTCTTGGTTTAATGCATCATTTAAACTCTCAATTGTTGATAAAAAAACAGATTCAAATTTATCATCATGTTCGCTTTTTATTAAATAATTTGTAGCTTTAGCTTCAAAAGAATCATAAACAAATGATGGAGAATTTGTTAAAAAAATAATTTTAGCATGTTGGTTAAACTTTCTGATTTCAAGTGCAGTATCAATACCAGTGATACCACCTGTTAAAACATCTAAATAGATGATATCAAACTTATTAGGATGATCTTCTAAATAAAATAATAAAGATTCGCCGTTTTTAAAGCGAATAATATCAACTAATAATTTTCGATTATTAGAAATCTCATTAATTTTATTTTCGTAGAAATCCAAATATTTAGTTTCATCATCACATAGTGCAATTGAAATCATTGAAGTACCCCGATATAAATTTATAATTTATACATATTATAACATTAAAAAATAATAAAAATAGTAATTAGGAGGGATTGAGCATGAGTTTGTATCAAATTTATGTAGAAGACAGCGAAAGAAATATTGTTGAATTAAAACAATACAAAGGTAAAGTGATGCTGATTGTTAATACAGCTACGACTTGTTTTTTCACACCACAATATGAAGGATTACAATACTTATATGATAAGTATAAAGATCAAGGATTTGAAATTCTAGATTTTCCTTGTAATCAATTTAGAAAAGGTGCGAAAGGGACTAATTTAGAAATTAATGAGTTTTGTGTATCAAAATATCACACAGATTTTAAGAGATTCAATAAGATTGATGTGAATGGTCAAGATGAATCGATTTTATACACATACTTAAAAAGACACGAAAAAGGATTTCTAAATCAAAAAATTAAATGGAATTTCACTAAATTCTTAGTTGATCAAGATGGTCGTGTGATTAAAAGATTCGCACCACTTGTAAAACCAGAACGCATCGAAAAATATATTCAAAAACTACTAGACAAAGGAGAATAACTATGTTTTTAGCATTAAAAGAATTAAAGCACTCAAAATTAAAATTTTCATTAATCATCGCGGTTGTTGTCCTTGTAAGCTATCTTGTTTACTTTTTAACATCACTTGCTTATGGATTAGCAAGTTCATATACAAATGGTGTGAATAATTGGGAAAGTGATCATATTGTCATGACAGTTGATGCGAATGATAATCTTATGATGTCTTTTATGGATCAAGATGATTTTGATGATACAACGATTGATGGAGAAAAAGCTAAGTTAGGTTTATTTCCAGCGGTTATTAAAAACCCAGAAGCAGCAGAAGATGAAGACACTAGATTAAATATATTCTTATTTGGTGTTGAAGATGGTAGTTTTTTAAAGCCAAGTGAAGCTACTGCAACACTTCAAGATAATGAAGTCATCGTAAGTGATGAATTAGAACTCAGTGGGTATGATATTGGCGATATGATTGCTATTTCAGGTAGTGATTTAGAACTTAAAATTGTAGGATTCACTGAAAAAGCAACATATCAAACTGCACCGATTATTTATATGTCTCTAGAGTCATGGCAAAGTTATCGATATCAAACAGATACTCCGCCTAATTTATTTAGTGGTATTGTGATTAAGGGTTCAATTACTGATATTAATGATGATCTAGTAAGTTATACGATTGAAGATTATATCTTCACATTACCAGGATATACAGCACAAGTATTAACATTTACAATTATGATTGTATTTCTAATCATTATTGTGGCATTCGTTTTAGGTATATTCGTCTATGTTTTAACGATTCAAAAAACACCAATGTTTGGTGTCATGAAAGCTCAAGGTATATCAAATAAATATATCGCAGGTTCTGTCATCATTCAAACATTTGTTTTAGTACTTATAGGGATTGTTATTGGATTTGCATTAACTGCACTTTCAATCTTCTTCTTAAGTGAAATCGTACCACTTGCAACAAACACTTTATTCTATTTAGTGATCACTGGAGCATTCTTCTTATTTGCATTACTAGGCGGTTTATTCTCAGTTAATGCAGTATTGAAAATAGATCCATTAAAGGCTATAGGAGGTTAATATGAAAAAAGCAATTATCGAAATGCATAATGTAACTAAAGACTTTTTACAAGGTGATAATGTCATTAATGCTTTAAAACCAACAAACTTTACAGCCTATGAAGGAGAAATGGTTGGTATTGTAGGTCCAAGTGGATCAGGTAAATCAACATTTCTAACTATTTTAGGTGGATTACAAAAACCTTCAACTGGACAAGTTATATTAAATGGTGAACCATTTAGTGATTTATCGATTAAAGAAAAATCAAAAGTAAGATTAGAACAAATTGGATTTATCTTGCAGGCATCTAATTTAATTCCATTCTTAACCGTAAAAGAACAACTCGTTTTATATAATAAAATCAAAAAATCAAAAGTTGATCATAAGTGGATGAAAGAATTGTTCGAAAAACTTGGCGTTGAAAGATTAGTTGATAAATATGTAAATGAATTATCAGGTGGTGAAAGACAAAGATCTGCAATCGCTAAAGCGTTATATCATAACCCAAATGTTATTTTCGCAGATGAGCCAACCGCTAGTCTTGATACAACTAAAGCATATGAAGTTGTAAAACTGTTAGCCAAAGAAACAAAACTTCAAAAGAAAGCGACGATCATGGTAACGCATGATGAACGTATGTTGGAATACTGTGATAAAGTTTATGAAATCATTGATGGTGTTCTAAAAGAAAGAAAACAAACTAAAAATTAGTAAGTTTTGTAAATATATAAATAACACTACGTAACTTGTAGTGTTATTTTTTATTGATATTAAATCGATATCACTATTTTTGGTGTAATAGTGTATAATGAGTATAATTAATTCATTACAGATTAGGTGGATGTTTCATGGTTAAAAGTACACGTTCAAATTTTAAAACAACAGTATCAAAAGCGATATTAAATGGACTTGCAGAAGATGGAGGCTTATTTGTTTTTGATTCGATACCAAGAATTGATATAAATGCTTTATATGATGCATCATATAATGATGTTGCAAAACATGTCTTTTCGTTATTATTAGATGATTTTAGTAAAGATGCAATTGATGATATTGTTGATTCAACTTATAATCATACATATTTTCAACCTGAGACAGTCACAATGACACATTTAAATAATCATTCATACTTGAATTTATATCATGGTGAGACACTAGCATTTAAAGATATGGCTTTATCGATTTTACCTAAACTCGTAAAAGAAGCTAAACGTATCAATCAAATCGATAAACCAAGTATTGTATTAACTGCAACTAGTGGAGATACTGGAAGTGCTGCACTATCTGGTTTTAGTAAAAATAAAGAAGATTATACAATCGTATTATATCCAGCACAAGGTGTATCACAATTTCAGGAAAAACAAATGCACAAACTGTCAAATGACCATTGTATGGTCTATGCTGTTGATGGTAATTTTGATGATTGTCAAAATATTGTTAAAGAATTATTTCAAACAACAAAACTTAAACATTCAGTATTAGCAAGTGCTAATTCAATTAATATTGGAAGACTTATTCCACAAATCACTTACTATGTTTATACATATATTAAATTAGTACAAGATAAAGTGATTTCAAAAAATGAGAAGATCGATGTGATTGTACCTACAGGTAATTTTGGAAATATTTATGCAGCGTATGTTGCTAAAGAAATGGGTATACCTCTAGATACATTAACGATCGCTTCAAACTCAAATAACGCTTTACATGAACTTATTCAAACAGGACAATATAATATTAATAGATCATTACTTAAAACTATTTCACCGAGTATGGATATTATTATTTCATCTAATTTAGAACGTTATGTCTATACTTTATTAGATGAAGATCCAGATAAATTAAATGATTTTATGTCACAACTAAAATCAACAAAACAACAAGCATTAAAACAAATTCAAACACAAACCATATTTAAATCAGGTATGGCTAGCGAAGAAGAAACACTTAAAACAATTAAAGAAGTATTTAAAGATAATCATCTATTAATTGATCCACATACAGCTGTGGCTGCACATGTTTATCATAAAAATGAATATCATAAGCATACAGTGGTTGTTTCTACGGCATCACCATATAAATTTATTGATGCGATGGAAGAAGCACTTGGATTAAATGCTAATGATAATCTTTTAAATAGATTAAATCAGTTGTCAAAATTGGGTGGATTAGATCTACCAGAAAAAGTAGCAGAAATTGCAACATTTGATATCAATCAAAAAGTTGTGCTACCTTTGGATGAAACGTATCAATACATTAAACAAAAGGTTGGTGAAATTGATGAAAATTAGAATACCCGCAACAAGTGCTAATTTAGGTATAGGCTTTGATTCACTAGGGCTATCACTAAGTTTATATAACACATATGAGATTAAAAAAGCTCAAACAAGTGAAATATTAAATTACAATGGATTAATTGATCAGCATTTAGTATTTAAATCATATAAAGCATTTTATGAATTCAATCAAAAACCTATAATCAATGTCACAATTGAAGAGTTGCAGCAAGAAATTCCTATCTCTAATGGATTAGGTAGTAGTGCTGCTTGTATATTAGCAGGTGTGTTAGCTGCTAATGAAATAGGTGGTCTAGGTGCTACGTTTGATCAGTGCGTTAAATTTTGTGCAGATTATGAAGGACATCCTGATAATATATTTGCTGCTGCATACGGTGGCTTAATTGCTGTATATAAAGAAGAAGATACATATTATCATCAAAAATTTCCGATTCATGAATCTTTTAAGTTTAGTTTATTAGTACCAGAAGCTAAAGGTAAAACTTCTGATCTTAGAAAAGCTATCCCTAGCCAAATAGACCATAAAGATGCAATTCATAATTTGTCTAGAATCATTCATCTGCCTAAAGCATTTGATAGAGGAGATTTAAATGAATTAAAAAGGCTCATAAAAGATAAACTTCATGAACCTTATAGATATCCATTTATTCCTCACCATGAAGCAATTTTAGAATTGAAGAAAATGAGAGATATGCTTGTGACTATTAGTGGATCAGGATTATCTTTATTGGTAATTTCTTCTAAGAATATAGATAACTATTTGACAGAGACAATCAAAGACACGTATCAAGTTATTAATGTTCAAATAAGCGAAGGTATAAAAATAGAAAAATAAAAGGTAATTAACGATTTTTCGTTAAATACCTTTTTTTGTTTAATCTATATTAACTTCTTCACCTAATTGGAAATAATCATGGATTTTATTGATTGCCGCATCAATATCTTTGTTTTCAACAATACAACTAATCTTAATTTCAGAAGTAGAAATCATTTGAATGTTTGTGCCTGACTCATATAATGCTTTAAAGAAAGTAGAAGCTACTTTGCTTTCACCCGCCATACCAACACCAACAATAGAAAGTTTAACAACTTCTTTATCAACTAAAATTCGACCCATTTGAATATTTTTGATATATGTATTACATGCTTCAATTGTATCATCTAAATCTTTAGCTTTTACTGTAAATGAAATGTCATTAATATTATTTCTACCAATTGATTGAATAATAATATCAACAGTCACATTTTTATCAGCAATCAAATCAAATAATTGATATGCAATACCTGGTTTATCAGGTACTTCTAAAATTGTAACTTTTACGATATCTTTATCGTAGGTAACCCCACGAACTAATACTTTTTCCATAGTATCATCCTCCATAATCATGGTTCCAGGTCCATCTACAAAACTTGATTTAATCGTTAGAGGAACTTGGTATTTCTTTGCTAACTCAATACTTCTTGGATGCATGACACTAGCACCTAAATGTGCTAATTCAAGCATTTCATCATAACTTATTTTATCCCAACGCTTCGCATTTTTAACAATTCTAGGATCTGCAGTATAGACACCTTCAACGTCTGTATATATTTCACAACGTTTCGCATTTAGAACAGCACTTAGTGCAACTGCTGTAGTATCAGAACCACCACGACCAAGTGTTGTAATATCGGCATCATGTGTTAGACCTTGGAATCCAGGGATAACAACGATTTTATGTTCAGCAAGTTCTTGTTTTAATCTTTGACTATTAACTTTAATGATGCGAGCATCATTATAAATATTATCAGTCATAATACCTGCTTGAATTGTTGATAAGGCGATTGCTTTTTGATTTAATTGTTGTAGGGCAATTGTTAGAAGGCTAATTGATATTTGTTCACCAGTTGCGAGTAATAGATCCATTTCGCGTTTAGGTGGTTTATCTGTTAATTCTAAAGCCATACGAACTAAATCATCAGTACGTTTACCCATAGCACTTACGACAACGACGATGTCATGACCTTCAGCTCTTGATTTGCTGATCTTTTGTGCAACTAGTCTGATGTTTTCAGGAGTCGCAACTGATGTTCCACCAAATTTCATAACAACTAAATCTTTTGAAGTTTTAGAAAAATGATGTTTTAGCGCTTTTGGATGAATTCTAATATAATTTGTATATTTAGAATTAAAGATACTCATAAATGTTCTCATTGCTTTTGATGATACAGTATCAACTAAAACGACAAGTATATCAGTTTTATGAATGACATCATAAATAAATCCACTTTCATCTAATTTCTTTATGATTTGTTCTTCTTTATAATTAATTAAGTTAAAACGTAAATAATACATACCCTCTAATAAAGTATCTTCGTCGAAGTTGGTTTTTTCTAATTGATTTAATCTAATTGGTGCAACATCACTTAAAATATCTAGTATATCAGATACGATTGAATTGGCTGTTGGTAATTTACCAGCACCTTGACCATAAAACTGTAATTCACCAACATTATCACCAGTAACACTAACGATATTATTGGATAATTGAACTGTGTTAAATACAGATTGTTTGTCAAAAAGAACTGGTTCAATGCTTGCACTAATGCCTTGATCAGTTTGAACGCTAGTTCCAATTAGTTTTACAATTAATCCCAAATCTTTAATTTGTTCTATGTCTTCTTTAGATATATGCGTGATACCTCGACAAGGAATATCTTCTTCATATAATCTTGTATTAAATGCAAGAGAAGAAAGAATGACTAATTTTCTTAAAGCATCAAAACCTTCAATATCATCAGTCGGATCACTTTCTGCATAACCTAATTTTTGAGCTAAGGCTAATGCATCATTAAAAGTAGAACCATCATTATACATTTTAGATAATATAAAATTTGTTGTACCATTTAAAATGGCTTTAATTTGTGTAATCGCATTTGTTTGTAGTGTTTGTAGCATTGGTTTGATGATTGGTACACCACCAGCAACAGCAGCTTCAATATATAATCCACAATCATTATCTTTTGCTAGATTAAACAATTCTTCATAATATTTTGAAATCACAGCTTTTGATGCACTCACAACATCTATACCATTGGATAAAGCTCTTTTAATAATCGTATATGCTTGCTCAGTGTTCGTTATTGCTTCAGCGATAATATCAAAATCCTCAGAAAAAAAGACGTCCATATCATTTGTAAATAAATCATTAGGCACCAATGGATCGCGTGGTTTATCGATATTATGGATTAATATTTTTTGTACAACTACATCATCATTTGCTAATACATCTAAATATGGTTTTCTCTGTGAAATAATTTCATAAACCCCAGAATTTACGACACCGAAACCAATTAAACCTATTTTTATCATATTCATCACTCTCGAAACTATTTTCTCTATTGTATCACATAACGATTAAGTTTTTATAAAGGGATTTGTAAATATACAAGAAATATACTTATTTTTATTAAAAATAAATAATTATGTGTTGACTTCTATACGAGTATCTCTATGAATTTTAATCTGTATTTTTTTGTCTTCAATATGAGAGACATATAATGCTATAATAAAAGTAACCAAGCATTTTTAACAAGCACGATGATACTAGATTATACATCTAGATAAATATGACAAGGGGAAATGAAAATGAAACAATTAATGAAAAAACCATGGTTTTTAGGCATCATTATGACTTTATTGATGATAGTAACACTATTATCAAATTTATGGCTTTTAACACAAAGACTTGTAGATCCATATAATTCAAATATTTGGTTTTATGCATATAGAATCAATAATTTTGAAATCGAAAATATATTTGCGTTTGCATTTATGATTTTCTTTTATGCATCGATTGTTCCAATTATCGGTTCTATCATAAGTACCTTTAGAAATGGAAGTACTGGTTTTTGGTTTGGGATTGTTCTATCAGTAATTTTCCAAATTACATTAATTGTATTTCATTCGGTCTTTAGTGCATTATCACTATTCCAATTAATATTAGTAGGTATCAATTTATTTTTAACATTTATGATATTAATACTAGTCGTATTTAGAAAAAGACATATTGAAGATAGAGAAGACAAAGAAGAAAGTGTTACAGAAACTAATCTTAAAGCAACACGTATTCCGTTTGCTGTACTAATTACAGTTGTTTTATCACTTGTTGTTTTCTTATCAACATTTGTAGTGCCTCTATATTCAATGACAACAACTTCTACATATTCAGCAATACTTGCTAATGTGTTATTTTCAGGTGAAGAAAATTTTGAAATTATAGTTTTCTTTATTGTATATTTCGGACTATTCTTGATTGCGTTGCTATATTTTGCAAATGTTATTTCAATGTATTTCTATGATAAAGAAAGTTTTATTGAACATTCAAGAGCAATCATTACTTATATATTCACAACAACACTATTGTTTTTTGTAAGTGGTATGACATTTAAAGTTTATTACAACATGAATGGTAGGGAAGCTACTACGTTAGCATTTATACCAATAGTTTTAATGATTTTTATATTATTTATTTTCTCAGTTTATATGGGTAAATTCCATGAATTAATGGAAAGAAAATTAGTGAAATCACCGATGAAATTTCCTAGAATTGAACCACTGATTTATGTTTATTTAAGTGCGGGATTAACTGTTTTATTATTATTCTTAAATATTATTAAAATTACTGTTATAGCAGGTACTTACTCAACTCATGTTTATTTATCTGGATTAGAAATATTACAAGATTATGCAAGTCTAGATCCAGCATATAGATATATTGCTTTTGCATTAGTTGTGATGCTTATTGTATCTGGATTATCATTAGTGATTGCAACTTCAAGTTATTTAGGTAAATATAAGAACTTTGGCAATATTGTCAAAGTCGCTACATCAGCTAACACATCATTTATTTTTATGATTAGTGTTGCTGGGTATTATTTCCAAATCGGACAACAAATCAATCAAGCAATGATTGTTAATATATTAGCCTTCTATGGTTTTAGCTTACCAAGCTCAATAGCGGATTATTCAATTATTATTAGATCTGATGCGATTTATGCTTTAATCGCTTCATCAATACTTGTATCAATCATGTTTTTAAGAAAATCATTTGATCGAGAAGAGTTGCTTAGATTAGATATGTTGAGTGCACCTCAAATAGAAGCACCTGAAAAAGATGAAGAAGACGAAAAAGAAGATACAAAAGAAGTAACAACCAGCAATCAAATTGATGATGATACATACTTTAATTTTGATCCATGTCCAGGATTTACAGAATTAGATGAATTAAGAGATACGTATATTAAAGATGTTGAAGAAAGAAAAGAGTATTTAACAGAAGAAAATACACTTCATGATTTAATTCATTTTATTGTTGAATACGCAAGAAACTCAAGACTACATCTATCTTATACTGAAGCTGATATCGCGACATTTGTTGCAGGTCTTGGTTCAAGTAAATTATCAATTTTACAAGGTATGTCTGGAACAGGTAAGACAAGTCTTCCTAAAATTTTCTCAGAAGCTATTTTAGGTAACTGTGAAATTATAGAAGTTGAATCTTCTTGGAAAGATAAAAATGAATTACTTGGTTATTACAATGAATTTTCGATGAAATACACACCGAAAAAATTCACGCTTGCTCTATATAAAGCAGCGCTGAACCCGGAGATTTTCACGTTTGTTTTATTAGATGAAATGAACTTATCTCGTATTGAATATTATTTCTCTGATTTCTTATCATTGATGGAAAATGAACCACACGATAGAAAATTAAAACTTATTAACCTTAAACTAAGTAGAAAAGTAGAAGGTGAAGAAGTTGCATATAGTGCATTATCATCTGGGCATACATTAAATGTTCCACCAAATGTATGGTTTATTGGTACTGCCAATAGAGATGAATCAACATTTGTGATATCTGATAAAGTCTATGATAGAGCGACAACGATGAACTTTACGAAACGTGCACCAAAAGTGCGTGATTATAAAGATCCGATTTCTAAAGAATTCTATACTTATGAGCATATTGAAAATATGCTAGATAAAGCTAGAAGAGAAGGTAGTTTTGATGCTGAAAACAATGAAATCATCAAACAAGTAGAAGTTTTATTAGCACCGTATAATATCTCATTTGGTAACCGTATCTTAAAACAAATTGAAGAATTTGTGAATATTTATAAAGCATGTTTCGCTGATAAAGATGTAGAAAGTGAAGCAGTTGAAAAGATATTATTAAGTAAAGTAGTTACAAAATTAGAAGTTAAGACAATTGATGATCCTGAAGCATTAGAAATGGCATTTGAAAAATTAAATCTACATCAATGTGTCCAATTCATAAGAAGTTTAGATAATGAGTAAAATTGTAAAGAATGAAAGAAAACTCAGTAATGAAGATTTTCATCGTTTTTCTTCATTACTACAAGATATCGAATCATTTGTTAATGAACATGAAAATATTACATATATAGAATTTGATTATTTTGTCGTGCGAGACATGACACTATTTTCAGTTGAGCCTGATTTCGATTTTAAAAAATTAGAAGAAATCATTACACAGATTAAAAAATCAACGTCAGCGATGAAACGTATCTTTAATAAACCAATCATTATTCTTCAAGATAATAATGATGTTGTACCTGTTGAAAATGCTAGAACGATTAATCAAAATACATTACTACATTTAGCTAATCATAGCCATTATGTATCAAATATTACAAAAAAAGGTGTTAAACCTAGAAAACTATTAACACGTATTTATGAGGATGACTATTCAATTTATGAAAATGTCATTTTTTGTAATTATGTTGATGAAGTATTGTCAATTATTAAAAAGAATAGAAAAACTTTAAATAGCTTATTATATGCGAGTAGTGTTATGAAATTTAACCTGCTTGAAAAACTCAACCACTTACAATATTATTTGGCTATTGGTAAATTACATACAGGTTATATTAGAGATTTTAGTCAATATTTTAGTCTTTCAAAAGAACTATTAAAAGAATTATCATATATAAGTTCAATTATAAACGCAAGACTTAATAAACCGATATATCGTAAAAATAAAAAACGCAATAAAAATTTAAAACTTAAGAAAACAAATATTTTTCTTGCTCAAAAAGACTATAAACTTATATATAAGACATATAAGCATTTACTCTTAAATAAGAACGTTATTAAAGAAAAACCAACAGAAATAGATTTCGAAAAGCTAAATGAGAACTATATGATGTTTGTTCAAATTTTAACGATTTTCGCAGTTGGTCATTTCAATTTTGAAATGACCAAACAAGTGAAGATGAATTTAAAATCATTAGATGTTGAATTTAAATATAAGGATTGGCATTTAGCGATATATAACAATAATAAAAAAGAAATCATTTTACAATTTAAAAAAGATAAAACATATAAAATGATTATTGTATCTAGTCAGTATACTGTTGATGTGAATAAATATAAGAAAAACTATGGAGTTGATGAGGTTATTATTGCCAATCAATTTGAAGAAGACTATATTGGTAGAGATGATATGTATATCAGCATGGAAGATGTTGATTCATTTAGACGTATTCAACAAATCATTTTACGTGGTATGATCTATGCTGATAGAAAAAGAGAAGTCTGTCCATTTTGTGGGGGTAAATTACATAAAGATAAATATAGAGATATTTATCAATGTGATGACTGCATGACACAAATTAAAACAGGACATTGTGATATTACTAAACATGATTATATATATACTGATAATGCACATTTGAAAAAATATCATTTGCAAAAAACTGATTTTAAGCATGATGATTATTGGTATTATGAGAAACAAGTTGAATCAGCAATGTATTTTAGAAATATTACTAAAATTAATGAAAGTGCTGAAATCATTTGTCCACATTGTAAAAATATTCATCAAGAAACTTAAGTGAGTAGACCGCAGTTTGTTAGCATTATATCAAGATCCTTTGTATAATGAGGATATATGAGTCAAAGGAGTGATGTTATGCTAGGTTCATTTTCAATTAGTTTAAATGTTAAAGATATTCAAAAATCATTGAAATTCTATCAAGATCTAGGATTTGTAATATTTGGTGGTAACATTGAAGAAAAATGGGTTATATTAAAACAAGGACAGACTGTCATAGGGCTATTTGAAGGCATGTTTGATAAAAATGTCTTAACGTTTAATCCAGGGTGGGATCAAGAGGCAAAACCATTAGAATCATTTAAAGATATTAGAGAGATAGAAAAAGATTTTAATTATAAAAATATAGAAGTCATTCAAAAAGGTATTGATCAAGAAAAGGGGCCAGGATTTTTAATGATTGAAGATCCAGATGGCAATCCAATATTAATTGATCAACATGTGTGATTTATGAATATTTATATCTATATATTAAAACTCTCTAAAAGACTTTATGATGATCAAGCGTGGACTGATAAAGATAATCAAATCGTAGAACAACACTTTTATAGATTGAAACATGATTTTGAATTAGGCATAGTCTTAAGTGTTGGTAGAACGGAAGATCCAAAAGATGATGGTTTTGGATTAGTCATTTATCAAGCAAAGGATGATTTAGATGCTAAAAAATATATGGAAAATGATCCTGCTATAAAAGAAGGATTAATGACAGGTACTTATTTTCCTTATAAACACATACTATATTAATAACAAGGCAAATCATGCCTTGTTTTTTTATGTTAATTTACTAAATAGAGTAAAAATTCATGCATGTTAGCGTAAAGCGGTATATGATTCATTTAATAAGATTGTATAAAATAGATAAATAGGCTACAATATAATTAAAGAATGGAGTTCTTATGAAAGAAATTTGGGATGTTTATGACATCAATAGACAACTTACAGATCAAAAAGCAATCAGAGGCGAACATATGGATAAGGGTCAATATCATCTTGTCATTCATGTTTGTTTTTTTAATCGTAAAAAAATGCTCATTCAAAGAAGAGCATTAACTAAAACACCATGGGCAGGATTATGGGATATATCAGTTGGTGGTGCAGCAAGATCTGGTGAGACATCACAAATGGCAGCTAAAAGAGAATCATTTGAAGAATTAGGTATAAAACATGAATTTAATGACTTATTACCACAATTAACAGTAACATTCGAAAGAGGTTTTGATGATATATACATTATAGAAAAAGATATAAATATTAATGATGTATCATTTACAGATGGTGAAGTTTGTGAAGCGAAATGGGCAACTGAAGAAGAAATTGTTGAATTAATTAAAGAGGGTAGGTTTGTACCTATACATCAAATACCATATATTAGATATTTGTTTTTCTTAAATCGAAAATAAAAGGAGAAGAAGTATGAAACAACATAGACTTTCAAAAGGTCTGTTATTAAATGATAAGGGCGAGTTATCAGAAGCGGGTTTTCATACACATTTAATTAAGACATATAATAAAGAAAATTTAATAAAATCAAGATTAAGATTAAAAGAATGGGATTATTATTACTTAGGTAATGATGAAAAAGGTGTCGCTTTTACTGTAGCTGATAATGGCTATATGTGGTTAGTTTCAGTGACATTTTTTGACTTTGAAATTCCTATGCAAACAACTAAAACAAAAATGAAGTTTTTTCCTAAATCACTTAATTTACCGACATCTTCGAAATCAGGAGATATTATATTTGAAACAAAGGCATTTACATTTAAATTTCTTCATGTAGAAGGTAGAAGAAAATTAATCGTAAATTTCCCTGACTTTTATAAAAATAGCTGTTTTATGGCTGATTTAGATGTATATGAAACAACACCTCATTCGATGGTGATTGCTACACCCTTTGATAAGTGTGAGAATTTTTATTATAATCAAAAAATAAATTTATTAAAAGCTAGTGGTACTGTTGAAGCATTTAATAAACAATATGAATTCATTGAAGCATTAGGTGTCTTAGACTGGGGTAGAGGTATTTGGACATATAGAAATACTTGGTATTGGTCAAGTTTAAATGCCAAAATAGGTGATCACTATATTGGATTTAATTTAGGTTATGGTTTTGGAGATACGAGTAAAGCTACAGAAAACATGATTTTCTATGATGATACTTATCATAAGATTAAAGATGTCATTTTTAATATTCCAAAAGTTAATCATAAATATGATTACTTAAGTCCTTGGAAAATAAAAGATGACCAAGGATCTATAGATTTAGTATTTACACCAATTCTTGATCGTGCTTCATCAACTAATGTTCTTATCATTAAATCGATACAACATCAAGTGTTTGGTAGGTTTAATGGCTTTATAAAAATAAGTGATGATGAGCTTATTGAAATTAAAGATTTATTAGGTTTTGCAGAACGTGTAGAAAACAAGTGGTAGTTCGTTTAACAAAAAATCTCAAATAATGTTATAATAATAACAACATTTGAGGTGGTTTTATGAAATTATCAACAGGTATGAATGTTCCTATCCATAGTTATAAACACAACAGAATACTACATCGCATCTGGAAGAACACAGTTGTTTTAGATGAAGATCAACATGTTTTAGTGACAGGACATCAAAAAACAAGAGTGATAGAACATGATGGAAGAAGCTGGTATACAAAAGAACCAGCCATCTGTTATTTCTTCTCTGAATACTGGTTTAATATTATTGGTATGCTTAAAAAAGATGGCGTACATTTCTATTGCAATTTATCAAGCCCATATCTATATGATGGGGAAGCAATTAAATATATCGATTATGATTTAGATGTTAAAGTATTTCCTAATGGGAAATATGTCATTCTAGATGAGAAAGAATATGAAGCACATTTAAAGAAAATGTGTTATCCAAAAGAAGTTCAACAGATCATAACTGATCAATTACATGAATTATTATTAAAAATTAAAAACAAAGAAAAACCTTTCGACTTATCTGATATTTATCTTTATTATGAACAATATAAAACATTAAAATAAAGAAAGAGGTTTGTTATGAATTTTATTAGGAATTTTAAAAAGACTGTTAACGATTCATTACAACTGATAGTATTAGGACTGATCTTTTTATATGTGCTACTTAGAAACTTATCATTTACAGGTCCTATTGTATTCTCAGTGATTAATACAATATCGTTACTGTTAGTATTGTCTAGTTTAGTATTTTTACTTCTAGAGAAGAAGTTGTTTGCATCACATATATTATTGCTGGTGTTATTTTTCGCAAATGCATTTCAAGCGTTTAATGTATCAATTTTTTCTTTAAGATTTTCACCTTTTGGGTTTGCGACGCCATTAACATTAAGTGTATTCATTAATTTTATTATATTTATCTATTTAGCATTAATGATTGCTTCTTACTTATTAAGTGGTGGCTTAAAAGCACAAAAATTAGGTGGTAATGTATTTTTATTAGTTCTAGTATTCTTGATATTCTTATATGCGTTTAATGGATTTACTAGTTTAATGATCTATATGGTGATTTTAGGTGTGATACTTTTATTTGGTACAAGATTAAGTACCCTACTTATCATAACCTCATCGGCATTATCATCAACATATGTTTATATTAACAATGTGATTAATGGATTTACAGTATTTCAGTTTTTTGGAGCAATAGCATCATTACTCATATTATCTTATGCTATATATTTAATTTACTTAATATACAATCGTAAAAAGGTGTAATCACCTTTTTTTCTTTTTATGCATAAAAAAAGTCAATACAATGAAGTATTGACATAATTTATCATATGGAGCGGGCGAGGGGAATCGGACCCCCATTTCATGCTTGGCAAGCACGTGTAATAACCATTATACGACGCCCACATCATAGTGCTTTTTTATGATAACAAATAAATCTATAGTTGTCAATAGATTACAATACAAAAATATTAAAAAAATGATAAAAGTATAAAACATAAGAAAAAATCTTTATGTTATAATATTGTCAAGGAGAAATGATATGAAAAGTTATAGAATTATCTTATATTTTCTATTCTGTTTTTTGGCAGGATTCTTATTTACATCAATTGTATATCTAGGCTATTATGAGTCTGTTAAAATTGGATTTTCTGAACTTAAGTGGTGGGCATACATCATTATTTTAATCGTGTCATTTTATCTTACACTCACAATTCATGAACTTGCACATTTCATTTCATTTAAATTATCAGGTGTAAAACTTAAAGCAATTTATTTAACCATTTTCATTTTTCATAAAACAGATAAAGGTTGGCGATTTACAGTAGATCCAAATCTTTGGGTATTATTTGGTGGGTTGGTCGTTCCTGACTTAGATTTAATTGAAGATGATAATATGTATGAACATACTATTAGTGCTTTTAGAAAATCACTCATAACAGCACCAATTACAACTATAGTCTTTGCTTTACTTCAGTTTTTCTCATTTTTCTTTGTATTAATGTATTCAAGTAGTCCATTATTTATAGCTATATACGCAACGTCTACTGTGATTATCGGATTCTTAAGTTTTATATATATTAGATCGTTTAGTATATCTACTCAAAATATTTTCGGTGATTTTGTCGCATATAATAAAATTGATCGTGATTTATCATTTCAATTAGCTCAAATCATTCAATATCAACGATTCTCACTAGAAGAACCATTATTTAATCCATTCCTATTTCATAAAGTTTCACTTGTCATAAGCAAACAAAAATCATTCAAACAAAATCTATTTAATGTGATGTTATTATCATATTACTTAGAAGGTGTTAATTATTATGGACAAGACTATGATGAATCAGTTGAAGAAACAATTAGAAATGTTTATCCAAGAAATCTAAGAAGAGATGAAGCTGGTTTAATGTGTGCATATGAACTTGCTATATATAAATATATAAGAGGCGATGTTGATAAAGCTTATCATCATTATCAACAAATCCAAAAAATGAAATATAAACAAGTTGATGATAAATTATTAACATATGAGAAAAATCGCTTTGAACATATTACACATGTTGAATATCACAATGATTTTTTAAGTGATATAAACCACGTATATAGTGATCAATATTGGGTGTTTAATAAAATTCTAGATATTTATAAAGATATAGCATATAAACATAAGCAATTACCATTTATCACTTATGAAAGTATTGTTCATATGCGTGATGATGAATTAGATAGAGATATGATATAAAAAAAGCACCTTTTTTAGGTGCTATTATTTTTAATGGTGCCTCCAGTGAGAATCGAACTTACAATTTAGCCTTACCATGGCTACGTTTTGCCATTAAACTATGGAGGCAGGTCGTAATAAGCATTATATGCCAATCTAATTTAAATGTCAATATCGCCATATATATAACATAAAATATGTTATAATAAATTTAATATTTTAACAGGAGGGTACTTATGGCAAAATCAGTTGCTAAGAAAATAAAGAAGCTAAAAAGATCTAAAGAATATAAAATTTTAACGACGGTTATTGTATTATTAATCGCTGCAATCGGTTATTTCTTTTACAGTGATCAAGGGGAGACACCTACATATAGTTCATCACAAAATGCTGATGGATATTACTACTATGTTTCATCAACTAATCATACAGACTATTATTATGATGCAAATAATTTAACAGATACACAACTAGAGGATAAATTATATGATATCATTAGTAATAATTTTCAACCAGTTAGTTATAATGATGCAAGACAAATTTTAGCAGAATCTGATAAATCGCTTGATGACCCTACTAAGATTTGGAATATATATGATGGTAAATTAGTTGAAGCTAGTTGGGATGCTGGGACATCTTGGAATAGAGAACATGTATGGCCTAATTCAAGATTAGGTATGGATAGAGTAGATGGTACTGATAAAAATCAAGCATCAGATCTTCATAACCTAAGAGCTGCAACACCTTCAGTTAATAGTTCAAGAAGTGATAGATTTTATTCTGATGGTTCAGGCGAGTATAGTATCACTGATGACCAAGGTTTTTATCCAGGAGATGAACACATTGGTGATGTTGCAAGAATCTTATTCTATATGATTGTTATGTATGATTATCTAGAATTAACTGATGATTTAAATGCATTATTAGATGAATCAGATCATTATACAATGGATGGTGCTAGAATGGGGATTCTAGCTGATCTTATCGAATGGCATAAATTAGATCCTGTTGATGACTTTGAAAGACAAAGAAACGATGTTATCTATGAGGCACAAGGCAATAGAAATCCGTTTATTGATCATCCTGAATACGTTCATTTAATTTGGGAAAATAAAACTGTATCTGATTTGATGCCACCAGCTGATGATACAACAGATCAAGAAACTGCATTTGTGTTTATACTTGCAGAAAGTAAGAGATATGATTTAAATGAAGCAATCATATAAATTAAAAAAAGGATCTTATATCATTTGTGATCCAGCAGTTTTAATTAAAAAAAATGATGATGGCGAAGAGTTTTTACAAAAACTATGGAAAATTTTTTATAAGCATCCAAATGAATTTCAGCATTTAAAAATTAAAGGTGTTAAATTTTTAATCAGTAGAACTGAAGGTGGCGATGGTGTCTTCAACGGTTTAGGTACTGATACTGGTGTTTTTATGATCCTTGATGTTAAAGAAATTGAAGATCATGATTTGTTTAATTCTATGGAACATATAATAAAGCATGCTAAGAAACTATCATATGACCATGATACAGAAGTATATGTAGAAAATTTTAATATATATTTTGAAGGATTTGAAATTATTACAGAGTAAACGTTTATTTAGAAATTAGGTTATTTAATGAAATACATTATCAGAATTATAAAACCATATTGGAGAAAGTTAACGGTCAGTTTATCATTTAAGTCGATTGCGGCAATGACTGACCTCTTTTTACCGTTTTTAATTGCATATATGATTGATACACAAATTCCAGAACTTACAGAATCAGGGTCTACAGGCATTATGCCACTTGTATGGCTTGGTCTTATCATGATTGGTATAGCATTTATCGGATGGTTTTTAAATATATCTGCAAACAGAAGAGCAGAAGCTATCTCTTCTGATGCCATTAAGCATTTAAGACATGATCTATTTGAAAAAATAGAGAAATTATCAGCTAATCAAGTTGATCAACTCACTAGACCATCATTAATATCTAGGATGACAACTGATACTTATAATATGTATCAAGCAACAGGAGCGATCCAAAGACTTGGCGTAAGAGCACCAGTTTTACTACTTGGTGGTATTGTTATGTCACTATTTATTGATCCAGTATTAACACTAGTCATGGTGTCACTATTACCACTTATACTCATCATTGTTTACTTCACATCAAAAGTTGGTGTACCGTTATATAAGAAAACGCAACAATCAGTTGATAAACTCATTAGAACTCTAAGAGAATATGTCACAGGTGTAAGAGTTGTTAGAGCACTCTCTATGAAAGATTATGAGATCAATAAATTTGATCAATACAATCAAGATACAGTTGACAAAGAATTAAAAGCAACCATTACAATGGCTAAAATTAATCCTATGATGCGTGCAGTGATGAATGTGGGATTAGTGATTGTCTTAGTATTTGGTGCATTTAGAATAGATTTAGGACTAACAGAAAAAGGTGAAATCTTAGCGTTTGTTACATATTTCACGATCATCTTAAACGCGATGATGAGTATTACTAGAGTATTTGTCTTATCATCAAGAGCAAGTGCATCAGGTGAAAGAATTTTTGAAGTTATCGAATTACCTCTGGCAATGGAAGATGGATATGAAGAAATCAAAGAAGATATCAAGAAACCGCATATTTCATTTGACCATGTATCATTTTCATATTTACAAAAAGAATCAAACTTAGAGGATGTATCATTTGATCTATATAAAGGACAGACTTTAGGTATTATTGGTGCAACTGGTTCAGGTAAAACAACAATCATTAACTTATTAATGAGATTTTATGATGTAGATTCAGGTTCAATTAAAATATATGGCAAAGATATTAGAAATTTAAAACAAAATGAATTACGCTCTAAAATTGGTGTTGTATTTCAAAATGATTTGATATTTGCTGATACGATTTATGGCAATATCCAATTTAATAGAAATGAAATCACAAATGATGATATTGAACTTGCAACAGAAGTTGCACAAGCTGATTTTATTTATGAAAAAGAAAATCATCATCAATATCAAATGGCACAAAAAGGTATAAACCTATCTGGTGGACAAAAACAAAGAGTATTAATCGCGAGAGCTATTGCAGGAAAACCAGATCTTATTATATTAGATGATGCATCAAGTGCGTTAGACTATAAAACAGATATGCAACTTAGAAAAGCATTAAAAGAAGAACATATCAATGCATCTAAAATCATTGTTGCACAACGCATTAGTAGTATTAAAGATGCAGATTTAATTCTTTTAATTGATGAAGGAAAGATTATCGCTAAAGGTAAACATGAAACATTATTAAAAACTTCTAAGATATATCAAGAGATTGCTTCTTATCAATTAGGAGGTGATGCATCATGATGTATGCTGGTAAACAAACATCAGGACGTGGAAGACAAAATGATGGTACACAAAAAGCTAAAAATGTTAAATATGTATTAAAGAAACTTTGGTATTATTTAACTTACTATAAGTCTAAATTAATACTTGCATTAATACTGACTGTTTTTGCAAATGTCTTATCATTAGTTGGACCGTACTTAACAGGTAGAGCTATAGATGCGATGGAAGGTACTGTTGATTTTTCACAAGTATATTTATATGCAATACTCATGATTGTGTTTTATTTAATTTCAGCATTCTTAAATTATTTATTAAGTATTGCGATGGTTAGAATTTCACAAAGTGTAGTCTATAAGATGAGAAAAGATTTATTTGAGAAATTAAATAAAGTTAAAATTTCATTTTTTGACTCTCAACAAACAGGGGATATCATATCTCGTATGAGTTATGATATAGATAATATTAATACATCACTTGCAACAGATGTCATCAACATCTTGCAAAGTGTGATTACATTAGTCATTTCATTTGTGATGATGTTACTCATGTCACCTATACTAGTATTAGTATTTGTGGTAACAATTCCTATATCAGTAACGATTACAAGAGTGTTATCAAAAATAGTTAAAAAGAAATATTCAATTAGAAATCGTAAACTTGGTGAATTAAATGGATTCGCTGAAGAAATGATTACAGGACATAGAACAATTCAATCTTATGTACAAGAACAAAATGTCTTAGAAAAATTTGATCAAATTAATGAAGAAGCAGCCATTGCATCTTATAAAGCAGGATATTATGGAACAGCAGTTGGTCCATCAATTAACTTTGTTTCTAACTTATCAGTTGCACTTGTTGGTGTATTTGGTGGGATTCTATATTTCAAAGGTTTGATTACTATAGGTAAACTTACATCATTTACACTATATTCAAGAAGATTCTCAGGACCTATTAATCAAATGTCAAGTGTGTTTGCAGATATCCAATCTGCACTTGCTGCAGCTGAGAGAGTGTTTACGGTTTTAGAAGCTGATGAAGAATCAATGGATGCAATTGATGTTTACGAAGATATTGATATTCACGGAGAAGTAGAAGTTAAACATCTAGATTTTGGTTATGTTGAAAACACACCAATTTTAAAAGATGTATCATTTAAAGCTCCACAAGGTAAAGTAGTCGCAATTGTTGGTCAAACCGGTGCTGGTAAAACGACGCTAGTAAATCTTTTAATGAGATTTTATGAACCAGGTAGAAATTCAATATTTATTGATCAAAAAGATATTTATGACATAAAGAGAACTGATTTAAGAAAATCATTTTCTATGGTTTTACAAGATACATGGGTATTCCATGGAACAATCCATGAGAATATCGCTTATGGAAATGGTAATCCATCAAGATTAGAAGTTGAAGAAGCTGCAAAGAAAGCACATATTCATCACTTTATTATTCACTTGCCTCAAGGTTATGACACAATACTTACTGATGATGGATTAAATATTTCTAAAGGACAAAAACAATTATTAGTCATTGCACGTGCAATGCTTTCAAAAACAAAAATGTTGATATTAGATGAAGCAACTTCAAATGTAGATACTCACACAGAAGTACAAATCCAAAATGCAATGTTAAAGCTGATGGAGAACAAAACTTCTTTCGTTATTGCACATAGACTATCAACAATTCAAAACGCTGATTTAATCTTGGTTGTTGATGAAGGAAATGTTGTAGAACAAGGAAATCATCAAGCCTTATTAGATAAAAAAGGCGTTTATTACGCGCTTTACAACTCTCAATTTGCATAAAAAAGCGAAATGCAAGTATCTTCTTGTATTTCTTTATACGTTTGTGTATAATAGTAGCAAGCGAGCAATTGCTTAAGAAACAAAAAGGAGAAAGAGTGAATGAAAGGCGTTGTAAAATGGTTTGACGCTGATAAGGGATATGGATTTATCTCATCAGAAGATAACAAAGACATTTTTGTACACTTCAGTGCAATTCAAACTGAAGGATACAAAACATTAGCAGAAGGCGACCAAGTAGAATTTGATGTTAAAGACGGTGCACGCGGCCCACAAGCTGCAAACGTTGTTAAACTATAAATTTGCATAGGCAAAGGGAACTCAATTTGAGTTCCCTCTTCTTTTTTTGTAGAAACGATTATTGTTATTGTTAATGGTAGCGCTTTTATGTTATAATAAAGCCAAGATAGGAGTAGTGATAATTATGGAGAAAGATCTCTTAGAGGTTCAAAGAAAGCATCTAAGTAACGTCGTAAAAGAATGCGATCAAAAACAAGTTGAAGCAGAAGAAACTAAATTCGCTTTAGCTTATACTTGTGATGCTGTCGGTATGTGTGACAAAGTATTGTCACTTGAAGATGTTGAACGTATTAGTAAAGCTAAAGTTTTACCTGATTTTAGTGAAAGAGAACAAAAGGAAATTCTCAATCATTTGAATGCTTTTGAGTTTGTAAAGAAGTCGATTCATGACGATAGACCTTTTAGTGAAGAATTTATCAAAGACATCCATGAAAAACTTGTCGCTGGTATATTCCCTGGTGGTGTTTATAGAAATGTAAACATTAGTATATTCGGTGCAGCGCACCAACCGCCTGATCACATTAAAGTCTATGCACGCATGGGTCGTTTTTTTAATACCTTAGATCAATTTAAAGGTAGCGATTTAGAAAAAGCTACTTATGCTCATGCAAGTATTGCAAAAATCCACCCTTTTGTGGATGCGAACGGAAGACTTGCTAAACTGGTATTAAATTTCTTTTTAATTAAAATGAACTATTTACCTATATCAATACCACTAGATTTAATGGATGAATACATTAAAAATCTAGAAGTTTTTAAAGTTGAAAAAGACTTAAAACCGCTCACTGATTTCTTTAGGGAATTGTTACTAAAAAGATATGATGAAGTTTTAACATCGTTAGATATTTAAAGAGTGTGAAAGCACTCTTTTCTTTTTTGTTAAAAATTTTATCTTTATATGAAAATATGATAAAATATAGTAAGGTGATTATATGAGTTTAAACAGTGGTTATACCTACCAATTAAAGGTATTAAGACAAACAGATATCGGCTACATGCTAACAGATGGGATTGAAGAAGTATTTCTCCATTTTAACGAATGCATGGGCAGACAATTAGGCGTCAATGAGGAAGTTGATGCATTTTTATATTTTGATCAAAAAGGTAGAGTCGCTGCAACTTTGTTAACGCCACTTATTACAATTGACCGACCGGCTAAATTGAATGTGGTTGCAATTAACCCTCAATTGGGTGTATTCTTAAATATGGGTATTCACAAGGACTTACTCTTATCTAAGGATGATTTACCATTAAATTTATCTTACTGGCCGCATGTCGGTGATGAAATTTATGTTAAAATGATTCATAAAAACAGATTAACAGCGAAGCCTATTAATAAGGAAGACTTATCGATTGATGGACCGCTTGAATTAAAACAAAAAGTATTCGCGATTATTCAAAAAATCGGACATGCTGGACTAAATTTAATTACAGATGAAGGTGTATGGATTTTTGTTCATAAATCAATGGTTAAGGAAAGTGTATGGGTAGGTAAAAATGTTGAGGTTCTTATTACCCACAAATCAGAAAAAGGTTTTATTGGGTCATTAATGAAACTTAAAGAAGCACAAATGGTTGATGATGCTGATATTGTTTTACAGTATTTAATCAAATATAAGGAAGTTGAACTTGATTCAAATAGTTCTCCAGAACAAATCTTAGAAGTATTTGATATGAGTAAGAAAGCTTTCAAGAGAGCTATCGGTATTCTATATAAACAAAGACGTATAGATTTTATTGATGGAAAAACAGTGTTGCTATAAATAAAAAAGTGGGATTTTTATATGAATGTACCTACAGGAAATTACCGTGGTAATAATCAACACAGAGATCAATTGATGTAAAATAAAATTAATGAACTAAAAGCGGATACTCAATATTCGGAAGAAAATTCATATTTTGCGAATAGTGATACGACAGTAGTGAAAGCAACTTTTAAAGATATTCCTATCTTAACAAAAATTACTTTCGTCGTTGTTACTGTGATTGTTGTTGCTATCATTTTATTTATTAATTTATTTTAAGTTATGAGGATACTACTTCTTCAAGACTTTAGTCTAAGTAAGAGATGAATCGTAACATTTTGTTCAACAAAATTTAGTAATATTCAATAAAAGTAACTAAATATAGGTTAGATGATACTTAATTATCATAGACTTTTAAAAATTGAATGTTACTGGCTGTGGCAAGAAACTCATGTTAAAATCAAACATGCCTTTTGCCTCATAAGACATAAAAGGTAAAACGGATGGAATAGCCGAGTTAGCTTGGTCAATTAACAAACAGTGGTTTGTTTTACCCAAGAAGCCTGCACTTCAAATGGTAATTAAGAGGTGGGTAGTTCACAAAGAATACGTTATCATTTTTAAAATTCATTTTATTACATGACAAATGCGTCATAGAGGAGTATTATAAAAAATGAATTTCATTTGATAACAAAAACGAGCATAAAAAATATGCTCACCAAAAAAAGAAAGTCTTAAACTTAAAGTCTTATCAAATCAAATATATCAATGTTCATAAAAATGAATGATGTATTTATTTTTTGACGTTTGGTTTATGATACTTATATATTATTAAAACAGGTGGACAGTTGAAAATGGGAAACAATAAAAAATTAGTACAAAGTATTACATCAAGAGATGTTGACTTTGCTCAATGGTATACAGATTTATGTTTAAAAGCTGAATTGATGGATTATAGTGACGCGAAAGGTTTTATTATCTATCGCCCTTATGGTTATGCAATTTGGGAAAACATTCAATCATATTTAGATCAAAAATTTAAAGAAACAAATCACGAAAACGTATATATGCCTTTAGTGATTCCAGAATCTTTATTCCAAAAAGAAAAAGATCATGTTGAAGGATTTGCACCTGAAACTGCGATGATTACAACAACTGGTGTTGAAGATTTAAATGAAAGACTTATTGTTAGACCTACATCTGAAACCCTATTTTGTACACATTTTGCTAAAATCGTAAATTCACATAGAGATTTACCTAAATTATATAACCAATGGTGTTCAGTTGTGCGTTGGGAAAAAACTACAAGACCATTCTTACGTGGTAAAGAGTTTTTATGGCAAGAAGGACACACAGTTCATTCAAATGATGAAGAAGCTAAAAATGAAGCATTAGGTATGTTAGAAACTTACCGTAAATTAGGTGAAGATTTACTAGCAATTCCTTTTGTTACTGGTAGAAAAACAGAAAAAGAAAAATTTGCTGGTGCATTAGAAACATATACAATTGAAGCATTAATGCCTGATGGACAAGCATTACAATCAGGAACAACACATTATTTTGGACAAGAATTCTCAAAAGCATTTGATATTAAATTCCAAAATATTGATAATAAACAAGAATACGCATATCAAACATCTTGGGGTGTATCAACAAGATTGATTGGTGCGATTATTATGGTGCATGGTGATGATGAAGGTTTAGTGTTACCTCCATACGTTGCACCAAAACAAGTTGTGATTATTCCAATTCAAAGTCAAAAAGAAGTTGTACAAGAAGCTACAAATAAAATCTATGATGATTTAAAAGCTTTAGGTTTACGTGTGATTGTTGATGATTCAAATAAATCACCAGGATGGAAATTCTCAGAATACGAAATGAAAGGTATTCCTGCAAGAGTTGAAGTTGGACCAAGAGACTTAGAAAATGGTGTTGTCACTATTGTAACTAGATTTGACAGACAAAAGATTTCAGTACCTGTTGAAGAAGTTGCAACTAAATTACCTCAAATATTAAAAGACATTCATGAGGCAATGCTTAAAAAAGCAAATGATTATGTAGATTCACATACATTTGTTGCAAAAACTTATGATGAATTTAAAGCACACCTACAAACAGGTGGATATATCCAAATGAGCGTTGCTGGAGAAGAAGCGGAAATCCAAATTAAACAAGAAACTGGCGCAACAGCTAGAATTGTTCCATTTGATCAAACGTTAATTACTGAGATTTGTCCAGTAACAGGCAAGAAAGCGACTCAAACAATCTGGTTTGCTAGAGCTTATTAAAAATAGAGAGGTGTTTTATGGCAGAATCAATTATTAAACATACGGTTAATCTTGATAAAGAAGCAAGAGAACAAATTAAAAAACTTGAAGAAGAAAAATTCAATCTTGATCAAAGAATTAAAGATGAATCAAAAGCAATTCAAGATCGTATGAAAAAAGAAAACGAAGAAAATTTAAAACATGCCAAACTTGAGTACGAACAAGAGATTGAAGGACGCAAAAGTAAAGAGTTAGCACACTTTGAAAAACAACTTAAAAACATGGAAGAACAATTCGCGAAAAACGAAGAGAAATGGGTCGAAGAGATTTTTGAAGCGTGTATTAAAGCATAAAGGAGTCATTCATGAGTAGTTCAGCAAATAATGCAATTATTACTAAAGCGAAATCAATGTATGGTAAATTTCTTCAACCTGAAGATTATAACCGTATGGCTAAACTAAAGTCGATTCCGGAATTGGTTCAATATTTGCAAAAACAACCACAATATCAACAAGTCTTAAAAGATGTTCAACCGATCACGGTGCATCGTGGCCACTTAGAATCTTTAATTAGGAAAAATCGTGTTGAACAAATTATTAGATTAATTAAAATGGTTTATTCGAAAGATAAGGAGTTTTACATGCTTGATGTCGTTCATCAAGAAAATGAAATTATCTTATCTGTTTTAAGAATGATCATTAGTGAAGAAGGTAGCGACATCAGTGGTTCTATCCCATTCTTCTATAATGTACCGACTGAAATTGATTTTTCTAAATTGCTAAATGTCAAAACATTTGATGATTTATTAGATGCAGTTCAAGGTACTGCTTATTATCAATTATTAAAACCATATTATGTAAAAAACAAAGAACAAATTAGATATATAGATATCGAACATGCTTTAGAGGTTTACTTATACGATAATGTGTTTAAAACAATTGATAGACATTATTCAGGTAAATTAAAAAAAGATTTAGAGCATCTATTTAGATTGAGAATTGATTTAGTTAATATTACTAAAATATATCGACTAAAGAAATTTTATAATGCAGATCCATTAACGATACGTAATGTATTAGTTGATGATTACGCTAAAATGAGTAAAAAAACCATTGATAAGTTAGTTATGGTTGAAAATCCAGATGACTTATTAGGAAGTTTTGATAAAAAAGGACATTTCCCAGTCGCTGATGAGGAAGATTATGTCTATATCGAATACTATACAGGTAAGATCAGATTTGATCTTGCTAGACGTATTATGTACTTCTCAACAGAAGTACCAGAAGTATATACAGCATTTACAATTCTTTCACAATTTGAACAAGATAACTTAACGAACATCATTGAAGGTATCCGTTATCAAATTACTGAACAAGAAATCGCCCAAATGCTAATCTATTAAAGGAGAATCTACAAATGAGTATAGCAAAAATCAAACTAGTTAATATTACAGGTAATGTAAAAGATTTAGATTCTGCTTTAACACGCTTTGCTGATGTCACAGATTTTCATCCTGTTTTAGCAAGTGAAATCGTAGAGAAAGTTCAAGGCTCTACGACTTTTGTTGCTGAAAATCCATGGAAAAGATTATTAGATGAATTAAATGACTTAGAAGCTAGATACCACATGGTATTACCAGCAGAAGAAAACAAAGAAAATCACTACACTTTCAATGAAATGTATGACTACATGAATGATGTAAAATCACGTTTAAGTGGTGAATTATCTAGAATTAAACAACTAGAAGAACACATTCAAAAATACAAAGATGCATTAATCCAAGTGCAAAATATCCAAAGTTTAGATATCGCTCTTGAAGATTTATTTGCATGTGAATTTATAAAATTAAGATTCGGTAGATTACCAAACGACAGTGTTGAAAAGCTAAAATTCTTCCGCTCAAAACCATACGTGTTTAAATCGTTTAACCATGACGAGAATAACAGCTGGTGTATGTACTATACGTCACCAGAGTATAAGCGAGAGGTAGATAATATATTTTCATCACTGTTTTTTGAAAGAATTCATATCCCTGATTTTGTTCACGGACTACCTAAAGAAGCGATTAAAGCATTAGAATTTGAAATTGAACAAGATTATAAGATGATTTCACATTATCAAGAAGACATTGATGTGATCACTGGTGAATGTAGGGAAGAACTTTCATTTATCAAAGGTGAATTAATGTTTTTAAACCGTGTGTTTGAATCTAAAAAATATGTTGTTGGTCTTGGTGATACATTTACAATCACAGGTTTTATTGAAGCTGATAAATGTCAAGATGTTAAAAAGACTTTCGATTCATTCGAAAATCTTGAAATAACAATTGATGATGCTGATAGTGATAAACGTATCCAAACACCGACAAAAATTAAAAATGGTTGGTTTACAAAACCATTCGCAATGTTTGTCAATATGTATGGTGTTCCATCATATAAAGATATTGACCCAACACCATTCTTCGCGATCACTTATTCATTATTATTTGGTATCATGTTTGGTGATGTTGGTCAAGGTTTCGTACTTGCAGTCTTAGGTGCGCTTCTTTGGAAATATAAGAAGATGAAATTAGGTGCTGTTGGTGTACGTATTGGTTTAATGTCAATGTTATTTGGTCTGGTCTATGGATCGATATTTGGTAATGAAGAGATACTCCATCATTTCTATCATGAGCATTTTGGATTCTATCCATTTAATCCGCTTGATGCAGCTAACACAATGACACTGCTGATTGCTGCGATTGGTATAGGTGTATTCTTAATTCTAATATCGATGGTCTTATCAATGATTACGACATTTAAAAAGAAAGATTATGCGACCTTAATATTCTCGCATAATGGTTTAGCAGGATTCTTATTCTATGGATTTGTTATTGCAGGTATTGTATTCAACTTCTTAGGTATTAATATTGTTAATCCATTTACGATTATATTATTTGGCGCTATTCCACTTATCATGATTTTCTTAAAAGAACCGATGCATCGTGTATTCCATAATAAGAAAATGTTTGAAAGTGGCTTTGGAGGATTCTTTGTTGAAGGATTCTTTGAATTATTTGAAATTGTTTTATCATATATTACAAATACAGTTTCATTCCTTAGAGTCGGCGGTTTCGTCTTATCACATGCTGGTATGATGTTAGTTGTTAGAGTTTTAATGGGTGTTGAACTTACTGCGGGAAGTATTGCAGTATTAATATTTGGTAATATATTTGTTATGGTACTTGAGGGTATGATTGTAGGTATCCAAGTACTAAGATTAGAGTTTTATGAGATGTTTTCTCGCTATTATGAAGGAAATGGTATACCCTTCAAAGCGATTAATGAGAAATAAATATACGGAGGATATAGAGATATGTTTTTAACATTTTTTGATTTTATTTTACCTTTAATTTTAATAGGATTAATCAGCCTACCATTAGTAAAAGTATTTAAAGGTAAAGCAACTAAACAAAGTGCAAAAATGAGATTATTAACTCATATTGGTGGATTTTTTGGAGTGTTAGCATTTGTATTAGTGCTTCAACTTGTTGTTAAACCACAAGTGTTCGGTTTTGAAACTGACAATGATAATTCATCAATTTTAGGTACACTTGCACAAGGGTTAGGATTTATTGCTGCTGCACTATCTACTGGATTATCAGCACTTGGCGCTGGTATCGCAGTTGCTGCTGCTGCACCTGCTGCGATTGGATCATTTTCTGAAGATGAAAAGAACTTCGGTAAATCAATGATTTTCGTTGCGTTAGGTGAAGGGGTTGCCATTTATGGTGTATTAATCTCAATCTTAATTCTTAATAATTTATAAAATAAAAGAGTTGATGAAAAATGAAATTTTTCCTAATTAGTGACAATGTAGACACACAAGTCGGTATGCGTCTTGTGGGTATAGAAAGTGTCGTCGTTCATGAACGACAACCCTTTTTACATGTCTTGGAAGAAAAACTGCATGACAAGGAAATTGGCGTTATATTATTAACGACTAAAGTTATTGAATTAGCACCAAAGGTAGTTTCTGAATTAAAACTAACACATACCAACAAGCTGATTGTAGAAATACCAGACCGTCATGGAGAATCAAATATCGGTGAAACCATTGATAGATATGTCAGTGAAGCCATCGGTGTTAAATTGTGAGGTAGATTATGGCATATTATAATGAAGATGAACTTTATAGATATTTTGAAAAATCTATAAAAGAACAAGCAAATTTAAGAATGAGCGATCTTCGTCGTGAAATTGACTATGCTTATGCAAAAGCAATGAAACGATTGAAAGAAGATTTAGCGATGCAACAAAACCTTGATTATAGTCGTGGACTTAGAGAATTACGCGTTCAATATCAAAACCAAATTAACCAAATTGGTGTAGATTACGATGAACAATTAATCAAAAAACGTCTTGAGATGAGTGATCATGTTTTTAAAGGTGTCATTAAAAAGCTAGAAGCATTTGTGAAATCTAAAAAATATGCGTCATACATCGAAGCGAAAATTGTCGACACATTAAAACAAGTCGATAAAACAGAATATGTATTTAAAGTATCCCCTAATGATAAACAAATAGAAAAAGTCATTAAAGAACTTGATAAATCATACAAAGTAGAAAAAGATCAAGAGATCATCTATGGAGGTTTCATGCTTTATCTTCCTAAACAAAGAGTAGAGATTAATGAAACACTTGATTTAAAAATCGATGATCAAAAAGATTGGTTTTATAAACACTCTAAATTGTTTATAAGAGAGTAGGAGGATTATATGGAAAATACCATACATGGCATTAACGGTCCGGTTGTTACTGTTGCGAACGCTACAGTATTTCAAATGCTTGAAATGGTTTATGTTGGAAAAGACCGTCTATTAGGCGAAGTTATTTCTATTTCAAAAGCTAAAACTACTATTCAAGTATATGAATCAACAACAGGTTTAAAAATTGGTGAACCTGTATATCCAACTGGAGAACAAATCTCAGCGATTTTAGGACCTGGTATTTTAACGAATATTTTTGATGGTATTCAACGACCACTTCAAGATATTGCTAAAAAAGAAGGAATTTATATTCCTGCAGGTAGTGATGTTGAATCACTAGATACTAGAAAAAAATGGGATACAAGTATTTTAGTTAAAGAGCATCAGGAAATTCATCCTGGTCAAGTATATGCAACAGTTCCAGAAACATCAATGATTGAGCACAAATTATTAGTGCCACCACATGTATCAGGTACAGTTGTTGAAGTTAAACCTAATGACTTATACACTTTAACAGATACAATCGTTAAAGTTAAAGATCAAGAAGGTAAAATACATGAATTAGCATTATTTCAAAAATGGCCTATTAAAACACCTAGACCAATATCATATCGATTGCCAATCTCAATTCCATTAGTCAGTGGACAAAGAGTTATTGACACATTGTTCCCAATCGCTAAAGGTGGAACAGCAGCAGTACCTGGTGGATTTGGTACTGGTAAAACAATGATGCAACACCAATTTGCAAAATGGTGTGATGCAGATATTATCGTATATGTTGGTTGTGGAGAACGTGGAAACGAAATGACACAAGTTCTTGAAGAATTTAGTGAATTAGTTGATCCACGTACAAATAAACCATTATTAGAAAGAACTGTATTAATTGCTAATACATCTAATATGCCAGTTGCAGCCAGAGAAGCAAGTATTTACACTGGTGTAACAATTGCAGAATATTATCGTGATATGGGTTATCATGTTGCCGTTATGGCTGACTCAACATCACGTTGGGCAGAAGCACTTCGTGAAATCTCTGGTCGTCTTGAAGAGATGCCAGCTGAAGAAGGGTTCCCTGCATATCTTCCATCTAGAATTTCACAATTCTATGAAAGAGCTGCTTATGTAAACACACTTAATGGAGAAGAAGGATCTGTATCAATTATTGGTGCGGTTTCACCTCAAGGTGCTGACTTCTCAGAACCAGTTACACAAAACACAAAACGTTTTGTTAGAAGTTTCTGGGCATTAGATAAAGAACTTGCCTATGCAAGACATTATGCAGCAATCAACTGGAATCAATCATATTCTGATTATGTGACTGATTTAACAAGATGGTATGATAATAATCTTGGACCAAGATTCTTAACAGATAGAAAAGAAATTATTGCACTTCTAGCAGAAGAAACAAAACTACTAGAAATTGTTAAATTAATTGGTAGTGATGTACTACCAGATGAACAAAAACTGATTATTCAAATAGGTAAAGTGATTCGTGAAGGTTTCTTACAACAAAATGCCTTCCACCCAGAAGATACATATGTACCAATGCCAAAACAAGTAAAAATGATGGATGTAATTTTATATCTATATCAAAAATCAAAAGAATTAGTAGATGAAGGTCGTGATGTCGACACATTACTAAATACCAATATTTTCGAAAAAGTTATTAAAATCAAATATGATATTAAAAACGATGAATTAGAAAAATTTGGCGATTACATTGATGAGATAGATAGAATTACAGCACGTTTGAAATAAGGAGATCTTAAATGAAACTTCAATACATTGGCCTTGAAGAAATCAATGGACCTTTAGTCTTCTTAGAAGGCGTTAAAGATGTTGGTTTCGAAGAAATGGTTGAAATCAAACTTAATAATGGATCATCACGTTTTGGACGTATTGTACAAATGGAAGGCGACAAAGTTGCTATCCAAGTATTTGAAGGTACATCAAACATATCACTTACGAACACAAAATCAGTATTTACAGGTCATCCTGTTGAAATGGCCTTATCAAAAGAAATTTTAGGACGTACATTTAATGGTTCAGGTAAACCTATTGATAAATTAGGTGACGTCTTTGTTGATGAACTTAGAAACATTAATGGTTTTCCATTAAATCCAGTTTCTCGTGTTTATCCAAGAAACTATGTATTAACAGGTATCTCTAGTATTGATGCCTTAACTACATTAATTCGTGGTCAAAAATTACCTATCTTCTCAGGATCTGGTATGCCACATAATGAACTTGCTGCACAAATTGTAAAACAAGCAGAAATCGCTGATAAGAAAGGTGATAACTTCTGTGTTGTATTTGCTGCAATGGGTGTTAAAAATGACGTTGCTGAATACTTCAAACGTCAATTTCAAGAAGCTGGTGTTATGCATAAGGTTGTTATGTTTGTTAATTTATCAAACGAACCAATCATTGAACGTATATTAACACCAAGATTTGCATTAACTGCATCTGAATACCTAGCGTTTAATCACGATATGCACGTTTTAACTATCTTAACGGATATGACTTCATATTGTGAGGCACTTCGTGAATTCTCAAGCTCTAAGGGTGAAATCCCAGGCCGTAAAGGATTCCCGGGTTACCTATACTCTGATCTTGCGTCTTTATATGAAAGAGCAGGTATTGTAAATAATGCAAAAGGTTCTGTAACACAAATTCCTATTTTAACAATGCCTAATGATGATATTACACATCCAGTACCTGACTTAACAGGTTATATTACTGAAGGTCAAATTGTATTAAGTCGTGACTTAAAACAAATGGGTGTATATCCTCCAGTAGGTGTCCTACCTTCACTATCTCGTTTGATGAAAGATGGTATTGGTGCTGGTTATACTAGAGAAGATCATAAAGATGTATCTAATCAATTGTTTGCATCATATGCACAAGTACAAGATGCTAGATCTCTAGCTTCAGTTATTGGTGAAGATGAATTAACACCAGTTGATAAGAAATATATTGAATTTGGTAAGTTATTTGAAGAACATTTCTTAAATCAAGGTGATGTTAAACGTGACATCATAGAAACACTTGATTTAGGTTGGGACTTATTATCAGTACTACCTAAAGATGAATTATCAAGATTATCAGATGAAACATTAAAACAATACTATCGTCCTGAAAAAGCGATCAAACGTTTTAATATTGTTAAAAAACCTATCATTCGCGAACTCAAAGGAGATGAATAATCTTGGCTAAACAAGTCTTTCCTACTAAAGGGAATTTAATGGCACTTGTAAAGAGTAATCAACTCGCGAAAAAAGGTTTTGAATTAATGGATAGAAAGCGTAATATTCTTATCCGTGAGATGATGTCTTTACTTGACGATGTCCACTATTTACGTGATGAACTTAATCAAACATATCAAAAAGCGTATATGGCACTTCAAGAAGCCAACATTACGCTAGGTATTGTTACCGATATTGCTAAATCAATTCCAATCGATGATGAATTAGAAATAGAATATCGATCAGTTATGGGTGTTGCGATTCCAAAAGTAACACATCACCCAGCACCGATTAAAATTAGATATGGGTTAGCTGCGACTAATACGAAATTTGACTATGCATATAGACAATTTCAAAAAGTTAGAGAGTTAACTGTTAAGTTAGCAGAAGTTGATAATGCAACTTATAGACTAGCTAACGCGATTCGTAAAGCTCAAAAAAGAGCGAATGCGTTAGAAAATGTTGTGATCCCTCGATTCAATAAAAATATTAAGTATATTACTGAAGTATTAGAAGAAAAAGAGAGAGAACAGTTCACTAGACAAAAAGTAATTAAAAGACAAAAAGATATATAAAAACGAATCTTCGGATTCGTTTTTTTTATAAGTGATATAATGAGGGTGATAAAAAAGTTAGGGGGCTACTATGAAAATCACATTAAATATCGCTAGATTGCTATTTATGATTTTAATGATTATTTGGATTTTTTTATTTGGTTCTGTGATCTACACAGTCTATTTTATGACGCCATATATGCAAGTGCCAGAAGATCCAACACCGATTCATAGTAACTTTATAAATTTAGAATATGTGATCATCATGTTATTTATTTTATTTTCAAATATTATCCTACATACTAAAACAATGAGTTATTTATCAAATACAAGAAAAATTATTTTAGTCATTACTGTAAGCCTACAAACTTTATTTGTGGTGCTACTGTTTCATATGAAGCATGATGTATTATTTGGATATTCAATCAGTCATTTTAGTTTATATAATTCAAATTTTATTGTGTTGCCAATGTGGAGGCATACATTAATAGTCGTCATATTATATGCGCTTTCGCTATTAAACCTGCTATATAAAAATAAATAAAAGACTTCAATTACTTTGAAGTCTTTTTGTTAGCTTTGATTTTCTTTTCTGGTACTGGATCATATTTAGGTTTAAATAAGGGATTACAAGATAATATGCGCTTAGTTGTCAAAAATGAAGCTTTAAAGAAATTAAATCTTTCATATGCAGTCACTGCATAGTGACTACATGTAGGATAATGTCTACATTTATGATTACTATTTGGAGAAATCTCTTTTTGGTACCATTTAATTAATTTTATAGGTAATTTATTCATACACTCACCAATCTTATTATACCACTTTCGTCAAATATCAAGAAAATCTCGCAAATTTTGTTTTTTACCCCAAAAAAATCTAATTAGTGCTATAATATAAGTATAATAATGAAAACGATTACAGGAGGTTACTATGAAGGCATATGAAACGAAAGAAATTCGAAACATAGCCGTTTTAGGGCACCAGGGATCAGGCAAAACGAGTTTAACTGAAGCGCTTCTTTATGCCACTAACGCAATTGATAAAAAAGGCGAAGTGGAAAAGAAAAATACGGTTTCGGATTACATGTTGGAAGAACAAAATAAGCTCTCCAGTCTTTCATTAAGTTTAATACCTATTGAAAGTCATAATCATAAACTTAACTTTCTTGATGTACCAGGAAGTGATGAGTTTGTAGGGGATCTTAACCAGGCTCTAGAAGTCGTAAAAGGTGCAGTTTTATTAATTGATGCATCTAAAGGCGTAGAAGTCGGGACAGAAAGAGTTTGGAATGAAATTAGAAAAAGACATATTCCAGCCGTATTATTTGTTAATAAGATGGATAAGGAAAATGTTAAGTTTGAAAATGTTTTAGAAGAAATTAGAGAAAAACTTGGTAAAAAAGCAGTACCTTTCTGTTGGCCAATTGGTCACAATGAAGATTTTGAAGGATTTGTTAATGTCGTTGATATGAAAGCTCGAATTTATGATGGCGAGTCTTGTAGAGACGAAGAAATATGGGAAGAGAAAAAACCAAAAGTTGAAGAGCTACATACTTTGATTGTAGAAAGTGTTGCAGAAACTTCAGAAGCATTATTAGATTTATATTTATCTGGTGAAGAAATACCTTTAGAAACAATTCACCATTCACTTAGAGCAGGTATATTAGATGGCGAACTAACACCTGTGATTGTGGGTAGTGCAACAAAAAATATTGGTATTGAAACATTATTAAATGAATTAATTGATTACTTACCAGCTCCTGATGAGCTTAGTCCATTAGAAGGTAGAAATATTAGTGATCAATCAAAAGCAATTCGTTTAACACATGATGATGAACCATTTTCAGCATATGTGTTTAAAACAGTTGTAGATCCATTTTTAGGCACAGTTAATCTACTTAAGATTAACTCAGGTACACTTCAAGCGGGTCAAGAGGTTTACGTGAATAGTTTGGGAGAAACTAAGAAGATCATGAATTTATTTACCCTACGTGGTAAAAATCAAATTGATGAATCATTATTTCACGCAGGTGATATTGCAGCGATAGCTAAAGCAGATGGTATTGAAACTGGTCAAACATTATCAGATCCTAAAAATATGATAGAGTTTGATCATGTAGCAAACCCTACACCAGTTATCTTTATTGCTGTACATCCTAAAAATAAAAATGATGAAGATAAAATCTCAATGGCACTTCATAGAATTAATATTGAAGATCCAACGTTTGAGATTGTTAGAAATAAAGAAACTGCTCAATTATTACTTGGTGGGCAAGGTTTAACACATCTACATTACGTACTTGATCGTATGAAGAATATGTTTAAGGTTGATGTTGATGTTGAAGATCAAAAAATTGTTTATAGAGAAACAATTAAAAAACAAGTAGAAGCTGAAGGTAAGCACAAGAAACAATCTGGTGGTGCTGGTCAATTTGGACATGTATGGATTAGATTTGCACCTTCTACTGAAGAGTTTGAATTTAGGGAAGAAGTATTCGGTGGTGCAGTTCCTAGAAATTATTTTCCAGCAGTAGAAAAAGGATTGATTGAAACATTTGAACATGGACCTCTTGCAGGTTTTCCAGTGATTAATGTATCAGCAACACTCTATGATGGTTCATACCATCCAGTAGATTCAAATGAAATATCATTTAAACTTGCTGCTCATCTCGCTTTTAAAGAAGCAGTTGAAACGGCTCAACCAACCATATTAGAACCTATTGTAGCATTAGAAGTTACAGTTAAAGATCAATTCGTTGGTGATGTCATGGGTGATATGAATAAACGTCGTGGACGCGTGATTGGGATGCATCAAGCAGATGGTTTCCAAGTCATTGAAGCGGAAGCACCTGAAGCTGAAATTATTAAATATGCCATTGATTTAAAAGCAATGACACAAGGTAGTGGTTCATTTACTAGATCATTTTTAAGATATGAAGAAGTTCCAGTATACCTAATTGATAAAATTGTAGAAGCTTATAAAAAGTAAAATATCAAAAGCCCCTCTAATATCAATTAGGAGGGCTTTTATGTTCTGTTATATTTGTCAAAAAAAGATATTAGTGAAAAAAACTATCTTTAATTTATTTGTTACTGAGACACATCACATTTGTGAATACTGTCTAGATTTATACCCGATATATATTCAATATCAAGTGATACCAAAGGATATTGGTGTTATCAATTGGTATAGTCTCATTCACTCAGATGAAGATTTAGATGGCATCGCATATATGTCATTTCTAAAACCATTATATATTGATTATCTAAAGCATGATAAAAAGTCAATATATTTGTATTTTGATGTTATCAGTGATAAACTTATGCTAATTTTACAATCAATAGGGTTTGGTGATATTTATTTAGTCACACTCTATGATGAAATAAAAGAAAAGGAGCATGCTTATGTTATTTGAAGTATTAGGTAAGAATGGATTTGTTCCTACAAAGGCCATTAAGGATTATGCAGAAAAAAAATTACACAAAGTGGTTTCTTATTTTGGACCTGAAGTCGTAACTGAAATCAGAGTCGTTTGTAAGGTGTATAAAGATCACCACAAGATTGAAGTCAATGTATTTTCTAAGGGTACTCACCTTAGAGCTGAAGTTGTCGATCCTGACATGTATGCAGCGATTGATAAAGCCAATGAAAAATTGGTTGCTCAAATTAGAAAACACAAAGATAAACTTAAGTTCCACCTTGAAAAAAATGGTGTTAAACAAGTTTATAGTGATGACTTTGATGCTGAACAATTAGAAAAAGATATTCTAGCAACACAGCTGGTAAAAAATAAAAAAATTACTTTATTGCCTCTAACTAGTGAAGAGGCAATTGCAGAGATGGAATTATCTGGTCATGATTTCTATGTATATATTGACTCTGCATCTCAAAAAACACATGTTGTGTATAGAAGAGATGATGGAGATTATGCAATTATAGAAACACAACCTCAATAATCAATAAAAAAAGGAAGTTAGCGCTTCCTTTTTTCTTTATATATAGAGAATAGGACAAAATTCAAATTTTACTTGAAAAATTTAATAAGAGGAGTATAATGAAAAAGGCTAGAATCATTTAAAGGAGTGACAAAATCATGGAAGATGTCTACATTTTTCTATTCTATTTAGCAGTAACATTATTTGTTGGGTTTATTTTTGGTAAGTTAGCGGAAAGACTAAAAGTGCCAGCAATTACTGGTTATATCGTAGCAGGGGTTTTATTAGGACCTTCTGTATCAAGTATTTTATCAAGTGGAACAATTACAAGTTTAGATGTTATTACAAATTTCGTATTAGGTATTATTGCGTATCAAATTGGTACTGAATTATGGTTACCTAAAGTTGCGAAAAGTGGTAAATCAATTATTATTATTACAGCAGTTCAAGCAGTGGCTACTGCAGGACTAGTGTTTGTAGGTGTATATTTCTTAGATCCTCAACACAGATTATGGTTAGCATTAACACTTGCAGCAATTGCAACAGCGACAGCGCCAGCACCTATTATGGTTATGATTAAACGTATGCGTGCAAAAGGTCCAGTTGTTGATACTGTTGTACCAGTTGTTGGTATCGATGATATCTTTGGGGTTATTGTATTCGGTTTATTTACAAGTATCGCTAGAGCTACTATCGGTGGTGGTGCATTAACAGTGCATACTGCATTATTAGAACCATTATTAGAAGTATTACTTTCATTATTAGTCGGTTCAGTATTTGGTTTAATGTTAGGGTTGTTATCTAAATTATTTATCGACAAACTACATAAGATGGATAAATACATTACTTACTTAGTATTCTCTTTATCTTCAGTATTAGCATCAGTATATTTAGCGCACGTTTTTGAATTATCAATGATTTTAACACCAATGATGATTGGTATGGTATTCACAAACATGGTTAAAAAAGAACAATTTGAAATTCAAGGTGCAGCTTTATCTAATTTCTCAGGACCACTTATCATTGTATTCTTTACATTAGCTGGTGCACAATTAGAATTAAGCGTATTAGTAAGTGCTGGTTTTATCGCAGCATTATATATCGTATTTAGAACAATTGGTAAAGTCGGTGGTGCATACGCAGGTGCGATGATTGCTAAATCACCAAAAGTTGTAAGAGATAATACTGGTTTATGTATTCTACCTCAAGGTGGGGTTGAAATTGGTATGTTAGTTGCGGTTGGTTCAATTTTCGCAGGTCACACTATGGATGATGGATCAAGTGTTGCATTATACATTAGAACAATCGTTTTAGCAGGTATTCTATTCTTTGAAATCGTCGGACCTATCGTGTTCAAATGGCGCATTGAAAAAATTGGTGAAGCACGTGGACCTCACGTACCAACTGATTTAGCTGAAGTTGATAAGAACTTAGTTAAGAGATTATCAATTAAAGGCGAAGATGTAGAAGAAGATTGCGAATAAAAAATATAAACAGTTGATGATTCAACTGTTTTTTTTATAGTTGCGTGATATAATATGAATAATTAAGAACATAGGGATGAATATATGAAATTAAAGAAAATTTATATATGGGCAATCATTATTTCTTCACTTATCATGTTTTCAACGATAGGATACATGCTCATCTTAAAAATTACATTATTAGATGCACTCTATATGACCATCATTACGATATCAACGGTTGGATATAAAGAAGTTGTTGATATGACAGATTTAGGGAAAATATTTTCGATGATTGTCATACTCGTGAGTGTTGGTATTATCGGATATTTCTTATCTGAAATATTTAAATTCTTTAGTGCTGGTGAGATTAATCAAAGTTGGAGGAAACGTAAGATGCAAAAAGAAATAGAAAAACTTAAAAATCATATTATTGTTTGTGGATCTGGAGAAACTGGTATCCACGTTATTAAACAATTATTATTAAAAGATATAGAGTTTGTTGTTATTGAAAATGATGAAAATGCGATTGAATTATTAAAAGAGATGAATGTACATTATATCTTTGATGATGCCACTCGTGAAGAAGCATTAAAAGAAGCTAAAATCAGTAAAGCTAGAGGTTTGATTACATGTTTAGCTAAAGATGCTGATAATGTCTTTGTTGTATTAACTGCAAGAGAATTAAACAAGAAACTTCATATTATTGCTAGAGCACATGAAGAACGTTCTGATGTTAAATTAAGAAGAGCTGGTGCAAATAAAACGGTTAGTCCTGACGAAATTGGTGGTAAGAAGATGGCGTCACTCATGATTAATCCACAAGCACAATTTTTCGTAGATAATATTATCTATACTAAAAATTTAAAAATTGATATGGAAGAAGTTCAAATTAATGAACCTTCTGAATTGATTGGCAAAAAATTAAGTGAAGCTAAAATTTCAGAAAAAGCAGGTTTAATTGTTTTAGCAATTAGAAAAGAAGATGATCAATTCATCTTTAACCCAAAAGCAAAAGAAATATTAGAAAATCAAGATAAAATGTTAGTTGTAGGATCTAAGGAACAAATTGCAACACTCAGAGAAATGGCTAACGAAACATTATAAATATTTGGAGGGGTACAAGATGAAAATAAAAAAAAAACCAATATTATTTAGTATATTAATATTGGTTTTTACATTGACTGCTTGTAGTAATCCAATTTCAAGCATGATAAATGCTTCAAAATTGGAAGAGGAATTCGAAAACATAAATTCATTAGATACATATGAAATGAAAACAACGACAACTATTCAAGTCAGAAAAGATAATGTGATGCTTGCTTTAAATAAAGCATCTCATACTGTAAAATACGACATGAGTGAAGATTATTATGTTGAAGTATCAATTGATGGTATTACAACAATCACTCAATATGAATCAGATGATCATTATTATACATATACTTATGACCCTGATTATAAACTTAAAGGTATAAATATCATCGATAAACAAGTGCTAACTGAAGATCCTCTTGAAGCATCCCAAGATGAAATTTTAGTTAGTGATATTGTTAGTGTAAGAAAAGATGATGATGCATATATAGTAAGAACACCGATTACAAATATCCTTACAAAGGATGATATTGATGTTATCGATAGTATTTTTCATTCACTTGATGCAAGTTATGATGTATCGTCAAGTGATATAGATATTACATATGAGTTTGATGATGATAATCATTTAAATATGAATGTAGATGTAGACTTAGAATCAGATGAATACAGAATTATTATAACAATAGACTCAGATGTCACATTTAAAGATATTGAAAGATTTAACTTTGATAGTGATGATATTTACATTCATGAATTGAATCAACCAGGATTTACGAAAGTAGATGAAGTATCTTTAGATGATGGTTTTAATAAAGTATTTGGGTTTGAATCTGAATATGACTATTATCAAGTATATTTAGAAGCGGGTATGTATGCTGCAATAAATGGTAATAATTCATATAATGATGGTGTATATATTTATGATGAAGATAAAAAAGTACTTACAAATACAGCTTATTATTTCGACTATATTTATTCATCTGCTGGCTTACCTGATGAAAGAGCTATATTCTATATAAGTACTTCTGGGCAATATTATGTGAGATTAAAATCTTCAACTGATGGCTATCAACTTAAATTTGAGAAATTAGCATATGAGAATATAGCTAAGCATGAAACATTCGATAAGATTGAAGATGTAGCAAATATAGATTTGGAAGGTGCATATGATTTTGTGCATCTAGATATTGATACAACTAAAACATTTTTAGTTTTCGAAGGTGATATAACATCATTGCGTGTTATGTTTAAAAATGACGATGATGAATATGCTAGAGTAAGTTTTGATAATGATAATGCATATGACAGAGAAGTACTCATATTAAAAGATTATATGAATCATTTATACCTCAATAATAATTTTCTTGATTTATATGAGCATAGTTCTATAAAAGTTTATACTTTAGATGCGATTCAAGGTTTCACAGATAAAACTAATTACGAAGCTATGCCTACTTTAGATGAAGCATATGGCAATATTTATCAATGCGAGGATAAAATTTATTTTAAATTCAGTTCAAATGGTGAATCTTTTGATATTATAGGATCAAATATAGAACATCATGGGGTTGATATGAAATTATATGATAGAGCAGGGAACTTAATCACGGATATAGATAGAACTATATTTGATTATTATTTAGAACCTGGGGATTATTATATAGAAATTAATGAAGCAAATATATATTGCTCAATAAGATATGAAAGAAAGTAAAAAAAAGTAGACCCTTGAGTCTACTTTTATTATTATAATTTAAATTAAATTATTTAGCTGCTGCAAAGTTTGCTGCAACTTGGTCCCAGTTTACTACACTAAAGAATGCAGAAACATAATCAGGACGTCTGTTTTGATAGTTTAGGTAATATGCATGTTCCCAAACATCTAAACCTAAGATTGGTGTACCTTCAGCAAGTGGAGTATCTTGGTTTGGAGTAGAAGTAACTTTTAAACCTTCTGGAGTTACAACTAACCATGCCCAACCACTACCGAAACGAGTTTTAGCTGCTGCTGAGAAAGCATCTTTGAATGCATCAAATGATCCAAATGCTTTGTCGATTGCTGCTGCTAAGTCACCAGTAGGTGTAGCACCGTTGTTTACTTTTAAGATTGACCAGAATAATTTGTGGTTAAAGAATCCACCACCGTTATTTCTAACAGCGCCTCTGATATCTTCAGGTACTAAAGTTAAATCAGCTAATAGAGTTTCAAGTGGAGTATCTAACTCTGGGTGTTTTTCTAAAGCTGCATTTAAGTTGTTTGTATATCCTTGGTGATGTTTAGTATAATGGATTTCCATTGTTCTAGCATCAATAAATGGTTCTAATGCGTCATAAGCATATCCTAATGTTGGTAATTCAAATTTCATTTTAATAAATCCTCCTATATGATTAATTTTACACTCTCATAATACATCAAAATTATTTCGAATTCAAATAGTTTGCTTAACTTTATTTATATAGATTATAAAAATTAAAGAGTATGTAAAATTGTGTCAATTTGAGCATCATCGATATCAATAAACATTGTTTTAAAATGTTTATATATGACTTGATAACCCGGTTTATGTGGGATTTTCTTAATGTTTTTTATTTGAGTATAGTCTACTGGAATACTAGACGAATAACGTAGACTTGAATGATATGCAGCAAGCATTGAAGCTTTTCTAATCACATGTTCTGATAATTCATTTGTCTTAACTAATACATGCGATCCTGCACCATCTTTAACGTGAAACCAATAATCATTAGGATTAGATAAATCATGTGTAACATATGCATTTTGGATACTGTTTTTACCTATGTAATAGATTGCTTCATCATCTCTAATTTCCAAGATGTTTGGTTTGCGCTTATGTTTCTTATTAATGACTTGTTGTTTTTTAGTTTCAAAACCATATTGTGCAAGGTCTTGCTCTAAGTCAATAAGATCACTAGGTGTTGAAAGTGATAAAAATGTTTTAAAATCATTGAATAATGATAGAAGTTGTTTATTATCATCTATTTGTTTAAGAATAGGATCTAGCGAACGTTTAGCTTTTTGATATGCTTTATAAAACTTTTGTGCATTTTCGTTTAATGTTAAATTTTCATCTAGTAGTAATTTCTCATCACCTACTAATATTTCATGAGATTTAGCATTAAGGTTTAAACCTGACATATAAATGAGGTCACCTTTATCTTTAATAGATAATTGATTTTCTGCTTTTTGATATTGTTCAACTAAATTATTGTCTTTAACAGTTAGTTTCTTAATTTGCTTATCTATAAATAGTTCATACTTAGATTTAGACACTGTTTTCTTAATTTCATATGCATCTTGTAATTTTGATAATGAATCAAAATATTTCTTTTTATGATTCTCATCAAAAATATCTGCAGCATAAAATAAGTTCTTATCTAAATCATAAGAGGGTTTAATTTCTAAATCTTTTAATTGTAATTGTCTTGGATAGATAAATTCGCTAACACGTTTTGATAATCCCATATAAGTAGAAGTAAGTGATTTTGGAGAATCAATGTTTTGATAATCTATTGAATTAAAACTTAGTTTATCTGTTGGGAAATATTCAAATTGAGCTTGAGGAATTAATTGTCTACCTTCCTCAAAAAACATCTTCTTAAATGTATCAATGATTACGTCATCTTTGACGATCATCAAATTAGCGTGTTTACCCATAGCCTCAAATATTAATTTAATATCTTGTGGACCAAAAATAAAATCAGAAACTTTAAGATTGAAAATAATCACGCGATCATCTAAATGTTGAGAAACACTTTGAACGATTCCGCCTTCTAAGTGTTTTTTAAGAGAAACTAAAAATTGTGAATGCTCTTTTGAAATGACTTTCTTTTGAGTGAAATAACAACGATAGTCATGAGCATATAAATTTAAAACTAATTTATATTTGTTACCTTTATTATAAAAATTCAGCAAAAAAGAAGACTGATCTAGCTGTCCTATTTTTTCTAACCTTGCATCTGCAAGTGCGTTATTTAATTCATTAGTTAATGCTTTGATAAAAAATCCATCTATAATCATATATGTACCTCAAAGATATTGTATCATATTTACAATATGATATTTGGATTGTAAGCGTTATTTAGACCTTTTATAGGCGATATCTATTTACACATGTATTATTATCATATATAATAAAAGGTAAATTAGAGATTACAGGAGGCACATATGAAACTAAATGAACGTGGTTTATTAGTTGTCATTTCAGGCCCTTCTGGTGTTGGAAAAGGAACTGTACGTAGAGCGCTGTTCCAGATGAAAAATCACGACCTTGTATATTCTGTTTCAATGACCACTAGGCCACCAAGACCTGGAGAAGTTGACGGTGTAGATTATTATTTTGTTAGCAAAGAAGAATTTTTAAAACGTATTGAAGAAAATAAGTTTTTAGAATGGGCTGAATTTGTTGGTAATTATTATGGAACACCCAGAGATAAAGTTGATGAGCAATTAGATCGAGGAAAAGAAGTTGTTCTTGAAATCGAAGTTGCTGGAGCACTACAAGTACGTGAACAAATGAAAGATGCTGTTTTTATTTTCTTAGTACCTCCGGGAAAAGAAGCGTTATATGACCGACTAAAAAACAGAGGCACCGAAGATATTGAAATTGTCAATCAACGCATGAAAAAAGCAGAGTCTGAATTTAAACTTGCACATAAATATGATTATATCGTAGTTAATGATGAAGTGAATAATGCAGCTGATAGAATCATGGCTATAGTTCGTGCTGAGCATGCAAAGACCGAACGCTCAATTCATAATTATTTAAAGATGATAGGAGAGAAATAAAATGGAAAAAAACAATGATGGTATGAGATACCCTTCAATTGACAAATTACTTGATAAAGTTAATTCTAAATATAAATTAGTATACGCTGCAAGTAAAGTTGCTAGAATTCTTGAAGATGAAAACTTAATTGTTGAAGATGCTAAATGTGTTAAAAGCATTGGTATTGCACTTGAAGAAATTATCGATGGTAAAGTTGATATTGAATTCGAAAGTTAAAAAGCGAGCAATCGCTTTTTTTATTTGCTTGTGATACAATATAAGCGGTGATAAAATTTGCTATTAAAAGATAAATTAGCGTTACTACCAACAGATCCAGGCTGCTATTTAATGAAAGATAGCACTGAGACGATTATTTATGTTGGTAAAGCGAAAAACCTTAAGAATCGCGTGAAGAGTTACTTCACAGGAGCTCATAATACTAAAACCACGAAACTAGTTTCTGAAATCGTGGATTTTTCATATGTTATTACACGTACTGAACAAGAAAGTTTAGTGCTTGAAATGAATTTAATTAAACAATATAGTCCGAAATACAATATTAGACTTATGGATGATAAAACTTATCCATATATTGAACTAACTAAAGAGAAATATCCAAAGCTTCAAATTGTTAGAAGAAAAAAACCAAAAGGTAGATTGTTTGGTCCATATCCTAATGTTTATGCAGCTAGAGAGACAGTAAGATTATTAAATCATATTTATCCATTTAGAAAATGTGATACATTACCTAAAAAGGCTTGCCTGTATTATCATATAGGACAATGTTCTGCACCTTGTATATTTAAAGATGTAAATTATGATGATGATGTACAATCAGTGATTAAGTTCTTAAAAGGTGATACAAAAGAAGTTTTAAACCTCTTAACTGATGAAATGGGTAAAGCGAGTGCATTGATGCAGTTTGAAAAAGCTGCTGAATATAGAGATATGATTAAACATATCGAACAAACAACTGAAAAACAATTAATTAATTTAAATGATTTAAAAGATCGAGACATTGTAGGTTTTGCATATAGTGAAGAAGATGTCGCTATTCAAATATTAATGCTTCGTCAAGGTAAGATGATTGATCAGCATCAACTTGTATTCTCGTATGTAGGAGATGCAATGGATGCAATCTATAACTATTTAAATCAATATTATGAATCACATCCAATTGATGAAATATTATTAAGTGACGCATTTGATCCAGAAGAAGCTAGTATATACTTTGGAAGTAAAGCGATTATCCCGAAAATTGGTGATAAAAAGAAAATGGTCGATTTAGCGATTAAGAATGCTAAATATGATTTAGAACATTACCATATGTTATATCGTCATAAAGATGAAAGAAAAACAAATGCCCTAGAATCTTTATCTAAGATGATAGATAAAAATGTTAAGCATATTGAAGTATTTGATAATGCACAATTATTTGGTACAGCACCAATATCCGCGATGATTGTGTTTAATGATTTAAAGTTTGAGAAAAAAAGTTATCGTAAGTACCATCTTCAAACAACAACTAATGATGATTATCAAGCGATGAAAGAAGTTACTTATCGAAGATATCAAAAACTACTCATTGAACAATCAAAGTTTCCAGATCTTATATTAATAGATGGTGGTAAAGGACAAGTATCAGCTGCTCTAGAGATTATATCTGATTTGGGTATTGATGTTAAAGTTGCTGGTTTAAAGAAAAATAGTAAGCACCAACTTGAAGCTTTAGTTTATCAAAATGAAGTTATTCCACTATTAAAGCATAGTGATTTATACAAATTTTTACTTGAACTATCAGAAGAAGTCCATCGATTTGCAATCACATTCCATAGATCAACTAGAAGTAAGGTTGCTAACAAATCATTTCTTGATGATATTAAAGGTATTGGACCACAACGTAAAAAATTATTATTACAAGAATTTAAAAGTATCGAAGACATAAAAAAAGCATCCGAAGAAACACTTAAAGCATTAGGCATCCCTAATGATGTGATAGATGCATTGAAAGAGGTAGCAGATGAGAAGAATCATTGATAGTATTGATGCCGAATTAAATATTTTTTATGTGATCATAGAAGGTAGAAAAATCGGTTTTTATTTAACAAAAAGATTAGCTAAAACATTTTTCCATTATTTAGATCATGGAATTATCGTCGATTTTGAAATTACTTCTAAACGTAAAAAAATTGATCATCATTGGCTTTATCAAGTTGCATATTTTAATAAAATTGAATCTGTTAATCCAAAACATGTTTTCTATGACTTAAACTTACTTAGAAAAGAAATGAAACACGTCTTAGATACATATGATTATTATTTGTTTATTGATTTTGAAATGACGATGCCGGGATATCATCAAAAGAAATTTATGCCTGAAATCATTCAAGCTGGATATGTCTTATCAAAACCTCAATCAAAAATCCAAGTTAAAGATGGTTACTATATTAAACCTAAACTTGCTGAAAAATTAAGTAAACGTACCATTAAGTTCTTAAAAATAGAAGAAGAAATGTTTAATAAAAAAGCAGTTGATTATAGAGTCTTCTATCGTAAACTAAAAAATATTATGAAACGATATAGACCTAAACTTGTTGTTTGGGGTAAAAATGATATTTCTGCATTAAATGATTCATATCAAATACATGGTAGAGCACCACTTACTACAAATAACGATTTTATTGATTTATTAAAATTACATAAAGATTATTATAATCTAAAAGATGATTTAGGATTATTTAACGCATATAAAACATATTATGAATCAAATGATTTACAAAAACATGATGCATATGATGATGCATTAGTCACTAAACATGTGTTTGATGCCTTCATTGAACATATGAAATAAGACACGACAAATGTCGTGTTTTTATTTTGGGTCAAATTATTGAGTTTTAATTATATATATGATAATATACATAACTGTGTGTGAAACACTTTAATCTATTACTATGTAATAGGAAATTATAGAATGAGGAGTTAAATAAATGCCAGTTGGAATTATCGTTGACATATCAGCGGTTGTTGTTGGAGGAATTATTGGTACGTTTCTTAGTAAACATATCTCAACAGAGTTAAAACATAATCTATTTAAAATATTTGCATTAGCAGCAATCGCTTTAGGGGTTGTCTCTATTGTTAAAGTTGATAATATTATTATTGTTGTACTATCTTTAATTGTTGGTAGTATCATCGGTGAATTATTAAACATCGATGGAAAAGTAAGAAATTTAATTAAGAAGTTAGTTGATAAATTTTCTCATGGGAAAAGTCATATGTCAGAAGAAGCAATCATGGAAATCACTTTAGCAGCGACGATATTTTGTTTTAGTGGTACAGCTATATTTGGTGTTTTAATGGAAGGTATTAATGGTGATTCAACAATTCTACTTTCTAAATCAATTCTAGATATTTGTACATCTGCAATATTTGCAGCAAGTGTTGGTATTGCTATTTCGTTAATCGCAGTGCCTCAAGCATTGATCTATTTTTCATTATTTTTTATTGCTCAACTTATTCAACCTTGGATGAATGATGCAGTGATTGGTAATTTCCAGGCTGTTGGTGGTTTAATTATTGTTGCTTTAGGTTTTCAATTATTAAACTTAGGTGGATTTAAGGCAATGAATTATCTGCCTTCTATGGTATTTGTTATTATATTTACAATATTAGCTCAGTTTGTGGGCATATAAAAGAAAAAAGGCTTTCGCCTTTTTTTTATTTTTCATTTGCTAAATCTACAATAATCGGAATAACCAGAGGTCTTCTTTGAGTTAATTCATAGATTTTGTCATTTAAGAAATCAATGACTGCTTGTTTTAATAAGGATTCAGTATATCCTTTTTTCTTTAATTCTTTTTCAGCAACTTGTTTTGCATGATTAGCAAGTTGTGAAGTTAAGGCTTCATTACCTTTCATGTAGATGAATCCTCTAGAAATAATTGTTGGTGAATTAATTAATTTTTTCTTTTCACTATTAACTGATAGTATCACAGAGAATAAACCTTCTTCAGAAAGAAGTTTACGTTCTCTAATAATCGCACTACCAATATCACCAATACCAGTACCATCAATATAGACTTCACCAGAATGAACTTTACCGGCATATCTAATACCTTTTTTAGATACAGCAGCAACCATACCATTATCCATAATTAAGATATTCTTTGGATTAACACCTGTATCAATTGCTAATTGTTGATGGTGTTTAAGCATTCTATGCTCACCATGCATTGGTACAAATAATTTAGGTTTAACTAAACTTAATATTAATTTAAGATCGTTTTGTGCACCATGTCCAGATGTATGTGTATCTGCAAGTGGACCGTGTGTAATAACATTAACGTCTCTTCTAAATAATTGGTTAATTGTTCTATTTACACCTTCTTGGTTCCCTGGAATAGGAGAAGAAGAGAAAATAACTGTATCACCTGGCATTGCTTGAACTTGTCTATGTGAACCATTAGCGATTCTACTTAAAGCAGCAAGTGGCTCACCTTGAGAACCAGTGACTAATAAAGTAACTTCTTCAGGTCTAAGTCTTCTTAAAGCATCACCTGAAACAAGTGTTTCTTTAGGCATTTTAATATAGCCTGTTTGCATACCAGCTTCGATTGTACGTTCCATTGAACGGCCAAATACAGCAATTTTACGATGATTTAATACCGCTGCTTCAATGATTTGTTGAATACGGTATAAGTTAGATGCGAATGTCGCGATGATGATTCTACCATCAATTCTAGAAAATAATTCATTAATTGATTTACCGATCTTAGAATCAGATACAATTAATTCATCTCTTTCAGCGTTAGTTGAATCAGAAAGCATACATAATACGCCTTCGCTACCAATCTTAGCTAACTTATCAAATTCAGCAGGTGGACCTACTGGTGTTAAGTCAACTTTGAAATCTCCTGTATGGAATAATGTGCCTTCTGGTGTTCTAAAAACGATACCAAACATATCAGGAATAGAGTGAGTCATTCTAATGAAACTCACTTCAACATTATTAAATTGATATTTATAATAACTCTTATAAACTTCAATTTGAGGTACTTTAATACCTGAGTGTTCAACAAATTTATATTCAATTAAATCAACAGCAATACCTGCTGCATAAATTTTTGGTATATTGACTTGTCTTAATAAATACGGAATACTTCCGATATGGTCCTCATGACCATGTGTAATAAATAATCCTACGATTCTATCTTGATTTTCTACTAGATAAGTGAAATCTTGGATAACGTAGTCGATACCTAATAAGTGATCATCTGGGAATAAAATACCTGAATCAACAATAAAGATTTGGTCTTCTATTTCGTAGATGTACATGTTTTTACCGACTTCACCGAGTCCACCTAATGCAAAAATCCCGATTTCCCCGGATCTTAGTAATGGGTTTTTCATATATTCAAATCCTCCGAAAACGAAAAAGTTCATATATATTCTACAACAAAATCATTAAAAATGATAGTACATTACTTCATATGTTATAATTATTTTGAGGTAATTTATGAAAACTATTATTATTTTTGACTTAGATAACACAATCTATTTAAATGCACAAGGCAAAGTCTTAGATCAAACAAGAAAATTATTAACTGAATTATATGAAAGAGATGATGTTGAACTTGGTTTAGCAACAGGTAGAGGACTTCGAAAAATCGAGGTTATTTCTGATTTAAATCATATGTTTAAATATAAAATACTCATTAATGGATCTGCAGTTTTTGTTGATGACCAATTAGTCTACAATGAGCCGATTAAAACTAAAGATATTGAAGATATCTTAAAATTAACAGAAGGTGAAGATTTTAATATTGGTATGGTAGGAATTAATGATGAAGCTGTTAATTATTGGGATGATAGAGTCGGTTATGGGATGAAAGCTCTTAGAGGTATTTTTCCGAAGGTCGATGATAAATTCTATCAACATACGGATGTTTATCAATTATGGGTGTTTGCTGATTTAGAAACACAAATATTAAAACTAGCCGATGAAACAGATAAATTTAGAGTGTATCCATGGCATAAAGGTGGTGCTGATTTCACATATCCGCACATCAATAAAGCCTTTGGTATAAAAAAAGCCCTACAAGGGCAAAGTTGCGACCGATTAATTTGTGTCGGTGATGGTGCTAATGATATTCAAATGCTTGAATATGCAGATATCAGTATTGCTATGGGCAATACAAGATTTGAAGAACTAAAAGAAAAAGCCACATTTGTAGCACCTTCTATAGAAGAAGATAAGCTATATGACTTTTTTAAGAGCTTAAACTTATTTGATTAATTGTCTAATCTTTGATTGTACTTCCTTAATGATTTCTTTTGGAACATAAGGAGATATATCTGCATGATGGACAATTAATTCTTTAATTGCAGAACTTGATACAAAGTGATTTCTTGATGAAGGAAATAAGATAAGTGTTTCAATTTGTCGATTTAAATTTCTATTAAATTGATATAACGCATATTCATTTTCATAATCTTGATAATTACGTAATCCTCTAATCATTAAACCAACATCGTTTTGTTGGCAGTATCTAACAACTAAATCTTTTGTTGATGTGATGACAACATTATCAAGATCACTTGTGACCTTTCTAATCATTTCAATACGTTCTTCAGTTGTAAATGTTGGTTGTTTCTTATAATTATCAGCAACCACAATATGAAGTTCATCAACAAATCTAGATGCTCTCTTAATGATATCAAGATGACCAATTGTAAGTGGGTCGAATGTTCCTGGGTAAACAGCTTTATCCATAGTGACACCTCGTTTCACTTATTAGTATATCAAAATATAAAATAAAAATATATAAAGGAGAATTAAAATGGGTATTTATCGTAGAAATGTCAAAATCCAATTAGCATTATTTATCGCTTTTATCTTTTTAGCAGTAAATAATATATTAAATTATGTATTGACACCAATTTTTAGCTGGTATTCAATTGTTGTATTAGTTATTTCTTTATTGTTTATTGGATTTGTTATATATTTATACAGAAAATCTGATAATTCAATCATTCCGATTACACAAAAAGAATATAAAGAAATTAGATATACTTTATATGCATATTTTATTGTGTATATTGTAGATATTTTAGTTGAATCTGTAGAATCATTAGATAAATTATTACTAGCAATTGTTTCATCAGTTGTATTAGGATTAATCGCTACTTTTGGTGTGATTTTAAACTTGAGATTGTTAAATAAGGCATAACCGAACTTCGGTTATACCTTTTTTTTATGATATAATTTTATTAAAGGAGTTGATTATTTTGAGTAAAATGATTTTTGTTTCCAATCGTTTACCAGTTACAGTCAAAATTAATAAACAAGAAATCATCTATCAAAAGAGTATAGGTGGCCTTGCTACTGGATTAAAAAGCTATCACGAGTCACAAGACACATTATGGGTGGGATGGCCAGGTTATGCAAGTGACCGTATGAAAAAAAGTCAACTAACTGATATTAGTGAGTCATTATTAAATGATTACAACTGTTTCCCTGTTAATTTAACAGAGCGAGATGTTAAGTTGTATTATGAAGGGTTTTCAAATCGTACAATTTGGCCGTTATTTCATTATTTTTCTAATTTAACAGAATATGATGAAGCTAATTGGCAAAGATATAAAAAGATTAATGAAAAGTTTTACAATGTCATTAAAGATCATTTGGAACCAGATTCAACAATTTGGATTCATGATTATCAGTTAATGTTACTTCCGGAGTTAATTAAAAATAACCATCCAACAGTTAAAATAGGATTTTTCTTACATATTCCATTCCCATCATCTGAAATATTTAGATTATTAGTTTGGAAAAAAGAAATTCTAACAGGTATTTTAGGTGCCGATCTTATTGGTTTTCACACATATGACTATGTGCGTCACTTTTTAAGTTCAGTACGTAGAATATTAAATATTAATCATCATTTTTATAAGATTTTCTATAATCATCGTCAAATCGAAATTGACGCATTTCCAATGGGGATAGATTATCACTATTTTTCAACACACAAAGTTAAAAAACCTATTTTAAACGACGACAAAGTTAAAAATATTTTATCAGTTGATCGCCTAGATTATACAAAAGGTATTCCAGAACGTATTAGAGCATATAAGACGTTTTTAGAAAAATATCCTAAATATAGAGGTAGGGTAAGACTTAACTTAATTGTCGCACCATCTAGACAAACATTACCTTTTTATGATCAATTAAGAAGTGAAATTGAAATTCTGATTTCACAAATCAATGGTCAATTTGGTAGTCATGATTGGATGCCAATTTGGTATTATTTTAGATCGTTCACACAAGATGAACTGATTGCTTATTATAAAGCATCAGATATTTTACTTGTAACACCACTAAGAGATGGTATGAATTTAGTTGCTAAAGAATATATTGCATCGCGTACTGATATGTTAGCGACACTTATTATTAGTGAAACTGCTGGGGCTGCAAGTGAACTTAGTGAAGCAATCATTATTAATCCAAATGATGATATTCAAATTGCAGAAGCAATTAAATCAGGATTAGAAATGTCTAAAACTGAAAAGATTCAAAGAAACCGTATTATGCATGAACGTATATGGCGTTATAATGTCAATTTCTGGGCTGAAGAATTTATTAATCGCCTAGATAAAATCGAATTTCAAACTGAAGTCAAAGTGCCAAGAGAAGATATGGTTGATAAAAAATCATTATTTAAAGATTATGATCAAGCAACTGAAAGAGTGTTATTCCTTGATTATGATGGTACATTATCAGAGTTTAAAAAGACACCGATGCAAGCCGCACCAAATAGAAGCTTAAAGTCATTAATTACTAAACTTACGAATAATCCTAAAAATACTGTGGTCATTATTTCAGGTAGAGATCATGAGACATTAGAATTATGGTTTGGGCATATGAAAGTGAATCTAGTTGGTGATCATGGTTTATGGTATAAAAAAATTGGTCATCAATGGAAGAAAACAATTAGTATCGATAGTGAATGGAAACCATCGATTAGACATGTCTTAGAAATGTATGTTGATAGAATGCCAGGATCTTTCATAGAAGAGAAATCTCATTCAATTGCACTACATTATAGACAAGCTGAACCGGAAATGGTATCTGTTAAATTATCAGAAATTAAAGATGCGCTATATTCAATTAAAGGATCTACACCGATTGAAATTCAACAAGGTAATATGGTATTAGAAGTTAAAGATCAAAGAGTTAATAAAGGTAATGCGACAGCATTATTTACAAATGATCAAGACTTTGATTTCATTTTAACTGCTGGTGATGATACAACAGATGAAGATATGTTTAAAGCATTACCAGAATCATATTCAATCAAAATTGGATTTGGTCAAACTGCAGCGAAATATCGTGTGCATTCAGATAAAGATTTTAGAAAATTACTGAAAGAAATCAGTGAAAGGGAGAATTAAGATGGCAGTATTAAACGAATATTTTGTTTTATCCAATGGAGTTAAAATTCCTAAAATTGGATTTGGGACTTGGCAAATCCCTAATGGTGAAGTTGCTTATGATTCTGTAAGATTTGCATTAAAACATGGCTATCGTCATATCGATACAGCTGCAGCATATCGAAATGAAGAAAGTGTTGGTAAAGCAATTAAAGACAGTGGTATTCCTAGAGAAGAGATATTTGTCACAACTAAGTTAGAATCACATATTAAAACTTATCAAGAAGCATTAGATGCGTTTGATAAAACAATTGAAAATCTTGGTCTGGATTATGTCGATCTATATTTAATTCATGCACCATGGCCATGGAGTGAAATTGGTAAAAATTGTGATAAAGGTAATATTGAAGCCTGGAAAGCATTAGAAAAGATTTATCAATCAGGTAGAGCTAAATCTATTGGTGTATCTAATTTCAATCCGCATGATTTAGAAAACGTGATTAGAAATACTGTGATTGTTCCACATGTAAATCAAATCGCATACCACATTGGTAGAAACCAAAAAGATACACAAGAATATTGTGATGATAAGAAGATTTTAGTTGAAGCATATTCACCACTTGCAACAGGTCGTATTCTTGATAAAGAAGAAATTGTTGAAATGGCAGCTAAATATAAAGTATCACCTGCTCAATTATGTATTCGTTACTGTATTGAAAAAAATACATTACCACTACCTAAATCTACACATGAAGGTAGAATTATTGAAAATGCACATATGGACTTTAATATTTCAAAAGATGATATGGCAATACTTGATTCAATCGAATAAAATGACTAAAGCGTTACTTGATTTATAGAACTCAAGTAACGCTTGATTGTTATTTATTGAAATATTTTTTATACTGAAAGTGTAACTTGGCCAGTTAACATGATTTAAGGAAGGTATTATATATGTTTAATATGTTAAGTATTGGGAAAAAGATTTCTAGTTTAAGAAAAGATAAAAATTTAACACAAGTAGAACTTGCTGATCAATTAGGTATTAGTTATCAAGCTGTTAGTAATTGGGAAAGAGGAGACTCTATGCCTGATATTTCTAAATTATCAGAACTTGCAGAAATATTAGAAGTATCAATTGATGAATTATTAGGTCATCATAAACAAACAGAAGTTATTAAAGACTTAATTGATGAAAAAGAAATTAAGGTTAAGGATTTGAACGAGGAAGAGATTAAAGATGTACTTCCATTGGTTAAACCAAAACAAGTTAAAGAAAATCTCGATTTTGATGGTTTAGATTTTAAACAATTGTTAAGTATTGCACCATTTATTGATGGTGACGTTTTATCTGAGTTTTTGTTAGATATGAGATCAGAACTTAGCATTGATGATTTGGTTAAAGTTATCCCATTTGTTGATGAAGAGGTTGCTGATACAATTGTTTTAGGGTTTATCAAAGAAGATAAAGTAGGAACTGGTAAAGTATTACCATTGATACCATTTGTCAGTGAAGAAACTGTAGATTTACTTGCTAACGACTTACCTGAAGAAGAAGTTCATTTGATTGCCCCTTTCTTATCAGAAGAAAAGGTTAATGATATTGTTAGTAAAGCAATTGCTGAAGGTCGTATGAAAGATGTTATGGGACTTATGCCTTTTACAGATTTAAGTTTTTTAACAAAAGATAAAATAAAAGATATGTTTAAAAAATAAAAAAGCTCAATGAGCTTTTTTTTAATATCCTAATTCTTTTTGGCAAGCATCACAATAACCATATAATGTCATATCGTGATGTGTAATTTTAAAATGATTAGCTTTAGCAACTTCCTCTTCAAAGTGATGAAGGTGACAATCTATCTCGATCATTTGATGACAATTTAGACAAATCATGAAGTGATGATGGTCTTTATCATTTAAATAATAATAATTTGTATGATCAATCGTACTCTTTGATATTAAACCTTCATGATAAAACGTTTCTAATGTCCTATAGACGGTTGATAAGTTTAATTTTTCATCAGCAATCTTTTCCATAATCATATCTGCGTTTAAAGGTTTATCATTTTCTTTAAAAATCGCTAGAATTTCTTTTCTTTGTTTTGTCATTTTCATTGATTGCTACCTCCTAAAACTTTTTTGAATAAAAATATAATGGCTAATATAAATGTATAAACAATAACAATTGTTGGTCCTACAGGAATTCCAAATGGATGTGCAATGAATATACCAAGTATGGTTACTATAATAGAAGTAATAACACCATAAACTAAAGTCATTTTAAAGCTTTTTGTAAATTGAGATGATATGACAGATGGGAATATCACAAATGCAGAAATTAATAAAACACCAATAGTTCTAACACCGATTGCGATAAAGAAAGCTGTTAATGCTGATAATACATAGCCTAAGATATTAACTTTAATTCCAGAAAATTTTGCATAATCGTAATCATAGGTCATAAGGAATAACTTTCTGTAATAGAATAAAACAAATAATACGATAAGCACAGTGGTAATTAAACCTAGTATAACAAGTAGAGGGTCTGCATTAAAGATATTTCCTGAAATCAATGATTCAATTGAAATATCAAAACCAGATCCTTTTTTAATGATGATTAAACCAACTGAGAATGCAAATGCACTGACTAATCCAATGGCTGCATCGCCATTCATCTTACCAGATAAATATTTGATTAATAACGAAGCAATCATGACGAATGGTATGGATATATATAATGGTTCATTAATGAATAACATACCTAATGCTAAACCAGCAAAACTTACATGAGCTAAACCATCAGCAATCATTGCCTGATGATTAAGAACTAGAAATGGACTTAATAAAGATGCTGATATGGCTAGAATAACACCAATTAATAAGGCGATTCGAATGAAATCGTATTGTAATAAATCAAAGATCATGATGGTGCTCCTTATGTTCGAATTGATGGAAGTCATCGTAACATCCAAAGAATTTTACAGTTTGGTCGACATACATGATTTTACAATTACTTTTAACTGCATCAGTTAAATCATGTGTGACATGAATAATTGTCATATCTCTATCTCTTTGTAAATCATCAAGTAAATGATGGAATTTTTCTCTAAATGATGGATCAAGCGCAGAAGTAGGCTCATCTAAGATCAATAATTCAGGTTCTGATATTAATGCTCTAATTAAATAGACTCTTTGTTGTTGTCCACCTGATAAATGAATCATAGATTCTAAATATAAATCAGGTATTTCCATTTTTTCTAACCATGATTTAATGAGTAATTCATCCTCATGACTCACATTTAATTTTTGTTTTCTAAATCCACTATAAATGACTTCTTTAACAGTCATTGGGATTTGTTTTGAAGTTTCTAATTTTTGTGGAAGGTATCCCATGTGTTTAGTGTTGATTTTAATATGACCAGAAGTTGGTTTTTGTAATCCAACCAAGGTTTTCATTAAAGTGGATTTTCCACTACCATTTGGTCCTGCAACATGCAAAAAATCTCCTTTATTTAAAGTAAAAGAGATATTTTTTAATGCTTCATAGTTTCCAAAAGTGACACAAATGTCTTGATATGTTATCATACTTAACTCCTACGCACCAAGTGCGATTTTAAGGTTTTCTAAGTTCTGTTCCATTATATCACTATATGTTAGAGACTTATTATAATCAGTTAAACTAACATTTTGATATGCAGATAACTTTAAAATCGTTAATTCATATTGATGTTGATTTAATAATTCTGCCTTTATGGCTTTTGCTGCATTATCTGACTCCAAAGCTTCAATGAAAATATAATGAGTACCAGCATTGATAATTTCATCCATGAATGCGATCATTTCAGCACTTGTTAATTCAGCGTCAGGTTCATATTCACCGAATATTGAGATGAATTCAAAACCGAAGTGATCACCTAAAACAGAAAATGCGTTATGTCCACCCACATAAATATTAGGGATAGTAGTTAATGTATTTAAATACGCTGTAAAGTCATTTGATAAAGTTTCTATTTCACTAATCAAAGTTTCAGCATTATCAGTATAAAAAGAAGTGTTATCTGGATCAATTGAAATGATAGCTTCTAATAAATGTTCAATCATTTCAATTGCATTCATTGGATCAACCCAATAATGAATTTCTTCACTATGATCATGATCGTGATCATCTGATAAGGGATACGATAATTCTGCTTCATGATCATGAGCACCAATTACCTCTTCCATATTTAAGACGATTGTCTCATCGCCACCAATAGTATCTGGATTAGAAATCCAAGTATCAATTTCTAAACTTGTAAAGACAAATATTTTTGACTCTTTAATTTTTACCATATCTTGACTAGATGCTTCATAACCGTGAATTTCTTCACCAATTGGTATTAGCATATCAACAGTTAATTTATCTTCGACAATCTCTTTAGCAAAACTGTAGTGTGTATACATTGTTGTAACAATGTCAGATGTTTCTGTGTTTTGGCAACCAACCAGAGTGATTCCAAAAATAAGTGTTATAAATAATAAAAACAATTTCTTCATGTGTAATCTCCTAACTGCAAATCATTCGCAACTATATTGTAACATATAAAACTCTAAATGCAAACCGTTCGCAAATAGAAAATTAAAAAACAGTCAACTTTAAGTGTTATAAAAATTGTATTTAAGATAAAATAATGTTATAATAAACAGGTAAACGTGAGTGGAGATGATGATTTCCGCTCATTTTAATGAGGTAAATATGAATTTAGATAATTTAAAACAAAAATTAATCCCTTTTCTAGAACCATATAACTTAGAAGTTTATAGTATTAAACTTAAAAGAGAATTTGGTGAAAAGATTGTTGAAATCTTACTTGATGTTGATACAATGAACATCGATGATCTAGAAAAAATCCACATGGCATATGTTGAATCATTAGATGATAACGACATTGCAGATGACTACTATTTAGAGATTTCTTCACTAGGTGCAGAAAGACCACTAGATACAATTGAACAAGTTAAAAAACAAATAGGTAAATATATCTATTTTGAAACAAATAAAATGAAAACTTTCGCAACGTTATTAGAAGTAAACGAAGATGAAGATTTAATTAAAGTTCAAGTCAATCAAAAAGGCAGAATTAGAAAAATCGACGTTAAATATAGTGAAACTAGAAACATGCGTACCGCAGTTAAAGTTTAGGAGGATATTATGATCAGTAAAGAATTTTTTAAAAATGTTGATGCAGTAGCAGAAGAAAAAGAATTAACGCATGAGCAAGTACTTGATGCATTTAAGCAAGGTTTGATTGCGGGTTGTAAAAAAGCGCATGATGTTCGTTCATGTAGAGTAGAATTCAAAGAAGAAAAAAATGAAATTCTAGTCTATAAACAACAATTGGTTGTTGATGAGTTTAGTTTAGAAGCGGATAAAAACTATACTCAAATCTTATTGGAAGAAGCTAAAGAAATTTCATCTAGAGCTAAATTAGGTGATGTGATTGAATCTAAAGTGGATCCAAAAGATTTCTCATTTTATGCAGTAAGAGATTTCAAGAGTCGTTTAAATGAAGCTTTAGTCTCAATGCAAAAAGAAAATTTATACCAATATTTCAAATCATTTGAGCATGAAATGATTAATGCAAGAGTGATTGATATTGATGATAACCACTATCGTTTAGATATTGGTAAAGATTTAACAACATTACTACCTAAGAAAGAAGCACTTCCAAAAGATAACTTCCATGTAGGTGACCACGTTAGAGTTTATGTTTCAGATGTTGAAATGAAAACTAAATGGCCAAAAGTATATGTTTCAAGATCACATCCAAGTTTAATTATCAGATTATTAGAATCTTATATTCCTGAAATTAAAGATGGCACAATTGAAATCATGGGTATTTCAAGAGATCCAGGTGATCGTGCTAAAATTGGTGTTAAAACAAATGATCCAAAAGTTGATCCAATCGGCGCATGCGTTGGTGAAGGTGGTACACGTATTAGAGAAATCGTTCGTGCATTATCTGATGAAAAGATTGACTTATTTAGATGGAGTGATAATGAGAAAGAGTTAATTGCTAATGCATTACAACCAGCAAAAGTCGTAGCTGTTACTCATGTTAATCCAAAAGAAAAGAATGCTTTAGCAATCGTTCCAGATGATCAATTATCACTTGCGATTGGTAAATTAGGGCAAAATGTTAAATTAGCTGTTCAAGCTTGTGGTTGGAGTATTGATATTAAATCAGAAACTATGGCACAAGGTGAAGGCATACTTTATTAATAAACTAAAGGGTGATTTTACATGAATAAAACAAAAAAAGTTCCACTTAGAACTTGTGTAGTCACAAAAGAAGTATTACCTAAAAAAGAATTAGTAAGAGTCACTGCGACAAAAGAAGGGTTAGTATCTGTTGATTTAACAGGTAAAGCTCATGGTCGAGGTGCATATATTAAGCTTGATAGAGAAGTTATCTTGAAAGCGCAAAAAAATAAAATATTAGACCGAAAGCTTGAAGTTGATGTTCCAAGTGAAGTATATGAAACATTGTTAGGATTAACAAATGAATCTTAGTTCACTAGGCTTAGCTTTTCGTGCAAGAAAACTTGTTGTGGGCACAGATATAACACTGACTCATTTAACAAAAAAGAAATTATCTTTAGTCATTCTTGCAACTGATGCGTCAGAGCAAACAAAGAAAAAGATATACGATAAAGCTAAAACATATGGCACACAAGTCATAGAAGAAGTTACATCAGATGAACTTTCTCAAGCACTCGGTAAATTTGGTATAAAAGTGATTGGAGTTACAGACCAAGGATTTAGCCAATTACTGATTAAATAATGAAGGAAGTGATTTTATATGCCTAGTAATAATAAAAAAAGAATGAATCCAAATAAAAGAAACAATAATAAAAAGCCAAATAATCACAATAATTTAAAACAAAAAAAGGATGAAGGTCCAAAAATTTTAACTTATAGACCAGATATGACTGTCGCTGATGTTGCAGATGGCATGCACGTATCTAATGCAGTGGTTATTAAAAAATTAATGGGTTTAGGATTAATGGCAAGTGTTAACCAAGTAGTTGATCGTGATACGATTGAATTAGTTGCGTTAGATGAAGGTTATGAAGTACAAGATGAAGTGATTACAGACGTTACTCGTTTTGATGAAATGGAAATCGTTGATGATCCTAAAGATCTTGTTAAAAGACCTGCAATTGTCACTGTTATGGGACATGTTGATCACGGTAAAACAACATTATTAGATACAATCCGTAAGTCTAGAGTTGTAGAAGGTGAAGCCGGTGGTATTACTCAACATATTGGTGCATACCAAGTAGTTAAAAACGGTGAACCTATTACATTTATTGATACTCCAGGCCATGCCGCATTTACTGAAATGCGTGCACGTGGAGCGAAAGTTACTGATATCGTAGTATTAGTTGTAGCTGCTGACGATGGTGTAATGCCTCAAACAATTGAAGCGATTGACCATGCTAAAGCTGCTGATGTTCCGATTGTTGTAGCTGTAAATAAAACTGACAGACCATCAGCTAACCCTGATAGAGTTATGACAGAATTATCTGAAAAAGGTTTAGTACCCGAAGCTTGGGGTGGAGATACACCATTTGTTAATGTATCAGCACTTAAGAATTTAGGTATTGATGAATTATTAGATGTTATCCAATTAATTAGTGAAATTAATGAATTTAAAGCTAATCCAAATCGTTTAGCTAAAGGTACAGTAATTGAAGCATCACTTGATAAAGGAAGAGGACCGGTTGCAACTTTAATTGTTGAAACAGGTACATTAAACGTAGGTGATTATATCGTTATTGGTAATACATACGGTAAAATTAGAACTATGGAAGATGATCTTAGAAAACGTTATAAAACAGCTAAACCATCTCAACCAATTGAGGTTACAGGTTTAAATGAAGTGCCACGTGCTGGTGATATCTTTATGGCATTTGATGATGAAAGAGTAACTAAAAACATCGCATCTGATCGTCAAAGTCGTCAAAAAGAATTAGAATTAAACTCTAATAAAAAACGTTCACTAGATTCATTATTTGGTGCAATGGAAGATCAAGAAAAAGAATTAAACATTATCATTAAAGGTGATGTACAAGGATCAATTGAAGCATTAAAAGGTTTACTAGAAAAAATCGATATTGATGGATTCCATGTAAATACAGTTCGTGCAACAGTTGGGGCAATCAGTGAAAGTGATGTTACATTAGCATCTGCATCTGATGCCATTATTATTGGATTTAATGTTCGCCCTACAGCAGCAGTGAAAAAAGTTGCTGAAACTGAAGGTGTAGAAATTAGATTATATAGCATTATCTACCGTGTTCAAGAAGACATTGAAGCAGCTCTTAAAGGTATGTTAGAACCTGAATTTGAAGAAGTTGTTACAGGTCAAGTTGAAGTTAGAGATACATTTAAAATCTCTAAAGTTGGTACAATCGCAGGTGGATATGTAACTGATGGTATCATTAAACGTGATGCGTTAGTCAGAGTGCTAAGAGAAGGTATCGTTGTTTATGAAGGTAAATTAGCTTCACTTAAACGATTCAAAGACGATGCTAAAGAAGTACGTGCAGGCTATGAATGTGGTCTGCAAATTGAGAATTTCAACGACATCAAAGTTGGTGACATCATTGAAGCTTCACAATTAAGAGAAATTGAGGTGTAATCATTATGTCTGTTACTACAGAAAGATTAGCAAGTTTAATTCAAAGAGAACTTGCATCAATTGTCAATAATTCAGTTAAAGATAAAAGCTTTGGCTATATTAATTTGACAGATGTTAAAGTCACAAAAGATTTATCATTTGCGACAGTGTATTATACAATCTTAAAAGATGAACCAGATATGCTTAAAAAAGCACAAGATGGTTTAGATGATGCAAAAGCAACTATCCGTATGGAGCTTGCTAAAAAAATTAGAAATGTGAGAAAGATTCCTGATTTAGTGTTCAAATTTGATGAAGCACTAGCTTATGGTAATCATATCGATCAAATATTAAAAACATTAAAGTAACTTCGGTTACTTTTTTTTATCATAGATAAAGATATGGCGATTTTAGCATGAAATCGGTATAATAGAATTAGGGTGAATGTTATGTATGCAAGTGTCATTGTTGATATCAAAAATAAAGAAGTAAATCGTTACTTCGATTACATCGTACCAACTACATATCAAAATAGTTTAAAGAAGGGGATGCGCGTTGTTGTGCCATTTGGTGGTCAACTTAGAATGGGCTATGTCACTTCAATTTTTGACTTTAGTGATAAAGCAACCAAAGAAATTAAAGATGTTTTAGATGTTATTCCAACTATTGATGATGAAACATTTATGATGATTGATTATCTTTATCAAGAAACGCATCAAACATATGCATCTATTTTTGAAACAGTTGTACCTAGTCAAGTAAGTTTAAAGTATCAAAAATTAATTACTTTAACTAAACCTGAGTTAGTAGATGATGATTTTAAATCATTATTTAATAGTAAAAATGAATTTAAGATTTCTAAAAATAATAATGACTATGATTATAAGATAAGAAAGTACTTGAATCTAGAAGCTATTACATTAGAACAAATATATAAACAAAAAGTACAAGATAAATATGAAACAGTTTATCAGTATAATCCTTCACATGATTATCCAAGAATTTCTAGATATCATGATCAAATTATATTAATGGATGAACAATCAATATATACAAAAGATGAACTCATTGAATTTGGATTTTCTGATTCATCAATAAATACATTATCTAAGTATGATGTTTTAATTAAAGATCAAAGGAAAGTTAATCGTGAGGTTAAACATATCTTTGATTTAAAAGATAAAAACGTCACTTTAACAAATGAACAACAAAAAGTCTATGAAACATTTAAGAAATCATATAATCAATATCAAGCATTCTTATTAAAAGGTGTTACTGGTTCTGGTAAGACAGAAATCTATTTGAAAATTATAGAAGATATGATTTTAAATGGCAAACAGGTTCTAGTATTAGTGCCAGAGATTACGTTGATTGCACCAATGGCTAAGCGATTAAAATCTAGATTTGAATCTGTAGAGATCTATCATAGTGCTTTATCTCAAGGTGAAAGACTTGATGCATACACACATATGAAACAAGGACAAGCTGATATTGTTTTAGGGACAAGATCATCAGTATTCCTACCTTTTCAAAATTTAGGTGCGATTATCATTGATGAATCACACGACAGTTCATATATACAATCAGATCATGTGATATATGATGCTGTAGAGATTTCTAAACAAAGAGCTATATATCATCAAATACCTTTATTATTAGGTAGTGCAACACCTAAAGTTGCGAGATATCACGAAGCACTAGAAAATGAATATCAATTACTTTTATTAAACGAAAGACCTTTTGGTATTAAACAACCTAAAGTATCATTTGTTGATATGAAAAAAGAGTTAGAATTAGGAAATGTCACGATGTTTTCTAAACAATTAGAAGATGGTATTAGAGAAAGACTTGCAAAAAAAGAACAAGTCATGATTCTATTCAATCGTAAAGGATATGCACCATTTGTGATGTGTAGAAGTTGTGGGTTTGTCCCAGCTTGTCCATCATGTGGTATTTCTCTCACATATTATAAAAATGAAAAAGAACTTAAATGCCATTATTGTGGGCATCATGAACCATATAAAGATACTTGTCCATCATGTCAAAGTAAAGCCATTAAAGAAGTTGGTGTTGGTATAGAACAAGTCGAACGTGCTTTAAGAAAAACATTTAGTAACGCAAGAATTCTTAGAATGGATGCGAATGTTACGCAAACAAAAGGCAGTCATGAAATCTTATGGCATACTTTCAATTCTGAATCAGCTGATATTTTATTAGGTACGCAAATGATTGCTAAAGGTTTAGATTTTCCTAAAGTAACACTTGTTGGTGTATTAATGGCTGACCTATTACTAAGAATCCCTTCATATCAAGCATCAGAACAAGCCTATACGCTATTAACGCAAGTATCAGGAAGATCTGGAAGAATGTTGCCTGGAGAAGTTATAATCCAAGGGTATGACCTAAATCATTACGCAATTAAGCATGTAACAAGTGATTATGATACTTTCTACAAGGAAGCGATATATGATAGAAAGATATCAAATTATGAACCTTTTATGAGAGTGTCAGAATTTGTATTTGAAGGCGAAGAGTATTTAAAGACATATCAACAAGCCTATAAATTAAAGAAAGCCATTGAACGCTTAGATAAGGATGCATATTTACTTGGTCCTAATCCAGCATACATTAAAAAGATTGGTGAAAGATATCGTTTCACCATGACATATAAATATAAATCTTTTGATCATAAAATATTTAATTTAATGGATCAATATCAAACAAAAGAAATATCAATTAGGTTTTATCCTAATTTAGAAGTTATGTAGGTGATTTAAATGAAAATTGTATTTTTAGGTACACCAGCATTTGCTGTGCCAACATTAGAAATGTTAATCAAAGAACATGAAGTTTTATTAGTTGTTACTCAACCTAATAAACCAGTCGGTAGAAAAAAGGTTTTAACGCCTTCTCCAGTTAAAGAAGTTGCGTTAAAACATGGCATTGAAGTCTTTCAACCGATTAAGTTAAGCAAAGATTATCAGAAAGTTTTAGATTTAAAACCTGATTTATTAATTACAGCTGCTTATGGTCAAATGCTTCCTAAAGCATTAATTGAACCAATTGTTTCAATGAATGTTCATGGCTCATTACTACCAAAATATAGAGGTGGTGCGCCAATTCAATTCTCATTGTTTAATGGTGATGAGAAAACAGGTGTCTCTATTATGTATATGGCATATAAAATGGATAGTGGAGATGTTATTAAACAAGTTGAACTTCCGATATTAGAAGATGACAATTACGAAACACTTACACAAAAACTAAGTGTTATTGGTGCGAAAGCTTTAAGCGAAGTACTAATAGATTATGAAAAAGGTATTAAACCAAGATTTCCTCAAGATGAATCACTTGTAACATTTTCACCAACAATCAAATATGAAGATGAAGCAATTGATTTTAATATGACGGCTAAAGATATATCTAATAAAGTCAGAGGATTATATCCAGAACCTGGTGTACATGTTGATTTTAATGGACAAACAATTAAGATTTATCAAGCCAAAAAAAGTGATATAATAGTAGAGAACGCAGTACCAGGCGAAATTGTACGTGTTAAAAAACAATTACTGATACAAACGAAAGATGGTATTCTTGATATCATTGAACTTCAAGTACCAGGTAAAAAACGTATGTTAGCACAAGCTTTTCTAAATGGTCAAAACGTATTTAAATTAGGTGACACGTTTAAGGACGGTGAATAAAATGAGTAAGAAAAAATTACTATTTACAAGAAACGAAATGTTAGAATTAAACAAAGAGATGTTAGCTTCAAGAGGTGTTGATATTCAATCGATTGCTGAAATCAGTTATCAACAACAATCAAAATACTCTGATCAAGTATCAATGAAAGTGTGTATTGAATCAGTTGAAAAGATTTTATCATTGCGTGATATTTTCCATCATGTTCAACTTGCATGTGAAATTGATCGCATGGCAGAAGAGAAATTATTTAAAGGACCAATACAAGATATTATTCATGATGATCTAGGATTATTTGGTGTTGATGAAACGATGGGTCTTGATGTATCAGGATTATATGGTACAATTGGACAAACCAATTTTGGTGACATTGATGTTAATAAACATGGGATTGTTGCTAAATTAAATGAAGATGGTAAAAAAGAAGGCGTATGTCATACATTTTTAGATGATATTGTTGGCGCAATCGCTGCAGCAGCATCAACAAGAGTCGCACAAATCTTAAACGAAGATTTAGCACATGAAGACGTTAACGTAGAAAGATTATCAATATTCGATATAGATTAAGGGGACATTATGGCATCAGAACCAAAAAAACGTAAAATTAAAATAAAATCATTTGGTAAAGAGATCTTTGCTAAGTTTTTTGGTTTTGAGCAAGGTATTGATATTACCGATGATGTTGAAGTTTTATTTAGAAAAAATGTTGTTATTAAAAACATTATTTTCATTACCAATATGATGTATTCTGTGATTTTATTTGTTTTATCAATTACAAATACAAATCCAGACACTAAAGTGAGTAATTGGGTCGTTACGGTGATTATTTATCCAGTGACGTATGCAATCAATAAATTATTAAAGAAATTAATTTTCTTGGATAAAAAGGATCGAACGAAACAAATGGTCGCGATGTATGTCGCATCACTCTATATTTTCTTTTCAGCAATTTTAATTTATGCAAGATTATATAACATTGAATACTTTGAAACAGCGGCTTATATTTTAATGTATTATGCAGTTGTCGTTATATCACTGTATCAAGAAAAGAAAGTATTATCAGGGAGTTTCCAAGGCTTACTTGCATTACTTACATTCATCCACTTAGTTTGGACATATAACTTCCAAGATTTAGTTGGTGATGTATCATTTCTTGATTTCATAAAATTTAGATTAGTGACACTTCCGGAATTTAGTGATATCCTACTTAGAACATTATTATTCATATTATTCTATTTTGTAGTTTACGCGATTGTTTCCATGGGGCAATATATGCAAGAAGAGCGACGTAATGAATTGATGAAAAGAAGACAAGTTCAACGAGATTTCTCACATATCGTTGGTGATTTATTCTCAGTTGTATTTTCTAGTTCATATACATTAATGGATAAAAGACATGCATATTTAGTTCAACAAATGAGTGAGAAAATGGGACAGTTTTATGGTCTATCAGGTGAAGAGATTAATTCGATGAATCAATATGCCATGATTCACCTACAGTTTAATGAGATAAAAAACATGTTAGGTGATATTAATAAATACGATGAGCAAACATTTGATTTATTAAAAGCTAAGACTGAACTTGGATCATCAATTGCTAGAAGATTACAGCTTGCACAAAAATGTGAAGATATCGCTAGAGCATATGCAGAAGAGACGATTAATGAAAACTTTATCAAGCAAATGTTAGATATTCAACCTGATATTGAGTCTCAAATCATTTTACTAAGTGATTTATATATGACCATGCGTGGTCCAAAATCATATAAGAGACCACTCGCACATTCAATTGTATTAAAAGCATTTCAAAATGAATTAGGTACATTTTTCGATTATAATTTAAAAGAAAGATTCTTAAAATTCAATGATGAATTTTTAGAAATGTATAATAATTTTTAATGATTAGTCCCGATAACTTTGGGACTTTTTTTATGGATGAAAACATATCTGTGAAAAAGGGTGATTTTATTTGACATTTTATGATCAATCATGTATGATTATAGAGCATATAAATGAATAAACTTTATTAAGAGCTACGGAGGCACGTGACCAAAGATGTAGCAGCAACCTATTTAATTAGGTGCTTTCACAAGGGGCTTATGCCTAACAATAAGGAAACAGTCGCGCTTTCCTTTTGAGAAGCGTTTTATTTTTATAGGAGGAACAACATATGTATCAATTATTTAGTAGTGAATCAGTAACGGAAGGTCATCCAGATAAAGTTGCTGATTATATATCAGATTCAGTATTAGATGCTTGTTTAGAACAAGATCCATTTTCAAGAGTTGCCATCGAAACAGCGGTTACAACAAATTACGCACTATTATTTGGTGAAATATCATCAAATGCAAAATTTGATTATGAAAAAGTTGTTAAAGATGCAATTAAGTTCATCGGATACAACAAAGAAGCTTATGGTTATAATGCTGATGATGTGAAAGTAGAAGTTAGAGTAAAACAACAATCACCTGACATTGCTCAAGGTGTTAATAAAAACAGTGATAAATCTTTAGGTGCAGGGGATCAAGGATTTATGTTTGGTTATGCAAATAACGATACAGAAACTTATCTACCATTACCAATCTATTTAGCACATAGATTAGCGGAAAGATTAACATTTGTTAGAAAAAACAATATTGTATCAGGTCTTCGTCCTGATGGTAAAACACAAGTGACGGTTGCTTATGATGAAGATGGTAAATTCGCATTTATTCATACAATTGTTTTATCAACTCAACATGATCCAGAATTTGAACAAAAAGATCTACATGCAAAAATGATTGAGCATGTGATTAAACCAATATTTAAAGATTATGATTTAACAAATACACAATTTAAAATTAATCCCACTGGACGTTTCGTGATGGGTGGACCACACGGTGACGCAGGACTTACAGGACGTAAAATTATTGTAGACACATATGGTGGATACGCACGTCATGGTGGTGGTGCTTTCTCAGGAAAAGATGCAACTAAAGTGGACCGTTCAGCAGCTTACATGTCAAGATACATTGCTAAAAATATTGTAGCCTCAGGTATTGCAGATTCATGCGAGATACAATTAGCATATGCAATTGGTATTGCAGAACCAGTAAGTGTAAACATTAATACATTTGGTACAGAAAAAGTATCAAAAGATTTAATCTATGAAACAGTCATTAACAATTTTGACTTAACACCAAGAGGTATTATTTCAACACTAGATTTAAACAAACCAATATACCGTGAAACTACTCAATATGGCCATTTTGGTAAATCTAACGATAAATTTTCATGGGAAAAACTAGATAGGATTGAAATATTTAAAAAACTAGTATAAAATAGTTCTAGGTGATTAGATGACACAATTAAACAATTTAGAACAAATTAGATTAGAAACTGTAGCGAAAGTTAAACAAGAAAATAAAAAAGCATTCATTATATTAGCAGTCGCTATCGTAGTGATTATTTTAGGTGCGCTGACGGAAGTTGCACCTATCGTTTTTATTGGATTTGGGATTATCATAGTAGCTGCGGTTTTTTTTGGTAGAGGCTTTAGCCATATATCAAAATATAATAAACAGATAAAGAGTAAGCTTATAACAACACTTTTAAGTGATGCTTATGAAGATGTTTATTATGACCCAAATGGCGGTGTTGGTTTGAACAATGTTTTGAAAACTGACACAGTTAAAAGACCGGATAGATATTCATTTGAAGATTATTTTAGAGCTTCATATAAAGGTGTTCAATTTGAAACATCTGATCTTGAATTCAAAGAAAGAGTAAGACATCAAGATTCAAAAGGTAATACATATTATACTTATGAAACTTACTTTAAAGGACGTTGGATTACTTATCGTTTTGAACGTGAATTTAAAGAAGGGTTAAAAATTATTGAATCTAGATTTGGATTTAATAAAAAAGGATTCGAGAAAATGGAAACTGAAAGTATCGAATTCAACAAAAAATTTACGATTTATACAACATCACAAGAATATGGATTTTATCAAATTACATCTTCAATGATTGAAAAATTATTAAATTTAGAGAAGATGCATAAGGGTCAAATTGTTTATTGTTTTATGAACAATGAACTTCATATTGGTATTAATGATCGTAAAGATTACTTAGAAGTATCTTATAAGAAACCTTTAAATGAAGAAGGTTTAAAAGAAGTTATTGACGATATTGAACTTATCGCAGCCATTGTTAATGAGTTTAGATTAGATGGCGATAAGTTTAAACGTAAATAAATATATTTAAATAAGGGGGAATTTAAATGCAAGTAGCAGGTGCAACAGGATTATTTATATTAATAGGTGTTGTTGTTATTGGCGTATTGCTATTTGTTATCTTTGGATCAAATGAAGAAAATGAATAGTAAATAGTATTAAAGTTTATGATCGATAGATCAAAGGATAAAAAATTAAAGGAGAGATTTTTATGCCACCAGTATTAGGAGCAGTAGTAGCTGTTGTAGTTATCGCAGTCATCATTATAGGATGGGTTATTTCTACATCAAATGCGTTTAGAAGAATGCAAGTTAAAATTGACGAATCAGAATCAAGTATTGATGTTGCATTAACAAAGAGATATGACTTATTAACTAAGATGTTTGCAGCAACAAAAGGTTATATGAAACATGAAAAAGAAACATTAACTGAAGTTGTAGCTATGCGTCAGCCAGGTCACAATGCAAGTATTAAAGATAAACAAGAATTTGCAAATCAAGTGACTAGAGGTTTAGAAGCAATCAATGTTGTTGTTGAACAATATCCTGATTTAAAAGCATCTGTTAATGTGGGGAAACTTCAAGATACTACAGCAGAAGTTGAAGAAAACTTACAAGCTGCAAGAAGAGTTTATAACTCAAACGTATCTTATTACAACCAAAAAGTTGTAGTATTTCCAAGTAGCTTAATTGCAAGTTGGAAAAAATTTGAAAAACGTGACTTCTTTGAAGCTGAAGAAGTTAAACGTCAAGATGTAAAATTTGATTTCTAAAAACACAAAAAATGATAGAATACATAGTATTCTATTTTTTTTATGCATGAAACATTTTAAATTGTGTAAAAATAAGATAAAGCACCAAAGTTTCTTGTATTAATCGCTCTATTATAGTAATATAATAGAGAATGCAAAGGAAGTGTACATATGTTCAAAAATCTATTCGACTTAGGAAAAAAAGAATTAAAAAAAGCTGAAGTAATAGCACATCAAGTGTTTGCCCTTGAAGATTCTATGGCACAATTATCAGATGTTGAACTACAGGAAAAAACAAATGAGTTTAAAAATCGTTATAAAGATGGCGAAACTTTAGAAGAACTAATGGTTGAAGCTTTCGCTGTTGTTAGAGAGGCTTCAAGAAGAGTTACAGGTTTATTCCCATATTTCGTTCAAGTATGTGGTGCTGTCGCTATCTTCCATGGTAATATCGCTGAAATGAAAACTGGTGAAGGTAAAACGTTAACTGCTGTTATGCCAGCTTATTTAAGTGCGCTTAACGGTGAAGGTACGCATATCGTTACGGTTAATGAATACTTAGCTAGACGTGAAACAGAAGGGGACATTGGAGAACTTTTCCGTTTCTTAGGATTAACAGTAGGTCTTAATTTAAGAGAACTTACAAAAGATCAAAAACGTGCTGCATATGATTGTGATATTTTATATTCAACTAACAGTGAGTTAGGATTTGACTACTTAAGAGATCACATGGTTTTATTTGCTAAAGATATGGTCGCTCAACGTGGCTTAAATTTTGCGATTATTGATGAGGTCGATTCAATTTTAATTGATGAGGCAAGAACACCACTTATTATTTCTGGTGGATCTAAAAATAATCAAAATTTATATCAAGCAACTGATAGATTTACAAAATCACTTAGAAACGAAGATTTTGAAATTGATATTGAATCAAGAACAATTGAACTAACACCAACAGGTATTGAACGAGCTGAAAAGATTTTCCAAATTGATAATTTATATGATTTAAAATATGTACAACTTGTACATCATATTAATAATGCACTTCGTGCGAACTACATTATGGCAAGAGATAAAGAATATGTTGTTCAAGATGGCGAAGTATTAATTGTCGACCAATTTACTGGACGTATTTTACGTGGTCGTCAATTCTCTGAAGGTCTTCATCAAGCGCTAGAAGCTAAAGAAGGCGTTAATATTAAACAAGAAACAACTACGGTTGCAACTATTACATACCAAAACTTCTTTAGAATGTATAAAAAATTATCTGGTATGACAGGTACTGCGAAGACTGAGGAAGAAGAATTTAGAGAAATCTATAACATGGATGTTGTAGAAGTTCCTACGAATAAACCAGTTATTCGTGCTGATGAACCAGATTATATCTATGTAACTTTAGAAGATAAATTTGAAGCTTTAGTTGATGAAATTCAAGCACGTAACGAAAAAGGACAACCAGTACTTATTGGTACGATTGCTGTTGAAACATCAGAAGATTTATCTAGAAGATTAAAATTAAGACGTATTGATCATGAAGTCTTAAATGCGAAGAACCATGAAAGAGAAGCTGATATTGTTGCTAAAGCAGGTTTAAAAGGATCTGTAACAATCGCGACAAATATGGCTGGTCGTGGTACTGATATTAAACTTGGTGAAGGTGTTGTTGAACTAGGGGGACTTTGTGTTCTTGGTAGTGAAAGACATGAGTCACGAAGAATTGATAATCAGTTAAGAGGTCGTTCTGGACGTCAAGGTGACCCAGGATTCTCAAGATTCTTTATTTCTGCTGAAGATGAACTTATGATTAGATTCGGTGGAGAATCATTTAAACAAAGATTACAAATGTTAGACAATTTAAATAAAACTGGTGAACCATTATCTTCAAAAATGTTCTCAAGATTTGTTACGAATGCTCAAAAACGTATTGAAGGTAATAACTATGATTCACGTAAACAAGTATTAAAATATGATGATGTCATAAGAAAACAAAGAGAAATAATCTATAAAGAACGTCGTGATGTATTAACACTTGAATCAATTGAAGATCAAGTAAGAACTACTGTTTCTAGAGTTTTAGAAACACAAGCTAATTCATTTATTAAACAAACAAGTAAAAATGAATTTGAAATTAATATTGAACAAGCTTTCAAGCACTTCGATGGTAGTCTATTTGTTCCAGGTACAGTTAAAAAAGAACATTTAGAAACACTTGATAGAGAAGCGTTTGTTGATTATGTTGTTGAACTAGGTCATGCTGAACTAGATCGTAAAAAAGCAGAAGTACCAGAAAGTGTATTTAATGAATTCTTAAAAGTTGTTATGCTTAGAGTCATTGATACATTCTGGATGAGACATATTGATGTGATGGATGAATTACGTCAAGGTGTTAGACTTCAATCATATGCTCAACAAAATCCACTTGTAGTTTACCAAAGAGAAGGTTTAAGATTGTTCAATGAAATGATTGAAAACATTAATGGTGATATTACAAGATATGCACTACGTGCACAAATTAGATACAATACAGAACGTGAAGCTGTTGTTAAAAACACGAAAACTAATGAAGGTGTATCTGCATCAAAAAAACCTAAAAAGCCAAAAGTTAGAAAGAATAGAAATTCTAGAAACAAACCTTGGCGCTAGGAGGTATTATGGAGCGCTATGATGTAAATAAAATGATTGGATCATTTGGGACAAGAATTTCAGATCTTAATAATGCATTAAAACCTGAAAAACTTGAAACAAAATATCAATCATTAAGTAATGAGATGCTTGCACCTGATTTTTGGAATAATCCAAATGAAGCACGTAAAGTATCTAAAGAAACGACAATGATTAAAGGTAAAATTGATCAATATCGTGATTTAAAAAATAAATATGAGCAACTTGTAGAATGGTTCGAGATTTCAGAAGAAGACTCTGAAGAATGGGAAATTCTAGAAAGTGATATAAAGACATTAGAAGAAACACTTAAAGCATTTGAATTAGAAACACTGCTTAGTGGACCATATGATGATCATGATGCAATTATAGAATTACATCCTGGTGCAGGTGGTACTGAATCACAAGACTGGTGTGATATGCTTTATAGAATGTACACAAGATTTGCACAAAGAAGAAAATACAAAGTCGAAGTACTTGATTATCAATCAGGTGATGAGGCTGGTATTAAAAGTGTGACACTGCGTATTAAAGGACCATATGCTTATGGTTATTTAAAAGCTGAAAAAGGTGTACATCGTTTAGTAAGAATTTCACCGTTTGACTCAAATGCTAGAAGACATACATCATTTGCATCACTTGATGTTATGCCAGAATTTGATGATGATATTGAAATTGATATTAAAGATGAAGATATCAAAGTAGATGTTTATAGAAGTAGTGGTGCAGGTGGTCAATCCGTTAATACAACTGATTCAGCTGTAAGAATTACACATTTACCAACAAATATTGTTGTTACATGTCAAAATGAGCGTAGTCAATTAAAAAATAGAGAAACAGCTATGTCTATCTTAAAGGCTAAGCTTATGCAAGAAGAAATTAGAAAGCAAGAAGAAACATTGAAAAACATTAAAGGTGAACAAAAAGATATCGCTTGGGGTTCACAAATTAGATCTTATGTATTCCACCCATATCAAATGGTTAAAGATCATCGTACAAACTATGAAGTTGGTCAAATAGATCAAGTCATGGATGGCGATATTGATGGATTTATCAATGCGTATTTAAAATCGGGTGATCATCATGAATAAAGCAAAAGTTAGAGAGATTTTAGAAATCACATTAGGCGTTATTGTCTTAACATTTGGTTTCTATTTTTTCTTATTACCACAAAACCTAGTGATTGGTGGCGTTATGGGTATATCTGTATTGGTTAAAGATTTTATTCCAGTATCAGTTTTCATGTACGCTGCTAATATATTCTTACTCTTATTAGGATTAATCACATTAGGCAAAATATTTTTCATGAAAACAATTTATGCAACAGTATTGTCACCAACAATTATTCTAATTCTAGAAAATACTGTTCCAGCTGATTTAATCATGAAACATATGACTGAATCACCATTATTAGTCTCAGCTGCATTTGGTGCATTATGTGTTGGTGCAGGTCTTGGACTAGTTATTAGAAATAATGCCACTACAGGTGGTATTGATGTCCTACAAAAAATATTAACAAAGTATTTCAAAATTCCATTTCAATGGGCTTTATACTTAATTGATGGTGCAATCATTTTAGTTGCTATATTTGTTGATTTCCAATTAGGATTATATGCAATCGCAGCAATGTTATTAAGTGGTTTAATCATTGATAAATTATCAATTGAAGGTCAATCAGGATTTACGGCATTTATTGTAACTGATGATTCAGAAGCGCTTAAAGAAGCGATTTTTAACAAACTTGATCGTGGTCTAACAATCTCTAAAGTGATTGGTGGATTCTCGAAAAAAGATAAAGAAATGATTATTTGTACAGTTGATAGACTACAGTTATACCAATTTAAAATGATCATAAAAGAGACAGACCCTAAAGCATTTACTTTTGTAACAAGAACTAAAGAAGCTCTTGGTACAGGCTTTAGTAGGGAGGCTGCAGTATGGGAGCGAAAAAACTAGCAATTCTATTTTTATTTTCAGTAATACTTGCATTTTCTGCAGGTTATTTCTCTGCGAATTTAATTGAAAGTAAAATGGTAATTGAAAGTGATGAGATGTTTAAATATATCACAAGAGCATTCGATCAATATTATTATTACGATATTGAAAACGATGATGTTTATGATGCATTTATTGAGTCAATGAATGTCGTTGTTGACACATACGCATCTCTAAATGACGATCCTTATACAAAAATTACAACCATCTCTAGTAATGAAGCAAGTACAGATTTAGAATCATATATTGGTATGGGTATCGATTATGATTTTGAAGATTTAAATATGCGTGTCATTGATGTCGATGATTCTAGCAACCTATATTTTAGACTTTTTCCTAATGACTTAATCATCGGTGTCATCGATAAAAATTTAAATACATTATTATTTAATGATATGAGAAATGAAGCAGAAGTATTATCTTATCTAGATGGTACGGTCGGGGATGAAACAACACTTATTGTGGAAAATCCTGATGGTGGTATTGCACCAGTTTTATTTACTTATGAAGAAATATTAACACCATCAACTTATACACTTGATTTAGGCTATGATGACATAGGGTATATTAAGATTAATCAATTTTTAGGTTATCAACCAGGTATAAGTATTGGTACAAACTATATTTTTAATGATTTATTAAATGAATTAGAAACAACAACTTTAAATGGTGAAAATAAAACACTTATTCTAGATTTAAGAGATAATCCAGGTGGGGTTATTACAGCATTGAATAATGAGGGGACAAACCTTAATCCAGGTATAACACAACTTTTATTACCTGAGGATGAAGATCATATGTTATTCTCAATGATTGATAGAAATGGTAACAGTGTTGATTACTATGGGGGATTAACAGCATTTAAAGACTATGATATTAAAATATTAGTTAATGATGAGACTGCATCTTCTGGAGAAATTCTAGCAGCATCACTTTTCATCAATGGTTATGACTTATATGGGTCAAATACATATGGACAATCAGTATATCAAAATTCTATTTATTTAAATACAATTAGAAATGTGAGATATTATTTAAACTATACTGAAGGTATATGGACTTATGGTGAAGGACTAGACGTTGTCAATAATCCATTAGAAGTAACTTTATTAGATCAAAACCCAATGTATGACATAGATTTACCTGTCTATGAACATGTATTAACATATGATATGGTCGATATGACTTTAGTCAATTATCAACAATTTCTTAATGCTTATTTTAACCTAGACGATGGTTCTAAGATCAGAACTGATGGTTATTTTGATGAAGATACTAGAAATTATGTTATACAATATCAAGCAGAAAAAAACATTGAAGAAACTGGACAAATTGACTTAGCTGTTTCACACCTTATGTATATGGATTACAAAATGAGTATTCATGATTTTATGCAAGATGATCAATTGCTAGCTTTAATTGATATGATCATAACTGAAGGAACGACTACAAATGAAGAAAATTAATCAAATCAAGAAACTAAAAACTAAATATTTAGTAACATTTGATTTAGATGAACCAATTGAAGTTGAACCAGTCATTTATATAAAGTATCATTTGAAATTATTTCAAAATTTTGAGCAAAAAGATTATCAAACATTTATTAATGATAATTTATATGAAAAATACAAAAGGGTTGCACTTAATAGATTAAAACGTATGCGTACAAAAAAAGAGGTATACGATCATTTAATCGAAAAAGAAGCACCTATTGGCATTGCTAAACAAGTTATTCATGAATTTAGTGAAAAGAGATATTTAGATGATTACATATATACTAAAATGTATGTATCGCTTCACCAAAACCAAAAAGGTCCAAAATACATTGAAAATGAGCTCTTAAAAAAAGGTGTTGATATCAATATCATTAAAGGGTTCACTGAACGAATTAATCAATACGAAGTATTAAACGATTTGATGGCTAAAAAAATCAGACTGTCATCAGATAAGAAATCAAAACAACAAATTAAAATGAAACTTAAATCAGATTTTCTACGTTTAGGTTTTAGTAAAGAAACAATTGATCAAGTATTATCAAAACAGCAACATGATATTCCCGAAGTAGATATAAAGGTCATTGAAAAAACTTATTTACAATTAGTTAAGAAAATAAAGAGTCATAACTTAAGTTATGAGGATAAACAAAAGATCACTTTAAAGCTTTATCGCAAAGGTTATCCAATGGACTTAATTAAGGAAGTTATAAATAAGCATACATAAAATGTAAATCAATTGAAAAAAACACCTTTTTAATTTAGAATATCTATGTATTAAAAGAGGTGTTTTTATATGAAAATTGAGTTTTATTTAGACTATTTGTGTCCAAAATGTTATTTACAACACAAAGTCATTGAAAAGTTAATCAGTGAACGTCAAATCAATCAAGATGCGATCATTTATAGAAGTTTTGAAATGGTAGATCAAGAAATGTTTGATCGTGATGTAGATTTCGTGGATTTTGTAGCGAAATATAAACATCTACCAAAAAGCGAAGTGATTGATTTTTTAAACGAGACAAAATTAGAAATTCAATTATTCCCAATTCATAATGTGCATAAAATGGCACATTTAGCGAAAAAAATGAAAAAATCATATGCATTCAATAAAGCAGTATTTAAAGCAATTTATGAAGATCATATTGATTTATCTATAGATGATAAATTAACGAATTTAGCTTTATCTATTGGACTACCTATTAAAGATATTGACTTAGTGATTAATTCAGATAAGTTTAGTCAAGCAGTGATTTCAAATAAAGAAAATGGTCAATTAAAAGGTGTAGAATCACTACCATTCTTAAGAATAAATCAACATGTTAAACTACAAGGTGTACAAGATGCTAACGATATTCTAGCAGCACTCATTGATGAATCAGATTATGATTCAAATGAATATTGTGTGGGTGGAAATTGTTCTAGAAAAAGGGTTCACTAATAGATTTTAATTAAATGATATGCTTCCTTAATTGGAAGTTTTTTTATTTTATGATGGTGTTTTTGTTGTTAAACCAGATTTTCATCAAGAAGGCAAAAAAACGATAAATTATATTTATCGTTTGCATTTTTTCCAAAATACTTGCAATTTGCCTCAAAATCATTACTATAAATAGTAAATATTTAATAAACATGTTACAATAGTAATGAATTTTATATTTATTTTATATATAAAATAAGGAGGTTAGTCATGGCACAATTGTTTGAAAGATTACCAATGAATTTTTTCAGTGTGCTTGCCTCCCCAAATAAAGAAATATATATTGACTGCATTATGGTTATATATCATGCAGTAGATAGTATAGAAGACGCTTTTCAAGGGGATAGAGAATATATTGTACAAAAACTAGTTGATTACTTTGATGATCGTGCTGATGAGCTTTTCACAGATGTTGAAGAAGGCGAAGTCACACATACTGCAAGACAGAAAGCAGTACATGTTATCAGTATCTTAAAGAAGACTGGTTGGTTAGGCGAAGAAGAGTTAGGTGATTATAAGACGTCACTTAACCTTTTTGACTATTCTATTCAAATGATAGATACACTTATTCGTATCCAAAATAGAACACAAAATGAATATACTGGTGAAATTTATACTGTTTACTCATTATTGTCTACATTTTCAATTGAAGAAGGTATTGGGGTATTAGAGCAAGCATCACTTAAGACTGATGATATTATTAGAAAATTAAAAGCTTTAAAAGCAAATATTTATCGTTTTTACTACGATATTACGAAAAAAAGATCTAAAGATGATCTTCATGAATTATTAGAAAAATTACTGATTGAATATAAACAAAATTTCTTTGATTCAGCTTATTATAATTTGAAAACAACAGATAGTTTATCAAGATATAAAAGAGGGATTTTAGAACATGTATCTAAAATTATTCATGATGAACAAATCATGGATGATTTAGCTAAAAATGTGATGTATCGTAAACGTATGGAAGATTATAATGAAGCATTTATGTATGTTGAAGATAAATTAAGACATATTTCAGATAGTTTTAATGCTTTAGAAAATCTTATCTTATCAATTGATAAGAAGAATGAACAATATGTTACAGCTGCAGCATCTAAGATTTTATTCTTAACAAATCAATCAGATGATATTGAAGGTGTATTTAATCGATTATTTAAAATTGTATTAAATGAGAAAAACTTTGATTATGCTCAGCTTTTCCATATCGTACAATCAAGTAATTTAGATACATTATCACTTTATAATCAAAGAAGACTTAGAGTTGACACAAATGTAGAAGAAATTAATTTTGATGATCACTTCATTACTGAAGAATATCGTCAACAGAAAATTAAAGCATTACTTAAAAACAATATTTTTGGTAAAAAAGAAATTGATCAATATGTTAAAGCATTACTTGGTAACAATTTATCAATTGAAGCGAGAGATGTATTTATTGATACTCAAGAAGACTATGTTAAATTAATTTTAATCTTCTTATATTCAAAATCAGTTGGTATGCACTATGATGTGACATTAACTGGAGAGAAAGTTAAAAACAATTTCATTACCTTCCAAAACTTTATTATAAAGGGGAAATCATATGAATAAGAAACAAGCAATTACACAACTAAGTGGTTCTTATATTGAATTAAAAGAAAGTGAAAAAAATAATGTTTCTAGAATTGTAAATAAATTACTTCAAGTAAACTTTATTACAAAGAAGAAGCCTGGAGATACAAGCGATTACCGTTTTATCCTTGCGTTTAAAGAAGTGTTTGAAGCTTTCTTTGCACTTGCAGATTTCAAATTAAATATTCATCGTGAAACAGAAGTCGTATATATCGAAAATGAGCAATTATTTAATCATATGAGACTTAGAAAGACTGAAAGTATCATGATTCTTGCACTACGTATTTTATATCAAAATAAAAAGGATTATGTCACACTTGATGAAGATGTTGAAATATTCCTTCATGAAATCCATAGTGAATTAACAAGAGTTGGTTACTTAGACCATAAACGTATTACAAAAGATCGTTTAAAACCAGCATTAACATTCCTTCGTTCATATAATATTATTGATTATATTGATCGTGGTCTACATGATGATGCAAGAATAAAAATCTATCCTACTATTTTATATGTAACTAATTTTGAAACAATTAAAGAAATTGTAGACAAATATGAAGGATATACAGATCAAGGAGGTTCATCAGATGAAGAAACTGACGAAGATTAAGTTAGTCAATTGGCATTTATTTGCTAATCAAACAATTGATATTAAAGATAGTGCTTTAGTATCTGGTGAAAATGGATCTGGGAAATCGACATTACTTGATGCGATTCAATATATGCTTGTTGGTGGACGATCAGGTGCTAAATTTAATATTGCAGCAACTGATGATGCAAGACGTTCACTAGAAGGTTATATTCGTGGTCGTATTGGTGCTGAAAATAAAGAATATTTGAGAAATGGTGATGTTGTTTCACATATCGCTATGGAATATTTTGATGAGCAAAGTAAGAAGTTTTCTACAATTGGTGTTGTACTAGACCTTCCTAAATCAAGCGCATTAAAAGAAAGATTTTATTTACTTGATAATATTTCTATTCATGATACTTTATTTTTAGAAAATAAATATCCAAGAGATTATAAATCAATGAAAGCTTATTTAAAGACTTTAGACGTTGATTTTTCACCATTTGAATCACAAAGAAAATATAAAGAAGCACTTGCTAGATTCTTTGGTATGGATGCAACTAAGTATGCAAAAATTCTACCTAAAGCTTTAGCGTTTAGATCAATTGATTTACAACAGTTTGTATTCGATTTTCTATTAGATGATGATCCAATTGATATTCAATCACTTAAAAATAATGTTGCTCAACTTAAAAAAGTTGAAGCGCAAATCCAACATGATAAAGAAAAACTAGAAAAACTAGACCAAATTAACCAAGTTGGAGAAGATATCATTTTAAATCGTCAACAAAAAGATATTAATGCTTTAGTTGATCAATTAAATTGGATTGAAAAAAGAGAAGCATTCATTAAAGAAAACGAATCTAAATTGATTGGTATTAGTAAACAACTTGATTATTTAAGAGAAGCTAAAGCACAAATTGATGCTCAAGTTGATGAAAACGATCAAGCAATCCTAAATCTAGAACGTGCTAAAAACGATAGTGATTTATCACGTACACTACTTTCATATCAAGATGCACTTCGTAAGAAGGGGTATGAATATGATCAACAAAAAGAAATTATTGTTCAATTAAAACAATTACTTGATAAAGAATTTAATACGATGAAGGAATTATTACAAGTACTTCCAAATCAATCTATGAAATCATTTGTGACTTATTATCAATCACATATGGATCAATTAGAATCAGGTGAATTATCAAATCACTTAGAAATATTAAGTACAGATGTTCAATCATTGTTACAAGCTTATCATACTGAAAGAGATAAAGTTGAACGTGATAAACAAAAATTATCAGGTGAAATTGCACAATCTAAAGTACGCATTAATCAACTTAAACGACATGTTAAGACATATCCTTTCTATGTTGAAAAACTGATTAACACTTTAAATGATGAACTTACTAATTATTACCAAAAAGAAGTGAATGTTCAACCACTTTGTGAACTTATAGAAGTTAAAGATGAATTATGGCGTAATGCATTAGAAGGATACCTTGGTAATCAAAGATTTGATATCATCGTAGACCCAAGATACTTTAACGATGCATTAGAAATATATGATCGTGTGAAGTTTGAACAAAAAATCTTTGGTGTAGGTTTAGTTAATACCCAAAAACTTGATCAATATGATCAAGCGACTGAAGGTATGCTTGCATCAAAATTAACTTCTGAACACCGTTACGCAAGAAATTATGCCAATATGTTATTAAATGGTGTGGCATGTGTAGAAAATGCTAAAGATTTAAAGAATTATAGAAGATCTGTAACACCTACAGGTATGACATATGGTAATTATACTGCGAGACAACTAAATCCAAGAAGTTATGAAACACCGTATATTGGTGCTCAAGCAACACAAATTCAACTAGAAAAAGAATCTGCAATACTTGCTGATTTTGAAAGAGAAATGTATAAACTCTATGATCTAACTGATCAACAAACAAGAATTGTAAGATTATTAAATCAATCTAAGAGTAATCAAATGGTTCATCAAGGACAAATTAGATACTTAGATTTAATTAAACAAACAAGAAGAGAATATACTCAAATTGAAGAACAAATTAGTGCTTTAGGTAAAGACCAAAGTCTTGCACAATTAGAAGCGCAAATTAATAAAGCAAAAGATAGCCGTAAAGACTTACGTACACAATCAGATATATTAGTTGGTAAGATTGCGACTCAAAGAGATGAAAGACAACGTATTCTTGACTTAATTGAAGACATTCAAGCTAAACTTAATGAATTCATGCAAGCTCAAAAAGAGTTAAGTCAAAAACATCCAGAAAAATTATCAATTGCTAATACACAATTTTATGCACTTAAACAAAGATTTAAAGAAGATCATGATCGCATTACAACATATCTTGCTGAATCTTCAACATCACTTAATACGCAAATCAATAAAGATGAGTTTACATTAATCAACTTTATGAAGACTTATAATGTGAATTATCATTATGGTGCGGAAGCAAGTTTTGAAAATCTTGATTTATATGCACAAGAAGCTAATAAGATTAGAAACAACGATTTAGTAAGATATGAACAAGAAGCTACTGACCTACGTAAAAACTCTGAAATTGGATTTAAAGAAGAGTTTGTTGGTAAATTACGTGCAAGTATTGAGAATGCTCAACAACAAATTGCTGAACTTAATTATGCACTTACAGATAAAACATTTGGTAGTGACTCATATCAATTAGTATGTATGGCTAGTGATGATCCTGATTATAAATTATATTATGATATCATCATGAGTAATCAAGCAATCCAAAATCATACATTATTTACTGAAGGTTTATCTAAACGTAAAGAAACTATTCTATCTGAATTATTTGAAAAAATAGCTTCAAATAATCCGGAATATGATCAATTAACATATAAATTCCTAGACTATAGAAATTATATGTCATATGATATTGAAGTAACAAATATTAATGGTAATAAATCAATGTTCTCTAAAGTTTCTAGAGAAAAGAGTGGTGGGGAAACTCAAGTACCATTCTATATTGTTATTGCTGCTTCATTCCAACAGTTATTATCTAAGAATAGAAGAGTTGATTCAGGCTGTATCGTATTATTCGATGAAGCATTTAATAACATGGATGAATCAAGAATTGATGCGATGATGAAATTCTATAACAGCTTATCAATTCAATTAATTATTGCGGTTCCACCGCAAAGAGTTTCAAACATTATTAACTATGTTAATACAAGCTTAGTTGTTGTTAAAGATAATGACTATGCGATTGTTGAAACGTTTAACGATGAAAGATTACTTGGTGTATAAGGAGGCTAAACATGAAAGAAATCACATCTAAAGACTTACAAGTCTTCGATCAAAGTTTTGATCAAAAACCAGTGCAAAAAGCACTACAAAGAGTATTATACAAAAATGACATGCAAACAGCTTTCGAAGTACACGAAAGAGTATCAGCAAATCAATTTAAATTCTCAAACGAAATTAAGACGCTACCAGTAGCAAATCAAAAACAAAGTGGTAGATGCTGGATTTTCGCTGGTCTTAATGTAATTAGAGAAGATGCAGCAAAAAAATATGATTTAAAAACTTTTGAGTTTTCACAAAATTATATTGCATTTTATGACAAATTTGAAAAAATCAATTATTTTATTGAATCAATTGATGATTTCCTAGATTGTGATAAAGATGATCGTACATTACAACACATTTTAAAGACTGGTATCCAAGATGGTGGTCAATGGGATATGTTTGTATCACTTGTTGAAAAATATGGTGTTATTCCAAAAGAAGCCATGGATGAAACTGCTGCTTCATCAAAAACATTCTTTATGAATCGTTTAATTAATGTGAAACTTCGTCAATATGCGGCAGTTGCTAGAAAATTATTTAAAGCAGGTAAAGTAGATGAAATTGCTGCAACTAAGAAAAAATATTTAGATGAATTCTATACATTCTTAGTTTCAAGTTTCGGACGCCCACCTCAAACATTTGATTTTGAATATGTCGTAAATGATGAATATAAAGTGATTAAAGGGTTAACACCTCAACAATTCTATTCAGATATTTATGGCGATAAAATTAAAAATGTAGTAAGTATTATTAACTCACCTACTGATGACAAACCATTTAACCAAACATATACAGTTGCTTATTTAGGTAATGTTGTTGGTGGACATGATATTAAGTATCTAAACTTAGAAATGTCAGAATTAAAAGCATTAGTTGTAAAACAACTACTTGCTGGTGAAGTTGTATGGTTTGGTTCAGATGTTGGACGTTTTGGTGATCGTAAACTTGGTGTTTGGGATGATCAAGCGTATGATTTTGAGTTACTAGGTATGGATTTTGAGATGTCAAAAGCAGACCAATTAGATTACTCACAATCTGCAATGAATCACGCAATGGTTATTACTGCAGTTCATATTGAAGATGGAAAACCTACAAGATGGAAAATTGAAAATAGCTGGGGAGACCAAGGTGGTCAAAAAGGTTATTACATGGCTTCAGATTCATGGTTTGATCAATATGTTTATCAAGCAGTTATTGATAAAAAATATTTAACTGAAGCACAAAGTAAAGCATGGGATTTAGAACCTACAGTTTTAAAACCTTGGGATCCAATGGGTACGCTTGCTGACTAAATGATAAAATGACTCAATCTATTGATTGGGTCTTTTTTAATTATGATACCAGTTCTATATATCAAAACTTTGTTACTCGTACTATAATTAAATTAATAGAATCATAAGGATGGTATATAAATGAAAGTATTTGTGATAGGTGCCGCTGCATGTGATACGATTTTGCATGTAGATGAGTTTTTTGAACCAAAAGCTCAAAATGTTTATCCGAAATTTATTAGTTATAGTCTGGGATCGACTGGTATAGGAAAAGTTATTCCGCTTAAGAAACTTGGTTTAGATGTATCATTTCACGCAATGATTGGTGATGATACATGTGGCGTAAATATTAAGAAACGTATGCATGATGAAGCTATTGATTTTATTTATGATATTGATCCAAAAGGTAGTTTGAAACATATTAATATCATGAACGATCATGGAGATAGAATTTCTATTTATGAAAACTATCAAACCTTTGATCCAGTTTGTAATGATGTAAATGTCATTAATAAGATAAAGGAAGCAGATTTGATTGTTTTAAATATTGTTAATTATACAAGAAAGTTTATTCCAATCATCAAATCACTCAATAAAAAAATATTTGTTGATCTGCATGATTATGATGGAACAAATCCATATCTTGTTGATTTTATTGAATGTGCTGACATCATTCAATTAAGTATGGAAAATATGAAAGATACAAAATCTTTTGTTGATGATATGCTTAATAAAGGTAAAGAAGTGATAACAACAAATGGTCACCATGGTTCTTACCTCTATATTGATAATAAAATTTATCATCAACCAATCATAGAAGCAAGTCATGTTGTTGATACAAATGGTGCTGGCGATCATTATTCTGCAGGTTACATTTATGGATATATGCACCAACTTAGTCCACAAAAGAAATTAAAAGCAGCTGCTATAGTAGCAACTGCTTGTGTAGAAAGTATGGATATATCTAATGATGAAATTAATGAAGGATGGTTAAGAGAAAAACTTAACCTTTGAAAACGACTTTTTCATCAATAACTGTCATTAATGGTTTTGTAGTTAATAAATCATTGGATGGCATTTCGAGTAAATCATGCTCAAAGACAACAAAATCAGCGATATAGCCTTTTTTAATCAATCCACGATTATAGTGATATGTTGGGATATTCGCATAGGTTGTATAAAGTTTTAATGCTTCAAAACGTGAGATGCGTTCTGCTCTATTAAGTGTAGAACCATCTTTTTGTTTACGTTTAATTGCAGCATGCATACCAAGTAATGGATTTGGTATTTCAACAGGTGCATCACTAGAACCACATATCGTAATATTGTTTTCTAGCATTGACTTAAAAGCATATATATAATCTGGTTCATGACTAAAGAGATTTGATGCTTCTGGGAAATCGCTCTTAATAAATTGAGGTTGAACATCAATAATTAAAGGCATATCTTTCATCAACTCTAATGATTTTTGAGTCATCAGGGATGCGTGAATAATTCTGTCATGGAGTCCATCATGTGGTGGATAGGTTTTTAATATTTCTAATAAATCTTCTAGACCTTGATCACCGATGACATGTACGGCGACAGGTAATTTATATTTTCTTACCTTCTTAAGATTGATGATGAAATCATCATCTGATTGCATTTTGAATCCTATTGAGTCACTATCTTTATAAGGGTTTGATAAATAGGCACTCTTTGAAGATAGTGTACCATCATAAAACATTTTCACTGGGCCAAGTTGTAAGAAGAAGCTTTGATCCATGAATTTATGTTTGTTATGGATAAAACCATCTAATTCAAGAAAATGCATTAATAATTGAGTTCTAAATTTATTTCTTCTTAGTGCAATTTTAAAGGCATCAAGTGTTTCATCATATCCATTAAAATAATGAAGATCATCTGAGTGTCCACCAGTAACACCGAAACTATATAGATTTTTAAAAGCTTTAGTAATCATTGTTACTAATTGGTCTTTAGTGTATTTAAAATAATGATTTGAGACAATGTCGATTTGTGCTTCATTTAAGTAACCATCTTCGCTATCTATATGACAAGTAGATAGAACAACATCATTAACAGTATAACGATGATAATCACTATGCTTAATAATAATAGGCATCGTCATCGTGATGTTGTTTAAGTCATGTTTAGTTACTAATTGCTCTCTCATACCATAATAGATATAATTGTTTTGGTTTAGTGTTTCTTTAATCTTAAATAAGACTTCATCTTTCGTTTCTAGTTGAGCAAGAGAAATTTGGGATAGCATTTCACCATAACCTAAAATGTGTAAGTGTGCATCGACAAATCCAGGGTAAACATGTGCGCCATGAAGATTGATGATTTCATCAACATCTTCATAGATGTGGTCAAAACTAATAAACATACCTTGGTGTGTATACATGTGGTCATAAACTTGGTTTTCATTTTCCATGCTATGGATAAAACCATTTTTCCATAAGATCATAGTATCACCTCTTTAGTTCATTTTATCATTTTTTTAAAAGTTTGTAATAAAAGTAATCTTTATGACTTTAATAGGCTATCGTGATACAATAAGAACTAGAGGTGAGTATATGAATATTTATGATTTTAAAGTTAATGATATTAATGGGAAAGAAGTATCATTAGATCAGTATAAAGGTAAAGTGTTACTTGTCATTAATAGTGCAACACATTGTGGGCTAACGCCTCAGTATAAAGCTTTGCAGGCATTATATGATGAGTATAAAGACAAAGGATTTGAAATATTAGATTTTCCTAGTAACCAGTTTATGAATCAAGCACCTGAGGATAATGATGGTATTAAATCATTTTGTGAATTGAATTATCAAACAACATTTCCACAATTTTCTAAAATTAATGTGAATGGTAAACAAGCAGATCCAGTTTTTAAATATTTAAAAGCAAAAGCACCTAATGAATATAGAAATCCTAAACATCAACAAGGCATTCTATCTAGAATTTTCTTTGGTACTAAGATCAAATGGAATTTCACAAAGTTTTTAATTAATCGTGAAGGTGTCATTGTTGGAAGATTTTCTCCAAGTTTTAAACCAGAAGAAATAAAACAATATATCGAAGTGACTATATAAAAAAAGCTCAATTGAGCTTTTTATTTTTTATTCAGAAATTGATGCATAATCAGTTGTCATTTGAATATTTAAATTACCATTTTTAACTCTGATCTCATCAATGAATTTCTTTTGATCAAGGTCTACTTTACTTTTAATGATATAAGTTAATTCAAACATTGTTCCAAAGTCAGTCGTTTTTACTTTTTGGAGTTGGAAGTTTTCTAAATATCGTTTGAATATTTCATCAAAGATATGTTCGTAATTCACATTTTCAGGTACGACAATTTTAAGTTTTGCAGTTTGACTTGCAGTTTTTTCACGATTCAGTAGATTCACAAGGATAAATACAGCTGAGATAAAAGCGGTAAATACAACTGCATAATTTAAATAGCCCATTGCAGTTGCTAAAGCGATACCTACAGCACTTAAGATATAAGTAATATCTCTTGAGTCAGCGATTGCAGTTCTAAATCTCACAAGTGCAAATACACCAGCTAAGCTAAATGCTCTTGCAAAGTTATCAGAGACTAAAAATATAATAACTGATACAACAAGTGGTAGTAGTGATAATGTTACTGTAAATGATTTATCATATACATCTTTTCTATGTGTAAATACAAAGACTGCTCTTAGAATAAGTCCAAGCACAGTAGCTAGAGATAATACAATTAATAGTTTAGTGACCGTTAAGTCAGTCATGTCAATCACAAGTGAAAGGTTTATTAGGTTCATGAGTGCCTCCGTTTATAAATTGTTTATAAGCTTTACCATATTTAGAAAAGCTAGTTGCGTAAATTTTGTTTTCAGATAGAATGTTAACTAACCATAAAGGAAAATTCTGGATACTCTTGATTTCCATGAGCCATTCATCTTGATCTTCTAAGATTTGTTTAGAGTCATCATTTTCGAAATTGATGTTTTCATTTCGATATCTAATATTATGATCGAATGTGACTCTTAAACTATCATCTTCATTATGTAATGCAATGCGTTCATAAGCAATATATGCTTTTGGTTGTAATGCATTTCTTTTTAATAAGTATTCGATTTCTTGAAATACTTGTAAGTTTAAGTAATCATCTGCTTCAGGTGATTTTTCTTCATTTAAGTAAGCTTTGAATTCTTTATAACTCATGATGATACGTCTTTTATTGACTCTACCTTCGAATTTCTTCTTGATTTCAAGAAATACAAGGTCTTCATCAGTTAATGGATAATGATATGCTCTAAGTCTTACTTTATCTTTGTATATAGGTTTAGATAATGAATGTCTAATGAATTCATAATCATTTGTGTCATAGTATAAATTATATATTTGATATGGTTTGCCATTTTTTATATTCTCATCAAATGTAAGTCTTTTTGAGACTTCTTTAAGCAACATATCTTTTTGGTCTGTTGTAAGTATGAATTTCTTTTCATATCTATTGAAAGTCATTTTTTGCATAAGGAAACCTCCTTTTTAAGGTCTGCCACCTGGGTTGAATCCTCCACCCCCACCCATAGAAGATGAAGTACCAACACTAGATATTTTTGAATCAATTGTAAATGATAAACTTAAAGATTGATTTGTTAGTGATGATCCAGTGTAGAAACCATAATAAGTAGTTTCATATGAATCAATCGCATCACCAATGTATAGATTGTAATTATCACCCACGTTTAAATCAGTTGTTGATATAACAATTGAATTATAAGTTTTGCCTGGATTGAAAGTAATGATGTCATTTCCATCTTCATCTTGAAGTTGGAAAATATCAGAAGTAGAACTTGATAATCCTATTTTTACTGATACTTGGGAAGAAGTACTAACATTTTCTGCCATACCTGATGCACCAGCAGCAACTAAAATACCACCGTCTAACTCAAAAGAACCATTATAATCAATAGCACCATTTGAATTATCTGAAGGTCCAGCAATTAATACTGTACCACCTGACATATATATATCACCATTTGAATCTAAGCCATCGCCATTGGCATAAATATAGATGATACCACCACTTATTGAAACATATGATCCATCGCTATGATCAAAGTTGAAATTAGAAGAACTATCTGATCCACCAGATCCATTTATGCCATCATCAGATGAGGTAATTGAAATTTCACCACCACTGATATAAATGTTACTAGCTTCAAGCCCTTCATAGCTTTTTGTAATTTCTATTATACCATTTTGTAGCTCAATTGTGTCATCTGCATGGATACCATCATCAGAAGAAGATATGATATATGTTCCATTATAGATAATTAAACTATCATTTGAATGAAGACCATCATCTTTTGATGTAATATTAAATGTGCCATTTAATAAATACATCGTATGAGTTGTTTTAATACCTTTTGCACTTGTAGTAGAAATATTGGTATTTGAAATACCTGATGTTAAAGTAAATGAGCCTCCATAGACAGTTAAATCATAACTGCTTATTGCATCTCCATAAGATTCAATTGTATAAGTTCCACCATCAATAAAGATTAATGATTCTGTTTCATTTTCATCATCATAAGATTTAATGCCATCTCCAGCACTATCAATGGTTAAGGTAACATCTTTTAATGTCAAGCTTTGATTTGTTTTAATAGCATGACCAAATGATGAAATATTAATTGTAGAATTTATGATGATTAAATCATCATTGACTTTAATACCTTTTTGATAGGATGTTTGGATAGTTAAACTGCCAAGTCCATTAATCGTTAAATCATCTTTTGAGTATATAACTGCATCATCTTCATAAGTTTCATTTGATGAATCTGTTAAAGATGAGTTACCAGTTAAATTGATGATGACTTTATCTGCGTTTTCAACATAGACGATTGGACCGTTATCACTAGATAAATCAAGATTGTTAAAGAGTAATACAACTAGATCTGTATCAGAAGTATTAATATAAATCGTAGCAGTTTCACTTGAACCTGAAAATGAATAAACACCTTCTTTTGTGATTGTGATGATATCATCACTTATAGATACAAGCTGATTTGATGAAGTGATTGATTCGTTTGTGAGTGTAATCACATCATCTGATGAATCATATGTATCTAGTAAATCCTCATCCTTGTAAATCACTTCTGATATGTCTGATACATTGTCAGGTAAATCGGTGGATGATGTCTTTTGATTGCAAGATGTTATAAAGATTGAAATTATTATTAATAATAAGATGTATGTAGTTTTTTTCATAAGTCTTCTCCAATTCTATAGTAAGTTATCTAATGCTACTGATGTGTGTGATGCTCCAGAATCATAGTCAATTTTATCAGAACTGTCTGTTGATGATTGACTATCGTTATTTGGTATAAATAAGCATCCAATTAGCATCGTTAATAATAAGGCAAATGATAAAATATATAAGATTTTTTTCATGATCTCACATCCTTTGTTTTTTGATACATATATTTAATATCAAAGTGCATCCAAAAGCAATCAATAACGTAAAAATCATGTAAATTCACATAGACTAGTAGCATTATCCCATATTACCCTTAAGATAACCTTAAATCTTTGAATTTTAAAATTTGACTCACAACAAAGTTATAAGAATAAATGGTATAATAAGTGAAGATTAGCATCCGTAGCTCAGTTGGATAGAGCGCAGTCCTCCGGAGACTGAGGCCACATGTTCGATTCATGTCGGGTGCGCCAATGGAGGAATACTCAAGTGGCTGAAGAGGCAGGCTTGGAAAGCTTGTAGGTCGGTAAACGATGCAGGGGTTCAAATCCCCTTTCCTCCGCCACGATTTTAAACAGCACAATCATAGATTGTGTTTTTTTTTCGCCATAAGCTGTATTACAATGTATTGCATATAATTAATGTATGTGATACAATGTATTACAAGAGGTGATAGTATGAGTATTTCAATTAGATTAAGTGAAAAGGAATCAGAACTTATTAGAAAATATGCTGAGCTTAATGGCACAACAGTTTCAGAAGTTATGCGTCAAGCTATTTTATCTAAAATAGAAGATGAATTTGATATCTTTTTATATGAAGATGCATTAAAAGAGTATGAATCTAATCCTAAGGCTTATACACTTGAAGAAGCTAAGAAAATCTTGGATTTATAATGATGTACAAAGTAGAGATTAGTGAAAAAGCGCTAAAAAACTTAAAACAATTAGATAAGTCAATAGCAAGAATGATTTTAGCTTGGATTGAAAAACACTTAGAAGGTACAGATAATCCAAGAGTTTTTGGTAAAGGATTATCACATGATAAAAAAGGTATTTGGAGATATCGTGTCGGAAACTATCGTATTTTGGCAAATATTCAAGATGATAGACTTATTATTTTACTCATAGATTTTGGACATAGAAAAGAAATTTACAAGTAGAGGCAAAATTAATGCATAAAATGAATTTACATTCAGATCCTTTTAATATGCTTAAAGGTGGATTAAAAACAATTGAATTAAGACTTAATGACGAAAAGAGAAGTAAAATCAAAATTGGTGATCAAATTGAATTTACAAATTCTTCAAATGCGAAGCAAAAACTCATCACTGAGGTAGTAAACATCTATCCATTTGATTCATTTGAATTGTTGTATAAAAAGTTACCTCTTGAACAGTGTGGATATAAGAAGTTTGAATTGAAAAACGCGAAACCAAGTGATATGGACATCTATTATTCAAAAGAGCAACAAAAGAAATATGGTGTTTTAGGTATCAAAGTTATAATTAAAAACATTATTTGATTGCAGACATAAATTGTGTAACATTTTTGTTTTGATGAATTGCCTTATAAAAGGAGAAAGCACCTAAACACTTCTCAAAGTTTATGTTTAAGCGGTCCGTTCCTCCGCCATTTTTCAAAGTGTGTTGTTACATATATAATCATAATTAATATACAAATTTATAGAATTGGTTGAGGAGGAATTTTATGACAATGAAAGATCGAATAAAACAAGGATTATTATTCAATGATATGACTGAAGGATTACCTGAAGAAAGAGAACAAGCAAAACTTTTAATGTATGAATTTAATCAAACAAAACATAATGAATCAGATAAAAGATTTGACTTGATTCAAAGAATATTTGGTAAACCCACCGGTGTTTGGATTGAGCCACCATTTTACTTTTGTTATGGAAACCATATCAGTATTGGCGAGGGGACATATATAAATTTTAATTGTAATTTTGTAGATGATGGACAAATTGTTATAGGTAAGAGAGTCATGTTTGGTCCTGCTGTGACGATTGCTACAGTGAATCATCCAATTCATCCAGGATTAAGACATTACATGTATGCTAAGGATGTAGTGGTAGAAGATAACTGTTGGATAGGAGCCAATGTAGTTATAACTCCTGGTGTAACCATCGGTGAAAATTCAATTATTGGTGCTGGGTCTGTTGTAACGAAAAATATTCCGAAAAATTCTATTGCTGTAGGAAATCCAGCAAAAGTCATAAGAGAAATCAACGAACATGATTTAGAATTTTACGATAGAACTAAACCAATAACGGAAAATGATTTAAAAATGCTAAAGGAATTGGAGGAAAAGATATGACAGAAAAAGAAAGAATGTTAGCAGGAGAACTTTATATTGCACAAGATGATGAACTTGGTTTAATGAATAAAAAATCGAGAGAATTACTTGATGAATTTAATCAAACTAAATTTATGGATTTTGAGGGAAGAAAAAAAATTATTGAAAAACTTTTTGGAAGTGTTGGGAAAAATATTAATATCAATAAACCTTTTTATTGTGATTATGGAGAAAATATTAGTGTAGGTGATAACTTTTACGCTAATTTTGACTGCATTATCTTGGATGTAAATAAAGTAACTATTGGTGATAATGTATTTTTTGCACCAAGAGTCAGTATCTATACTGCAGGTCATCCTATTGATAAAGATGTTAGAAAAAGTCAACTTGAATTTGGAAAAGAAGTGAAAATAGGAAACGATGTATGGATTGGAGGGAATGTGATTATTAATCCTGGTGTCACAATTGGAAACAACGTAGTAATCGGGTCAGGTGCAGTTATAACAAAAGATATTCCGTCTGGTGTCGTATCCGCAGGTAACCCATGTAGAGTGATCAGGGAGATAACTGAAAATGATAAGCAATATTGGATCAAAGAGATGCAGAAGTACCTAGATTCAAAAGGAAAATAGTATAAAAAAAAGCAACTCCGTCCAAAAAAAAGCAAAACTCTGTTGGAAATAGAGTAAACTCCGTCGAACGCGAATGATTTTAGAGTAAAACTCCGTAATGACAAGACATTATATTTCTTAAACATAACCTAAGGAAAGGTTGTGTTTTTTATATATAATATTGTGATATAATAAGCATAAAAGATAGCGATTAAAACTGTAAAAGTATGTTTTGGGGGTATACTCATGTCAATATTATTTAAGGATTATAATGAGATGAAGAAGCATAATGCTGCTTTTATAGAAATTCAATACTGTAACCTAAGTGTTTCCAAAAGTATAAAAAAGAGAGTTGCCGTAAGAAATATGAAGTATCGTTTGCTAGATTCACTTTATATTCATAGTTCAGATATTGAGAAATTTAACAATGAATATAGAGAAATATTTGTTAATGGTACATACAGTAATCAAAAGACAGGATTTATTGATCCATATGGCATTAATTATTACCAGAATAATCAAATAAATGACTTTATTAATTATATGTTGGAATCCAAACCTACTGATTACAAAATTATAATTAAATGGCTAAAAGAAGCATTACTACATAATGGGTTCTATATTTTGGGAATTTAGATAAAAATAATCAACTATAGACAATAAATTAAGGTGATTATATGAAGTATTTTAAATATCCATTTCAAAAAAGAATAATTAGAAAAATGATTAGTGAAAGGATTAAAAAATATAGTAAAAATCAAAAAAGAAATTACTATATTTCAAAAGTAATGACTTATATTGCTTTCATGTTTTTCTTTCTATTAATGGCACCTATAATTTACTTCGCGGTAAATATGTACGATTATCTTATTAATAATATAATTGCTACATTCTTAAGTGTTTTATTATGCGTCATCTTTATTCCAGTATCAGCAATCATTTCTTTCATTATTTTTACACCTATCTTTAAATTCTTTCCATATAATTCACTACCTGAAATTACTTCTCAAATGATTAATAAAGTAACAAAACCGCTTAAAGAGTTCTATAAAGTTCCTAATGAATATATTATTACTAAGTGCTATCATTCAACAGATAATAAACTAATTAATAAGGATGTACTATTATTCTTTAATAATGAAAGCATTCGTGTCGTAAACAACTTTTATTCATCGACAAAAGATTTTGGGTGTTATGAATTTAAATTAGATGAAATTGAATTTTATAATCAAAAAATAAATAATAAAATCACTACAATTATTAATAATAAAAAGATGACACTTTATCTAGGATATAGAGCTAAAACATTTATAATGAAGAATGTATCAGATAAAATTGAATCTAGATAAAAATAAACTGCAGATTCAAGCTATGCAACATTTTTATTCTCAAGAATTGCTTTGTAAAGGTATAATGTACCCAAACACTTTTTAAAGGTTATGTTTAAGCAGAACTTGCAGTGCATTGGGCTGATACGATTATGTATTAGCTTTTTTTGACATTGTTTAACTGTTTCTAGTTTTTTGGTGGTTTGTTGAAATATGTAACTCGGTAGATAGAAAACAGCTTATTTTGCTAGAATTTCAGATAAAAAACAAGAATTATTACACGATTTCATTATAAAAACACATGATCTAAATTGAAGATGTAGGATTTAATATAATGGTGGTTATTAAGAACTTTAAAGAATCTATTTTATAGAATAATATTTGAAGGGGGGGGTATATATTATGAAAAGAAGAGATTATAGATATGCAAGTGAAAATAAATTCATAATTATAGATGTACAATTTTTATCTAAATATTTCGGAACCAAACATTATACAATTACTCATTCATCCATTAAAAAAAGAAACAGGTGAAGACGTGAGCTACACGCCACTTAATGAGTTTGAAGTGGATACTTCCTACGTAGAATAAACAATTGCTTGTTAATTGAGAAAGCTATTACCGCAGTTTCATCCGCTATGCCTAATATGTTTTTACAGGACAAAGGTAGTGTTTGGTTTTCACACATTTACTGCTACGACCAGTAACATTCAATATCAAAGACTTATTGATATTTATATATCATTTTTAATATTAACTAAGCTATTACCCGAAAAATAATTTCAGGGGATCAGTGCAAACTAAAGTGGAATCTATTTTCATTGCAAAGAATTTTATTTTAAAAAAAATCATTATTTTGGCATTTATATAAAAAATATGGTTTAATATAAACTAAAAGTACTATAGATATATAATTATAGTATTATTCAAACTGTGTAGAAGTTTATTAATAGGAGGGTATATAATGAAATTTTTTAGATATATTTTAGTTTTTTTAGGTGTGTTTGCTTTAATTTACAGTTTTACAAGTCACTATTATGTTAATGCGTATGATAATACAGCTTTTTTAATGACAATTGAGGATAAGTTCGGAGAAGATTCAATGTTAACAATAGAAAGAAGCACTCCAGTAGATACGACAGTGTATATAGATTGGGGGGATGGAACTATAGACACAATATTGTTAGATACACCTTCAAAAGATATAGCACATGCTTATCCGAGCAGGACTAACTACTTAATTAGTATTACATTAGCGGATGAGAATATTGGTATTGCTACAATTGCGTATAATAATACCAGCTTAATTAGAGAAATTAACAGTTTTGGTGATATCGGATTGCAGTCTATTTCAAAGTTAACAAAAACTCATAATGATATAGAAGTATTTCCAACAACTATTCCGTCTACACTAACAGATCTATCATATATGTTTTACTTTAACTCATATAATGGGGATATTTCATCATGGGATACGTCAAATGTGGTAAATATGAGTTATATGTTCGGAAAATATGGTGGTGGAGTAGGAAGTAATCAAGATATTAGTAATTGGGACACATCAAGTGTAACAAATATGAGTCATATGTTTTACAATAATACTGCACTACAAAATATTAGTAATTGGGACACATCAAGTGTTACAGATATGAGCTATATGTTTGCCGTAACTTCAATAGAAAATGGAAGTAACCCTGATATCAGAAATTGGGACACATCAAGTGTAACAAATATGAGCAGTATGTTTAACTATAATAGGTATTTTAATCAAGATATTAGTAATTGGGACACATCAAGTGTTACAGATATGAGGTATATGTTTACTTATGCACGAGCCTTTAATAAAAATATTAATAATTGGGACACGTCAAATGTAACAAATATAAATGCTATGTTTGCTTATACTAATTTTAATCGAGATATTACTGCCTGGGACACATCAAATGTTACAGATATGGGTGCACTATTTCAAGGGAATAATGCGTTTAGTTTTGATATTGCTTCATCTTGGGACTTCTCAAATGTTACAAATATGAGTTATATGTTTTATGATGTTGAGCAAATTAATATTGATTTATCTAACTTAGACACTTCAAATGTGGTAAATATGAGCAGTATGTTTGGTTCTAGATACGGGAACTCAGAAGTTAATCCTGATATTAGTGATTGGAACACATCAAATGTCAATAATATGGCTAGTATGTTTTATAATAACATGGGATTTAATCAAGATTTAAGTGGATGGGACACTTCAAATGTTACGGATATGAGTAATATGTTTAATAATGCAGATGATTTTAACGGAGATATATCACAATGGGATACTTCAAGTGTTACAAATATGTCTGGAATGTTTGCTAATAAAAAGGAAATGATTAATGATCTTTCACAATGGAACACATCAAATGTTACAGATATGAGTCAAATGTTTTATATGAGTAATCCTTTAGGTGACATAACACAGTGGGATACATCAAGTGTCACAAATATGAATCAAATGTTTTATAGATCAGTGCGTTTTAATCAAGATATTTCAGAATGGGATTTTTCAAATGTTACTTCAATGAATGAATTTCTAGCTCAAGATATTTATCAAATAACGAGTTTATCAAATACAAACTTAGAAAAAATTATTACAAAAATAATGTCTTATAATGGAGCTATTTATCACCCTTCGGGATCACGTATTATATTCGATTACATGGTAACACCAGAATTTCAACAAATGATTAATGATTTCAATGAAAGTAAAATGTCTGGTGCTCAAATTCAAACAAGAGGTACAGGATATCTTATTACATTTTTAGATTTTGACGGAGACGTCATCTATGATCGAGTAGCCAGTAGCTCATCAAATCAGTTTAAATATATTATTACACCTGCACTACCTGAAATAGAACATATAGAATACTATTATGAAAATAGTGGTGAATGGATAATTGAAGATACTGGTGATGAAGTTGATATAGATATATCTACAGGCAATATTATTTTTGATAGTGATAAAAATATAACAGTAATTCCAATGTATACACCAGTAAATTATACTGTGACATTATCACATAGTATAGGGGGTTATGAAAATCCATCACAAGGAAACACATACCGCTATACCTATTTAACATATCAAAATCAACTACCGGTTTTAATTAATGAAGGCTATGAGTTTAATGGATGGTTGAGAAATCAAAATGACTCAAGTGATCTTGCGATTATGCAACTACAATTATCTGATGTCAATCAATTAACGAGACTTTATGCTTCATGGTCAATTGAGACTTATAATATAACTTATCATCTTGATGGTCATATAACAACTGGAACATATACAGTAGATGATTACTCTATAGACATACCAGACTCAAGAGATGGATATACATTTGGGTGGTACTTAACTGATGACTTTCAAGGATATCCAAAATCAAATTTGTATGGAACCACAGGTAATATTGATTTGTATGGAAAATGGATACCTAATACATACACAATTACATTTGATGATAGAGGAAATACAACGACGAATTCATACAATACTGATACAACTGATTTGACTTTTGATGAACCACAAAGAATAGGATATCGTTTTCTTGGTTGGTATGATGAAAACGATGAAATTCAAACTTTTACACCAGGTCAAATAGGGGATTTTACATTGTATGCAAAATGGGAAGCTATAATTTATACAATTACATTCAATACAAATGGGGGTACCGCACTACAACCCATTACATATACATATAATGAGGCAATATTGATAAACAATAATCCAATTAGAGAAGGTTATCAGTTTAATGGGTGGAAAGATCTACCTTATTCAATGCCAGATCATGATCTCACATTAACTGCAGCATGGATTAAACTTGATAGTGATCCTCAAGGCTTAGGTGTAAATACTGATGACTTAATAAGTAGTCAAACATATTATAATAGTGATTTTTTGTTTGATTTCGAGTTATTATCGTTGGAATCAAAAACTCTTGAAAATATTTTTGAAAATGATTTAAACAATTTAACAGTCAGTGAATACAATGTAGTTTCAGGGTATAACTTAGTCTTAACACTATCAGTGAATGGTGGCAGTGCATCAGAACTAATTTTTTTAAACTCCCCTTTGAAAATAAAAATCATGTTTAAAGGATTTGATCCAGAAACATCGATGCTTGTGAGCAGTCAAGCCGGAGCATATGAAGAATTAAGCTATACAATCAATGAGGATGGAAGCATTTCATTGGAGTTGACAGAACTTACTAATGTAATTATGCTTCAACAAGATACAGGCCAAGGATTTAGTTTCTGGTGGATTATAGTCATCTTAATGATTTTGGGATCTGTTTCTTATGGTGGATACTATTATTACTATGTGTATAAAAAAGAGAGAGAAAATTCAGAAGAAGTCTTACACGTGACATAGAATATTATTATATACTTATTAAGTTTAAGGAATTACTTGATAAAAAAAATAGTTTAAATGATTATTTGGGTTTTTTAAGAGTAAAAATATTGAGAAATGGGAAATCTGGATACTCTAAATTCTAAGGATAAGAATTGAATGTTCATTATATTAGAGTGAAGTTAAATTATTCCAAAAAAAGTATAATTAAAAAATTCTATAAAACAATAAAATGTAAAATAATTTTAAAATCATATATTTAAAGCACATCTGAACAATGTGCTTTTTTATATACATAAATAGTATACCTGGTTATTGTTGATATAATAATATTCAAATCACATAAATGAATCTCTTTCTAGAAATATCTATAACAATAAAAACATAACCGAAACTTTGTATATTTGTAATGTTTAATTGTATTTTTTGTTGTCCAATATATAATACAAAATTCATAGTATATGTTTTTATAAGTTGCTATTCATTTAAGTTCTATTCTAGTTAGATGAACTAAAAAACGGCCTAATAGAGCGATTAAATTGACATGAAAGTATATATTCGGTATACTATTTGTAAAGGTGGTGAAATATCAATGAATATAGTATTGTGGATTTTATTTGGGGCCATAGTAGGGATAGTCTCTGGATGGTTAACTAAAAATCATAGAGGATTTTTGGGTAATATCATCGTAGGGATTATCGGTTCATTTCTAGCTGGTTGGGCAGGCACGGGGTTTCATTCTTTTCAAACAACAGCAATATCATGGGAAGGTTTCTTTACATCTATCCTAGGAGCAGTTGTTTTTGTCTCATTATTAAATTTATTTACTAAAAAATAAAAGGAGGAATTCATATGAAAAATAATAAATTTATATCTTTTGCAGGTGTTAGTGTTATTATAGGGATTATTGCCTTAGCATTATTTATATTTCTTCCTGCAATTACTATTAATGATACTAATTTAGTTGGTTATGAAGTTATATTTGGTTTTACAACTGCTGAGAGTTGGGGTCCTTTCTCTGTCTCATTTCAAGTATTAGAGTTTAGTTTTCAATTGTTTTTAGTTATATTATTAACTATTGCAGCAGTTATTTTTGTACTTATATCAACAATACTGCCTAGCAAACTTGTTAACTTAATCGTTCTAGCATTATTTGCTGTTAATGCTGTACTTATTTTCATTGCACCAGAAATTATAGTCTTGACTGATGCGGCTTCGAATTTAGTTGATCAAGAGGATATTATGCTCTCTTGGGAAGCTATTGTCAGTGGAGTATTGTTCTCAATTGCAGGAATTATAGGTGGGTATGGATTATTGAAGAATAATTAATTTTTAAACAGTATTCTAATGTAATTAACATTCAAGAGTTAATTTGATAAATGAAAAGCAAATCTATTAGTTTCATATATAGATTTGCTTTTTTGTTTCTTATTTTATAGTATCTTGCTCATACAAAATTAATTTACAGTTTTACAACCGGTATCATAAAATTTGTCACATAGGACAATTATTTAAAATGAGTATTAGATTATCGGAATGATATTATCAATGAGTATAATAAGTTTTGTATATACACTTCAAAATAGAGGATTGTTTAATAATATTATATTGACTCATTTTATCAGAACTGCTGTGATCTATATTACATAGATATTATAGGGATTATTATTAGCTAGTTGGATTTTTAAAAAAATATATAAGATATGTTACAATGGTTTATATGAAAGTTTAAATAAGTTAGATCAAACATATCGAATAAATCATATGTATGCATCAACAAAATCAAAAGGACAGTTATATGAAAAAAAACTTAAGTACAATTATTACAGTAGTGATGACATTAGTATTAGCAGTTTTAGGATTTGTTTTAGGGGGATTTGGTTTTAGCGATCTTCAGTTTGATACATTGATACTACTTGCAATTATTTGTGGTATTAGTATGGCATATTGCTTTATTGTAGGTGAACTTACAGGAAATAATTCTCAAATGGATAAATTATGGTCAGTCTTACCAATAATATATGCTTGGGTAATAACTTTTAAAAGCGGTATGAATTTAAGATTAGTAGTGATGACAATCCTCATAACTATTTGGGGTGCTAGATTAACTTTTAACTTTGCCAAAAAAGGTGCATATTCTTTAAAGTTTTGGTCAGGTGAGGAAGATTATAGATGGGTTGTTTTAAGAGAAGATCCTAATTTAAATAAAAAATGGAAATGGGCATTATTTGATTTATTCTTTATTTCTATATATCAAAATGCTTTAGTTTTAGCAATTACTCTACCACTACTTGCAGTTATGGAGTCAACAGCTTCATTTAATTTATTAGATATATTAGTTGCTGCTTTATTATTAGGATTTATTATTCTAGAAACGATTGCAGATAAACAACAAATGTCATTTCATACAACTAAGAATCGTATGTTAAAAGAAGGAAAAAATTTAGAAGAATTACCTAGTCCATATAATAAAGGATTTAACACTCAAGGGTTATGGTCTCGTTCTAGACATCCTAATTATTTTTCTGAACAATCTATTTGGTTTGTTCTATATCTATTTACAATAAGTGCAGGTGTTACTACTTATTTCTTCTTTAATTGGACACTTGTAGGATCTATGTTCTTAATTCTACTATTTATCGGTAGTTCAAAGTTCTCAGAAGGTATTTCATTAAGTAAATATAGTGAGTATGAAAAATATGTTGGACAAGTTTCTAAATATTTGCCTATTAGAAAATATAAAGGTTAAATTCATTTAATTAAATTAATATAAAATTCAAACATAACTTTTCTAAAGTTATGTTTATTTTTTTACACATGTTATAATCAAATTAACTTACAAAACACGTTTTATACAAAATGAAAGGGGGAATATCTATGATAAGAATAATCAATGGAGATGATATTACAACATGTGTAGATTTGATTAAGAATGAACATATTAATACTCATCAGATCAGATATTATCCTACATCTAGTATAGATATATTAAGACGCATAGAAGGTAGAATCACATCTGTGAATCATCAGCAATATGTGTTATATGAAAATGACTTACTGATTGCTTATTTAGAAGTTCTCATTGAAAAAGATGAATCTTATATTCAAATACTCTCTTATTTTTCAAGTAAAGAATATAAGGAAAATTTGAAGAAATTTATCATATATTTAAAAGAGTTGTATGCTAATTATAAAATTGACTTTGTTATCAGTGACAAAAATACTGATATCATTGATGTTTTAAATGAGTTAAAAGCTAAAACAGATGGGATTGAAATCATGATGTCTATCTCAAACGCTGAATTACCTAGGACTCATCGTGATGATCATCATATAATAAATTTATCAAAATCATTTGAAACTGAGTTTGTAGCAATACATAATATGTATTATAAAGATGTTTACTGGGATTCAACTAGATTATTAAATAATCTAGACCGTTTTAATATTTATATTTCACAAAAGGACAATGGTATAGATGGATACATAGTAGTGTCTAATTTTAATCGAAGTGAAGAAGAAATCTACTTTATTTACACTAATGATCACCGATTGAAGCTTGATTTGATTGGTAAAATCCATGACAATTTAAGTCATGATATTCATAACATCTTATTGTTATTATCAGGTGACGAAATTGTTGATTTAGAACAATATAAGAAAATTGGATTTAAAATTAAAGAAAAAATATATACATATCATATATGATCAAATAGATTAATTTGTATTTTATATTAAAATTGTGCATCTTATCAATGAGGTTATTACATTTATTATTTGTAAGAGTTATAATGAAGTCAATCAAATAAGAAGAGGTGAATTATGAAAAAAACAGTGTTAATTATAAATTTATTATTTATTATAATACTTATGTCGAGTTGCAGCGACAAACCAATAATTGAACTTATTTACTCAGCATCAAGTTCAGAACGTACAACTGAAACACTACCGGTGTCATGGATAAAAACATATGATGCATATGTTAATTTAGGATTTGATTATGGTTTAGATGAAACCTTTTTTGATGATAATCAATTGTATGTTTATACATTCATGAATAATAATTTGGGTACTGATATATATAGTTTTAAAGATTATCAAGTAATAGATGATAAATTACTTTTAGATTGTTATGAAACACCTGATAAACTTGTGATGACTGCTTTTGGAACATATACAATGGTCTTTTCAATTCCCAAAACTTTAGTATCAAATACTTTAGAAGTGTATGTTTTCTTTGATGACGAAATTGACATGGTGTTTGATCAAACTGTTGAAATCAGTGGTAGACCAAAGTCAATTAAACTTATGTTTGACATAGAAGAAACAAGGATATTTAATATTAACTTCACAGATGAAGTCTATAATGTTGCTACTGTTATTAAAGGAAGTTTAATAAATCTAGATACGAAACAAACAATTGTATTAAATGGTTATTCTGGATTATTTGGTTATAATGCGGAACTTGAAAGTGGGGCATACATGTTTATACTTGATTATTCTAAAAATGATGATTTGGAAATGGTTGATTATGATTTTAATTATTATGCATATCTTGATTTAGTACCACCCTCATCTAATACATAAAAAAATGACATCATCGATGTCATTTTTAATTTATTTAAGTTTAGAAAGTTTTTCTAATGCGTTTATGATGACTGCACCTAAACCATTACCGATGAGCATGATGATGAATGCATATAAGTAAATCATTTCTGCTTTGGGTGATGCGATATAATAAAATGCAAATGCGATACTATGTTCAAATCCAGCTAAAATAAATATCATCACTGCAAATATCACTAATAATGTTTTTGCTATATCATTTTTGATTCGTTTATAGCCTTCTACACCTAAATACATCATCATACCACATAATATAGATAGACCTAACATTTCATACCAATGATGATCTACATATTTAGCTGATACAAGATGAGCGTGTTCACTAATATTAGTTAGTCCTGCAAGTGATATCAATAAACTGATAAGTGATACACCTAATAAATTACCTAAAATCATTAATAATACATCGATCATATAACCTTTTTTGTTATCAATGATATAGCCAACCTTACCAGTATATAAATTATAACCTGCTGCACAGATCATTAGGAGTCCAAAACTAAATAAAAAAGCTCCTAATATGTTGTTTTCAACACTTAAATAAATACTTCCAGCGAGTCCTATTAATATACCTGCTAGAATTCCTTTTGTTAAGACATTAAGTTTTTTCATCGTTATCCTACTTTCCAGTATATATTATACACATCTATTGATACATTTCAAGGTTTCATCATATGATTTATTTTCATTATTTAGATAAAATCTAAGAATAGGTTTGTGGGATTGAAATATATATGGTATATTTAATGATATTAATAGTTGTTTGGGGGTTAAACGATGTTTAACATTTTGAAAAAAAATAAAGTATTGCTTGGTATAGATTTATTGTTTGTAATCGTTATAGTTATTAAACTAGTAGTAGCAATCTTTTTAAAAGATATACGTTTTAACATAGATCTTATCTTACCATTTCCAGTGATATTGATTGTTATAGGTATATTTGGCTTGTTTAACTATGTCATCTTAATGATCTATAACAGAGGAAAGCATTTGAAAATATTATTATCAGTCATGGCTTTTTCAGGTTTTATTGTTTTATCAGTATTAGCAATGCTATCAACTGAAAGCAAAGACATGATCAAGCAAGATGGTTATACAGTATATATTAGTGAATTTAGATTTCTCTTTGGTGGTTCTGATACACTATATCTTAAAGATAATTTCCTCATATCACATAAAATTGGTGTTGCATCACAAGGAGAAGATGCAACTTCAACTTATGGTATAAATGATGATAAGTTGATCATTACGACTTATTACGGACAGACTAGTGAAGTCTATCAAATAGATTTAAATGATTAGCAGCAAACACATGTAATTTCATGTGTTTTATTTTTATACTTGACTTTAGAGTTTACTCTAATGTTAAAATCACAATATAGGAGATGATCATATGAAAATTAAAGCATTATCAGACTTAACAAACATATCAGTACACACATTAAGATATTATGAAAAATTAGGACTTTTAAATCCGATTAGACATGAAAATAACTACAGAACTTATACAGATAAAGATTTATATGCTTTAAAGATGATTACTGTATTACAGTATGCACAGTTTTCTTTAAAAGATATAAAGACATTATTTGATAGTCTTTATTTACCACCGTCTAAAGCTTGTAATGATAAAGTTAATAAAATTTTTGATGATAAGATTATAGATCTAGAACGTAAAATAACAAGTTATAGACTCATTATTAAAATACTTAAACAAATACCTTTGACAGATAGTAGTGATGAATTTAAAGCACATCAAGATGAAATCATTGATGAAATTAATCAAATGGTTGAAACATTATATGATTCAATTAAAGGAGATATATGATATGGAAAAACACATTATTTTTGGTGGTAATGGTCCGATTGGTGAAGCAATATATCAATCATTAAAAGATCAAAATAAAACAGTTTATAAAATTGGTAGAAAAGATAAAGAGGAAAAAGATTATTTGATTACTGATGCATTAAATAAAGCAGAAGTATCAAATGTCAGCAAACAAGCAACTCATATTTATATTGCTGTAGGCCTACCTTATTTTTATAAAATATGGCAAAGAGATTTTCCAATTATCATAGCTAATATCATTGATGCTGCAAAACAAAATAAAAGTAAAATTATATATTTTGATAATATGTACTTATATGGACCAAAGTTGAATCAACCGATGACAGAAACGCATCAAAGATATCCTATCTCTAAAAAAGGTATGCTAAGACTTGGCTTAGTTGAAGCGCTTGAAAAAGAAATGGATGAATTAGATATACTTATTGTAAGATCACCTGATTTTTTTGGACCGAAAGCTTTTAATAGTATGGTATATATTTCATTTCTTGAAAATATACTTAAGCATAAACATCCGATGTTTATTGGTAATCCTAACATGCCACATGCATATGGATATACAAAAGATTTAGCTAAAGCCACTGTTTTATTAGCGCTGAGAAATGAAAGTTATGGACAAACTTGGCATCTTCCTACTTATCAATTTAATTCGACACATGAGATAAATCATCTATATAATGATATATTGAAAACTGATTATAAGATTAAACCATTATCAATGGTCATGAATAAAGTATTAAAGATATTTGTTCCAGTTTTAAGAGAAACATATGAGATGAGATATCAATTTGAAACACCTTATATATTTAGTAGTGAGAAGTTTGATCTTGTATTTCCTGAGTTTAAGAAAACTGACTTAAATTTAGCAATAAAAGATACAATTGAATATTTTAAATAGAAATCTTAAAAAGCATACTTCATGTAAGTATGTTTTTTTGTACATATTCCTTGACTTAAAGTTAACTTTAAGGTGTAAAATATAAGCGTAATATTAAATAAAGGAGATTTTTATATGATTCTAAATGAAAACTTTGTATTAAATAATGGTGTTAAAATTCCAAAACTTGGATTAGGCACATGGATGATTGAAGATGATAAAGTTGCTGATGCAGTCGTTGATGCAATTAAATTAGGTTATAGACATATTGATACAGCTCAAGCTTACGCAAATGAAAGAGGTGTAGGTGAAGGTGTTAGAAATAGTGGTGTGGATAGAAGTGAGATTTTTGTTACTAGTAAAGTACATGCTGGCTTTAAAACATACCAAGAAGCAAAAGACTCAATTGAAGCTTCTTTAAAAGCACTTGATATTGAATATATTGATTTAATGATTATTCATGCACCACAACCATGGGATCAATGGCGTGCAGATGCTCGTTTCTTTGAAGAAAATAAAGAAGTATGGAGAGCATTAGAAGAAGCTTATGAAGCAGGCAAGGTTAAAGCTATTGGTGTATCTAATTTCTTACAAGATGATTTAGAAAACTTACTTGAATCAGCAAAAGTTAAACCAATGGTAAATCAAATCTTAACACATATCAGTAACACACCAAAAGAACTTATTGACTTCTGTCAAGCAAACCAAATCGTTGTTGAAGCTTATTCACCAATCGCACATGGTGTTGCATTAAGAAATGAAGCAGTTCAAGAAATGGCTAAAAAATATAATGTATCAGTTGCACAATTATGTATTAGATACGTTTTAGAATTAGGATGTGTTGCATTACCTAAAACTGCAAATAAAGCCCATATGGCTGATAATGCAGGTGTAGATTTTACAATTTCTGTTGATGATATGAAAACATTATTAGAAATGGAAACAATCGAAAGTTATGAAGAACATAGTTTCTTCCGAGTGTTTAGTAAAAAATAAGGAGCAAGATGATGAAATATCTAGATGAAAAAGCATTTGATGAAAAAAATATTTATGGTAAGGGTGTAGAAAACACTATGTTTGCAAAATACTTCGTTGGGAATTCTTATTTAAACCCAATGACAAAACCTGGTGTAGATCCTTTATTTATTGCTAATGTCACATTTGAACCAGGATGTAGAAATAATTGGCATATTCATAAAGCAACCAATGGTGGTGGACAAATCTTAATTTGTGTTGCCGGTGAAGGTTGGTATCAAGAAGAAGGTAAGGAAGCAGTTTCTTTATTACCTGGTATGACAATTACAATTCCTGCGAATGTAAAACATTGGCATGGTGCAAAAAAAGATAGTTGGTTTAGCCATGTTGCATTTGGTCTTCATGGAGAAGATGCTTCAAATGAATGGTTAGAAGAAGTTAACGAAGAAGACTATAACAAATTATAAAATATAGTATAATAATTTATATGAATGTTTGGAGGTGTTTACAATGTATTATACAGTCGGAGAAATCGCTAAAAAGATGGATCTTAACGCATCAACTTTAAGATATTATGATAAAGAAGGATTGTTACCTTTTGTTGAACGAACTAAAGGTGGTATTAGAATGTTTAAAGATTCTGATATGGGTATGCTTAATATCATAGGATGTCTAAAAGATACTGGTATGTCAATTAAAGATATCAAAACTTTTGTTAGTTATTATCGTGGTGATGATGAAAACTATGATCATAGAATGGATATTATTGAAAATCAAAAGATGCTTGTTTTAGAACAAATGCAAGCACTTAAAGATAACTTAGAAATCCTTGACTATAAAGCTTGGTATTATGAAAAAGCAAGAGTGCTAGGATCATTAGATGCAGTTGAGAGACTTCCTAAATCTGAAATCCCCAAACAATTCCACAAACATTTAACTGAAAACCTAAAATAAAGACGAATTATTTCGTCTTTTTTTATATTTTATCTAATATGCTATAATTTCTTATGAGGTGGGATTGTGTTTGAAATATGGGATAAAAATAAAATAGGTTTACTAGAAAATCATGATATAGAACAATGGTTTGATGTTTTGAATTATAAATTAGAAGAAGACAGAGATATATCTTTAAATGATCCAGACTATTTAATAAAACAAAAACAAATTAAAATAGACTATGTTAATTATTTAAAGGGATGTCCTAATGATTCTAATTTCTATAAATATTATATATATCGTGATCACTATAAAATTGTCAGTCTATGTCGTATTAATATCATTGATGGAAAATATATACTAGAAGGTTTACAAACACATAAAGATTTCTATAAAAATGGATATGCAATTAAACTTATAGATCATATGCTAAGCAGCCTATATTCAGATGGCATTAATGTAATACATTCTGAAGTAAGAGTGTGGAATGAGGCATCTAATCAGTTGCATAAAAAATTAGGATTTATACAATATAAAGATGAAGGAAATAATCATCTTTATAAAATTGATATTGAAACCTATAAACGAAAAAAATTGTTTAATGAGTGGGCAAAAAACTATAATCAAGCTGTATTAAATGCTTATCATCTTAATCAATATCCATTTGCAGGATATTTTGATATAAGATTTGAAATCATGAATATAATTAAAAAAAATAACGTATCAAAAATACTAGATATGGGCATAGGTAGTGGAGAAATGGTTTTTCCTCTCTATGAATTAGGCTATGAAATCACTGGTGTAGATTTATCACAAAAAATGATTGACATAGCAAAAACAAAAATGCCGAATATAAAAATCATACTTTCAACCTTTGATGAAGCTATTGAATTGATGACTGAAAAGTTTGATGTCATTATGTTTAATTATGCAATTCATCATATGACTTATGATAAACAAATCAAATTATTACAATCATGTGATCATTTACTAAACAAAAATGGCTTAATCATTATAGGTGATGTTTCAACAAAAAGCACAAATCAAATGAAACAACAAGAAGCCATATACAAAGACATTTGGGATGATGAAGAATATTATCCAATATTTGAAATATATGGACAAAGCAAGTTAAAAGATATGTACGATATGGATTATAAATCTATGACAGATATTTCAGGTATTATAATATTAAAAAATAAAGGTATTAAATATAATTTATAAATGATATAATATAAGCGATAAAATTATATTGGGGGTAGTCATGAAAAAAAGTTTATTATATTTAGTTTTAATAGCTACGATCATTAGTTTAATGGGTTGCAGTAACTCATATTATCAATTGACAGTTGAAGATGGTGATGATTATTTGGTTGAATCACTCAATGATAAATATAGAGATGGTGAAGTTGTTGATGTCACTGTAGGTATTCTTTATGACGTTTCATTAAATATCTATTTAAATGGTGAAATCATCGATAAAACATATAGTGGTACACCAAATTGGATTTATCAATTTACAATGCCTGCACAAGATAGTACTTTAACATTTGAAGTAACAAATGGATTTCTTGTAGAGACACAATTTACTGATTATTTTGAAGATTCAAGATATGAAATACCAAATGATTATTTTACTGATGTAGCATTTAGTGAAGTTACAGATAGCGATTATGCAGAACTAGATGGTATCTCTTATATGATTTTAGAAGACTATCTAATGGATTTTAAATTTGTTATATCTGAAATCTTGCGTAATGAAAATACAGACACTAATGCATATTTTGCATTGTTTAATAAAACTATAGAGAATCAATCTATTCAAGAGAGCTTTGATGAATATCATGATGAGACTGAAAATGGGCAACATATTTATCAATATGATCAGGTTATTGATGGCATTGGTTTTTTAATTAATCAAGATAGCGGAACTGTAACAACTTCAAATTATACGGTTTCAGGAGATCCAGGATTCACACGTGATTTTGAACCATCCAATCTTTTGATTCTTAATTCTGAAGTAGATAACTTTGTTTATAAAATCGGTACTAAAGATGATATAACATATGTCAACATATCAGGGTCATACGATGATCCAATAAGATCTATGTATGGCAAATTCTATAATGAAATAACATATTTGATTAAGGATAATCAGATCATCGCTTGGTTATTTATTGAAGAAGCAGGGTCAATAAATGACACCAATTACCTTAGAACAATAAAATATTGCATACCATTTGATGATGATTTAGTACTTATCGAAGATCATTATTAATATAATTATAAAGTTACTTAAAAATTTTAAGTAACTTTTTTGTTTGCAGTTCAAAGTAAATAAGTAGCATCTTTGATTATAATTATGATAATATGTTTACGCAGCATAGAATACTTATAAATATAAGTATACTCAAATTATAGAAGAAGAGGATTAAAGAAATGAATAAGAATAATAAAATTATTACTGTATGGGGTGGTATTTCCATTCTTGCAGGTATAATGATTGGCTCAGGTATTTTCTTTTTAGGTAGTCAAATTTTGACTAGAGCAGGGAATTCACTATGGTTATCACTTGCAGCTTGGATTGTTGGTGGTATTATTACATTATTTGCTGGATTATCTTATGCAGAATTAGGATCGTTATTTCCTGAAAATGGTGGATACTATGTTTACTTAAAAGAAGCATATGGTAAGAAAATGGCATTTTTATCTGGATTTATGAATATGGTATTATCAACAACTGGTAGTATTTCATTATTAGCAATTTTATTTGGACAAGTTATTTCAAATATATTTGTTGAAGCAGTACCTTATATAAATTTAATTGCGATATCTGCAATTATCATATTAACTTTTGTTAATTATATTGGACTTAAATTAGGTGAAATTGTCCAAATGGTATTTATGGTTGCTAAATTAATACCGATTATCATGATTATTATAATGGGTATTTTAGTTGGTAGAGAACCTATAGTTTCAACATCTACATTAGGTGATATGACATTTTTTGAAGGTGTGATTGCATTTGCGTTTGCAATTGTAGGTACACTTTGGGCTTATGATGGCTGGACAAATTTAAATGCAATTGCTGGACATATGAAAGATGCTAAAAAAGACTTACCTAAAGCATTAACGGTTGCTATTGCTGGTGTGATTATTATTTATGCTTTATTCATTTTCTCATTATATAGATTAGTAAGTTATCAATCACTATTTGATGCTTACAATGGTTGGTTTATTTTTGATGCAGCATATGCATTGTTTGGACAAGCAGGACAAACAATTATTATGACAACAGTTGCCGTATCTGTGTTTGGTGCACTTAATGGTACTGTGATGGTAACACCTCATGTTTATCAAAAGATGGCACAAGATGGTTTATTCTTTAAGATTTTTGCAAAAGAAGATAAGAAGTTCCATACTCCAGTATATTCACTTTTATTATCAGCAGTCATCGCAATTATTTTAATTTTACTAAACTTTGATATTGAATCATTATTAACATTTGTTATATTTGCTGGATTAATTTTTAATACATTAATCTTAATTTCATTATTCCTATTTAGAAAGAGATTACCAGTAAAAGATCATCCAAGATATCAAGTTTGGGGATACCCTGTAATTCCTATTATTGCAGTTGCTGGTATGTTGTTATTATTAACAGCAACACTAATTCAAAGTTTCATTCCATCAATTATCGGTTTATCAGTATTGGTTGTGGGGTATATTGTTATTTATTTCACTCAAAAAAAATAAAAACACAAGCCTTCAATAGTTATTGGAGGCTTCTTTCATTTAAAAGAGTTATAATAATAAATATTAAGGAGGTATATGATGAAATTATTATTAACATCAGGTGGCATAACGAATCAAAGTATTAAAAATGAGTTAATTAATCTTCTAACTAAGCCAATCGAACAATCAAATGCACTATGTATTTCTACATCCAGCTATGCATTAAAAGAAGGTGCTAGATTAGCTTATGAGTTTTATGCTGGTAAGAGTATAACACCCATGGCTGAGTTAGGTTGGAAATCTGTTGGCATTCTTGAATTATCAATATTACCACATATTGATAAATCTATATGGTTAAATCAATTAAAAAATACAGATGTATTGCTAGTCAATGGTGGAGATCCTTTATTTTTAAATCATTGGATGGATCAATCGGGATTGTTAAATGAAATCAAGAATCTAAATATAGTCTATGTAGGACTTAGTGCGGGTTCTATGATTATGACACCAAGAATAGGTAATGATTTTGTTAATTGGCAGCAGCCATCAGGTAATGATCTTACACAGAATTTAGTGAATTTCTCTATATTTCCACATTTGAATCATCCTATGTTACCTGGCAATAATTTAGAGGCAGCAACTAAATGGTCAAAAGACATAAAGACGCTTTGTTATGCGATAGATGAAGATACAGCAATTAGTGTTAAAGATAACAAAGTCAAAATTATTAGTGAAGGTACATATAAAACATTTAATGAATAATAACAAGAATAGATATGGAAATATCTATTTTTTTATTTAGTTTATGTGATAAACTAAATGTATGATAAACTTTTCAAGGGAGTTAATAAGATGAAAATACTAAGGAGGATATCCATATTTATGGTTTATACAATGATATGTATGGCGACATTATCAAGTTGTAGTACTGAAAAAGAAAATGATGAAGTATTAGTTGATCACAATACTTCTGATCTTTTATTAACAAAAGATGAATTAACCGGCATGACTGCAACCGAAATGGTAGCTGATATGAAAATTGGATGGAATTTAGGTAATACACTAGATGTGTGTAATGCTGATAGAAATGGAGATTCAAGAATTGATGAAAATAGTGTAACAGTTGATGAGACTCTATGGGGTAATGTTATGACAACTAAAGCACTCTTTGAATCTTTAAAAGATGATGGTATTAATGCAGTTAGACTACCTGTTACATGGAGAGATCACATAGAAGATGGTCCTGAATATAATGTTGATAAAGGTTGGATGGATCGCGTGGAAGAAGTTGTCGGTTATGCATATGAGCTTGATATGTATGTCATTATCAATGTACATCATGATGGCGGTGGTGATCCTGAATTTGGCGCATGGGTGAAACTAGCTGAAGATGAGAAGTTAAGAGAAGAAATATTTAATAAATATGAAAAACTTTGGACACAAATAGCTAATAGATTTCAAAACTATTCTGATAAATTAATATTTGAGAATTTGAATGAAGTTGGATTTGATAATCTAAGTACTACTAAAGCATATAATTTACTTAATGAATTTAATCAAAGATTTGTTGATTTAATCAGAAGTACTGGTGGTAATAATCCTACTAGAAATTTACTGATTGCTGGTTACTGGACTGACTTTTTAAAAACATCAAGTAGGTTATATAAAATGCCTAAAGATACAGTTGAAAATCATATGATTTTATCAGTCCATTACTATACACCATGGCAGTTCGCAACTACGAATCAAAGATATACATGGGGATCTGAAGAAGATATCATTGAAATGAACGATAAGATTTCAATTCTAGAATCACTCATCACATCAAAAGGTGTACCTATTATTATAGGAGAATATGGTTTTGGACCAAATGAACCTGAAAGTTGTGTATATTTTTCAGAAATGTTTGTTAAAAAATGTTATGATTTAGGAGTTGCTACATTCTTGTGGGATAATGGTGAACAATATGATAGAACAGAAATGTATTGGTATAATCCTAAACTGATTGCAGCGCTTAATAGAGCAACCAGTGGCATAGATTATGATATAACAAAAGGTGCATAAAAAAAGTTGCTTATTAGCAACTTTTTCTTTTATATATTTTTAGTATCTAATCTAAATAAAATCCATTCATCAAGCGGTTTAGCACCCATTTTCTTATAGAATTCTATCGAAGGAGTGTTCCAATCTAAGCAAACCCAATCAACACGTCCATATGAACGTTCTTTAGCTATTTGTTTTACGATACTAAATATCTCAGTACCATAACCTTGGTGACGATACTTTTCTTCAATGAAGATATCTTCGATATACATGTTTGCTTGACCCATAAAAGTAGAATAGTTTTCGTGGAATAAACATATTCCTATTGGTGTATCATTTTCATAAGCTAGTAATACCTCAGCTTTATGATCTTCAAATATTGACTTTTCAATATCCTTATAAGTAGCTGTGACAACATCAGTCATGTTTTCATAAATAGCTAGTTTGTATATAAAACTAAAGACTAATTCAGCGTCATTTTTATTTGTTTCACGCATAGAAAATGCTTTGATATTTGATTGATAAGTTTTCATAGTTTAATCTTCCTTTTTATGTATAAATTTATCTCTTATATTTATTATACTAAAAATAGTTTAACATCTAAAATCATTAGGTCCTATATGTTATAATATCCGTAGGAGTTGAGAAAATGATTGTACTTGTTGGCGCAAGCGCTAGTGGAAAAACTGAATTAGCCAAAATCTTATTCAATACATATGGATATACTAAATGTATAACGACAACAACTAGAGAGAAAAGACAAGGTGAGAAAGATGATATTGATTATCATTTTCTAACTGTTTCTGAATTTAAAAAAATTGAGGAAAATCATGGGTTTCTAGAAGTATCTTTATATAATAATCATGATTATGGTATTCAAAAGAAAGATGTTAATGAAATGGGTCTTGTTATTGTTGACCCTAATGGAGCGAATGCTTTAGTTGATGCGATGGGAAATGAAGTCTATGTTGTCTATGTTTGGGCAACTGAAGATATTAGAAGAAATCGTATGAAATTAAGAAATGATCAACCTCATTTAATTGAAGAAAGAATTCTTAATGATCGAAAAGTTTTTGTTGATGATCACATAAAACGAATTGATTTAAAAATTGAAAATGAAAATCATGATTTAGAAGATATAGTTCAAAACATTCATCAACATTATCAAACATATTTAAGTAAAAAAATACGCTAATTAGCGTATTTTTATTTTACCAAACTGCAATGTGACCATCTGTTCTAGCTTCAGTACCACCAACATAAACACCTGTTAAAGGGTTTCTCCAAATAATTTGACCTCTACCAAATGATGATAGGTTCGGTTCTATGATAACTTCGTGTCCTCTTTGTATTAAACCTTTGACAACACTGGCTTTCATGTTTGGTTCAACAGCAACTTTTTTATCCTTTAACCACTGAAATCTAGGTGCATCCAATGCTGCTTGAGGATTAAGTTTAAAATCTATTGAATTCATAATGACTTGAAGATGTCCTTGTGGTTGCATAAAGCCACCCATAACACCAAAAGGACCGATAGGATTTTGATCTTTTGATAAAAATCCAGGAATAATTGTATGGTAAGGTTTTTTTCTTGGTGCTAGAGCATTGTCATGTTTTTCATCAAAAGAGAAGTTATGTCCTCTATTTTGTAATGCAATACCAGTATTAGGTATGACGATGCCACTACCAAATCCCATATAATTACTTTGTATATAAGAAACCATATTACCATCTTTATCAGCAGTAGCTAAATATACGGTTCCACCTTTTGGTGGATTGCCAGGGCTTGGTGTAGAAGCTTGATCAGTAAATTGATGTCTTCTGGATTGACTATAAGTTTCATTTAATAAATCATGATAATCAATAGTCATTTTTTCTTCATCAGTAATATATTTATGTCCATCTGAGAAAGCATATTTAATGGATTCAATTTGTTTATGAACAGTTTCATCATTTTCTAATTTATCAAATTGATCATCTTTTAACATATTAAGTGCCATTAAAGCAATGATGCCTTGACCATTTGGTGGTATTTCAGAAACAGTGTAGCCTTTATAGTTAACTGATATTGGGTCAACCCAAGTTGGTTTATAGGACTTAAAGTCATCGTAGCTTAAAAAGCCATTATGAATATTTGAATATTCAATAATTTTCTCTGTTAGAGTCCCGTTGTAAAAAGCTTTGCCTTTAGTTTTCGCGATTAACTCTAATGTGGTTGCGTGACCTTCAGATTTCCAAATATCTCCAATTTTTGGAGGATTACCATTATTTGTAAAAGTATCTAACCAAGGTTTAAAGACTTCACCTTTAAAATGCTTATGATATATATTAAATGCGTTTTGCCAATGATATCCTAAAGTTGGTGATATTGGATATCCATTTCTTGCATAATTTATAGCAGGTGCTAATACATCTTCGAGCGGTAGATTTCCAAATTTTTCTGATAATGCCACCCATCCAGCTGGTGTACCTGGTATGGTTACTGGGATAAATCCAAATCTAGGTATTTCATCATAGCCTAAAGATTTAATTTTATCAATTGATATATTTTTTGGTGCATATCCACTAGCATTTAAACCATGAAGTTTATCTTTAAACCAAACTAGTGCAAATGCATCACTACCAATGCCATTAGATGTAGGCTCTACAACTGTTAAACAAGCAGCGGTTGCAATCGCTGCATCAATTGCATTTCCACCTTTTTTTAGTATTTCGAGACCAGCTTGGGCTGCTAGTGGTTGTGAAGTTGCAACCATGCCTTTTCTGGCATAAACACAATTTCTTTTTGAAGGATAAGGATATTTCAATGGATCATTATTAAACATAAGATAGCTCCTTATTAAATGTATATTGTATCTATTATAAGTTATTTATACATAAAAGTAAAAAACTTAAAAGTTTTATAAACAAGCATGCAATGATATAATAAAAGAAAAAGGATGGTGTTCTTATGACATTGGACGAATTACAAAAAATCATTTTTGATTTTGTTGAAGAAAGAAAGATTGGAACAACAGTAGAACACAGAATGTTAGATTTATTATCTGAGGCTGGTGAATTATCAAAAGAAGTTTTGAAAAGCACAGACTATGGTAAGAAATCTTTTGAGAAAAATGATGCTTTTAAAGATGAACTTGGTGATGTGTTTTTTTCGCTTGTTTGTATGGCGAATCAAACAGATACAAATCTAGAAGAACTCATTAAATATGCTCTAGAAAAATATAGATTACGATTCATTGATCACAATCATATTGGATCTGTTAATAAGAAAGCATAATGAATTATAAAATTAGAAAAGCAACCGTTGAGGATGCTGATGGGAAAGGGTATGTTCATTACATAAGTTGGAAAGAATCTTATTCAAATATATTTTCAAAAGAAGTCATGGACAAATTAAGTTTAGATCGTTCAATTAGAATTGCTAAAGAACATCCTGAAAATACACTAGTCGCAGTAGTGGATAATAAAATCGTGGGCTTTGCATCATATTTAGAATCAAGAGATGAAGATACGAACCAAAGTGGGGAAATTATGGCATTATATGTTTTAAGTCAGTATCAAAGAAATGGTATTGGTAAAGCACTTATGAATGCTTGTCTATCTGAACTAAAGGGATATCAACAAATTATATTATGGGTTTTAAAAGAAAATAAAAAAGCAATCAATTTTTATTTCAACCAAGGATTTACACCTGATGGAAAAGAAAAAATTTTTCTTGAACAACCAGCTATGAGATTAATAAAAATTATTTAGATTTAATCGAGGTGTTAAGATATGTTAGATTGGTCAACCATTTTAATATCATTTTCATCAATTACATTTATCATTTCTGTGTTTTTGTTTTTTATATGGTATTTTTTAAAGGATAAACTATATTTTGTTAAATATTGGTTTTTTAGTTTTTTTCTTTATGCAATCGGATTAGCGTTGATGCTTATTTCTACGAATAAACCTACAAGTTTTAGTATTATCATAAGCAATGTATTTTTGTTTTTAGCGATATTTACAAATGCTTATGGTACATATAAACTTTTAAATATTAAATTTAATAAGACTTTGTATGTTTCATTTATAACAGCAACTCTCTTATTATGTGTTTTCACTTTGATCATTTCAGATACTAACTATCGAATTATTATTTTCGCAATCAATCAAATTATATTTTTTGGCATACAATTATATCAATCTCATAAAAGTGAAGTTTTATCTAATAAGATATATATGACACCATTTAGAGTTGTATTATCTATGTTCTTACTGTTAGATTCTACAAGAATAATAGCAGCAATTATATTTGCTAATAATACCGTTCAAGATCATTCAAGATTTGATAACTTAGCTGTCATGATCTATATGGTATTAATTGTCGGTTATGGATATTCAATGTTTATGGTGATATATGGTAAATATGAAAAAGAATTTTTAAATATCACATTTAAATATCAAAAAGCAAAGGTCATCCAAGAAGCAATAGAAGAGAGTGAATATAAATATGAAACATTATTTAATTCAATTCCACTTGCTTTATCAATTCAACAAGTAATCTTTGATCATAATCATAAAGCAATAGATATCATTGTAAGAAAAGTTAATAAATATTTCGAACTTCATACTGGTTTGAAACCTGAAAGCATTCTTAATGTTAAACAAACTGAATTTAATGCGAATTTAGAACCGTTTTGGCTTCAACGTTATGGGTATGTATTAAAATCTAAAAAATCAATTAGCTTTATAGAATATGCGACTTATGTGAAAAGATATATTAGTGTTCAAGTCTATTATTTAAAAGAAGATGAAGTTGCAGTTATTGTAGAAGATATTAGTGAAAGAAAAGCAACCGAAGAGCAAATGCAATATCTATCTACTCATGATCAAATGACACAACTTGAAAATAGACAACAACTAAACAATTATTTAAATAATTTAGTATTTAAAGCTGAAGATAAACCAACTTTAATATTATTTGATATTAATAGTTTGACGATTTTCAATGAAGCATATGGTTATGAAGTTGGAGATCAAATCATTAAAGATGTAGCGAATATTTTAGCGAATTATGTAACGGATGACATTCATGCATATCGTATGGATGGTGATGGATTCGCTATCGTCATGATGGCTAGAGATATTGATATAGATGCATTTATTGATAAAATAAAACATGAAATGCAAGAAATTCATCACCAAAATATTAGTGTTTCAATTGCCACTGCATATACAATGTGTACTAGACAGAAAATTATTGCTAGTGAATTTATTAAAAAAGCTGAGAAGAAACTTACAGAAGAAAAATTAGTTGAAGAAAAAAGTCATCAAAATAATGCAGTTAAAGCGATACTTGCTACACTTACAACAAAATATGAGGATGAACGTATCCATTCTAAGAGAGTCAGTAAATTTTGTGAAATATTTGCAGAAAAACTGGGTTTAAGTGATACTGATACTCAAATCTTGAAATTAGCTGGTATGACCCATGATATTGGTAAGATTGCAATTCCTGATGAAATATTGCATAAACCAGCTAAACTAAATGATGAAGAATATGAAATTATGAAAACTCATGCAGAAATTGGATATAAGATACTAGATTCTGCAAAAGAAAATAATAGAATTGCGTTAACTGCAAGACACCACCATGAAAGATATGATGGTAGAGGTTATCCGGATGGATTAAAAGGTGAAGAAATTCCGTTATTCTCAAGAATTATTAGTGTTTTAGATGCATATGAAGCAATGACATCAAATCGTGTTTATCGCCAAGCAATGAGTCAATCATATGCAATAAGCGAACTAAAGAAATATAGTGGTACACAATTTGATCCAAAAATGGTAGAAATATTTTTGGAAATGCTGAAAGATATGAAAACGAATAAAAACACATCAAATTAATGATGTGTTTTTTTTATTTTTTTATCTTCATACATGCGTTCATCAGCAATATTAATTAATTCGGATATGCCTAAATCATGAACAACTGAAACAAATCCAATGGCTAGAGATATATAATCATCAATGACTGCAAATTTAGTCTTTTTAAATACATCATCTATACGATCTTTTAGATTTTGTGCATATGTATCATCACGATCTGGAAGTATGATGATGAATTCATCTCCACCCCAACGTCCAATTAAATCATCTTTATCAAGGAGAGGTTGAATAACCTCCGGCACAAATTTTAATACTTCATCACCAATAACGTGTCCATAATTATCATTAATGTATTTAAATAAGTTCACATCGATCATCATAATTGAAAATATTTCTGAATTCTTTAAATAATCTTTTAAGTAATTATCTAATTTATCTGCAATCTTATATCGATTTGCAATTTCTGTTAACATATCTGTTTCACTAGCTTCTTTAACTTTTTCAATATATTTCTCTAACTCAACTTGAGTATTTTTAATTTGTAATCTCTGAAGTCTTTCTTTTTCTAATAAATATGAAATATATACAGTAATTAAGACAATAAATGGAATCATTGTTAATGCTGCATAAGTAGAAGTGATTTCACTATAGTCTACAGGTTCACTACCTGATCCTGCTTCGATGATTCTTATTGAAAAGAATATGATAATTAATGATAATTGATAGAAAAAAACGGATTTAAATATTTTTTTAGTATGCTCATTAATGAAAAACATTAAATATAGATAAGGTAATAATATAAGTAATCCATATATGATAGAACTAATAAAGTATAGTTCTAACCACATAACGATTGCCATAAAGCCACCAAGAGCAGTAGCAATTAGTAATATGTGAAGAATATTTAAACTAGTTTCTCTTATATAGAGTAATTTAATTTCATTAACTAATAGAAATGTTGACATTGTAAAACTAAACGCAATTAAAAACTGCCATAGAACAGTAGATACATCATCTCTAAATACTGATAGGTCGAAAGTGATTGCTATGATTGTAATCAGTAAAAAAAATGATGATATAATAATTCGTTTATTTTCTTTTAATGTGTCTTTGCTAACAAAAGATGAGATAAGTATTGAGAAGAATGTGAATAAAGCAAAGACAGATACAGATATTCCAGTTGTAATTGGATCCATAGTCATTTCCTCTATAATTTTAAATATTTATATATCACTATCTTAACATAAAAAAGGGAGATAAGTATTATCTCGGGTAAAAAAGACTTGTTATATGTTACACTAGTATAGGATAAATTGTATATATAAATATATACATTGATAGTTAGGACGTTTTTTATGAAAAAAGAATCAAAAGTTTTTATTATTTACATATTATTTTTATTACAAAGCACTTTTGCTAATATCGCCCATCCAGTAACACCAAAGTTTGTTACTGGATTAGGCATTGATGATTATATGTTTGGTGTATTTTTCGCATCGATGAGTTTTGGATTGATGATCGGTGGTTTTTTATGGGGACATTTAGGCGAACTCAAAAATAAGAAATACATTATTGTTATTGGTATTCTAATTTATGCAGTAGGCCAAGTGTTGTTTGGTTATAGTACAAATCCATTTATCATGGTGTTATTTAGAATATTAAGTGGATTTGGATCATCAGCTCCAGTTACTTTATTTACAGCACAGGTCATTGAATCCTCAAGTAAAGATAAGCGAACAAGAAATTTAGGGTATAGTGTTGCATTTATGACAATGGGTACTTCAATTGGATATTATTTAGGTGGCCAGTTAGGTTCTAATCCAACACTTATTGATATATTTAATACTGACAATTTTAGTAGAGTCTTTTTAATTCAAGGTATTTTAAATGTGGTTTTAGCATTGGCTGTTATGGTGTTTTTCAATTTTGAACATAAAAAGGTTGAGCAAAGTAAAACATCAATATTTACATCTTTAAAATATATAGGATCTCTTAAACCGACATTATTTATTTTCTTGATTTCACTTGCTTTATTTTCAATGGGGAGAATTAATGTCGAAAAATATCTTGATGTATATTTCAATGAATTAGGCTATCTATCAGCTGATATTGGTACGTTTGTGATGATTACTGGTTTTGTATCACTATTTACAAGTTTCTTGATTGTACCTTTATTTAAAAAAGCGAAAAAATTATTGACAGTGATTTTAGTGATGCACATATTATCTGCAATCATTATTATCTATGTATTTAATTCATCTAATTTTATGTTTAACATATATTCATTCTATATGGTGTTTATTGTTTTAAGAACGATATATCAACCTCTAGAACAAACCTATATCTCAGAACAAGTCACTGATGGAAAATATAGTTTAGCGATGGGTGTTAGACAATCATTTTTCTCTCTTGGCATGATTATAGGGCCATTATTAGGTGGATTCTTATATCAAATAAAACCTAATTTCTTATTTAACTCAACAGCGATTATGTTTATATTAAGTTCAATATTGCTCGTAGTGATAATATTATTACTGAGAAAACAGAAAACTCATATTAATTTATAAAAGAAAGCACTAACCATAGAGTTAGTGCTTTTTAATTATTGATTAAGTTTGATAACCTCAGTATAAGCCATAATCAATGGACCTACACCTTTAGCATCGTTTTCAACGATCGGTTCTGACATATAATAGTCAAATGAACCATCACGTCTTAAATTGTTCTCCGGTCCTAAACCAGATACTAATACGATACCTTTCATGTTTAAGTCACCATCGACTTCAGATAAGTAAGTGTCGCAAATACCATTGAATATTTCTAATCCTTTAACAGCATAAGAAGCATCAAGTAAACCAAGTCTTGTCCCTTTTAATATGGCATAACTGATCAATGAACTACCACTTGATTCTAAATAATTACCTTCTTTATCTCCAAGGTCAATAACATCATAGAATAATTTAGATTTTTCATCTTGATATTGAAGTAGACCATCAACAGCTTCTTTTAATAAAGGTTTAAAGAAGTTAGTGACTTTGTCTTCATCATCCATATAAGATGCAACATCTACGATAGCAACAGCAAACCAACCCATAGCTCTTAGCCAGAAGTTTTCTGATAAACCAGTTTCTTTATCTGCCCAAAAAATTGATTTAGATGCATCATATCCATGGAAGTAAAGTTGTTTACTTTCACTAAACATACGTTTTCTAACGTTTTTAAATTGCATGATAATATCATCATAATTTTTCTTGTTGTTATAGTATGTTTCATATTGTGTATAAAATGGTAGTGCCATAAATAGACCATCTAACCAAACTTGATTAGGATAAATTTTCTTATGCCAAAAGTTTCCTTCGAAAGTTCTAGGGTGTTCTAAAACTTGTGAATAAGTTAATTCGATTGCCTTAACATATTTTTCATCATTTGTTAATTTGTGTAAATCAAATAAAATACGACTTTCACAAATGTCATCAGTACTATAGTTTTCTTTATGATATCCTACAATACTACCATCATCGTTCACATAGAAGTTAATAAATTTTTTAACGAATTCTATATATTTTTCATCTTTAGTTTCATCGTATAAAGACATTAAAGATGTCATCATACAACCATCGATATAATTCCAATGAGGTTTTTTACCAGCACGTATCGCTTCAATGTTCCAATAAGGTGCTTCAGGTTTTGATAAATCTATCATTTTGTCAATAAATTTTTTGATCAATTGATCATTCATAATCTTCACATCCAATCCTTAAACATTATAACATGGTAAAACATTTCTTACAATTAAGATATGAACATATGCTATAATTATTATAAGAATGAGATATTATAAAAAGAATTTTATAATATATATTTAGGAGGTATCTCATGAAGATTAGATTAATAGGTTTAGGTAAAATGGGGGCAAATATTGCGTTGAATTTGAAAGACCATGGACACGAAGTTTTTGGTTTTGATTTAAATGAAGATGCAAGAGCAGCACTTTCTAAAGAAGGTATAAAAGTATTTAAAACTTTAAAAGAAACATTAGTAGATGACGGTGATAGAAAAGTAATTTGGATGTTAGTTCCAAATCAATTTGTAGATTCTGTATTAGAAGAAATGTTGCCACTACTAAATGAAAAAGATATTATTATTGATGCTGGTAACTCAAACTTCAATAAATCAATGGCAAGATATGTTTCACTAAAAGAAAAAGGCATTGATTTTATTGATTTAGGTACATCAGGTGGTACATATGGTGCTAGAAATGGTGCATGTTTAATGGCTGGTGGAGAAAAAGAAGTCGTTGACTATGTAACACAAGTATTTGAAGATGTAGCAGTTGAAAATGGTTATGCTTATACAGGTAAACCAGGTAGTGGACATTTTGTTAAAATGGTTCACAATGGTATTGAATACGGTATGATGCAAGCAATTGCTGAAGGTTTTGACTTATTAGAAGCTTCAAGTTTCGATCTTGATTATGAAGATATTACGCGTATGTGGAATCATGGTTCAATTATTGAATCTAATTTAATTGGATATATTCATAATGCATTTAAAAAAGATGCGCATTTAGATGAAATCACTGGACGTGTTGATGATTCAGGTGAAGGTATGTGGACAATCGAAGAAGCATTAAAATTAAAAGTCGCAGCACCTGTCATTACACAATCATTATTCTCTAGATTTAAATCAAGAGATGATGATAAGTTTGCTGAAAAAGTAGTTGCAGCAATGAGAAAGGAATTCGGCGGACACGCTGTTTATAAAAAATAATGAAAGATATCATTTTTGTTATCTTTGGATCAACAGGGGATTTAACTTCAAGAAAGTTATTACCTGCAATCTCAAGATTATACCAACAAGAACAAATTTCTAAAAATATTAAAGTTGTTGCTGTAGGTAGAAGGGATTATGATACAAATCAATATCTTGACTACGTTGTTGGCACAGACAACAATAAGTTAGACAAAAAGTTATTAAGCGAATTTGTAGATTATTATCAAATGCAAATCACAGATAAAGATGATTATGCTGGATTGAAAACTTATCTAAATCAATTTGCAGACAAAGATACAAAACAATTATATTATTTAGCGATAGCACCACAATTCTTTGATGATGTTGCTAAGTATTTATCAGAAGTATCACTTATTGAAAAAGGTGATATGAATCACTCATTAGTATTTGAAAAGCCTTTTGGACATGATTTACCAAGTGCTAAAAAGATTAATCAAATGCTATGGAATTATTTTGATGAAAAACAAATTTATCGTATTGATCATTACTTAGGTAAAGAAATGATTCAAAATATCTTAATGGTTAGATTTGCTAATCGTATTTTTGAAGAAGTTTGGCATAATAGAACGATCAAGAATATTAAAATCATCGTAAAAGAAACAGATGGTATCCTAGGACGTGCTGGATATTATGATGATTCTGGTGCTTTAAAAGACATGGTACAATCACATTTATTACAAATGTTAAGTATGGTTGCTATGGATACACCATTATCTTATTATTCAGAGGATGTTAAAAATGAAAAAGTAGAAGTTTTCAAACATTTAACATTTGATCCTAATTCAGTGATCTTTGGTCAATATGATGGTTATTTAAATGAAAAAGGTATTAAAGAAAACAGTGATACTGAGACATTTGTATTCCTAAAAGCATTTGTGCAAACACCAAGATTTAAAGGTGTTCCTTTCTATGTGATGACAGGTAAAAAACTTGATGTTAAAGAATCTGTAATTATCGTAGAATTTGAAGAAACTAGCGAACAAAGAAAGTGGAATTTACCTCTAGCTACAAATAAATTATTTATTAAAATCGCTCCACAAGACGGTTTTGGTTTATCATTAAATAGTAAAGTTCCAGGACTTAGAGAAGAAATTGAATCTGTTGAAATGGAATACTGTATTGCCTGCAAGGCTTTTGGTAATATGACAGAAGCATATGAAAAACTATTATTAGATATTGCAGAGCAACATAAAACATTATTTACAAGATGGGATGAGATTGAACTTACATGGAAGTTTATTGATGATATCAAGAAACATCAATTTAAACCTGTAACTTATAAATCTTATGAAGACTTAAAACAATTAATACTAGAAAAAGAAAATGAGGTCATGTAATGAAAATCTATGATGTAACTATGAAAATTCATCCTGAAGTACAGGTATATAAAAATATGAAAAGTAAAAAACCGATTTTTAAGACGGTTGCTGATTTTGCTGACTCAGGTCATCATGAAACAGTTGTATCGATGAATGTTCATACTGGGACACATCTTGATTTTCCACTACATATGATTGAAGGTGGTAAAGATTCATCTTCATTAGACTTCAAACGTTTTATTAGAGAAGTAAAGGTCTTTGATTTATCAGATGTTAATGATGGCATTACATATGATGATATTAAAGATTTAGATATCAAGGAAAATGATTTTGTCATCTTCAAGACTAGAAACAGTTTTGAAGATGAATTCAATTTCGAATTCATCTTTGTCAAAGAAGATGCAGCTACTTATTTAGCATCACTTAACATCAGTGGTGTAGCTGTTGATGGTCTTGGTATTGAGAGAAGTCAAAAAGGTCATCCAACACATAAAGTATTAATGGCTAAAGATATCGACATCATTGAAGGCCTTCGACTTAAAGAGGTTGAAGCTGGTGTTTACATGATGTATGGTCTTGTTGTTCCATTCTTAGGTCTAGATGCATGTCCTATGAGCATCGTATTGGTCCAAAATGATTAGATTAGCAACAAAGGCTGATATTGATAAAATATGGCAGCTTAGATTAGATGCATCTGCGTTATTAAAATCAAGAAATGTCAATCAATGGCAACATGAAGAACCTTCAGTAAATCATATTTTACATGAAATAGAACAAGGTTCTTTTTATGTATATGAAGTTAATCATGAAATTATTGGTATGATATATCTAATGCATGAAATTGAGGAAACTTATTTAGAGATTGATGGCAATTGGCATTATGACCTACCTTATTTAACTATTCACAGATTAGCAGTCAAACAAGATTATTTAAAAAAAGGTATTGCAGATGAATTAATGAATTATAGTATTAAATATGCTAAAGATCATCAAATAGATGTTATTAGAATTGATACACACGAAGATAATAAACATGCCCAAAGACTGTTTCAAAAATACGGATTTGAATATTGTGGTGTGATTATGTTATCATTTAGAACAAAAGGGGACCGTAAAAGATTAGCTTATGACCTGTTTATAGGAGAGTAAATTATGAAAGTATTTTTAGAAACGACATATATTAAACAACAACATTATACAGAATTAATTAATTATTATCAGGACATAGAGTTTGTTTTTGAGGTAGATCCTGCATGTGAAATACTTGTAGGTTTTTATGAAGGTGTACCAGATAAATTTTTTGACCAATTTAAGCATCTTAAACTAGTCATATTAATATCTTCTGGTTATGATCATCTAAACCTATCATATATGAAACAAAGAAACATTATAGTGACGAATGCTAAAGGATTATATGACATACAAATCGCTGAAGATGTCGTTGCCAAAATGTTATATTTTAATAGAAATATTATTGACCATCAAAAGAATATGGATGATCATATTTGGAAACATCAGCCACAAATGTATGAATTATATGAACAACAAGCACTCATCTTAGGTGCAGGTTCAATTGGTCAAGCGATTGCGAAAAGACTTAAAGGATTTGATATGGAAACTATAGGATATAAAAAGTCTTATGAAGAAGTACCATACTTTGATAAAATCATTACTTGCGATAAAGAACTTAATGCACATTTTATGACTTGTGATTATGTGGTTATATCACTACCTTTAAACAAATATACACGCCACATGATTAATGAAAAGACTTTATCTTTAATGAAGCCATCTACACTAATTATTAATATTGGTCGTGGTGAAATTATTGATCAAGATGCTTTAATAAAGGCATTAAATGAAGGTGTCATACGAGGTGCTGCAATTGATGTTACTTATCCAGAACCACTGCCTGAAAATGATCCTTTATGGGATGCTAAAAATTTATTTATCACACCGCATAACGCGAGTGCATCACCAATGGTTACACATCGTAGAATGGCACTAATTATCAAACAAATAGATTTATTCATTTCAAATAAACAATTATTTAATGTTGTTTTATAAGGAGTTTATCTCTTATCATATGATAAATATGCTATTGATAAAAATAAGATATTAAATAAAAACTAAGATATGAGTCAGATCAAGAAGTTTGTTCAAATGATTGACAAATTTAAGGTTTTAACTATAATAAGACATAGGGAATGAACGTCTCCCTTAGCGAAAGCTAGAACCGCGTATATGCTAATGACTTCTACAACAATTTTTTTGTTGTAGAATTTTTTTTTGGAGGATTTATGTTATTAAGTATTGCAATTATCATTTTATTTAGCTTAATGCTATCATCTATTTTTAAGAAATTTAATCTACCAGGCATACTTGGTATGCTTATCGCAGGGATTATATTAGGACCACATCTATTAGATTTTATAGATGGAGAGATTCTAAATATATCAGCAGAACTTAGAGAGATTGCTTTAATTGTTATCTTAATTAGAGCAGGATTATCTCTAGATTTAGAGGATTTAAAGAAAGTTGGTCGTCCTGCGATATTATTATCATTTTTACCAGCAACCATTGAAATTATCGCGATTACAGTGTTTGCACCGATGTTTTTTGATATAACTTATGTATCAGCAATGACAATGGGTGCTATTGTAGCAGCAGTTTCACCAGCAGTTGTTGTACCTCGTATGATTAAACTTATGGAACAAGGTTATGGTAAACACAAGAAAGTACCTCAAATGATTTTAGCAGCAGCATCTATTGATGATGTGTATGCTATCATTATTTTCTATGCGCTTATTCAATACCAACAAGGTGGGTCTATTGGTGTGATGACATTTTTAAATGTACCTATCTCAATAGTTTTAGGTTTGATCATTGGTGCTGTTACTGGATTATTACTTACATATTTCTTTAAGAAAGTACATATGAGAGACACATTGAAAGTATTAGTGATTTTTAGCTTTGGATTTATATTACTTGCCTTAGAAGATGCTGTTAATAGTTATGTAGCTATTTCTGGACTATTAGCTGTGATGGCACTTGCGATGAGTATCAATAAGAATTACTTAGTACTAGCAAAACGTCTTGTTAAGAAGTTTGAAAAAATTTGGGTTATTGCTGAAATTATGCTATTTGTACTAGTTGGAGCATTAGTTGATATTACAGTATTGTTAAATGTTGGTTTATTTGCGATTATATTAATCATTATTGCATTAGTATTTAGAATAGGTGCTGTATTCATCGCAACATCAAAAACTAATTTAACGATGAATGAGAGATTGTTTGCTGCATTCTCATATACACCAAAAGCTACTGTACAAGCAGCTATTGGTGCTATTCCATTAACCCTAGGACTTCCATATGGTGAATTTATCTTAATGGTATCAGTACTTGCAATCATTATTACAGCGCCATTTGGTGCAATCTTAATGGATAATACGTATCATAAACTACTAACACCTGTTGAAAAATAAGTGAAATATTAAGATTTAATATTGTAAAATAATATACTATTATTTGGTGTTTTATTAAAATAGTGTTAAAATATGGAAGATATAATATATTGTTTTTAAAGGAGCAATTTATGAAAAGAAATAAGTTTGTTGTCATAGGATCAGGACGTCTTGGTTCTAATATTGCAACAAAAATGTCTGAAAAAGGTGAAGATGTTATCATCATAGATGCGACAGATGATTCATTTAGAAAACTTCAAGAATCATTTTCAGGTTATCAAGTTGTTGGGGATGCAACTGATCTTAGTGTTTTAACAAATGCTTTTATCAAACAAGCGAAAACAGCTGTGATTACCACTGATCAAGATAACGTTAATATCTTTTTAGCTCATGTTTGTTACTATGTTTACAATGTACCTAAAATCTTTGTGCGTATCTCAGATAACGATAAAGGTAAATTATTAGAAGGTACAAATATTAAAGCGATTTATCCTTTCACATTGTCATTAACTGAATTTAATGACTTAAATGAAAGTGAGGAAGAAGAATGAAAATAGTAATTACAGGCGGAAAGCATGAAGCTGATTACATCATCAGCATGCTTAAAAAAGAGCGCCATGAACTTATTGTCATTAACAATGATCCAAGCTTTGCAGAATATATTAGTAGTTCAAACGATATTGATGTATTTCCTGGTGATCCAACAAAAGCATATGTATTACAAGATGCGGAAGCACAAAATGCTGATGTATTATTAGCTTTATCAGATCATGATACAGATAATTATGTCACTTGCTTAACTGCTAAAAAATTATTTAATATTAAAAAAACTGTTTCAAAAGTTAAGAACCCTAAAAACGTTGAACTATTCAAAAAATTAGGCATTGATTCAGTAATTAGTTCTACCTATTTAATGGCTCAATCTATATTAAATGAGTCATCAGTAGAAAACATTATTAAAACATTATCAATTGAAGATGAAAAAATTGTGATGTTAGAAGTGCCGATTAAAAAAGATTTTGCAATCGTTGATAAACAAATTATGGATATAGAATTTCCTAAAAATATGAATATTAGTTGTATCTTTAGAGATCCACATGTAATTATTCCAAATGGTCGTACGATCATTAAATCAGATGATAATTTAATCATTGTAACAACACCTGATGAACAAGATAAATTGATTGATTTCATTCAAAAGAAAAGATGATGAACATGAATAAGAAAATTACATCAGGATATCCATTAATTATTAACTATTTAGGTATATTTTCAGTACTTATTGGATTAATTAATTTAATCCCATTAACGATTATTCCTTTCTATCCAGAAGAAATTCAGTACATGGATGAGTTTTTAATTCCTTCATTATCTGCGATTTTTATCGGATTAATTATTATCTTCTTTTTTAGGGGAAGAGAAAAAGGAAGATTGGAAAGATCACAAGATGCAATTTTAGTTGTGTTTATCTGGGTATTAGCAATTACAGTTTCAGCTGTGCCGTTTATGCTTACTGGTAAATTCAACTTTACACAAGCAATATTTGAAACTACGTCAGGCTATTCAACAACAGGGTTAACAGTTGTTGATGTCACTGAAACACCACATATATTCTTATTATTTAGAAGTATGCTTCAATTTGTCGGTGGGGTTGGGTTAGTCTTAGTATTAACATCAGCAATCTCTGATAAATTTGGTATGAGACTATATAGTGCAGAAGGACATAGTGATAAATTAGTACCAAACTTGATTCGTTCTGGTCGTATTATTCTATCGATTTATGTAGGTTATATTGTCGCTGGTGCGATTGTCTATGTATTATTTGGTATGACACCATTTGAAGCAATCAATCATTCAATTTGTGCGGTTGCTACTGGTGGATTCTCAACTGATCCAGGATCAATTGGATCATTTAATAGTCTAGGTATTGAAATAACAACTATCGTCTTAATGATTTTAGGTGGTACTAATTTCTTCGTACATCTATTCTTATTAAGAGGTAAATTTAAAAATGTGTTTGGTCATGTTGAATTAAGATTATTAGGTCTTTTAGTATTAATTTTCCTTCCATGGCTAACAATTAACTTTATGCAAAACTATAGTGATGGTTTTGGTGAAGCGCTTAGAGTATCATCATTTCAATTCTTCTCAGCAATTACCGGTACAGGTTATCAAACAGTAGATACATTTACAACATTACCTTCAGCATTCCTATCCATTTTAATTATCTTAATGGTATTAGGTGCTGGTATGGGTTCAACTGCTGGTGGTATGAAACAATATAGAGTTGCATTAGCATTTAAATCTATATGGTGGAATATTAAAGAACAATTATCACATCATAAAACAATTAGAACAAGATTTATTTCTAGAGTAGGGATTAGAACAGTCGTTTCAAAAGAAGAGATTATTCAAAATCACTCATTCTTAATGGTTTATATGATCGCACTTGTTTTAGGAACATTAATCTTTACAATGTATGGTCATAATATTACAAATTCATTATTTGAATTCGCATCTGCTTTAGGTACTGTTGGACTTTCTGTAGGTATTACAGGATATAGCGCACCTAAAGTGATTTTATGGACATCTACAGTTGGTATGTTCATGGGTAGATTAGAATTCTATGTTGTCTTTGTTGCAATCGCACGTATGACAAATGATTTAAAACCAAAAAATAGTAAACCAATGAAAACTGCTAAAGCTGCTTAGCAGTTTTTTCTTTAGTTGTGATAAAATTAATGTAAGTTATCGACGTATTTTGCAACTCATCTAAATTTGTTTGATTTATTGATAATACATTCATAGAATGAAACTAGGAGGAACGTTTATGTTCAAAGTGATTTGGGATCAAGATCAACATAAACAGTTAACAGAAAAAATCAAATCGAATACATCTTTTAAAATTATAGATCATCATGATGGCTTAAATGATGATGAAATTGGTATTTTATGCGAAGGAAAAGACATAGAGTTGATAAAACCGATTTTAAAAGAAATTGAATTTGAAAAAGCTCAAATGGTTTTTCAAACAGCTGAAGGTTGGATTCAAGTATATATTCATAAAGTCACTTATTTGGAATCGTTTGGTGATGATATAGTGATGCATATGATAAATCATGATAAAGAAGAGATCACACAACCACTTTATCAATTAGAAGAAATTCTTGAACCTTATCAATTTGCTAGAATTGCTAAATCATTTATTGTTAACTTAAGAAAAGTCAGATATATTAGAGTCACTTATAATGCTAAGTTAGAATTAGAACTAACCAATGGCGATAAAATTTATGTTTCACGTTCCTATGTTTCGAAGTTTAAACATGCCTTGGGCATAAAATAGGAGGTATTATCATGTCACTTATTCAATGGATTATTATTGGTGTTTTCTCAATGCTAGCCATAGCAATTGGAACGAAAACAATTCTAGATTTAATTTGGCATAAAAGAATGAATAAATTCCAGTCATCTCATGATGTTGAAGTATCAGCATTACCAATGCAAATGATTTTTAAAAATGGTTATGTTGGTATGTTAAGCGTATTTGTGGTTGCTGCAGTATTTATGACAGCACCACTATCAAATGATATATTATCAATTGATAAAACATATCAATCAGCATTACGAGTTTCTACTAAAGATCAGTTAAGTGAATTACTTACAGATGATTATTATGGTGGAGGCTGGTGGAATGGTGCACTTGAAGATGCTGTAGATGCACCGAGCGCAGATATGGATAGTGAAGAAAGATCTTATACAGATACAAATGTACAAGTTCAAGGTGTTGATGAAGCAGATGTCATTAAGACTGATGGTTTTCAAATATATTATGCACCAGCATATACTAATACACTTCATGTTTTTGATATCGCAAATAATGGTGATATTACATTAAATGAGACTATTGATTTAGATAATTTTTACGTTTCAGGTATTTATTTAACAGATACTCAAGTCATCTTAATTGGATATCAATATGATAATAACCCTTATTATTATGATGGATTTGAATATGGTTGGGCATATGTAGAAGATACTGCTACAGTAAAAATTATTAATCGTTCAGATTTAACGCTAGCTTTTGAATTAAAAACTGATGGTCATTTCTATCAATATCGTTTGATAGAAGATATGTTATATCTGTTCTCGCAAAAATATCTTTATCGAGAACAAGAAGAATATAGACCTGAATTTGAAGTGTATAACGAAGGATTAGAATCAACTGGTTATTTATCATATAATAATATATATTATTTTGATGATTATCATACGAATTCAATGTCAGTGATTACATCAATTAATTTATCTGATTATACATATCAATCACAAGCCTTTATGGCAAGCTTTGGTTTAATTTATGCAAATACTGATAGTTTTTATGCAACAACATATTACGGATATTATGATGATGCAGAAGGTTATCAATATCGTTCAAGAATTTTAAAATTTAGATTCAATGAAGAAAATATATTAACATATGTAGCAACTGGTGAAGTTGATGGCTTTATTCAAGATCAATATTGGATGGATGAATATAACAACTACTTTAGAGTTGTAACAACTGATTGGACAAATACAAATCGTCTATATATATTTGAAGAAGATCCTGAAGTTGATCGATTAAATCTTGTATCGTTGACAGATGAAGGTATTGGATTAGAAAATGAAACAGTTAAGTCAGTAAGATTTAATGGTGATTTAGCACAAATTGTAACATTTGAGCAAAAAGATCCACTTTATACTATTGATTTATCAAATCCAAGTTCACCAATCATTGAAGCGAATCCGATTGTAGAAAATGGCTATTCAACATACTTACATGTATGGGGTAATGATGATTATTTAGTAGGTTTTGGTTATGACGCTGATGATCAAGGATTTATTACTAATTTAAAACTTTCAGCATATGATACAAATTTATCAACACCACTTGATACTTATTATTTTGAAAATGATCAAGCGAACCGTATTTGGGGATGGAGTGAAGCACTATATAACCCAAGAGCATTACTTATTAATGTTGATAAAGGATTATTTGCATTCCCTGTTCAACAATATGGATATACAGATAATGACTATAATTGGACTTATGAAGCGATGTATTTTATATTTGAAATTGATTTTACAAATCAAAGTGTGTTAGGTGATCCAATTATCATTACTCATGGTCAAACAGAATATTATAATTCAATTGATCGTGGTGTGGAAATTGAAAATAAAATCTATACATTCTCAAGAGAACAAGTAAGAGTTTATGATTTAGAAACTGACGATTATACTCAAAGCCTTAATTATTAATGATATTTAAGTAAACAAACAGGAATTTAATTTCCTGTTTGTTTATGGGATTTGTATATGTCATAATTAATGTTATAATAAATAGTATATATTTAAGAAAAAGAGAGAAGACATCATGAAAGAATTATTAATTGTTGGTGCAGGTCCTGTTGGACTTTATGCAGCATTTACAGCAGGACTTAGAAAAATTGATGCAGTCGTTGTAGAATCAGCTCAAACAGTTGGTGGACAACTTAATTTATACTTAGAAAAAACAATTTATGATATTCCAGCATTTAAAAGTATTAAAGCATCAGAGTTGATCGATGCATTATATGAGCAATTTAAACCATATGAAAAAGATATCCCGCTTCATTTAAATGAAACAATTGAAACTATAGAAAAAGAAGATGGATATTTTATTGTAAAAACAAATAAAGAAACATATGAAGTTAAAAAGATTTTAATGACACATGGTGGTGGTAAATTCTTACCACGTAAAATTGAAGGATTAGATGCTTCAAATGTAGCTTATAATGTATTATCATTAGAACAATATAAAGATAAGAAAGTTGCAATTTTTGGTGGAGGAGACTCTGCACTTGATTGGGCGAACTTAATTAAAGATATTGCAGAAGATGTTTATTTAATCCATCGTAGACCTGAGTTTAGAGCACATTTAAGTTCAGTAGATACATTTCAAGAAAAAGGTGGAAATATTTATGCACCTTTCCAATTGAAATCACATACTCAAAATGATGATCTTGTAGAAGAAATAGTGATCGAAAATAAAGAGACAATCGAAGAAGTTAGTTTAAAAGTTGATGAAGTCTTAGTATTTTTTGGATTAATTCAAACAAGAGCTAGTTATGAAACTTGGTTAGTTGATGCCGAAAATGGTTTAATCATTGTAGATTCTAAAATGAATACAAGTGTTGAAGGTATATATGCATGTGGTAATGGTGTAACATATACTGGTAAGCAAAAGATGATTACATCTGGTTTTGGTGAAGTTATTACTGCACTAGGTGCAATCAATCATGAATTACATCCAGAACAGAGAGTTCCTCAATATTCTTCAATGTTGAAAAAATAAAAGGAGTGAGTTTATGGTATTTAATGTCATAGTAGATTTTTTTACAGCGGTTTCCTTTTGGGAATTATTATTTATATTTTTAGCTAAAATAGTTGAGGTATCTATTGGTACAATGAGAGTGATTTTAATCACGAAGGGCTATAGAAAACCTGGTACTATTTTATCTATCTTTGAAATATTATTATGGGTATTTGTAGCATCCGTTGTTATTTCAGGTGTTACTGAAACACCGATTAAAGGTGTTGTTTATAGTTTAGGGTTCGCAGCTGGTGTTTGGGTTGGCTCAATGATTGAGTCTTACTTAGCAGTTGGTAAAGTTGAAATCCATGTTATTACAAAAGTTGACTCTGGTAATAAGATTATAAAGGTCTTAAGAGAAAACGGATATGGTGTCACATCAGTTGATGCTCATGGTAAAGATGATATGAGAACATTACTCATGATTTATGCCAATAGAAAGAATAGAGAAGCGATTTTAAATCTTGTTACTGAAACTGATCAAAAAGCTTTAATCGTTGCACAAGAAGTATCATTAATCCAAAATGGATATGTGATTCCATGGCGTAGAATCGGTAAATAATCATATAAAAACACAAGTCAAAACAAGAGCGTAAAGGCTCTTTTTTTGTCGTTTTATGCTATAATTATTATACGAATAAATGATGGAGTTATAGCTCAGCGGGAGAGCACTTGCTTGACGTGCAAGGGGTTAATCCATTAAATTTCAAACAAACAGCTCTTTTTTTGTGGTACTGCAATACCACTCCATAGCCCAAAATGAACTATATCTACTTGATTCAAATATAATACATTTTGGCTTGCATGTCATAAAAAGGAGTGCTTTTATGCTTAAATTGAAGGAAATTAGAATTAAAAAAGGATTATTTCAACGAGATATAGCAAAAATTTTGGGTGTGAATCAAACTGCAGTTTCAAAGTATGAATTAGAACAACGCATGTTAAATCAAGAGCAAATTGTTAAATTGTGTCTTGGGTTAGATGTTACACCAGATGAGTTATTAGGTTTCAAGGAAGCTTATGAAAAATATACAGAATATCTAAATAAGCTTACTGAAGAGAAAACAAAAAACTAAAGAAAGGGGAATACTTATGTTTGTTTTATTACAAGATATTAGAGGAAAAGAACGATATATTAATGTCAATCATATTATTCAAGTACGCAACTATAAAGATGATAAATATGCTATTGAACTTTCATCCATGTATAGTCAAGTAAATGTTGATGAACAATTAGGAAGAATTGGTGCAGATATAGTTGTTATTAATAAGGATGAATTAGATGTATTAATAAGTTTTTTAGTTTCAAATGATTTATATTTTGGAAGATAGGATGATGTAATTATGAAAATAGAATTTTATGCAATCACTTTGGATGGCAAAAAGGTTGAATTCAATATTAAGAAGATTAAATCAGTTTATATGAACCATATAGTACTAAAATTCTCTTATAAGAACTGGCTTGATACAGGAAAAATAGTTTTAGAAGAGTATGATTTAACTCCTGAATCTTTGAAAAAATTGATAGAAATTCTTGAAGATGAAGGATTCAAGAATAAATTTAATTTAATTTCAAGTAAGGAATATTTGAAGTTATTTCCATCTTCAGAGGCTATTATTGAGTATGAGGAACAAATATCAAAACTTCCTAAGATAGAAAGTAAAATGTAATACTTGTTTATTATATTTTCCAATCATTATAGTCATGGTATTTCTCTAAAGGTGTTATTTTATTATATTGAATATACTTCATGGTTGTTTTAATATCATCATGATCAAGTAATACCTGGATATACTGTGGAGGCATTCCGTTATCAGCTAGAAGTGATGCGAATGTCTTTCTTAATCTGTGTGTATGTATACGCTGGATGCCGAGTTTGTTTTTAAGTCTTTTACAAAATAATTTAATATCATTTCCGTTTAACGGTCTATCTTTTAGAAAGTTATACATCAAATTATCACGCTTAGGACCTTTAGCTATTAGGTCCTTTATTTTTTGTTTACTAAAGTTTGAAAAAGGTGCATATCTTTTTTTGCCAGTTTTAGTTTCTTCAAGATATATTAAATCTCTATGAAAATCTATGTTTGATATTTTAACATTTAGTAGTTCGGATTTTCTCATACCACAATCTAAAGCTAAAAAAATAAATGTCTTATAAACTAAGCTGTTTGAGCTAGAGTTCATCATATTGACGCATTGAATGATAAGTTCTAAATTGTCATGATAAAATCTTTTGAATGGTTTTGTGTCCATGGGTAATGTCTTGAACTTTAAGAAAGAAGTATACAACTCATAATGTTTTAATAATGCTTTCAGATAATTTAAATTTTTATTGATACTGTTGTTTTGATTTGTCGTTTTAGATTTATAATACTCGACTATTCTATAACCAATAGCTAGGTCAATATCTTTTAATCTTTTGATTCCAATATAGTCAAAACAATTGATCAAGTGATTTGTAAATCTAAAATGTGTTTCTTGAGTAGATGGTTTGTAGCTAGATTTTGGTAATCACCAATGCTTTATGTAGTTCTCTTTCTGCTTCGATTTGCTTTTTGATTCTTTTAGGATCATAACTCACTAAATTCATCCCCAATTATGATATAATAACAAGACAAATAAAAATAAAAACAACACATCTAAATTGAGTTGTTTGTTTGAAGAGTGCTAACACTCTTAATTGACGTGCAAGGGGTTGAAAGTTCTATCCAGTCTAACTCCACCATTTTTGTTTGATACATAAAGAAAGTATGGAATTACACATGAATCACGAAAAAGAAATAATGCTTGGCACGATGAATGTCAAGAAATTACTTATGAAACTCGCATTGCCGGCAATGGCTGGTATGTTAATTAATGCTTTATATAATATAGTTGATACATTTTTTGTTGCTAGAGGTGCTGGTGAAGATGCTATCGGTGGATTAACTTTTGCATTCCCTATTCAAATGATTTTAATGGCTGTTGGTCTTATGATTGGTATTGGTAGTGCATCAGTTTATTCAAGAGCGTTTGGTAAAAAAGATTATGATACCATGGATAAGATGGTCAATTCAGCATTAAAAACTGATGTCTTTATCGCATTAATTTTAGCTGTACTAGGATTTATCTTTTTGGAACCATTATTAAACTTCTTTGGTGCGACACCAGATAATTTCCAATATGGTAAGGATTATTTATCGATTGTATTAATTGGTTTAGTTCCTATGACATTATCAATGGTTTTAAATAACTTAGTACGAGCAGAAGGAAGACCAATGATATCGATGTATGCACTGATGATTGGTGCAGGTTTAAATATTATTCTAGATCCGGTTTTCATTTTTGGATTTGATATGGGAGTTCAAGGTGCGGCAATCGCGACAGTCATATCACAATTTGCATCATTCATATTTATTTTCTCAATAGCATATAGTAAAAGATCATCATTAAATATTCATTTCGATCATTTCTTTAGTATCGATATGAAACTGACAAAAGAAGCAATGGCAGTAGGACTACCTACATTTTTAAGAAATGCTACAGGTGCAGCCATTTCTATTATTATTCTTATTTTAATTTCAAGATATGCTGGAACAGTTGATCAAATAACAACTTATCAATCTTTATATGGCGTTATTAATAGAGTTATTAGTTTTGTATTCTTACCATCATTTGGTATTGTACAAGGTCTAGTTCCAATTGTAAGTTTTAATTTTGGTGCTAAAAATTTCCAAAGATTAAAAGATGTTATTAGATTTGCTATTACAATTGTTATTGTCTATTTCTTATTTGGTTATGCATTCATCTATTTTGCATCACCAGCCATATTTAGTGCATTTAGTGATAATGGTGATCCAGTATTTGTTAAACTAGGAACGGATGCATTTAGGGTCTTAGCTTTAGGGTTCACTGTTGTCGGTTTCCAAATCGTTGCAGGTTCAATTTTCCAATCATTTGGATTCCCAGTTAGAGCAACTGTTGTTACTATTTCTAGACAAGTTATATTCTTCATTCCATTTGTTTATATCTTCACATCTATGTGGGGTATAGTTGGTATTTGGATTGCATTTGCAGCTGCTGATTTCTTAGCAGGTTTCCTAAGTATCTTCTTACTGATGGGTGAAATGAAGACCATTAATAAAGCAGCATTAGAAGCATAAAAAAAAGCACTTCATTAAACTGAAGTGCTTTATTTTTTATAATTTAGGTTGATAATATTTTTGTGACCAATCAGTGATGGCTTCCATCACAGGTTTTAAGTCATATCCTTTAGAAGTTAACTCGTACTCAATACGAACTGGTGTTTCAGCGTGTACATGACGAACAATAATATCTTTATCTTCTAACTCTTTTAATTTATCAGATAAGACTTTACTAGATATTGAAATTTCATATTCTAAATCTTTAAATCTCTTAGGTCCATCCATCAGCTGATGCACGATTAATCCGACCCATCTACGACTTAAAAGTTTAGATGCTGCTTCAAATTTTACACAGACTTTTTCTTCCATAATATCAACTCCTATGTCAATATTATATAATATTTCCTTTTAAAAGCAAATTACTTTACATTACAAGGTTACAAAAAGTATAATACTAACATAAAGTAAGTATATAAGGAGAACGACAATGAGTCAAAACAAATTAAAAATAGGAATCATCTTAGGTAGTACAAGAGAAGGACGTGTAAGTCCACAAGTTGGAGCTTGGGTAAAAGAACAAGCTGATAAAGCAGGAAATGCAGTATATGAAATCGTAGATATCAAAGATTATAACTTACCATTACTTGGTACAAGTGAAGATATGGAAGGCATCATCGCATGGAATAATAAATTAAGTGAATTAGATGGATTTATATTTATAGTATCTGAATATAATCATTCTATGAGTGCAGCATTAAAAAATGCGATCGACCTAGCTAGAGAAGGTTGGCAAAACAAAGTTGCTGGTATCGTATCATACGGTTCAGCAGGTGGTTCAAGAGCAGCAGAACACTTAAGAGATGTATTTGCTGAATTAATGATTGCTGATGTTAGATCACAAGTATTATTATCATTATTCACTGATTTTGAAAACTTTGCAAACTTCAAACCACAAGCACTACACCAAGATAATTTAAATGCATTATTTGAACAATTAAATACTTGGGGACAAGCATTAAAACAAGTAAGAGCTTAATCGTAAAAGAGTGAAAGTATAACTTTCACTTTTTTTATTTATTATGATATAATTTTCATGTTAATTAGAAAGCGAAGTATTTATTATTATGACTAAAGATGAAAGAAAAAAAGACCTGATATTAAATCATCCTAATATCATAAAAGGTCTCATTATTTTAGCATTTCCAGTAATGCTAAACAATTTTATTAAAACAATTCACGATGTTATTGATATGTTTTTTGTCAGTAACATTGAAAACTACAGCACAGAAGCAATCAATTCAATATCATTAACGTTTCCAGTTAATTTTACTTATATATCCTTAGGTATTGGGCTTAGTGCTGCTGGGACAGCACTCATGAGTCAATTGATTGGTGCAAACAAATTAGCTACTGCTAAAAAATACGCTGGTAATTTGCTGTTAATCGCATTTTTCCTAGGTGTTACACTCAATGTCTTCTCATTCTTTGTATCGCCTTATATCATGCAATTAATGGGTACTGAAGGTTATGTGTTAGAACAAAGTTCTCTATATTTAAGAATCAGAAGTTTTGAACTACCTTTTGTCTTCCTGTTTTTCGCATTTACATCCATTAGACAATCTAGTGGTGATACTGTAACAGCAGTGATATATGGTGTCATAACAGTTATACTAAACATTGTATTATCACCATTATTAATTTCAGTATTTAATATGGGTGTATCTGGTGCTGCATATGCAACATTAATCGCGAACGTAGTGATTGCTCCAGGTATTATATATATGTTATTTTTTGCAAGATCAGGTATTAAAGTATCAAAAGAAGACTTCAAATATGATATGGAAATCATTGAAGATATTACAAGACGTGCAGTACCTGCATCTCTTGGACAATCATTTACAGCGATTGGATTTATTATTCTTAACACCATGATTATTTCATATGGTAATCAGACAGTCGCGGCATTTAGTGTAGGTAATAGAATCAATAGTTTAATCTTAATGCCAGTTATGGCAATCGGTGGGGTACTTGCAACATACATTGGACAAAATATTGGAAATGGTCAACCAGAGAGAGCAAGAAAAACTTTTAGAAAAGCTTTAATGCTTTCAGTTGGAATCATGGTCGTTGGGTCAACTATATTCATGTTTCTTAGAATGCCACTGATCAATATATTCTTAGAAGATGATCCAGTATCTGCAAACTATGCAAATGAGTACTTATTCTACATCCTATTAGGATTACCACTTATGGCTGTTTTTCAAACATTTATGGGTACATATAATGGAACAGGTAGAACAAGATTTACATTTATCTTAACAGTAACTAGATTATGGGTGTTAAGAATTCCACTTGTATTATTATTTAATCATTATAGTGACTTTAACCATCTTGGTATATGGTATGCCATATTCATTAGTAATTTTCTAGTGATGATTCCAGGTTATCTAATGTATAGAAAAATCGATTTTAAACCAATTATTAAAGTTAAGAAACGTGTTATTGAAGAGGAACCAGACATCATTATTTAAAGGGGTAAATGCATGGAGAAAACAATTAAAGAAATCAAGATTCATGAAGGCGATTTTATCGATATTTATGAAGATGAAGTATATGTTGAAGAATCTAAAAACACATCCAAAAGAATTTATGCAAAACATCCAGGTGGAGCAAGTATAATCGCTTTAACAAGCGATCACAAACTATGTTTAGTTAAACAGTTTAGATATCCAATTAAAAGTATATCAATAGAAATTCCAGCTGGTAAAAAAGACTCAAAAGATGAGGATGGATTACTTTGTGCTAAACGTGAGTTAGAAGAAGAAACAGGTTATCAATCTGATGATATTTCTCTACTATATAGAATGTATCCATGTATTGGTTACAGTGATGAAATATTAGATGTGTATTTAGCGAAAAATATATATAAAGTAATCAACCCTAAACAAGCAGATGAAGATGAATTTATTCATGTTCATTTCTATGATCAAAATGAAGCAAAAAACCTACTAGAAACAGAAGAAATAATTGACGCTAAAACAATCATTGCTATTCAATATTATTTAAATATGAAATTCTAAAAAAGGAAGTGTTTTGCATGAGTAAAATAGGTTATTTTAAGAGTCCAATTGGTGTTGTAAAATATGAATATGAAGGTCATAAAATATATCAAATGGGATTTCATTATGACACCTATGATTTAACTGTATTTGATGCTAAAATCAATCAAGATTTAAAGGCTTATTTTGATGGTAAAAATCCAACTTTTGATTATCTATTTGATATCTCAAATAAGACGGATTTTCAACAAAAAGTACTCAAAGCACTTTTAAATATTCCTTATGGAACCACTAAAAATTATCAAGAAATCGCGTATGAAATTGGACATCCTAAAGCAATTAGAGCTGTTGGTCAGGCATGTAAATCTAACCCTGTAGGCATTATGATTCCATGTCATAGAGTTATAGGGAAAAACAACAAACTTACTGGATATTCTGGAAAAAACTATATTCATTTGAAAGATTATTTATTAAATTTAGAATCAAATAAATGACGTAAAAATTAAGCTATATAATAAATTATATAGTTTTTTTTATGCAAAAAAATGTTGCAATTGTCACTTATATTATGTTATGATTTTTTAATTTTTTTGTTATATAATATACATGAATTATCGTAAGAAAGCGATTATGGGATGTTTATATGAAAAGAAATACATGGCAGTTTGCATTAACTTTAATATTTGCATACGTTCTATTGATGGTTGTCATCTTTTTTGCGTATGTTGAAATTTCAAATAATTTTATACTTAGACAAGCAGAAAAAGAACTTGTGGTATCAAATGAAGATGTCGCAAATCTTTTTGCGTTGCAAATTAATTATGACTATGAAAAATTCAAAGATTTAGTTGAAAATTCTAATGATCCATTTAACGATCAAGAAATCTTAGATTTTAGTGCATCTAACACACCTTTAGTTGGAGTTGGTTTAATTCAAAATCGTGAGATGACAACGATGGATGAAACCTATACTTATACAAATTTAGTAATGAATTCAGATTTTAATCAAGAATTTGCTATTTATGATTTCAATGATGCATTTAACACATCTGATTTTGATGGCTCATATTTAGTATTTAAAATTGATGATTATATCGGATATTTTGATGCAGATTTATATGTCCACGATTTCTTTGATACAAATGAATTAGTTAGTCAATATTTCATTATTTCATCTGATAATAGAATTTTTTATTCAAGTGATCTTGAAAATACAAAATATTATTTCAATGATTACTTTAGAGATGCTAATGAGAGTCAAAATTATATTGATGAATTTTCATCAGCAATTTTTAGTTATCAATCAGGCATTTTAGAATCTACTGCATTTAGTGGTGAAGATTATATAACATATGCACCAATTCAAATTCAACAATCAACAGAAAGCGTTATGTATTTTATATTAGTATATGAAGCACAATCTGTTAGGTTATCTCTTAATTATTTAACAGGTGTGTTATGGGCATTATTCTTTGTCGTGTTCATCATTTATTCAGCAGCAACTATTTTAATTTATAAGATTCTTTCAAAGAGAATTGAAGATATTCAAAATGCAAGACTTAGACTTTATTACACTAAGCCATTTATCATTAAAATTAAAAAGGACGGATTTATTCAATCATATAATAAGTCATTTAGTCGTTTCTTGGGTAATCAAGATATTTATGATTATGTAAGTGATTTTAAGATTAAAGAAACTGAAATCAGTACTAATCTTGATGAAAACATTGAAAGACAAAAACCATTTACTGTTTTATTTAACAAAGAAAATGAAACAAAATATATAAGATTCATTCCAACTAGAACAAGTGGCGGATATTTATTAATTGGTGATGATGTCAGTGAAACAGAAGGTAAGTTTGATGAATATAAAACATTAGCTTTAATGAATCCTGTCACACAATTACCAAACAGAAATTCTTTACTTCAAGTGCTTGAAGATTTATTTAGAGATGAAGAACGATTAGAAAAACATAATGTGTTAGTTGGATTTGATGTTGTTTCATTTAGTAAGATTAATATGTTACTTGGAAAGAAGAGTGGCGATCACTTCTTAAGATTAGTTGCTGAATATGCGCTAGAGACTTTAGAAGGTTATCCATCGATGATGTTTCATTTAGGTGCTGATAGATTTGTTGTTTTATTCCAAGGATTAGAAAATTATAACTGGGCAATTAACTGGATCAAGAAATTAAATGAAAAATTCGAAAAAGCTGTAACGATTGAAAGAAATATGCTTAATGTAAGTGTTAAGTTTGGTATATTCAATATTGAATACGATAAGTATGAAATATTAAATCCTAACATTTCAATTGATAATCTTTTATTAGCTATTGATCATGCTAAAGCTGATTCAGCTAAAAACTATTTCACATATGATGTATCACTAAGTATTATTTCATCTAGAACAAATCGTATGGAAGCAGATTTAGCAAATGCGATTATTAAAAATGAGTTTAGAATGGTTTTCCAACCTCAATATCATAATGAAGATGGAAAAATTGTTGGATTTGAAGCACTGATTCGTTGGAATAATCCAAGATATGCTTCTGAATCACCACTTAAATTCATTCGAATGGCTGAGCAAAACTCAATGATTATTGATATTGGACGTATTGCACTTCATGAAACATTCCTTGCAGCGAAAGAACTTGAGCCGTATGGAGTAGAGGTTGCGATAAATATTTCACCAGTACAAATGCTTCAAGCTGGATTTGTTAATGAGATTATTTCAGTATTTGAACAATATGAACTTAAAAAAGGAACAATTGCATTAGAAATTACTGAAACATTCTTGATTGATTCATTTGAATTAGTTATTACAAAATTAAAATTACTTAGAAATTATGGATTTAAAATTCACTTAGATGATTTTGGTACAGGATACTCATCACTTCAATATTTAAAGGATTTACCAATAAATGCGATTAAAATTGATAAAGCATTTATTGATGAAGTTGAAGAAGATTCACATTCTAGAGCGATTGTTCACATGATTTCAAATCTTGCTAAAGATATTGAATTAGAAGTAATTGCTGAAGGTGTTGAAACTGATAAGCAAAATCAAATCGTTTATAAACATGGATGTGATATTATTCAAGGGTATTTAGTTTCACAACCAGTGCCAAAGGACATTGCAATTCAATTAATTAAGCAATACAATATAGATAAATCTAAGAAGATAGACATTATTAAAGGTAAAAAGGAGGTAAGAAGACGATGAAGTTAATTATTTTATTAAGTGATATTGGTAATATCGTAGTGACATTTCTAGTTATTGGATTAATTGTTGCTTTAGTATATCTACTGGCATTATCTTATTTTAAAGAACGTAAAAGATTAAATGATGAAAAAGCTTTATCAATTGAAGGTATTCTATCTAAAAATGAAATGACATCTTTAATTACTTCTTATCAAACAAGAGCAGGCAGAGATACACAATTTAGTTTGTTATATATCGACTTAGATAAATTTACTGACTTCATTAATGCATTCGGTAAAGATGAAAGTGAAAGTATTATAGAAAAAATTGCTAAAAATATGAATAGAGTTTTACCACATGGTGTTAAAATTTCAAGATTTCAAAATGATGAATTTCTAATTTTCTTTAGTCATGATTTCGATCGAAGCGAAGTTGTAACATATGCGAATAAGCTTAAACAAGCTATCCAAAAACCAATTCGATTATTTGGTGATACAGATGTTAAATCAACTGCATCGATTGCAGTTGCATTCTATCCAGCACATGGTCAAACAATTAAAGAATTATTAAATTCATTATTGCTTGCTACATATATTATTAAACGTAGTGGTGGAAACAATATTAGAATATATTCAGAAGAAATGACTGATCAAGCTGGAGAACATGTTGAATATTATTATCAAATTAAACATGCGATTTCTCATAAAGAGTTCCAATTATACTATCATCCAATGATTGATGTAAAAACAAAGAAAATTTATGGTGTTGAATCATTAATTAGATGGAATCATCCAGAGCATGGATTATTATCACCATTTAAGTTCTTAGGTATTATGGAACAATCAGGGGATGTTCACTGGATTACTTTATGGGGATTGGAAACAATCATTAAAACCCAACAAGAAATCACACAATACTTTCCAAAAGAGAAAGTTAAGTATTCAATGAATATTGGTCCAAAACAATTAATGAGTGAAACGATTGCTATGGATATGCAAAAGATATTAAAGAAATATCGTGCACAAGCTAATAATATTATTTTAGAAATTATAGAATTTGCATTATTTGAAAAACAAGAAACAATTCTTAAAAACTTAAAAGCATTGAAGCAAATGGGATTTGAGATCGCCATTGATGGATTTGGTCTAGATTATCAAACTTTATCTAAGGTTACAGATCTTCAAGTTGACATGATCAAACTTGATAATGAATTCTTAAAAGAAGATGAAGATTACATGAAATCTAAATTTGCTAAGCTATTAGTTGATTTCGCTAAAGAACATGATACATTAATTGTTTGTGAAATGATAGAAAACAAAGAAATGATGGAAAAAGCCAAAAATTACGGTATAAATATTCAACAAGGATACTATTATTCTAAACCGATTTCTGCAGAAGCACTACGTGGGTATATTGGTACAGAGGCCTGGTTAAACGTACTTTGATAAAAAAATAAAAAAGTGAATTTATTTTGTTGACTTTTAAAACAAAATGCAATAAAATAAAAATACAAAATGTAAAAGGCAAACCTCGGGGAACCGTGGGACGCAAAGCTATAGGGTCTATGAAGACAGCCAGTTATCATTAATTAACTTGATGATTCTGGCTTTTTTGTTACAAAATTATATCCTTAAAGTGTTAAAGGCAAACTATGAGTAATCATAGGACGCAAAGCTATAGGGCCTAGAAAAAGGTAGCCAGTTATCATTGATTCGTTTCATGATGCTGGTTTTTTGTTTAAAATTATATATTCACATGATGTTATAAAGGCAAACCTCGGGGAACCGTGGGACGCAAAGCTATAGGGCCTAGTAAGGTAGCCAGTTACCATTAATTTAGTTTATGGTGCTGGTTTTTTATTTACAAATTAATAAAAAATGTTTAAAGGCAAACCTCGGGGAACCGTGGGACGCAAAGCTATAGGGCCTAGTAAGGCAGCCAGTTACCATGATTAAGTTAATGGTAATTGGTTTTTATTTTTAAAAGGTGGTGATTGAATGAAGTTATCTACTGTTATGACAGCAACTAAGATAATTAGAAGAAAAAGATTATACACAATTGGATTAATTGCTTCACTTGTTCTAAGTGCTTCATTTGGAATCGTCACTTTTTATGGGCAAGACACAGGGAATTTCGTTATGAGTGTTGAATATGATGCTTTTAATAGAGGTATTGTCTTATCAGAATCAAAGAATTTAGAACAAACAAGTTCAAGATTGATGACAAATCCTATTGAAGGTGCACAAGATATTACTTATAACTGGATTGATATCGAACAAGTTTTAGAAACTGATGGAGATTATGTGGACCCAGATATTGATTATATGGCTTACACATTCTATTTAGTCAACAATGGTTTAGAAACAGTTGATGTTACTTATAGTATTAGAATTACACAAGTGTTAAATGATTTAGACAAAGCAATAAGGGTGATGATCATTGAAGATGGTGAACAAACCATTTATCAAAGACAAGATGAAGCTGATGAATTTGGACAACTCCCAGAATATGCAGTCGAACTACCTGAATCAAGATTATTTGTTGATGATCATACAGTTGCAAGAGAAAGTATTACAAGATTCATTCCTCAGCAAGTCAAAAAGTTCTCAGTCATTATGTGGATTGAAGGAGAAGATCCTGATACAACAGATGCAATTGCTGGTGGAAGTATCAAACTACAAATGAACTTCTCAATTAATGCTTAGGTATGACTTATGAAAATATTTAAAAAATTAAGTATTGTCATCATAACATTTGTTTTATTATTAGTAACTTTAGGATCTACAACATTAGCTTGGATCAGTTTATCGACAGTTAATAATGTAGAAGGATTATCATTAACAGCAACAACAGGTGAAGAATTAGAAATTTCACTTGATGGTATAAATTACTCAAATAATATATCAGCAGAACAACTACACGAAATGTTTGAAGACATAAGACTTAAAAGTGTAACAAGCGTTGATGGTATTAACTTTGAGGCAGGCGGATTACAATTCTTCCAAAATGTTTATGCAAATGAAGATTATATGCAGTTTGATATATGGTTTCAAACAACAGAAAATGTTCATGATGTTTATTTAGTTAATAATATAAGCGATGACGTAGCATATAATAATCAAAGTAATGGTACTTATGTTATCTCAAGAGGTGTTGAGTGGACATCAAAGGAAACTTTCCAATATGGTCCTAATCAATATGTCAATGAAGGAGATACAAACACTTATTATTCAAGTGATGCAGTTAGATTATCATTTAATGAGCAACATAATGAATATAATGAGTTAGATCAAAGAAGTAGTGTAGAACTCACACATTGGATATTTGATCCATCTGGAGATCAAACTAGAGGATATGGTGAAAGATATGGTGCATATAGTTACTTTGTTGAAAGAACTAGATACCATATAACGATACCTTCTGCTAAACCAGGTGTTATGTATGAGTTATCAGAATTAAATCCTAGAAATCCATATGAAGTATTAAGCAACTCATCAAAAGTTGCAACACTTCAAGATACTGGGATAGTTAATCAAGATGGGTTACCTATTTATCAAGGTAAACTTAGAGTTTCAATTTGGATTGAAGGTTGGGATGCAGATGCATTTGATGCCATTGATGGTGATACACTCAAAATCCAATTGCAATTCAAATTAGCCAAATTGGCTGAATCAAATATGGATTAATTTAACGAAAGTTAATCAAAATATAAAACTAGTAAAGAATAAAATTTAAGGAGACTAGAAAAAATGAAAAGTATTACAAGAAAAATGTATTTATCAATTTTAGCGGTTGTATTATCAGTGTTCGCACTTGGTACTACAACATTTGCGTGGTTTACACTAACTAACACAGCTACTGTACAACCATTTAGTGCAGAAGTAGTTGCTGACACAGGGATCGAGATCGCATTATCAGATGGTGCAGATCCATTATTATTCGACTGGAAAACAACAATCTTAACTTCAGATGTAGAAGACTATATCTCAGTTAAATATGCTGATGCATTTAAATTTAACAATGTTACAACAGCTAATGGACGTTCATTCACTAACTTAGATGGTGATTCAGTTTCATCAGCAGCTGGTGGTTATTTAGAATTAACAATTCACTTTAGATCAAACGATGTTCAAGCAATTAACTGGAACTCAGTATCACTTACAAGTACTCCATCTTCATGGACTTCAAATGTATCATTTACAAATGAACATGGTGATGCAATTGCTCCTGCAGGTTCATTCAATGTTAATGCTACTGACGCATTTAGAGTATCAGTAACTGGTTTAATCTCAGATGTTACTACAACAACTGCTTATGAAAACCCAGCTTCAGCAACAAATGTTGTTTTAGATGGTCAAACTGCAGCTGATTTATCAGGTACAGACGGTTCAGTTAACTATTATACAGCTGTTACAGGTACTGCTCCAACTGGTTCAACATCAGTAACTGTTGTTGATACAGTTCAATCAATCGATGGTGTTAAAGTACTTGATTTAGGTGATGGTACTTCAGCAGATGCAACTTACTATGGTCAAATCGTTGTTAGAATTTGGTTTGAAGGTTGGGATGCAAATGCATATAACTCATTATTAGGAACAATTATTACTGCAAGCTTAAACTTTGGTGCATAATCAAAAGTAGTAAATATTATCTAGTCTGGTAAGTGTATGCCAAAACATACACTTACCAATCCTTCTTGGATTAAAGACTAACAAAACAACATAGGGAGATATTTATGAAGAATACATCAATTTTTAAGAAAGTATTAAAAGGAACTTTTAACTTTATATTCTATACTGCAATCATTTTTTTGCTTGTGTTTTCAATTGCGAACATGAAAGTTCAACGTGAAGATAATGTAGCAAATATATTTGGTATCGGGATGTTATCAGTTCAAAGTTCATCAATGGAATCAGGTACTGATGAAGCAATAATGACTCATGATTTAATCTTTGTAAGAATGTTAGATGAAGAGTCAAGAAGTGAACTTCAAGTTGGTGATGTTATCACTTACTTTGCATATGATTTAGAACCAGATAATCCATTAGTAGACATCAGTGGTTTTAATACCCATAGAATTGTTTCAATCGATGTAGTTGATGGTCAAACATATTTAACTACTAGAGGTGATAATCCATCAATAACAAAAAATGATGCACCTATTAGATTAGATGAAGCAATCTCAATTTACTCAGGATCTAAACTTAATCAAGGTGGTAGTGCACTAGATTACTTACAAACATCTGCAGGTTTTGCAATATTCATTGTGGTACCAGTTATATTATTATTAATATTTGAAGGTGTATTATTAGCAAGAAATATCATGGCAGTTAATAAAGAAAAATTACAAGCACAATATGCTAAAGAAAAAGAAGATCTTGCAGCTGAAAAAGAAAAGATGAGAGCTCAAATTCTAGCAGAATTAAAACAACAAGCAGAACAATAAGAAGTTAGAAAGGTATTCATATGGTTGAATTCGCAAGATACTATATTGAATTCATTAGACAGTTTTTTGGAAATATAGCAGCATTCTTTCAAGCAATATTTGAAGCGCTAGTTGTATTTTTCATTACTAATGTAGGTCAATATTTTCAAAGACTTTCAATTGCATCGCAACAATTTTCAATCATCGACTGGGTTGTCGGATTTATCATATTAATTGTAAATCTAGCTTTAGTCGTCTTTTTGGTTTTAAAAATCTATCAATGGGCAAGTAAATATATTAGATTTGTCGGTAGAGAAATTGAAAAGGATGAGTTGTTAGAAGAAATATCTTTCTTAAATCAAAAAACAGTAGAATTAGTAGATGAAAGAAATAAGATTCTTGCATTAAAGGTTTCTAATTTAGGTGTTGCTGGTATTGATACTGATAAAGGTTCTTCAATTGGTATTGATGATGAAGATGATGAAGAACAAGAAAATAAAGCGACTGGTCCTTCAAGATTTGTTAAATTAACAAGAGTTGATAGAGACTATGAAAACCAAGTAACTCAATTATTTATGCGTGAAGAAGATATGCTTAATCTTAATGAATTAGTTACTAGATTTATTAATTTCTCTGCATCACAATTAGGATTATTCTATAATAGAAAAATCATTTCTGCATTCTTTGCAGGTATGGCAGCTTCTAAAACAATGATTTTAGAAGGTATCTCTGGTACCGGGAAAACATCTCTTCCATATGCGATGGGTAAATTCTTTGGTCATGATTCACATATTATTGCCGTACAACCTTCATGGCGCGATAGAGCTGAAATGATGGGATATTTAAATGAGTTTACGAAGAAGTTTAATGAGACAGAATTCTTAGAATCAATTTATGAAACAACATATCGTAGTGACCCAAACTTTGTTGTTCTAGATGAAATGAACTTAGCGCGTGTTGAATATTATTTCGCTGAATTATTATCATTACTTGAAATGCCAGATACTGATCGTTGGTTAATTGATATTGTGCCAGATACTCAACCTGGTGATCCAATTCACTTAGTTAAGGGTAAATTATTATTACCACAAAATGTATGGTTTATCGGTACAGCCAATAAAGATGATTCAACATTTACAATTACAGATAAAGTATATGACCGTGCTACACCAATTGTCATTAATACAAAATCAGAGTTTATTGATGCACCTGAAACAGAACGCGTTAATATCTCAAATGATTATTTAACAGAATTATTTAGATCAGCCAATAAAGAATATCCAATTTCTTTAAAATCACTACAAAATCTAGAAAAACTAGATAAATTTATTACAGAAAACTTTAAAGTAACATTCGGTAACCGTATTATGAAACAAATCAGAGCATTTGTGCCAGTATATGTTGCATGTGGTGGTTCAGAAGTTGAAGCATTAGATTATATGGTTGCTAGAAAAATATTTAGAAAATTTGAAAGTTTAAACTTACCATTCTTGCAAAATGAAATTAATGAATTATCAGTTGTCTTAGATAGACTGTTTGGTAAAAATGGATTTGCAGAATGTCAAGATTTCTTAACAAGTGTTAAAAAGCAATTTTAATTAGGGGAGTCACATGAAGAAGCTAACTGATTTGAGAAAATTTCATCAATCAATCAATGATGCATATTATGATATAGAAATGAAAGATTCATTTCCTAATTACTTTTATACTGCATTACTTGATGGTGAAAATGAAATATATCAAAAAAGTATTACTGAAATCAAAAAGTTTCATGAAGACTGGATTGGTACAATTGAATCATTTTTCCCAAGTATTTATAAAATTGCAAATGATCCTAAATCAGGATTGCGTTATGAACAAGAAGTAACTGCTATTGAAAAAGCGAAAAGAGTTAATAGTGACTCTGTTAGACATTTAGCAGCTAATACGCATTTAATCAAAGAGTATAAAAATGGTAATGTTATTCCTAAAGGGATTTTAGTTACGAATGCTGAAATTGATTATGCAATTTATGAAAATAGATTTATTAAAACATTAGTTGATAGATTATTTGATTTTATTGACAGAAGACATAATATTATTAAAAAGAATGTAGAATCATTTGAACGTAGACATTTCAATATGAAATCAAATTATGAAATTCAAGATTCAAAAGTTGAATTTGAAGTTAATTTGGTTGTCACTGAAGATGTTGAAGATGAATCAATCAATCAAAAAAATCAAGAATTGTTAAAACGTGTAGAATATTTATTAAAACAAATAAATAATCTTAAAAACACACAATTTATGGAACAATTGAAAAATGCAAAACCAATTATTCCACCAATTATGCAAACATCAATATTACTTAAAAATGTTGATTATAAAAATTGCTATAACCTATGGTTATATCTTGATAGATACCATACACTTGATTTCGATAACGAAGTTAAAGAGAAAAATCTATCAATTGATAATTTCTATATGAAAAATATTTACCAATTAGCACTACAATCATTTACGACAGTCTATGGTAATCAAAAAGCATTAGAAGATCATTATCAATATTTAGATGTTAAAGAATATCGCAAAAAAAGTCCAAAAATTATTAAAAAACATTTGGACACATTGGTTGAAGATGCGACTAAATTAGAATTGGAAGATACAGAAATTAACCAATACTACTTAGAACAAAACCAAAAAGTATTTAAGGAATCAATAGATCAATATTTAGAAGAATCTTCAAATTATGAAGTTGCCTTAAAGAAGGCATTAAGAGATACAATTAATATTTCAAATGCACTCTACAGTTCATATTTCGATTTAGAAGAGCCAGACTATACTGCTGAAGATTTTATGTTTAAATCACTTGTTAAAGAAACAACAGAGGATTTAATTTTAAAAGTTAAAGATAAACTAAATGTATCAAGAATTATTAGAGAAACTAAAGAAGTAGATTACAATAATACAATACGTTTAGAACGCAGACTTATGAAGGAACTTGATTCATTAAATAAACAATTTATTAAAGAAAACAAAAAGCAGATTAAAGATGAAGCCAAAAGAGCAAAAATCGAAACAAAAATTGCATTAGAGCGAAAGAACTTGGCTAAAAATCAAGAAGCTTTACGATCATATTTAGATTTTGTTTCTACTCAGAATAAAAAGATGACTTCAACACATAAAGAAGTCAGTAAAAAGATTTCTGAAACAAGAAAGAAAATCAAAGCAGATGAACAAAGAATCATCGCTGCTGAGAAGAAAAAAGCTAAAAAAGCATATGAAATTGAAGTTGCTAAAATTAAAGAAAAACAAAGAAAAGATATGATTAGACTTCAAAAGAAAGCAGAAAAACAATTATTACTAGAAAAACAAAGATTGGAAAGACAACAAGCAAACATTGTTAAACAATCTGAAGCTAGAATAGAAAAAGAAAAACAAAAAATTGAAACAAGTACTCATAAGAAAATTGCCAAGGTGCAATCAAAATAAGGAAGGTGGTCAAATGAATAAACTTAATATGACAAAAGTTCGTTTATACATGATGGCCATAACTTATGTTTTAATCGCAGTACTGCTTGTTACATCAATAACATTTGCATGGTTTACTTTAACAAATAACAATAAAGTGTCTCTTGTAAATCAAGTATCTGGTGTAGAAGCAGAATATGATTTCTATGTATATAATGATCCAACACATAGTGGTAGTTCTAATCTTACCTTAATCAATAATACAACAACAAATGATGAAGAGTACGGTAAATATCTTGAGATATTAAATCCAACATCTAACATTTTAATTCCAGGTTACATAGCACCAGGTGAAGTATTCTCATTTGCAATAGCTGTTCAAAATGTGGGATCAACGAATGGTAATGTGTCATTATCATTCTCTCAAGTATATTCAAACAATTATAGTGATGCTGATAATAAAATTCAACAGGCTATGGGTTATGAAGTAACTAAAATATCTTACTTGACTGAAGGTTTTGAGACTGAAGATTATAAAGATATTAACAATGTTGATTATATTAATAGTCATTTCAGTAATGAAACATTACCAAGATATGAATTAGTTAATAGTATGTCATTAAATTATTTAGAATATGATACAGTAGTCATCTATTTCAATATTTATTTTGATCCACATGTATATGGGACTGATCCATATGGCATACCATATACAAATAGTAATATATTTATGGGGCAAACTTTCCAAATTAATACGATTAATATGGTGACAGCACCAGAATAGAGGATTTATGAAAAAAATATTTAAAATTATATTATCGATGGTACTAGCATTATCAATTATCTCAGTAATTGTTATTATGGTATCAGCGACAATGTCAATTAAAAATAATGAACCAGCATATATATTTGGTTATGCATTAGGGGTTGTACCAACTGATTCAATGGTTGGCGATAATCCTGATTCACTAGATGTAAATGATATGTACTTTATGAGAAAGACAACCATTGATGATATAAGTGTCGGTGATGTTGTTGTTTACCAAGGTGTTGCAGGAAATGGTGCAGACATTTTAATTGTCCATAGAGTCATAGATGAAACTAGTGAAGGTTTTGTTACTCAAGGAGATAATGAAGCATATGCTGATCAAGAAGGTATACAAGATTATATAACAAGTGAAAATCTAGTTGGTAAATATCAAACTAAAATTACATTTTTAAAACCTATTTCAGCATTAGTTCAATCAAATAGAAGTGTTATATTTCTAGCATTGATTGCTGTTATCTCAATCTTATTAATTACTGAAATTATTGAAATCATAAAATCAGTTAATAAAAACAAACAACAACAAATGCAAGAAGCGCATGATGAAGAGCTTAAGGCATTAAAAGAATCAATGAAAAAAGAAGTTCTTGATGAACTTAAAGTATCAACTAAATCTTAAAAACTATCGGCAAACTTAGAGCAATCTAAGGACGCAAAGCTATAGGGTCTTAATGAAGACAGCCAGTTGCATCTATATATTTTATAGAGCAATGGCTATTTTATTTAAATGGAGGAGAAAAGATGAGAAAATATATATTATCAATGTTCGTCATCTTATTATTAATCACCTCAATTGCATCAATGACATATGCATGGTTTACATATGTTGAAAAGAAATCACTTGCGACTTTTGAAGCAGGTGTTTTGTCCGTTTCATTCTTTCATGATCAAATGACTGTTAATGAAAATATGGTTATGGACGAATTAGCTTTTATTGATTATCAAAAAGACTTTATAGACCAAACTGATGACATGTTAAACGTTATGGCATCAGTACATAGAATAGATATTGTTTTAGGTGATGAATCACCTCAAGCATCTACATTAATTGAATTTATCGAACCAGAAGAACAAACTGGTTTCTTATATATTGTTATATATGAAGGTTTAAATATAGAAGAAGGTGCACCTTTAACTTCTGATTATCAATCTATTATTAATACAGTCATTGCTGGTAAAACAACAAAAGAAGAACAATACGCAGCAATTAAAGCTTATAATGATTCAGTTTTATTAGAAATTTCTGAAGCTGAAATCGGTATGAGTAGTGCATTGACATTCCAAATTGTATGTTGGGGTGTATATGATGATTTAGCTGATCAAGAAAATTATCTTGATACTGTATTTGAATTACAAATGAATATATTAATTATCAATTCTAAGGGGGCTGGATTAGATGATTAAATCAATGAAGTATAGATTGATTATTGCAGCCTTTACATTTGTGATTATATTCATGGTAGCACTAGTTACAACTTATGCATATTTTCAAACAACCGAAGATCATGGCATTATCATTTCAGCTGGGGAATTTGAAGTCGAAATGTTTGTCTATTTTGGAGAAGATATTGTCACGATTAACAGTCCATTCTATGATCAAGAAACTGGTGTTATCACTGTGAATGCTTTTAATCCATATAGTAATAATTATGTTGAAGATTTACAAGTGTATTTATCCATTACACCGATTGTAGCAGCAAGATATCGATTTAAAATTCAACAAGAATGGGTTTTAGAAAGATATTATCTAGATCAAAGTGAAGGTAATGAAATACCACCATTATTTCAAACACTATACTTTGATAAAACGAATGCACCATATTATCCATTTTCACCTTTAAAGTTTGCAAGTGGATTTAGTGCAATAGTCGATGATCAAGGATTTGTCTATGGGGCAAATATTGTTCAAAGAAGTTCAGTGCCAGCGATGTATCATCTTATCGACAGTGGGGATTCATATCCTGTAAGATCTAATGATGCATACGTTGAAGAGTGCTATTTATATTTAGATATGTATTTAGAAATCGTCCAAGCCAATCGTGCTGTTGATGTTTGGGAACTCAGTGAGGATTTCTTTAATTAGGAGATAACAATGACTTTAAGAACCATTTTTAAAAAGTCAATCTTGATAACTTTCTTACTCATTACAGGTTTGTATGTGGGTACTTTTTTGCATTTTAATGATGTCTTTGCAAATAACTATCAAGATAGTAGTTCATGGAATGGTTCAGATATTGGTGTATCACCTTTAACTAATATTACTTATGAATCTAATTATAAATCATTTGATGTGATTATGAACGATTCATCTTTAATTGATACAAATAAAACATATGTGATTGAAACTGCTTATCAACTCTATATGTTATCAGAAGCATCAAGAAGTGCTGATCAAAGTCAATATTTATCACTTGATTATGTGCTAGGTAATGATATTGATTATTTTGATGCACTTAGAATTGATTATAGTTATTTATTTGTACCTATTGGCTTTACTGAAGCTTTTTCAGGTTCTTTTGATGGACAAGGATTTGAAATTACAAACTTAATCTTTATGTCAGTTAATAATGAATCTTCTTATGAAACATATATGAATGGTTTAATTTATTATGCGATGTTTTCTAAGATTAGTTCAACTGGATCTGTTAAGAATCTTGGTTTAATTAATCCTTTAATTGTTCAACCACTTAATATTGGTGGGATGACACATATGTCTACTTTGGTTGGTCTAAATCAAGGTCTTGTAGAAAATGTGTACTATATCGATACAAGAGAAGATAGTGCAGGGATTAATGCTGATGGTGAATTCTTAATTTCAGGTTTAGTTTCAGTCAATCAAGGAACAATCGATAATGCATATGTTGCATCTCCATATATCAAATCTAGAGCAGTTTATTCATATATCAGTTCAAATGTTATTACATATAGTAATTCAGGTACGATGAATCAAGTGTATTATGATGTTTCAATTTTAGAAGATGATGATAGTTCAAGAGTATATGGTTCTCCTTTAACTACAGAAAATTTTAGCAATCATTCTTATTTTTCTAATGCTTGGTATTTCAGTGATTCATACGAAGGATTAACTGATAATACTAATTTATACTCACAATTAGAAATAGATCAAACATACCCTATTTTAAAAGGATTAGATGTAAGTAATGAGACATTATTAATCAATGATGCAGTTGATTTTGTATACATGAATAAGTTATTTGATGTTTCTGGTTTTTATCGTTCAGCAACTTATGTCATCAATCATGATATTGATATGAAACAAGTATCAAGTGATGCTTATCAAGCTGCTAGCATTGGTTTTAGTGGTTTGATTACATCAAGTCTAGCGAGTGAATCATCATCACTTTATACACATAGTGATACACAAGGTGGCGCTTATTTATATCACACAATTTTTAATTTAACGATTAGTAAGGCTACAGCGATTGGTAATTATGCAAGTTATGCGTTGTTTGCTGCATTCTTTGGTGGCATTGAACACTTAAATTTCTATAACTATACAATTGAAACAAATGATATATCAGATATGTCAGAAAAAGATTATATTTATATTGGTGGTATTGCAGCTAATGCAGAAAATGTAGTGATCAATGATGTGCATTTAGATCTACATGTAACATTTAATGATCAAAGTGATAATCTTGGTACTATTTATGCAGCAGGACTTATCGCAACCGGAGATGGTGATATCTCCTATGTGTCAACGACTGGTACAATTAGTGAAATAACAACAAATTATGATGCAAGATCTAATGGATCAATTGTTTCTGGTATTGTTGCTTATAGTGAAGGATTTACAATTAAAAACACATTAAACAATTTAAATTTAGGTGGATTATCTTACAATACGTCACCTACAGGTATTAATTATTATGGTGGTATTGTTGGATATGGTAGCGTCATTACTTTAGATAAGATCGTAAACTTAGGTGATATCTATGCTAATCAAAGTGGTATCGTTAATGATGTTTATCTAGGTGGTATTTATGGTAAACAGATTAATTTAGAAGACTCTATTTCATATATTTATAATCGCGGCGATTTAAATCTTTTAATCGATCAAAATATCAATGCATATATCGCAGGTTATGGTTATATCACTGATTCTACAAATGATATTGATTTAATATCTGTAACAAATGCTGGTGATATGAATGTATCGGCTAACACATCAATGAGTGAAGCAGTCATTAGTCAAATGAATGTACATGTAGCATCTACCTTAATTGCACAAAATATTAACGGAAGTATTAAAGGTGTATTTAATACGGCTTCATATCAAGTTGATTTAAGTTTAGTTCATGACTTTGCAGGTGCATTTGTTGGATTATCACAATCATCACTTTCAGTTGAACAAGTTTATCAATCTGGGGATTTTGATTTTTATACAACACATGTCATGAGTCAAGAAGATATACATGTTGCAGGTGCTATATTAGGTGAAAGACTAGACCTTAATCACATTAGACAAACAGGTGATTTAACGATTGTTATAAGTCATCAATCATCAACATCACTTATAGATCCTCATTTCTATTTATATGGTGTATTTGAAGAAGTATCAAATTATCATAATGCATCTAATATTTATCAATCTGGTGCGATAGATATCACACTAGATAGTGGTATTACATTTACACATGAGTTAAACATTGCAGGTGTCACATATGCAAATAGAAATGTATTTTATTACACACGTAATCAAGTAGATTATAACAGTGTTGATTTTGTGAACAGACAAGGTTCACTTGATACTGTAATCAATAATGGATCAATTGATATCAGAGGCGATTTCTATGGTTCTGTATTAGTTTCAGGTGTAACTTTATATAATTATAGTATGATGACAAATATCATGAATTTAAGTGATATCACGATTCATGATAATATTCAAACTACAAATGAATCTATTGAAGTTGGTGGCTTAACTTACGCGATGATTGGTCGTTATGCACAATTAAGAGATAGTGCAAATAATGGTGATATTATTGCTGTATCAAACACTCAAAATGGCTTTGTTAATGCGTCAGGTGCAGTAGCAACCAATACTAAATTAGAAGATGGACAAACCATATCAACTGGTTCAAATCACCAATATGCTAAAATACTATTTACAATGAATTATGGTGACATTTATGCGTATAATGCATACAATGAATCAACAAATACATTAGCTGATGAAACAAGAAGTAAAGCTTCAGGTATTTTTGGTACTGGTATACTTTCAATCGTTAATACAGTTAACTATGGGAACATATTAAGCAACTACTTAGCAAGTGGTATTTTAGGTATGTTTGATTATAGTTTATTTAATACAATTAGTACAAATGAAGTCTTTATTTCTAATAGTATGAATTATGGTAAAGTAAGACGAATCACTTCATATAATGAACCAACAGAAACACTTTTCTATGACTTAACAGTAGCACCTACGAATAGTTATCCTTATCAATTTGGTGCAATCATCGCTAAAATTCATACAGGAAATAACACATGGTCATTTAATAGTAGTTCTGATAAGAAATTCACAAATATATTTTTAAGTTATCTCATTAACTTTGACGACAAAATTAATATGATTGATCAAGCTCCAGATGTTACTGATAGTGCGGCTTGGGTCTTAAATGGATTTGCAGATAATGAAGCTGCAAATATCGCGATTCATGAGCTTGTTAAAAATTTAGCAACAACTAATCCTAATGATCAATCAATTGCCCCATTTAGAGAATTTGATGTATTAGTTCAATCTGGTGGAGGTTCTTATCATTTAGAAGTTTTTGGTGAAGACATTAAATCATATGATTTCACTGACACTGATACAGGAATTTTCTCTGAAGATTATCAATTTAGATCACAAGTGCCATCATATAGCGGTACAGATCAATACATCTTTGATTTTATTGAATACATTCCAAGAGATAAAGTTAATAGCGAACTTATTACTCAGTTAGAATTAAACACAACAAATTATTACACTGGTATTTATGCCTTATCATCAACTAAAGGTATCGAAAATGGTATATTTATTCCTGATAACTTTGATTTTGAAGGTTTAAATCCATATAACATAGATGATAGTAATGCTGATACTACATGGATTGGTCAAACAACTGATCAAACAAGCATAGCTTATAAACTCTATGTAGAAATGCGTCAAATTCAAGCATCAATCGCTACAACGATTTATGATCTTGAAATTGAGCAAGTAGATATTAATGGCAATCCGGTCCCTAATGGATTAACTTTAAAAAATCCAGTGATTGATCAAGAACGTGGATTACTAACATACTATCTTCCAAATAATGCAGCAATATTAAGTAATCAAACATCTAATTCATTTTACACATCAAGCTTTGTAGAAGTGACTGAAGGTATGAGTGGTGCATATAAGATTGCTGATGTATTTGGTAGTGGTGCTACCGTAAATGATATTACTTATACATATGTTGGACAATACCGAAAAGTTGGTCTCGATTTTTATCAAATTGGACCATATAACACAACTGGTATTTATTATATTACTGGTTCAAGTGGTTATAACTCTAATAAAACAACTAAGAAACTACCTTTTGGAGATAACTATTATGGATCATTAACAGGACTAAGTACAATTGGTGGTGTTTCTACCATTTATTCACTTAATCCATATATTATTGTTGAAACTAATCCATCAGGTGCCGTAACTTATGGTTCAGAAGGATATAGTTTATCTTATACTCAAGGTTCTGCAGGTTATCAACCTTATAAATTAGTATCAATGACTAATTACTCACAACCAGTCTTAACATATGTTGGACCATCAACTGAACTTGTTACCTATATGTCTCAACCAGATGAATATAAGACAACATATAATGATAATGGTGTGCGTTTTATGGCAAACACTTCATCAAATTATATGATTTCAGATGGTGCATCACTTGAGTTCAATCAAGTTGCCTTAACATCAAATATTTCAGTACCTTATAGTATGGGTATTTATGATTCAATGTATGATCAAAATGGTAATTATATTGATAGTGTTGAAGATCATTATGGATCAGTTAGAGTGTATTCTAGTGATTATAATGTATCAGATCCTACAACATATAAGGATTATGATATTAGAATTATTAGAACAGAAGAAGAAAATATCACTGATATTGCAAGTATCTATGCGAATGGTAATGATGCGATGCCACAGTATTACACAACAAATGACGTGACTGTGGATACACCATTATTCTATCGTTTATATAATGATTATGGTACGTTATCAATTACATATGATGCAATCAACTTAGCACCTAATCAAAATTTATTAGATCAAGTTGAAGTCTTTGATTATCAAACAAGTGTTAAGATACAAACTTCATATTATCGACTCTCCGATGGAATTGTACAAAATTCAAATACATTTGATTCAGCTAATGGTATTTGGGGTGATTCACAAGTTACAATCGTCTTTAGTGTTGATGAATCACTACAATCTGGGGCATATTATTTAAAACTCACATTAATTAATGGTGATAGTTATTATGTGAATTTCACGAAACAACAAAGTAGTGAAGCATCACTTATCACTGCAGGATTTAATGGAGAAGTCTTTGAGATTAATGATGAATATTATGAAACTGAAATTCCATATGGTATTTATTACAACCCAGACGATCCAACAACTCATTATGTTGATTTTACAAACCTAGATACATATACAAATGTTTATTATGATGAGGTTTCTACTAACCTACCTTCATATCTAGATAGTTTGGAAGTTAGTTACTTCGCAACGATTGTCTCAATTGATTTTTCTATGAATATTATTGATGGATATAGACATCAATATGTATTGTATTATACAATTCAAGCGGAAAATGGTTCGATTGGTGAAGTTACACATGTCCTTACTGAAAGTGCATTAGATAGTAAGACTCAAGCCATTTATCAAGATGGTGCATCACTTACTCTACCAATTTCTCAAGTTGATGTTGGATATGAAGAAAGTCCAACAATTAGAGTGATTGATGATCTAGAAAATGCATATTTTAGTGATTCATTAAATGCATTAAGTGTAACAGATACTTTCATACCACTTGATGGCTCATCAAGCGCGATAAATGGTGTTGATTATTATATTAAAACACTTGATCAAATAGGCTATGAAATTGATTTAAATGATGATTCGCCTAAAGGTACTTACTTATTTACGTTAAGTTATAATCAAAGTGTAAATTTATATGGTCAAACACTTACATGGAATTACACGTTTGATACAGTTACTGTAGTCAAGCATAAAAATGATAATTCCAAATTAAACAATATTTTATTTGCAAGTGATTCAGTATTTGATGAAGTACTAGATGCATTTGTAACAATCATCGATATAGAAGAAGTATCAGCAAGTGGCTATATCAGTTATTTTGATACAGTTAATCCAACAGAAAGAATTATCAATGTGCTTCCAACTTATGGTATTGATTATAATAGCTATGATAGTGAAGATGCATATTGGGTTATTGGACAAGTTCAACAAACAGATCTTAGTACATACGTACCAACATTCTTCCTTCCTGATGGTGCAAGTATTTATCGTGTAACTGATCAAGATCATATTGATTATACATATCAAAGTGAGACATTATCAGCTGATTATACAGACTTTGGTGATGGAGAAACACTTCATTATGTTCAATATAGAATCTATGCTGAAGATTATGATGATGATCCAACACATTATACTGATTTTTACGTAGCTGTGCAGGACGCGACAAATAATATTCGTTTTGACATTACAGTTGTTAATGATACGAATGAAGATATTGATCGTGTTTATGTATTAGTTAATGTTTATCAGTTTGCTGAAGACTATGAAGGTGATTTAACATATGATGATATCTTGATTTCTATGGGTTTATTCTCATATTATGATAGTTCATCTGATAGTTATACAAATAATCAATTTAAGACCACCATGTATGGTTACTATATGATATTTGTAGATACACCTGAAGGTATCAGTTATGAGATTGAGTTTGAAGCATCTGTGATCACAGGTGGTACGATGTATTTGGAAAGTTCAAGAATTCCAAGACGTTATTATGTAACAATTCATTTAGTGGAAGAAACTCCAAATACGCCTTCATGGGGCTATGAAGAAATTATTGATTTCACACCACCAGCATTACCAATAGATGTCAATCATACTTATGAACCTGGTGATGTATTTATCTATAATGATGTAACATGGACAGTTGTTTCTGGTAATTACGTATATGATCCTTATAATCCTCCTGGTACTGGTGCATGGCAAGGCTTGCAAGACACTAGTGGTGTTTATAATCCAACGAGTGCATATCTTGATGGAGATATCGTTTATTACAATGGCACATATTATGAAGCATTAAATAGTTCAGCATCTTATTCTAATCCAGTGAGTGGACTAGGTAATTCATGGAATGAAGTAAGTGAAGAATGGTTATCTTATAATTTATATACAACTGGCGATATTGTTTTATACAATGGCGTGTATTATATTTCTACAGCTGGTTGGAATAAAGGGTGGGCACCAGATGTCACTACATGGGCATGGCAAGTTTATACCCCATAAAAAAAGAACTTCGATTGAAGTTCTTTTTCTTATATTAAATATGTTGTTTCTTACAGTAAAACTTAAATACCACATAAGTGAATAGGATGTGGACAATGACACCAAATAAGAAGTATAACCATGTCTCACTTAGATAAGTTTCTGTCATTGGTAATTGACCAAAAATTAATTTAGTAGTCCAAAAACCTGGAAGAATACCAATGAATAACTCGGACCAATTTGTTAAAAATATTGAAGCGATTGGTCCAATCATCACTAGACCCATAGATTTCATCGCGACAAATCCTTCAACTTTGTTAGTTGCAATCAAGTTAATTGCCATTGAAAGAAGTGGTGCTTGCATAGGTGCTAATATTGATACCATGATGATTGTAGCTGTGCTAGCATCTTGATAAAAACCACTTGTAAATACTAATAAAATAGTACCTAAAACACCTAAGATATAACTAAATGATACTTTAAATAGAATATATGCTCTAACAGAAATTGGTGTAATTTTTAAACTTAATAATACATTATCATCTTGATCATCAAGTAATGTAAAACCAGAGACGGCACCAAAGATTAATCCATTAAATAGTAAGAAAACTATAAGAACTAATTGATATGCGATGATTGGTGCATTATTCCTTAAGTAAGGCATTAAGTATATAGAGATTAATGCAAATATAAATGGAAATATAGCTAAGAAGATATACATTGGATCTCTAAGTAAGTTTTTAAACTCGTGTTTAAATATTCTACCAAACATCTTAGATACCTCCTTGTTTTAATACATAGTTTTTAAAGTGTGGAAGTACTGCAAATTTATAAAGCAGGTAAGAACCTATAACTAAGTATGCAACACTAATCCAAAATTGTGTATCGATTGCAGATCCAAATGCAACACCTGCAACAACAATAGAAACTTTAACAGGTGTTAAAAGTAGTAGATAACTCCAAACATCACCTTTAAATACTAAGTCTAATTCATTTAATACAGTTGGTACCATTAAAGCAATTGAATAAACCATCACGACAACTAATAAAGATGTAAAATCTTTTGTAAGATAAGTTGCGATAAATCCAAGTAATGTATGGAAAAATGTAGAAAATATTAAGACAAATATTAATACCCATAAATTAATTTCAATATGTTTAATGATAAAGAATGCTAGAATAATAAGTCCTGTTGAAAATACTGTTTGAATCACACCGGCTAAAGCTTTAGCTAATATTAAATCGCCATGTTTAACGGGTGTTACTAAAAGTGTAGAAGCAGTCGATTCAGATTTTTCAAAGAATAATGTCGCGCCTGTGTATAAAATAGACATCAATGTTGTGTCTAACATAATAATCATTGGTAATAATTCAACGAATATTTCATCGTTTTCAATAAAGATTAGAAATAGAAACCATATTAATGCGACAAATATACTGACTGGAAGTACTTTGTACTTGATCAGCCTTTGCAGTTCACCTTTTAATAAATTGTTAAATTTACTCATGGTTCAATCCTACACCAGTAACTTTAATGAATATTTCTTCTAAAGTGGTTTCACCACTATGGATGGTTTCTATATTTTTATTTGTCATAACATCTAAAAATTCTTTATTTTTACCAATATTATCTAGTGGGAATGATACTTTGTGTAATGTGTGATTTTCAGTGTATTCAACATTACATTGACGTGTACCATATTTTAATTTAAGATTTCTAGGACTATCCATTTCAATGATTTTACCATCGACGATGAATGCGACATTATCGCATAATTGATCGATATCACTCATGATATGAGAAGTGATGAAAACTGTACCACCTTCTTTTTTGAAAGTTCTAATCATATCTTTTAATATCATTGCGTTTGCTGGATCTAGTCCATTGGTTGGTTCGTCTAAGAATAACATATCAGGACTATTTAATAATGCTCTAACAAAGTTTAGACGAATCTTCATACCTTTTGAATATTCAGAGACTAATTTATCTCTATCTTCCCATAAACCAACTTTTTTCATTAATGTTTCAACATCTGCATTTTTCTTATATAAAGTTAAGAAAAAATTGATGTTTTCCATCGCTGTCATTTTAGAAAAATGAATTGGCATTTCAAAACTTACGCCGATTGTTTCATAAAACTCATGAGAAAGCTCTTGGATGTTTTTGCCATCATAAGAAATCATTCCTTCATAGTCATCTAAGAGTTTGATTAAAATCTTTTGTGTAGTTGACTTACCTGCGCCAGAAGGCCCAAGAAAGCCAAAAATCTCTCCCTTATCAATCTCAAATGAGATGCCTTGGATCGTTTCTTCCGTGTTTTTTGGATACTTAAAATGTAAATCTTCAACTTTAAACATGTGTTTTGATTCCTTTCTTTAAAATCATGATAATTTCTTTCATCATATGTTTAAATTCATCTATTGAGATGCCTTGTTCATAATATTCGTTATATTTTTGTACATCCATGAAATTGACAACTAAAGTTGTAAGTAATTTAGGGTCAATTTTTGGATTAATGAGGTCCTTTTCTTGATCTTCGATAATTTTAGATAAGTAGAAATCAAATGCCATTTGTTTAGCATTTTTGAAAATATCAAATTTTAGATAATAATTTGAACTCATCATGTTTTTACCGGCTATTTGTAATAGCGGGTGAGATATCATGAATGCATAACCCAAGACATATATTTGTTCGATATATGACATAAAGGGTTGATCAATGATTAAATGATTTTCTTTGAAGTATAATTGTTTTTCATCACTTATATAGTTGATGATGTAAATATATAAATCTTCCTTATTATTAAAATATTGATAGAAACTACCTCTTGGTATACCAGCTTGTTTGATAATGTTTTGAATATTTACGTGCTCTGGTACTGTTCTTGCATATTCTTCTATAGCTGCATCAATAATTTTTTGTTTTTTATCTATATTTAAATTTTTAAATGTTTGTGTAGCCAATATATCACCCCAATATGACAACATTGTCACATTTATATTTTATGCTTATTTCTATATAAAGTCAATAAAAAAAAGGCCGAAGCCTTTAAGTTAATTCTACTTTACATTTAGCATGATTAATTTGATGTCTTATAAATAATATACCAACGATGATTAAAAGTAGTGATATAAATTTATATGGAAGACCTGCAAGTGGTAAAGCAATTACAGAAAATGCGATGCCAATACTTGCGAAAAATGCGATGACACATGAAGTACAACCATAAGTTAATATACCAAATAAAACAGATATAAACCCTAGAGAAGAACCCTTACCTTCTTTACCGTTGATTTCAACCATTGCAGTACTTAAATGCATTAAACCTGCACTTAAGATCGCCATGATGATATTTAATGTAATATTAATGATTACTAAATATAGTCCAAATGATGTAATCATTTCACTATATGACATATTAAGATAATCTATTAAGAAATATATAAATATAAATGCAACTAGAAACAATATATATTGAATCATGTATTTTTTAGTTTTTAACATATTTAATGCGATATTCATAGACAATGTAGCTCCTTTAAAAATAGTTAAATTTATGATATATTTTAATTATAACACATGTATTCATATTTCATAGATTTAGGCTTTAATAAATTTTAAGTATTTATTTGTTGACATATGATTTATATGTAATATAATAAGTTTGGTTTAGTTTACGGTAGTTTAACTATTTGTTTACAATTGCTAAACTTAAAAAGATGAATTTAGGTTCTCCGTTTAACTGGAGTAAACATATAGGAGGTAATTATGGCTACGTTGATAGAATTAAAAGATGTGACAAAAGAGTTTAATGGACAAGTTGTATTAAGAGGTATCGACTTAGAGATTAATCAAAATGAATTTGTGACACTTTTAGGACCATCTGGATGTGGTAAAACAACAACTTTAAGAATTATTGGAGGTTTTGTTGAACCAAGTGCAGGTGAAGTTTTATTTGATGGAAATTCTATATTAGATACTCCAGCACATAAAAGACCGACAAATACTGTTTTCCAACGTTATGCATTGTTCCCTCATTTAGATGTTTTTGAGAATGTTGCTTTTGGACTACGTGTTAAAAATCAATCTTTAAAACAAATGGAAGAAATCAGAGTTATTCAAAAAGAATACCAAGATAAAATCAAAACATTACGTGATGCAGATGAAATTAAATCACTTAAAAAAGAATTAAAAGAAATCGTTAAATCTTTAAGAGATCCTAATGATAAATTAAAAAAACAAATCAGTGCATTGAAATTAACAATCAATGATCAAAATAGAGAAGAAGTTACAAAACAAATTAAAGATATACAAGATCGTTTTGTTACTAAGAAATCTAAAGAAAAAGAAATCACAGAAAAAGTAAAAAAATATTTAAAAATGGTTGGTTTAGAAGGCTATGAAAATAGACAAGTTCATAGACTATCTGGTGGGCAACAACAACGTGTTGCTATCGCTAGAGCTTTAATTAATGAACCTAAAGTATTATTACTTGATGAACCACTTGCAGCACTAGACTTAAAACTAAGACAAGAAATGCAATATGAACTTAAAGAGATTCAAAGATCATCAGGTATTACATTTATCTTTGTTACACATGATCAAGAAGAAGCTTTAACCATGAGTGATAAGATTGTTGTTATGAACCAAGGTGAAATTTATCAAATTGGTACACCTGAAGATATATATAATGAACCTGCAAATAAATTTGTTGCCAATTTCATTGGTGAATCAAATATTATTGAAGGTCATATGATTGATGATTTATTAGTTGAATTTGATGGACAGACATATGATTGTGTTGATAAAGGTTTCGCAAGAAATGAAGAAGTCGATGTTGTCATTCGTCCAGAAGATATTGATATAGTTGAAAAAGGCGAAGGTAAATTAACAGGGATTGTAGATAGTGTTGCATTTAAAGGTGTACACTATGAAATTGATGTTAAAACAAAAGAAAGAATTTATACGATTCATACAACAGATTTTCATAAAGAAGGACAAGAAGTTGATTTAACTTTTGCACCTGAAGATCTGCATGTTATGGAGCAATGGTAATGCAACAATCAGTCACACATAAAAAAAGTAAGTCAAAACTTAAATTTGATCAATACTTAGGTATTCCTTATTATATAGTTTTAGCAGTGATGGTTGTTATCCCTATTTTCTTGCTTATATTTGCATCATTTCAATCTGATACAGCAGGAACGATTTTCCCTTTCAACTTTTCATTTGATAATTATGCTTCATTCTTAAGAGAACAAGCATTTGTTAGAGCGATGATCAATAGTATTTGGATTGCACTTGCAACAACAGTAGGTTCAATTCTTATAGGTTATCCGCTAGCTTATATTTTAACTAAATTAAAACCAAGAACAGCAGCAACATTGCTTATTTTAGTAAATGCCCCAATGTGGATTAATACGTTATTACGCGTTAGAGCATTAGAACAAATCTTTAGAATGTTATTTCCATTCTTAATTAATTCAGCAGCGGGTGTTGTTGTAGGCCTTATATATGTGTATCTACCATTTATGGTATTACCTATTTATACTGTGTTATCTAAAATTGATAAGAGTTTACTAGAATCATCTTCAGATTTAGGTGCTTCAAAACAACAAACATTTGTTAAAGTTGTATTACCTTTATCATTATCTGGTGTTGTCTCTGGTATATTAATGGTTTTCTTACCGGCAGCAACAACAATCATCGTACCTCAATATCTTGCTCCAGGGCAAAATATTTATATGATTGGTACGTTAATTGAACAAACAGTTAGAAAAGGTGGCCGTGTAAGTTACGGTTCAGCAGTTGCTATTGTCTTATCATTAATTATTTTAGGTATCGTATATTACATTAAAAAATTGGATAAATATAAGGGGGTTAATCAAAATGAACTCTAAAAAACGAAATTTTGGTCAATTGACTTTCCTTATATTAGTGATGATATTTGTATATGCACCGATTTTAAGTATTGCAGTATTTTCATTTAATGCTGGAGATTCTTTAACTAGATTCTCAGGGTTTACTTTAAATCGTTATGTAGAATTGTTTACGGATCCACAATTATTTAATTATGTAAACCCAAGTGAAAGTATTGTCTTTATGACATTATGGATCGCAGTGATATCAACAGTGATATCAACAATATTTGGAACACTTGCAGCAATTGCACTTGCAAAAACGAAGAAGAGTGTAAGAGATGCAACAATGGCAGTCAATAATATCCCGATTGTTTCACCAGATATTATTATTGCAGTTTCACTATTGGTATTATTTGGTGCAATGCAATTAGCACCATCTTATAATACGATGTTACTTGCGCATATTGCATTTTCAACACCGTATGTATTAATTACAGTATATCCAAAAGTTAAAAGTCTAGATCCTAATATTGCAGATGCTGCATATGATCTAGGCGCATCACCAATGACAGCTTTATGGAAGGTTATATTACCTCAAATAAAGGTAGCAATCATCGCAGGTGCAGCGATTGCATTTACAATGTCATTTGATGATTTTATTATTTCATATTTCGTTGCTGGTTCAAGTGGCGATATGAACATCTCAATTTATCTATATACAAATAAATTGAGTCCAAAACCATTTATTAATGCATTATCTACAATTATCTTAGTGATTGTAGGTTCTAAAATAATGTATGACTACTTTAAAACAGGAAAGAAAGTTGAGGAATTAGAATGAAAAAATATTTATTAGCACTAACATTGTTATTGACAGCAGTAGTTCTTATTGGATGTTCAGGTGGTCCTACACTCCGTTTATATAACTGGGGTGAGTATATTGATGATGAATTAGTTGCAAGTTTCGAAGAAGAAACTGGTATTCAAGTTACACAAATCGCATTTGACTCAAATGAAGTTGCGATTACACAAATAAAAGCAGGGAATCAATATGATTTAGTGATCCCAAGTGATTATGCAGTTGAACAATTAGCTGCAGAAGATTTAATTGTCCCAATTGATTGGAACAAAGTTACAACATTTGCACAAGCGGATTTAGCAACTGGATTACAATCTGTCTTAACAGCACTTAACACAGGTGATGACGGTTTTGATTTATTAGAGTATTCAGTACCTTATTTCTGGGGTAACGTTGGTATCTTATATGATACAACAGTTGTTAATGAAGCGGATTTAACAGGTTGGGATGTATTATTAGATTCAGAAACTTATGAGGTTGCTTTCTATAATTCAAGTAGAGATGCTTACATGATCTCAATGTTTGCAACTGGTACTGCAGATATTAACAATCCAAGCGCAGCTGAAATGACGGCAGCAACTGATTGGTTAAATGATGCATTGACATCAGATACTTATGTAATTACTGATGACATCTTTGATGCAATGTTACAACCTGCAAGATATAACTTGGCAGTAAGTTATTCAGGTGATGCAAATTACTTAATGATGGAAAATGAAGATTTAGGATTCTTTGTTCCTGATGAAGGTACGAATGTATGGGTTGATGGATTTGTAATCCCTCAAGATGCTCAAGAAGACTACGCATATCAATTCATTAGTTTCATGTCAGATTATGACAATGCATATCAAAATGCTGATTGGGTAGCTTATTCACCAACTAGACAAGATGTATTAACAGATATGTTAGCAGATGGTTATTCAGATTATGCTGATTCATTTGATGTAAGAATTAACCAAGATGATCAAGTATATCGTTATAATGAATCATTAAAATTAGATATCGATAGTAGTTGGGAACAAATCTTAGCGAACAAAGGTTTTGATGAAGAAGGTCTAGGTACTGGAACATATGTAGCAATCATTGCTGCAGCGGTTGTTGTAGTTGGAACTGCAGTAGCATCATTTGTTAGAAAAAAGAAAAAAGCAGTATAAATTTAATTGATAAACTAAACGGACATTTTGTGTCCGTTTTTTGTTGACTTAATGATTAAAATGTTATATCATTTATTGTAATGTCATAAACAATGTCTATCATTATAGACAGTTATATATATAGAAAAGGTTTTATCATGCAAGATCCTATTAAGTTAAGTAAAAAAGAAGAACTTAGACGTAGGTTTATCTTAGATGGCAATATCTGGAAGGTAATGATTCAATTATCAATTCCTCTTGCTGTGTACGGTCTTTTTAACTACTTATATGGTTTTTTTGATTTGCTGATGGTTTCACATATTGGAGACAATGAAGTCGCATCAGTCGTATTTATTGATCAAATCAAACTAGCAATGACTGCTTTTGGTGCGGGTATCGCAGCAGGTGGATCAGTGATTGTTGCTAGATACTATGGATCAAATGAAATGGTAGAAGCTAGAAAGCATGCAAATGCTTCCTTTTTAATCGCGGTTGTATTTAGCTTTATTGCGGTTGCTTTATCGATGGTATTTGGTAGAGAATTATTAAGATTATTAAACGCATCAGATGAAATGATTAACGCTGGTTATAGTTATTACATGATACAAATGCTAACAACTGGTATTATGGCAATTAACAGTGTTTATATGGGGTTAGAAAAAGCTAAAGGTAATACAAGACTTATTCTTTGGTTAAACTTGATCGCGATGATTGTTAAATTAATATTATCTGCATTATTTGTATTTGGTCTAGGGCTAGGTATGATGTATGTAGGTCTTGCGACTTTAATTGGACAATTAATACTCATGGTTGTGGCATTATTTGTATTATTTAATAGAAATAATTCACTTAGATTAGATTTAAAACATATGAAATTACCAATGCGTTATTTTAAAGCGATATTAATCATATCTATTCCAGTAATTACTGGTAAGTTCTTGTTTAGTATGGGTAAGGTTTTAGTGAATAGTATGGCAGCATTCTATGGTACTTCAGCAGTAGCAGCACTTGGTATTGCAACTAAAATTGGTGGTGCTGCAGGATCTATGGCTATTGTATTTGAAGAATCAGAAGCTTCAGTGATTTCACAAAACTTAGGTGGTAAACAACTAAATCGTGCGATGAAATCTCATCGCGTTTCTCAAATACTTGCGATTTCAATAGCGACTACAGGTATGGTTATCACATCAATTTTCATTAATCAAATCATTCCAATATTTACGAATTCAAATGATCCTGTATATATTGAGATGATTAAAAATATATATATGTGGGAAAGATTCTCTGCAATCACATCCACATCAATTGCAATTATTGCAGGTATGTTTATTGGGTTTAAATTTACTAAGATTACCTTTGTAATTAATGTAACAAGATTATTCTTATTTAGACTACCATTATTAATCATTTTACAAAACATAGGTGTGGGTTATATAGCACTTGGATACATCATGTTCTATTCAAATTTAATTACGATGATTATGTCAGTGATATTCTATATGATATTTAAGTACCGTTTACGTACTGAGGGATATCATGAAATGTATCTAGAAAATTAAATTAATATAGAATATTAAGTATATAAATGGCTTTATAAAGTGAAAATTTGAAAACCCTATCATTTTATATTGACACAGTTCATTTAACATGATAAAATGATTATGAAAATAAACAGTGTCCGGATATATAGACACCCAATTAATACAGACGTTTGGAGCATATAATGAAGAGATTAAATAGAGAGTTACATCAATGTGAAGCAAGACCAGTGCGTATTCTTCAATTTGGTGAAGGAAATTTTTTACGCGCTTTTGTGGATAATTTTATCCAAATTTTAAATGACAAAAATCTAATCAATTCTGATGTTGCGGTTGTTCAACCAATGCCATTTGGTAGAATCGAAGCAATGAAAGAACAAGATGGTTTATATACATTATTTTTAGAAGGTATTTCAAATGGAGAAATCGTAAAAAAACATCAAGTGATTGATGTCGTTTCAGATTTAATTGATCCATTTAAATCATTAGATCATTATCTATCTTATGCAACAAGCAAAGATTTACAAGTGATCATTTCAAATACAACTGAAGCTGGAATCGCATATGATGCTGAAAAGTTATCAAATGATGTTACACCAAACAGTTTCCCAGGAAAATTATTATTATTATTAAAAAATAGATATGATGCATTCGAAGACAAAAAAGAAGCATCACTAGATATCGTTCCTTGTGAGTTAATTGACCACAACGGCGATACATTAAAAGCAGTATTAGAAAAACTTGCAAAATTCAATGAATTCGATGAAACTTTTATTACGTGGTTAATCGAAGAAAATAGATATTATAATACATTAGTGGATCGTATTGTTCCAGGTTATCCAAGAGATAATGCTGAAGCTTTAGAGACTGAACTAGGTTATCTTGACCATTCAATGGTTAAAGGTGAAATCTTCCATCTATGGGTGATTGATGGACCTACAGAACACTTAAAGAAAGTACTTCCTTTTGATAAGTCAGATCTAAATGTATTTTTTGTTGATTCAATCGTACCTTATAAACAACGTAAAGTTAAAATCTTAAATGGATCTCATACAGCGTTAGTACCAGTTGCATACCTTTATGGAGAGACTGCAGTACGTGAATCAGTAGAAACAGAAATATTAGGAAAATTCTTAAACAAATTTATATTTGATGAAGTTGTTCCAACAATTGACTTACCTAAAGCTGATATGGAACAATTCGCAAATAGTGTATTAGAAAGATATAGAAATCCATTTATTCATCACTTATTAATTTCTATCTCTTTAAACTCGATGACGAAGTTTAAAACAAGAGTTCTACCAACGATTTTAGATAATGCAGAAAAAGGCATCATCTCAAATCATGCATTATTTAGTTTTGCAGCATGGTTAGTATTCTATCGAGGTAAAGATTTAAAAGGTGAAGCAATCGCACTTAAGGATGATCAAGTATTTATTGATTTATTCCAAGATTTATGGGCGACTAATGATGTCAATAAAGTTGTTGAAACAATTACAGCTTTAACTCATTGGGAAACTGAATACTTAAATGAACCTGAAATTAAAGCACTTATTATTAAATATGTAAATTCAATTTTAGAGTCAGGTGTAGAAAAAGCACTAATCGAATTAATGGAAGGATAATAAAAATGGCTAAATTTTTAATTATAAACCCAATTGACAATGTAATGGTAATGTTAGAAGATGTTGCTAAAGGTACAGTTGTCAATGGTATAGAAGTACAAAGTGATATCGTTAAAGGACATAAAGTTGCTTTAAAAGATATCAATGAAAACGAAGATATTATTAAATATGGTGCACCTATTGGTCACGCAACTAAGTTAATTAAAAAAGGTGAACATGTTCATGTTTACAATGTTGCAACTAATTTAGGTGATGTATTAGAATATGAATTCAAACCTAACTATCCAAAAGTTGATGTTAAACCTAAAAACAGAAAAGTTAATGTTTACCGTCGCCAATCAGGAGAAGTTGGTATCCGTAATGAAATCTATATCGTACCTACAGTAGGTTGTATCGTAGGTCAAGCAAGACAAATTGCTGATATGTTTAATAGAGAACATCCAATTAGTGAAAACTTTGATGGCGTTCACGTATTTGGACATCCATTCGGATGCTCACAAATGGGTGATGATCATGTAAACACTAGAGAAACATTACAAAACATCTCAAAACACCCAAATGCTGGTGGTGTTCTAGTCTTAGGACTTGGATGTGAAAATAATCAAGTATCTGAATTTAAAGGTACTTATAACTATGATGAAAATCGTATTAAATTCTTAACAATGCAAGAAGTATTCAATGAAGTTGAAGCTGCTCAAGAATTGTTAGAAGATTTATATAATCAAATGATTAATGACAAACGTGAAGAAGCAGATGTATCAGAATTACGTATTGGATTAAAATGCGGTGGTTCAGATGGTTTCTCAGGTATTACAGCAAACCCATTATTAGGTAAATTATCTGATTATGTAACACACTATGGTGGAACAACAGTATTAACAGAAGTTCCTGAAATGTTTGGTGCTGAAAAGATCTTAATGGGTCGCGCTAAAAATGAAGAAGTATTCAACAAAACTGTTGATTTAGTTAATAACTTTAAAAACTATTATAAAGCACACAACCAAGTGATTTATGATAACCCCTCACCAGGTAATAAAAATGGTGGTATTACAACATTAGAAGATAAATCTCTAGGTTGTACTCAAAAAGGTGGTTCAAGCGTCGTATGTGACGTATTACAACACACTGAAAGATTAAAAACAAAAGGATTAAACTTAATTAGTGCACCTGGTAATGATTTAGTATCAGTAACTACATTAGGTATGTCTGGATGCCAATTAGTCTTATTCTCAACAGGTCGTGGTACACCATTTGGTGGATTTGTTCCAACAATTAAAGTATCAACAAATACAGATATCTACAAACGTAAACCAAATTGGATTGACTTCAACGCTGGAAGCTTAGTTGATGGTGAATCTATGGATGACGTATTAGAAAATTTCGTTGACTTCATCGTAGATGTAGTTAATGGTAAAAAAACAAATAATGAAAAAAATAATTTTAGAGAAATTGCAATATTCAAAGATGGCGTAATTCTTTAATCAAGGAGCAAATGATGGAAAAACACTTTATACATGATGACTTTTTATTAACAAACGAAGTTAGTAAAAAATTATATCATAATTATGCAAAAAACCTTCCAATCATTGACTACCATTGTCATTTAGATCCAAAAGAAATTTTTGAAGATAAAAAGTTTAGAAATTTATTCGAAGCTTGGTTATCTGGTGATCATTATAAATGGCGTTTAATGAGAGCTAATGGTGTTTCAGAAGATTTTATTACTGGTGATCAACCAGAATTCGAAAAATTCATGAAATGGGCAGAAGTAGTACCTTTATTAATTGGCAACCCACTCTACCATTGGACACATTTTGAATTAAGAAATTTCTTTGGGATTCATGAACTATTAAGTCCTAAAACAGCAGCTTCAATTTATGAAACTGTTAATAAGAAATTAGAAACTTTAACAGCAAGAAAACTTGTTGAAATGAGTAATGTAGAAGTTATTGGAACAACTGATGATCCAGTTGATTCATTAGAATGGCATAAGAAATTAGCTGCTGATGATACATTTAAAACTAAAGTATTACCAGCATTTAGACCTGATAAAGCAGTTAACATTGAACTTAGCTGGTTTAATGATTGGGTAAATAAATTAGCTTCAGTTGTTGGATATGAATTAAACACTTTAGCTGATTTTGAAAAAGCATTAGCAGAAAGAGTTGCATACTTCCATGAAAATGGATGTCGTTTATCAGATCATGCATTAGATGTCGTTGTATATGGTGATGCAGATGCTGAAGAAGTTTCGAAGACTTTTGCTAAAGCAAGAAATAACGAAGCATTAACTAAAGAAGAAATTGCTTCATATAAAGCACATTTAATGGTTTTCTTTGGTCAACAATATCATAAATATGGTTGGGTTCAACAATATCATATTGGGGCACATAGAAACTTAAATACAAGAAGATTAAATACACTAGGACCTGATACTGGCTTTGATGCGATTAACGATGGCTTAATTGCAATTCCATTAGCTAAGTTATTAGATAGACTAGATGGTACTGATCAATTACCAAAAACAATTTTATATACTTTAAATCCTAGAGATTTCGAAGTCGCTATCACAACAATGCAAGCATTCCAAGGTGATGGCATACCTGGCAAAATTCAGTTTGGTTCAGCATGGTGGTTCTTAGACACTATTGATGGCATGACTAGACAAATAAAAGCGCTAGGTAATAATGGATTACTAGCGCGTTTCGTTGGTATGTTAACAGATTCAAGAAGTTTCTTATCTTATCCAAGACATGAATACTTCAGAAGATTGTTATGTAACATCATCGGAGAAGAAGTTGAAAAAGGCTTATTCCCTAATGATGAAGACATATTAAGTCAAATCGTAGAAGGTATTTCTTACCGTAATGCGAAAGACTATTTCAATTTTTGATAGAGCAATTAAAGTGGAGCTTAATATAAGCATTTAATTGCTCTATCTCCTCCGCTCTTAAGCTTTGGCTTAATTTGGAAGGGATATATGGAAATTCATAAAAATTAAAATCAGGTTTGTCCCAAGCATCATAACGAAGTGGATGGTAAATGCCTTCAAATGATGAATTAATGATGGCAACTTTTCCAAATGTTCGCCAAGGTCTAGCAACATAAACATTTGTTGCAAGTGACTTGAACTTAGAATTGATGACAATCATACCATATGGATATGATTCATATGTTGAAGGGGCAAATACATAACCGTCGTGTTTTGTAACAAATTGGCAATGATTAAATAAGCCAATCCCACTACCAAACACATAGTCTACATCACCTTCAATATAAGTATCTTTTATATGATGATATAGGGTTCTTGTATGAAGGTAAGACTTCGGTAAAAAGTGGTCATATCGCTTAGTTAAATCGACAGGAAGTGGTCCAAGAAATAAAGTGTCTTGGCAACCAATTAAACGGCAATTCTCGACAAGAGAATCGTCTCCATAAAGCGATAAAGCAACTGCTTGACCAATTGTAAATCCGTGACCTGAACTGTTCTCGATTGTTAAGTTTTCTAATTTAACATGATCGCCAGTAACTGTCACAGTTGATGTTCTAAACGTGTTATATAATAACCCATCTTGGTGCATCTTATAACTATAATCATCAAAAACAATTTTAGTCGTTTCTGGTGATTGTCCAATAAGTTTTAAATGATTATGTGCTAAATGCAGTTTTTGATTGTAAACGCCTGCACTCAATTTGAGTTCAATCGTTTCATTTAGGTCATAACCGTTTAATATTTCTTGGATGTTATCTTTAGGGGTAATTGAAAGTGTAATCATAGTAAGTTCTCCTTTAAAAATCTAAATCTATTATATAAGGGAGTTGTTGAATTGACAATACAAAAGTTTAGAAATTTTGATATTGCGATATTATCATTTCTTGCAATTCTAGTTGATGTTATTGGTGTTTTATTCTTCAAAAGAGCTCAAATTCCAATGTATTTCTCAATTAGTTATGCAGTCGTTATACTGGCTTATGTTAGATGGCATAAGTTTGGTTTTATTGTTAATGGTGCTGTGATGTTAACACATCTAATATTATTTATACTTGTGTTTGACACCGCTGTTGGTGAGATAGCACTACATGTGTTTAGTTTAGTTGGCTTATCAATTTTTCTAGGATATAAACACATTAAAAATTTAAAAACATGGAAATTCGGTGATGTAATACTAGCATATGTACTTACCTACATAACAGTGTTCATATTAGAATTTGGATTATCAAATCTATTTGGTTATGACAGAAACATTATTGATATGTTTATTAGCCAAATATTCAATATCGTATTTACACTCGGAATTCTATTTATTATCTTTAAACAAAAAACTCTGTTTATAGATATGACATATTATTTTGAAAAAAGAGAAGAAAGGTAACAAACTTATGAGTAGTATGAATGAAAAAATAACGAATGAAGAATTAAAACGACAAGAACTACTAGAACAAATGGAGAAAAACAGGTGGAGAAATTATTGGCATCTAATTAAGAAAAATTGGCCAATATATGTCATGCTTATTCCTGTTATGCTATTCTTCTATTTCTTTAAATATCAACCAATTGGTGGAATCATGATTGCGTTTAAAGACTTCGATGATTATGGAATTTCATTAGCAGATAGTGATTTTACAGGATTCTATGCATTCAAGGTTCTAATGTTTGGATCTGAAGCTGATAACTTCTGGCAAGCATTTAGAAATACATTTACACTTAGTACATATGGATTATTCTTTGGTTTCCCTATTCCTATTATCTTAGCGTTATTATTTAGTGAAATCAAAAATGAAGCATACCGTGCGACAACACAAATTATTTCTTACTTACCTAAATTCATTTCAACAGTTGTTATTACATCAATTGTTGCATTAATGTTATCAGGTGGTAATGACACTATTGAACCGGGTATCCTAAACTCATTATTTATTAACATGGGTATTATCGAACGTGGTACGCCAATGCTTTCTAAGCCAGAATATTTTAGATCAGTATTCATTATTACTGATATTTGGCAAGGTGCTGGTTATGGATCAATTGTATATTTCGCAGCAATTATGGCGATTAGTCCAACAAACTATGAAGCAGCTAAAATTGATGGTGCAAATAAATTAGATCAAATTAGATATATCACACTTCCTGGTATGGCTCCTACATTAACAATTATGTTAATCTTACGTATTGGTTCTACATTAAGTGTTGGATATGAAAAAGTATTATTATTAACACAAAACCGTGGACAAGAAGTCTTATCTACAGCAGAAGTAATTTCAACTTACGTATTAAAACTTGGTGGTGTATGGCAATCAGGTGGTTTAACTCAAAATATTAGTTATGCCGCTGCAGCAGATGTCTTTAATTCACTTATAGCTATGTTCTTAGTACTTGGTGCTAACTTCATTAGTAGACGTGTCTCAGACACATCATTATTCTAGGAGGCTAACATGAAAAGATTAGATAGAAGTGAATTAATTTTCAAAATATTAGCATATGTATTAGTTACATTATTTGCGATTGCAACATTATATCCATTTATTTATAGTATTTCAATGGCGATTTCATCAAAAATCGCTGTAGAATCTGGACAAGTATTCTTATGGCCAGTTGATATTCAATATGATGCAATTACATCATTAATTTATGGTGATAATGCTAAATCATTCTGGATTGCATATACAAATACAATGTTTTATACATTATATGGTACGATTTTCAGTATTTCAATTTCAATTTTCGCAGCATATGCATTATCTAGAAGAAATTTATTATTCAAGAGTCAAATTGGGTTTTTAATTGTATTTACAATGTGGTTCAATGCTGGGTTAATTCCTACATACCTAAATTATCAAACAATGTTTGTTAACAACCGTTGGGGTATTATTTATGGTTTTGGGGTTCAAGCATTTAACATATTATTATTAAGAAACTACTTCAATGGTATTTCAAGAGAGATTGAAGAAGCTGCGATTGTAGATGGCGCAAACGAATTCCAAGTACTTGGTAACATTTATATTCCTATGAGTAAAGCTGCAATTGCGACTGTTACATTATTTTATGCATTAAACCGCTGGAATGGTTATTTCTGGAATATGAAACTTGTACAAGGTAACGAACATCCGCTTCAAGTTATCTTAAGACAAATTACAGAACAAGCATCTGATACAGATATTGTTTATAATTACACGTACAGTTTATATTCATTATCATTTGCAGCAATCGTATTGTCTATTATTCCAATCATCGTGATATATCCATACTTGCAGAAATATTTTGCAGCTGGTGTAAACGTTGGTGGGGTTAAAGAATAAAAAATAAAATTTTTTTCAGAAAGGGAGAAAGAAAAGAATGAAAAAATTATTTGGATTAATGCTAGCTGTGCTAGCACTAGTTACACTTGCCGCATGCGGTGGGGAACCAGAAATCGATTACGATTCTGAGGTTACTGTTAATGCATCAATTAACTATAATGGATCTATGTTTATTACTTATAACAAAGATACATCATATACTGCACTTAACGGTAAAACTTACACTAAAGGTGATTTATTACCTGCGTGGGAAGCTATTGGTGAAAAATTAAACATCAATTTCGTGGATAAAGCAACTTCATCAGATGAAAATACTGATGATCAATTCACTAGATTAGACGGTGTTAATTTCGCTGGTGTAGATTTAGTTAATGGTACAGGTGCTAATATTGCTCCTGAAGGTGTTAAAGGTGATTTCATTGACTTTAGCGAATATTTAGATGATATGCCAAACTTAAGTGCATTCCTAGATGCTAATCCAGCTGTTAAAGCTTCAATGACTGCAGCTGACAATGGTATTTACTTCACACCTTATTTCGATGGTTTCGGTGAAATCGAACAAATGTATTTAATGCGTCTTGACTGGGTAAGAGATATCCTTGATGCAGAAGATACTACAGCATTTGATACAACTGATGCAGTTTTACCTAATAACTATGATAGAAGAGACGTAACAGTTCCTATTGATGTAGATATTACTGTTGCTAATTCAGATGGTACTACAAGAGTTGTTAATAAAGCATATACTGCTAACATTCTTGATACAATCGCTGGTTTACAAAATGCAACTGGTAAAACTATCGCTGACGCATTTAGAACTCACATGGAAGACGCTTATGGTGATCAAGGTTATACTAACTTATCAGATGTATTCGTAGGTACAGATGCTGCTTATGATACTGATGAATTATTAGCATTAATGTATGTTATCAAATCAAATCCTCAATATTTAACAAGAGAATTTGCTGATAACGGATCAACTCCTGCTACTTCAGTAGAAGCTTATTTCCCAAGAGAACCTAAAGGATCTAGAATTAGAAACTTATTTAGAGGTCTTGAAATGTTCGGTCAACGTGGTGTATTCTCACGTCAACAATGGTTATACTTTGATGAACAAGGTGTTATCAATGATGCACGTCATGATCAAACTTTCGTAGACGCTGTTAATGATTTATCAAATATGTACAATGATGGATTAATCCTTCAAAACCCAGAAGATAGTACAATTACTTCAAACTGGAGAACATATTTATTATCTAACTCAACTGGTTTCATGTCTTATGACTACAACGCATCATCAACTTCACAAAGTTTAATTGATGCAGGTTCTTCATTAGACCCAACATATGAATACCAAGCAGTATTACCTCCAGTAGTAGACTGGTTAGGCGATGGTAACTATTTCCACTTCACTGAAGGTGTTCGTTCACTTAAAAATGAAGCATGGGGTGTTCCTTCACACGTTGCTGATGATCAAACTAAATTATACCGTGTACTTAAAGTAGTAGACGAAATGTATGATTACTCAAGTGCTGATTCAGTAGGTACAATTGGATTATACGGACCAGAAGGTTGGACAGATGGTACATTAGAATATAATGGTGCTGATGTTTACAAGATGAGTGATGCTGCATTAGCAGAAATGAACTCAATTGGTGGCGGTAACATGATTAACTACTTACGTCAATACGTAGGAGCTACTCTTCCAATCGGACATATTCGTTCATTAGGTCTTGAATTCCAAACTTTATCATCTGATGGTGAAGAAGGTATTGCAAGAATTAATACAGCTGTTCAAGCTGGTACATTCTTACTTGCTGGTCAAGTAGATACAACTAACCCTTGGTACAATTTATCACCAACATTCTATCCTCTTACAGAAGATGAATCAGATGAAATTGCTGCGGGTGCTACATTTACTGCAATCTTTGCAGATAGCAATTTAATTACAATGGTTAAATATGGATTCACTGGTAGTGGTACATCATTAACTGAAGCAGAATATTGGGATGAATTCATTTCAGACAACGGTGTTGATATTTATGAAAACATTTATATCAAAGCTTACCGTGATGCTTACGAAAGAGCAAATTCATAACAATAAAATTATAAAATAATTGGTCATAGGGAAGGTTTATCCTTCCCTAGAAACCAAATGATAAAAAGAGGTATATAATGAAATATTTACAAAAAACAGTTTTTATCGGCATTTTAATACTTTCAGCCATATACTTACTATTCACATTAGGTTTAGCAACTAATGTTGCATTAGGTAGTACAAGAGTTAAAGAATTATATGATCAAACTCAAGTGCTTAACCGTTTGGTATTCAAATTTGGACTTTGGGCTGTTATTCTTACAGCTGCATCTTTCATTATTGGAAATCATAAAAATGAAAATTTCTTCATTCCTAACTTTGTTACTGCAGGTTTATCATCAATTTTCTTGATGGTTATTTCAGTAATTACTGTTATAAGAGTATTACCTATTAAGGCTTTATTCTTAGAAACATTTGATGTGACTAGTGATAATATCAAAATATTAATTGCATTAAATTATGCTGAAGTTAATACATTTATTTATGACTTAGGTATATTTACTTCAATTGCAATGTTTATTTTTGGTGGTTTGAGTGCCTTTATAACAATTAAAAAATATAGCAACAAAGTTAAATCTGCTAAAATCAAAAAACTTAGCATGGAGGTATCACAATGACATCACATAATTCTGATAATTTAGAATACATTAAAATCGATAAAATGCGTTATCAAGAAAACAAGTTAAGTGCTAATTTAGTGTTATTGTCATTAGTAACTAGCCTTATCGCTTTATTTACAATGATTAATTTTGACGAATTTAGTATTGCTGGTGATAATTTAAGAGTTATTCCTGATATGCGTATTGGTATTGAAATTGGTATAGGTATTGTCATGATGTTATATACATTCATGGCTTCAGAAAAAATTAAATATTATGATGCATTTTGGTCACGCATTGGTTTGTTCATTTTAGCAGGCATTAATTTAGTTAGAATTTTTAATGTACCTTTTTACATCTATGGTATCTATAGTGATGAAATGTCACCAATGATACCACAATCAACATTTGTGATTGTTATATTATTATTTGTAGCAACAGTTGTTTTCTTAGTATTAGCGGGATTATTCGCGACAAAGAAAATTAATTTATTAGAAAAACATATGAAGGAGATTGAAGCTCATGAGCACAATGCAACTGAAAAACATTAATAAGATTTACCCAAATGGTGTTCAAGCAGTTTTCGATTTCAATATGGACGTAGAACATGGAGAGTTTATCGTATTTGTTGGACCATCAGGATGTGGTAAATCAACAACATTACGTATGATCGCTGGTCTTGAAGATATTTCAGGTGGTGATTTAGTTATTGATGATGAAGTCGTTAATGACAAAGCTCCTAAAGATAGAGATATCGCAATGGTATTCCAAAATTATGCACTTTATGCACATATGACTGTATACCATAACATGGCATTTAGCTTAGTACTTAGAGGTACTGATACAAATGTTATTCATGAACGCGTTATGTGGGCAGCTGACATCTTAGGATTAACTGCTTACTTAAATAGAAAGCCTAAAGAATTATCTGGTGGTCAAAGACAAAGAGTTGCACTTGGACGTGCAATCGTTAGAGACCCTAAAATATTCTTACTTGATGAACCACTATCAAACTTAGATGCTAAGTTACGTGGTGTCATGAGAAAAGAATTAAAAGCTTTACACAAACGTTTAGGTACAACAATGGTTTATGTAACACATGACCAAATTGAAGCCTTAACACTTGCAGATCGTATCGTTATTATGAATCATGGTTATATTCAACAAATTGGTACACCAGCAGAAGTATATGATAATCCTGCAAACTTATTTGTTGCTAACTTCATTGGAACTCCTCCGATGAATATATTCAATGCGAAAATCAGTGAAAAAGGCGAATTAGTTATTGCCGGACAAACAATTGATATTTCGCAACATGAAGCTTATAAAAATTTAAAAGACAGTCAATATTTTGGTAAAGAAGTTATTATTGGTGTTAGACCAGAGTTTATCAAAGTTGATTTAGCATGTGATCGTTGTGAAGGTATCGCAGCAAAAGTAGATGTTTACGAATTATTAGGTGCTGAAGGGTTAATTCACTTTAAGATCGATGATGTAAATGTTATTGCGAAATCAAACTCTAGATTCACTTATAATATTGATGATGAAATTGTGTCAAACTTTGATGTTGAGCACATTTACTTCTTTGACAAAGAAACGGAGAATAGAATTTATGGATCAACAAAATAATATTAAAAAAACATTCTCTGAAAAATTTGCACATTGGTATTCTTTTAATAAACAAAAGATTCCTATGATCTTTATTTTCATTGGTACAATTTTATTTACAGCATTTCTTGACTTTAATGTTCAAAATACTAATTTTAACTTCCAAAGTCATATTTATGCAATTCAACAATTAACAAGTTCAACAATGAATAATTTAACTGCATTATTCTTATTCTTAATGTATTTATTTGCAGCAATTCAATTATTTAATGGTATTACATTTAATAAAAAGAACTCACCTGTAGTTTTAATTACAATGACTTTTATTACCGTTGTACAATTCACTCTAGCTTTATTATATAGATCAGCATTTATTAATGAAGCTTTAACAAGAAGTGATTATACAATAGATTCAGCAACTAGATTAGCATACTCTATAAATATTATTGGTGCATTATTATTTATTGTAGGTACTGTATTTGCTTGGATTTATGTGGACTGGAAATATGTCAAAGAAAAAGATTAATCCGCAATTAGATCCATATGCTGTTGATAAGTTTGCAACTATATCTGCTAATTTTAAAGTTTGGTTCTTAAAATTTTGGTTAGCAGGTGCAGCATTCTATCTTGCAATTATGGGTATTCCATCTGTTAATTTTGACACACTTGATCGCATTGTTATCATGGTTTTAATTTTAACATTAGCTTTTGAGTATATCGGGTTTACAGTCATTATTTGGATGTCTAAAAAAGGACAAGATACTTTAAAACACTTACCACATCATATTGATCGTAAGAAAATGGGTAGCTTATTAGCAACAGGATTATATGTTGTTATTATCACAGTATTAGTTTTATTTACACTTGAATTATGGGTTGGAATTCTTAGATTTCCAACAATTGGTACACTTTTAAATGACATTGATGCAGATCCGTTTACATTTGGTCTATTATTTATTTTATTTGACTATTTATGGATGCTCATCAGAAAAGTATTTAAAAAGTGAGAAAAGGAAGCAAAATGATTAAACAAATATTTAGTTCAGCAGTATCTGCAACTTTTGAATTAGATACAAATGATATCTACTATGCAAAAGAAGCATTTGATGTATATTTAAACAATGATAAAGTTTTAGCAGATGTTAAAACAAATGTCTTTTCATTATATGATTTAGAACCTAACACAACATATAGTGTTAAGGTTAATGATTGGAAATTAGAATTTAATACTGATGCAGCGACAGCAGTGATTAATGTTAAAGATTTCAATGCTAAAGGTGATGGTGTATCTGATGATACATTAGCAATCCAGTCAGCATTCTATGCATGTCCCAAAGGTGGCGTAATTGTCATTCCTGAGGGCATTTATCACGTCTTACCATTGTATTTGGTTAGTGATACAACAGTTTACCTTAAAAAAGGTGCAACTTTATTAGGTGAGACAGATCGCAACAAATACCCTATTTTACCAGGACAAATTACTAGAAATGATGGTTCTATTTTAGAATTATCAAGCTGGGAAGGTGAAGCAGCTCCATCGTTTGCATCTATCTTAACTGGTATTAGTGCAACAAATGTTAAATTTGTTGGTGAAGGTATCGTTGATGAAAATGCACAAAATAGTGATTGGTGGGAAGATCACCGTACACAAAGAGGTGGCGCATGGCGTCCTAAAGGTGTATTCTTAAGTAACTGTGAACACATTGGCTTCCAAGGTGTAACAATTACAAATACACCATCATGGAACCTACACCCATACTTTAGTTCATATATTGATTTCATCGACATGAAATTAATTAGTCCTAAAGATTCACCAAATACAGATGGATGTGATCCTGAAGCTTGTGATCACGTAAATGTTATTGGTGTTGAATTTTCAGTTGGTGATGATTGTATCGCAATCAAATCTAATAAATTTGATTTAGGTATGAAATATCGTAAACCAACATCTGATATGGTTGTTAGAAACTGTTTAATGCAATTTGGCCATGGTGCGGTTGTGTTAGGTAGCGAAACTTCAGCTGGTGTTAAAGATTTAACTGTAACAAAATGTTACTTTAGACAAACTGACCGTGGTTTAAGAATTAAAACTAGACGTGGTCGTGGTGAATCATCTAGAATTGATGGTATCGTATTTGATCATATTTATATGGAAGATGTTATTTCACCTTTAGTTATGAATATGTACTATTTCTGTGATAGAGATGGAAAAACTGAATACGTTTGGTCTAAAGCATATAAACCTGTTGATGAAAGAACACCTTATTTAGGGAAATTCACTTTTAAAAATATTGAAGCTAATAATGTTCATGCAGCAGCTGGATTCTTCTATGGTCTGCCAGAAATGCCAATTGAATCAATTACAATAGAAAATGTTAACTTTAATTATGCAGAGAATCCTCAATCAGATACACCTGCGATGATGAGTTACTTAGATCCAATGAGTGGTGAAGGTTTACAATTTAGATATGTTAACAATGTAAAATTAAAAAATGTTAATTTAAATGGTGTTAAAGGCCAACCACTTGTATTAGAAAACGTCAAAGAATTTGACGAAGAATAACACTTAAACCCTTGTTAAAAGGGTTTAACTAAAATATAATATAATAAACAGCGTACAAAATTATAGGGAGGTATCTATATGTACAAACACGAAGTATTAAAAAGAATTACAGATGTTGGGGTTGTAGCAGTTGTAAGAGCAGAAAACGAAGCACAAGCAATCGACATCTCAAAAGCATGTATTGAAGGTGGGATTCCTGCCATCGAAGTAACGTTTACTGTACCAGGTGCAGCAGATGTTATCAAAGCATTAGACCAAAAATTTGGTGATGATGAATTAATCGTAGGTGCTGGAACAGTCTTAGATAGTGAAACAGCAAGAATTGCGATATTAGCAGGTGCTAAATATATCGTAAGTCCAGGATTTGATTTAGAATCAGCAAAATTATGTAATAGATACCAAGTACCTTATATGCCAGGATGCTTAACAATTACAGAAATGCTAACAGCAATGGAAGCAGGCGTAGATGTTGTTAAATTATTCCCAGGTAGCGCATTTGGACCATCATATGTTAAAGCAGTCAAAGGACCACTACCACAAGCAAACATTATGCCAACAGGTGGCGTATCACTAGATAATGTCGCAACATGGATTAAAAATGGTGTAGTCGCAGTTGGTGTAGGTGGAGATTTAACAAGACCTGCTAAAACTGGTGATTATGAAGGCGTTAAACAAAATGCAATCGCATTTGTAGAAGCTGTTAAGAAAGCAAGAGCTTAAGGGATTATTATGGTAGTCGATCATTTAGAGCACTTAGCACTATATCAATCACTTAATCCTCATATTCATACATGTATTGAATTTATGATGCAACATGATTTATCACAAATGGAAGTTGGAAAATATCCAGTTGATGGTAAAAATGCATTTGTCATGATTTCAGAGTATGATTCAAAAGAAGAGAAAGATTGTGCCTTTGAGGCGCATCTTAATTATGCTGATATTCAAATCATCTTAAGTGGTGTTGAAAGTTTTGGATATCAATATAAGAGCGATAAATTTATTAAAGAAATTACACAGTCTTATAATCCTGATAAAGATGTTGAAAAATATAATGTATCAGATTATACAAAAATAAGACTTAGTGAAGGTATGTTTGCATTAGTTTTCCCTGAAGACTTACACATGCCAAATATGAAATTTGAACAATCAGTAAAAGTAAAAAAAGCAGTATTTAAAATACTTGTAAAAACCATTGATTAAAAGGAGATTATAACAATGTCAAAAATCGTAACATTAGGCGAAATCATGCTAAGATTATCAACACCAGGACAACAAAGATTTGTTCAATCAGACGCATTTAATGTGGTATATGGTGGAGGCGAAGCGAATGTCGCAGTCTCAGTCGCAAACTACGGACACGAAGCATACTTTGTATCAAAACTACCAACACATGAAATTGGACAAAGTGCAGTCAATGCCTTAAGAAAATATGGTGTTAACACAGATTATATCGCACGTGGAGGCGATAGAGTTGGTATTTATTTCTTAGAAACAGGGGCATCAATGAGACCATCAAAAGTTATTTACGATCGTGCAAATTCAGCAATCGCTGAAGCAGATATCAAAGACTTTGATTTTGATGAAGTATTTAAAGGTAAAGATTGGTTCCACTGGTCAGGTATTACACCAGCAATCAGTCCAAAAGCAGCAGAAATCACAAAACTAGCATGTCAAGCAGCTAAAAAACATGGTGTGACAGTGTCAGTAGACTTAAACTACCGTAAGAAATTATGGACACCAGAACAAGCACAAGCAGTAATGAAAGATTTAATGCAATATGTCGATGTATGTATTGGTAATGAAGAAGATGCAGAATTAGTATTAGGCTTTAAACCAGCACACACAGATGTAACTTCTGGTAAATTAGATGCAGAAGGATACAAACAAATATTTAAAGAAATGAAAGAAGCGTTCGGATTTAAAATTGTCACTTCAACATTAAGAGAATCATTTAGTGCAACAAAAAATGGTTGGAGTGCATTATTATATGATGGAGAGTCATTCTATCAATCAAAACGATATGAAATAAACCCAATCATCGACAGAGTTGGTGGTGGAGATTCATTCTCAGGTGGTTTAATTCATGGGTTATTAACTAAGAAACCACAGGAAGCAATTGACTTCGCAGTTGCTGCAAGTGCATTGAAACATACGATTCCTGGAGACTTCAACTTAGTTGATGTGAAAGAAGTTGAAACCTTAGCAGGTGGAGACGCTTCAGGTCGCGTTCAACGATGAAAGAAAACCGCTCGGTTGTGCGCTTACTATCAATTTTAGAATTGATAGCTAAGCACGATGAGGGTTTAACTTTAGGACAAATCTACCGTATGTTAGATATCCCTAAAGCCACTGTTTATGACTTTTTACAAACATTATACAAAGCAGATGCAATCTATTATAAAGATCCAAGATTAAAGAATTATGTGATTGGTTCTAAAATGTTTGCAATTGGTTCTGTTTATACTAAAAATTCTAATTTAATTGAGGCTTCTCAATATGAATTAAAAGAATTTGCAAATCGTTATGGACGTACAGTTTTCGCAACTAAACGTATTAACGATAAAATTGTATATGTTTATAAATATCAACCAAGCAGTTCAAAAGTAGTTACACCTCAAGAAATTGGTAGTGTATCTAGAGATTTTGAAAACTCAGCACTTGGTAAATGCTATGCAGTGTTTGACAAAAAAGTTGAAAATGTTGATGTAGAAGGTTATCAAGAAATTAAATCAAACAAATATGTTTATAGTAGTTTAGATAATGCTTCTCATATTTGTACATTAGCAGTACCTGTTTATAACTTTGAAAATAGAGTCGTAGGTGTTTTAGTAGCATCTGATCTAGCAACTGAAGAAACGAATAGAGAATTACTTGCTAAAGAGTTTGTACAAATTGCAGAACGTATTAGTCATAAGTTAGGTTATATAGGTACATTTAATGAATAAAATAGGTATTAGAGCACACGATATAGGAAAATTTAATGCAAAAGAACTTGCTGATAAGACAAAAGCATATGGATTTGATGGTGTACAATTAGTTTTTAAAAAAGCAATTGATCAACCAGTAGATCTAGGTGATTTATCATCAATTGATGAAGCATTTAAAAATTTAAACATCATGATGCTTGGTGCATATTTTAATCCAGTACATCCTGACCAAGAAGCTGTAAAAAATGGTATTGATAATTTTAAGAATCACTTAAAAATAGCAAAATCAATTAACGCGAAGTTTGTTGGTAGTGAAACTGGATCATACATGGGTAGTCCTTGGGGATATATGCCACAAAATCATACGGATGAAGCTTTAGATAAAGTCATAGAAATATTTAGTGATTTAACTAAAACAGCTGAAGAAAATGATGCATATATTGCTATTGAAGGCGCATATGCACATGTTGCATATGAACCAAAACGTATTAGAAAAGTATTGGACAAGATTCAAAGTAAGCATTTAAAAGTAACAATTGATTTGTATAATTACCTGCATATTGGTAATTATCATGACCGCATGGAGATTTTTGATGAATGCTTTGAATTATTAAAAGATGATATCGTGATTTTCCATTTAAAAGACTTTGTGGTTAAAGAGAACAAACTCGTGCAGGTTGGACTTGGCCAAGGGTTAATGGATTATCAAAGTATTATCAATAAAATTAAAAAAGAAGCACCAAACGCATATGTCATTTTTGAAGGTGTAATTGGTGATGATATTAAAACAAGTTATGAATTAATTCATAATCTAATAAAAGAAGGGAAGTGATTGTATGAAATTAGCAATCAGATATAATAATCATCCTGAAGATTCTAAACAATACGACACAGAAAAACTTAGAGAACGTTATTTAATTGAAAGTGTATTCGAAGCAGATGAAATCAACTTCGTATATTCACATCATGACCGTATTATCGCTGGTGGGGTTTACCCAGTAGCAAAAGAACTAACATTACCTGTTACAAAAGATTTAGGTACTGAATTCTTCTTAGAAAGAAGAGAATTAGGTGCAATCAATATTGGTGGTGCTGGTTATATCATTTTAGATGGTAAAAAATATGATATGGCTGAAAAAGATGGTATTTATGTAGGTGCTGGAATTAAAGAAGTTACTTTTGGATCAAACGATTCAAAAAACCCAGCAAAATTCTATGTGAATAGTGCACCAGCTCATAAAGCATATCCGACAGTTCATATTCCATTTGTAAGTGCAAACCCTAGACACTTAGGTGATCCTGCACAATTAAATGTAAGAACGATTTATCAATATGTACATCCTGCAGTATGTCAGTCTTGTCAACTTGTTATGGGTATGACAGTACTTGCACCAGGTAATGTATGGAACACAATGCCTTGCCATACACATGAAAGAAGAATGGAAGTTTACTTCTATTTTGATATGCAACCAACAACGAGAGTATTCCATTTCATGGGACAACCTCAAGAAACAAGACATATCGTTATGGCAAATGAACAAGCAGTGATTTCACCTTCATGGTCAATTCACTCAGGTGTAGCAACTTCAAATTATACATTTATTTGGGGTATGTGTGGTGAAAATATTACTTTTGATGACATGGATTTTGTCAATACAGAAGATTTAAAATAAGAAAGGGGATTTAAAAGTATGTCAATTTTAGATGGATTTAGTTTAAAAGGTAAAGTTGCGATCGTTACTGGTTCTTCAACTGGTTTAGGTCAAGGTATGGCATTAGGTTTAGCTGATGCTGGTGCTGATATCGTAGGCATCGACTATGTAGGTAGTGAAGAAACAAAAGAAAAAGTTGAGGCTTTAGGTAGTAAGTTCTACCAAATCAGAGCTGATTTAATTAAAGCTGATCAAGCGAAATTAAATGAATTAGTTGCTGAAGCAGTTGCTCATTTTGGACATGTAGATATTTTAGTTAATAATGCAGGTATTATCCGTAGAGAAGATGCTTTAGAATTCTCAGAAAAAGACTGGGATGATGTTATGAATATTAACGTTAGAACAGTATTCTTCTTATCACAAGCAGTAGCTAGACAATTTATTAAGCAAGGAAATGGTGGTAAAATCATTTCAATCGCTTCAATGTTATCATTCCAAGGTGGTATTAGAGTACCTTCTTATACAGCATCTAAATCAGGTGTTAAAGGTATTACAATGTTAATGGCTAATGAATGGGCTAAGTATGGTATTAATGCTAATGCGATTGCTCCAGGTTATATGGCGACTAACAATACAGCACAACTTAGAGATGATGAAACTAGAGCTGGTCAAATTTTAGAAAGAATTCCAGCAGGTCGTTGGGGAACTCCAACTGATGTTGCAGGTGCAGCAGTATTCTTAGCAAGTGATAATGCAGCTTATATCAATGGTTATACAGTAGCTGTTGATGGTGGTTGGTTAGCTCGCTAATCTAAATTTAAACTAAATAAATAGGACAATCATTTAAGATTGTCCTTTTTGTTTGTAATAAATTGATTTTTCTTTATACATGAGTTGATCAGCTTCAGCGATAAAATGATTAACATCAATTAAATCATCTCTGTAAGCAACAACACCATGACTAGCAGATAATTCATATGGGTTAACTTGAGAAATGTTTATTTGATCAAATATTAAAATAATATTTGTCCAGATAGCCTCAACTTGTTTTTTGTTTAAGTGAGATACGATTAGGAATTCATCGCCACCCAGTCTAAATACATAATCAGGAAATTTCACTTGTGATTTAATGATATTAACTATTTGGGTAATAAATTCATCACCTATCTGATGACCAAAGATATCATTAACTTGTTTTAAACCATTAAGATCAATAAAACATATCGTTAAATTTTTATTTTGTGAAACAGATTTTTCTAATGCATCAATTCCATATTTTCGATTGTAGATACCTGTTAGCTGATCAGTAGAAGCGAAATGTCTTGTTTCGTAATTGATTTTCAGTCTTATATAAACAAGTAATGTAATGATAATAGATACTAGTATTAATGAAATAAGTATTGGCCAGTTATTTAATGTTGTAATAAATAATAAGTTAAAAAATAGATTTTCGCTAATTAAATAAGGGTTCACATCATTTGAAACAAATGAAACAATATAAATATCAGGTTTATCAGCGTAAAAACTTATACCTTGATCATTGTCATAAACAGTTCTTAAATCGATATGATCAACAGTGAACAAGCCATCCTTATTGATGAATTGACCTCTATCTTTTTCAATTTTATCCCAAGCATCTTCAAACATTGTATTAAAATTATAATCAGCTCTATCAGATAAATCGAAACCCCATAAGTAATGATCATCATTGTGATATATAAAATATCCATTTTCATCTAATAAATACACATCACCATCAGATGATTGATCATAATATGGCATTTTATCAAGGGTAAAATCCACATCGAAATTGAGTATAATAATACCTTGTAATATATTATTGAAATAAAGTGGTGTGGATAATCTAAAGGTAAGTTCATAAGGTGTTGTAAATGCGCCATTTTCTTCGTTTAAATCGACATTTGAGTAATAAACAGAATCATCACTTAAACCAATTGTATTTATAAAATAATAACGATTGCTTTTATCTTGTAAATCATTTTGATCAACAATATAAAAACCATTATCATCTGTATGATTGATTCTAGTGATTTCCATACCATCAGTATCTAAAAATCTAATTTGATTATAAATTCTACTTTCTTCAGCATAAACGAGCCAATCATAGGCTAGTTCTTCAAATGTATGACCTTCAGCTAATGTCACTTCAGCCTGATATTTTAAATATAATAAATCAGAAGTGATGAAATCAAGATGGTCAGTTAATCGTTCAGTAGCACCATCAACAACTAATTGTTCTTTTGTAGAAGTCGTATTAACCTCTGAACTTAAAGTACGGTAATTGCTGATTAAACCAAGCATATAAAATAAGACAATAAATATAAAAAGAATTGTCAAAAATAGTTTTATTATGTATGATTTGCTGCTTTTGTTGAATTCTAAATCGCTCATCAACACCACCACCCTTTGTTAACTTCATTATAGCATATTTAAATAGCAAAGATATTTTACAGGCAAAATATTTCTTTATTATTTCTAATAAAGACTAAATATGCTAAAATATTAACGAGGTATATTATGAAAAGCGAATTAAGAACACAAAGAGAATTGTTGATATTTAATCTCTACAAACAAGACATTTTTAAAGCAATTGAACAGACATTTATCCCGGAGTTAAATGATGAAGAACTTTTAACACGTTTTGAAGTGATAAATGACCATTTAAGCGATATTGATGATGTGATTGAATCTCAACTTTTTAATTACACGTTAAACAGATTATCATATGTGGATCGTGCAATTATTAGAAATGCGACATTTGAACTTATGTATACAAAAGTCCCTACACAAGTCATTATGAATGAAGCAATTGAAATTACTAAAGAGTTTACAAATCTTGACGATGAGAAACAACATAAGTTTACAAATAAGTTGTTAGATAATATTAGTCAAGCTGTAAGGGATTGATTTTTTGGAAAACTATTTAAGTGTCACTGCATTAACTAAATATGTAAAAGCGAAACTAGAAGGTGATAAACACCTTGTTTCTATCTATATAAAGGGTGAAATCTCTAATTTTAAGCATCATTCTAGAGGGCATTTTTATTTTACGTTAAAAGATGAACATGCTCAAATTAGTTGTATCATGTTTTCTAGTTATGTTAAACAAGTACAGTTCCAGCCAAAAGATGGCGATCATGTTTTATTAAATGGACGTATGAGTGTATATGAAGCAGGTGGTTCATATTCAATACAAGTTCAATCGATGAAACTTGATGGTATTGGTGAATTATACTTAAAATATGAAGCACTTAAAAAAGATCTACAAGAAAAGGGTTATTTTGATATGGCACATAAAAAGGCTGTACCTAAATTCCCTAAAAAAATTGGTGTTGTTACTTCACCAACAGGTGCAGTTATTGAAGACATTAAAAATACAGTTAGTAGAAGATATTTATTAACTGAAATTCATTTATATCCAGCATTAGTTCAAGGACCTGATTCATCGAATAGTATTAGAAATCAGATTATGCTTGCGAATCAACTTAATGAAGTTGATGTATTAATTGTTGGACGTGGTGGCGGATCAATTGAAGATCTTTGGGGTTTTAACGAACTACCAGCAATTATGGCGATCTTTGAGTCTAAGATTCCCATCATTACAGCAATCGGTCATGAAACAGATTTTACGTTATGTGATTTTGTCTCTGATCTAAGAGCACCGACACCAACAGCAGCTGCAGAGCTTGCGACACCAAATAAACCGGATTTACTAGAATTGATCCAAAATCAAAAAACACAAGTTGAAAAGCAATATTTAAGATTTATCGAAAAGCATAAGACAACACTTGTGCATATTGATCAAAGACTTGATGTCTTATCTCCAATCTATCAAGTAGAACAATCTAAGAAACAATTAAATCAATTAACTAATTTATTATCAAGAAATTATAGTCTACAAATTGATGAATCAAAAAGAGAAGTTCTACAGTTAAAGAAACTCATGCGTTCTCCACTTGAACAAATTGCATTATTAAAAGATAGACACGAACAGCAAGACCAAAAACTAAAACATTATATAAAAATGATTTTAGAATATAAAATGCATTTATTTAAAGTAGAACAAACTTCACTTAAAGGATTAAACCCATTATCTTATATGGATAAAGGATTTGCATATATTGAAAAAGATGATCATGTGATATCTAGCATTAAAGATATTGATCAAGGCGACACAATTAAAGTAACACTTAAGGATGGTAAAGCAATTACTAAAGTGGTACATAAGGAGGAGAAATAATGGAAAATCAATCATTTGAAACATTATTAAAAGAATTAGAACAAGTTGTTAAAGACTTAGAAAACAAAGAAATCACATTAGATGAAGCTGTTAAGAAATATCAAAGAGGTTTAGAATTATCTAAGACTTGTTATCAAAAGCTTGAAGAAGCAGAAAAGCTAGTGGTAAAGGAAATTAAAGGGTAATGAAATTAAGTGACATCAAAGATCCATCATTTATAAAAAACTTATCGATTAAGGAATTAGAAGCATTAGCCGTAGAAATACGTGCTTTTTTGCTTGATACGATTCCTAAAACAGGGGGACACCTAAGTTCAAACTTAGGTACAGTAGAATTAATTATTGCACTTCATTATGTTTTTGATAGTCCCAAAGATTCGTTTATATTTGATGTAGGACATCAAGCATATACACATAAAATATTAACAGGTAGAGCAAGTGAGTTTGATAAATTAAGACAAACTGATGGTTTATCTGGTTATATTGATTATTCAGAGTCAGAACATGACAAATGGGAAAGCGGACATGCTGGTACAGCCATTTCAGCTTTAATGGGTTATGTTTATGCAAATAAATTAAAAGAAGAAAACAAGGAAGCTATCGCGATTGTTGGAGATGCATCCATTGTTAATGGTATGTCTTTTGAAGCCTTAAATTTATTAGGTAGTGATAAAAAACATAAAGGTATTATTGTTTTAAATGATAATGAAATGAGTATTTCTAAAAGTGTTGGGGCACTATCATCTGCATTAACTAGAATTAGAAGTATGAAATTATTCATTAAAATGAAAAAGTTTTGGGTTAAAGTCACACCGACTAAATTACTATCTCTATGTGGTCATTTTAAGAGAGTACTTAGAACGTTATTTCAAAGACATAATATTTTTGAAGACCTAGGTTATATGTATGTTGGTCCAATTGATGGACATGATATTCGTGCATTAATTAAAACTTTAAAACGTATTAAAAAAGTTGAAAAATCTGTTGTATTTCATATCATTACTGAAAAAGGTAAAGGTCATCCTGAAGCAGAACTTGATAAGATTGGATCTTATCATGGTATATCACAACCATCTAAAGGTAAGAAACAAGGTATTAGTTGGAGTGAGTTGATTGCTGAAGGTATGGATAAACTTCAAGATTTAGAAAAAACATTTGTAATTATGCCAGCAATGACAGTTGGTACTAAAATGCAGAAATTCCAAGCGAAATATCCAGATAGATATCTTGATATCGGTATTGCTGAAGAACATGGTGCAACTATGGCTGCAGCACTTGCTCATCAAGGTATAAAAGTTTATTATCCAATGTATTCAACATTTACGCAAAGAGCATTTGATCAAATCTTAAATGATATTGCTAGATCTAATCATCATGTTGTATTTGGTGTTGATCGTGCTGGTATTGTTGGTGAAGATGGATCAACACACCAAGGTTTATTTGATGTGTCAATGTTTAGTGTGATGCCAAATGTTGTGATTTCAATGCCATATGATAAAGAAGATGTTGAAGAATTGCTATATTATGGCTTTTTAGAGCAGTCTAATCCATTTGTGATTCGTTATCCAAGAGGCACTGTAAACGTTGATTTAAGCGAAAATAACGTCCTTTTAAAGCCACTCAATGGTTACTGGAAGTATATGAGTAAAGGAAATGGCCCATTATTAATTAGTTATGGTCCAAGTCTAGATATATTGAAACAAGCGAATGAGAAATTAGGCTTAGATGCGACGATCATCAACGCGAGATTTATAAGACCAATCGATGAAGTTATTTTAAAAGAAGCATTATCTAAAACAGATAAAGTATTCATATATGAAGAAGCAGCTAATGCTGCTGGTTTATATCCAAAAGTGTTAGATTATATGGCTAAAAATAAATTAACACATGAAGTTAAACATATGTCACTTCAAGATAAAGTTGTTACATTTGGGGATTACCCATCGATTCTAAAAGCATATGAAATGGATTTAGAATCAGTATGTAAAGTACTGGAGTCATTTAAATGAGATTAGATGTATATTTAGTTGAAAATGGCTATGTTACAACTAGATCTAAAGCAACCGATTTAATTAAACGTTCATATGTTTTAGTTAATGGAGAAGTTGCTAAAAAACCAGGTGTGGAAATTACTGACCAAGACATTGAGGTTTTAGAACATTTAAATTTTGTTGGACGAGCTGGTGAAAAACTATATCATGCCATTGATCGTTTTAATCTTAATTTTAAAGATAAAACAGTCATTGATATCGGTGCGTCTACTGGTGGCTTTACTGAATGTGCCTTAATATCAGGAGCATCAAAAGTTTATACGTATGATGTTGGTAGAGATCAACTTGCAGATAAATTAAGAAATGATGATCGTGTGATCGTCCATGAAGAGACAAATATCTTAGATGTAGATATACCAAAAGCAGATGTTGTGTTAATCGATGTATCATTTATTTCAATCACTAAAATCTTTGAACACATTAAAGATTTTGATGGAGAAATCGTTGCACTTATTAAACCACAATTTGAAGCTGGTAAGAAAATGATTAAACAAGGTATTGTTAAAGATTTAAAACTCCATAAAAAAATACTAGAAGATGTACTTAAAGTCATAAAATCTCTAGGTTTTTATATAATTGACTTAGAAAAATCAGAAGTTAAAGGGAAAAAAGGCAATCAAGAGTATATCATATATATAGATGGACAAAAAGAAGTCAAATCTTATATAAGTGAGCTAATAGGGGTGCTACTATGATCAGTACTTTAAAAGTACAAAACTTTGCATTAATTGATGATTTAGAAATTACATTTGATAAAGGACTTACTGCACTAACAGGAGAAACTGGAGCTGGTAAATCAATTATCTTAGAATCGCTTCAATTATTATTTGGAAAAAGAAGTGATGCACAAATGATTAGATACGGCGAAGATAAGGCTATCGTTCGCGGTCATTTTCATTTGCCAAAAGCAGTTAGTGATTATTATGGTTATGATGAAGAAATCGAAATAGAACGAGAAATTGATGCTCAAGGTCGTCATCAAATGCGCATTAATAAAGAATCTGTTACATTATCAAAATTAAGAGAAGTCACTAAAATGTTTGCAAGTATTCATGCACAAGATGAAACAATGCAATTACTCGATAAAAATAGCTACCTTCAATTCATTGATCAAGTTGATGAAGAGAAAGTAGATAAACTACATCAAACATACATGCTTGCAAGATCAGTATACTTAGAAAAGAAACATGCTTTCGATCAACTCAAAAATAAGAAACAAGAAAGTTTAGAACGTGCAGATTTCCTTAGTTTTCAAATTAAAGAATTAGAAAGTTATAAACTTGTTAAACATGAAAAAGAAGAACTAGAATATGAAATCAATAAACTAGAAAACTTTGATAAAACAATGAGTCAACTGCAAACTGCATATCAATTATTAAATAGTGAGACTTTTAATCTTGATGAGTTATATGATGCATCAAAAGCATTATCTAAACTTGTTGATATTGAAGATCAATATGATGATATGAAACAACGCTTAGAAAATAGTTATTATGAAGTTGATGATGTTAAATCCAAAATCTATGATTTAATTGAATCACTTGATTTTAATCAAGATGAATTCAACACAATGCAAGAGCGTAGTTATGAACTACAAAAGATTGAACAAAAATATCAAAAAACAGTTGATGAATTAATTATTTATCTAGAAGAAATCAAAGATGAACAATTAAGAATAACTAATTATGATGCATATGTCCTAGAAGCAAAAAAGAAATTAGAAAAAACATATGATGATGCATATGATAAAGCAATTAAATTAACAGAATTAAGAAGTAAATTAGCTAAAAAATTAAGTACTCAAATCTTAACAGAATTAAAAGATTTAGACTTAACTAAAGCAAGTTTCGAAATAGAGTTTGATATACCTTCAAAAGAAAATGCCCATTTCTTAGAAACAGGCATTGAACAAGTTGAATTTATGATTTCTCTTAATGAAGGTGAACCGATTAAACCACTTGCTAAAGTAGCATCTGGTGGTGAACGAGCAAGATTTATGTTCGCACTTAAATCTATATATGCTAAAGCTAATCAATTATCACTTTTAGTACTTGATGAAATTGATATTGGTATATCAGGTAAAACTGCAGCGAAAGTTGCTGCTAAAATGGCTTTACTATCAAATGATATGCAATTATTAGTGATTACGCATCTACCACAAGTTGCTGCTAAAGCTAAATACCATTATGGTATTTCTAAACATAAAGAAAATGACCGTATGGTCACTAGAATTTCATTACTATCTATGGATGATCGTATATCTAATATTGCAATGATGTTATCGGACGAAAAACTCTCGCATTATGCAATCGGACAAGCTAAAATATTACTTGGATTAGAATAAAGAAAAAAGGTGCCTCGGCACCTATTTCTATAACTTATTAAGCAGTTCCTTCAACAATTGCGATTACAAATGATAGGATAATAAGTCCAACCATACCAAATAATAGAACCCAAACAATTATTTTCCCCCACCATGTTTCTGTAGGTGGTGTATAATGTTTTTGATTTGGATGATTTGATACTTGAATGTTCTTTTTAGAATTTGCTTTTTTGTCCAACGTATTCACCTCGTCCTTAATATCATTGTTATTATACACTAAAAACACATTGAAAGGAAGAGATATCAATGAAAAACAATATAAAAATCATATTTCACATTGATTTAAATGCTTTCTTTTGTAGCTGTGCAATGATTAAAGAACCTTATTTAAAAGATAAGGTTTTTGTCGTTGGTGGAAGTGGTGTAACAAGACGTGGTGTGATATCAACTGCTAGTTATAAAGCACGTAAATATGGGATTGGTAGTGCAATGAATTTAAGTGATGCTTTTGAGCGTTTTCCTAAACTAGTAGTTGTGCCAAGTGATTATAAATTATATAAGAAATATTCAAGATTATTTTTTAAACATTTGGGCTTGTATTCTAACTTAGTGTTACCTGCATCAATTGATGAAGCATATGTTGATGTAACTGAACTTGCACAAACTAAACATCCACTAGAAATCGCGAAAGATATACAAGACAGTCTACTTAGAATTTATAACTTACCTTGCTCTATAGGGATTGCACCAACATTATTTTTAGCTAAAATGGCAAGTGACATGAAAAAACCACTTGGCATTACTGTGATTAGAAAAAAAGATATTGTTAGTAAACTCTTTCCATTACCGATTAAAGATATGCATGGTGTCGGTAAAAAGACATATCCAAAACTTGAAGCCATTGGTGTAAAAACAATTGGTGATTTCACAAAAGAGAAATACAAAGAAGATATACTTAAAATCATGAGTGAACAATCATATCAAGGATACTTAAGTCATGCGCTTGGAAGAAGTAATGATATAGTTGATCCTAATAAATGGAGTATTCATCAATCGATGAGCAATGAAACAACCCTAAATTATCTTATGGATGAATCAGAAGCATTATTAAAAGTAGTTGATGATTTAGTTGATCAAACTTATGATCGTTTAACTAGAGAAGAATATGTTGTTAAAACTGTAGGTATTAAACTAAAATATGATGATTTCAAATTAATGACTAGAAGTTATTCATTTAACGATTATCATGATGATGTTATAAGAATTAGAGAACAGATACATGAACTTTTTGATAATTACTATGATGGTACGCCGGTAAGATTAATTGGTGTGACATTCCAACAAGTGATGCTTAAAAAAGATATGAAAGTAGATATTAATCTCTTTAACTATCAAGAGTTTAGTAAACGAGAAGAAAAATTCTTTAACAAATAAAATAAAAAAAGACATTATAAAATGTCTTTTGTTCCAAGTTTTGATTGTGTATCCCAAGTAGAAGGATCATCTTTTCTAAATTGATGTAGAAAATCAATGACTTCTTTTGTAACAGTAGAAGGTGTTGATGCACCACTTGTGATTGAGACTGAATTAGCACTGTTTAACCATTCAATATCAATATCAGATACATTTTGGATTAAGAAACTAATTTTTGCTTTTGTTTTCTTACCCACTTCAACTAATTTATTAGAATTAGATGATTTTTTATCACCAACAACTAACATTAAATCGACTTCATCTTGTTTCATCACTGCATCTTGTCTAATGGTTGTTGCATTACAAATTTCATTATCAAATTCATATTGAGGAAATTTTCCTTCAATGAAGTTTAATACTGATTCTATGTCATACATTGATAAGGTTGTTTGATTTGTCACAAATATCTTTTCACTTACAAGCTCATTAGGTAACATTAATACATCTTTTTCATTTTCAACGAAATAGATGTCATCGCTAATATCTAATATACCTTCAGGCTCAGGATGATTACGATGTCCTATATAGATGACTTTATAACCTTCGGCTAATTTATTTTGAACAGCTGTATGTACTTTTAGTACATCTTTACAAGTTGCATTCAAATAAGTTAAGCCTTTTTCTTTTGCTCTATTAATAACTTTTTCACTAATACCATGTGCTGTAAAAATAACAGTTCCAGTATCTATTTCTTCAAGCATTTCTAATCTAGTTTTACCTGGAGCATCTAGACTTATAACACCATAAGATGAGAAAAAGTCTGTAATTTGTTGATTATGTACGATTTGTCCTAGAACATAAATAGGTCGTGGATATGAATCTTCTCTAATAACTTTTTTTACAATTCTTAGAGCATTTACAACACCATGACAATATCCTCTAGGTCTTATTTCTATCACTTTCATGTTATCACCATCTTCATTATACATAATATTTAAATATATGCCGATATTTTTACTTTAAATCACAAAAAATGGTATACTATCAATGGTGATTTTATGTATATTAAAGAAAAAATATCAAAGCTAGGTTTTGAGACACTTTCTCCAATTCAAACTAAAGTGTTTGAATTGTTTGATAGTCCAAAACATCTTGTTGGGTTAGCACCAACTGGCACGGGGAAAACCCATGCGTATTTACTACCTATATTAGCACAAATTGACAAGAATTTAAACCAAATTCAAGCAGTTATTTGTGTCCCTACGAATGAACTTGTATTACAAGTTTACGATATGTTAAAGCAAACAGATGATGAAATAGTTGCTAAAGCATATATTGGTGGTAAAGATAAAAATGCCGATTTAGATTGGCTAGAAAAAAGACAACCACAAGTGGTTATCTCAACACCTTATCGTTTAACTAGTTATGCTATGGACGAAGGTCTTTTAAAGCTGTTTAATGCGAAATATATGGTTTTTGATGAAGCTGATATGATGTTTGATGAATCATTTTTGACATCGATTGATCCAATGCTTGATCGTATGAAAGGCACTAAATTCTTGTTATTTTCTGCAAGTATTACGAAAGTTATGGAACCATTTATTAAATCATACTTCGGTTTATATGATTTTATTGATACAACTAAAGAACATGATTTAAGTATTGATTATCAACTTATCCAAATTAAAGAGATGGATCGACTTGTAGCACTTAATCATATTTTAGAAGAGATTCAACCTTATTTATGCTTCATCTTTGTAAGTAAGAAAGAAGATCAATTACAAGTTTATCAAAATCTATTAGATAAAGATTTACATGTCGCAAATTATAGTAGTGATCTACCAATGAAGCGTAGAAAACAAATGATTGATGATATTAGAGCGTTAAAATATCAATATGTTGTAACAAGTGATGTTGCAGCACGTGGTCTTGATTTTGATGTATCTCACGTGATTCATTATGATCTACCTCATCACTTAGAATTCTTTATTCACAGAAGTGGTAGAACTGGTCGTATGCATAATGATGGTGTTGTTATGACATTAATGCAATTAAAGGATCATCGTAAAATTGAGAAGTTACAAAAACAAGTTAATTTTACACATTACGCATTGCAACCTAACGGTAAGTTAGTAAAGAAGGCAGTACGTAAAAAAGAAGTTTCTGATGAAGAAAAAGAAGCAATTAAATCAATTAAGAAACCTAAAAAAGTAAAACCAAACTATAAGAAGAAATATAAACAACAAGTTGAGAAAGCAAAAAAAGAAGCAAGGAGAAAGAAATATTATGCTAAAAATAGGTAGTCATGTTTCAATGAGTGGACCTGATATGTATCTAGGTTCTGTTAAAGAAGCATTATCATATAAAGAAACTGCATTTATGATCTATACTGGTGCACCTCAAAATACGAGACGTACAAGCTTAGATAAGATGAAGATTGAAGAAGCATTGGCATATATGGAAGAAGTTGGATTAGATCCTAAGACTGATATTGTTGTACATGCACCATATATTATGAATTTAGCAAATCCTGATCCTGAGAAAAGAGCTTTTGCTGCTGATTTCTTAACTCAAGAAATTATTAGAACAGATGCTATGGGTGCAACTCAAATCGTACTTCACCCTGGTAGTGCAGTAGGTAAAGATAGACCTCAAGCAATTAAATGGATTGCTGAAGGTGTTAATTTAGTAATTGAAAATACGAAAGATTTAAGTGTTAGAATTGCTTTAGAAACAATGGCCGGTAAAGGTAATGAAGTTGGTAAAACATTTGAAGAGATTAAAGAGATCATTGATTTGATTGATGATAAATCTAGGGTTTCTGTATGTTTTGATACTTGTCATACACATGATGCTGGTTACGATATTAAAGGTGACTTTAATGGCGTGATTAAACATTTTGATGAAGTTGTTGGAAAAGAGTATATTTCAGTATTCCATGTAAATGATTCTAAAAATGAGCAAGGTGCAGCTAAAGATAGACATGAAAACTTTGGTTTTGGATATATTGGATTTGATGCTTTATTAAATGTTATTTATCATCCAGATTTTAATAATATTCCAAAAATCTTAGAAACACCTTTTGTTGAAAAGAAAGCACCATACTTAGAAGAAATTGAAATGATTAGACAAAAGACATTTGATCCTGAATTAAAAACTAAATTAGAAAACAAATAATAAAATATAAGGATATAACCTATTGGTTACATCCTTTTTTTAATGCACTATTTATTAATTTTTTATATACGGATTTCATACGATCTTCAGTTACATAAGATTCATACTCATCTAATGAAAACCAACGCACATCTAAATTTTCATCAGGTTTATGTGTAATCTTTTGTTTATCACTAGCAATTAAAAGATAAGTCACATTCAAGTGAAGGTGATCAGAGACATACTTACCATTCTTTATATGATTTGGTACTTCAATGATATCAATGCCTAAAATATCATCATCAAATGGTTTAACATCTTTAATGCCAGTTTCTTCCATCGCTTCTTTGATTGCGACATGTAGAAAATCTGGATCACCATCATTATGACCGCCAACCCATCCCCATGAATCATAGATTTTATGATATGCAAATAATATTTTATCTAATGTTTCATTTAGGACAATTGCAGAAGATGTAAAATGAGCAATTAAATTATCACGATATAAAGTATTATCATAATGATCTATAAAGTCTAGCATTGCTTTTAGATCTGTTGTTTCTTGTTCGTTAATTGGTTTATATTTCTTTAGGTTTTCAAACATGTGCTTCTCCTTTATTTAATTGATTAAAGTTCATTGATAATGCCATAAACACAAGCGCTGGTAAATAGAAGAACCAAATCAAATTAAAATCTATATTGTCTATTATGTATAATAGACTACCATCTTCAAAAGTTATATAAGGTGAACTTGCATTAATCGCTACAAATATATCTGCTAAGACTTGAAATGTTAGTCCGATCGCGAATAGTTTTATTTTATGAACATACATCCAAGCATAAGTCATATTTGATATAAGTAGACTCATATAAGCTGCACCAAATAATAATAAAATATCAAACGTGCCTAATCCTAACCATACGAGAGCATTTATTATTACAAATATTATCAAATAAGGTAAATAGTATTTAAAAGATGTAAAAAAACTATGTTTTAATCTAAATAATACCATCACTTGTACTAAAAAGAAAAATAAGGTACCAAGTACTTGTTCTGTTTGTCTTAGGGTTAAAAAGTAATCAGCAACCAAAATAAATCCAAATATGAACAACATTATTTTATGATCATCAGTGTTTTTATAAGATATCAGCAAATATATCGCGCATACGATGACTGAAAAGTAATGAATAACACCAGATGGTAAATGAATTAAATTAAATAAAATTGATATCCAAAAAATAAGTTCTATACTTATAAATGAAATAGTCAACGCGTGTTTTTTAAACAAAATAACCCCTCCTAATTAAGCATATTATAGCATTAAAAAATGATAAAAAAAAGAACCTTAAAGGTTCTTAAATTTCGTTATTAGATAATTTTTGGTATAAATTCTCATACTGCTTCGCCATTTTATCCATTGAGTGGTGAACATGCATCGCTTGATGAATCATATCATTAAAAGCTTCTGGATGGTTATTGAATAAATCAATAGCTTGACTAATTGTTTGATGCATCTCATCGTAGTTATTATTTTTAAATGAGAATCCTACACCAACACCTGTAAATTTATTATAAGGTGTTACAGTATCTTTTAATCCACCTGTTTCTCTAACAATAGGCAATGTACCAAATTTCATCGCGATCATATGATTTAATCCACATGGTTCAAATAAACTTGGTAGTAAGAATAAATCACTTGCTGCATAAGCTTGATGTGATAAAGCTAGATCGAATGAATTTTGATAATAAACAAGACTTGGGTATTTCTTCATTAAGTCATTAAAGTATGAATCATACATTGCATCACCTTTACCTAAGATAATTAATGTGAATTGTTCACTTGATAAATAATGACTTAGATCTTGCATCAATAAGTCGATACCTTTTTGTCTGGCTAAACGATTAATAAATGCGATCATCGGTTTTTTAGGATCTGGATCTAGTCCAAGTGTTTTAAGTAAATCTACTTTATTATATTTCTTACCGATTTCAAAAGTATGCTCATCATAAGTTTGTTTTAAGTAAGGACTTGTTGCAGGATTATGAAGTGATTCATCGAATCCATTTAATATGCCAAACAATTGATATTGTCTAGCTTTAAGTGGTCCTTGTAAGTTGAATCCATAAAACTGCGTTAATATTTCATTTCTATATGACTCACTTACGGTATTAATCGCATTTGCTCTCATAATACCAGTTTTTAAGAAATTGACACGATCTTGATGAACGTAAGTAAAGTTCTTATGACCTAATAATTTTTCAGATGAAAGTGGAAATGATCCTTGTTTCTCCAAATTATGAATTGTTAGAAGTGTTTTAATAGGTTCATAGAGACTATTCTTTTTCTTATAATGCACATCTAATAAAAATGGAATAAGTGATGTTTGCCAATCATTGATATGAATAATATCAACGTTTTCTTTGGAAAAGTTAATGAATTCTAAAATCGCATAATTGAAAAAGGCAAATCTTAAATCATCATCACCATAACCATAATATAAATCTCTTTCAAAGAAATCATCATGTCTTATAAAAACGTAAGTAACATCATCATATCTCGTTTCATAATAAGATACTTCATATGTCTTATTGTCAATCTCAAAAGATAAATTTCCTAAATGATGATATGTATCAACAAGCAATACATTATCTTTATATAAAGGAATAAAAATTTTAACTTCATGCCCATGTCTAACTAAAGTTTTAGGAAGGGCTGCAGAAACGTCGGCTAAACCACCTGTTTTACTAAAAGGAAAAGCTTCTGAACTACAAAAATATATTTTCATTGTTATCACCTAATCACATTATACAAGTTTTGAAAGCGTTTCACAAGCACATAGATACATTATCATGAATAAACATTCATATTAAGCATAAATACTCACATTGACTAATGATTTGAACTATGCTAAAATCAATTTGGCAAAAGCCATTTTTGTTTTTATAAATAAAAACATATAGAAGAGGTATATATGAAGAGAATTGTAATCGTAGGAAGTCAGTGGGGAGACGAGGGAAAAGGTAAAATTACCGATTATCTTGCTCAGAAAGCAAACGTTGTAGTACGTTATCAAGGTGGGAATAATGCAGGACATACAGTCATATTTGATGGTCAAAAGCACAGTCTACATTTAATACCATCTGGGATATTAAATCCTAATATTACAAATATTATGGCTAATGGGATGGTTATTGATCCTAAAGGTTTAATAGATGAATTATCTAAATTAACAAATGATTATCAATTGTTTATTTCAAATAGAGCACAAATCGTGCTTCCATTTCATAAAACAATCGATAAAATCAATGAAGATAAATTAGAAGGTCAAAAAATAGGAACAACTCATAAAGGTATTGGACCTGCATATACAGATAAATATGCAAGAGTAGGTTTAAGAGTATCTGAATTTATTGATCCGGTTTTATTTGAAGCATATTTAGATCGTATGTTACCTCAAAAAAATGAAATATTAAAAGAAGCAGGATATAAAGCAATTGATAAGAAAGCTTTATTAGATGAATATTTAGCATATGCTAAGTTTATGAAACCTTTTGTATGTGATACATCAATCTTGTTAAATAAACTTATTGAAGAAGATAAAAAAGTATTATTTGAAGGTGCACAAGGTATTATGTTATGTACTGATCATGGTACTTACCCATATGTAACATCAAGTAGTCCAACTGCAGCATCCGTACCTATTAATAGTGGTATCGCTCCATGGTTATTAGAAGGATCTATAGGGGTTACTAAAGCTTATACGACACGTGTTGGTGAAGGCGTATTCCCAAGTGAAATGTTTGATGAACTTGCTCATGAAATCCGCGAGAGAGGTCATGAATATGGCACAACTACAAAGCGTCCAAGACGTATTGGATGGCTTGATACAGTCGTTTTAAGACATGCTAAAAGAGTAAGTGGTCTATCTTATTTATCAGTAACACTTTTAGATGTATTATCAACAATTAAAAAATTAAAGATTGTTACTCATTATGAATTAGATGGCGAAATCATCGATTTTGTACCAGCTGATATTAACACTTATGAAAGATGCAAACCAGTCTATATTGAATTAGATGGTTGGGATGATGATATTACAGGGGTAAAATCATTTGATGAACTTCCAGAAAATGCTAAAGCATATTTAAATAAACTAAGTGAATTAGTAGGGGTTAAATTAGGCATGTTCTCAGTTGGACCAGATAGATTACAAACAATTGAGATTGTAGATATATTTTAAGATTTAGGGATAAGAGGGATAAGTTATGATTGAAAGGTATCAAAGAAGTGTCATGAAAGATTTATGGAGTGACGAAAATAAATTCCGAAAATATTTGGATATTGAAGTTGCTGCATCTTATGCATGGCATAAATTAGGATTATTTAATAAAGACGTTTATGAGAAAATTGAAAAAGCAACATTTGTTGTTGAAGATATTTTTAATTACGAATTAGAAACTAAACATGATGTGATTGCATTTACTAAATCAGTGATGGATAGTTTAGGTGATGAAAAGAAATATGTACATTATGGACTAACCTCTACAGATGTTGTAGATAGTGCATATGGACTATTACTTAAAGAAGCTAATAACATCATCAAAGCTGATATTAAAGCTTTCATGGAAGTGTTAAAAGAAAAAGCTCAACTATATAAAAATACACCTACAATGGGTAGAACACATGGTATGCATGCAGAAGTTACAAGTTTTGGATTAAAGTTTGCATTATGGTATGAAGACTTTAAACGCATTAGTAAACGTTTTGATGCAGCATGTGCAGATATCGAAGTGATTAAAATCAGTGGTGCTGTAGGTAACTATAGTGCAAATACACCAGAAGTTGAACGTATCGTATCTGAAAAACTAGAATTAACATCAGCATTAATCTCTACACAAACATTACAAAGAGATCGTCATGCGAACTATTTAGCAGTTTTAGCACAAATCGCTTCTGAAATGGAAAAAATTGCAGTTGAAATCAGACATTTATCAAGAACAGAAGTTAAAGAAGTATCTGAACCATTTGCTAAAAAGCAAAGAGGGTCATCAGCAATGCCTCATAAGAAGAATCCAATTAGTAGTGAAAACATTTCAGGACTGTCAAGAGTGATTAGAGGTTATATGATTGCTGAATATGAATCAGTGGCATTATGGCATGAAAGAGATATCTCTCACTCATCAGTTGAGCGTATCGTTTTAGCAGATGCAACTTCACTTATTGATTACATGCTTAACCGCTATACAAAGACATTAAGTGGTCTTGTCGTTTATGAAGATAAGATGTTAGAAGATATCAATTTATCATATGGTATTTTCTATGCACAAAACGTACTTCATATCTTAATTGACAATGGATATGATCGTGATGAAACATATCCAAGAATTCAAAAAATTGCATTAGATGCACAAACAGAAAAGAAACAATTTCTAGATTTAATCTTTACACATGAAGAGTTTTCAAAATATGTGACTAAGGAAAAATTAAATCTAAATCACTACCTACGTTATGTAGATCAAATATTCGCAAGAATTTTTTAATCATAAAACTTATATTATTATAAATAATAATTGATAATCAAGATTGTTTATGCTATAATTTACTAGAGTCTATTCAGGAGGTTTATCATGGCAGATAAATATAACAAATTAGAACCAAAAATACCAAAAGAAGTCATTATTTCATTATCAATATTTTTAGTAGTCGTAGTTGCACTATTCTTTATTATTAGACCTAGTAATCAAGATAAGGTTTATACAGCATTTAGTGGTGCAGAATCAGTATCAGCAGATTTTACTGAAGATCATCCATTTTATGAAGTAAACTACAAACAATTAGTAAGACATATTGAAAATGATGAAATAGTATTTGTATTTATTGGTACACCAGATAATGCTGCAGCAGCTGCATACGTTGGTGCTTATCAAAAATATTATGAATCTGAAGGTGCTAGTGAATATGCAGATTATATTTACTATTACAATCCAGTAGATGATGATGACAACTTCTTAGAATTAAGAGAAACATTTGAAGGTGATGTAACAACTTCACAAAATCAATTATTATTATTTATTAATGGCGAAGTTTCAACAGTATTTGTATCAGGTGGTACAACAAGCGAACAAGTTATTAATAGAGCAGCTAGAGATTTCTTCGAAGATGCAGTTCTAGCAATTGAAGACGCAAACTAAGATTTTACATAAAAAAGCACATTGTGCTTTTTTTTAACAAAGGAGTTCCCATGATTGATTTTATTAAAAACAAAATAAAAACGAATCTTGAATCTAAATACGAAGGTGAGACCTTTATTGTTGAACAACCTAAAAAAGGACATGCTGACCTAGCAATTCCATTATTTGGTTTAGCTAAAGCATGGAAAAAATCCCCAATGGTGGTTTTTGAAGAAGTAAAAAAAGATTTAGATTTTGAAGAAATAGAAAATATTGAATTCATGAACGGATTCTTAAATATCTTTTTAGATAGAGCACCTTATGCAGATGCTGTATTGAAAGAGTTAAATAGTTTTGATTCAGAAGAAGATTTAAAAGAAACAATCGTGATTGATTATTCATCACCAAATATCGCTAAAAGCTTTAGTGTAGGACATTTAAGATCAACAATGATTGGTCATGCTTTAAAAAATATTTATGAAAAAGCAGGATATCATGTTGTAGGTGTTAATCACTTAGGTGATTGGGGTACGCAATTTGGTAAAATGATTGTTGCTTATGAGAGATTAACTGAACCACTTGATTTATCAGAAGATCCAATTTCTAAACTACAAGCATTATATGTAGGTTTCCATGAAGATGCAGAAAAAGATCCTTCACTTGAAGATCAAGCAAGAGCAGTATTTAAAGAGCTTGAAGATGGCAATCCTAAATATTTAGCTTTATGGCAACAATTTAGAGATTTATCACTTGAAGAGTTCATGGATATGTATGAAACTTTAAATGTTGAATTTGATTCATATAATGGTGAAGCATTCTATAATGATAAAATGGATGCTGTTGTAAATGAATTAGAATCAAAAGGATTACTTAAAGTAGACGCAGGTGCAACCATCGTTGATTTAGGTGATGATATGCCACCAGCATTAATTAAGAGAACTGATGGGGCAACATTATATATCACAAGAGATTTAGCAGCGATTAAGTATCGTTATGAGACTTATGGTGCTAAAAAGATATTATATGTTGTAGGTGGAGAACAACAACTTCACTTTAAACAATTAAATGCAGTTAAAGACTTACTTGGCTGGCCAGTTGAAATTGAACACGTTAATTTTGGCTTAGTAATGCTTGATGGTAAGAAGATGAGTACTAGAGGCGGTAAGACTAAGAAATTAGATTACGTCATCAAACAAGCCATTGAAAATGCTAAAGAAGCTATTTCTGAAAAAAATCCTAACCTTGAAAATAAAGACGAAGTTGCTGCTGCAGTAGGTGTTGGTGCAATCGTATTTAATGATCTTAGAAATGAAAGACATCTAAATGTTGACTTCAATTTAGCGAACATGCTTAAATTTGAAGGTCAAACAGGTCCTTACCTACAATATAGTAGCGTAAGAATTGAATCAATCATTAAAGATAAAGAAATTGATACAACAGTAGTAGATAAAGAAGTATTAGCTCAAGATGACTACTTTGAAGTGATTAAATTACTTGATCAATTTAGATCAGTCATTGCAAGAGCCAAAGATACTAATCTACCATCAGTGATTGCAAAATATGCTATCTCCTTAGCACAAGCCTTTAATTCATTCTATGGTAAACAAAGAATGATTGTAGAAGATAAGGTATTATTAAATACTAATCTTTATTTTGCAAAAACTATCCAATTAATTATTAATGAATGTTTAGATTTATTAGGTATCAAAGCGGTTAAAGAAATGTAGAAAGTGGTCAATAGACCACTTTTTTTATGTTATTATATAAATATAAGGGGTGGAATCGATGAAATTAATGAAAAATAAACGTTTATATATTTTACTTGCAATAGTATTTATTGTATTTGGTTTTTTAGTTTTGTTTGGTTTAAGAATTTTTATGACAAATCAAATTGATGAAAATGAAAACAATTATAAATCTGTAGTATTTGACCATAGTATTAAAACACCTAATGATATCATGATGTATAATAATTTAGGATTGTTTAACTTTGCAGGTGATGATTTTACTTTTGAGTATAGTATTAGTGAGTCAAATGTCATATCGAGTCGTAATCAAGATTTTCTTGATGAAAAAATAAGCATGTATTTCATATATGACATCAACAATCAAGCTTATGTTTTTTTTGATATTGAATACATATATTCAAGTACAGATACAAGTAATCAAAATTATTTACCTTATGTATATAATGAAGTGTCTATTAATGGCTTAGGTAATACTGCAGTTACACTGGAAGATTTATCTGATACTACAGGTTTAACGTTTGATTCATATACATTTTTAAGGGATTCATATAATGAACAAAAAGAATTTTTAGAAACTCAATTAAAACGTTTGAATATCATTATGGTTTTATATTTAGTATTTAGTGTTTCACTAATCTTTGTAATTTCTAAAAAGCGTTTTAAAATATCTTAAGTTATTGTTGACTGAACAATTGAACTTCAATATAGATTATGATACAATACTCTTGCACGTTACCCCGCATGATGAAATTGGTAGACGTGCCAGACTCAAAATCTGGTGGAGTAAAATCCGTGCTGGTTCGAGCCCGGCTGCGGGGACCATACATAAATAAAACTCATCGGAAATTTATCCTATGAGTCTTTTTTTATTTTTTAATATATCTAAATACTTTTTTACATTTGATATATCTACTATGTAATTTTTTCTTTTCTCTAATCTCATACATATCAAAGAAGAAGAGTGAGAAAGCTTCCCAGAATAAAACCCAACCCCCAACGAATATACCTTGAGAAAATATTTCTAAAAAGAAATTAGGTGTTGTAAATGTATAAAGGTAAGAAGTGATAATAAAAATAAAGCCAAGAACTAAATATGTCGCAATCTTACGATAATTTGTTCTCATATCACGATTGATGAAATGATTAAGTGCTGCATAATAATTTTTAAAACCATCAATAACTGCAGGTTCTTTTTGACTATCTTCTATATCTTCTGGTAAAACAAAGACAACTTTAATCTTAGATTTTAATGGTAATTCATACGCTGATTCATCTAAAAATGTTTCTAGTTCAGGATTCATTGCTTTTTTACGCATTGGTGCAGCATCCCAATCACTAAAGATTTCTTCATATGTATCAAGCGATATATCGATTGTATATGTCTTATCTGTTTCATCATAACGATAGATTTGTTTTAAATAATTTGTGCTATTTTTAGCCATGATCTCACCTCATCTATATCTATTATATATGAAAATATATAATTTATAAATCGATTAGTGTTAATTCATGATAAAATCTATCTTGGATATGATAAAATGTTTTTTGTAGTGAGAGAGGATGAGGAAAATGGAAAAGATGGGTACTAAAAAATTTATTATGACAACCATGAATGGTATGGTTTATGGTTTATTTGCAACTTTAATTATCGGTGTAATCATTCAACAGATTGGTGCATTGGTTAATGTTCCACTGTTAGAAACAACACTTGCTAATACACTTAAAGGTTTAATGGGTGTAGGTATTGGTATTGGTATTGCACTTAGTTTAAAGATGGATGGATTAAAAATGGTTGTAGCATCTGTAATGGGTGGTATTGCAACTAGCTTTAAATATGTATTTGGAACAGGTTTAGTATTTGCTGCTAATAATGATCCAGTTACAACTTATTTAGTTGTTGTCTTTGGTATTTTATTTTTAAAATATGTATTAACAAAGAAAACACCAATTGATATTGTATTAGTGCCTATATTAGGTTCATTAGTCGCAGTACTATTAACATTAATGATTAGTGGTCCAGTTGGATGGTTATTATTACAAATTTCTAATGGCATCAATATAGCAACAGCGTTTGCTCCAATTCCGATGTCAATCATTATTGCAATCTCAATGGGTATGTTGTTAACATCACCATTATCATCTGCAGCAATCGCTTATGCGATCTCAATCCAGGGATTAGCTGGTGCAGCAGCAGTTGTAGGATGTACAGTACAAATGATTGGTTTTGCAGTTCAATCAAGAAAAGATAATAATATTGGTATGGTGTTATCAATTGGATTTGGTACATCAATGTTACAATTTAAAAATATATTGAAAAAACCTATGATCTGGTTACCTACAATTATTGCATCAGGTATATTAGCTCCATTCTTGGTTATACCTTTAGATGCTAAAACTTCAGGTATTAATGCAGGTATGGGTAGTTCAGCTTTAGTTGGTCAATTAGGGGTACTAGCCGATATGGGAACAACCTTTAATGCATGGCTATTTATTATACTTACAATCTTCGTTGGTGGTGCACTAGTTTATGGTATAGATTTAGTCTTTAGAAAGTATAATTTAATCGTAGATGGTGATTTAGCTGTAAATAACGATATTAATTAATGATTATAATTGATAAAGTATAGTTATTTATGATAAGATTAATGTAGGAAAATAGAGACAAAGAAAGTGGTGTGTACATGAAAAATCGTGTTAGTAATGGCGTTTTCGGGAAAATCGTTAGAACACTAGGATTCATTTTAGTATTAGTTTCATCAGTTTTAATTCTTAGTGAAATCGTGTTGGCGAACACTTCAAATAGTATCCTTGCATATGCTGAACCATATGCACAATTGGTACAAGATACAATCGCTCCAATTGGTTTTAATTTTGGAGAATATGCATTGTTTGCTTTTGTAGTTGGATTACTATTCTTAGTGTGGGCATTAAGAAAAGGATTAATTTTAAGATTATTAATTACAGTTTTATTAGTATTTGTATTTGTTGAAGCAATCGCTAATCAAAATGGATTATTTGCAGGTATCGTGTTAACAGCACCTTCATTTGTAAATTCTGCAGTCGGACTTGTTGAGACTTATCTTGATCAAGCAGTCGCTGCTTCACCTTATGTGATTCCTGGTGCTAGCTTAGTATTAGTATTATTCTTATGGACATTATTTGCTAATAAGAAACCTAAGAGAGCTTCAGTATCAGTTGTAAGAGGTGCAGCATTATTCTTATTATTAGCAATCATTGTTGCAGCATTACCTACAATTGCTACAGCTACAGTATTTACTCAAAGCTGGTATGTAACTGTTCAATTAGTTTTATATGTATTATCTTATGCATTATTCATTTTAGGTTCTGCATTTGGTATTCTAGGATTCTTAAGAAGTTAATTAAAAAAAAGTATGAGGAAGAGATAGTGAAAACTGTCTCTTTTTTAATGCAACAAAAAAAGACCCGAAGGCCTTTTGATTACATAAGTGATGCGAATCCTCGTAATACAACTTTTAATATTCGAACGAATAAATTAGGATTTTTAACATCGGATACAAGCGTTGATACATCAGTTGTATGATTAAAGAATGCTCTCATCTCGTTAATCGTGTTTTTATCTTCTAGATACACACTGTTTTCAAAATGTAGATATAAACTTCTAAAATCAAGATTTGCAGTACCAATCATCGCGACTTCATCATCAATGATCATCATCTTAGAATGAATGAAACCAGGTTTATATCGATAGATCTTAACACCTGCTTGGATTAATTCTTCTGCATAACTTTCAGTAACGATAAATACGATCTTTTTATCAGGGATATATGGAATGATAATTTTAACATCAATGCCTGATTTAGCTGCAAGCTTTAAAGCAGTTGCTAATTCATTATCAATAATTAAATAAGGTGTTGTTACTAAAATTTCTTTTTTAGCTTGCATAATCATTTGCATATAAACATTTTTATTTGCAAGTTCATGATCAATAGGGACATCCGTAAATGGAATAACCATAGCATCATTAGAGATATGATTGAAATCATGAATAACATAATCTTCTAGATCAAGATGTTCATGACCCATGAATTTAAGTTGATTAATATAATTAATGACTAAAGCAGTTACTGCTCTACCTTCTAATTTAATACCAGCATCTTGCCAATGCCCAAATGGATGCTCTAAATTAATATATTCATCACCAATATTAATACCACCTGTATAAGCAATCTTACCATCGATAATAACAATTTTTTTATGATCACGATAATTCATCGCGAAGTTTAAATGGATACGCATTGGATTAAATGCGTGTGCATGAATACCATATGATTTTAAAGTTCTTGGATACTTATAAGGTAGTGAAGAAGAACCGAAATCATCATAGATTAAATAAACTTCAACACCATCTAGGACTTTTTGTTTTAAGATATCAAGTATTTCTTGCCACATTTGACCATCTTTAATAATGAAGAACTCTAAGAAGATATAAGACTTAGCTTCTAATAAAGATGCTTTCATTGATTCAAACATGGATTCACCTGAACCTAAGAAATCTGTTCTAGTTTGATTAAATGACATCCAACCAATGTTATGTAGATATGTTTCAATCTTATTGTTTTGTGGCTTATGTTTTTGATAATTATATAAATACTCAAATCTTTCTTTATCAGCTTGTTCAAATCTTTTAATAACTTTTTTACTTACATTTCTATTCTTATAGAATAAGTAGAAAAATCCACCAAATAAAGGAAAGATTAAAATTGGAACAATCCAACTTAATTTATATACAGGGTTTTCCTCTTTATAAATTAAATAGATGACGATAATATCGGTAATTAAGTATAAAATTGTATGTACATATGTAAATCTTGAAATATAATGCAGCACTAATATAAATGCAGCAATCTGCAATAGCAGAAGTAATAATATAAAGCTTGTACGACTTAATATCATTCTGAGTAATCGTTTCATGATATACCTCTAATTAATTATAATGTTTTAACAAAAACAAATTTTTGATTGTTTGAAAGGTCATCTTGATAAATATAATCTTCAATGACAATTGATTTTATATCTGTCTTAGGATGTGTCACAAGATATCTTGCAAATAATCCTCTCATTTTTTTGACTTCCATTGAATGAATGCCATACTTCCCATTTTTCTTTAATTGTTGGAAATCAACAGTAATTGTTTGGTCAAGATTAGAAATTAATTGACCGTACTCATTTGAACATAAATTAATGATTGTCTTACCCGAAAGTTTAGTTTGAATAAACTTATGGATTTTTGGTTCCCAATATTTATATAGATTCATCAGTGTCTTATCTTGCATTTCTAAACGATAATGAGAGATATCATCAAATGCATTAACGATACCATATAAACCACTTAATATATATAAATGATCTTTCAAATATGGATAATTTGAATCATCAATAGAAGAAATGTCAAAATTACGATATTGATGACCAAAATATGAAAAAATAGCTGCGTGATGGTTTTCATCAAAATGATGATAATCATTTAATACATCATGCGCTAACTTATTGGATATTTTCATTTTCTTTTCTATAGTTTCTATAGGTATAGTTTTTAACTTATCTATCATATCTAGAGCATCTTTATGAAAATATGGTTTTTGACCAAAAGATATGTCTGTTTCTCTAAATGTTTTTGCTGGTGAAATAAATATAATCATAAAATAAAACCTCGCTTTAGTTGTTATTATTATAACAAAAAATAGAAAAAAATGTTAGAATAGTAGTGTTCTAAGGAGACTTACTATAATAAGTCAAGCGTGTAATTTAATTAAACGGTAAAAGACCTCACTAGGAAGTCTAAATATTAAATATAAATCATGAAGAGGTAGCTACACCCTCATTTGATTATTTGAATTGTGAATAATCAAATGTCAATTTATTGACACCTAAATGATAAATTGCACGTATGAGTTTTCTTACAGTGTGAACCATCGCGACTTTATGATGTTTACCTTCAGAACGCTTCTTAAGGTAGTAGTCATAAAGTGTTGGATTTAATCTCAAACTTGAGAACGTGATTTGCCAAAAAGTCATTCGAAGTAATCCAGAACCACGTTTGACAAGATGACCTCTAGTTTCCATTGTTCCAGATTGATTAACTGATGTATCGAGTCCTGCAAATGAAACAATTTGAGCAGAATTCGTAAAGTTTTTGAAATCACCTAATTCAGCGATGATGATTGCTGCTGAAATAAGTGATATGCCAGGTATGGATGTCAATGTTTGAGGTATATCTTTCATGAGTGATAGGATTTCTCCTTCAATTGAATCAAGTGTAATTGATAATTCCTCATAATGTTTAATGATGTGTTTAAGAAGTAAGAGATCAGTCTTAGTTTCATAACCAACAGATGATTTAGCTAAAGATTTAAGTTTTTGAACCTTTACATAAGTGATTTTTCCTTTGGAATAACTTCTAATAGATTCATAATCTTTGTTAGAAAGCTTGGAAATTCTTGCTCTTGACTTAAACTTCTTAAGCATATAAATCGCACTACCAACGAGTCTTTCGTTGAAAAAGGGTTTATACTCAGGAAAGATGCGATCTAAGATATTTGTTAGTTCGATTAATGTTTTAGACCGTTTCACCATTTGAACATGGCGATATCGAACTAATTGTTTTAATTCATTGATGTGGTAAAATCTAGTATGTAAGGTCTTGTAGTCAACAGAACCTAGCATACTTGAAATGGTTTTTGCGTCAACTTTATCTGTTTTTGTCTTACGTAACGATAATGCCTTTGAGAACATGTGCGTTAAGTAAGGGTTGAATTCCAGATAAGTGTAGTTATTTGATGTGATGAACTGTTTAAGGTTTGATCCATAGTGTCCTGTTGACTCAAGACCTATTCTTATTTCTTGTGATTTATCAAGTGATTTAAGTGTTTCAAGAAATAAATCGAAACCTATACGATTGTTGTCAAAGCTGAATGCTTTGATTGTAATACCTGCTTCAGTAGCTATGAAGCAGTCGTGTTTGTACTTAGAAATATCAATGCCGATGAAGTACATAAAAACACCTCCAATTAAGTCTTAGCACTGGGTAAGTCACAGATTTCTTATTTATGTAGTCTTGTGATGAAGCGTCGAGCGCTAACTTACTGATTGACATTAAAAAATAAGAACTGTGGTAAGAGTCTCCTATAATAGTCAAAGCTATACATGTATGACACAAATCCACAGTGCTTAATTAATTATAACAATAGATAGAAAGGAAGCTATACTTAATCTATTATTACAGTTTTGAGTATACAAGGATGTATCAATGGATAACAGAAAATTAACATTACTCATGGATTTTTATGAATTAACAATGGCTAATGGTTACTTTAAAGATGGTAAACATCATCAAGTAGCATCATTTGATGTATTTTTTAGAAATGTACCTGATAAAGGTGGTTATGCGATCTTTGCTGGGTTAGAACAAGTGATTGATTATTTAGACACATTATCATTTGTTGAATCAGAAATAGATTATTTAAGATCTAAGAAATTATTTGATGAAGATTTCTTAACATATTTGAAAAACTTTAAATTTACATCTGATGTGTACGCGATGAAAGAAGGTACGGTCATTTTCCCAAATGAACCGATTTTAACGATTAAAGGGCCGATCATTGAATGTCAGTTAGTTGAAACAATGTTATTATTAACGATTAATCATCAATCATTAATCGCGACGAAAGCAGCTAGAATCGTTAGAGCTGCACAAGGAAGATCAGTTCTAGAATTTGGTGCACGTCGTGCACATGGTTATGATGCGTCAATTTATGGTGCGAGAGCAGCATATATTGCAGGTGTGCTAGGGACATCTAATACATATGCAGATTATCAATATCAAATTCCTGCACTTGGTACAATGGCACATAGTTATGTACAATCATATGATTCAGAATATGATGCATTCTATGCTTATGCGAAAACATATCCAGACGCGACAATCTTATTAGTTGATACATATAACACCTTGAAATCAGGGATTCCTAACGCAATTAAGATACATAAAGAGTTCTTAGAGCCTAATGGGCACTATTTAAAGGGCATTCGCTTAGATAGTGGGGATTTAACCTATTTAACTAAAAAAGCGCGTAAAATGCTTGATGAAGCAGGTTTAACAGGGACTAAAGTCACTGTTTCTAACTCTTTAGATGAATATTTAATTAAAGAACTTATTGCACAAGGTGCACAAATCGATAGTTTTGGTGTTGGTGAAAGATTAGTTACAGCAAGATCAGAAGCTGTCTTTGGTGGTGTATTTAAATTATCTGCGATTGAAAAAGACGGACAATTGACACCAAAAATTAAGATTAGTGAAAATGTTCAAAAAACAACAACACCAGCATTTAAACAAGTCTATCGTTTCTATGATGAAAATGGTATGGCTGAAGCTGATGTCATTACGCTATTTGATGAAACAATTGATGATTCAAAACCATATGAATTATTTGATCCTCATTTCCCTTGGAAGAAGAAAGTGGTAAATAATTTTAAAGCAGTACCATTATTAAATAAAATATTTGAAAATGGGAAACTCATATATAAAAAACCAGATTTAGAAGATGTAAGAGCGCATTGTAAAAATGAGCTTGCTCATCTATGGCCAGAAGTCTTAAGATTAGAAAATCCACATGAATATTATGTTGACTTATCATTAGACTTATGGACATTAAAACAAAACATGATTAAAGCACATAGGAGTTAATATGTTACACATTGTATTATTTGAACCAGAAATACCTCAAAATACAGGTAATATCATGAGAACATGTGTCGCAATCGGTGCGAAGCTTCATTTAATTGAGCCATTAGGGTTTAAGATTGATGAAACAAGACTTAGAAGATCTGCTCTAGATTACTATGAACATATCGATTACACATTATATCCTGATTATGAGACATTTGAAAAATTAAATAAAGGTCGATATTTCTTTTTAACAAGATATGGTAAAAAGACTTATTCAGACTTTAATTATAAAGCAGTAGATGAAGATATATATTTAGTCTTTGGAAAAGAATCTACAGGAATTGAAAAACATATTTTAGCAAATCATATGGAAAGTTGTTATCGTATACCAACAACAGATAAAGTACGATCAATTAATTTAAGTAATTGTGTCGCGCTCGTATCTTATGAAGTATTAAGACAATTAGATTTTCCTGATTTATCTAAGTATGAACCAGAATCACATAAAGGTAGAGATTTCCTTGATCAATTTATAGATGATGAGGTTATTAAATGAGAGACAACAAGAAACAATCATTAGGTGAAGAAATCGCAAACGCAGTCAGCCATGGTGTCATGGCAATCTTTGGGATTGTCGCGATGGTTTTAATGATTATTAAATCTGATAATGGCGTGGAAGTGTTCGCATCAATTCTATTTGGATTTGGGATGATTAACTTATATACGATGAGTACGTTATATCATGCATTATTTCATCCGGTTGCTAAATCAGTCTTTAGAAGATTTGATCATTTATCAATTTATATTTTAATTGGTGGTAGTTTCGCACCAGCATTATTAATGCTTCCTGAACTACAAGAACCAATCATTGGAAACATTGGACTTGGCTTAGGTATATTTATTATTCAATGGGTATTAATCGTTATAGGTGTCGTATTTAAATCGATTTGGGTTAAAAAATATGTTGCACTACATACGATTGTATTTCTTATTCTTGGATGGAGTGCATTAGCTTTCATCCAACAACTATTCGCGTTTAATCAAGCAGCATTTTGGTTAGTACTATCAGGTGGTATTGCATATTCTTTAGGTGTCATTTTCTTTGCACTATCTAAAGTGAAATATTTCCATTTTATATGGCACATTTTCTGTGCTTTTGGGACGATATTACAGTTTATCGCATACTATCTATATCTGTATTAACATGAATAAATATTCACCTCTTGAATATTGGTTACAAAAAGAGTATTATATATATGGTAAGGAGAGATTATATTTATGAAAATTATAGCAGTTAACGCTGGATCATCATCATTAAAGTTCCAGTTATTAGAAATGCCTCAAGAAGATGTTATTACATCAGGATTAGTAGAAAGAATCGGTCATCATAACGCTGTTTTCCAAATTAAAGTAAACGGTGAAAAAGTGACAGTAGAACAACCTATTTTAAATCATAAGGTTGCAGTTGAATTATTAGTTGAAGGTTTAGTTAAATATAATATCATCAGTTCATTAGATGAAATTGATGGTGTTGGTCACCGTGTCGTTCAAGGTGGGGAAATATTCAAAGAATCAGTAGTGATTACAAATCAAGTGATTGATGACATTGAATCATTAAACGATTTAGCACCACTTCACAATCCAGCAAACATTACTGGTATTACTTCATTTAGAGAAGCATTACCAAATGTTATTCAAGTTGCTGTATTTGACACATCATTCCATAACACTATGGATGAATTAGCATACTTATATGCTACACCATACGAATGGTATAAAAACTATGGCGTAAGAAAATATGGTTTCCATGGTACATCACACCAATTCGTATCAGAAAGAGCTTATGACATCTTAGGAAACAAAGATGCTAAAGTTATTGTTTGTCACTTAGGTAATGGTGCATCATTATGTGCTGTTGATGGTGGTAAATCAGTTGATACATCAATGGGACTTACACCACTTGAAGGTATCCCAATGGGAACAAGAAGTGGTAATGTAGATCCAGCTGTATTAAAATTAATCGCTGACAAAGAACAAAGATCATTTGATTCAGTTTTAAATGATTTAAATAAAAAATCTGGATATCTTGGTGTTTCAGGTATTTCAAATGACTCAAGAGACATTGAAAATGCTATGAACGAAGGTAACCATAGAGCAGCATTAGCACATAACATTCAAGTTAAACGTATTGCTGATTATATCGGTTCATACTATGTTTACATGGGTGGTTTAGATGCAATCTGCTTCACTGCAGGTATTGGTGAAAATTCAGCAACTATCAGAAAAGATGTTTTAGAAGCTGTTAAAGTTTTAGGCGTTGAAGTTGATGAAGTAGCTAATAAAAACCGTGGTAAAGAAATTGAAATCTCTAAAGCAGGTTCTAAAGTTAGAGCATTCATTATTCCTACAAATGAGGAAGTTATGATCGCTAGAGATGTAATGAAATTAAAATAATTTTATAAATCACTTAAAAACGTCTTAAGTAAGGCGTTTTTTTTATGTTATAATGACTCTATGATTCGTAGAGCGATTCTTTGATGCATAGGGGATACTCCAATACACAAGTATGTATAATGGATTTAAGAGGTGAGTAGCATGGATAAGAAAAAGATTGGAAAATTTATTCAAGAATTAAGAAAAGAAAAGAAGTTAACTCAAAGTGAATTAGCTGAGTTAATTGGTGTTACAGATAAAGTTATTTCTAGATGGGAAACCTTCCCCTGTTTCCCATCTAGAAATAGCTTTATTACCACAATTATCAACTGTATTTAGTGTTTCAACTGATGAATTATTATATGGTGAGAGAATTGTTGTTGGTTCACAAAGAAGTGAAGAACAAGTCAAACAAAACTTTATAATGCATCAATCACTCATTCAATTAGTGATGTGGTTTGGATATATATTTGGTCTTATGATGTTTTTTATTAGAAGCAATTATTTATGGCATGCAATACCTGTGTTGATTTCTGTTTTAATAGGTATAGGATATTCGATTATTATCAATAATGTATTTATGAATAAAACAGTGTATGATCAAAAGTCTAAAATACTTAGACAAAATGCTTTTATATATTTAATGATGACACTATTAATCATATTATTAACTAGTATTCCACTATATGTATATAAAACTCCATATTTCGATGAGTTGTTAGGTGTCACTATTTTATTCCCTGTAAATATTGATATATATTTACCACAATTTTTAATGACAACTGGTGTAGCATTAATGGTGACTCAAGGCATAAGAGATTTTATGAAGCATAGAAAAATGATTGATAAAGCTTATGTCATACATTTGATTCCATATGTTTTTGTTATATTTACTTATATAATATGGATTTATGGTTATTCAAATCCACATAGATATTACGAGCATGATTTGGCTTTTATACCAGATGATCAGTATATCTTATTAAACTATCCATTATCATATGTTATTTTCCAATATCTACTTTATGGATGTTTAGCAGTGTTAATTTTGTTTGTCATAATTAATCATAAAAAGTATTGGATTTTACTATTAGAGGAAATATTTATAGTATCTATAGTGCTATTGGGTGTTGGATTTAGAGAGTTTCATCAGGTATTAATTAGCCTATTACCACTAATCATTGCTTTAGTTTTTTTATACAGAAAAGAGAAGTCTTTGTTCTTTAGATTGTTAGTTTTTAGTATTATTGGTTTATTGTTTATTCACACATTAGATTATCGTCTGGATTCAGAAGGAACATTAACTGCACCTATCTATGTTTCATTCGCGATGATTATAGTTTCAAATGTATTAGCCTACATTGGATATAGTATAAGAAATAAACAAAAAATTATTCATTAATGTGATTTTTATTGTATATTAATAACACTTCTATATAATGTATGTATAGAGGTGTTTTATTTTTCTCAATTTTATATCATGAAAATGTAAAAAATATTACATAATTGTTGACTACACAACAAAATTATATATAATAGATATTATGCAAAGGAGAGTGAATTCATGCTCGAGTTAAAACACATAACTAAAGATTATTATGTTGCAGGAAAACCTGTACCAGCTTTAAAGGGTATTGACTTATCTTTTAAAGAGAACGAATTCGTATCAATTCTCGGTCCATCTGGATGCGGGAAGACTACAATGTTAAACTTAATCGGGGGATTAGATAGATACACTAGTGGTGATTTATTAATCGACGGGAAGTCAACAAGAGATTATAAGGATCAAGATTGGGACGCATACAGAAATGCGACGATTGGTTTTGTATTTCAATCTTACAACCTAATTTCTCATTTATCAGTACTTGATAATGTTGAAATGGCATTAAGATTATCAGGTGTTGGTCCAAAAGAAAGAAAAGATAGATCAATTAAAGTATTAACTGATGTTGGATTAGAGGATCACTTATATAAGAAACCTAATCAATTATCAGGTGGGCAAATGCAAAGAGTCGCGATTGCGCGTGCATTAGTCAACAATCCTAAAATCTTATTAGCTGATGAACCTACAGGGGCTTTAGATACTAAGACAAGTGATCAAATCATGAAACTGATTCAAGAGATTTCAAAAGATCGTTTAGTGATTATGGTTACACATAACTCTGATATTGCAGAACAGTATAGTGACAGAGTTGTTCAATTACTTGATGGATTAGTTATTGAAGATTCTAATCCAAGTGATTTAACAAAGACAGACAAAAGAGAAAAACTAGTTAATAAGAAAACTTCAATGCCTTATTTAACAGCTTTACTTACAAGTTTTAAAAACTTATTAACTAAAAAAGGTAGAACATTAATTACAGCATTAGCCGGTAGTATTGGTATCATTGGTATCGCACTAGTATTATCTGTATCATCAGGTATGACAGAATATGTTAATGAAATGCAAAGTGATACATTAGCTGGATTCCCTATTGAGATTAATCCTACGGTTATTGATTTCTTTAGTGCAGGGGCTACACAAATGGAAACATCAGGAGAATTTCCTGATGGTGATGATATTTATGTATATAATCCATCTGCAGCATTAAGTAGTCATAATAATATCATTACTGATGATTTCTTAGATTATATTAATGGTTTAGATCCAGAACTATATAATTCACTATCTTACACATATGATATTAACTTAAATATGATTGCATATGATGGTGCAAATGCTTTATTAGGTAGAAACTTCTATAGTGAACTTCCTGACAATGAAGAGTTCATTCAATCACAATATGATGTGATTGGTGGTACTTATCCAACTTCAATGAATGAAGTTGTATTAGTTGTTGATGAAGAAAATAGAGTAAGTACTAATTTACTTAACGCTTTAGGATTTACATATCAAGATGGTTATACTTTTGATGATTTCTTAAATCTTGAGTTAAAAGTGATTCCGAATAACGTTTACTACACAGAAAACGAAGGCGTTTATAATAAAAATGCAATCGATTCAACTATGTATAATGATGCTGATGCAGTGACACTTACAATTACAGGTATTCTTCGAATTAAAGAAGATGCTTCATCTGATTTATTAGATTCAGGTATTGCATATACAAATGATTTAACAGCTTACATGTTAAATGACGCGTTAAATTCTGATATTGTAGCTGCACAAATTGCTAGTCCAGATGCTTTAATTGGATATGTTGATATTTATGTAACAAATCCATTAACAATGTCTAGTTCAGTCCAACCACTTCAACCAATGCCATTTAATGATGCAGTGACTTATGAAATGATTATGAAAGCTTTAGGTGGAGAACAAACACCTACAGGTATTCAAATTTATCCCGTATCATTTGATTCAAAAGATGAAATTAAAGATTATATTGATGAATATAATATGGGCTTAGATGAAATTGATACAATAGTCTATCAAGATTTAGCAGAAATTGTTTCTACAGCTGTTGGATCACTGATTAGTACAATCACAATCATCTTATCAGCATTTGCTGGTATATCTCTAGTTGTATCATCAATTATGATTGGTATTATTACTTATGTATCAGTTGTTGAGAGAACTAAAGAGATTGGTATCATGCGTTCACTTGGTGCCCGTAAAAAAGATATTTCAAGAATCTTTAATGCAGAAACTGTATTAATCGGATTTACATCAGGTGTACTTGGTGTAGCAATTGCTGGATTATTAACAATTCCTATTAACTTAATTTTAGAGAACTTTGTTGAAGTTAGTGGATTTGCTAAATTATTATTGCCAAGCGCAGTAGCACTTGTCATATTATCAACAATATTAACATTAATTGCTGGTATCATTCCTAGTAGAATTGCTGCTAAGAAAGATCCTGTTACAGCACTTAGAACTGAATAATAAAAAAGACGATAAGTTATACTTATCGTTTTCTTTTTATATCATACACTTACTTTTTGTAAGCATATTAATGGTATATTACACCTATTCATTATAGAATAAAAGCAGGTGATAAATATGAAATTTGGAATGATGTCATTCTTAGAAACAGGTGTATCAGAAAAATCTGGAAAAATTGATGCACAAACAAGAATAAAAAATGCAATAGAAGAGATAGTTTTAGCTGATAAAGTTGGGTTAAATTTTTATGGAGTTGGTGAACATCACAGAGATGATTATGCAGCATCAAGTCCTCAAATTATCTTAGCAGCTGCAGCAGCTAAAACAAAAAATATTCGTTTAGGAAGTGCTGTAACAGTACTATCTTCTGATGATCCTATACGTTTATATGAACAGTTTTCAACTATAGATTTAATATCAAACGGACGTGCAGAAATTATGGTCGGTAGAGGATCATTTATTGAGTCATTTGAACTCTTTGGTTATGACTTAGATGATTACAATGAGCTATTTACAGAAAAACTTGAATTGTTATTAAAAGCTAAAAACGAAGAAGAAATATATTTCAAATCTAAGTTTAGAAAAGACATTGAAGGTAAGACTGCATACCCTAGAGATATCTATGACTTAAAAGTATCTATTGGTGTAGGTGGTACTTATGCCTCAGTAGTGCGCGCGGCTAAGCTAGGTTTACCGATTGTGTTTGCGATCATTGGAGGGAATCCACTTAACTTTAAACCATTAGTAGATTTATATAAACATACATATGAAGAAAATGGTCATGACTTAGATAAGATGGAAATTAGTGTTGCAATGCACGGAATTATTAATGAAGATGTTGATATGTTAAATGAGTTATACTATCCCGCCTATAAAGATCATTTTGAAAAAATTGGTCAAGAAAGAGGATGGTCAAATAACATAGGGTTACAAACATATTTGGCCAATACTAAACATGGTTCATTAATAGTTGGTGACACTGATCATGTTGCTAAACGTATCTATGATGTCATAAATGGTTTAGGTATTCAACGATTCATTTATCAAATGCCAGGATCAGTGATGCCTCACGAATTGACGATGGAAAGTATTGAATTATACGGTAGTAAAGTCGTTCCTAAGGTATTAGCTATGCTTAAAAAATAATAAATTAAATCACTCGTTTTATATGATTTTATGATAATATAGATATACATAATATTTTTTCGGATAAGATGTTAATTATAGAGGAAACAGGTGATTTGAATGAATCAACAATTTGAAGTAGGTCAAAATTTAAATTTGACGATTAAAAAAATCGGAATTAATGGGGAAGGGATTGGCTACTATAATCGCATGGCAATATTTGTACACCATGCATTACCAGAAGAAAATGTTGATATAGAAATCACAGAAGTATTTCCTAATCGACTAGTCGCTAAAGTTATTGAGACTAAAAAGGTGAGTCCACATAGAGTGACTCCTTTTTGTCCTATTTATGAAAGTTGTGGAGGATGCCAGTTACAACATTTCGCACCAAGTGAAGTGGCTAAATCAAAACGTGGCATGATTATTGAAGCAATTCATAGATATACTAGAAGAAATATACCATTATCAATTATTAAAGATACAATCACTGGTGATCAAGAACAAGGTTATAGAAATAAAGCAGGACTACCAGTTAGATTTGATGGTAAGAAAAATCATGTTGGTATGTATGAAGCAAATAGTAGAAACTTTATTGAAATGGACGCATGTCCAATTCAACATCCAGTTGTTAATGAAGTTATTGATGAAGTTTTATTATTATTAGATAAATACAGAGTTAATGGACTTGATGATAAAAATAGAAAAGGTGATGTATCATCTTTAGTTGTGAGAACTTCTCAAATTGATGAAGTTCAAGTGACATTTGTTATGTTAAAAGATAATTCTAAACTAAAAGCAGTTGTTAAAGATTTAGTTGCACAAGATAAACGTGTTGTATCTGCATTTAAAGTTATTGAAAACAAACGTCAAAGTGTCGGATTCTTCAATCCAAGTTTAACTAAACTATATGGTAAAGATACAATTAATGAGCGACTGAGCAGTTTTAACTTTGAATTAAAACCAGAAGCATTCTTTCAGCTTAATCCAAGTCAAGCTAATAAATTCTATATGGAAATGAAACGTTTAGCACAACTTAGAAAAAATGATGTTGTCATTGATGCATTTGCTGGATCAGCACCAATTAGTCATTATATTGCAGGTGAATGTAAACAAGTATATGCCATTGAAATAGATAAAGAAGCATGTGACAGTGCAAGAATCTCTTTAGCTAAAAATAATATTAATAATGTAACGATATTACAAAGTGATTTCAAACGTGCACTATCAGGTCTTCAAAAGAAGAAGATCGATGTCATGTTCTTTGATCCACCAAGAGTTGGATTAGGTAAAAATACGATTGATCTTATATTACAAGCAAGACCTAGAAAGATTATTTATGGTTCATGTAATCCTTCAACACTTGCTAAAGACTTGAATCTACTCATGAAAGATTACAAGTTAATTGAAGTGGTACCTCTAGATATGTTCCCTCAAACTTCACTGGTTGAAAGTGTATCATTACTAGAACTCAAATAGCGGATTTACTCCGCTTTTTTGATATCAAATTTGACAAATAACGAAAAATATTTTATAATAATTTCGAATAATAATAATTATTCAAGGGGGTTTTTATGAAAAACAAACATAGAAGTGAATACATGTTTGGACTAGAACTAAGAAGTATTTTCGACTATCATATTCCGTGGGAAGCGATATATTTACTTATCACAATGCAATATTTCATCAGTGGATTATTAACAAGTGTTGCCATAGCTGCTAATATTCATGATTATACATTTACAGAGTTAGTGAATATTGAAAATTATCTTATTATTCCTCTATTCATACATATTATTTTCATGATCGTATCATTTTTCAATTTCGCGATGAAGAAGATATCTAATTTTGTAACAATGCTTATAACTATTTTAATATTTGCAAGTCATAGTCTTGTATTAGTGATTCTTGAACATGATTTAGGTGATGATCTATTAATTAATGATGTCGTTAAATATAGTATCGTTTTTAGTGGTATCTATTTAGTGATTTATACGTTTAAATTCTTTTATCTTAAACATTACAATAAAGTATATGGCATTATAACAGATTAATAAAAACGCAGTGCTTAAAAGCATTGCGTTATTTTTTTATAAATCATACCTTGACAGATTAGGTGTCAATGTGTATACTACATACATAAGCACATTAGGTATAAGGGGAATGACTATGGAAAAACGAATAGAACAATATGTAAATTATCAATTTAGATTTGATCAAAGAACTGATATAGAAGATATTAAAGCTGAAATGATTGCAAATCTAATTGATCGTTATCATGATTTAGTGAGCGAAGGAATGGATGAAGAAAGTGCGTATATCGAAGCGATTAAACGCATGGGGGATGCAACTCAGACAAAAGAAGCTGAAGTAGAAAATAGTTTTAAAGAAAAACCATCATGGGCAAGACTGATGATCATCACAGCAACAGTCTTAGCTGTTGTTGGCTTAGTTGTTGTGTTATTTAATGCATTTATAGGTCTATTGATAGGATTAGCAAGTATTACCTTATTTATAACATCAAGTTATCATTTATATGCTGAATCTCAATATGAAAGAGCTAAAAATCATAATATTGATCTACAAAGAATTAACTTTGTACATATCATGAAGTATTTAAATAAGAACTATTTATTATGGGTTATTAACCTTTCTGTATCATTTACGGGTATAATCATATCATATATAGTTATTGCATCTGGTGAGTCTCTTATATATATCATAGCAGCAGGTAATTTTGGTCAAGTAATTTTACTATATTTAATTATATGGGGTTTAATTTTTGGACTATTACTTTGGATTGCATTAACTCAAAAAGAAAAGGTTATTGCAAAATTTGAGTATTTATTAGGTGATAGATATGATGCACCTAGTAACAACAATCAAAGTTTAAATAAAATTAGGAAGTTTTTGTTAGGTATAAAATTCCCATTTGAAGCGACTTACTTATTTTTGACATTATTGCTATTTTATAGTTCAACTATATATACATCATTTCATGATTATTCAAGATTCTATGTTTATGCAGAAATGATGTCTGAGTATTTATACTTAATTATTCCTGTCATGATGCATGTATTGCTAGCAATTATTGCCCTATTTAATTTTTTCAAGAGAAAAATATCAAATCTGATTATGTTACTATTAACAATATTTACGTTTATTGCATATACAGTCGTGATCATCATCTTAGATAATCAATTATCACAACATCTGATAAATGCAGATGCATATATTTACACAATTATATTCTCAATAATTTCTATAATCGTGTATTTGCTTAGAGTTATTTATAGAAAGAAACACAAAAAGGAAGATTAAATGAACATTGTTGGCGACTTACTTAGAGGTCATACGGATGCTATTATATTATCTATTCTAAAAAAAGAAGATAATTATGGGTATCGCATCAATCAACAAATTGAATCATTAACTAAAGGAACGCTTGTTTTAACAGAAGCTACTTTATACACGGTCTTTAAACGTTTAGAATCTAAGGCATTAATTAGTGCGTACTGGCAAGATGGTACGCATGGTGTTAAAAGAAAATATTATAGTATTACTAAAAATGGTAAAGCATATTTAGAAGATCATAAACTATCCTGGACTTCACTTAAAGAAATCATGGACACATTTATGATTGATAATTAAGCAAACTTTATTAGTTTCCTGACTTTTAGGCATATAATATGAATAAAAGAGGTGAGTGATTATATGGCTTTTGAAATATATTTAAATTTTAGTGATGGTAAAGCTGAAGAAGCAATTAAACTTTATGAGAAAGTGTTTAATGGTAAAAGGCACCCTGATATAATGAGATTTAAAGATGTTGAAGGTTTTCCTTTAAAACCAAGTGAAGCATCTTATATCATGCATGCTGAGATGGGAATTGATAATATCGTATTAAATTTCAGTGATGTCACAGATCAAACACCATATCAAAGAGGAAATAATATATCAATTATGGTTACATGTGATTCGAGTGAAAAGGTAGAAGATATATTTAATCAATTATCCATAGATGGACATGTAAGAACAAAACCGCAAGAAACATTTTTTGCTGAAAAGTATTGTGAATTTGAAGATAGATATGGTATATGGTGGCAACTCATTTATCATGCAAAAACAAACTAAAAAGCCCTGTTAAAGGGCTTTTCTTATGTTTAAGTATTAGTCTTCAGTTTCTGTTTCGTCTTCTTCCTCATCTTCAAATTCATCTTCAGTTGACGATTGATTTTGAGTTGAAGTAGTGTCAGTAATTGTAGGATAACCTTCTAAAGATCCAACAATCGGTAATAAATCTAATTGACTTAGAGAATGTGGACTAGACTCAAAAACTGCAGTTGCATCAGTGCCTCCTAATTGATTACCTTGATGCATACCATCTGTAAAAGCAGTTGTAACATCATATATAACACCGTTTACTGCAATATAAGCAGTTGTACCATTAGCCCCAGTATATTGAGATAAATCATCCAATGTGAATACTGGTAAAGTATTTCCAGTATTTTCTTGATTAGTCGTAAGTGTACCTACTTGAGTCAATTCATCTAAAAAGGCTTGTGAGTGTGGACTTGATGCAAATACTGAAGTAGCATCAGTGCCACCTAATAATAAACCTTGGTGATAACCACTTTCAAATACATCTGAGACATCGTAGACGATACCATCAACTGCAACATAAGTCGTACCACCATTAACACCACTATACTGAGCAAGCTCATCTAGTGTGAAAGTCCTAAGTTCATCGTTATTTGAAGTGTTACAAGCGACAAGCACTAGGGCAATCAATAAAAAAATTGAAAATTTAATGATTTTATTCATATTACAAACTCCTTTTGCTCTTTATAATCACATTTTATGCCTAAAGTATTTAAAACACATTAAATTTGCTTTAGTGTATAAAAAAATTCTCCAAACTAATGGAGAATTTATATTTATCTAATTATATAAAGTGATTATTCTTTATCAGCTGGAGTAGGGAAAGGTGCAACACCAGTAACTTTTTTAGATTCAAAGTCTGGGTATGAACTTTCTAAACCATGTTCTAATAAATCAAGACCTGTGATTTCTTCTTCAGCAGATACACGTAATCCCATTGTAACTTGAATTGTTTTAAATAAAGCAAATGAAGTTACAGAAGTCCAAGCGAATACTGCTAATACACCAAGTGCTTGAACACCAAGTAATTCAGCACCACCACCAAATAATAAACCACCATCAAGTGCGAATACACCAACTAAGATAGTACCAACAGCACCATTTAAGCCATGTACTGCAACAGCGCCAACTGGATCATCAATCTTAAATACATTTTCAATTAATGCTGAACCAAATACAATAACGAATCCTGCGATAGCACCGATAGCAATTGCACCACCCATACCAACAACAGCAGTACCAGCAGTAATAGCAACTAAGCCACCTAATGCACCATTTAATGTACCATCAACTGATGGTTTTTTATCTTTAATCCAAGTGATAATCATTGTAACAACAGCACCAGTAGCAGCAGCTAAGTTAGTTGTCATGAAGATATTACCTGCATCAATAGCACCTTGACCATTATCATAAGTTAATCCTAATGTTGAACCTGGATTAAATCCGAACCATCCAAACCATAAGATGAATACACCAAGTGCACCTAGAGTTAATGAGTGACCACCAATTTTGTTTGATGAACCATCTTTGTTGTATTTACCAATTCTAGGTCCTAAGATCCAAGCACCCATAAGTGCAGCCCATCCACCAACAGAGTGAACAACAGTTGAACCAGCGAAATCAGTGAAGCCTAATTCATATAGCCATCCGCCACCCCAAATCCAATGTCCAACAACTGGATAAATAATTAATGTAATAAAGAAACTGTATACTAAGTAAGCTGAGAATTTAGTTCTCTCTGCCATTGCTCCAGATACAATAGTTGCAGCAGTAGCAGCAAATACTGTTTGGAAGATCATGAATGCAGGTACTGGAATACCTAAACCTAAATGATCATATACATCCATCGATGCTAAATGGATTGCTCCAAATACACCGCCAATACTTTCCCCGAACATAATACTAAAACCAAATACGAAATAAATAATTGAACCTACTGCAAAGTCCATCATATTTTTCATGATGATGTTACCTGCATTCTTAGCTCTGGTAAACCCCGTTTCTACCATAGCAAATCCTGCTTGCATAAAGAATACTAATGCAGTAGCTAGTAATACCCATAAGGTATCGATTGCAACACTATAATCCATAACAAAATCCCTCTTTCTATTATTTTATAGAAGTATCTTACAATAAACAAAAAACGAATACAATCGCTAATGTAAAGAAAAATGAAAAATTTACAATGAAAATGTTTTCATGAAAAGGACATTTAGCAATTTTGACCATATTTTGTTATATTTATGAACAATTTTCGAATTTATGGCTTATAAAATGATAAAAATTTACATAACTTTGTAAAATTATAAAAATTTTTACTAAAATAGCGAAAAAGTTTAAATGTTTGAAATCCTTAACTTTTTGATATAATGGTAAAAAGATTATATTTGTAAGGAGTGTTTTGCGTGAATAAACAGGGGCTTTACAATCCAATATTTGAGCATGATGCCTGTGGGATTGGCATGATTGCGAATATTGATGGAACCAAAGATCATCAGATTGTTGATGACGCTTTAACAGTACTAGAAAATTTAAACCATCGTGGTGCTGAGGGTGCAGATGCACAAACAGGCGATGGAGCTGGGATTTTAGTACAAATACCAGATGAGTATTATCGAGATGTTGTAAATTTTGATTTACCAGTAGCAGGAACTTATGCAGTGATGCAGTTATTTCTTTCACAAGATGATTTAATTAGGGAAAGACAATTTGATTTTATTAAATCTTTTATTAAAACTGAGGGTTATGATTATCTTGGGCAAAGAGACGTGCCTATCTTAAAGCATGCAATTGGACAAGTTGCACTTTCAGGTATGCCATATTTAAGTCAAGTTTTTATTAGTAAGGAAGATGAAGATTTTGAGTTAAATCTTTATCAACTTAGAAAAAAGATAGAAAATCATATTAAAGAAGTCATCAATGGTTATTTCTATATAGCTTCTTTAAGTAGTCAAACAGTTGTATATAAAGGTATGTTTACTTCCTTACAACTTAGAAAATTCTATCCGGATTTAGAGAATTTAAATTTTAAATCTGCAGTTGCGTTAGTACATGCAAGATTTTCAACAAATACATTCCCATCTTGGGAGCGAGCACATCCAAATAGATTCATGATTCATAATGGGGAGATTAATACCATTCATGGAAATGTCAATTGGATGACATCTCGTCAAAATACATTAAAACATCAATTTAAAGAAATTGAAGATACGTTACCGATTGTTGATGAGTCTGGATCAGATTCATCAATATTTGATAATGCCCTAGAATTCTTAATTCATAGTGGTAGAAGTCTGCCACACGCAATGATGATGATGATTCCTGAACCTTGGGAAAATGATCCTTATATGAATAAAGATAAAAAAGCATTTTATGAGTTCCATAATTTCTTAATGGAACCATGGGAAGGTCCAGCAGCGATAGTTGCAACCGATGGAAAGATGGTTGTTGCATCACTTGATAGAAATGGTCTAAGACCTTCTCGTTATCTAGTAACTAAACAAAATAGAATCATTTTAGCAAGTGAAGTTGGCGTACTTGATATTAAACCGGAAGATGTTTTATATAAAGGAAGATTAACGCCAGGTAAAATATTAGCTGTTGATCTTGATAAAAAACGTATGATTAGTGATGAAGAAGTTAAGATGGATATTGCAACTAAACATCCATATCAATCATATATCGATAAACATTTAGTGAATTTAAGTGATTTTGAAACATCACCAACTGCTAAACCAATTCCTAAAGTCGACTTATTAACGCTTCAAAAAGCTTATGGTTATACAATTGAAGATATTGACAAGATCATTAAACCAATGGCAGAAAACGCAAGTGAAGCGATTGGTTCAATGGGTTATGATGCACCACTAGCGATTTTATCTGAGAAACCTCAGATTTTATATCATTACTTTAAACATGCATTTGCACAAGTCACTAATCCACCTTTAGATGGTATTAGAGAGAAAATTGTCACATCTTCTAAAGTTATGTTAGGTAGTATTGGTCATTTATTAAAACCATTAACTGAATCTAACTATGCCATGTTATTAGATGGACCGATATTATCAAATGGTCAATTAAAGAGTATTAAAAATCTAGAAAACAATACATTTAAAACAAAAACATTATCAACACTATATGATAAATCACAAGGTGCAGCTTATGCTAAAGGGCATCTAGATAAAATTTATCAAGATGCATTTGATAGCTACCAAGAAGGATATAATTTATTTATTATCTCTGATCGTGGTCTAGATCAATCAAAAGTATCTGTACCAATGTTTTTAGCAGCATCAGGTCTTCACCATTTCTTTATCGAAAAAGAAATAAGAACTGATATATCTATTGTTGTTGAAACTGCTGATGCGAGAGAAATTCATCATTTTGCAGCGTTATTTGGACATGGTGTAACAGCGATTAATCCATATTTAGTATTTGAAACATTAAAAGATTTAGTTAAAAATAATAAAATTAAAGATCTAACTTATGTAGAAGCTAAAAGAAATTATATAAAAGCAGCCACTAAAGGCATTATGAAGATATCATCTAAGATGGGTATTTCAACACTTAGAAGTTATCATGGTTCACAATTATTTGAAGCTGTAGGTATATCTGAAGAAGTGATCAATCAATATTTTAATGGAACAATCTCTAGATTAGGTGGACTAAACTTAACAGATATTGCTTATGAGATGCATAAATTCCATGATGAAGCATTTGAGACTGATTTAGATAAGCTAGATCCAGGTTCTAGATACTTCTATAAGAGAAATGGTGAGCAACACTTACTTTCTCCAGAAATGATTAGAATGATCCATACAGCTGCTAAAAACAATGATTATGAAGTGTATAAACAATTATCAGATGCATTTTATAATATGGATCCAGTATATTTAAGACATTTATTTAAATTTAAAGATATAAAAGAAAAAATAGATATTAAAGAAGTAGAATCTGTTGAATCTATTTTAAAAAGATTTAAATCTGGTGCGATGAGTTATGGTTCCATATCTCAAGAAGCACATGAGACGATTGCGATTGCGATGAATATGATGGGTGGTAAATCTAATTCAGGTGAAGGTGGAGAAGATCCATCTCGTTATGAATTAACTGCTGAAGGTCATAATAAAGCATCAGCAATCAAACAAATTGCTTCAGGTCGTTTTGGTGTGACATCTGAGTATTTAAATGAAGCAAATGAAATTCAAATTAAAATGGCTCAAGGTGCTAAACCTGGTGAAGGTGGACATCTTCCAGGTAAGAAAGTACATCCTTGGATTGCTAAAACAAGATATTCAACACCAGGTGTTGGCCTAATTTCACCACCACCGCATCATGATATTTATTCAATTGAAGATTTAGCTGAATTAATCTATGATTTAAAGAAAGTTAATCATAAGGCAAGAATTAATGTTAAATTAGTTTCTCAAGCTGGTGTAGGAACTGTTGCTGTTGGTGTTGCAAAAGGTAAAGCAGATGTTATATTAATCTCTGGTTATGATGGTGGTACAGGTGCTGCACCACAAACATCTAAACAACATGCCGGTCTGCCTTGGGAGATTGGATTATCTGAAGTTCATCAAACATTAACACTTAATAAACTAAGAAATAGAGTCACATTAGAAACTGATGGTAAATTACTCACTGGTCGTGATGTCGCGGTTGCTGCGATATTAGGTGCAGAAGAATATGGATTTGCGACACTACCACTTGTATTAGTTGGTTGTGTGATGATTAGAAGTTGTCAAAACAATAATTGTCCAGTTGGTATTGCTACTCAAGATGAAAGACTTAGAAAGAAATTTAAAGGTGAACCTATTCATATCATTAATTACTTTAGAATGATTGCTGAAGAATTAAGAGAAATCATGGCCTCACTTGGTGTTAGAACAGTCAATGAATTAATCGGTAGACATGATTTCATTGAAATGAGAGATGATAAAGGTAGTGAGAAGACTAGAACACTAGATTTCTCTAAAATCTTATATAATCCTGATTATGAAGCATTAAATAAAGAATCTCAAGAAATAGATTCATCATTTGATGAAGACATATTAGTGCCATTATTAACACATAAGATTAATCATCACCAAACAGGTAATTATTATTTTAATATTAAAAATATTCATAGAAGTGTAGGATCATATATTGGCTCTATGATGACTAAGACTAAATATGCTTTTACTGATGATTTTATGACATTAAACTTTAAAGGTTCAGCAGGTCAATCATTTGGTGCATTCATCCCTAAAGGTTTAACATTAAAACTTGAAGGGGATACTAATGATTATTTAGGTAAAGGTTTATCTGGTGGTAAAATCGTGATTAAAAAGCCAGAAGCTGCTACATATAAATCAGAAGATAATATCATTACTGGTAATGTATCATTTTATGGTGCGACATCTGGAGAAGCTTATATTGAAGGTATGAGTGGTGAACGTTTCGCTGTGAGAAACTCTGGTGCGAATTTAGTTGTTGAAGGTACCGGTGATCATGCATGTGAATACATGACTGGTGGACATGTTGTGATATTAGGTAAAACTGGTAAAAATATTGCTGCTGGTATGAGTGGTGGATATCTATATATTAAAGATTTAGATGAAACACTTCTAAATACTGAAAATGTAGAAATATATCCATTATTAGATGAAGATATAGAAGTCATTAAAAAGATGTTAAAACGTCATGTGAAACATACTGATTCAGCACTTGCTAAATCAATCATTGATTCAAATGATTATCAAGTATTTAAAAAAATAGTATCTCCAACATTCTTTGACATAGTAAGTCAAAAAGATGACATCATGTAAAAAATAGTTGTATTAAAAAAATATTTTGCTAAAATAGATATATGTTATAAAAAAACTTAATTACTGAAACAAAGATCCGATAAGGGTAAAAAACTAAAAAATAGGGGTATTTTATTATGTTATTATTCATTCCAGGTCCTGTCGATGTAAGAGAAGATGTTCTAAAAGAAATGGCTAAACCAATGATTTCACATCGTGGTAAAGAAATTTCAGACTTAGGACACAAAATAGAACAAAAATTACAAAAACTGATGTTTACGAATAATGCTGTCCTACTCTCCAGTTCTTCAGGAACTGGAGCTATGGAGATGGCAGTGCGATCATTAACGAAGCATAAGGCTGCGGTCTTTAGTATGGGTGCGTTTGGTGATCGTTTTTTTAATATCGCAAAAGGCCATGGTGTTGATTGTGATAAATTCTCAGTTGATTACGGTAAACATATTACACCAGAAATGTTAGATGAAGCACTGAAAACAGGACAATATGATACATTAACAGTGACTCATAATGAAACATCTACAGGTGTGATGAATAATCTAGATGAATTATCAGAAGTATGGAAAAAATATCCTGATGTCATCGTTATCGTAGATACTGTAAGTTCATTAGCTGGTTATAAGATTGAAGTAGATAGACTAGCCATTGACTGTTTAGTGGCATCCACTCAAAAAGCTTTAGCACTACCTCCGGGTCTTGCAGTGATGAGTGTATCTGAAAAGGCAGTAAAAAGACTAGATGAAGTACAAAATCGTGGATATTATTTTGACTTAAAGAATGTATATTTGAAACATATATCAAGTTATCAATACCCATCAACACCAAACGTTAGTTTGATGTATGCGATGGATTATCAACTTGAGTACATTCTTAATCAAGAAGGTCTAGAAAATAGATTTAAACGTCATCAAGAAATGGCAGAATATACAAGAAAATTTGCAAGTGAAAATTATGAGTTATTCGCAGAAGAAGGCTATCAATCACAAACTGTAACAACCATTGTTAATACAAAAGATAGTGATACAAAAGTGTTAAGTCAAAAACTTAAAGAGTTAGGTTATGTGATGAGTGATGGTTATGGGAAATTAAAGGGTAAGGTTATTCGTGTGCCGCACATGGGTGATCGTACATTTGAAGAACTTGTTGCTTATCTAAAAGCAATCAAAGAACTTTGGTAGGAGGATAAGCATGCAAACGATATTATTAAATGATGGCTTAGATCAAGAGATTATTGAAAAGCTGCAACCTGATTATGACATTATCAATAAACATTATTCTAAGGCTGAATTACTAGAGAAAATTAAAGAAGTTGATTGTATCGTGATTCGTTCTAAAACGAAAATCGATAAAGATATCATTGATGCATCACTTGAGACAAATAGACTAAAACTGATTATTCGTGCCGGTGTTGGTCTAGATAACGTTGACCTAACATATGCTAAAGCTAAAGGTATTACTGTAAAAAACACACCGAAAGCATCCACTCAAGTGGTTGCTGAACTTACGATATCATTTATGTTAAGTTTATCTAGAAATATTCCTTATGCTGATTATTCAATGAAACAAATGGCATGGGAAAAGAAATCACTTGTTGGTAGTGAACTATATGGTAAAACATTAGGTATTATCGGATTTGGACGTATCGGTAGAAAAGTCGCTGATTTTGCATCGATCTTCGATATGCATGTCATCTATTATGATGTTATTAAATCAGAATCTGATTATGAGCAAGTAGATATGGAAACCCTATTTAAGGAAAGTGACTACATCACATTACATGCACCTGCACAAAATAAACCATTCATCCATGATGATATGCTTCATTTATTAAAACCTGGTGTAAAAATTATTAATACATCTAGAGGTAACGCTATTGATGAAGCAGCATTAATTAGAGGTATTGATCAAAAAATTATATCTGGAGCTGCACTTGATGTTTATGAAACAGAACCTAATGAGAATAAAGATTTAGTCAATTACAAAGAAATTATATTAACACCTCATATTGGTGCAAATACAACAGAAGCGACCAAACGTATAGGATATGAAGTATATGATACAATTCTTAAATTTAAGGAGAGAAATCAAATGACAAATAAACTAAAAGTTGGGATGCCGGCTTTAATGGAATTTCAAACAGTAGAAGAAAATATTGATCTAGCGGTTAAATTAAAATTAGACTTTCTAGAACTTAATATGAACTTCCTATATTGTTATCCAAGTGATGAGTTAAGAGAAAAACTAGTTGAAGCACAAAAAATGCATGGATTAGCATTTACTTTCCATTATTATGATAATGTAGATATCTCATCACCAAATCCTAATTATATGAATTACTTAAAAGCTGATATGAAATTAATCGGTGAAAAACTAAAGGGTTTAATATTTAAAATCGTACTTCATATAGAACCAGGCTCTTTCATGACGATATTTAGTGAAAAGCATTATGTTTATAAATATGATCAAAACTATGTTGAAAGAACAGTACAAAATGTTAAAGATTTAGAAGCGATTCTAAATCCATATGATATTATGATTTGTCTAGAAAATGTACCTATTCATCCATATATGGAAAACCTTTATAAAGGCTTACAAGAAGCAGGATGTAACTTCACATGGGATATCGGTCATGATGTTATTTATGAACACTATCTATATTCAACTTATAGAAATAAATATAAGTTAAATATTAGACATATGCATATGCATAATGTCTTAGATCATAATGATCATCAACGATTAACATTAGGAAAACTAAACATTAAAGAATATATTAAATATGCGATATTAAATGATGTCTCAGTTGTCATTGAAGTTAAGGATAAAGAGAACTTAGAAGAATCAGTATTATACTTAAGAGATTATATTGAAGCTTTAGGTAATCAAGAGATTGAAGACCATATTTGGACACCTTCATAAGAATTAGAAAACATTTGTAAATATTTTAAGTTTTTTATAAAAAAAGATTGATATTTAGCCATAAAAACTAGAAATAGTTATTATTTTAAGTTACAATAGTTATGGTTTAAATATAAAATTTACAAATTTATGTTAATAATAAACCGGTGATGAACAGTCTCCGGTTTTTATTTGACACAAATATATGAAATTCATGGGGAAAAGAAGGTATAAAAATGAGTAAGAAAATAGCAGTATTATTTAGCGCGTTTATATTATTATTAACATTAGCAGCTTGTAATCGAAGTGGTGATGTTGATGATGAAGTCAATTTAGATGAATTAATATCTTTAGTTGATATAGGTTATAGTGAAGGTGATAATGAACAACATGTCACAAATAATCTGAGATTAGTATCAAAAGATTTAGGGGATGTTTCTATATCTTGGTCTAGCAGTAATGAAACTTCAATTAAAATTGAAGGTACAACAGGTATCGTAACAAGATCAGATAATGATGAAACAGTTACACTGACTGCAACACTTAAATATCAAGATTTAAGAAAATCTAAAACATTTAGTGTAGTTGTTATTGGATTAGAAGAAGAGACAGTAAACTTAGATGATTTAATATCTGAAGTTGATTTAGAATTTAGTGGTTCAGATGATATTGATCACGTGACTGCTGATGTTACATTAATATCACCTGATTTAGGTGACGTAACACTTCAATGGTCAAGTAATGTTGAATCTTCAATCATGATTGAAGGCGAAACAGCTGTCGTTAATCAAATAGAAAGTGATGTTACAGTGATATTAACTGCAACACTGACATATGAAGAAGAAGTAAGAACTAAAACTTTTGAATTAACTGTTCTAGCAGCTGGAGAAGATAACGAAGTACCACTTATCTTAGGATTAAGTAATTATGTATTTTATGTTGATGATGAAACACCTAATTGGTTAGAAAATGTTAGTGCAATTGATAATGTAGATAGTGATGTATCAGTTACTTATGATGCATCAAATGTTGATTTATCAACTGCTGGGACTTATCAATTAAGATATAGTGCTACGGATTCATTTAATAATAAAACAGAAATTGAAGTTACAGTCGTTGTCATTGAAAGAGGTCAAGGTGAAACATATGTTGAAACCTTTGATAATTTAGGACTTTCTGGCAGTAGTTATACATCTGGTGAGTTTACAGGTGTAAATGGCGTTAAATGGTCATTTAATGGCGCTCGTGGCGATCTAGACTTAGATGGACAAGCGATTGGTTTTGGTGGTAGTTCATCTGATGATTCTTATTTAGAAGCAACAATTGATGGTGGTATAACATCATTATCTTTTGATTTTGATAAACCATTTTCAAATGGTCAACAATATAATGTCTATATCAATGATGAATTGATTGGTTCATTTAATAATTCAAATGGTAGTGGAACATTTGAAGCTAGTGATTTAAGTGTATCAAGTGCATTTACATTACTGATTAAACCTGACGCTCCTGATAATAGAAAACAAGCAACCATAGATAACTTAACGTGGTCAAGTTATGGTGGTGGTTCAATCTCTGAAGATTTACAAAGTTTAATTAATGATTTCAATGATCTAGATTTACCTCATGTATTATATACAGATACGACACTTGATTTAGCTTCATCAGGAAGCGAAGGTAGCAGTATTTCTTGGTCATTAGTTAATAACAATAACCATATCGATATGGATTCACATATCGTAACAATCCCTGAAAATGGGCAATCTCAAATTGTCTTAAAAGCGACATTATCATTAAATAGTGAAACAATAACTAAAACGTTTGTTATAACAATTGGAAAAGGTGATTTATTAACCTTAAATCAAAGTGTTTCATTACCAAATGATTCATTTATATATACTAAAGGTACGGTAGTTGCTAAATATCCATATAGCCTAGGTACAGTGATTTATTTATCAGATAGCACAACAACATTTAAATTATATGTTGATGGCAATGCTGAAGATATTAGTTTATATGATGTTATTGAAATTGAGGGCTATAAAAACAGTCAAAGATCTGCAAACGTAGAATCAATTGAAATTCTATCTACTGCAACACCTACATTTGATGAAGTATCATATGATGATTTATTAGATTATGAAAATGAGTTTGTATCAGTTTCTGGTTATTTAGCCGAAGACTATTCAAGTAGTGCATCATCTTATATGCTTAAAACATTAGAAGGCGATATCACTGTTGATATTTATAGTGATTTATATGATCAATCAGCAATCAAAGATTTATTTGCAAGCTTTAATAGTGGTACTAAATTAGATGTATTTGGTTTAGTGAAAATAGAAAATGGATCATTTGTGATCTATTTATCTGATGTGAGTGATATTGAAGTATCAAATGATAGTGACACAAGTGATTTAAATCAAATCATTTTAAATGAGTTAGAAACATTTGAAATACCATCATCAACATCAAGTGATATAAATCTTCCATCAAGTAGTGACTTAATCTTTAATGCGACAATTACTTGGTCATCTAATCAACCACAAGTATTATCAAATAGTGGCGTTGTTGGTTCAATTGATGAAGATGCTCAGGTTGTATTAAGTTATCAAATATATAACAGTGATCAAGCATTAATTGATTCAGGCTCTTATGAAATCACAGTATTAGCAAGCACTTCAAATTATCAAGGTACTTATTATGATGGTATCAACTTAAGTTTAAGTGGATCATCATTTAGATATGAATTACAAGATTTAATATCAGACATGAATGATCGTGGTTATGATTATGCTAAAACAGTCTTACAAGTTTCAGATGAAGATCCAAATAATCCAAATAATATTATTTTAGTTTATGATCGTTCATCTATCATATCAACTTGGAATGGTACAGATTGGAACAGAGAACATGTATGGCCACAATCTAAATTAGGTACAGCATCTAAATCAGATTTATTTAACTTAAGACCATCTGATAATAGTATTAATAGTCGTAGAAGTAATTATCCATTCGGGGATAACCGTACAAACTCAAGTCAAGGTTACGGTTTATATAGTGGTTATTGGTATCCAGGCGATGATGATCGCGGGGATATTGCACGTGCAATTCTTTATATGAACACACGTTGGGGATTATCAATTGGAAGTAGTGTCATCGGTTCACTAGATACTTTCTTAGCATGGCATGAAGCTGATCCAGTCGATGAATTTGAAATGCATCGTAATGATGTGATATATTCATATCAAAATAATAGAAATCCATATGTGGATCATCCAGAATGGGTATCTAAAGTCTATGGTAATACGTCATCAAATAAAGCTGATACATCTAATATTTTTAATACATCTACATTATCTGATATGTATTTAGAAGAAAAATATATCTAATAACACATAAAAGCCTGGTAGAAATACCGGCTTTTTTATATGTAATCATGTATAATATAAACGAAGAATGGGAGTGTTTAATATGAAAAAACGTGAATTTGGTAAAACTGGTGTTAAAGTCAGTGAAATATCACTTGGGACTTGGCAATTAGGATCTAAATGGGGAGATGCATTTAATGAAGAAGTCGCGATGAATACATTAAAAGCTTCAACTGAAGTTGGTATTAACTGTCTAGATACTGCAGACGTCTATCAAGGTGGATTAAGTGAAATAACAATTGGTAAATATATGAAGACATTAGAAGAGAAACCGTTTGTTATTACAAAGATAGGTAGAAAATCTAATCCACATATAGCATCAACATATAACGAAGAAAATATTAGAACTTATATCAATCAGTCAAGAGATAGATTACAAGTTGATAAACTTGATATGGTCTTACTTCATTGTCCACCAACTGAAGTTTATAGCAACAAGGAAGTTTTCAATATACTTGATAAAATTAAAGCAGAAGGTTTAATCAAACATTATGGTGTTTCAATCGAAACAGTTGAAGAAGGCTTAAAAGCACTTGATTATCCAAATGTAGAAGCAATTGAAGTCATCTTTAATATGTTTAGACTAAAACCTACTGAAGAATTATTTGTAAAAGCTAGGGAGAAAAATGTTGGTATTATTGTAAGAGTACCACTTGCTAGTGGTCTTCTTACTGGTAAATATACTAAAGATACTAAATTTAATGAAAATGATCATAGAACAACAAATCGACATGGTGAACGTTTTGATCAAGGTGAAACATTCTCAGGTGTTGATTATGATCTTGGATTAAAAGCGGTTGATGAGTTGAAGAAAGTATTTAAAACAGATAATTTAGTTAAAGTTGCTATTAAATGGATATTAATGTTCGATGCAGTTAGTACTGTCATTCCAGGAGCAAGTAAAGCTTCTTATGTATATGAGAATGTAAAAGCTGCAGAAATTGAACCTTTAACTGATGAAGAAATGAAACAAGTTAAAGAAATATATGATAGATTTATTAAATCATCTGTACATCATAGATGGTAATCAAAGTTTTCATATATAAACATATTATGTTATAATCTAATAAAACTGGAGGGGACATCATGGACAACGTGTTTTTCATACTATTAGCGATATTTGGATTTGTAGTTATATTTATGTTTATTCATATGGTATTAACATGGAATAAAACAATGAATGAATTAAAAGATGAGCTCACAAAACAAAGTGAAAAATTAGAAGAACTAGAGAATAATCAAAAAACAATTTTGGCATTTATGTTAAAAATTATGGACAACAATAAATAAAACAAGATTGCATTACTTTTAAAGTAACACTAAGATAAAGACATAATAGAATGGCAGCTATTATGTCTTTTAATATACCTAAGCAAGTGTTTAGTACATCTCATATGGTGCTATAGACAAAAATAATAAATTTCTATATAATAATTAATGAGATTTCATTTGGGAGGGCACATAAATGAGTGTTAAAGTTTTTTTGCCATTTGATCAACAGGTTGATAAATTAAATAATGAAAAAAATATTACTGTTAAAGGGAAAACATAGAACTATAACAAAATATCATAGGCTTTTAGGATATACAAATCTTAATAGAGAAACACTGATTGATTGCATGTTATATATGAAGATGTTTATACCTGTTAAAGAATATAAGCATTTTATTAATGAGATTATCAATGAGTTTGATACACTTAAAAAAAGAATACATAATAATGCATTTATAAAGGTGTGTAAAGATTTCGGTTTAGATACACGTAAAAATTATGTAATATGTTTAACAGAACTGAAGAATAATTCACATATTATTAATTACGCAAATTTATTTAATTAAAATGATTGTAATTTGATTACTAAAGAAGTATAATAATTGATAGAGAATCCGGCATACCGGATGAAGGTGTCTTCGTTTAGAACACACCTTCTTTTTTTATGAAAAAAATAAAGTGAGATATTAACTTAAAATAATCAGTAGTATGTTAAAAAAAACACGTCATTAAACGTGTTTGTTAAAATGTAATTTATACTGACTAGCAAATTTCTATAGTTTGGTCAAACATATCAGAAGGTAGCTCATGATGTGTAATCATGATAATAGTCTGGTTTTTAAGTTCTTTTAAGTGATCAATTAGTTTCATTTCAGTTTCTTTATCGAGTGCTGATGTAACCTCATCTAATAGAAGAATCGGTGCCTTTTTAAGTAATGCTCTAGCGATTGCGAGTCTTTGGATCTGTCCACCAGATAATCCTGAACCTTTCTCTTGTAGGTTCATATTTAGGCCAAGCGGATGTTTTTCTATCACATCAAGTAAAGATACATCATCTAATGCTTGATATAAAGCTTCATCACTATAAGTTTCAAATAGATTAAGATTATCTTTAACAGAACCAGATAATAACATATTATCTTGTGGCACATAGCTAAATAAAGATCTTGTATGAGATGATATCTTAATATCATCATCATGTGAATCAATCATCTTTAAACTACCTTTATTTGGTTCAACAAATCCAAGTAGGAGTTTAATGAGAGTTGTTTTACCTGAACCAGAAGCACCTTTGATTAAGACTGTTTGATTTTTTGAAATGCTAAATGATAAATCTGATAATACTTCATGATAATCATAAGTGAATGATACTTGATCTAAAACGATATGATCAAAATCCATAATCACTTCTTGTTCACTATCTTCAACAGGTAAATCATATAATCTGTTAAGTCTTTCAATAGAACTTAAAGTGTTTTGATATCTAGGGTATAGTAGAGATAGGCCAGTAAATGGTGACTGTAGATGTTGGATTAATTGAATAATCGCGACGAGATAACCTACAGATAAGCCTTGTTGTAATTGATATCCACCAAAGATTAAAGCGAATGCGTATCCAAAAGCGAAGAATAGATTCATACCACTTGAAGATAAAATCGTAAGTTTAGCACGACTAAGACTAGTCGTGTTAATACGCTTTTGTCTAATCGCTTGAATATCAACCATTTTTTGTTCTGCATGAAAACTTTGAATAACATCAATGTTTTCTAAAGATTCTTGTGTAAAGCTTCTTTCTCTATCTTTTGCTTGTTGCATCAACGTGTGTCGTTTTCTCATATGTGGACTTATAATACGACTTCCTAAGTATAATATGATACCAAGTAAAAAGAAGATAAGAGAAAACGTAGGTTCTATAAATAGAAGTAAAATGAATGCACCTGCAAATCTTGTAATATAGAATATAAACTTAGGCAAAATAGCAATTACACCATCACCAACTAATTCAGTATCATTTTGAAGATGTGTCATTAACTCACCAGAATGAATATTCATACGATGCATATAAGCAGTTCTAATCATATGATTAAAATGCTTTGTTTTAATCTCTCTTGTAGCTCTATTAACATATTTTATTTGTAGCCAAGATGTCAGTGCTGAAAAAATCATATTAAAAAATAATAATCCAGATAAGAATATCGCAAAGAAAATAAACTCATCCATATTGTTATCTAATATCTCATCAATTAAATCTTTGGAGAAATACGCAAAAACAAGTGCCACTAATGCAGATATGACACTTAAGAACGATAATATAATAATTTGTTTGATATAAGGTTTAATTTGTGTTTTATAAGTTTTAAATAAACTTGCTTTTTTCATGTCATCACCAATGATATTTTATCATTTATTGAAAGTTTTTCATATAATTTTCAAAACCTTGACTTAAAAGATGTTATAATGACTGATAAATAGGGATGATAAGGGATTAATTAACGTATGACAAAAACAGTAAAAATCATTGATCATTATTTTAAATTAACATATGAAGGCAATGTATTTAAAAGTGCGATTGATCAATATGTCACAAGTAGTGATCATATTGATTATGAGATAACTGCTCATATTCAAAATGATTTAAGTGATTTATCTTTTGATGAGATATATGCTAGAAAAGGTATGGATGTTTATTCAGGATTAATCATCAAAGATAAAGCGTATCATATATATATTGATAAAACATATTTTAGCGACTTAAATGAGACACAGTATATATATATGGGTATGATTTATTTAAAGATAGCAGCCGAGTTAGATTTTTTCATCCTTCATGCATCATCAATTATATATAAAGATGTAGTCATCATGTTTAGTGCCCCATCAGGCACTGGTAAATCAACACATTCTAATCTTTGGTTGAAATATATCAATGATACATATAAACTAAATGATGATAAAACAGTGATAAGTATTCATAAAGATGATATTAAAGCACATGGTATTCCTTTTTCTGGATCGATGCAAGAAAATATCAATCAATCAAAAAAAATAAAAGCTATTGTCTTTATCCATCAAGATAAAGAAAATAAAGTAGAAAAACTAAAGCCACAAGAAGCCATGTTATATTTAGGAAGAAATATGTATCGTCCTAATGAATCTACGCATTGGCTTCAAAGTCTAGATCAAATGACATCTATGGTTAATCATATACCATGCTACAAACTAGCATGTAATATAAGTAGAGAAGCAGTAGAAACAATCTATCATAAAATATTTAATACAACTTTAGAGGTGGAAGATGAAAATTAAACCAGGTTTATTAGTAAAAAAAATCAATGAGTTTTATGCTGTAGTACCAATGGATCAAACACATATTGATTTTCAAGGTATGATGACATTTAATGAATCAGCTAAAATCTTATATGATAAATTACTAGAAGAAACAACAGAAGATGAATTAGAACAATTACTATTATCTAAATATGATGTAGATATTAATCTTGTTAAAAAAGATGTTTCAATCTTTTTAAACAATCTTAGAAAATATAACTTATTAGAAGAATAAGGTGATCACATGGAAAAGGTTGTTATATCCAATGATGATATGATGGATATGATCACAAAACAACTTGATAAAAATTCTAGAGTATCATTTAGAGTTGTTGGTGACTCTATGTTTCCATTTTTCAAAAATGGAAAGACGATTGTGACTGTAGAAAAAACAAATGAAGTTAAATTACATGATGTCATACTATTTAACTATAATGGACAAATCGTACTTCATAGAATTATAAAAATCGTTGATGAGTATTTCATATGTCAAGGTGATGGTGCATTTCGTAAAGAATATGTAATAGGCGAAGATATCTACGGGAAAGTTACTTACTTCTATGAACAAAATAAGCAAATCAAGCATTATGAGACAAAATTGAAACTTTGGTTATTCTTTACACCAATGCGAAAAATTTTACTAAAAATTACAAAAAGAGGTAATAAATGAAACAAATATGTAAGAAATTTCAGTAAATTTACATTACTGAATTGTATTTGTTTCTTTTTTTTGATAAAATTTTAATTAAACAAGGAAAATTTTTAGGGAAAAAGAGGATAAGTAAATATGAATGAAAAGTTAAACAGTAAAGATGTTTATGTTTCGCCTAGCATTGAAGTGGTAGAGTTTGTGTTCGAAGATTCAATTGCAGTATCTGGACAATCAGATGGTGCAGCACTTTGGGAACAATGGGACTAGGTGTAAATATGAAGAAGATAACTTTACTATTATTAAGTGTATTATTTTTATTTGGGCTTTCATTGAATATGTTTCCAAATGTTTATGCAGCTTTATCGGGATCAACATATGATGTGGAAGTAAGAGTTATTTATGGGGATGGTAATGACACAACATTACCACTAGCTGGTCAAACATATGGCCAAAATATTTCAATTGATTTATCAGCGTTTAGTGCTTATGATTTTGTATATTTCATTGCAAATGGAGAAATCGTTGGTGACTATAACGCAGAGTTTAAAGTCAACAGTGATTTAAATATTATTGCAGTTTTAAAATCAAGTGGCGAAGAAGTCGCAACTTTTATCGATAGTAATGGAGAATATATTGATAGTGATTATGTATTAACTGGTGGTACACCTGTAGCACCGGATATTTCAGCATATTCAAAAGCTGGATATTCAGTAGATACAGAAAATCCATGGTCTCCATCTATTTCTGCTCTTACTGATGACGAAATCTATACATTACAATATAGTCTAGATTCAGTTTCTACTTATACAATTACAACAACTAATGGTACATCAAGTAATGACACACCAGCATTTAATGAAATTGTAACTGTTACAGCAAGCAGTGGAACATCTGGTTATTGGACAGAAGATGATATTGTGGTCGCATATGGAACTACATATACATTTACAGCTTTAACAAGTAGATCATTAGTTTGGAATGAAAGTTCAGATGCTGAAGTTCCAGTACTTAGTTTAGTGGATGTTTCAGGCATTAGAAATGGATATAGTTCATTCCTAGGTCAAGTATACTTGCCAGATGGATATGAGGTAGTTGAATTTGGATTCTTATTTGATAGTGATGAAGAAATAGCTTTAACTGTAGATAATGCTGAAACTATTAAAGTAAGTACAGCAAGTAATTACTACAATGAATTTTTAAGATCTGTTCAATCTAGTTCATATAAATCAGCAAGAGCATATGCTGTAGTTGATAACGGAACAACATTTGAAACTATTTATAGTGATATTCTAGTATTTAGTGTTAATTCAGGAGCATCTGAATTATTCATTTCAGAATATATAGAAGGATCAAGTAATAATAAAGCGATTGAAATTTATAACGGTACTGGTTCTGATGTTGATTTATCAGCATACAGTGTTCAAGTATATTATAATGGTGGAACTGCTCCTACAAATATTAACTTAACAGGTACACTACCTAATGGAGAAACATATATCATTTACAACGGTTCAGCAGTATCAACAATAAAAAATGCTTCATCATATTTCTTAAGTTCTGGTAGCGCAACATGGAATGGTGATGATGTAATTGCATTGCTTCACAGCGATACAATCATAGATCAAATTGGTATTATAGGTACTGATCCGGGTAGTAACTGGTTAAATTACAATTCAGATTATACAGTGAGTACATCAGATAATACAATTGTTAGAAACGCTGATGTTGCAGGACCTACAACATCATTTAATGGTAGTGAGTGGACACAGTATGATAGTGATTATTTTGATAATACTGGTATGCATACAATGACAGCTGGTTCATCAAGCGCAAACACTACAAAGATATCTGAATTATCAGATTCAGTCACATCAGATTTTAATGCACCATCAGAAACACAAGAAATATCAGAAAATTATACTTTACCTACAACGTCATTATATGGTGCAACAGTTGAATGGAGTGTAACACAAGGTCCTTCATATATTAATTCACTTGGAGAAGTCACAAGACCTGCTAATGGTGTTGGTGATCAAGCAGCAACTCTAGAATATACAATTACTGTTGGTGATAGAACAATAGTAGGATCTATTAACTTTACAATCTTAGAAGAAGTTTCAAACACAGTTGAAACGATTCTATATTCTACTGGTTTTGAAACTTCAGAAGGATATAGCACTTCAACTTCTTACAGCAATACAACAATGAATACAAATGGGCCAACTAGCTATCAATGGGGTATTTTAGAAGGTACTGTTTCTACAACTAGTCCTATCGCTGGTTCTAGTTCATTACAAACAAGAGATTATACAACCAATTCGGTTTCACCTGAAGTGATTTCACAATTTACTTTATCGAATGTTACATATATGACTTTCTATGCAAAAAACACATATGATGTGAATGTCACGGTGTATTATTCAATTGATGGTGGTAGTACTTGGTTAAATGGTCAACTTTACACACTTTCAAGTTCAGCTCAACAATTTACATATCAATTTGATGGTGGTAATGCTGTATCAGGCCCTGTAACTATTAAATTTGTACCTGGTGATGATGATGGTTCAGTAACATCTAAAGAAAGATTCTACTTAGATGATATTGTTATTTATGGCTATTCGGAGTAACGACCCCTACAGAAGATACAACTTCACCTATAATTAACGCTACACCTTCGGCTACGGAGGTGTTCGTTTCCGTAGGGGATTCTTGGTCTCTACCTACAGTAACTGCTTTAGATGAGACTGATGGTGACTTAACTGATGACATTATCTTTGATGATGGCTCATATGATTTAAATACAGTAGGTATATATTACCTTACATGGACAGTTGAAGATTATTCAGCTAATTCTACATCTTTTATTGTAGAATTAAATGTCACTGAAGAAACACTCTTCAGTGATACAACAAATGATTATTATACTGATTTAAATGGCTTAAGTGGTACACAACTAGAAGATGCATTATATATACTACTTAATGATACTGGTACTTATGAAACAACGACTTATGGTGATGCGAGGTATTACTTAGAAGAAACAGATGTTATTTATGGTGATAGTAGTCATTTAAATCTTATATACTCTCTTCATATGAAGACAGGATACTTAGCAGTACCTGTATGGGATGGAGGGGCTACATGGAATAGAGAACATGTCTGGGCTAAATCTTTATTTGGCACAGGTAATTATTCACCATCTGATAGTACAAGAGGTATAGAAGCAGATCTTCATAACTTAAGAGCTGCTGATACACTTTATAATTCAACTAGAAATAATAATATCTTTTCATCATATCTTGATTTAGAGACTTTTGGTCTAGATAATGAAGGTAATTGGTATCCAGGTGATGATTATAGAGGCGATGTTGCTAGAATTATCTTCTATATGGATATTAGATGGGGATCAGATACTGATATATCTAATATTGGTAATCTTGCTACTTTAATAGAGTGGGCATCATTAGATCCAGTAGATGATTTTGAAATAAATAGAAATAATATCATATATGGATATCAAAACAATCGGAATCCATTTATTGATCATCCAGAATTAGTATCGATGATTTATGGATAGAAAGTAGTGTTAGTAAATGAAAAAAATTAAAATATCTTTAATCATGGTTATGATTATTTTTATACTTAGTGCATGTCATCAAGAAGATAGTAAGCTTGAGTCACCAGGTGTTATAACTATTGACTATCAAACAATTACAGTTGAAGAAATAGAACATGCACAAAGCTATGTATTAATTATTAATGATGAAGTTATTGAATTAGAAGATAGGACATATATCATCGATGATTATGGTACATTTGATGTTTCATATTATGCTAAATCAAATGATTATCTAGATTCAGATCAAAGCGAAGTATTTAACTTCACTATTGATCCATTAGTGATGACTTTATCGTATAAATACAGTATTTATTCAACCTTTGATCTACCTATACTAAATGTTGATAATCAAGAAATAGCATTAGATATCACGATGAATGAATCATATCAACTTAATACAAATGATTACCATATAACTGATCAAGTATTATATATTGATAGTTCATACCTTACAAGATTAACTGCACAACGTGAATCATATACTTTTGAGTTTAGTATAGGACTTAATCTATATAGCACTGTGATCACAATCATAGACACAGATAAACCATATGCATATACAGATAATAATGTGGCTTATGAAGGTGAAGATCTTAAGTTTTATTTTGATATGTTTGATTATGAACTAGATTCATTTTATACAACAGGTAATATAAAATTAGATGCAGATAATTATAGTTTTGAAGATAACGTTTTAACATTTTCTAAAGATTACATTGAAGGTGTATTTGCAGAGAATGTATCATTTTATACAATTAGTATTTCATATTTATTTAAAGAAAACACAACGGGGGATATACACATTGGATATTTGTTAATACATAATCCAGAATAGAAAGAGGTATATATGAAAACAATGATTGAAGAAACATTTTTAATGATTCAAAAAGTATTAAATGAAGAAGTATATGATAAACCTTTAACAAAACCTAAAGAGACATTGCAATTAATTATTGAAAATGGCTTATCTGGTATGTTATATGAGGCTATTGATGCGTCTTTATTTGAAGAGCATTATCATGATCTTCTAAAAAAATCATATTTTCAATATATATCAAAAGACTTAAAACAATTTGAAGTGATTAAAGATGTTAAAGATATCTTTAATCATCAAGAAATTAAACATGTATTTTTAAAAGGTGCACATATCAAAGAACTTTATCCTAAATCATATATGAGAGGCATGGGGGATATTGATGTTTTAGTGCATCAAAGTGATTATATTAGTGCTAGAAAAGCGCTAATAAGCAGTGGATATAAGCTCATTGAAAAGTATTATTATCATGATACATTTCAAAATGAACAAGGTATTAAAATAGAACTACATCCACGTATTCAACACGACTTTGAAATCAAATATAAAGGGATGTTTCTACATCCCTTCAATAATTTAATTCAAGATAAGAATTATACGTATAAATTTGAACCCGAATATGAATTGATGTATCTTTTGTATCATTTAGCTAAACATATCTATAATGGTGGTATTGGTCTTAGAAGTATATTAGATATATACATATATACAAAGACTCAGGACTTTAATCTAGATAAGTTAGATAAATATTTATCAGATGCAAGTTTAAAGAAATTCTTTGAATTTATTATGAGTATTCATCTCCACTATTTCAATGAAACACTTGAGATGAGTCATTTTAATTTTAAGAACTTCAGTGATGATGAAATTTTTAAGATTTGTGATCACATCGTCCATAGAGGTATACATGGCAGAAGTCAACATAATGATTTATATCAAGAAATTGTGAATTTGCATGAGATGAATAAAACAAAAAATAAATTTAAGTATTTATTGAAAACAATCTTTAGATCATATAAACTTGTATCTACTGAATATAGAATCATTAAATATCTACCATTCTTGCTACCTTTCTATTGGATGTATAGAGCCATTTACTTAATGACAGTGAAGTTTGGTAGTTCAATAAGAAAGCTAAAAGTAGTGCTTACTCAAGAAGAGACACAGTCTATAAAAAGAAGTGATTATTACTTATAGTTGTGTTTAAATACATGTATTTAATAAATGATGTGTGATATAATGTTTTTAATTAGGGGTGGTCACATGGCAACAATAGAAATGTTTAACATTTATTATTTCATATACATATTTATAGCAGTAGTACTAACAGTATTATCAGTTAGATTATTAAGAAATAAATCCGATAAATATAGATTTTGGTTTGTTTATGGATTGATTCTTTTGAATTTCGCAATTCATTTTCTAAAAATACTGATTTTTCCATATACTGATCCATATTTTGTAGAAAATAGAATTGTTAAAGTATCATTTGAAAATATATGTGCAGTATCTGTGCTAGTATTTCCATTCTTATACTTTGTAAAAGCAAAAACATTAAAAGACTATATGGTATCAATCGCATTTGTTTCAGGATTGCTTGCAGTGATATATCCACTGGATGCAATCGCTCAAACATTTAATGCAGTTGATATTACTGGTATATATACAAAAACAGCTTTTTCACTTGAGACAATTAGATTTTATACAACACATTTTTTATTGTTCTTAGCACCATTCTTGATGCTTTATTATAAAATGCATGAGATATCAATTAAAAGAGCTATTTGGTTACCATTTTATTTAATTATGTGGTTATTCATCATTTACTTAAATGAATATGTATTAAGTTTATTTGGATTAGTTCCTGGTGGACTTGAAATGTATGATCCAAATGGAAGAAACCCATCATTAATCTTTGGTGTTAAAGATATTGATAACATCAAAGGTGTAGGTTTACTACTAAAAGTAGTAGTACCAAGATTTCTTACAGTAAATCCATTTACAGGAACTCAGTTCTTCTGGCCAGTGATTTGGATGGTTATTCCAGTGATTATATATGGATATTTACTTGCTGTAGGTGTTAATTTAGTATTTGATCATGATAATACGATTGAATACATTAAAACAAAACTAAGAATGAAGATAAAGAAAGAAGAAACAGAACAAATATAAAAAATAAGCAATCCATTGGATTGCTTTTATTTTTAGTCTATTGGAATTTCAAGTGAAGAATCATAAATGTATTTTCGACCTTCTTTTCTAAAGACAGTTGGAACAGCTGCTTTTTCCAAAACAACAAATATAATTGGGATTAATACGGAATATGGAACAGCAAATTGCACATTGTCGATTAAACCATGGATTTGGGTTGCAATATATCCAATGAATATGAGCTTTTTCTCTAAGGTAAAATTATTAAACAATATCTTAAATATTTGGAAATAGTGAATTAATAGAGCTATTAATCCAAATATACCCATTGTCGCCAGTACATGAATGATAGTTGAATGGAACATGTAAAGTCTCCATTCTGACCAACCAGAAGCATCTGCTACCAGTTGAATTGATATCCATCCACTTCCAAAAATAGGATTGTCATTGAATATCTTAATGCCTTCAGAGTAGATAAATATTCTACTCGATGATATTGCATTTATCGTACCTTGTTGTAGTGAAGCAATCATTGTTTGAATAGTTTTTATTACTACATCATTATACAAAATGCCTAAAGTCAATAATATAATTATGATAACCATAAAACCAAAATAATGATATTTTTGCCCTCTAGATAATAACAATAATATAATTAATATGACCGCAATAGAAAATCCAATAATACCACCTCGTGAACCAGAAATTGCAATTGCAACAACAGGTAGTATTGTTAATAGCCAAGAAAATATATTTTTTGGATATTTGAAGATTATGTAAATGAATGCTGGAAATGTTAATGTAATATAAAATGCTACATCATTTATATTTGCCCAACCAAAATTTGGACCCCAATTGTGGCTTAATCCCCATTCTAAAACTTCTATAAAATCCAAAGTTGAATTATCTAGTGTAGCCCTAATAATTTTTGTAGTTAATTGAGACACAAGAAGAAGACTGATTACAATAAATAACTTAAATAGATAATCAATATTGCTTTTTTTCATTGTTGAAAATAAAAAAACATAGAGTATAAAATACATTAAGCCAACAATGGAAACAGAAAATGCTTTTAATGTAAAATCTGTATATAATAATGGTATTAAATAAGCGATTGCAATAAGTAACAAACCTAGAAATAAACCACCGATTTTAATCTTAGATTTATAACGGATAAAGTGAATTAATAGACTAGACAATAACAATATTAACGCAATATGTGGAAAGCCAAAGGTATCAAGTGTATCAAATGTGATGCTGCTGTTGCTAATGATAAATAGAAAACCGGTGAACATAGGTAATGAGTACAAAGTATTTTCAAAGAAAATAAGAACTAGAACTAATATAAACACGAGTATATATATACCATACATATTAAATGGACTAAATTCAGTTAAACCAAAAAAGTCTCCCCCTAAAAACCAGGAAAGAAAAACAATTATATATATAGTTATTATAAAATAGATACTTTTAATATATTTTTGTAAAATTTGCATGTTATTACTCCATTTTCTCTATATTAACTATACTAATTATAAGTATAATTATTTTGTTTGTCAAAAACTCCGTAAATTTTGCAATAAGACATATAAATATGTTAAAATAAATATAATCCAAAAAGCAAATAAATGGAGTAATAAAGCAAATGAAAAAACATGATAAATATGCACTTCTCATGGTCATTTTAATATCTCTTGTTTTTGGGGCTTTTTTAATTTTTGTGAATGTGAGTTCGCGATTAGATGAAGTTTCAAATGTAGTGATTGATGATGTCAATCTATCTATGATAGATGATGGAATATATAATGGGGAATCTGACGTATCACCCGTTTATATTGACATTAATGTAGAAGTAGTTAATCATGAAATAATAAACATAGAAATAAACTATAAAAATGTATTTATTAAAGACCAAGATTTAGAATTAGTCATAAACTTGATTTATGACAACCAATCACTAGAATTTGATTATAGTGATTATGATTTATACACAAGTATTGCACTACTTAATGCAGTATCAAACGCACTATCTTAAAGACATCACGAATAGTATTATAATCATTGAAAGTTGGAGTAATAAATTATGAAGAGATCACAAGAAATAAAGCAAGACTTATGGAATGGAAACTTTATACGCTTATTTGAGCATTTAGTTGACGTATTCATTTTGGGTCTTACTTTTTTATTTATAGCTGAATTTAATTATTATCAAGAACAAGGAATATTCATTAATATCTTTGATTTATTTAGAATTCATCAAGGCGATATTGTTGAAACAGCTCTTTACTTAATCATTGCTGCTTTCTTCTTTATGGTATATCAAGTAACAATCACTAGAAGTAGATTTTATAAAATTATCGTATCGTTATTTTTATCATTATTCTTCACAAATGTCGTGTTAATAATTATCTCATTCATCAATGGTGGTCAATTTATTATTGGTGGTCCACTAGAAGTTCTATATATTTTTGGAACTCAAATTATAGTGTTTAGCGCTGCTAAATATTTTGAATACTTTATTTACACGAAGTTCAGCAAAAAAATAGAAGTAGCTGTGATAGGTCCAAAAGAACAAGCAATCGAACTAGCTAAAGAATTCTTTATGGATAAAAATCACTATAAAGTTTTAAGATATGTCGTATTTGAAGATAACAGAGAAAAAATTAATGAAGATGCATTTAAATATATTGATGAAGTTGATCATATATACTTATTAGATGATTTAAGTGTTAAGAATAAGAATATGCTTGTCAATTATATTTTGCTTAATACCACTAAAGAATTATACATGGTACCAAGAACATATGAATTAGGTTTATTACAAGCACAAAAGAGTCAAATAGATGATACATTAGTACTTAGAGCTAAAAGTATGAGATTGACATATGAACAAAGATTCTTCAAAAGAACTTTTGATTTACTTGTTGCTTGTTTCGGCTTAATCATAGCATTCATTCCTATGTTGGTTATAGCTCTAGCTGTTAAACTTCAAGATGGTGGACCAGTTTTTTATAAACAAACAAGAATTAAAAGAAATAATGAAGAATTTAAAATATATAAATTCAGATCAATGCATGTTAATTGTGATGCGATGACCGGACCACTACATGCAGGAGCAAAAGATCCTAGAATTACCAAAGTTGGAAAATTCATTAGAGCTACAAGAATTGATGAATTACCACAATTGATTAATGTACTAAAGGGTGAGATGAGTATTGTTGGTCCAAGACCATTGATTCCAACTGAAATATCAGATACTATTGAAAAACATCCAGAATTTATGTATAGATCAAATGTTAAACCTGGTGTAACTGGTATGTCACAGGTTTATAGTAGATATGATACTATGGGTGTTGAAAGACTAAGATATGATTTGTTTTATATTAGAAAATATAATTTTTGGTTAGATATTAAATTAATATTACTTACTGTTAGAGTTATGTTTGATAGAGAAGCAGGACTTGGTAGAGAAAAAGTTAATGATTTGATTGAATTGGTAAATATAAATGGAAATTTATTGATACAATCAGAATATTTGATTAAAATTGAAAGTGGCGATAAAAATGGGAAATAAAACAAATATTATTTTAATATCTTCATCAGGAGGTCATTTTGAACAACTATCACGATTGAAAATACTCTCCCAAAATTATAATATTACAATTATTGTTGAAAAAACAGAATATAAGGCTGATGCAGATTATTATTTAAGACAAATAGATAAAAAACAAATATTTTTTATATTTAATTTCATTTTTAACTTGCTAAAATCATTTTATCTATTTATTAAAATAAAGCCTCAATTTTTAATATCGACTGGAGCTATGACTTGCATTCCAATGTTCATCATAGGTAAAATTTTCAGAAGGAAATTAATATTCATTGAAAGTTTTGCGAGAGTTAAATCTCCTTCTAAAACTGGCAGATTTATATATAAATTTGCAGATTTATTTATTATACAATGGGAAGAACTTATTGAGTTTTATCCAAAAGCAATCTTAGGAGGTAGTATATATTGATATTTGTGTGTGTAGGTTCAAGAGAGTATCAATTTGATAGATTGATAATTGAAATTGATAGACTTGTTGAAGAAGGGAAAATTAAGGATGAAGTTTTTGCACAAATTGGATCATCTAACTATATTCCTAAATTCATTAAGTATGATAAATTTATTTCACAAGATATGTTTAATTTTTATTTAAAACAAGCAGATATAATTATTTCACATGCTGGTACGGGTGTATTAGTAAATTCAATAAAACTTATGAAGAAAACAATTGCTGTTCCTAGAGATATGATATTTAAAGAACACGTGGATAATCATCAATTTGAGATTTGTGAAATTCTACATGAAGAAAACTATTTAAAGTGTGTGAAGAATGTAAACGAATTGTCTGAAACAATATCTCAAATGAATAAATGTGAATTTAAAAAATTTAAATCATTAAATAAAATACCTGATTTGATAATTGACTTTATTGATCAGGAGGTGAAAAAATGAAAAAAATATTAATCGTTGGTCCTGGTAAAAAAGCAAAAGGTGGAATTAATACTGTTATTGAGAATATCATGGAATATAAAATTGAGGATATTAAAATTAAACGTATAGAAACATTTAGGGAAACTAACATTATATTTAAAATTTTAATATATCTGTTTTCGCTGATTAAAATAGTAGCATATCTGCTATTTTGCAAAATAGATATTATACACATTCATTCAGCATCAAAAGGAAGTTTTATTAGAAAATCGATTATTCTAAATATATCAAAAATATTTAAAGTTAAAACTATCTTCCATATTCATGGTTCTAATTTTGAGGTTTATATAAATGAAACACATAATAAAAAGTATATGATTAATACTCTGGAAAGAGCAGATATTATAATAGTACTTAGTGAAAACATGAGAAATCTAATTGAAAAACTTTCTCAAAACACTAACATATATATCCTAAATAATTCTGTTATAATACCAGAACGAAATTTATACAATAATGATGGTAATATAGTATTATTTTTAGGTAGAATTGGTATCCGAAAAGGGTTTTATGACTTAATTGAAGCTATTAAAAAAATTGAAATGAATATTAGTTCTTCAATAACATTTGAAATTTGTGGTGATGGTGAAATTGAGAAAGCAATAAAGTTAACTAAAAATATGAAAAATGTTAACATTCGAGGTTGGATTAATTTTGAGGAAAAAAATTATTTAATGTCAGATACAATACTCAATGTATTACCATCATATCATGAAGGTTTACCTATGACAATATTGGAGACAATGAGTCGAGGTATACCTAATATATCAACAAATATTGCTGGTATTCCTGATGTAATTATCAATGATGATAATGGCTATTTAATTACTCCTGGAAATATAGAAGAACTATCTATCAAGCTAGAAACCTTGATTAATAACAAAATTAAAAGATTAGAGTTTAGTGAAAGAGCTTACAATCAAATTAAAAATAATTTCAATTCAAGTGTTATTTTTGAAAAGTTAGTAGATATTTACAAGAAACTATAGAAAACAAAGGTTTGTTTTATGAAATATAATTCTAAAAATAATCAAATTAAATCAGTTGTATTAACCTTGGTATTTATGTTATTCATATTCCAAGATATATTATCAAAGTTAATAGGATTCTTTTATTATTATGATGAATTTATTTCCTTGAGTATACTTATTTTGTGGACTATTAAGTTTCTTTTAAATAAAGAAAGATTGAAATTTGATTTAAAGATATTCCTTGTTATACTGCTGATTATCACAGGTCTTTTATCGAATATCTTTATAGGTATGCAGACAAATATTGTTGCGATCTTAAGTGATATAGTTAGTTTTTTTAGAGTGATCTTGACTTTGTACTTAGGATATAAACTTTTTGATAAATATACATTTGATGAGTCAACATCTATATTAAGTCTGGTATCTAAAATATATATAATTTTCGCTTTCGTATTATTAATTGGCGTCTATTTATTTGATTTTCAAATGTATGATAATATACGTTTTGGTTTGAAAGCTTATAGGTTTATTGCATTAAATGCTGGTACATTAGGATATACTACTATGGCTTTATTATTATTCATAGTATATGATTCAAGACATAGATCAATGAAAAATGACTACATATATATTCTACTAGTTTTAATTATAAATGTAAGCACAACTAAAGGTCCACAAATTTTATTTTCTATAGTTTTTATTTTTATATATTTAACTTTGAAATTTGTGAAAAAGATTAAATGGTATCATTACATTATTATTCTAATTGCTGGTGTTGTTGTTGGACAGTATCAAATTGAGAGATATTTTCTTAATGAAAACGAAGCTCGATATATACTCTTAGATACAAGTTTGAAAATTAGTTCTGATTTTTTCCCGATAGGAACCGGTTTTGCTTCATTTGGATCTGAAATGTCACATCGTTATTATTCGACAGTTTATTATCATTATGGAATAAGCAATGTTTGGGGATTATCTATTGATAATGGTGATTTTATCAATGATAACTATTGGCCGAAAGTCGTTGGGCAATTTGGGATTATTGGTTTTTTAATAGTTATCTATATTACATTTGACATTTATAAAAAATTGAATAATTATCGTAGCAATTCTACTATTTTAAATGCCTTATTAATTTCAATATTTGTTACTTATATGATAGGGTCTCTAGGATCGTCATATTTAACTTCAAATATTGGTGTTTTTACTTTTTTAATATATTCTTACATACTTCGAGGAGATTCATCAAGTGAAGAAAATATCAACTAATTATATTTATAATACTATATATCAACTTATCACGTTAATTGTACCAATAATATTAATCCCATATTTAGCCAGAACTTTGACTGATATAGGAAGTGGACAATATTCGTATGCAAGATCATACTTATTGTATTTCAGTTCTTTTGCATTGTTTGGTTCAGTGATGTATGGAAGTAGAACAATTTCTAAAAGACGTGACATACAATATTTAAGTGAGAATTTTTGGGGTATTGTCATTCTGAAATTTATCACATCAACTATAAGTATTTTGATTTATTTGGCTTTCACGTTTATATTTTTTGAAGAATTTAAAGTTTTATTCTTAATAAATGGAATATTTCTATTTGCAAATATGATTGATATTACTTGGTTTTTCATGGGTCAATCTGAATTTAAAATAATCATGATAAGAAATTTAATACTTAAATCTCTTATGATTATTGCAATTTTTTTATTAGTTCATGATATATCTGATGTACCCATTTATGCAGCAATTGTTGTAATTTCAGAATTTATAAGTCATGTTTGGATGTGGTTAAATGTTAGAAAGAGAATAAAGTTTGTAAAAATCGGATTTAATCACGTAATAAAACATTTTATTGATGCCAAATATTTTTTTATGTTTACCTTCGTAACTCAACTTTATACTACAATTAATATTACCTTGATTGGTGTATATACAAATAATTCACAAGTAGCATTTTTTGATCAATCAGCTAAAATTGTGAATGTGGTCCTAGTTGTTATTACTTCTTTAGGAACTGTAATGATGCCTAAAATTAGCAGTTTGTATGGTGAAGGTAAAATACAAGAAATTTACAGATTGTTGAATAAATCTATTAATTTGATGGTGTTTATTGCAATACCAGCTGTATCAGGAATTATATTAGTGGCAGACATATTTATCCCTTGGTTTATGAGTGATATATTCAATCCTATGATAATAGTTTTAATTATTTACTCTTTAAAAATACCTCTTGCGATTTATAGTAATTTAATAGGGACACAATTCATTATTCCATCTGGTGACGAGAGATTTTATCTTAATGTAGTAATTATTGGTGCAGCAATAAATATAATTCTCAATTTAATAGGATTACAGTTTTATGGTGCGGCATTTTCAGCTATAGTTACTCTTGTTACCGAAGTAATTATTCTTGTTTTGTTTATTCATAGAATAAAAACAATATTTCGATATATAATTAAAAATCCATCTGATCAAGTTAAAACTTTTGTAATTTCTTTAAGTCTATTCTTAGTATTTAAACTTGGGTTGTTAGAAATATTAAGAAGGTTAACATCCAATATAAATAGTGAGTTTTATTCAACAGGATTATTGCTATTAATGGTAATCAGTCTTTTTATTGGATTATATTTATTAATTAATTATATTTTCAGAAATAATACATTGTTGTTTATTCTTGATTTTGTAAAAAGCACTTTTTTGAAAATTAAAAGGAGAAATAGCAATGATTAGGGATTACATATATTCATTTGATGAAAATTATTTTGATATTTCAATTGTTTCCATAGCATCTTTAGTTAAATATAATGACATTGCAACACTGCACATCTTAGATAATGGTATTAGAGAAAATCAATTAAAAGTTTTAAAAAAATTCGCACATAATCATAATATAAATCTTCAGTTATACACTGTACCTGATTTGGATGATTTTTTTGGTGTATCTTTGAAATGTAGTTATTGGTCGAAAGCTACTTATGCAAGACTTCTAATAGCTGAGTTACTACCATCTAAAATAAATGAAATTATTTATATTGATGGCGATACATTAATCACTGAGTCTTTAGAAGGTCTTAGTAATCTAGATTTCAACAATTATTTTGGTGCTGGTGTATTGGATTGTCTTCCTTATCCAAAGAAAGCTATCGGTTTATCAATTGACGACAAATATTATAGTAATGGATTTTTTGTTTACAATTTGAATTATATTAGAAGACATAATTGTATAGAGAAAATGAAGAATAAAATTATTCAATTAAATGGTGTTGTCGATCATTTAGATCAAGGATTAGTAAATTTGTTATTTCATCAAGAAATTTTATTAATTAAACTAAACTATAATATTATGCCAGTAAATTATCTTTATGAAAAAGAATCAAGAAAATTTTTTGACTATGGTGAATATTATTACTCAGGTAGCGATATTAATTTAGCTATTAACCACCCATCGGTTTCACATTTTACAGGGCATAAAATTATTAAAAGACCGTGGCTTAAAAATTCAGTACATCCTTTAACTATGATTTGGAGAAATACATATGAGGAATTAGTAAATGAATATGATATTAAAAATATATTCAGCTATAAAAATAATTTTATGATTATTTTTTATTACATAGTCAAATTTATAGTAAGAATTAAAATATTTCGCTTGCTAGTTTTGCATATTGAAAAATGGAGGAGAAGTAATTAATGTCAAATGTCGGTATAAATGAAATTATTAAATCTTTTAATACAATTAATCCTGATTTCAAACAAAAATTGATGCAAAAAACAAATGTAATATTGAAACAAAAAATTCTAATTGAAAAATCTCATGTAAATAATTCTACACAATGGATTTTTAGAGATTCAATTGATCACATTTCTGGAAGATTTTTTAATATTAAAAACGTAGATATATCAAATAATGACCAACTTGTACTTTTTCAAAATGATACTGGAATATTGGGTTTACTTGGAAAGAAAATAAATGATATTTTAATGTTCCTTGTACAATTGAAAATTGAGCCAGGGAATAATAACATAGTTCAAGTTTCACCAACTTTACAGGCTACTAAGAGCAATATTGAAAGAATTCATCGTGGTGCTTCTCCAAAATATCTAGATTACTTTATGAATAATCATAATCAAGTTATATTTGATACATTTCAAAATGAGAGCACTGATGTGTTTTACAAGAAAAGAAATAGGAATATGGTATTAATTACTAGAGATGAAGTAGAAGTCGAATCTAACTTTATGTGGCTCTCATTAGGTGAAATATCTTCTTTAATCAAAGAAGACTATACAGTTAATATGGATTTGAGATCCGTGTTTAGTTTAATTTCAATCATGGCATACAATTTTCAAGAGTCTAAATTTTGTTTTGACAAGAAAATTCAGCAGAGAATTAATTATTATAAACAGTTTTGTGATAGTAAGTTTACCATTAAAAAAATTCCTCAGACTATCTATAATAATAATATTGGTATAAGAAAGTATACATTGATGCATATTAATGTATTGATTGAAAGTAGGGAAAATGCTAAGTGGGATCAACCAATTTTAAAATCAAACCTTATGTATCATCACATATTATTAATTAAAGGTTCTATGAAAAGTTTGAGGATTGGTATTTCACTAAATAAATCACAATTAGTTTATGATAATGTTGAACTACATAATACATTAACTTTTTTAGAGGACTCTATTCCAGATTATGTTAATACTATTCTTAATAATGGGGAGCTCTTACAAGAAGTATACCACTCCAATGAAGGTGGTAGATTTTTAAATGATATCAATAAATATATTGTATGTAGAGTCCCTTCAGATTTAATATTAGATAATGTTTATTGGTTAAATATTCAAGATATATATGAACAATTCATAAAAGAGAACAATACAAGCATAGAGTTAAGAACTTTTATTGCACTATTAGATAGGGAGAGTATATAATATGATAAGACTTGGATTTGTTGGGGCTTCAGACATCGCTGTTAATAGATTTATCCCCTCTGCTAAACAAGTAGACGACTTAAAATTGCAAGGTTATGCATCAAAAACTGATAGATACAGTGACATCTTCAATAACAATGGAATAGTTAAGTATAAAGACTACAAAACGTTAATTGAGTCTAATGAAATTGATGCAGTTTATATATCATTACCTCCAGTATATCATTACAAATACGCTAAACAGGCATTACTTAACGGTAAACATGTGTTACTAGAAAAGCCATTTACTATTAATCACGAGCATACACTAGATTTAATAAATATAGCAAAGGAAAAGGATTTAGCTATTCATGAAAACTATATGTTTTTATTCCATAGTCAAATAGAATACATTCAAAAACTATTTTCTACCCTTGAATGTCAATTTATTAACATTAATTTTGGATTTCCCTTTAAAGGAGAAAAAGATTTCAGATATAATAATAAATTGGGTGGTGGAGCATTTAATGATGTCGGGGGATACACGGTACAGCTAGCTAGACTTTTGTTGGGAGATAAAATGGAATTAATTTCATATTTAAAAGTGATGAATAAGGATTTTGATGTAGATTTATATGGTAGTATTACATATTCAAATCAAGTTGGACAAATCGCTAATTTAAAATTTGGAATGAATAATTCTTATAAGAATGAAATTGAGTTTTGGTGTGAAAAAGAAAATATAAAAGTAAATAGAGTATTTACTGCAGGTGCCGATTATGTTCCTAACATAGAGATATATGATGGGAAAAATACAAGAGTAGATTATTTAAATAAGGATGATCATTTTAAAAATTCAATAAAACACTTTATTCTTTCTATCGAGAGTGATAAAGTTAAATTCAAAAATTATAAATCAATTGAAGATCATTCTAAGCTAATGAAACAACTAAAAGAGAATGCGAAGGTGGTATATAAATGAAACATGTATTATTAATAGGATCAGAAGGCTTTATATCACAAGCACTATTAAATAAATTGATTTCAAAAAATTATAAAATTTTTGCGACAAGTAGATTTCTAAAAGAATCAACAGATAAAGTTGAATATATTAAATTTGATTATCCGAATTACACAGATTTAAGTAGTATTTCTAATATAAAATTTGACATTGTATTTTATTTGATAAAATTAGGTACCTATAATCAATTGAATGATTTTTCAATACAGTATACTAACTATGAATTGTTAGTTAAAATTATTAATGACCCTCATTTGAAATATAAAAAAATTATTTATTTGAGCACTATATCAGCGTACCAATTTAAAGATGAAGCGAATTTATGCAATTATTATGGTTTTTTTAAAAAACTTTCAACTGATACATTAATTTATTATTGTAATGGGAATAGTTTAAAATATAATATATTTATTTTACCAAATGTATTTGGAAAAGGTGACTTATCAAGAAGAAGTACATATCAATTTATAAATAAACTAAAAAATAATGAGGACATTTTTATCCCTAAAGAACCTTTAGTATATGACATGATATACATTGATGAGTTGATAAATAATATGGAAATTATATTAGATAAAAATTTAAATGATGGAGTTTATTATTTGGGAAACAGTCAATTGAAGACTTTAGATTATTATGTGAATGAGATGAAAAAAATCACTAAATCTCAAAGTAAAATTTTTTATGATAAAAACTTTCTGCCATGTATAACAGATTATTCTTCTATACCTCAAAGTGTTATTGAAAAAACTGATTTTGAAATAAATAAATCTTTTTCAATAGGGATAGAAAAAACTATAAAATGGTATAAAACAATAGAAATGGAGAATAATAAAATATGAAAGGTATTATTTTAGCTGGAGGAAAAGGAACGAGATTATATCCGATGACACAGGTGATTTCAAAACAATTATTACCGATTTACGATAAACCATTAATATACTATCCATTGAGTATCCTACTGTTAGCAGAGATAACTGAGATATTAATCATATCAACAGAAAGAGATATTGTTTTTTATAAAGAGTTATTAAAAGATGGGGAGCAACTTGGTATTAAAATAAGTTATCAAATACAAAAAGTACCAAAAGGATTAGCGGAAGCATTTCTAATAGGGGAAAAATTCATTGGTGATGATTCAGTTTGTTTAATTCTTGGAGATAATATATTTTATGGGCAAGATTTATCTAAAACAATAAAGAATGCAATTGAAGATAACGAAGGAGCTACAATTTTTGGTTATCCTGTTAATAACCCAATAGATTTTGGAGTTGTAGAATTTGATCCGGAAAATAATGTGATCGGATTGGAAGAAAAGCCTCTAAAACCTAAATCTAATTATGCTATTCCTGGTTTATATATATATAACAATGACGTTATAAAGATTGCTAAATCAATTACACCATCAGACAGAGGTGAACTTGAAATTACATCCGTTAATGAAAACTATTTATCAATGAAAAAATTAAAAGTCAAATTACTTAGTAGAGGTGTAGCATGGCTAGATACAGGAACACCTGAAGGATTGATGCAGGCATCAGAATTTGTAGAGGTCATGCAGAAACGTCAAGGATTTTATATATCATGTATAGAAGAAATTGCTTGGCGAAAGAAATTTATAGATGATAATAAACTCAAGAAAATTGGTGAATTTTATAGAAATACTGCATATGGGCAATATCTATTATCACTAATAGAAAGTAAGGGGTAATTGCTATGACTATATTAGTAACTGGTGGAGCTGGTTTTATAGGTAGTAACTTTGTGAAATATATGATAAAAAAATATCCTGATTATTTAATTGTTAATATTGATTCTCTTACTTATGCTGGAAATTTGGAAAACTTAGATGATATCAATGATAATAAAAACTATATTTTCAGAAAAGTTGATATTACTAATCGTGATACCATAACTAAATTATTTGAGGAATTTAGTTTTGATAAAGTAGTGAATTTTGCTGCTGAATCTCATGTCGATAGAAGTATTGAAGATCCAGAAATATTCTTAAGAACAAATATTATAGGTACACAAGTTCTTCTGGATGTTGCAAAAAAATATTGGAAACTTGTAGATGACAAATATGATAAAACGTATAAACAAGATGTTAAATACTTACAAGTTTCAACTGATGAAGTTTATGGTACTTTAGGAAAAGAAGGTTTATTCGTTGAAACTATGTCTGTTGTGCCAAATAGTCCTTATTCTGCATCAAAAGCAAGTGCTGATTTAGTTGTTAGAGCTTATCATGAAACATTCAATATGCCAGTGAATATTACTAGATGTAGTAATAATTATGGTCCATATCAATTTCCAGAAAAATTAATTCCATTAATGATCAATAATTGTTTAAATGATAAAGATTTACCAGTATATGGTGATGGTATGCAAATCAGAGATTGGCTACATGTTTATGACCATTGTTCTGCAATAGATACAGTTTTACATAAAGGTGAAATTGGTGAAATATATAATGTTGGCGGAAATAATGAGAAAGCTAATATTGAGATAGTAAAACTTATCATAGAAACATTAGGTAAATCTGATAATTTAATCAAGTATGTTAAAGATAGACCTGGACATGATAGAAGATATGCTATTGATAATACTAAAATCACTACCCAATTAGGTTGGGCACCATCATATACTTTTGAACAAGGTATAAAAGAAACAATTCAATGGTATTTAGATAATCAAAAATGGATTAAGAATATCCAGTCTGGTGATTACGAGAAATATTATTCAAAAATGTATAAAAATATTTAAAGAGGTGTAAGTATGGCTAAACAAATTAGTTCATTTCAATATATTAAAACAGATAAGGCGTTTGTATCAACATACAAAGGTGGTAATTGGAATAGTGGTATTCTACAGGAATCAGATAGAATTTCAATTCCAATTTCATCAACTGCACTACATTATGGTCAAACAGCATTCGAAGGTATGAAAGCATATAAGACTAAAGATGGTCATATACAACTCTTTAGAGCTAAAGATAATGCGATTAGATTTCAAGAATCATGTGAGAGATTATGCATGCCTTCAATTCCAGTGAAAGATTTTATTGATGCAGTATCTAAAACAGTGCTAGCAAATGAGTCTTTTGTGCCAGATTATGGAACTGGTAAAACACTATATATAAGACCATTTATGATTGGCGTAGGTGATAATGTTGGTGTTAAACCATCCCCAGACTATTTGTTTATTATATTTGTAACACCTGTTGGATCATATTTCAGTGGTCCTGCTAAACCTGTTAACATGTTAGTATCTGAATATGATAGAGCTGCTCCAGCTGGAACAGGTGCTGCTAAAGTTGGTGGTAATTATGGATCTTCATTACTTCCAAAAGAACATGCAAAACAACTAGGATTTAATGATTGTATTTTCTTAGATCCCAAAACACATACTAAAATTGAAGAAGCTGGTACATCTAATTTCTTTGGTATAACAAAGGATAATACTTATATAACACCAACATCTCCATCGATTTTAGATAGTATTACAAATCGTGCGTTAAAATATATTGCAAAAAATATGTTAAACTTAAAAGTAGAGGAAAGAGATATCTTTATTGATCAACTGGGTGATATCGTTGAAGCAGGTGCTTGTGGTACTGCTGCAGTCATTACACCAATTGCTTCGATAACGAATAAAGATCATAAACATCTATTTCCATATCATGAGGAAATGGGTCCTACAATTAAGAAACTTCATGACATATTAACAAAAATACAAGTAGGAGACCTTCCTGATCCAGATAACTGGATTACTGTGATTAAATAGGAGGCATTTCTGTGAAAAAATCCTTTAAGGAAAACATTATTATCAAATGGATTATTAAACACTATAAGATATTATTATTAATATCTAATTTTGGTTTGATGATAGGATTTTATTATTACATCAGAAATATTGATTATCAACTTAATCATCTAGCATATACTCACATTTTCTATTTATCAATCGTACTTATAGGTAGCTTAGTTGGGCCATATGCAGGACTTGCTGCTGGTTTATTTGCAGGGATTCTTGCAGGTCCACTATTACCAGAGGATTTAATCCTAGATACTGCACAAGCATTACCTGATTGGTTCTTTAGAATGTTCATTTTCTCAATGGTAGGTCTACTATCTGGAATGCTATCTTCTGATTATCAAAAACTTAATCAAAAGATGGAAAATTATCTAATTCAACATCCAGAAAGTAATTTATACAATATTAATGTGCTTTCCCATTTAAAACTAGAAGATGGCAAAGTTTATATGTTTTGTACAATTCTAGTAGAAAACTATGAGATGATTACAGAAGTTTTAGGATATAAAGCATATTACGATTTTTTAAATCTTATTAAAACACGTATTCAAAGTGTCTATAAAGATACTTATATCATCTTTCCAGAGGAAAGAAGATTATGGATACTTAAAGAATCTGAAGATTATCGTGATGAGATTCAAAATATTGTTAATATTATGAAACATATTAAAGATAATATTGAGCAACGTTTATTTGTAAACTTCGGTTTAGGTTTTGATACTAAAGTTCATAGAGCAAGTGATGATATCGCTCAATACTTTATATCAACTGATATGACTGCAAGAGAAGCAGTTAAAAGACATATCTTATATTTAAGATATTCTAATCTTAAAACTGATTCAAGACAAGAATATGAACTATCTTATGACTTCGTTGAAGATTTAGAGAATAAGAATGTATTCTTATATTACCAACCTAAAGTTAATCTAGTAACTGGTAAAACAGAATCACTAGAAGCACTTATTAGATGGGAGCGAGATGGTGTTTTAATACCACCTAATGAATTTATTCCTGTAATAGAAAAAACATCACTTATTCAACAATTAACCCAAAGTGTATTTACTTGGGCTATAGAATATCATATAGAACTTAGAGAAAAAGGTATATATATGCCAATAGCTATTAATATATCTGCTAAGAATTTATATGATACAAGTTTTTATACTAATATGATGAATATTTTTAGACAATATGATATAAAGCCTAAAGCTGTTGAATTTGAAGTCACTGAAACAGTATTAGTTTCTGATTATGATCAAATTAGAATGAATCTACAAAGATTTTATGATCAAGGATTCAAAATTACAATTGATGACTTTGGCCAAGGATATTCATCTCTATCATATCTTGCAAGTTTTCCATTTACAGGAATTAAAATTGATCAAGCATTTGCTAGAGATGTCTTAACAAACCAAGCAAATCAAAAGATTGTAAAATCTACGATAAAATTGGCAAACGATTTAAATTTAGATGTTACTATTGAAGGTGTTGAAGATAAAGAAGTTAGTGATTTAATGCGTGATTATAATTGTAAGTATGCCCAAGGATATTATTATAAGAAACCTGCAAATAAGGAAGAAATCACTAAATTTTTATACGAAACATTAAAATAAGAAATATACAATAAAAATGTTATAATATTTATAAACAAAACATGGAGGCTCTAAATGGAAAATAACCCAAGCACAATGCAAAATGAGTTTAGCTTATCAGATCTGTTTTACATCATTAAAAATGGTTTAAGAGTAATTATCGTTGCAACTCTATTCTTTGGAATACTTGCAGGTATTTATGCTTATTCTATAGCAATCCCAGAATACAGTACAGATATTGATGTTTATATAACACCAATAACAACTGATACTACTCAAAGTGATTATACAATTGCAAGATATTTAATTATTACTGTATCAGAATATTTAGAGTCAGATACCGTTATTCAAAATACTATTGATTCATTAAAGTTAGGTATAGATAAAGAAGAATTTAGATCAAAACTTAGTGTAACAGCAAGTACTGATTCATATAGAATTAATGTATCTTATCAAGATGTGGATGCTACTACAACGACTGCTGTAGTCAATAAATTAGTCGAGGAAGCTATTGATCTACAAACGGAAGAATCTTCAAAGGAAAGATTTTTGCCAGATACTATCGAATTAGTTGGTATTTATGCAACTGAAAATGGTACGTATGCTGCTCCTAATAAATTATTAATAACATTTGCAGGATTAGTTGTCGGTGGTATTATTGGACTAGCAATTGCGTTTATTAAAGAAATGACTAATAATTCATATAAGACAAAAGAACAATTAGAAGCTGCATTTAAAGATATTCAAATCTTAGGTATGATTCCTGAATTTGAGATTAAGGAGGATTTCTAAGATGGCTAAAGATAAAAAGTTAAGTATTGAAGATTTAATTAATGGTAAACCACGTATTGAAAAATATGATTACTTAGTAACTAGAAATGAACCTTTATCATTTACAACTGAATCATTTCAAAAAATTGTGATTGATCTAGATTATCTTAATATTGATAACAATCATAAAGTATTACAATTCACATCAACACAACCATCAGAAGGGAAATCTACATTTGTATCTAATCTTGCTTATTTGTTACAACAAAAAAACAAGAAAGTTATTTTATTAGATTTAGACCTTAGAAGACCTAAAATAAATAGAGCTTTTAATGTCCCAAATGAAAATGGTATTACTGATTATATCTCATCTAAAATTACTTTAGAACAAGCTATTAATACATCAGATCTCATTGGTATTGATTTTATGGTTGCTGGTGAAGCTACTAATTTAGTAGCTAATGTTTTAGAATCTACTAAAATGAAAGAATTAATAGATGAACTTAGAACTAGATATGACTATGTACTTCTAGATACTCCACCGATTATTGCAGTTTCAGATTCAATTTTAATCTCTAAGTTAGCTGATGGTGTTATTTTCATTGTCGCTCAAGGAAAAGCTAGAAAATCATTAGTAAAAGAAGCAATTAACTCACTTAAGAAGTATGATGTTAATATTTTAGGCATTGTATTTAATCAGGTGAAAATGGATCAAGCTGGATATGGCTATAAAAATAATTATTCATACTACAGTGATAAAAAATGATCGATATTCATAATCATATCTTACCTGGTGTTGATGATGGGAGTTCATCATTTAAAGAATCAATAGAAATGATTAAGAAGGAAATTGAAGATGGGGTTACTCATATCGTTCTTACACCTCATGTATATAGTAGAGATCAAAAAAAAGATAGAGATTTTCACGTTAATCAATATAATCTACTTGTTGACCAAACTAAAGATTTAGATATTAATCTTTTCTTAGGTGCAGAAATATACTATCGTTCACATTTAGATTTAGACTTTGATAAATATACATTTGGTGATTCTAAAATAATACTTATCGAGTTTAATCCGAGTGTTGAAAACCCTATTGAAGAAGTAGTTTATAATCTTACAGTTAAAGGTTATCAAGTGATTGTTGCACATGTTGAAAGATATCAATATCTTAAAAAAGAAGATTATCAAAGGATTAGAAATGCAGGAGCATTACTTCAAGTCAATGCATCAGCTATTATAGGTATTGATAAATATTCGAAAAAATCAATAATTAAATACTTGATCAAAAATAAACTGATAGATATCGTTGCGACAGATGCTCATGGCATAAAAAAAAGACCTCCTAATTTAAAGGAGGCCTATAATAAACTATCTAAAGTTTATGATAAAGATTTATTAAATAGTATTTTTAATCGAAGTAAATTTTAATTAGAAGCACTTTCTAGTGCTTTTTTTGTTTCTTCTGATTCAACAATAAATACTACGACTAATGAAACTATTAATCCTATAACACCTGATACAGCACCTAATAACATTATACTATATCCACCTTCAACATTAAATAGTGAACCATATTCATATGTTACATCTGTATGATTGTCAAGGATTTCTAAATAAAAATCATTATACTTAGTTGTGTATTCATTTAATAATGCACGATAGTCATTAATAATCGTTAAGAACTCTGCTGATACATTAGATAACTCACCAGTTGTAGCATCGGCTATAACTGCCTCATATTCATCAATTTGATATTGATAATCAACATTTTGAATACGATAATCAGCGATATCTGCTAGTAATTGATCAGCTTGTTGAAGATTAGATCCAGCAACTAAATTATTATACATTGTTTCTAGTTCAGTAATCTTTAACTCATTTAATAGAATACTCTTTTCTAGACTTGAAATTCTAAATTCTAGTTTAGAAATATAAGATACACTATCTTTATAAAAACTTTCATTAATAATCAATGTTCTAACTTCACCAAAAGTATAGTAGTTATCATATGCTGCTTGTAACTCTTGTCTGATTTCAGCCATATTGACACCGTCGATTCTTACACCGTCATATGTATCAATAAATGCATTCATGCTAGAAATTAAAAGATTATATTGACTACTATAATAATCAATTTCATCAAGATATTCAACATTATCATTAATTAAATCTAAATAATTATATATTTCTAATGAATTATTTTTATCTTTAGCGGTTATGATCACTGATGATATCAAATCATCAATAAATGATCTTGCTAGTTCTTCATCATAGTCAAAATAACGATATGGTATATGTAACATAAATTCACTATTAGTTAATATAACATCAGAAGCAGTAGAATTAAAAGCTTCTGTTCTATAAATTGTTGTATTTGGGTCCAAATACATGTCTTCTACATTAATTTCATCATATAGACTGCTAGAGTCTTTAACACTCAATAAAGTATCATATGAAATTAAATCCTTAAATCTAAATGCTGTATTATCTGGGTATTGATTATTTTCTATACCTTTGAATTCATATTCAAAGACTGTAGAAGTATAAATCTGACCTTTTAATCCAAAATATAAACCTAGTGATAATACGATTGTAATGCTTAATGTAATGATTAAAATGAGATATCTATGCTTCCATAATTTATCCCAGAGTTCAGCCAATGTTACTGACTCTTCATAGTTGTGTTCCATAATTACCCTCCCAAGAAATTACTGGTATGTGATAAGTATAACATAAAATCCCGATAAGTAAATACTTACCGGGATTTTAACACATTTATTTTTGAATAAAGTTCAGTAATTTAATTGATGCTAATTTAGGTCCTTCACTAGTGATATGATCGACTGCTAGTTGTGTGTATAATACACCAACTGGAGTTTTAGTTTCATATAATTTATCGAAGTAATTACTTAAGATTTTATCAGCCATTTCTTGTTGTTGGACAGGTCCAAATGGGTTAGCGAAATAACTATCAACTAAACCAACTTCAGAAGTAGTACCTTTAGCTTTTCTACGACCTTGTCTAAATACATCTTTAGCAACGTCTACTTCATTATAGAAGTCTAATCCTTTTTCAGTTTCTGTATAATTATTTGCATAGAATAACATATCGACTTTATGATCATCCATAATAAATTTATATGAAGATACTGGAAGGATTAATCTAGCATTTTGTTGATCAGGATTTAAGAAGATTGCTCTATCAAATTCTCTATAAGCATATCCAGCATCAAGATCATCTAATCTGACGAATGCTCCTATCTCTGTACCTTGAGCATATACTTCTCCATCTTTGATATAGAATGTACCCATATCATCAAAGATGACATTCATATCTTTAATGTATTCATCTCCGATTTGACGAAGTGCTTCAAGTGTTTCAGATTTACCAGCACCACTGTCACCAATGATTGCGATATTCTTTTGTTGACCATCTTTTAATAAGATTCTTACCATTGATCCATGGATTGGTAGAATATCATGATCTAACATATGGACGTTATGTAGTGTTAATAACATTTTCTTTAAATAACCGAAGTAGTCATTCTTTTCAGCTAATGATACAAAACCTACATAATAATTATTTTCTAAATCTTTAAAGTATGTACAATCATACTCTTCCTCTTTAATACCATAAACATAGATTAAATCAGGTTGTCTTTGATCATTTTGATCATAAGTTGCAGTTTCGAATAAATTCGATAATGCAATACCATGATGTAAGAAGTCTACATGGATATATACAAATGCTAGAAGATTACCTACATAGATTGGATATACAATAAAGTCATTTTTATTAATGTTAATTTTATTCATTGGATTGTCTTTAACTTCAGTAAATAAACCAGCACGTTTATTCGAGTTAGAGTAAATCATAAATGGAGGTCTAATTAATATCTCTTGGATAAAATTAATACCTTGTAATTTTTCATATGTTTTTAGACTTGTAAATCTATGAGGTGTTACCATAAGGTTTGCGTTAACACCTGCTGGTAATTGACGATATACTAAGAAATCATCACCTAATAGTTTTTGTACGATTGTTCTATAAAGAAGAAGTATCTGATGATTAAATTCATCAGTTGTATTGATAAGATTTGAGGCTAAGTATCCCCTTGTAGATTTCTTATTACCAGTCATGATACCAATACGTTCTAATTTACGCCAGTAATCATATAGATTTTCTGTTAATCGATATAATTCATTTCTATGTTTTAATATATTTTTTAAGTGAGCATATTCGCTAACTTCTTCATAATCCCAAAGTATTAATAATTTATATATTTCAATAAATGTTGATGTTTTAACACCTTTGAATTTTGAGATGAGATTATCCTCATTTTGCTTTAATACTTTTAAGTATTGACTTAGCACGTAAACGAATTCTTTTGATGAGATGATTTTTGTTTTAGTGTCACATGTCAATTGCCCAAAGTTGATCATTGCATATTTACTTGTTAAGTGAAATTTTTTCATGTCTTATCCCTTTGCTCCTATTAATTTTTCATACCCTATTATTTTATCATATATTAAGAAAAAAGAGGAATATATTCCTCTATATGTCTTTTTTGTAGCATCGTCTGCGTTTATGTCCTTTGTAGTCGAAATCTTTCCATTGATTTTGAATGGCCATATTTTCTTCTAATTCAGGTCCAGTTTCAGCAACTCTAACACCATGTTTTTTACCAGTTAGGATAGCATCTTCCATAAATAATGCCATCATCCCATGATTTTGATGTCTAGGATCAACAGCAACGAAATAGAAATCCATCACTTCTTGATTTTTCAATGCTTTTAATATTCTAAATATACCAAATGGGAAAAGTTTACCATTGTTTCGTTTATTTACTTTAGCTAAACTTGGCATTAAGACTGCAAAGCCTGAAACTTTGTCTTCTTTATCTAGAACAAACCATAACCAATCAAGTTGAACAAGTGCAATCACTTGTTCAATATAGAAATCCATCACCTTATTAGTTATTGGGAAGAATCCATATAATTCCATGAATGCATCATTATATACATTAAATGCTTCATAGATATATTTAAATACTTCCTTTTTCTTACTTACCTTAATTAATTTATAGCCATAACGTTCTCTAGCAATCTTAGATCCACGTCTAATCTTATCTGGCACTTCAGTTGGCCATGTAATTAACTTTTCAACCCAATCAACATCTTTAACAAATCCTAATTGTTCAAGATGTTTATGATAATAAGGGAAGTTGTAAATTGTAATAAACATGTTTAATTGATCAAAACCATCAACTAACATCCCTTGTCTATCTAAATCAGTAAATCCAATTGGACCGATTAATTCAGTCATACCTTTATCTTTTACCCAAACAGTTACTTGATCAATTAATGCTTTTGTAACTTCAATGTCATCAATCATATCAATTCTTGTGAAACGTCCTGTTTTTCTGTTAAATGCTTTATTCCATTCATGATTAATAATACCTGCAATACGACCAACTAACTTGCCATCTTTATAAGCTAGGTAGCGTATTGATTCACAATAATCATGTACAGGATTTTTCTTTTTATTAAACACTGTTCTTTCATCAAGAGATAGTGCTGGAACGAATTCAGGGACATCTTTGTACATCTTATTAGGGAATTCTGTGAAGCGAATTCCGTCTAATTTTGACTTAACTTCTTTAATTGTTATCATTTGGAACCTCCCATAGATATACATATTGTATTATAGATTTAAAAAAACTGCAACGCATAGTTTAAAACTCTTTATTTATAAAATTAATATGGTATAATATTGAAGGTTACATAAAACGAGTAAGGAGTTATATTATGAAATTTGAAAAAATTGAAAATAACTGTGGTAAATTCACATTTGAAGTGACACCACATGAGTTTGAACATGCATTAGATCATGCATTCGCACATGTTCAACAAGATTTAGAAATCAAAGGTTTTAGAAAAGGTCATGTACCTAGAAATGTATTCGAAAATAAATATGGGGTTGAATCATTATATGAAGATGCATTAAATCATGCATTAAACCATAAATATCAAGAAGTTCAAATGCATCCAGAATTTGGATTCATCGGTGAACCTCAAGTAGATGTAGATTTTGCTAAAGTATCAAGAACTGAAAGTTTTGAAGTTCACTTAATTTTTGAATTAAAACCAGAGGTTACACTTGGTCAATATAAAGATGTAGAAGTTAAAAAAGTAGAAACTGCTGTTTCAAATGATGAAGTTAAAGCTGCTATCGATGCAATCGTAGCTGAAAAAGGTTCATTAGTTGCAGTTGATAAAGCAATTGAAAATGGAGATACTGCAATTTTTGATTTCGATGGTTATGTTGATGAAGTAGCATTCGAAGGTGGAAAAGCTGAAAACTATCAATTAGAAATCGGATCTGGTCAATTTATTCCAGGTTTTGAAGAACAAATGTTAGGCTTAAAAGCTGGTGATGCTAAAGATTTAAATGTTAAATTCCCTGATCAATACCAAGCTGAAAACTTAGCTGGTAAAGATGCAGTATTTAAAGTATTAGTTCATGAAGTTAAAGTAAACCAAGCTCCAGAATTAAATGATGAGTTCGTTGCATCTTTAGAAAGAGAAGATGCTAAAACAGTTGCTGAATTAGAAACAGCTACTAGAACTAAATTAGAAACTGAAAAAGCTGAAAAAGCTACAGCTGAAGAAAATGAAGCAATTCTATCTGCAGTTGTAGGTGCATCAGAAGTTACAGTACCTGAATCAATGATCACACAAGAGTTTGCACAATATAGAGAACAATTAAAAGAACAAGCTAAACAATATGGATTAGAGTTCGAAATGTATTTAAGTTTCTCAGGTTTAACTGAAGAACAATTCGAAGAACAAGCTAAAAAAGATGCTGAAGCTAGATTAAAAGTTAATTTAGTGATTGAAGCAATCGCTAAAGCTGAAAACTTCGAAATTACTGATGAAGATGTTGCTGCAAGAAAAGAAAAACTTGCTGCTATGTATAACTTAAAAGTTGAAGATCTAGATAAATACTTAACACCAGAAATGTTAAAATTAGATATTCAAAATGAAAAAGCTTATAACTTCATTTTAGAATCTGCAAAACGCGTATAATATAATAATTAACGTAAATGACAAGGGAAAAACACATAATTTCCCTTGTTTTAAACTTTAGAATTGGCACTCTTGTATAAAGATTGCAAATTTAATTTTTCGTGCTATAATATTAACATAAATGAATGGAAAAAAGGATGTGAGTATATGGAACTATCTAAAAGCCTACCAGCATTAGTTGTGCGTGGTGTAGTGCCAATCCCTAATAATGACATTAGAATTGAAGTTGGTCGTAATGTATCTTTAAAAGCGATGGAAGAAGCTGAAAGAAATTTCGGTTCATTTGCTGTTGTTTTAATTCAAAAGAACCCATTAATTGAAAATCCAACTGTTGAAGACATGGAAAAATACGGATTATTAGTTAAAGTTCAAATGAAAATAAAACTTCCAAATGGTTCATATAAAACAAAATTACAAATCATTGGTCGTGTAGAAATTACAGATTACTTTGTAACTGAACCTTATTTTGTAGTTGAATATAAAGAATGTGAAACTATTACTGGTGATGTCAGTGAAGAACAAACACTTGTAAAAATGGTTATGGATGAAGTCACTAAGAGTGAATCAGTGATTCTTCATTCTAATAAACAAGTACTAGATCGCATAGGTCAAGGTGCTTCAAGTGAAAAAGTTGCAGATATTATCGCTAATGGATTAAAAATCAATGAAACTGATAAATTTAAATATATTAGTGAATTTGATCTTAATAAGAGACTTCGTTTCTTATTAGAAGATATGAATAAGTTGAAGATGATAGTTGATCTTGAACAAAAGATTAATGATGATATTAAACAATCAATTGATGAAAATCAAAAAGAATATTATCTTCGCGAAAAAATGCGCGCAATTCAAAATGAATTAGGCGATAAAGCTAAAAAAGAAGATGAAATTGATGAATTACGTAAAAAGATTTTAGCAGCTAAGATGCCAAAATCTACTGAAGAAAAAGCTTTACAAGAGTTAGCTAGATATCAATCTACACCTCAAGCGATGGCTGAATCTTCAATTATTAAAACATATTTAGAGTTACTTGTAGATCTTCCATGGAAGAAAGCTTCAAGAGATAACTATAAATTAGATAAAGTAAAAGAAAAACTAGATGAGAATCACTATGCATTAGATAAAGTAAAAGATAGAATTATTGAATATCTTGCTGTTAAGATTATGACTAAACGTAATCCACAAACAATTCTATGCTTAGCAGGTCCTCCAGGTGTTGGTAAAACATCTCTAGCGATTTCAATTGCTGAAGCATTAAACAGAAAATTTGTTAAACAATCACTTGGTGGTGTAAGAGACGAATCAGAAATTCGTGGACACAGACGTACTTATATCGGTGCGATGCCAGGTAGAATCATTAAAGGTATGAAAGATGCTGGTACGGTTAACCCTGTATTCTTACTTGATGAAATCGATAAGATGTCATCAGATTACAAAGGTGATCCTGCATCAGCAATGCTTGAAGTATTAGATCCAGAACAAAACTCTAAGTTTAGTGATCATTATCTTGAAGAACCTTATGATTTATCACAAGTTATGTTTATTACAACTGCTAACTATTTAGAAAACGTTCCTGCTCCACTTAGAGATAGAATGGAAATTGTTGAATTAAGTAGTTACACAGAACAAGAAAAATTCCAAATTGCTAAAAAACATTTAATTAGAAAACAATTAAAAGCTCATGGCTTAAAAGAAGAACAATTCTCTGTAAGTGATGAAGCTATCTATAAAATCATCAGACACTATACTAGAGAAGCTGGTGTTCGTGAATTAAATAGATATATTGGTGCTTTAATTAGAAAAGCAATTAAAGAAATCTTACTTGAAAATGTCGATAGAGTAGATGTAACTGAAGAAAATGTTGAAAAATATATTGGCAAACCTAGATTTACACATAATATCGCAGATGAAAAAGAACAAGTTGGTGTTGTTACTGGTCTAGCTTATACTGCATTTGGTGGAGACACTTTATCAGTGGAAGTTACTTACTATAAAGGTAAGGGTGGATTAGTTTTAACAGGTAAACTTGGCGATGTGATGAAAGAATCAGCACAAACTGCCCTTTCATTTGTTAAAGCGAATGCTGAAAGTTTAGGTATTGATCCAAATATCTTTAACGAAAATGATTTCCATGTTCACGTACCAGAAGGTGCAATTCCAAAAGATGGACCTTCAGCTGGTATTACAATGGCAACTGCCATTGCATCAGCAGCTTCTAAACGTTTAGTTAAGAAGAACTTAGGTATGACTGGTGAAATCACATTAAGAGGTTATGTTTTACCTATTGGTGGATTAAAAGAAAAATCAATCGCTGCTCATAGATCAGGATTAAAAACTATTTTAATTCCTAAAGAAAATGAAAAAGATATTGATGATATTCCAGTAGAAGTAAAAGAAGCGCTTAAGATCATTCCAGTTGAAAATGTGACTGAAGTGTTCACTTTAGCCCTTAAATAAGGTATAATAAAAGTAGTCTATTAAGGCTACTTTTTTATTGTAAAGGTCGTGTGTCATGTTTTTTAATCAATCAGAATATATTAAAAGTTTAGAGTATGTAAAAGATCAACCAGATGATCGTCCTCAAATATTATTTTTAGGTCGTAGTAATGTTGGTAAAAGTTCTTTTATTAATGCTCTTACAAATAGAAAAAATTTAGCAAGAGTATCAAATACACCAGGTAAAACATTACTGATGAACTTTTATTTAATCGATGAAAAGTTTTATATCGTTGATGCACCAGGATATGGTTATGCAAGACGTTCTAAGACGATGCAAGCACAATTCATTCATATGATTGATTTGTTTTTAAGAGAAAGTTATTGCATGAAACTAGTGACTTTATTAATCGATTTTAAAGTAGGTCCAACTGAAGATGACCTAGATATGTATGCATATCTTCATGAACTTGGATTAGATGTTTTAGTAGTGGCTACTAAATTAGATAAGATTCCATCTACACATAGACATAAACAAGAGAAAAAAATAAAAGAAAAATTAGGCAATCCTAAACATTTCATTAAAGTAAGTAATACAAATAAAATTAATTTAGATATGGTTAGAAATTATTTTTATAGTAAGATTGAAGTTTAATTAATATAAAGGGGTATGTTATGAAAATTGCAGTTGCAGGATTAGGCTACGTAGGGTTAGCAAACTCAGTATTACTCGCACAACATCATGAAGTTGTTGCACTTGATTTAGTTAAAGAAAAAGTAGATTTAGTAAATAAAAAGAAATCTCCAATTGTTGATGCTGAAATTGAAGAATATTTAGTTTCTAAAGAATTGAATTTATTAGCTACTACTGATAAAGAAGTTGCTTATAAAGATGCATCATATGTTGTCATAGCAACACCAACAAACTATGATACTGTATTAAATTACTTTGATACAAGATCAGTAGAAGCTGTTATCAAAGATGTTATGTCAATTAATCCTGATGCAGTCATGATTATTAAATCAACCATTCCTGTAGGATTTACTAAAGATGCAAAAGAAAGATTAAATACAAATAATATTATCTTTTCACCTGAGTTCTTAAGAGAAGGTAAAGCATTATACGATAACTTATATCCTTCACGTATCGTCATTGGTGAAAAATCAGATAGAGCTAAAGTATTTGCTGATCTATTAGTTGAAGGTGCACTAAAAGAAGACATACCAGTACTTTTTACTGATTCAACTGAAGCAGAAGCTATTAAACTATTTGCAAATACTTATCTTGCTTTAAGAGTCGCTTATTTTAACGAATTAGACTCTTATGCAGAAATAAGAGGCTTAGACTCTAAACAAATCATTGATGGAGTAGGATTAGATCCTAGAATAGGTACTCATTATAATAATCCTTCATTTGGTTATGGTGGTTACTGTCTACCTAAAGATACAAAACAATTACTTGCTAACTATCAAGATGTCCCACAAAACTTAATGACAGCCATTGTTGATGCAAATAGAACTAGAAAAGATCATATTGCAGAACAAATCATCAAAAAAGCACCGAAAGTTGTCGGTGTATATAGATTAACGATGAAATCAGGTTCTGATAACTTTAGACAATCTGCCATTCAAGGTGTTATGAAGAGAATAAAGGCTAAAGGTATTGATATCATCGTATATGAACCTGAATTAAATGAGGATACGTTTTTTAATTCTAAAGTATATAAAGATTTAGAAAAATTTAAAAAACTATCTGATGTCATCATTGTTAATAGAATTACTGATGATGTTAAAGATGTATTAGATAAAGTATATACAAGAGATTTATTTCACGATAATTAATAGAAGAGCAATCTTCTATTTTTTTATAGAGTTGACAAAGTATTAAAAATAATATATAATAATTTCGAATAATCAAAACAATTCAGGGGGCTTATATGAAAAAAATTATTGTTTTATTCCTTATCATGAGTGCTACTTTAATTTTAGTTGGATGTAATACATTAGAGGACAATCAAAAATTAATTCAATCATACATTGATTTATTTGAAGGTGCAGAATCTTATTCACTTGTGGATCATGAAAGTACTTATAAGTATAAAGATGGAGAAGTACAAATATATTATGATGATGTGCTTTTTCAAATTAATGATTTAGAGACAAATAAATTTTATATAAACTATCTTAATAGACAATGGGTATATGAACCATATATTAATATAGATATGTTAGAATTCAAAGAAGTATTTGAAAGTATTGATGTTAAAGATTCAGAAATTTACGTAAGTGACTATGAAATTTATTTAGAATCATATGATGCGACATTAATATTTAATATAGATAATGATGATACAACTTATGACTTTGTGATTGATAGTAAACTCATGTATGCAGAGTTTATTATTCAAGATATTAACGAAACTGAACTTGAAACAATTAATCAAAATGATATTGTAACCAATGCGATTTATGACTTTATAATTGATGTAAATTATCAAGCATTAGCCAGTGAGTTTTATACATATGAAGATGATATTGATTGGAAAGACTATATTAGAGTTGCTATTGCTAGCAAATATGCTAACTACTATCATCTGCCTTTTGAATATTATAATTATTATATAAATTATACTAAAGATTCAGGTATACAAGAAGCAGTATTAACCATTGGTGGAGTTACGAAAATATTCAATCTTTTCTTTTATGATCCAAATGATGAAATGATTGCTATCTTAGACAAAAAAGGTGATATCTTTACAATAATTCCTATAGATGATATTGATCAAGTCGATTTTGCTCATTTTGATAATTTATACGATATATCAAGTTGGGAGATTTATACTGAGGATAAATCCGAGGGTAATGATATTCATGATATAACAACCAACGCATATATAACACCAGTATTAGAACCTAAACCTTTTGATGAATTGATGGATTATTATTTAAATCATGAATTTTATCAAGCTGAAACAGTAAATGGTATATTCACTGTTGAAGGTGTTAATGTATATCCATATGTATCAGATAAGCCATATATATATTCTAATTTAGAGGATAGAGTTTCTTATGAACTAGATGAAATCGATGGCTCATGGATGGAAGTACCATACCAAGTGACAGTTGATCAATTATTTGAATTGTTAGCATATATTGAAACTATTGATTTAGAAATTATTAGCATTGATGATTACAACTTTTCATATAATTTAGATCTTGAAGATCAAAATAATGACATTATATCAATAAACATCACTATAAATGATCCACTTGGATACGTTTATATAGATGTTGAATATAGAGATTATTTATATAAACAAAATATGTATTATACTTTGTATTTTAATGATGACTTTTTTAATACCCAAACGTATGACAAACCAGAAGATGGTGATGTTTTAATACCATTAGATCTTAAATTTATTAGATTAAACGGTAATTTAAGTTATGATGATGGTATCATATATGATGAATATACAACATTTGACATATATTTCACATCAAATACTTACATCACTTTATATGCTGATAATCCATTATTAACCTATACTTATGATGAAGCATTGAATCAAATCATCGTTCATTACACATATGATGGTGAAATTTATGATGGAACTATTGATTTAAAAGAGTAATATAGAGTTAGCATTGAAATCAGGATTTAGTCACGATAATTAATAGAAGAGCAATCTTCTATTTTTTTATTATATGATGTATAATTAGATAAAGATTAATCAATGGGGGCATTAACAATGAAAAAAATGATTTTATTAGCGACAATGATCATCACAGGTATGTTGCTTTTTGGTTGCGTTGAACTTGAACCCAATCAAGCTTTTATAAATGATTATGTAAAAACAATTTCTAGAGCATCATCATTCACATTAAGAGATGATACTGATGATATCGTTTATAAATACAAAAACGATAAAATTCAATTATCAATTGAGGGACAAACTGTTGCTGATATTGATACTGACACACATTACTATTATATTGATAATAAATGGATTTATGATCCTTATCAAATGGCGCATATAGTAAACTTAAAAGAACTATTTAAAGACATAGATGTGACTGATCAAGAACTATATTTAAGTGATTATGAAATATACATTGAAGCATTTTATGCAGTTATAAAATTTAATCATGATTCAGAAGATGATAGTTATGACTTTTATTATCAGGATCCTTTTATATATGGACATTTTAAAATTGAAGATAGAAATAAAACATCATTAGATCATGTTGACTTATCTAATGCTATCACAAATGAAATCACAGATATTGAAATTATCATTGATTACAATGCTGCGTTAAGTCATTTTTATACTGTAAATGATGAAATTGATTGGGATGAATTTACAATGCTTGTGATTAATAGTGATGCGATTGGTCAAATAATGTATCCTATTATGTACTATCCATATACAGTTGAGTATGATAACAAATCAGGCTTACAAACGGTTGAGTTCAACTATTATGATTTGACTGCATCAGTTGATTTTTTCTTATATGATTTAGAAGAGTTAATGGCTGTTTTACTTGATGAAGACAATCAAATATATGATGCTGTATCGATAAATCATATTGATGAAATTCAAATGGATATAAATTCTAATTACTTTAAATTTGATGGATGGACTATTTATACTGAAGATCAAACAGTTATTTCTGATATCGATGAAATATCAACAAATGTGTTTTTAGAAGTAAAACAAGTACCTAAACCCATTGGAGAATTGTTTAACTACATTTTTTCGATGGAGTATTTATATGTTCAAAGTCATATTGATGCATATTATGTGAATGGAACTAATATATATTGTTTTAAAGATAGTCGCACATTTACTTATACTGACTTAACAAACCAAAAGTCTTATGAATATGATCAAATCAATGAAACTTGGACAATGATCCCTTATGCTAGTGAATATGAAAATTTATTTATATCAATTGATTTACTAGCAAATAAAGATTTTAACGCAATTGCATATACAAATGATCATATAACTTATGATTTACAATTTATGAATGACTTAGAAGAACTTTACACAGTTTATATATCTTTAAACAGTTATTTTAATTATATAGACATTGAAGTCTCTACTGATCATTTTTATGAGTGGTATTATATTAATTATGATAGGGAATATGATCGTAAAATTAATGATATTAAAGAATTAACAGAAAATGATACAATTATTCCAATGAGTATTAATCGGATAAGCGTATTTGGTGATATTTATTATGATGATGAAATCATTATAGAAGCATATTCAAAAATCGTATTGTATTTTGGTAGTACATCATCTATTAGACTTGATGCTGATGATCCATCATTATCCTATACATATGATGAAGCATTAAATCAAATCATCGTTCATTACACTTATGATGACGAAATTTTTGATGGCATCATTGATTTAAATGATTAATATATAGATTATAAGATTGTGTTTTTAATCATATATATGTTAATATATATACATAAGCGAAGAACTAGAGGAGTAATGTTATTTCTACTTTCCAGAGAGAGATTAAACGGTGCGAGATCTTAAGAGGAAAACATGAAGGTAGCTAGGGAGCTTAAATAATGAAATGATAGTAGTTATTTACGTATGTCTGCGTTAAAGATTTAAGAGTGCTAGGATTTCCTAGAACTAAGGTGGTACCGCGAATATTTCGTCCTTAGACATATGTCTATGGGCGATTTTTTTATTAGAGGTTATATGAAAACATTAGTCACTAAAAGATTGATCTTAAGAGCTTTGAGATTAGATGATGCTCCATCTTTGTTTTACTATGGGCGAAAGCCAAATATTGGTCCTATGGCAGGATGGCCACCTCATAAATCAATAGAGGAATCTTATAAGATTCTAAAGATTATGAGACACGAAGAAGAGACATGGGCCATTACATTAAAAACTGATGATACATTAATTGGGACAATAGGACTTACATCTAGAGATGTATTTCAAGCACTTGATAACACAAAAGAACTTGGATACGCACTTGATGATACTTATTGGGGTCAAGGTATTATCCCAGAAGCTGCAGAAGCGATTGTTAATTATGGATTTATTGTATTAGAATTGGATAAGATTTTATGTGGACACTATGGATTTAATCTTCAATCTAAGCGAGTCATAGAGAAATTAGGATTTCACTATGACCATACTGAGATTAAAAAAGATTATAAGAAACAACCAATAGATGTCTTAATGTATAAATTAGATAGATATGAGTATTTAGAAAGAAGGTTTAAACATGACAACACTTGATAAGAAATATGACTTTAAGTCAGTTGAAGAAGGCAGATATGAGACTTGGGTCAACGAAGGATACTTCAAGGCTGGTCTTGATAAAAAGAAAGAGCCGTTTACAATTGTTATTCCACCACCTAATGTTACTGGTAAGTTGCATTTAGGTCACGCATGGGATAATACTTTACAAGATATTATTATTAGAAGAAAAAGAATGCAAGGCTTTGATGCATTGTTCCTACCTGGTATGGACCATGCAGGTATTGCAACGCAAGCTAAAGTTGATCAAAGATTAAAAGCTCAAGGTATTTCAAGATATGATCTAGGACGTGAAAAGTTCTTAGAACAAGCCTGGGGATGGAAAGATGAATATGCTGATCATATTAAAAAACAATGGGCAGCACTAGGAAATTCTGTTGATTATTCAAGAGAACGTTTTACATTAGACCAACAATTAAATGATGCAGTTAATCATGTATTTATTACTCTATATAATAAAGGTTTAATTTATCGTGGTAATAGAATTATTAACTGGGATGTTGAAGCAAAAACTGCTTTATCAAATATCGAAGTTGAACATAAGGAATCTCAAGGTAAACTCTATTACTTTAGATATCCATTTGTTGATGGAAGTGGTTATTTAGTGATCGCGACAACGCGTCCAGAGACAATGTTTGCCGATCAAGCATTAATGGTTCATCCTGAGGATGAAAGATATCAGTCAGTGATTGGTAAAGAAGTATTTATCCCAGGTACTAAAACATCATTTAAAGTCATCGCTGATGATTATGTAGATATGGAGTTTGGTACTGGTGTTGTTAAAGTAACACCTGCACATGACCCTAATGACTATGAAGTAGGGATTAGACATAATCTTGAAATGCCATTATGTATGAATGAAGATGGCACAATGAATGACATGGCCTTCGAATATGAAGGTATGGAAAGATTTGCTTGTCGTAAGTTATTAGTTGAAAGCCTAGATAAATTAGGTTTAGTAGAAAAAGTAGAAGATTATACAAATAATGTTGGTTATAGTGAAAGAACTGGTGTCGTTGTTGAACCAAGATTATCTGATCAATGGTTTGTTAAGATGGATGTTTTAGCAGAGAATGCTTTAACAAAATCAGGTTCACAATTTGTCCCTGATCGTTTTAGAAAGATTTTCTCAAATTGGATGACAGATACACTTGATTGGTGTATTTCAAGACAACTATGGTGGGGTCATCGTATTCCAGCATGGTATAAAGACGCTGAAATTAAAGTTCAAAAAGAATCTCCAGGTGAAGGTTGGACTCAAGATGAAGATGTCTTGGATACTTGGTTCTCATCTGCTTTATGGCCATTTTCTACATTAGGTTGGCCAGAACAAACAGAAGATTTCAAACGTTATTATCCAACAAATGTTTTAGTAACAGGATATGATATTATTTTCTTCTGGGTTGCTAGAATGATCTTCCAAGGGATTGAATTTACAAATGAAGATCCATTTAAGGATGTATTAATCCATGGTTTAATTAGAGCTGCTGATGGACGTAAGATGAGTAAATCATTTGGTAATGGTGTTGATCCTATGGATGTGATTGCTAAATATGGTGTCGATGCACTAAGATACTTCCTTACAACAAATTCAGCACCTGGTGCAGATTTGCGTTATGAGGAAGAAAAAGTAGAATCATCATGGAACTTTATTAATAAATTATGGAATATTACAAGATTTATTACTATGAACATTGAAGATTTCAATGTTGAAATTGATGATGAATTAAACTTACAAGATAAATGGATTTTATCTCGTTTATCAGAAGTTATTACGGAAGCTGATCATAACTATGAGAAATATGAGTTTGGTGAAGTTTCAAGAACACTATATAACTTTATTTGGGATGAATTTGCAAATTGGTATTTAGAGTTTGCTAAAGTCACTTTAAATGATCCAAAACATAAGAAAACTACACAAGCGATTTTAATCAAAGTACTTCGTGCAATCTTAAAATTAATGCATCCATTTATTCCATTTGTTACTGAAAAATTATATTTAGAAATCTCAGATGAAAAATCAATTATGATTAGTGATTGGCCAATTGCTGGTGATATTGATAGTGAAGCGATTAGTTTATTTAGTGATTTACAAGATACAATTACTAAAGTTAGAAACTTAAGAGCTGAAAATCAAGTTGCACCTTCTAAGCCATTACAAATTCACTTAGTGATTGAAAACGCAGAAGATCTTGAATTATTTAAGACTCAAGAGATCTATTTTGAAAAATTCTTAAATACAAGTACGCTTAAACTAGAAAAAGCTTTATCAACAGATGAAGAAACAATTCTGATCTTAGGATCTAAGATCGTTATTAATGTCATTAAATCTGACTTAATTGATCCTGCGAAAGAATTAGAAGCCATGATTAAACAAAAATCTCAATTAGAATCAGAAATTAAGCGAAGTGAATCTCTACTTCATAATGAGAAATTTATGAGTAAAGCACCTCAAGATAAGATTCAAGTTGAAAAAGATAAATACGAAGATTACTTAAAACAATATGAACTCTTGAAGGAGAAATTGAAATCTTATGTTGAATAATTTAAGTGATAGCATTAAATGGATAGAATCACAGATTAAATTTAAACCCAAAGAAGACTTATCTAGAATGCAAGCCGCTTATAAGATGTTAGAAATTCATTTTGCTGGTGTAAAAAAAATACATGTTGCTGGTACAAATGGCAAAGGCTCAACATGTGCATATTTGACAAGTATTTACAAGTTATCAGATGAAAAGGTCGGTACATTTCAATCACCATATATTCTTAAATTTAATGAACGTATCATGATTGATGGCAAGTATATATCAGATGAGGATTTACTAACATACATCAATTGGATGAAAGATTTCAATGAAACATTTAAGAAATCTTATGGTGAGCATTTAAGTTTCTTTGAAATGCTCACATTAATCGCATTTAAGTATTTTTATGATCAACAAGTGAAAGTCATGATTATGGAAGTTGGTATTGGTGGTTTATTAGACGCAACTAATATTATTGATTATGATTTATCTTTAATTACAAATATTGGTTTTGATCATATGAAACAATTAGGCAATACTTTAGAATCTATCGCATCAAATAAATTAGGTATTGTTAAAAAGGGTGGACATTTAATTACGACTGTAGATCCTTCACTTCATGACTATTTTAAAAAGTATTTAGATGAAGTAGGTGCAACCTATGAATTTATTACAGATTATCCTAAATTAAAATATGTTTTCCCAATCACTTATGATTATGAAGATGTCGAAATTGAATTAGGACTAAGAGGTACTTTTCAAGTCCCTAATTCAGTGCTCGCGATTCACGCGATAAAATATATAGAGCATGAAGTGCCTAATAAAGCAATACAAGTCGCATTTAAACATACTAGATTACCTGGAAGATTTTCTAAGATTTTCCCGCATGTCTATGCAGATGGTGCACATAACCTACCTGCAATGCGTGCACTAGTAGATTACTTAAAAGCTGAAAATAAAACAGTACGTATATTATTTAGTGCTTTAGGTGATAAAGATATTAGTGGTATGTTAAATATATTAGAAGAAGTATCAGATCGTATTATATTAGTTGAGTTTCCAGATCCAAGGTTTGAATCACTTAGACCTTATTTAAAACCTGGTATGGCTTATAATGATGATCCAATTCACGCCTTTAAACAAATCGAAAAAGAAAGAATGTACTCTGATTTAACAGTGATCACAGGTTCACTTCATTTCGTAAGTTACATGATTAAAGCTGTTAAAGATAACTTTATTGAAGAATTAGAGTATCAAGAAATGGCGAGAAATGTTAAAGGTTATGAAAATGAAAGTTGGGAGTAAAATGAAACATTATGATTATTTAATCGTAGGTGCTGGTCTATTTGGATCAATATTTGCCTATGAAGCAACTAAAAGAGGTAAGACTTGTTTAGTGATTGAAAAAAGAGATCACATCGCAGGTAATATCTATACAAAGAATGAACATGGCATTAACGTTCACGTTTATGGTGCACATATATTTCATACAGATAGTAAGGAAGCATGGGATTATGTGAATCAATTTGCTGAATTTAATAGATTTACGAATGAACCACTTGCTAAATACAAAGATGAGTTATATCACCTACCATTTAACATGAATACATTTCATCAAATGTGGGGGTGTGAAACACCTGATGAAGCAAGAGCAATCATTGAATCTCAAAAAGCTAAATATAAAGTTGATGAACCTAAAAACTTAGAAGAACAAGCTATTAATTTAGTCGGTCCAGATATTTATCAAAAACTGATTAAAGGCTATACTGAAAAACAATGGGGTAGAGACTGTACTGACTTACCTGCATTTATCATTAAAAGACTACCTGTAAGATTTACTTATAACAATAATTACTTTAATGATAAATACCAAGGAATTCCTGAAGGTGGATATACTCAAATAGTTGAAAAACTATTAGAAGGTATTGAAGTGAGATTAAATACTGATTTCTTTGCAAATAAAGATGAATTTAGCAAAATGGCTGATCATATCATCTATACTGGTACCATTGATCAATATTTTGATTATCAATACGGAATGCTTGAATATCGTTCTCTAAAATTTGATACTAAAGAAGTAGATACAGATAATTTCCAAGGTAACGCAGTAGTAAACTATACAGAACGTGATGTTCCTTACACAAGAGTCATCGAACATCAGCATTTTGAAATGAAACAAATCAAACCATCAATCATCACTTATGAATATCCAAAAGATTGGTCCAAAGGTGATGAACCTTATTATCCAATTAATGATGATAAGAATAATGAGTTATATAAAAAATATTTAGAGCTTGCTAACAAACAAGAAAACATTACGTTTGCTGGACGTCTTGGCTGGTATAAATATTTTGATATGGATGATGTTGTGATGCAAGCCTTAGCATTTGTTAAAAAACATTTTAATAAGTAAAACATAAACATCTTTTCTATGATTACATAGAGGAGGTGTTTTTTTATGGACTACAAATTAAAAGAAACGCCATTAGAAGAAAGACCAAGAGAAAGAATGATACTTAAAGGGGCTAAGGCACTATCAAATTACGAGTTAATCGCGATTTTACTTAGGACAGGAACAAAATCACACACTGTGACAAAACTTGCTAAAAACGTGTTATATCACTTAGATAAGTTAGAAGATATTAAGAAAGTATCTTATGAATCGTTTATTAATATACCTGGCATTAAGAAAGCAAAGGCAACGACATTACTCGCAGCAATCGAATTAGGCAGAAGACTATCAACAGTCGCCTATGAGAAAAAAGCCCGTATAAAATCACCAAATGATGTCTACCATTTATTAATTGATGAATTATCAATTTTAGAACAAGAACATTTTATTGTGCTTTATTTAAATATTAAAAGTGAAATCATAAAGAAAGAAGTATTATATATCGGAACCATTAATCAAATGGTGATATCACCAAGAGATATTTATAAGAAAGCAGTGATATATGCAGCTTCAGCGATGATTTTTATACATAATCATCCAACAGGTGATGCAACACCTTCAAAAGCTGATATATACGCAACTAAAAAACTGTTTGAAACATCAGAGATTATGGGTATTGATATTATTGATCATTTGATTATTGGTAAAGGTGAGTATTACTCTATGAAGGCAAATACCAAATCATTTGTATAAATATATAGATATATAGTGATATAATAATCATGAGGTGTATACAATGAAGAAAAAAGATAATGCAAAAATATTTTGGTATTTAACTGCCATTGGATTCATTATATTATTTATATTAATTTTATTAAGTAGCGTATTAGACGTTGGAGAACGTTTAAGAAATATACAAATTGGTGGGGTATCATTTGTTGAATATGGCTTTTATGCTTTAGTACTATTATTAATTTATGTATTAATATTAAGACCTGTTCATATCATCTTATTTTCACCATCATTTTCAATTGACACAACAGTTGATAATGAAGATGGATCTTATAGCCTACATAAAAGAGTAGCTAAAAGATTAATCAAAGGTGATGTTTTATCAGATGAATCAAAAACAAACTTAACTAATGCATTAAAAGATAAAGATCATTTAAGAGATGCATTAAATGTCGTTTATAATAACGATATTAAAAAATATATTAATAAACTTATTCAAAAGAATGCTAAAACAGTGATGGTATCTACTGCGATATCACAAAACTCAAGAGTTGATTTCTTTTCTGTGATTGTTGTTAATTTAAAAATGATTAAAGAGATTGTTCAAACATGTGGATTTAGACCTTCATATAGTAAACTAGCTAAATTAACCATTAATGTTGTTACGACTGCACTGGTTGCTGAAGGATTAGAAGATGTTGATATTACAGAAGTTGTTCCACAATCAACAGCCCTTCAAGCTTTTACAGATTTTCCTGGTGTTAGAGTTCTAACGAACTCAATCACACAAGGTGTATCAAATGCACTCTTAACACTTAGAATTGGTGTTGTTACTAGAAAGTACCTATTTACAGATGCTCAAGAAGTCACTAAAGAAAAATTAAGAAGAGATGCTTTATTAGAAGCAGTTGGTATGCTACCGTTAGTTGTTGGTGATGCCATGGTATCAATTCCTAAAAAATTTATGAATATGTTTAAAAAAAGTGACAAAAAAGAACCTAAATCTCAATAATTTAATAAATTAAATTAGAAAGTTTTTAACTAAATGTAAAAAATGCTATTTGTACTTTGAATTCATGTAAATATTATGTATAATTGAAGTAATTGGGGCAACCCATATAAAATAGGAGGATTTAGAGAAAATGAAGAAATTTTTATTATTATTCGTTGTCATCGGTGCTCTTGTAGGTTTAGCTTCTTGTGGAGAAGAAACTTACGAAATCGCATTAATCACTGATAAAGGTGATATTGATGACAAATCATTTAACCAAGGTGCTTGGGAAGGTGTTGTTGCGTATGCTGAAGCTAACGACTTATCACATAACTACTACAAACCTGCTGAAGCTACAGATGATGCATATTTAGATGCTATTGCTTTAGCTGTTGAAGGTGGCGCAAAAGTTATTGTTACTCCAGGTTTCTTATTTGAAGTACCAATCTACACTGCTCAAACATTATACCCAGAAGTAAAATTCATCTTACTAGATGGTTCACCACATACTGCTGATTACTCAGTATTTACTACAGAAGACAATGTTGCTTCAATTATGTATGCTGAAGAAGAATCAGGATGGTTAGCTGGTTATGCTGCTGTAATGGATGGTATGACTGATCTAGGATTCATGGGTGGTATGGCATTACCTGCTGTTCAAGCATTCGGTTACGGATTCTTACAAGGTGCTGAATATGCTGCTGCTGAATTAGATGTTGATGTTACTGTTCAATACCACTATACTGGTGACTTCGTTGAATCAGATACTAACAAAGCTACTGCTGCTACAATGTACCAACAAGGCGTAGAAGTAATCTTCGCTGCTGGTGGTTCAGTTGGTAAATCAGTTATGTCTGCTGCTGCTGAAGCTTCTGCTAAAGTAATCGGTGTTGACGTTGACCAAAGATATGATAGTGCTACAGTAATCACTTCAGCAATGAAAGGTTTAGCTGCTTCAGTTCAACAAGTATTAGCTTCAATCTATGAAACTGGTACATTTGGAAACTTTGGTGGTAAAACTACTTACTTCAATGCTACAAATGATGGTATTGGATTACCTACAGTAGTTATCGGTGATGACGCTGCTGATGCATTCGATAGATTCACATCATTCGATTCAGCTGATTATACAGCTGCTTATGCATTATTAGTTAATGGTACAGTTGATCCAGTTAGAACTTTCACAACTGCAGATGCTGATGGTTATGCTACTGCTGCTGAATTAACAGCTGCATTATCATTATCAAAAGTAACAGTTACAACTGTTCAATAATCATTACAACTACCTAGGAATGACTTTCTAAAATAAACCGAAGGTTATTAGAGGAGATTGGCTAATACCTTTCTCCTCTTATTTTTTTAAAAAACAAGGAAACGAGGAAAAAGAAATGAACGATTATGTTATAGAAATGCTTAATATAACTAAAGAGTTTCCTGGCATTATTGCTAATGATAATATTACATTACAGCTAAAAAAAGGTGAAATTCACGCTTTACTAGGTGAAAATGGTGCAGGTAAATCAACATTAATGTCTGTTCTTTTTGGTCTTTATCAACCAGAACATGGTGAAATCAAAAAGAATGGAGAAGTCGTAAAAATCGATAACCCTAATGATGCAAATGCATTAGGTATCGGTATGGTACATCAACATTTCAAATTAGTTGAAGTGTTTACGGTACTTGAAAATATCATATTAGGTGTTGAACCTACTAAAAAAGGCTTCTTAGATATTGATGAAGCTAGAAAGAAAGTTCAAGATTTAAGTAATAAATATGGATTGTTTGTTGAACCAGATGCATTGATTGAAAAAATCAGTGTTGGACAACAACAAAGAGTCGAAATTTTAAAAATGTTATATAAAGACAATGACATATTAATATTTGATGAACCAACAGCTGTTTTAACACCTCAAGAAATTGATGAACTTATGGCTATTATGAAGAATTTTGCTAAAGAAGGTAAATCAATTTTATTTATTTCACATAAACTTAATGAAATTTTAAGTGTTGCTGATCGTTGTACGGTACTAAGAAAAGGAAAATATATTGGTACTGTAGATGTTAAAGATACAACAAAAGAAGAATTATCTAAAATGATGGTTGGTCGTAACGTTAATTTTGAAGTAGAAAAAGAAGATGCTAAACCAACTGATGTTGTTTTAAAAGTTGAAAATTTATCTGTTAAACATCCAACATCAGAAAAAAATGCTGTTGAAAATGTATCATTCGAAGTAAAACGTGGTGAAATCTTATGTATTGCTGGTATTGAAGGTAATGGTCAATCAGAAGTTATTTCAGCAATCACAGGGTTAGAAAAAGTAAATGAAGGTACGATTACTTTAAATAACCAAGATATTACCAATGCTAAAATAAGAAAAAGATCGATTGCTGGATTATCTCATATTCCAGAAGATCGTCATAAATATGGTCTAGTATTAGATTTTTCACTTGAAGATAATTTAATTCTTCAAAGATACTGGCAACCTGAATTTAACACTAAAGGTTTATTAAATCATAAGTTTAAAAGAACTTATGCGAATGAACTTATTGAAAAATATGATGTAAGAAGTGGTCAAGGTGCCATTTCATCATCTAGATCAATGTCTGGTGGTAATCAGCAAAAAGCGATTATCGCAAGAGAAATTGAAAAAGACTTTGAATTGCTCATATCTGCTCAACCAACACGTGGACTTGATGTTGGTGCGATTGAATATGTCCATAAACAAATGGTTTCAGTACGTGATCAAGGCAAAGCAGTATTACTGATGAGTTTAGAACTTGATGAAGTTATGAGTTTATCAGATCGAATTCTTGTGATGTATGAGGGTGAAATCGTTGGTGAATTTAATCCTAAAGATATTACAGTCCAAGAATTAGGTCTATATATGAGTGGTGCTAAGAGACAAACAAAAAAGGTGGTAGATCAAAATGATGGATAAAATAAAATCATATTTCAATTTTGAGAAACTATCTAAATCAACATTCTTTGCAACACTTATCGCTGTTGTTATTGGTTTATTAATCTCATTAGTTTTCTTGATTATGATTAATCCTGAAAAATCATTTTTAGGATTTAGTATATTATTAACAACGGGATTCTCAAGTTTTAAAAATATTAGTGATGTCTTGTATTTTGCAACACCATTAATATTAACTGGTTTATCAGTAGGTTTCGCATTTAAGATGGGTTTATTTAACATTGGTGCATCTGGTCAATACATGATGGGGATGTTCTTTGGAATCTATGCATTATTTATGTTTGATATAGGTTCATCATTTATTCATATTGTTGTAGCAATACTTGCAGGTATGTTAGGTGGATTCTTATGGGGTATTATCCCAGGGATTCTAAAAGCTGAGTTTAATGTTAATGAAGTTATTACATCAATTATGCTTAACTATACTGGTATGTTTATTGTAGATGCACTAATAACAGGAAATAGTACAATCTATGATTCAAGTAGAAGTGTTACAAACTATATTTCTAATGATCTACAATTAGGAAGAATTGGTGATGCAGCATCAAGAGCAAATACAGGATTCTTCATAGCTGTAATATTTACGATTATCTTATATATAGTATTAAAATATACAGTCTTTGGATATGAATTAAAAGCAACTGGTTTTAATAAGGATGCTTCTAAATATGCAGGTATTAATTATAAGAGAAATACCATTCTTACAATGGGTATCGCAGGTGCACTTGCCGGCTTAGCTGGTGTATTAGTGATGATCGCCCCTTCTAAGATTCCTGGTAGTTCTACAATTTATGAACCAGCACATATCATTGCTGCTGCAGGATTTACTGGTATTGCCGTTGCATTACTAGGTAACTCTCATCCACTTGGCATTATCGGTGCAGCAATCTTTGTTTCATACTTAAAAGTAGGTGGAGATGCCATTGGTCGTGCACAATTTGTACCAGAGATAGTTGATGTATCAGTTGCAATTATTATCTACTTTGCTGCATTTGCATTACTTATGAATCATACGCTCGCAGAATATCTTAAACGGAAAAAAGAGATTAAAGAACTTAATATTGTTAGTCAGGAGGATACAAAATAATGGATACTCTATATTTTATTATTCAACGTATGCTACCTGTAGCAATTCCTTTATTACTTACAGCATTAGCTGGTATGTGGAGTGAGAGAAGTGGTGTGATTAACATTGCCTTAGAAGGTATTATGTTATTTGGTGCATTCTTCGGTGTTTATTTCATATTTATTATGCAAGATTCATCGCTACCTCCTCAATTGATTGCTGTCTTAGGTATATTTGTCGCAATGATTGCTGGTGCTATCTATTCGTTATTATTAGCATTTGCCTCAATTACTTTAAAAGCAAATCAGGTGATTGTTGGTACAGCACTTAATATGTTCATTCCATCAATTATCATTTTATATACTAGAACAGTATTTATTCAAGAAGGTATTACAACTGATATTGATCTATTTATTAGAAAGATACCTTTATTAGGTGATATACCTGTCTTAGGTGATTTATTCTTCCAAGATACATATATTACAATCTATTTTGGTATCGTATTCTTAATTATTTCAACGATTGCATTGTATCGTACAAGATTTGGACTTAGACTTAGAGCATGTGGTGAACATCCACACGCAGCTGATTCAGTCGGTATTAATGTTTACAAGATGAGATATTGGGGTGTATTAATCTCAGGTGTCTTAGCTGGTGTATCTGGTTATTTCTATGCAATTGGTATTAATGATGCCAATGTAAGTGGTAAAACAGGTGTTCAAGGGTTCGGGTTCTTAGCCTTAGCGATTATGATCTTTGGTCAATGGAAACCAATGCGTATCTTTGTCCTAGCATTATTCTTTGGATTCCTAAGAACATTATCTAACTCTATTCCATTAATTCCATTCTTACATGATTTAAACATTAATGGTGTATTCTATGATATCCTTCCTTATGTAGCAACATTACTCGTATTAATCTTTACATCTAAGAAATCAAGAGCGCCAAAAGCAGAAGGTATTCCATATGATAAAGCATTACGATAGTAAACATATAAAAAGATGTGATTTCACATCTTTTTTTGTTATAATAGCGTGTAGGATAATTTAGGTAGTTAAGCAATTATTCCCATAAATATGCGTGATTTCAAAAAGATATGATAAAACGTTTATTTTTGTTGACTTTTAACCCTAACTACGTTAAAATATCTATGTTGTACCACATAGAAGAGGTTCAAACGTCAAAGAGACTACCTCAATAGTGAGTCTTCAAATCTAAAAAGGAGGTAACACACACATGTATGCAGTCATTAAAACTGGTGGAAAACAAGTAAAAGTTGTTGAAGGTCAAGAAATCTTCGTTGAAAAATTAGACGTAGAAGCTGGCGACACTTTCGAATTTACTGAAGTATTAGCTGTTGGTGGAGAAAATCCACAAATCGGTACACCTGTAGTTGCTGGTGCAAAAGTAGTTGCTAAAGTTCTTAAACAAGGTAAAGATAAAAAAATTATCGTTTACAAGTATAAGAGAAGAAAAGACTACCACAAAAAGCAAGGTCACCGTCAACCATATACTAAATTAGTTATTGAATCAATCGTATTATAATCATGATAAAGGTAAACATGACATATGATTTGAGTAATCAAATCAATCAAATGGAAGTTTCCGGACATGCATCATATGATGATTCAGGTAAAGATATTGTCTGTGCAGCAGTTTCAACTGCAATTATTGTCACAATCAATGCTTTAGAAAAATTAAATGTACTTGATCATATTAAGTACGAAATTGAAGAAGGTTATTTCTTAGTTGTTATCAAGAATACTAATGATGTCGTAAATGCTTTAATCGACAACTTAGCATATAGCCTCAATGATTTAAATAATCAATATCCTAAATATATAAAAATCAAGAAGGAGGGATAACATGTTAAAGTTACAAATACAGTTATTCGCATCTAAAAAAGGTGTAGGTTCCACTCGTAATGGTCGTGACTCTGAATCTAAACGTCTAGGTTTAAAACTTTCAGATGGTCAACACGCAAAAGCTGGCGCTATCATCTTCCGTCAACGCGGTACTAAAATTCATCCTGGTAAGAATGTAGGTCGCGGTGGCGATGATACATTATTTGCTAAGGTATCAGGTACTGTTAAATACGAAAGATTAGGCAGAGACAAAAAACAAGTTTCAGTTTACGAAGGATAACCTACGTTATCCTTTTTTTTCGAAATGAAAGGGGTGATTATCATGTTTATAGATGAGGTCACAGTCGAAGTATACGGTGGTAAAGGTGGCAATGGTATGGCCAGTTATCGTCGTGAAAAATATGTAGAGTTCGGTGGGCCTTGGGGAGGTAACGGTGGCCGTGGTGGCGACGTTATATTCCTAGGAGAAGAAGGCGAATCAACATTAATCAATTTACAATATAGAAGACATATAAAAGCTAAAAATGGCGTAAACGGTGCATCTAAAGGGATGCATGGAGCAAATGCAGAAAACGTTTATGTTAAAGTGCCGTTAGGTACAGTTGTATATACACATGATAAATCAAGAAAGATCGGTGAAATTATCAAACATGGTGACGAAATAATCGTTGCACATGGTGGTAAGGGTGGTCGTGGTAATATTGCACTTGCGACAACTCGTAATTCTACACCATCTTATGCTGAAAATGGTGATCCAGGAGAATACTTAAAAATTCATGTTGAATTAAAAGTATTAGCCGATGTAGGTATGATTGGATATCCATCAGTTGGTAAATCTACGTTATTATCAATCGTATCTAATTCAAGACCTAAAATAGCTGCTTATCCATTTACAACGTTACAACCTAATCTTGGTATGGTTTACGTTGGAGATGAATCATTTGTATTAGCAGACTTACCAGGGTTAATTGAAAATGCACATGCCGGTCATGGTTTAGGCATTCGTTTCTTAAAACATATCGAAAGATGTCGTGTATTTTTACATGTCGTCGATTTAACGGAAGAAGATCCATATGATTCATACTTAAAAATTAATCATGAGTTAGAAATGTATGATGAAAAATTAGTCGATCGTCCTCAAATTGTTGTATGTAATAAAACAGATATGCCAGAAACAATTGAAAAATATGAACAATTGAAATCAAAAATTGATGGTCCAATCATCGCGATTTCAGCAATTCAAAAAAATAATATAGATGAATTACTATACTTAACTTTAGATGTATTAAAAAATGCCCCACAAATCATCGAAGAAGAAAGTGATGAAATTCTATATGAATTTGTTGATGATACTGAAGATGTTGGATTTGAAATCAATATTGATGAATATGGTACATTTGTATTAACTGGTTCAAAAATTGAATTATTATTTGCTAGAACAGACTTTATGCAAGAAGAAGGTATCAAGCGTTTCGCAAGACAACTAAGAACATTAGGTGTTGATGATGCCCTTCGTGAAAAAGGTGCTAAAAACCATGATACTGTACGTATCTTAAAGTATGAATTTGAATTCATAGAATAATATACCAATAAAGCCGATCATTTGATTGGCTTTTTTATTATAAAAAAAGAGCTATATAAATATATAACTCTTTATTCTAGATTCAGTGTTTTAATTTTAAATTTATAACTTTGTTTTTCTTCTTTTAAATCATTAATAAGTTGTTTATCTTCGCGTTTTTTAGTGATCTTGTTTTGTTGTTTCATATCTTTATTAAGCGATTTAAAGGTTGCATCACGTTTTTTAAGATCAGATTTGATAGCTTTTTGATAATCAAGTTCTAATTGCTTAATCTTCTTTTGAGCATTTACTACTTTATCCTTTAAGTTTTTAAGTTTAATATGGTGTTGGTTAAGTGTTTGAGTTTCTTTTTCTTTAAACTTAGATAAGATTAATTGATTCTTTTTAAACAGATGATCATTCGCATGATTAACATCATCAATTTTTCTTTGATAATGTGTAGAAATGGCTTTTAATTTCTTTTCATGATTTTCTTTTTCTTTATGACCTTTTTCAAGTGAATCATTCATATATTGTAATGCAATCTCATGTTGATTTTGATTAATTGTAAGTATTTGTTGCTCGACTTGTTTTGTTAATGTATGAATTTGATTTTCTTGAGATTCAATGAGTAACTTCATAGATATGTGATCTTTTTTAAACTTCTTAGTCGCGTTAACTGTTTGACGTTTTTGATGTTTTTTAGCGTGTTGTAATGCTTCAACTGTTAATTTGTCTTGGACTTTTAACATCTTTTCAACGCTTCTATTAAAGATATTTGAACTTTGTCTAAGTAATTTAGATGCATGTTCTTGATGAATCTTAATTTGTTGAATAAGAAGGGCTTCTTTATCAAGGTGTACTTGATAATACTTTTTAGCAAGTTTCAATTGATTTTGTTGTTCAATTGAAATATAGTCTGCAAATAAATTAGCTTTTTTCATGAATGCAGCAATCGCTTGACGCATTTGATCTTCAGTTACATAAATATGTTCATTGATATATTTTTCAAAACTATCAAACGCATGACTAAACACATCAAAGTGAAGTTCAATATTTTTATAAATCTTAGCGAATTCTTTTTCATATTTATCATAGATACGCATATCTTTTAATAAACGTTTCTTAAAACTATAATCCTCGATACGCATTGCACGAGAAACTCTTTGTTTCTTATATGCGATTAAGTTCATCGCTCTATGATGTTTCGTTATGACTTTTTCATATGCTTTAATCTTGCGAAGAGAAGTTTTAATATGAGATTTATGATTATAAATTAATTTTTTATTTTCTTCAACTTGATTACTATCATTTAAAAGTGTACCTTCTTTGTATTGAAGAAGAATCTTTTCTAATTGTGTAATAAAGTTTTGATGTCTTTCAATTACTGCTTGTTCAACTAATATAAAACCTTCTAAATCTTTGATTTCATCTTCAAAACGTTTCATGTCAATATCATATTGATCGACATTGTTTTGATTGAAGAATTGGAAAGTTTCATGCTTTAACGCATGCTTATAATGAGAAATATCACTTTTTTGTTTTTCTAAGTATTTAAATATCTTAGTTTGTTTCTCATTTACAGCTTCTTTAATCATTAAGTTTAATTCATTCACATATGATTTAAATAAATCTAGAAGTTGTTTAAAGATGTCAGGATGAGCGGGTAGATGATATAACTTATCAATCATATCCTTAACTTTTAGTATACGGTCAAAAGAGAACGTAAGCGTAGATACTAAGCTTTCGATATGATTTTGTTCATACTCAATATCATTTTCATAGTTACGGATTGCTTTTACAGCTTCATTTTGTTGAATACGAGATTTAGTCTTAACATCTGCATCACGCATAAATAAAGAACGTTTATGATACATAAGTGTTTCTTTGCGTTTAGCTAAGAATCTTTCCTCATGTGTTTTAATATCTGTAACTTCCTCTTGGAAGTGCCATTCTATATTTTTTAATTCATATTCGGTATCTAATTGATTTTTTTGTCGTTTAAATACTGATTCTGATAAAGTTTTACGTAATTGATAATCTTTTAAGTTTTCTTCACGCTTTATTTTAGCTTTTTCTAATTCGAGTTGTGTATTAGAATTTAATACAAGCATTTCTGATTCTAAATCTAATGCAGTTTTAACTTCTAAGTAATTAAGTTCTTGTTCAGCAAGTTCATAAGCGTGTTCAATGTTTAATACTTCAATTTTAATATCATTTAACGCGATTTCTTGGTCATTGTTTAATAATGTGAGTTCACGTTCCTGTACATAGTTTTGAATCGCTATTTGCGTCTCCAATGGTAATGCATCTTGATTTAATGTATGATTAAGTATTTCTCTTTTAGAGACACCTTGATCATTATTTAAACGATGTTTCTTATTTGCGAATTCTATATTGTTTTCGAAATTAACTTCTAATTTCTTTAAACTATGATGGAAATGGTTTGTTAAAATAAGTTTATTTAAACGCCATTGATATCTCTTTTCTAAGAAGTTGTTTTCTGCTTGTGTTAACTTTAGTTGAAATGCTGATTTCATCTTTAAGATATCATTTTGATTTTGAAGAATGAGTTTTGCAAGTTCTTTATCTAACTTATTAAGAGCACTCTTCATTTTGCCAGCGATAGAAGAATCATAGTTATCTTCTTTATCTTTCATTAAGAAACGATGTTCTCTAACGACTTTATTTTTTTCTTCTTCAATAGATTCTCTACTATTTGTTAATTTAGAGTTAAAAATACTGATGGCTTCACCAGATTCATGTGTAATTTTTTCTCTTTTTTCTTTATATTGTGCTAAAGTTTCTTCAAATGCTAAATCATATGATTCCAATTCTTTAGCATAATTCTGTTTCATTTCTTCAACTTTTAGATTGTATTCCTCTTTTAATGATTTAATATTTTCTAAAATTGGTTGATTGAGTTTTTCGATAGCATTATCTAATTTATTAAGTGCTTGTTGATGTGATTTTGATAATTGACTAATCTTTTGGTTGATTGCCACATTTGTATCATTAAATGTTTTTTTAATATGGATATAATGTGTATTATTTTTAGAAGTAATTTGAACTTGTTTTTCTTGTGTAATCTCAATTGCGTCAGATTTAACATCGACGATACCATATCGTTGATTCGTAATCGATCTTTTTTGTTTATCATCGTGATTATGAAGACTTTCTTCGATTGCTTTACTTTCAGCCTCAACTTCATCGATCATATTTAGATTCTCACTACGATATTTTTTATATCTTTCTTCAATATCAAATATTTCGCGATTCATTTTAAGTTTAGCTTGATTTAACTGAGACTCAATATGTTCTTGTAATTTATCTCTTTCATCTTGAATGTGATCTAATATTTGTTCATGCTTACCATTGATATCATGAATGTTAGATAAAAGATTTTGATGTTGGTTTTCTATTTCTTTTGAATTCTTATCAACAATGACATGATAAGCTCTAACATATTTATCATATAAAACTTGATGATCATCACTTATCTTATTTGAGCGTTCTAAAAAAAGCGATTTATTTTGTTTTTCTAAATCACTTTGGCTTTTTATGAAAGGCTCAAATAACTTCATTTCATGAGAAAAAACCTTATAAACACTATCATAAAGTTTATCGCCATTTGCCCTTGCTTTGAATTCAGTTTGGAAGTGTTTTATTTTGTCTTTGTTCACGATTAATCACGTCCTGATTTCATTATATCATAATCAATTGTTATGATAGAAAAAAGTCCAAAAAAATGATATAATTAATCTAGATTTTAGAAAGTGGTGGGAATATATATGTATGCATATGTAAAAGGCATTGTTAAAACGATAAAACCAACACATATCGTTATTGAAAATCAATATATTGGATATCAAATCTTATCACCTTATCCGTTTCAATATAAGATGGATGAAGAAGTGATTGTTTATACACATCACTATGTAAGAGATGATGCCATTTTATTATATGGTTTTGACTCAGAAGAAGGTCTTGATTTATTCATAAAATTAATCAGTGTATCAGGCATTGGCCCAAAGAGTGCGCTAAGTATTCTAGCAACCAATCAAATTGATAATATTATTGTTGCTATTGAGAATGCTGATGTTAAATATTTAACTAAGTTTCCTGGTATTGGTGCAAAAAGTGCTCAACAAATCATTCTAGATTTAAAAGGTAAATTAGTCACAGATGAAGAAACATTATTACCAACAAATGAAAGTGATGTTACTCAAGCATTATCTGCACTTGGTTATAATAAAACAGAAGTTAGAAAAGTTATGAAGAAAATCAATCCTGATCAATCTGTTGAAGATATGATCAAACAAGCATTACAATTACTCATAAAATAAGAAATAGGGGACTATGATGGATAAAGATAGAATCGTTACTGCAATGTCAACTAAAGAAGATGAGGATCAAACCCTTAGACCTCAAAGGTTGGATCAATATATTGGACAACCTGATATTAAAGAAATGCTTGATGTTTATATTAAAGCTGCTTTAAAAAGAGAAGAAGCACTAGATCATATCTTATTATATGGGCCTCCTGGTTTAGGTAAAACAACTTTAGCACAAATCGTCGCTAATGAATTAGGTACTCAAATAAAAGTGACTAGTGGTCCAGCAATTGAGCGTAGTGGTGACTTAGCAGCTGTATTATCAAGTTTAAATCCTGGTGATGTCTTATTTATTGATGAGATTCATAGATTACCTCGATTTGTTGAAGAAGTCTTATATGGTGCGATGGAAGATTATGTATTAGATATCGTTATTGGTAAAGACCAAACATCAAGATCAATTAGAATCGACTTACCTCCATTTACATTAATTGGTGCAACGACAAGATTTGGTGATTTATCAGCACCGCTTAGAGATAGATTTGGTGTAGTATTTAGATTATCATATTATAAACTACCAGAATTAAAACAAATTGTATCTAGAACTGCAAATGTTTATCAAAATGCCATTGATGAAGATGCAATAGTATCCCTAGCTAGAAGATCAAGAGGTACACCAAGAATTGCGAACCGTTTATTTAGACGTGTCAGAGATTTCGCTGAAATCATTGGTGATGGTATCATCACAAATGAAATTACAAATCATGCATTATCTAAATTAGGTATTGACCAAAATGGTCTAGATCATACTGATTATAGATATTTAAAAGCAATCGTAGAAAAATTTAATGGTGGACCTGTCGGTATTGAAACCATTTCAGCATCCATTGGTGAAGAAATGACAACCGTTGAAGATGTTTATGAACCATATTTATTAATGGAAGGCTATATAAAACGAACACCAAGAGGTAGAGTTGCAACAGAGAAAACATATGATGCATTAGGCATCAAATATTATAAAGGATTATTTGAAGAATGAAATTAAGTGATTTTGACTTTCATTTACCAGAAGAACTCATTGCTCAGCATCCTGCTGATAAAAGAGATCATTCAAGACTTATGGTAATTGATCGTAAAACTGAAGAGATAACACATCATCATTTTTATGATATTATTGATGAATTATCAGATAATGATGTATTAATTTTAAATAACACTAAAGTTATACCTGCACGCCTTATGGGTGTAAAAGCAGAAACAAAAGCTTTAATTGAAGTGTTATTATTAAAAGAATTAGAAACAGATACATGGGATGCTTTAACAAAACCTGCAAGAAGAGTAAAAGTAGGAACAGTCGTTGAATTTGATACGCTACTTAAGGCTGAATGTATTGCAGTTAAAGAAGAAGGTATTAGAACATTTAAATTAACTTATGATGGTATATTCATTGAAACGTTAGAACAATTAGGGACAATGCCATTACCACCATATATTCATGAACAGTTAGAAGAACAAGATCGTTATCAAACTGTTTATGCTAAAGATTTAGGAAGTGCAGCTGCACCAACTGCAGGTTTGCATTTCACATTAGACTTATTAGATAAAATTAAAGAAAAAGGCATAAAAATCGTACCAGTCACATTAAATGTTGGTCTTGGTACATTTAGACCTGTTAAAGTTGATGATATTAAAGATCATCATATGCATAGTGAAACATATACAATTACTGAAGAAAGTGCAAGATTACTTAATCAGTATAAACAAGAAGGTAGACGTTTAATCTGTGTGGGTACGACGTCACTTAGAACAGTAGAATCTAACTATGACAATGGTTTTCATCCGGGCACTTTTGATACACATATATTCATTTATCCTGGCTATGAATTTAAGGTTTGTGATGCACTGATCACAAATTTCCATCTACCAAAATCAACATTATTAATGTTAGTCAGTGCGCTATCTTCAACTGATCTTATGAAAAAAGCATATCGTAAGGCTGTTGAAGAAAAATATCGATTTTTCTCATTTGGTGATTCGATGTTCATCAAATAATTGAAATCAAATACGAAAGTATGTATAATTTAAGTAAGGTGATTTTATGAACAATATAGCATTATCGCTGATGAATACCCTTATATATGGTGGAGCAGTCGTTGTTGGTCTACTATTAATAGGACTTATTAGCGTATTAATTATAAAGAAAAAGCATAAGAAAGTGCATGTAGATCTACTGTACTTACAAGAAATTAAAGAAGCACTTGGTGGAGATCAAAATATAAAATCTTTAAACCTTGAGCAACAACGCATTCAAATCAATGTGAACCAAACTAAAAAATTAAATCCAGTATTTTTTACAGAAGCAAAAATACCAGCGTTTATCTCTGGTAATAAAATAACCATTCTTTTTAAAGAACATGCAAAAGAAATTTATGAATTTCTAGCAAGCAAAGGAGCTTAAAATGAAAAAAAACTTTTTAATTACATCAGATTATGGGATTCACGCAAGACCTGCTACAAGACTTGTTAACTTAGCAATGAGTTTTGAATCAGAAATCGAATTAGAAGCTATGGGTAAATCAGTAAATCTTAAATCTATTATGGGTTTAATGTCATTAGGGATTTATAAAGGCGAAGAAGTATCAATTTCAGCTAAAGGTGAAGATGCTGAAAAAGCTATCGCTTCATTAAGCGACTTTATTATTGCAGAAGGATTAGGAAGACTAGCTTAAAGTGGTAGATTTTCTACCACTTTATTATATGTTTAAGAGATTATGAGACAAAAAAAATTAAGCTTTGTTACTGAAGAATTATTAGCATCAAAAGGTGTAGTTATTACACCACAACATATAGAGATACCCAAAAATAAGAAAATTCATCTTGAAGTAGGTAGTGGAAAAGGACAGTTTATTACAAGTCTGGCACGAGATCACAAGGATGAGTTTTTTGTTGCTTTTGAACTAAATATGTCAGTTTTATATCGCATTGTTGAGAAAAAAGAGGCTCTTGAATTAGATAATCTAATCATCATTTTAGGTGATGCCACGAATTTACTAGAATATTTTGATGAATCATCACTTGATGTTATTTATCTAAACTTCTCAGATCCATGGCCAAAATCTAGACATCATAAGCGTAGACTTACATATTATTCTTTCTTAGAATTATATAAAAAATTATTAAAATCTGATGGTATGCTACAATTTAGAACAGATGTATTGCCATTTTTTGAAGATAGTGTTACATATGTTGAAAGTTTATTTGATATCTTTGATCAAACCTATGACTTAGAGATAAGTAAATACATGACAGAATATGAAGAGAAAAAGCGTAAAATTGGTAAGATCAATCAATTGAAGGGAACAGTGAAACATGATTAATCAAGTATATTTAGATTTATTTAATATGCAAGCAACTTCTAGTTTTGAAAAAAAGGTCGCTACATATTTCGAAAATGTTATTAAAAAATATCCTAGTTATGAAATCAAAAGAGATCGTCTAGGTTCTATTTTTGCATATAAAGCTTCAAAAGTTAAAAATGCACCAACAGTTATGGTTGCAGGACATATGGATGAAGTTGGTTTAATGGTTGTAGGTATAACATCACTTGGGATGTTAAAACTACAAAACATCGGTGGATTAAACGGTGAAGTATTTATTTCACAAGTATTAAACGTTCATACAAAAGAAGGTATCATTAAAGGTGTGATTGGTGCATTACCTCCACATCTAAGAACTGCTCAAGCAGTTGGTATATCTGATTTATTATTAGATATTGGAGCAACTTCTAAAGAAGAAGTTAAATCGTTTGGTGTAGAAATTGGTGATATGGTATTATTTGATAATCCGCTACATTTCACTAAAAACCCAAAAAGAATTATATCAAAAGCAATTGATAATCGTTATGGATGTGGACTAGCAATTGAAACAATTGAAAAGTTTGCAAATATCGATCTTCCATATAACATCGCAATTGGTGCAACAGTTCAAGAAGAAATTGGTCTTCGTGGGGCTGAGACATCAGTTAATATGATTCATCCTGATGTATTCTTAGCACTAGATGCATCACCAGTTAATGACATGTCACAAACTGATCCAATGGGAAAACTAGGCGGAGGTTTCTTAGTGAGAATCTTTGATCCTAGAAACACGATGCATCAAGGACTACTTAACTATATTGTTAAAACAGCTGAAGAAAACAAAATAAACTATCAATATTTCGTATCTAAAGGTGGTACAGATGCTGCTAAAGCATTAGACGCATTAAATGGCGTATTGGCAACAACAATTGGTCTACCAGCAAGATATATTCACTCAACAGCAGCAATGATGGACACAGATGATCTTGATGCTGCAAGAGAGGTATTATTTACAATATTAAATGACTTAGATAGTGATAAGATAAAAGATTTAAAAGGAGTATAATATGAAATTAATTACATTAAACAATGGTGTTAAAATGCCACAACTTGGTATTGGTACATTTTTAGTAGCTGATGGCAACACAGCATATGATACAGTAAAATATGCATTAGAAGTAGGATATAGACATATCGATACTGCTCAAATGTATAGAAATGAAGCATCAATCGGTCAAGCGATTAAAGATTCTAAAGTTGATCGTAGTGACTTATTTATTACAACTAAACAAGCTAGAACAGGTAATCTAGATTACATGAAAAAACAATTTGAGTCTTCACTAGAAGCACTTCAAACTGATTATGTTGATCTATATTTAATTCACTGGCCAAATCATGATATCAAAGTTAACCATGACACTTGGAAATTCTTTGAATCAATATATAAAGAAGGTAAGGCAAAAGCAATCGGTATTTCAAACTTCCAAAAACATATGGTAGAAGATTTATTAGATATCGCTGAAATCATACCTGCTGTTAACCAAGTAGAATTGCATCCAGGACTTTCTCAAGAACCTTTAAAAGCATATCTAGATTCAAAAGGTATTCATATTGAATCATATGGTCCATTAATGAAAGGTGGCGTATTTAAAGGCAATTATGCAGAAGTCTTAGGAGAAATCGCTGAAAACCATGGTAAATCAATTGCACAAATCGTCGTTGCATGGGGATTACAAAGAGGTGTGATTATGATTCCTAAATCACAAACACCTTCAAGAATCAAAGAGAACTTTGAAGCACAATTCATTACTTTATCAGACGCAGAAATGGAAAAAATTAATCAATTAAACCGTGGTAATAGAGTATATACTGATCCAGATAACTCACCATGGGGTGCATATCAAAAATAAGACCTTTTGGTCTTTTTTTTTTATATTTTGACAAATAATTGTCACAATTTAGATATATAATATGTATAAACAAGAACCTAAGGGGGTATCATATGTTAAAAAAATTAAGTATTATATTATCTTTTGTCTTTATTGGTTTTCTACTCATAGGTTGTTCATCAGACTATGATGGCGTAGGTTATGATGATTATGAAAATCAAAATGAAGTGCTACTTGCTGAAGGTGCACCGGAGAGAAAAATCATTTATAAAGTAGAAGCATCTTTTGATGTTAAAGATTTATCTGATGTATCTGATAATCTTCATCAAATGATTGAATCTGATGAATGGTTTGATCAAGAAGAGATTAATGATTATGGTCATTCATATGTCATTAGAATAAAAACTGAAAGATTAGATGCATTTATTAATGATTTAAAAGAAGCTTATCAGGTTAGAACATATCAAAAATCAGCGACTGATGTATCTCTAGCTTATCAAGATATCACGAATCAAATTGCTGCATTAAATGCTCAATTAGACCGATTATTAGTCTTATATGATGAAGCATCATTATCTGATATGATTCAAATCAACCAGCAAATATCTAATATAGAAGTTGAATTACAATCACTTACAGGTAAAATTAATGAATATGACAGTTTAATTGATTATAGTGAAGTTACATTAACTTTCTATGGCTCAACTGTGACAACAAATGCACCATTCTTTAATAGAGTCGCAAATGGATTTATTAATGGACTTACTGCCTTACTTTCATTTCTAGATGGATTTGTTATTGTTATCGTAACTATTTTCCCATTCTTAGTATTATTTGGTGGCATAGGTTATGGTGGTTTTGTCATTTATAAAAAGAGAAAACAAAGAAAAGCAATTAAATAACTATTTAAAACACTGAAAATTAATTTCAGTGTTTTTATTTATATGAAGTATGTTTTAAAGTTGATTTTATACTATATTATTGTATAATATAAATGTCTTATGAGACCCGCAAGGGCTTAAAAAGGAGAAGAAAAATGAAAAAGAATAATTTACAAGATTTAATTTTGACGTCGATTTTAGCAGCGATTATTGTTGTAATGACGTTTGTACCACAACTAGGGTATATCACAGTTGGGACAACAGCCATTACATTAATTCCAGTACCTGTTTTTATTGGTGTTTTTTTGTTGCCCCTACAATATAGTCTTATTTTAGGTGCAATCTTTGGTGGAGGATCACTAATTCAAGCATTACCTTATGCTGATACAGTATCTTTAAATAAAGCGTTTATTAATCCACTGGTATCTGTGATTCCTAGATTACTAACAGTTGCAGCTTCTTACTATATTTTTAAATTGTTAAAAACAATTGAAACAAAAGTGAAAAGAAATGATGTATTAATTTTTGCAATCGTTATTGCAATTACAGTAATTGGATTCTATTATGCAATTGAACAAATTATTGTATATTCAGGATGGAATGCTAATATTGTGACATTTATAGGACTATTAGTCATTGTTGGATTTATTGTTGCTTATTATGCTTTCTTAAATACGAAACGTGATCAAGCAGTTATACCTTCAGCACTTATTTTAAGTAGTTTTGCACATACGCTTATTGTATTAATTGCAGTATTAATCTTTGAACATGATGTACTTGCTGAATTATTAGTCGCATTCCCTACGTTTGCTGCAAGTGAGACAGGTATTATCTTAGTCATTGCTTCAACAAATGGTGTTGCAGAAACATTATTTGCTGCTGTGATTGGTACACCAATTATTATTGCTTTACAAAACGTTAAAAAAAGATTTTAAATAGAAAGTAGTTGATGATATGTTTTTATTATTTGATGTTGGAAACACAAATGTAACAATAGGTGTTTCAGATGGTTTTAAAATAACTGATACGTATAGACTAAATACCATTGTAACTAAAACTTCTGATGAATATTATATTCAAATGAAGACATTGATTGATTTTTCATTGATCAAACATGTTGCAATCTCTTCAGTAGTACCTAGAATTACTGAAAAGTTAATTGATATATGTAGAAGAATTAATATTTCACCATTAGTCATTGGTCCAGGTGTGAAGACTGGATTAAATATTAAAACTGATCATCCAAGAGAAGTAGGTGCTGATCTTATTTGTGATGCAGCAGGTATTAGTGATCACACAAAACCTACATTAATTGTCGATTTAGGGACTGCAATCAAATATATTTATGTAAAAGATAAAACGATTAAAGGTGTTATTATCACACCGGGTGTTTCAGTATCTATTAAGGCATTAGTAGGCAATACAGCACTTCTACCTGATATTGATATAGAAGTTCCAAAAAAAGTTTTAGGAACAAATACAGTCCATTGTATGCAATCTGGTGTTACATATGGTGTTGCATCTCAAGTTGATGGATTAATTGAACGTATTCGTGAAGAAACTAAAGAAGACTTTAATGTTATTCTTACTGGTGGCCTATCAGGAACGATTGCACCACTATGCAAACATCCATTAGAGAGAGATCCTGATTTGATCTTAAAAGGACTATTTAACATCTATTTAAAAAATAATAACTAAAAAACATGTAAAACCTATGTGAATTCATAGGTTTTTTTTGTGTTTTTATATATTTATATAAACTTAAACTTAAAATATAAGTCTATTCGCGTTATAATAGATTAGAAGGTGATGAAATGAACTATAAAGATAATTACAACTTCTGGAAATCACAAAATCTTATTCCAGAACTAGAAAACGAATTAAACAATCTAACTGAAAAAGAAATCGAAGATGCATTTTATCAAGATTTAACATTTGGTACAGGTGGGCTTCGTGGCATCATGGGTGTCGGCACAAATAGAGTCAATATATATACAATCTCTAAAGCAACACTAGGATTAGCTAATTATTTAAATGCACATGATTTAACTAAAGGTGTGGCAATTTCTTATGATAATCGTAAGGATTCAAAAACATTCGCGATACATGCTGCGAAAGTTTTAAGAAAAAAAGGCATTAAATCATTTGTTTTTGAAAACTTAAGACCTACACCGATGTTAAGCTTTGCTGTTAGACATTTTAAATGTGATGCAGGTATTATGATTACAGCGTCTCATAACCCAAAAGCCTATAATGGCTACAAGGTTTATGATAAGACTGGTGCGCAATTAAATATTGAAACTGCGAATGCAGTCATAGCTGAAATTAATAAAATTACAAATCCATTTGAAATTGAAACATCAGATAAAGATATTACTTATATTGATGAATCATTTGATGATATCTATTTGAAATTAGTTGAGACAATCAAATTATATGATGAAGAAAAGAAAATTAAAATTGTCTATTCTCCATTACATGGTACTGGTGGAACAGTGATTCCTAAGTTTTTAACTGATCAAGGATTTGAGGTTTATCCATATAAACCACAAATGATTGTTGACCCAGCATTCTCTAATACAAAATCTTCTAATCCAGAAGAAGAAAAAGCATATACAGGATCAATTCTTTATGCAGAAGAAGTTGATGCTGATATCGTCATGTTAACAGATCCAGATGCTGACCGTTTAGGGATTGCAGTTAAACATCAAGGCGAGTTTCATTTGATTACAGGTAATCAAACTGCTGCAGTTGAATTATTCTATATTTTAAATGAAAAACAAAAATTAGGTATGCTTCCAGATCACGGACAAGTATATACAACCAATGTAACAACCGATTTAATTAAAGAAATTGCCAAATCATTTGGTATCAAAGTTATAACTACCCTAACAGGATTTAAATTCATTGGTGAACAAGCAGATATTTATGAAGGTAAAAACCCATATTTATTTGGATGTGAAGAATCATATGGTTCTCTAATCAGTGATTTTGTTAGAGATAAAGATGCTGTTCAAGCTGTATATATGCTTGCAGAAATCGCGAACCATCTTAAATTACAAGGTTTAACGATTGTTGATTACTTAGATATTATTTATCGTGACTTTGGTGTTTATTATGAATACACAAACCCAATGAAGTTTGAAGGTATTGAAGGTGCAGATAAAATTAAACGTATCATGAGTTATTATCGTGAAAATCCGCCAGTACTTCCTGATAAAGAACTTTTATCATATGATGATGTATCATTAAACAAACACGTAGAAAATGGTGTAGAAACGGCTTTAAATCTACCTAAATCAAATGTATTGAAATATTATTATAGTGATAATACATGGGTAGTATTTAGACCAAGTGGTACTGAACCTAAAATTAAAATCTACTTTGGTGTTAAATCTAATTCATTAGAAGAAGCTAAAGCATATGTTGCTAAAGTAGAGAAAACATTATTAGATACAATTGAAGGTATTTAAATGTTAAGTTTAAAAAAAATTATTAAAAATGATTATATTGTGTTCTTTTCATTAGTCGCGTTTATTGCATTAATCATATTTACGCTATATTTTGGTTTGACTAACCAAGAGAAATTATTATTTATGACCATTCCTTTGATGGTAATAAGCTTTGTTTTAATGACATATAGAGTTGCATTTATATCTAAAGTATTAAAACAAGGCATATCAATAAAAGGCGAAATTGATCATATATGGTATGTGAAAGATCGTGGAAGACTCACATTTTCATATCAATATGAAGGTGTTGATTATCAAAATGGTATCGCACTCATGAAAAATAAATATACAAAGGATATGGCTTCTGGTGATATAATTGATTTATATGTCATGGCAGACAAGCCAAAACAATGTATCATTAAAGCATTATATACAAAGTAAGGAGATAAACATGTTTAAATTACGTAGAGAATCATATTTAAAATACGTTGATCAAGGATCAATCTCATTGTTTTTTTCAGGTGTTGCACCTCAAAAATCACAAGACGATCATTATCCATTCTCAGTAAATAGAAACGCATTCTATTTAACTGGTATCGATCAAGAAAACGTATGCTTATTATTAATTAAAGGTTATGAAAAATCAGAATGTTACTTATTCTTAGATCCAATCGATCCTGTTAAAGCATTATGGGATGGTGCAGGTTATTCATTTGAAGATGCTGCTAACCAAGCTGAATTACCATTACCAAATGTTAAAGATATTAAAGATTTAGATAGTTTCATTTCAGGTATACTATCAACATCTAGAAGAGCTTTATTTGGTGATGTTAGAACGGCTTATCTTGATTTAGAAAGATTAAATCCAAATCTTCCTGATTCAAAAGCTCAAGGTTATGCAAAACATTTATTTAATTTATTCCCATTTATTCAAATCAAACCAAATCAATCATATTTAGCAATTTTAAGAACTGTTAAAAATGATGAAGAAGTAGAAGCTTTAAAGAAATCAATTGCAATTACTAAAGATGGTATCAATCGTTTAATGGAAACGATGAAACCTGGTGAAACTGAATACGAAATGGAAGCAGAATTTAATTATGTTCTAAATAAAAATAGAGCTGTTCCAGGATTTGGAACGATTGCTGCTAGTGGAAAGAACGCGACTGTACTTCACTATCGTGATAATGATTCTAAAATCCAAGATGGTGACTTAGTGTTATTCGACCTAGGTGCTGATCTTGATCACTACAGTGCTGATATTACAAGAACGATCCCAGCTAATGGTAAATTTACTGAACGTCAAAAAGCTGTTTATGAAGTTGTATTAGAAGCGAATAAAAAGACAATTGAATGGTTAAAACCAGGTGTTACACTTGCTGAATTTAACCAATATGGTAAAAATATCTTAATAGAAGGTGCTAAAAAATTAGGACTTATCGAAAAAGATGAAGAAATCATGAAGTATTATTATCATTCATTAGGACATTACTTAGGACTTGATATCCATGATGTTGGTAAATATTCTGAACCAATTCCAGTTGGTGCAATTATTACAGTAGAACCTGGATTATATATTGCTGAAGAATCTATTGGTATTAGAATTGAAGATGATATCTTAGTGACTGAAGATGGTTGTGTGAATTTATCAGTTGACATCATTAAAGAAGTTAATGATATTGAAGCATTCATGAAAAAATAAATCATAAACACTTAAAGTTAAAACTTTAGGTGTTTTTTTTATGAAGTAAAAAATAAAATTAGCCTCTATGATTATTTGGAGGTATAAATATGAAAAAAATAATATTTGTTAGTTTATGTTTTATGTTAATGTTAGCATTTAGTCCAAATGTTAAAGCTGATTCTAATTATCACGCTTTTGAATCTATTACGATTAGCAGTGGTAAGTTATTAGAAGATTTCACGAAAAGTGATTACAAGAAGTATTACAAAAAAGTTGAGAAAAGAAAATTCATGGGATGGCGTACATATGAGGTTAATGATGATATTAAAGCGACTTATATCACAGAAACTAAATTTTCTTATTATAACAATGGTTATACTGCAATTAGTTATCATTATGAATTAGAAGAATCATCAACATCTAAGTTATCATTATCAGCATCAGGAAGTATTGGTATTAAGACATCAAAATCAGCACCAACATTTAAAAACAATCTTGAAGGTTCTTTAAAATTGTCTGCTGATTATACACAAACAAAAGAAGAAAAAACTGTAACAGAAATTGATTTTGAGGTTGATCCAGGTACACAGGTTGATCTATATATCTATGGGGAAGGTAGGATCACCAATGGTGTTGCTTGTCGCTATGTATTTTGGGTACGTAGTCAAAAAGGTGGTTACGAACTCTTTTTAGTAACCACTCAATATCAAAGATTAGAGAAGAAGAAAATATGAAACATATATTTATATATGTCACATTGTTTTGTCTAGCTGCACTTATGGTCTTTATCATTAAGTCTAATACAAAAACCCCACCAATTAAACTCTATACAGTTGATACATATTATTCTTATATATTAAAAGATGAAGAAACTATAGATATCGCATTTTATTTAAATGCTTCATATCTTTTAGAAGATAAAGCATCTTATGCAGAAACTACGCTTCATAATGAAGATGATAGTAAACAGTTAGATGTAGAATTATCATCAATTAATAAAGCAGGAAGTGAAACTTACTTAGGAGAAACATACGATAAATATATATGGTCATTTTATATGCCAAGCATGAATCAAAGTTTTTATTTAGAGGATGGATATTTAAATATCACACTAGATAATAGTATGGAGCTAGACTTGTATTTTGGTTCATTAAGTCTTTTTTATGTAGAATCACAAGTTTCATATCTTAATTGGACTGCACTATCAGCCATTAAAGGTGATACTGATATCAATCGTATGCACCAAATCATGATTGAGTATCATGAAATAGATCAAATGATTGAACATATTAGCCTAGGTGTTGATCAAGAGGTTTTATTTGATTTAGATGAAGTATTAACACTTACGCTTCCAAATAAAAATCAATGTTTTAATGCATGCCCTATTATTATTACCTATCAAAATGGTGATATTGAGGTCATTGATTATTTTATTTATATTAAAGACTATCAAATCTTAAAGGAATCAGGTTTAATGCTCTATGGATACTTGCTTAGTTAAATTAAATGAAGTCTATAAATATGATGTTAAACATGCCTATAATCTAGAAATACATGAAGGCGATTGTATTTTAATTAGTGGTGATAATGGTCGAGGTAAAACAACCTTAACCAAATTAATACTTGGTTATATTCATCCAGATAGGGGTTCCGTCTATACGAAAAAGATGCATATAGGGTATTTACCAGAGAAAATTGAGTTTCCGATGTATATGAAAGTTAGTCGGTATTTAGATATATTGTCAACAATAAAGAAATGTAGTACCCATGAAGATATGATTTTTCATTTCAAAATTCCTATTTTTAAAAGTATCTATGAACTATCTAATGGCAATAAACAAAAATTAGGTATTATATCTGCTTGTCTAGGAAATCCAGGATTGATTATTTTAGATGAACCTTTAGCAGCATTAGATGAAGAAGGAAGAAAACAATTCTTTCATTTAATTGAAAGATTAAAGGAAAAACAAAAAACAATGATTTTGATTACGCATTTTCCCAAATATCTTAAACCATTATGTAATAAACATGTGATGTTATGATTTGGTTTATATTTAGCTATGTGATGACAAAGCAGAAGTTACTCATATATTTATTGTCATTAATTGTTGTAAGTTTACTGTCTCTATACTTTTTAGCATTAGGTGATTCATTAAATGATCATTACTTATATTTGGATGAATATCAATTTAATTATGAACATATGATGATTGAGATGCTATCATTTGTCCTACCTGTGTTTTTTGTTATGATATCGATGCATCATGAACAAAAAGCATTTGAACCATTGTATGCATATTTTGGTCGTATGAAGATTATGTTTTATAAAATACTGTCATATGTTTTATTTTTTATATGGACTGGTTTTATCATATGGATATTAATTGATACAATACCTTATATATTTACAAGTTACTATCAAAGAACACCAGACTTCTTAAATACGTATTTAATGACTTATTTAAGCCAATTTATCATCTTAGGTTTAGTATTTCTAACAATTGGTCAAAAACATCAAAGCATGGCATTAATCTATGTGATGTTATCTGTGATTTATCATATGTTCTTACAAGATAATTTTTCTGTTATATATTATTATATATGTCCCTTTTTTCAAATAAATATGTTACAATATACATACCATATAACTTACCAAATACTTTATATCGTATTATTATTTGGTATAGCTTATGTCAAAATGTTAAAAAAAGAAATTATTTAATGTTTTTTCTTGACATTGCTATCTGTTATATGTATAATCAATACGGTAGTGAAAAGAAGAGGTACCCTCTCGCCTGATGGATAACGTTCATGGGCAAACCAGTCACAGCGATGCAAATGACTTTAAGTGGGTACAAAATGTACGCACTTTTTCTTTTCCTAAAAATAAAAAACAGAGGTGATTTAATATTAAACAAACAAGGAATCAAAACGTTGAACTTGTAAACGAGAACATCCCTAACGTCAAATTGTTATTCATTGATGACGAAGGTAATAAGATTGGTGTAATCTCAAGAGCTGAAGCAATGAGATACGCAGATGAAAAAGAGTTAGATTTAGTTGTAGTATCTCCTAATTCGAATCCTATGGTTGCGAAATTAATGGACTACTCTAAATATCGTTATGAGCAACAAAGAAAACTTCGCGAAATGAAGAAAACTCAAAAAGTTGTAGAACTTAAAGAAATCAGATTAAGTCCAACTATTGATAAACATGACTTTGATACAAAGTTACGTAACGCGAAGAAGTTTTTAGAAAAAGGTAATAAAGTCAAATTATCAATCAGATTTAGAGGACGTATGATCACACATAGAGATGTTGGTCTAGAAGTCGTTAATAAATTCATTGACGCTTTAGGTGAGGAAATCACTGTTGAAGCTAAACCTAAAATGGAAGGGCGCTCACTTATCGCAGTTGTAGCACCTGACGAAAAGAAATAACAGAAAGAAGGAATTCATATGCCAAAACAAAAAACACATAGTGGATTAAAGAAAAGAATCAAAGTAACTGGTTCAGGAAAATTAAAACGTGGGCACTCACACAAAGGTCATTTAGCTGCTCATAAAACAACAAAACAAAATAGACAATTAAGAGGCGAAACAAGTGTTCATCCATCAGATGAAAAAAGAATTAAATCACTTATTTCGAACTTAAAGTAGTAGGAGGAGTACAAAATGCCAAGAGTTAAAGGTGGAACGGTTACAAGAGCCCGTCGTAAAAAAATATTAAAATTAGCCAAAGGTTACTTTGGATCAAAACATGCTTTATATAAAACTGCTAACGAACAAGTTATGCGTTCATTAGCTTATGCTTATAGAGACCGTAAAAAAAGAAAATCAGAGTTCAGAAAATTATGGATTCAAAGAATTAACGCTGCTGCAAAATTAAATGGAATGAAATATTCACAATTAATCCATGGTTTAGCATTAGCACACGTAGAAGTAAACAGAAAAGTTTTAGCTGACGTTGCAGTTAATCAACCAGCTGATTTCACAGCTTACTGTGATTTAGCAAAAGCTGCTTTAAATGGTAACATCCCAGCAGTTACAGCTAACGAAGTTAAAGAAGCACCTAAAGCTGAAGAAGCTACACCAGAAATCGTTAAAGAAGAAGTTATTGAAGAACCAACTTCAGTAGATTTATCTAAATTAACAGTTGCTGAATTAAAAGCTTTAGCTAAAGAAAAAGGCTTAACTGGTTATTCAACACTTAAAAAAGCTGAATTAATCGCTGAATTATCTAAATAATTAATTAAGAGATAGGTGAATGCCTATCTTTTTTTTGCGTAAAAAAAACCTATGATATATGCAAATGCTTAAAATCATAGGTTATTGTTTATATTTATACTAAAATTTTTAATAATTGTTCGATGAAACGATTTTTGAAATCAGGATCTCTAAACATTTCTATTTGTTCTTCATCATGTGATGTTGGTTGAATGATTTGAATGAATAATGGCATGAAAAATGATGAGAAGATGATAACATATTTAACTTGTAGTAATTTTTGATCATCAGTGTTTAGTTGTTTACCAAGATTTGTATAAACCATTGAAACAAATTCAGGATCTAAGAAAAATGATCGAACAAATTCAAATAGTTGACCTTCTTTCATACCATCAGCCATAAATAAGTATCTTAAAATACCAACATGTTCAACTGAAAAGTTATAAATCACAGTGATGACCTCTTGAAGGAATACTTCAACGTCTTCACCTTTTTTTTGCTCAACCAATTTAAATATATTTTGTTTAATCTCATTTAATACTTCAGAGAGAACTAAAAATATGAGATTTTCCTTACTCCCAAAGTAATAATTAACAGAAGCGATATTTACATAACATCTCTCTGCGATATCTTTAATTGTCACATTGCCTTTTTCTTCAAGTATTTTTCTTGTTTCTTCGATCATTAATTTTTTAATTTGAGGATCTTTAGCCATTTCATACACCTCTTAAATCTTATTTGAAATCATGATTAAAACAATGTTTCATATACTATTTATATCATATTTGGCATAAAATTTAAATAGAGATTTAAAATGTTTATTAAAATGATTATTTTAAATAAGTTTATATAAAGAGGTGAAAATATGAAAAAACATATATTAATATTTGTTTTCTTCTTTATCATCACCATCATATCAGCCATACTTATTGGCCAAGTAAAGACAAATTATGACTTATCGATTTATCTTCCAGAAAACTCAAAAACCAGTCAAGGTTTGGAGATATTTGAAACAGAGTTTGGTACACATACGATGATTCAAGTGATGTTAGAAGATGTTGAGACAGCAGATGTCATAACTGCTAAATCTATATTAAGTGATATAGATCACGTTGAAGAGGTTCTCTGGTTAGATGATTATGTTGATTTAAATACAGTGCCTATTAATTTTATACCAGAAGAAACATTAAGTAATTTTTATGTTGATCAAAATGCATTAATTACAGTCGTATTAGATGTTGATACATATAGTATATTAATTGATCAAGTTAGAGAAGACATTGAAACTAATTTAAATGATTACATGATATCACTTAGAGGTGATGCACTCATCGAAATGGCAAATCGAAATATCGCCAGTCATGAAACATTTAAAATTATGGTGATTATTGTCCCAATTGTATTACTCATTTTATTTGTTACATCAAAATCATGGTTTGATCCTGTGATTGCGCTGATATCTTTGGGTATTGCTGTTGTTCTAAACTTAGGAACAAATGCATTATTGCCAAATATTTCATTTATCACACAAACATTAGCATTAGCTTTACAACTTGCATTATCTATTGACTATACGCTTTTCTTTCTTCACAGATATCATGAGGAAAGAAGAAAACTATCACCAACTGAAGCGATGCACCAAGCTTATAAAAAAACATTACCTGCAATTACTGCATCAGCATTAACAACGATAGCAGGATTTCTTGCCCTTCTTATGATGCAGTACAAAATTGGTTTTGATATTGGTATCGTCATGTCTAAAGGTATTATATTAAGTTATATCGTTGTTTTAACATTAATACCACTTGTTACCTTATATACGGACAAAATCCTCATAAAATGGCAACATAAGCCTTTATTGGTAACTCCAAAATCATTGCTTAGATATATATTTAAACTCAAATATGTATTGATCATCTTATTTATAGGTTTAATCGTATTTGGAGTTTATTATCAATCAAAAGCAACTTACACTTATGGACAAAACCAATCCATTAGTGAAGAAAGTGATGTAGCAATCGATCAAGAAAATATTGGACAATATTTTGAACAGTATAAACAAATGATTATATTAGTACCTAATAATCAAATACAAAATGAAATAGCATTGGTAACAGCATTACAGACAAATCAACATATTAAATCTATTGATACATTAATCACGCATGTCGATCCAATGATATCTAGGGATTTACTAGATCCAGTACTCGTTAGAAGTTATGTAGGCGAATCATATACAAGGATTATTTTAAATACTGATATATTAATAGAAAATGGTGAGATGTATCAATTTGCAGATAATATTGACCAAATGATATCTTCAATTTATGGAAATGAATATTATGTCATAGGTTTCGCATCAACTGCAAGTGAGATAGAAGATATCACGACATCAGATCATCTTAAAGTTATGATTATATCAATGATTGCAATCTTTGTAATATTAGCAGTAACCTTTAGGAATCCAATCATACCTCTATGTCTCATATTAGTCATAGAATCAGCGATTTGGGTAAATGTAGGGTTATTATACTTAACTGATATAAAAACCTTATATATTGGCTATTTAGTTGTTATGTCGATACAACTTGGGGCAACTATAGACTATGCAGTTTTATTAACAACAAGATATTTAGAACATCGTAAGTCTTTAAATAAAAATGAGGCAATTAAGAAAGCTTATAATCATACTTTAATCACCATTTTAGTCTCAGCACTTATTTTAACTGCAGCTGGCTTTACTGAAGGCTTATTTTCAAATATTGATGCCATCAAAGATATTGGATACCTATTAGGTAAAGGTACTTTAATATCATTATTATTTACAATGATATTTGTTCCAGTATTGTTAGTATTACTAGATAAACTATTTATGAAAACAATGATAAAGAAAGCATCAAAATGATGCTTTCTTATAATTTCACAAAATTCAAATATTACTGTTATTGTCATGTTTTTTTTGTATAATAGAATGTATAGGGGGCTATTACATGAAAAGAAGAATTGCAATATCCTTAATCATATTCATATTAATACTCATATTGCTGCCATTTGCGCTAACTCTACTTGATCTAGAGGGCATTGGTATTTTTATCATTACATCAATTATTTTACTTGTATATGTAGGGATATTTATCTTTGGTGGCTTACCTGAATTAATTGTTTACGGTATATATGGGATTTTAACAAGCTTATCTCTATATTTCTTTAGTAGTGATTATCAATTACCGATTATTATTATAGCAACATTATTGGTGATACTTAATCCTTTGGCTTCATTTGAACAAGTCCTTAGAAAATCAATGAAAGATGAGAATACACAACCTATTAGAATTAGTATTACAGGTAAAAGATGGCCATTCTTTGCTTATCGTAAGGAAATGAAGAACTTTTATCATTTACCACAATCAAGAAAATACTTTATTAGTCAAAGATATAAACAACTTAGACAAATTGTGACATTATTACTTTTAGGATTTGGTGTTTATTATTTCATTCATGAAATTAATCATATCGCAAATACATTAGAAAACTTTAATTGGGCAAACTTCTTAACGTTCTATGTGATTGTTATTATATTTTTATTAGCTTATTTCTTACATATTAAAGGATTTACATCTACATTTAGAACATTTGCGATATCATTATTTCCACCAATCATATATATGATTCTAATGACTAATTTTGATCAATTATTAAAATTATTCGTTTTAATTGGATTTGCCATATTTGCGTTAGTTATTAGTGGTATTGAGTTATATAGATTCATCCAACGTGTGAGCTATGATGAATTATATTACTATGATGTAGATTTACAAAGAGAAGTATATGCAAATGCATTATTTGAACCAATAGTTTATAACGAAACCTATACGTTATGTAGTATATATACAATCAAAACAGATAAGAAAACATTTGATACACATTACCATGATATATTAGTTTATGCGAATTTATTTCACTTTATCATTGTTGCCTATACTGTAGGTGATCAAGATGTTGAAATACATGCACATTTCTATTATAAAGATCATAAACGTGTTGAAAAATTTGGAAGTTTCTTAGAAAATAGATTCCAAAAGAACATTCCTATCCAAACATTTAGCGATTACAATAAAACAGCGTATGAAGAAACTTTCTTTCATAAAGATGCATATATCATCGCAAGAGCTCAACATTTAGCGTCACTTTTAAAGCAATTACACATAAAATCAAAAATTATTGTGTCATTAGTTATCTATTTTGAAAATGAAGCAAACTATAAACAATTTGAGTCAATCTACCCACTACAAAAACTTAATGAAATTACTGTAGATGGCGTGATATCGGCTAAACTAGACTGTTTATGTATTAATAACCATTATGTGATTGAAACTAAAGTACGAGATATCCTATTAAATCTTATGATTTATCAAGGTAAATTTGTACGATTAAATGTCTATTATTGAGTGTCAAAATCTTGACAAAATCGGCTGTTAGTGATAAATTTAAAGTAACCTAGGAAGCAGCCGTGGAACCCAAATCATCGGATAGGGAATTAAAACAATATTGGTGTGAAAGCCACTCTCTGGAATCCCGATATATTGACAAGGTAATTCCCACTTATAAATAATCCGTTCTCACAGCTTTCTAGGGTTTTTTTATGTAAAAATTTAGAATGAGGAATGTAACATGACAAATGAATTGAAAAAATTATTAAAAGAAATTAGCCTTATACCAGGTACACCAGCAAGAGAAATTCTTGTTAGAAAGTATATTGAAAAACAAGTAGAAAGTGATTCAGATGAATTATTATATGATAATTTAGGTTCACTGATTGCACATAAAAAAGGCAATGGTCCAAAAGTGATGATTGCTGGACATATGGATGAAGTTGGTTTACTAGTTACTCAAGTAACTAAAGACGGCTTTGTTAAATTTCAAACACTTGGTGGTTGGTTTTCACAAGTCATGCTAGCCCAAGTATGGGACATTCATACAGATAAAGGTATTGTTAAAGCTGTCTCAGGATCTAAACCTCCACATTTAATTCCTGCAGATAAAAGAAGTGAGGCAATTAAAATTGATGACATCTATTTAGATGTTGGTGCTAAGACTAAAGAAGAAGCTTTATCTTTTGGTATTCTTCCAGGTCAAATGATTACACCTTCATCAGAATTTATTGAACTTGCTAATCCTAAGTACTTAGTAAGTAAAGCATGGGATAATAGAATTGGTAGTGCTGTTTTAATTGAAGTTTTAAGAAGATTAAAAGATGTTGATTTAAACGTTGATTTCTATGCCGCATTTAATGTTCAAGAAGAAGTTGGTATTAGAGGTGCTAAAACATCAAGTTATGTTGTAAATCCTGATGTTGCAATCGCAATTGATTCAGGTATTGCAAATGATGTACCTCATGGTGATCCAGAAGAACAAACTTTAGGTGATGGTCCACAAATCATTGTATTTGATAAGGGGTTATTACCACATAGAGGCCTAAGAAGCTATATGATGGAAGTAGCGAAGGAAAATAACGTACCATTCCAACAAGCAACAATCACTGGTGGTAGAACTGATGCAGCGATGATGCACTTAAATCAAAAAGGTGCATTAGGCTTATCAATTTGTATTCCAACAAGATACCTACATTCACATACATCAATGATTCACACTGATGATTTTGAAAATACTGTTGAATTAATCGTTAATTTCTTAAAATCATTTAATAAAGAAACTTTTGATGAAATCATTTATAACTAAGCATTCATTTTGAATGCTTTTTTTGTTATACTAGTTATGGTGATTATATGAGAATAATATCAGGAACCCATAGAGGTAGACAATTAGATAGAGTTGGTAAGAAAACGACAAGAGAAACTGTTGATATGGTTAGAGAAGCAGTCTTTCAAATGATTCCAATCGATAGTGAATCAGTTGTTCTAGATTTATTTGCTGGATCTGGTGCATATGCACTAGAGGCAATCAGTCGTGGCGCTAAATTTGCGTTTTTATCTGATCATGATAAAGACGCTGTGAAAACAATTTATAAAAACGTTGAAAAATTAAATATGCAAGATCAAGTAAACGTTAAATTAAATGACTATAAACAAATGTTAATTAAAATGAAAAACACTAAGTTTAGTCATATATTTATTGATCCGCCTTATGCATTTAGTGATCATAAAAAGTTATTTGAACAACTTTCAATTATGCTTAAAAATGATGGATATTTAATTGTTGAGACAGATAAAAAAACAAATTTAGAAGAAACTTATAAAACGCTAAAATTTATGAAAGCGAAATCATATGGAATCAAAAAAATCACAATTTACCAAAATTAGTGGTTTTTTTCATTTTTGTAAGAATTTATGTAAATTTTCCTTCCATTTTTACATTTCTTACTATATAATACTTATGTAATTAAAAAATAGTCTAGAAAAAGGGGATTAGTTAATGAAAAATTACACAAGAGCTGATATCTTAAAATCAGCAAAAGAAAACAATGTAAGATTTGTAAGACTTCAATTTACAGATATGTTAGGTACTGTTAAAAACGTAGAAATTCCAGTATCAAACTTAGAAAAAGCACTTGCTAATGAAGTTATGTTCGATGGTTCATCAATCGAAGGTTTCGTAAGAATCGATGAAGCAGATATGTATTTATATCCAGATTTATCAACTTGGTTAATTTTAGAATGGGAAGTAGTACCTAATGCTAAAGTTGCAAGATTAATCTGTGACATCTATACAAACGATCATGTTCCATATGAAGGTGATCCTCGTAATGTTTTAAAAAGAACTTTAAAACAAATGAAAGACTTAGGTAAAGGCTTTGATAAATTCAACGTTGGTGTTGAACCAGAATTCTTCTTATTTAAATTAGATGCAAATGGTCATCCAACAAGAGAATTCTCAGATTTAGGTGGTTATTTTGATTTATCACCAATGGATGGTTCTGAAGATGTTCGTCGTGACATCGTATTAGAATTAGAAAAAATGGGATTCGAAATGGAAGTATCACATCACGAAGTAGCATACGGACAACACGAAGTTAACTTTAGATTTGATAATGCACTAGAAGCTTGTGATAACATTCAAACTTTCAAAATTTTAGTTAAAAACGTAGCAAGACGTCATGGTTTCCATGCAACATTCATGCCAAAACCAGTTGAAGGTATCAATGGTTCAGGTATGCATACTAACTGCTCAATCTCTGATGCAGATGGTAATAACTTATTCTATGATGCAACTTCTGAAAACTTATTATCAGATACAGCTCATCACTTTATTGCTGGTGTTATGAAACATGCTAGAGAATTCTGTTTAGCAACTAACCCAACAATTAATTCATTCAAACGTTTAGTTCCAGGATTTGAAGCACCTTCATATATTTCATGGAGTGATGCTAATAGATCAGCTATGATCCGTATTCCTGCTGCAAGAGGTAGAGCAACTCGTATCGAAGTTCGTTCAGTAGATCCATCAGCAAATCCTTATTTAGGAATCGCATCAATCTTAGCTTCAGGCTTAGATGGTGTTGCTAATGAAATCAAATGCGTTCCATCAATCAAGAAAAACTTATTTAAGATGAGTGATTCAGAACGTAAAAAACATGGTATTGTATCACTTCCAGGAACATTACATGAAGCGACTGAATACTTTGCAGAATCTAAATTAATGAAAGAAGTATTTGGCGAAGAGTTATTCGAAAAATACATCGAAGCTAAAACAGCTGATTGGGATGAGTACAAAACTAAAGTTACTCAATTCGAATTAGATAAATATTTACCAATCATCTAATTAACTTAATTAAATTACACCAAGTCATTTGATTTGGTGTTTTTTTATGCAAAAAAAAAAGATTTAGCAAAAGCTAAATCCTTATATTATTCGTAATATTTACCATTTTCTAATTTGAGTTTAAGATTAATTTTTTGATATTTGCTTACATCATCAATAAAATCACCAAATGGTTTAGTGATTTGATCAAATCCTTCTTCATGAATTTCAATATTTGCAGAAGTAGCAATCCAATAAATATAGTTTTTTTCAATAACTTTCATACCTTGATTTACAGTGATTTTACCCATCTCATCAATGATATAGTCTTCATTATGATAGACATCTGTAATTGATATTGGTCTTATATAATCATTTAAATCTAACATATAGCATTTTTCTTTATTTTTACCAACATATAATAATATGCGATCATATTCTATATTCATATTAGTATATGTCTGATAAATAACAAATATAATTATGAGACCAGAAATTGTTCCAAATATGATTTGTGAGATAAGATTCATCAATTCTAATTGAAGCAAGATATCAACAATTAATATGATTAATACTAATATTGAAATTGATAATGTAATCGCAGTAATTCGCTTAATATAACTCTTCGGATATAATACTGAATGTACTTTTTTAAGTTTTAATGTTTTTTGTTTTTTACTAAACCTAGTAAAACCACCAGTTAATTTAATGAATGCGTATAGTCCAATTAATATAGGTAGTACACTGGTAAATAGTAGCATTAAAAATAATACAATGTCACCATTAATATATAAACCATATATTGTATTAGTTAATTGAAAAATGAAGTATCCAGATAATAAATAGATCCCAATTTTACGCCTATTACCTAATATTAATGACCCTATATAAGCAATCATGACAAATCTTAATGATGTAAATAAAAATGATAATATCAAATCAAAAAAATCCATATAAAAATTCCCCTTTATTTTATTTATGTAAGTTCTTATAATTACCTTGTATTTTTTATCATATTCAAGTAGAATAGAAATGATAGGAGTGTGAGCATATGCCAGGTTTAGCAGTTTGGGCTTTCATCTTAATATTAGTTGGTGTATTACTAGTTGGTGGTATCGCAGGTTTCTTCGGTGCCAGAGCTTGGTTCCAAAGATATTTAAAGAAAAACCCACCAGTAAATGAACAAATGATCAGAGAAATGATGCGTCAAATGGGACGTACACCATCTGAAAAACAAGTAAGACAAATACTTAGTTCAATGAATCAATATAAATAAGACATTTTGCAATGTCTTTTTTTTTACATTTTATTTTCTGTACCTTCTTTTAATCTTTGGTAATTAGTTCTATGTCTTAAAACGATAATTAAACCAAAACTTGATAATACGATTAAATCAAATACTTTAGTTATTGTAGATAACTCATGTACAGGTAGGAATATTCTAGTAATAAAACTTACTAATGCAATCCCAACTGAAACTGTTGATCCTAATGATACATATCTTGTAATTAAGAATACAGTACCAAATCCTATTAAAATTAAAACACCGATTAATGGCTCTACAGCAAAGATAACACCTAAAGATGTAGCAACTGCTTTTCCACCTTTAAAATTGTTAAATATAGAGAATACGTGACCAATAACAGCACCTAAACCGTAAAGTGTTACGATACTAAAGTTATCAGTTACCATATATAATGATTCAATCTTAAATATTTTTAAAACACCGATAATGATCGCGCCTTTTAAAACATCAAAGACAAATGCCCATATACCGTATTTAAATCCTAGAACACGAATGGCGTTTGTTGAGCCAGTTGATTTAGAACCGTGTTCTCTAATATCTATTTTTTTAAAAACTTTTCCAATAATTAAACCGCTTTGTATTGATCCTAGAAAATATGATACAATTAGCAGTAAACCCATGTATAAATAATATGTCATAGTATCACCTCATTATGTCCTATTATAACATTGTTTTAATAAATTTACAGTAATAAATAAAACATACTCATATATTGTGTATGACCATGTTTTTTGATATAATTAATACATAAAAATAAGTTGGTGATCATGTGAATAATACAAACAAAAATTATGATGAAAAATCCATTCAAATACTTGAGGGATTAGAAGCAGTACGTAAACGACCAGGGATGTATATCGGTTCAACAGATCAAAGGGGATTACACCATTTAGTTTGGGAAATCGTCGATAATGCAATCGATGAAGCTTTAGGTGGTTACGCTAAAGAAATTAATGTAACAATCAAATCAGATAATAGTATTGAGGTAACTGATGATGGACGCGGTATGCCTTATAAAATGCACGCTTCTGGTATACCTACCACAGAAGTGATTTTTACTGTTTTGCATGCAGGGGGTAAATTCTCTGATGCTAGTGGTTATAAAGTCTCTGGTGGTCTTCATGGGGTTGGGTCAAGTGTTGTTAATGCACTTTCACAATTTTTAGAAGTTACAGTTCAAAGAGATAAAGGTATCTGGCAACAACGTTTTTCTAATGGTGGTAAAAAAATTGAACCATTACAACGTTTAGGTGATACAAAGAAAACAGGTACAACCGTTTGGTTTAAACCAGACCCTAAAATGTTTTCTACAACTTTGATGAGTTATGACTTAATTAAAGAAAGATTAAGAGAATCAGCATTTTTAATCAAAGGATTAAAGATGACTTTATCTGATCAAAGACATAAACAAAAAGAAGTATTCCAATATGATGATGGGATTAAAGCTTATATTGACTTACTTAATGAAAAGAAGAAAACATTGAGTGAAGTAGTTTTAATCGAGCAAGAATTTCCATTATTACATAATAAAAAGAAAAGTATTGAAGTTGATGTTGCGCTTCAATTTAGCCAATCATATTCAGAAAACATTATTTCTTTCGTTAATAATGTTAGAACTAAAGATGGTGGGACACATGAAACTGGATTTAGATCTGCATTAACGAGATCAGTTAATGATTACGCTAGAAAATATTCAGTCATTAAAGATAAAGATCCTAACCTAGATGGTTCTGATATCCGTGAAGGTTTAACGGCGATTATTTCTCTTAGAATTCCTGAAGAAGTTCTAGAGTTTGAAGGACAAACTAAAGGAAAACTAGGTACACCTGAGGCAAGAAATGCGACAGATAATGTCGTATATGAAAATATGACGACTTATTTAGAAGAAAATAAAAAAGTCGCATCTGACATCATCTCTAGAGCTCAAAGTGCTCAAAAAGCAAGAGAAGCAGCAAGAAAAGCACGTGATGAAGCTAGAAATGGTAAGAAAAAAGATAAAAAAGAAATCTCATTATCAGGTAAGTTATCACCTGCTCAAGGTAAAGATAAATCTATTAATGAATTATTCTTAGTCGAAGGGGATTCAGCTGGTGGTTCTGCTAAACAAGGTAGAAACAGAAAATTCCAAGCGATTCTTCCACTTCGTGGTAAAGTTATTAATACTGAGAAAGCAAGTTTAGATCAAATTTTAAAGAATGAAGAAATTTCAACAATGATCTATACGATTGGTGCTGATTTTGGTCATGACTTTAATATTAAAAAATGTAATTACAATAAGGTCATTATTATGACAGATGCGGATACAGATGGTGCGCATATTCAAGTATTACTATTAACATTCTTCTTTAGATTTATGAAACCATTAATCGAAGAAGGCAGATTATATATCGCACAACCTCCATTATATAAAATAACAAGAAAAGCTGGTCGTAAAGAAGAGTCATTTTATGCTTGGTCAGATGAAGAGTTAAAATCATATATTAATGGTAACCCTTATACAATTCAAAGATATAAAGGTTTAGGTGAAATGAATGCAAATCAACTATGGGAAACAACAATGGATCCTAGAAGTCGTTCTTTAATTCAAGTTAAATTAGATGACCCAAGTGCATCTGATAAACGTATTTCTACACTTATGGGTGATAAGGTAGAACCACGTAGAGAATGGATTGAAGAAAATGTCGATTTTGAAATGACTGATGACTTTGATTTAGAAAAGGGGATTGAATAATATGGCAAGTATATCAAAAAAGATAGAAAAATTCGTTGAAGAAAATATTATTGCAACACCTTTAGAAGATATCGTATCAGAACGTTTTGGTAAATATTCTAAATACATTATTCAAGATCGCGCATTACCTGATGCAAGAGATGGCTTAAAGCCAGTTCAACGTCGTATTTTATATGCGATGCAACAATTAGGTATGTTTCATAATAAACCATATAAAAAATCAGCGAGAATTGCTGGAGAAGTCATGGGTAAATATCACCCTCATGGTGACTCATCTATTTATGAAGCTATGGTACGTCTATCTCAAGATTTTAAAATGAGACAATTACTTATTGATATGCATGGTAATAATGGTTCAATTGATGGTGATTCAGCTGCCGCGATGCGTTATACGGAAGCTAGATTATCACTTGCATCTGAATTATTACTTCAAGATATTGAAAAACGTACTGTTCCTTTTATTCCTAACTTTGATGATGAGGAATTAGAACCTACTGTGCTACCTGCAAAATTTCCTAATTTATTAGTCAATGGTGCAACAGGTATTTCTGCTGGTTACGCAACTAAAATTCCACCACATAATTTAAGTGAAGTTGTGAATGCGACAATCGCTTATTTAGATAACGAAAATATTAAAATAGAAAAAATATTAGATATCATTCATGGTCCAGATTTCCCTACTGGTGGTATTGTCCAAGGTAAGGATGGTATTAGAGATGCCTTAACAACTGGTTCAGGTAAAGTGATTATTAGAGCGAAAGCAGAATTTGAAGAAATGGCTAAAGCTCAAGAAAGAATCGTCATTACTGAAATACCTTATGAAGTTAATAAAGCTGATTTAGTTAAATCTATGGATATGCTTAGAATTGATAAACATATCGATGATATTTTAGAAATTAGAGATGAATCAGATCAACAAGGTTTACGTATCGCAGTTGACCTTAAAAAAGGTGCAGATGCGAATTTAATGCTAAATCTATTATATAAATCGACTGATCTACAAGTATCATATAACTATAATATGGTCGCGATTATGAATCATAGACCAGTATTAGTTGGTGCATTACCAATTATTAAAGCATATGTCGATCACCAAAAAGATGTGATTACAAATCGTTCTAATTTTGAATTAGAAAAAGCAATGAAACGTCAACATATCGTTGAAGGTTTAATTAAAATGGTTTCTGTTGTTGAAGAAATCGTTAAAATCATTAGAGCATCTAGTAACAAAAAGGATGCTAAAGAAAATATTATTAGTGCATTTAACTTCACAGATCTTCAAGCTGAAGCGATCGTTACACTTCAATTATATCGATTATCTAATACAGATATTCAAGCATTACAGAAGGAAAGTGATGATTTAACTGCTAAAATAGAAGAACTAAATAACATCTTACAATCAGAATCTGTCTTAAAGAAAGTCATCAAGAATGAGTTAAAACAAGTTGTTAAACTGATTGGTGATGAAAGAAGATCAGTTATTGAAGATGAAATTGAAACAATTAAGATTGATGAAAAAGATTTAATATCTGAAGAAATGGTTTATATTGGTGTGACTAAAGATGGTTATATCAAACGTGCAAGTGCAAGATCATACCAAGCAACACCAGAACCAGGATTAAAACAAGATGATGTCTTAATTTATGAAAAAGAAACAAACACATTAAATACTTTATTACTATTTACAAATAAAGGTAATTACATATATCTTCCAGTCTATAAAATAGATGACCAAAAATGGAAAGATTTAGGTAATTATATGGGTAATATCGTACCAATAGAATCAGATGAAACGCTTGTTGAAGTGTTCGCAATTGATTCATTTGAAGTTGATAAGTATTTCTTACTCGCTTCTAAGAATGGTATGATGAAACAAGCAAATCTAAGAGATTTCAACGTTTCTAGATACAATAAAACAATTAGAGCAATGAAGATTCAGTCAGATGACCAACTTGCTTCAGTTGATTTAGGTGAAAAAGCTAATATCATTTCACTATCTAAAAATGGATATCTACTTAGAATGCGTACCGATGATCTACCATCATATGGCTTACAAGCTGGTGGGGTTAAAGGTATGAGTCTATCAGAAACTGATATGATTGCTGCTGCTAGATTTGCGCATGAAAGTGATGAATTAGTATGTCTTACATCAAGAGGACATGTCATTACTGATGTTGTAGCAGAGCTACCTTTATATAATAGAAATAGACGCGGTATTTTAATTATTGATCATTTAAAATCTAATCCTCATGATGGCGTTGATTTATCAAGACTATCAAGAGCTCAAATTAAAGAAAATGTTAAAGTAAGAATCATTAGTGAAAATGACTTACTAGAAACAACAGCACAAGATTTAAAAGGTAACTACAATAAGTTTGGTAAGAAGATGATTGAAGTCTCAAAAGTTGGTGTTGCTGAACGTATTTATATTGAAGAAGCCACTAACGATGAACCAACACCTTTAAAACCTAAAAAAATATCAGAAACATCTAAAGAAGTTGAAGATATTTTAAAAGCTGTTAAAGAAGAAGCAATTGAAACCAAAGACCACACGAAGATTACAATTTCAAGATTTGATTTATTTGATGATGAGGATTAATCATTAAGGAGACTTACTATAATAAGTCAAGCGTGTAATTTAATTAAACGGTAAAAGACCTCACTAGGAAGTCTAAATATTAAATATAAATCATGAAGAGGTAGCTACACCCTCATTTGATTATTTGAATTGTGAATAATCAAATGTCAATTTATTGACACCTAAATGATAAATTGCACGTATGAGTTTTCTTACAGTGTGAACCATCGCGACTTTATGATGTTTACCTTCAGAACGCTTCTTAAGGTAGTAGTCATAAAGTGTTGGATTTAATCTCAAACTTGAGAACGTGATTTGCCAAAAAGTCATTCGAAGTAATCCAGAACCACGTTTGACAAGATGACCTCTAGTTTCCATTGTTCCAGATTGATTAACTGATGTATCGAGTCCTGCAAATGAAACAATTTGAGCAGAATTCGTAAAGTTTTTGAAATCACCTAATTCAGCGATGATGATTGCTGCTGAAATAAGTGATATGCCAGGTATGGATGTCAATGTTTGAGGTATATCTTTCATGAGTGATAGGATTTCTCCTTCAATTGAATCAAGTGTAATTGATAATTCCTCATAATGTTTAATGATGTGTTTAAGAAGTAAGAGATCAGTCTTAGTTTCATAACCAACAGATGATTTAGCTAAAGATTTAAGTTTTTGAACCTTTACATAAGTGATTTTTCCTTTGGAATAACTTCTAATAGATTCATAATCTTTGTTAGAAAGCTTGGAAATTCTTGCTCTTGACTTAAACTTCTTAAGGATATAAATCGCACTACTAGCGAGTCTTTCGTTGAAAAAGGGTTTATACTCAGGAAAGATGCGATCTAAGATATTTGTTAGTTCAATTAATGTTTTAGACCGTTTCACCATTTGAACATGGCGATATCGAACTAATTGTTTTAATTCATTGATGTGGTAAAATCTAGTATGTAAGGTCTTGTAGTCAACAGAACCTAGCATACTTGAAATGGTTTTTGCGTCAACTTTATCTGTTTTTGTCTTACGTAACGATAATGCCTTTGAGAACATGTGCGTTAAGTAAGGGTTGAATTCCAGATAAGTGTAGTTATTTGATGTGATGAACTGTTTAAGGTTTGATCCATAGTGTCCTGTTGACTCAAGACCTATTCTTATTTCTTGTGATTTATCAAGTGATTTAAGTGTTTCAAGAAATAAATCGAAACCTATACGATTGTTGTCAAAGCTGAATGCTTTGATTGTAATACCTGCTTCAGTAGCTATGAAGCAGTCGTGTTTGTACTTAGAAATATCAATGCCGATGAAGTACATAAAAACACCTCCAATTAAGTCTTAGCACTGGGTAAGTCACAGATTTCTTATTTATGTAGTCTTGTGATGAAGCGTCGAGCGCTAACTTACTGATTGACATTAAAAAATAAGAACTGTGGTAAGAGTCTCCTATAATAGTCAAAGCTATACATGTATGACACAAATCCACAGTGCTTAATTAATTATAACAATAGATAGAAAGGAAGCTATACTTAATCTATTATTACAGTTTTGAGTATACAAGTAATTATGAAAGTAGTTGTAAATCAAAAAGAAGTAACATTTGAAAAAGCTCTAAAACTTGAAGAGATTGCTAAAAATCTTAAGTTAGAGCATGTATTAGCTGCCAAAGTTGATGGTAGACTTAGAGAATTATCATTTTGTATTAAAAATGATTGTGAGATTGAATTTATCGATCACTCAGATCCAGATGCAATCAAGATCTATGAATCAACATTAAGATATGTAGTCGCTATGGCAGTCCATCATTTATATCCGACAGTAAAACTTAAGTTTAGTTATAGTATAAGTCGTGCTATTCTAGCAACTTTTGAAAATTTTAAACACTTATTATCCCCTTCTATCGTAAAAGAGATTAGAGAAGAAGTTGATCGTATTATATCAAGTGATTTTAAAATTGAAAGACATAATATCAATATCAAAGAAGCAATTAAACTATATGACTCTTTTGATATGGAAGATAAAGTAGATATCTTAAAATATCGTGACGAAGATACAGTAAATTATTATGAATGTCATGATTATATTAACTATATGTTTGGTTATATGTTACCAAGTACTGGTTATTTAAAGAACTATCACATGTTTTTATATTATCCAGGATTTATTATCCAATATCCAAGAGCTGAATTAAATGGTGAAATACCTAAATTCATTGATGAACCTAATTTTGGTAAAGCTTTAAAAGATGTTGCTAAATGGGGACGTATTATTGATGGTAATACAATACCAAAGATTAATAAATTCGCATCTAATGAAGATACAGCAAGAGATTTTGTCTATATGTGTGAATCAAAACACTCACATATGTTACACGAACTAGGTGATCAAATTGAATTTAATATTGATTCTATTAAATTAATTGGTATTGCTGGCCCTTCATCAAGCGGTAAAACGACATTTTCTAATCGTTTAAGAATAGAACTTATGAGTCGTGGTATTCATCCTGTGATGATATCAATTGATGATTACTATTTAGGAAAAGCAAAAGCTCCTAAAGATGATTTTGGCCAACCGGACTTAGAACATGTTGAAGCACTTGATTTAGAGCAATTTAATCATGATATGCTTAACCTTATCCAAGGTGAAGAAGTGACACTTCCTCACTTTAACTTCCAAACAGGTACAAGACAAAAAGGTAAAACTGTAAAACTTAGCCATGATACACCAATTATTATTGAAGGTATTCATGCGTTAAATGAAAAATTAACTTATAGTATTCCAAAACATCAAAAATATAAAATATATATTTCACCACAAACACAATTACATATTGATGATCATAATCCAATTAGTATTACTGAACTTAGATTACTTAGAAGAATTGTTAGAGATCAAAAATATCGTAATTCATCAGCCTCAATGACGATGGATATGTGGGCTAATGTTAGAAAAGGTGAATTTAAATGGATTTATCCGTTCCAAAATGAAGCAGATTACGTGTTTAACTCAGAACTTACATATGAATTAGCAGTTCTCAAAAAACACGCTGTATCACAGTTAAAAGACATTGATAGAGCATCTAAACACTTTATCACAGCAAATAGATTATTAAAATTCTTGAAATATATCGAGGATATTGATGACGCGTTAGTTCCAAATCATTCATTATTACGTGAATTTATTGGAGATAGTGTATTTAGATAGAAAGGATATGTATGAACGCACTTAAAAATATAGACCGTATACAAATGACCAATGAAGTGATTTTATTATTACTATCACTTTATGAAAATAAAGGTAAGTCATTTTATTATGACGATCTTTTTAGTCGCGATCAACAAGTATTCTATCGTAAAACACAAGAAACAGACCTATATTACTTAGGTAAATGGTTAGACTTAAAAATGACTGATGCAAGACTTAAATTATTTAGCAAGAAAAATATGAGTGCTCGAACTAAAGATGAACATTTATTTAATAACTTAAAAGAAGGATATATTCAATTAAAGAAACATCCTGAAGATTTTGAGTTGCTTGTTAATGAAATTGGTAATTTAGTCAAGATGATTAGTCATGAGTATGAACCAATTAGCTTTAATACTTATGAAGCAATGGATGAAGGTATGCTACGCATGAAACGTCATTCAAAGAAAGAAGATTTAGAAAAACTATTTGAGTTATATCGTAAAAATTTAAAATCAAATAAAGTTGAGTTAACTCAACTCATGATTAATTTATATGTTGACCTTCTTAATAGTAATTTATTAAATAAAGAAAATGAGTTAGTTTCAATGATTATTTTATATGCATTACTTGTTAAAGATTTTAGTGTATTTAAATATGTAAGTTTCTTTAAATATTTCTATAAAATTAAGGATGGTTGGCAACAAGGCATCGTGACAGCTAGTTATTACTGGCAATCTGGGTTCGCTCAAACAGATATGTTGCATCGATCACTCGTTAATATATTAATTGACAGTTATGAAGAAGTAGAGAATTTCAGTCATGAATATGATTTTGAAAAAGGATTGAATAAATCTGATAATCTAGAAAACTCTATATTAAAGATGCCAGAACTATTTACTAAAAATGATTTAAGAAAACGTCATCCAAATGTAAGTGACGCAACGATTGATCGTACGTTAAAACGCTTAAAAGATGAAAATAAGATTCGTCCGCTTGGTGTTGGTCGTTCAACAAAATGGCAACGTATCGTTAGTGGGAATCAAAAATTATCAACTTCACAATTATCATTATTTGATGATGAATAATAAAAGACACATTTCGTGTCTTTTTTATTTATTTTATGCATTTTTTTAACTAAATTGTATAGAGCTGTGTTAATATATTTAAGGTGAGGTGTATATCATGAATCAAACATTATTAAAACAATTAAGAACTGAAACTGGTGCTAGCTTTATCCTATGTAAACAAGCACTAGAACATAGTCAAGATAACTATGACGAAGCACTTAAATTTATTGAAAAAAATCAAGTTAAAGTAAAAGGAAATGATCGCGTAGCATCTAAGGGTGTAGTGGTTGTTGAAGTATTAGATAATGAAGCAATTTTATTTGAAGTAAATGCTGAAACTGATTTTATTACAAAAAATGAATTCTTTAAAGCATTTATTGAATCCATTAAAAAACCATTAATTCAATCGGATGTAACTAATCCTAAAACGGCATTAGATATCGTATTACCAGATGGTAAAACAATTAATGACGCTCTAACTTATGTAGCTGCACAAACTAAAGAAAACCTATCATTAAGACGTTTTTATCGCGTTCGTAAGGCTGATAGTCAGACATTTGGGACTTATACGCATAATCAAGGAAGAATCGCTTCTCTAGTGGTTTTAAACGAGAAGAATCAAAGTGTTGCTAATGATCTAGCTTTACAAGTAGTCGCAAATCAAGCACAATATTTAGCATTTGATAAAATTGATCAAGATACGATAAATTATGAAAAATTTATGTATGAAAAAAATCATGGTTCATTTGATGAATTAGGATTTAATAAATATATGAAATCTATTTCTCTACTTGATCAACCATTCTTTAAAGATCCTAGCCAATCTGTAAGTAGCTATATCAAACCACTAAATTTAAATGTCATTGATTTTTATAAATTTGAACTTGGTCAAGGTATCGACAACAAACTAAATTGTCGTCTAGATATACCTTGTGATGGATCTCAAATTACTGTAATGCCAGTTTATTAGTGAACTACCCACCACTTAACAAGTTTGAAGTGGGGGCTTCTTGGGTAAAGAAAACTAATGTTCTCTAATTGGCCAAGCTTAAGACGTCTGTTCCATACGCCTGTTTACTATATTCTATGAGACCTTGTATGCCAATATTAATGGCTGCGTTATGGTCTCTATCCATTTGATTTCCACATGTGCAAGTATATGTTCTTTGTGTTAAAGGTATATCATGAACATTACCACATACACTACATGTCTTACTCGATGGATAATATTTGTTAATCTTGATGAGGGTTTTACCTTCATCTTTTAATTTATACTCAAGAAACTTTGTAAACATATGATACGCGGTATCAGATATTGATTTTCTGAAATGCTTGGTTTTCGCCATTTCAGTTAAATCAAGTGTTTCAATACTGATAACATCATAATGATTAACTAAATTTCTAGATGTTTTGTGTAAGAAATCTTTTCGTTGGTTTTTAATATGTTGGTGCAGTTTAGATAGTTTTTGTTTTTGTTCTAGATAGTTCTTAGAGCCCTTATGTCTTCTTGATAAGATGCGAGACTCTTTTTTTAACTTATCAAGTGATTGTTTATAATAATCAGGATAGTTAGCAGAATGTCCTTCGCTATCTGTATAGAGTCCATGAAGTGTATAATCAAGACCAATCGATCGTTTAAAGTTTGAATCGATCATTTCTTTTTCTTTTGACTCAACGCGAAGAGATACATAATATTTACCTGCTTCACATTTAATAGTCGCTGCCTTAATCATAGAATCTTGAGGCAGTGTTCTATGATAGTTAAACCTAACATAACCTAACTTAGGCAGCTTTATATAAGAACCTTCGATTCTAATGTTGTTATTTGTTTGATGTGTTGTATATGACTGTATTGGGTTATGTCTTGACTTGTATTTGGGAAAGTCATGTGTCTGATTAAAGAAATGATTATACGCAGTCTTTAGATGTAGCCAAGAAGTTGTTAAGGCTTGTGAGTCTACTTCATACATATAAGGAAATTGCTCTTTAATATATTTAGGGTTCATATACTTATGACTACTTAATAGTGCTTTATGCTCACCAAATAATTCAAAGATGGATTCTCGTTCAAAAAGCAGTGTATTCCACATTTTACGAACACACCCAAATGTTTGATTGATTAAATCTATTTGTTCTTGATTAGGTTTTAGTCTATACTTATAGCCTTTAATCATCAATCTCACATCCTTTTTGTTATTTATAACAAAATTATATGCAAATATTGATTTAAAATCCATAAAATATTTTTCATTCATCTCCCACTTAGACAATCGTCTTGAAGAAGGAGTTTTCTGAAATGTTTAGATAAAAGAAAAGATGCATCGGCATCTTTTTTATTTTGGATTAGTATATACAGAACCTTGATGGACATCACTATCTGGTGTTATAACCGTTTCATTGACGACACCTAAATCAAGGATTTCAACATCATCAATTGTATAGTTTCGATCAATTTGACTATCATCTAGATTATTAATTGTATCGGCATAAACGCCACCAGTCATATCAATATTAACATTAGCATTTTTAAAAGTAACTTCTTCAGCAATTACGAATCCATAGCTAAGTACATTATCTTTAAATGTAACTTTGCCATCTGTAAATATGAAAGTTGGTCTTATTGCTGTGCCAAGTAACAATGATGAATCAAATGATATATCACCTGATGCATAAATAGTCGCGGTTAAAGCAGAATCACCTCTTGCAGTTTTAACATCTAATTTGCCGTTAATCACAACGATACCATCGATTAAACTATTATTTGATAGAACAACATCACCATCTATAAATAATATTTTGCCTTCTGGAACAATAATATTACCACCTTTATTAAATCTTAGATTCCCAGTAATATAATAATTTTCTAATAATGTATGTGTATTTAAATTCTCAAATGCTTGAGGTGTAATTGTTTTAAAAGTAGAAGTGGTTTGCGTTAAATCATAAATATAATCAAATATCTCTTGATAACTTTGGAAGTTCTCATAATGATTTAATTCTGGATATGTATCTGGAATAAAGACATTTAAATAACTAGAAAGCATAATACCAGGTTCTAATAACGGATTACGTTCGAAATCTTCTTCTATACCTGTATGACTAAAATAGTCATTTGTTAAATTAATTGAATCTGCGCCATTTGTTAATGTTAAATAACTTTTAACGACGCGATCGGTTGTTGTAACTGCAGATACTAAATAAATATCATTTTGATATATTTCTATCGTAATACCCATATAATCTGATAGTTCAGTAATAAATGTATCAGATACATTTTGTTCTCTAATAATAATTTGATTGGCAGCTTCTATGGATGCCTGTGCATTTAAATAAGACTCATGAGCTTTAAAATCGGCTTCAATTGCTATAGATTGTTTGATCACAAGCGTCGCTGAAACAACCACGATAGACGTGATAAAGATGATAATACCTAAAATTATGGCTAAACTAACACCTTTATGATTCATATATGCTCCTATACTTGTGGGATATCATTAATATCCATACTATATGTCATATTAAATGTATAACTATTTTCTAAATTGGAAGCGACTAATATTAAGACAATATCTATATATAATGTTTGATTAGATTCATAATAAGTTAGAGAGGAATCATTTGATAATGTGAATATATTGAAATCAAATAAGTCACCATTAATATTTAAATCACCATCTTGAATCGATAAATCATAGATAATTGGTAAATCATAAACATCTAATATGATTTTTTGTTGTTCCTCGTCATATGCATACTCATACTCTTTTAGAAGACTAATCTCATTATCAGTAATCGAAGTTAAGTAAGCATTCGCATCTAAGTCTTCTAAAGATGTCGTAATTGTTCTAATTGCTAATGTTCCTATTTGGTTAGCTGAAGCATTTATTGAGGTTTGATCATTTGCATTTATGACAAATGAAATGAGTAATGTCAATAAGGAAAGAGAAATGCCTAAAATGACAATTGCACCAATTAATTCAACTATTGTTAAACCTTTATGATTCATAAATGAATCCCTCCAGTTCAATTGTTCTAGTTCTATAATAAGTAATACTAACAGTAAAATGAATCATTTGGTAATTGCTATCTTCATTTGTTTGAGGATGAAATGTAACGATGACTTCTTTATCATAATTGCCTTCACCTAGATCATATGTTAATGCATTTAAAAGAAATGGCATATCAGTTTGAATAGAAGTTAAACTAGATAATATGATTTGATCATTTGCTAGCCACTCATCAATCATTGTATAAGTTGATTGATCAATGATTTGATCTCTGACACGTTTAGCAACTTCAACAGCGACTAATTCTTCATTCGTTGCAATCGTTTGATTTCTAGTATTTACAATCAGCGTAAAAGACGTGATCATAATAATCGAAATAATCACGACTGAAGCAATTGATTCAAGTACTGTCACAGCTCTTTTACTCTTAAAATAATGCATAAAATACTCCTTATATATCTTTATTATATGCTAGGAAATTAGTTATATGCAACAAACAAACAATAATTGATAGCCCTATAAGACTGTTTTTTTTCAAATATAATTTTTTTTGATATAATATTTATATATAGAACTACTTATAAAGTCATAGTAAATGAGATTTTTAAAACAATGATCGGAGATGAATTTATGCTTAAATTATCAAATCATAAGTTATCATCAATTATCATCCTCATTCTGTTAATATCCATTAACATTGGAATGATTGTTTTTACTTTGGATTCTTTTTTAACAAGTAATAACCAAGGTTATACAATTTTAGGTACGATCTCACTTACAAACTATGATCAAGATGAATATGTCGACGTCATTAATGAAGGTTTAGAAGAGTGGGAAGATATTGCTGATTATCATATTTTATATCAGAATATCGAATATCCATTTGATCTGACCTTTTTTGATTTTAATATTTATGAATCAATTAATCAAATTGTTGAAGATGATATAAATCCTTTAGTTGTAGAGTTTAATATGACAAAACAACATCAATTAAATGATGAGCTCATTGATACATTTGGTGAGCATATTATGAATAAAGTTGATACAGAACAATTATATATAGATATTTTACGAGATGCTAAAATCATGGAAAGATTAAGTACTTATAGACTTCAAGATTATATGCAAAATAGTGAACAGCAAACATTATTAAATTCATTTACTGCATCTAGTGATTCTGTTAATCATGCATTAATATTAGAAGAAGCATCAAGTTTTACAATTACTCAAAATAAAAGATTTTCATTATTAGATGCATTAAGAGACTCTAATTTGGAAAACCGTGAGTTAAGTTATATCGCAACACAATTAATGCAATTATCAATTAACTCACATTTTACAAGTTATGATTTTACACCTTACTTAATTGATGAACCTGAATTTGTTCAAACTTTTGCAAATGCTGAAGTATTGAGCTCTTTAGGACAAGACTTTTCATTTTATAATACGTATGATTATGATTTAGAAGTAACAATCACAGCATTAAATGAAAATGAATTAGTTTTTAGTCTTTATGGTTATCCATATGTGAATACATATGAAGATGAAACAACAATTATTTCAACTATTCCATTTAGTTCAACTTATATCACAAATGAAATATTAACTGATACAACACCAGAAATCATCATAGAAGAAACTACAACTGATTATATTTATTTATTATTAGTAACTGAAGGTGTTGATGGTCATGTTTATGAAATTAGTAGAAAAATAACTCATCCTAACGGTACTATCACATATCAATTACTATACTATCAACAAACAAGAACAACAACTGCAATATATGAACAAAATATCGTTGCTAAGGAGGGTTAAAAAATGCCATTAAAACGTATTGGAGATATCTTACTAGATTCTAAACTATTAACACAAAAACAATTAGATATGGCGTTAAAACAACAAAAACCTTCTGAAAAGCTTGGAGAAACATTTATAAGACTTGGATTACTAAATGAAATGCAAATCTTAAAAGCTTTAGAAGAAACTACGCATATTAAACGTATTTCTTTACAAAATTACGATTATGATCCAGAAGCTATTAAAATAATTCCTGAAGCTTTTTGTAGACATCACGTTGTTATTCCACTTAGAATAGATAATCAACGCATTTTATATGCTACATCTGACCCTCTAAATTTTGAGGTTGGTGAAGAGATTAGAATGATTACAGGTTATCGTTCTGTTGCTTATTCTGCGCCTAAAAACAGCATTTTAAGCGATATAGATCGACTATATGATTATAAGAATACCTTAGAAGCCTTAGGTGTTAAAGAAACTGCAAAAGAACATGTTGAAATTCAATTAGAAGAAACACCTATGGTAAAACTTGTTAATCAAATTTTCTCTGGTGCTGTATTTCAAAGAGCAAGTGATATTCATATCGATCCACAAGATCGATCTACACTTATTAGATACCGTATAGATGGTATCTTACAAACTGTAAGAGAATTGCCGACTGATATTCATAGACAAGTCATTAATAGAATTAAAATTATGGCTGATATGGATATTACTGAATCTAGAGTGCCACAAGATGGTCGTTTACAAACTAAAGTCGTTGATAAAACATTAGATATGCGTGTATCTACATTACCAACGATTAGAGGTGAAAAAATTGTACTTAGAATTCTAGATATATCTAGTAATTTAAGTAATGTCGATTCACTTGGATTAAATCATGAAGATGAAAAAGTAGTTCGTAAGATGATTCATAAACCTAATGGTATTATTCTAGTTAGTGGTCCTACAGGTTCAGGTAAGACAACAACACTATATGCATTTTTAAACGAACTTAATCAACCCGATAAAAATATCGTGTCAGTTGAAGATCCAGTTGAAATTAAAATGCCTGGTATTAATCAAGTACAAGTTCACACAGATATTGATTTAACGTTTGCTAATGTATTAAGATCTATTTTAAGACAAGATCCTAATATTATTATGGTTGGTGAAATTAGAGACTCTGAAACTGCTGAAATCGCGATTAGAGCGGCTTTAACAGGACATTTAGTACTTTCTACCATTCATACCAATAGTTCTTTAAAAACCATAACAAGACTATTAGATATGGGTATTGAACCTTTCTTAATCGCATCTTCATTAAGTGGTGTGATTTCTCAAAGACTTGTTAGAAAATTATGTACTGAATGTAGTTATCATGAAGCTCCAAATGAAACAGAGCGTGCTTTAATGGAAAAATATGGATTAGATCCTAATCAAATGTTAAAACGTGCAAAAGGTTGTGCATCTTGTAACCATACAGGCTATCAAAGTCGTATAGGTCTATTTGAAATTCTTCCTATATCTAAAGATATGGAAGCTAAAATATCAAGAAATGATGATTATTCATCATTAGAAAAACAAGCAAAGAAAGAAAAATTAAAACCTTTAATTGTTAGAGGTCTAGAAGCAGTTCAAGAAGGTCTGACGACCATTGAAGAAGTTCTAAAAGTAACATCAGATTAAGAGGTATAACATGAACCTACGTCATTTCAAGTATGAAGCATATCATGAAGATGACAGAAGAGTTACAGGTAGTTTTGATGCAGTTAGTCAGTTAGAATGTATAGAGTACTTAAAGTTAAAAAAACTAAAAGTCACTAAATTAACTGAAACTAAAAGTATCATCACAAGATTAAATGGGATTACAATTGATCGTATTTTATCTAAAAAACAACTTGTATTCTTCTTAAAACAATTTAGTTCACTGATTGATGCTGGTTTCTCATTAACAAAAGGATTAAAAACTATAGCGCTTCAACAAGATAATAAATATATTAGAAGACTATATTTTGATATTTATGAGAAATTGGAAAATGGTGAAACATTTTCTAATGCATTGAAAAGTCATCCTAAAGAATTTCCACAAATGCTCATACAAATGATGGAGATTGCAGAGTTTTCAGGAAATATCGCTAAAACAATGTTAGAAATGTCATTATATTATGAAAAACAAATAAGAACTAAAACCCAAATCACAAATACTGTACGTATGCCAATTATTTACCTACTTATAACTTTGGTGATTGCAGTGATGATGGTCGCATTTGTTTTCCCAAATATTGAAGAATTATTTCTTTCATTTGAAAATGCAGAACTTCCTGCAATTACAGTATTCTTTTTAAATACAAGTCAGTTTTTCGAAAATTATGGATTAACTGTATTTCTATTATTAATTGTATTCATACTAGGATTATATGTTTTAAAGAGATATATCAAAGATTTTGATTACCTAATTAGTAAAAGTATATTAAAAATGCCAGTATTTGGAGAACTTTTAAGAATGTATAATCAAATCCTTATCGCCAATACTTTATCACAAATGATGTCTAATGGTGTTAGAAGTCTTCAAGCGCTCATTTCAACAAAAGGATTAGTTAATAATCTGGTCTACAAAGATTTAATTGATGAGACAATTACGAATATTAAAAATGGTGATAAATTTTCTAAATCATTTTTAAACAGTGAATATGTTGATCCAATAATGACAAACATGATTGAAACGGGTGAAAATACTGGTGAATTACCAGATTTGATGTATAATTTATCTAATTATTATGATGAAATGAGTCAAATTAGAATTGATAAAATTAAGAACTCACTTCAACCCATTTTACTTGTTATTGTATATTCAATAATAGGTATTATGTTACTAGCAGTAATGCTACCAATGCTTTCATTAAGCGGAGAAATATGATTGTTTATTGAAATAGATTTCAATTAAGCATATAATTAAAACAAATAAATAGGAGGAATTTGTATGGTTAAAACACTCAAAAATTCAAGAGCTATTACATTAATTGAACTAATTGCAGTATTAGTAATTATGGGTATTATTGCAGCGATTGCAATCCCAACAATTGGTAATACAATTAGTGCACAAAGAGAAAGAGCAGCAGTAGCTGAATGGTCAGCAATTGATTCAGCTGCACAGCTTTATATAGCTCAAAACTCAGGTGTCACTGCATTTTCTATGGATGATTTATACAACGGAGGATACATCTCAGAAAACGTCATCTTAGAAGAAGATGATGAGGGAACAGTCATTGCATCAAGTGTTGATGTATTTGAAGTTTCATCAGGCAACTATGTTATTTCAGCAACTTACACTGAAATCTACATTGATGGCTTCTTAGTTTACGAATAAATTTAACTGATGAAGTATAAAATGCCTTTACAAACTTAATCAATGTTGGTAGAGGCATTTATACTTACATATGAAGGATGTTTAACATGGATTATTTATATCTTATTTACTCATTAATCTTAGGTATGACATTTGCATCATTTGCTACTGTTTTAGCAGAACGACTTGTAAACCATGAGACATTAATGGGCAGAAGTCATTGTGATCATTGTAAACATGACATAAGTTTTATTCATGTTATACCTTTTTTCGGTTATTTTATATCGCTAGGAAGATGCAAACACTGTAGACAAAAAATTAATATCAAGTATCCACTTATTGAATTAACAGGTGGTCTTTTATATATGCTTAGTTTTATCATATTTGGCATATCAATAGAACTCCTTATTAGCTTTATTGCTATATTTGTTTTACTTGTTGAAAGTTTAGCAGATATAAACAATAAAATAGTCATAGATAGGGTTTGGATAGTTGGTTTTATAAGTGTGGTTATCCTTAGAATCATTAACAAGGATATCATTGATTATCTCATTTCATCAGCTAGTATTTTCTTGTCTTTTTGGTTATTAGCTTATATAACTTCTAAGATATTTAAAAAAGAAACACTTGGTGGTGGAGATATTAAGTTATATCTATTTATTGGCTTAATTATCACGATATGGCCTAATTTATTATCGCTTTTTTTAGCAAGTTTACTTGCACTAATCTATATATTTATATTTAAAAAATTTAAAGATTATATACCATTTGTTCCATTTATTTCTATTGCAGTTATTATCATGCATTATTTTGGATCAGACATTATTTCATGGTATTTAACTTTAGTTGGGATGTGATTTAATGAAAAACAAATACATCACAAATGTTTATATCAGTGACACTAAAATTGGTATGTATGCCTATGATCAAAAAACACTAGAACCTAAAACTGCATTTATTGATTTAGAACCTAATATTATTGATCAGGGTTATATAAAGAGTCCATTAACATTTAGTCACTTATTTTCTAATGCATTTAAATCGCTTGGTAAAGTCTCTCGACATGTCCAATGGATCATTCAAGATCAAAATATTTTAATTCGTGAAGTTCAAATCATTAAAGGTGATATGAATAATTTAGAACTTTCTGCATATATTGAAAAAGAAATGGGTAAATCTATTAAGTATCCATTTGATAAAGCTGCATATGTTTATAAAGTTAGACATGAAGATGATATGCAATATATTATTACAATATTCTTGTGTGATCAAAACCTTATAGAAAATTATTTAGATATCTTTGAACATGCTGGTATTAGAAATGTTGAATTACATTTAACATCAGCTATATTAAGTCATGCTTATGATATTAAAGAAGAAGAACATGTATTAATTGTCATAGTTGATGAACAACTTATCACAATGAGTGTATTAGAAAATAAATCACCTATTTTTTCAACTTTATATGAATATGAATTAGGTGAAGAAGATAATAATAAATATTTAGCTAATTACATAGAAATAGTGACACATTATTATCAATATAATCTTAGAAAAAGTAAACAATCCATCGATAAAATTCTAATTTGTGATGGAACAGATAGCGAAATTGTTTATCACGACTTAAAGCAACTTTGTATGGATATTTGTCATGAGTTTGATATCACTTTTATCAATGATGATACCTATGACCAAGCTCAAAAAAATCCAAATATTATTAATTTATTAAATTTGGCAGCTATGACTTATCAAAACTTTGATTATGAACCTGTTAACTACGTGATTAAACGTGTAACTAAACAACAACTAAACTTAAGATATTTAGCCGTTTATGCTATATTCTTATTCGCAATGATTGGTTTTGTTATTACACCAGGTTATTTCCGATTTAAAGATATCGCATTAGAAGAATCTATACTAGAAGCGTTAGAAGTTGATGATATGATGCTAGAAGACGCGATTAATGATAAATATATATTTAATAACTATGAAATAGATTATAATCTCACATACGATGACTTATCAGCATATACTTTTGATGAAGTTTCATATGTAGAAGATTTGTTATCAATCGATAGAGATTATGTTGATTTTATATCACTAGATTTAATCTCAAAAGAACATAAAATCGTTATAACTTTTACATCAGATGATAAAGCAAGGTTATATAATTATCTTAATCATTTGTATGAAAATCAAATTGACAATTGGCTTCGTAGCTATCCTGAATATACGTTTATATCTGAATATGTGATGGAGGTGGTGGTCTATTATGACTAGAACAAATGCGTTTGGTAAAAAGATTAATACGATGACACCTGTTTATCTACTGATTATACTATTAATATTAGTTGGTTTCGCTTATTTAGGTCTTAGAGCATATACAAGTTATCGAATTGCTCAATTACAGATAGAACAGTCGTTAATTGAAGAATCAATTAATGAAAAATTATTGCTTCATCAAGATAGTTTCTATGATCATATTGATACGATAACGCCTTACCTACCTGATCAATACCTTGAGTCACAAATATATAATGAACTCGTTCTTGTTAAAAATGAGACACTTATTTCATTATCATCTACTTATTCAATTGATATTTATGATGGACAAGAAAATCCTTTCAATGAGGTTATTAGTAACAATTTAAATTATGTACGTATAGAGGTTGAATTTACAGTCACTAACCATTTAAATATTTTTGATTATTTAGATGAATTAGAAGCACAAAATAGGATTTATTATATCGATCAAAGTTCTGTTAGTTTTACAACAACTCAGACAACGATGTCATTAACACTCTATACATTTTATATGAACTAAAAAAAAGGGATTACTCATTAACTTGAGTAATCCTTTTAAATTAATATTCAATTGATATGATAGACTTAATCATAATCATATATGATTTTTTAGTTGTAATAAGTTCTATATAATCATCTTCAACTACCTTAAGTTCACCTTTAAAAATTGAATTTGCATAAACAGCAGTATCAACTTTTACAAGAACAATAGTTCCGATTAATGACTGAAGTTTTTCTTTCATCATACCCTCCCAATTAAATCTATTTCTTTAAAAACATACCTGCTTCTAAAACTTTCATCGCTTCATCAACAATGAAGTCTAATTTCTTTTCTGTTAATGTGTCTCTAAACATCACTTGAATACCGACAAAGTTTGATATACCCATTAATAAATAAGAAAGAGTTTCCAAGTCAACATCATCTCTAACTTCACCAGAATCAACAGAATGTGTTAATGCTCTTACATAGTTTTCACTAAATGTTTGATAATACTCTTTAAATAACTTGTTATCAACAAACATAGATTCCCAAATAATTCTATAAGCTAGTGGATCATCCCAAGCAAATTTTAAGAACGCACGTAAACCAAGGCGTTCTTTTTCATAACGCGTATGAGCATCCTTAATCGCATTATTGATATTATCTCTAATACTTTTACGATATTTCGCTAATATGAAAGAATATAAAGCAAATTTATCATCAAAATATAAGTAGAACGTACCAGTCGCGATATTTGATTTATCTATAATTTCATTAATTGAAGTACCTAAATAACCGTTTTTTGAAAATAACTTCTTAGCTGCTTCTATGATTTGATCAAACGTTTTTTGACCATCTTTTCGTTTTGGTAAACGATAATTTGTTTCATTCATCTATAATCACCTAATTTAAGTGTAACCGAAATGATAGTAAAAAACAATAAAAAAATTTTTTACCTATTGACAAAAAATATAAACAGGCATATGATAAAGATAAGGTGAACGTTTATTCATGTTACATAAAATTAAATCAGAAAGAAGGCTACAAGATGAAAGGCAAAACGATTGCAAATCTTCATGTTGGTGACTCTGCTTATTTTCAAAAAACTATGACAGATGCTGATGTGATTATTTTTGCAGGTGTATCAGGAGATCAAAATCCAGTACACATCAATGAAGCATATGCTTGTGATACAATCTTCGGGAAAAGAATTGTACACGGTGGATTAGTGAGCGCATTATTCTCAACTGTATTAGGTACTCAGTTACCAGGATGCGGTAGTATTTACATGCGTCAAGATTCTAAATTCATTAAACCTGTGTTTATAGGCGACACAATTAAAGCAGTATGTACGATTAAAGAAATTATCGAGGAGAAAAATCGAGTGATCTTAGAAACAATCGCTTATAACCAAAATGGTGATGTGGTTGTTACTGGTGAAGCTACGATTATGCCACCACGATGAAACACGAACTATTACACAAGATGGTTGAACAATTTAGCCTAGAAGTTGTTAAACCAATCGCAAGAGAAATAGATGAGGAAGAAAGATTCCCATCTGAAACAGTAGAACAAATGGGTAAATACGGTATTTTAGGTATTCCATTCCCTACTGAATTTGGTGGTGTTGGGGCTGACACTAAAGCATATATTGATACTGTTAAAACATTATCTAAATATTGTGCAACTACAGGTGTTATTCTATCAGCACATACCTCACTTTGTGCTTGGCCAATCTCACATTTCGGGACTCAAGAACAAAAAGAAAAATATTTAACTAAACTTAATAAAGGACAATACCTTGGTGCTTTTGGTTTAACTGAACCCGCTGCTGGTACAGATGCTGCTGGTCAACAAACAAAGGCAATCGATTTTGGTGATTATTATGAAATTACTGGTAATAAAATATTTATTACGAATGCTGGTTATGCAGATGTTTATGTAATTTTCGCGATGACGAATCCAGAATTAGGTTTAAAAGGTATTAGTGCATTTATCGTAGAAAAAGATATGGAAGGCTTTACGGTTGGCCCTAAAGAGAAGAAAATGGGTATCCATGCATCTTCAACTTGTGAACTTATTCTACAAAAAGTTAAAGTACCTAAAGAAAACTTATTAGGTAAAGTCAATGAAGGCTTTAAAATAGCAATGATGACACTTGATGGTGGACGTATTGGTATTGCTGCACAAGCTCAAGGGATTGCTGAAGGTGCTTTTGATCGCGTTGTTGATTATATTAAAACAAGAAAGCAATTCGGAAGACCAATCGCAAGTTTCCAAAATACGCAATTTAAAATTGCTGATATGAAAACTAAAGTTACAGCTGGTCAATTATTATTAGATAGAGCTGTAGATGATAAAGATAACAATAGAAACTATACAGAATCTGCTGCAATGGCTAAATTATATTGTTCAAGAATCGCAGTAGAAGTTACAGATGATGCTATTCAATTAATGGGTGGTTATGGGTTCATTAGAGACTATGAAATGGAAAGATTTTATAGAGATGCTAAGATCACAGAAATCTATGAAGGTACATCAGAAGTACAACGTATGGTTATCGCAGGGAAGGTGCTTAGATAATGAAAATACTCGTATTAGTTAAACAAGTCCCTGATACAACAGAGATTAAAATTGATAAAGAAACAAATACTTTAATTCGTGCTGGTGTTAAATCAATCATTAACCCTGATGATTTAGCTGGTGTCGAAGAAGCATTAAAATTAAAGGAATTATATGGTGGTACTGTTAGTACAGTTACAATGGGACCAGCACAAGCAGAGAAAATGATTAGAGAATTATATGCTCGTGGTGTTGATCATGCTTATTTATTATCAGATAGAAAATTCGCTGGTAGTGATACATGGGCAACTTCAAGAATCTTATCAACATTCTTAAAATCAATCGATTATGACCTTATTATTGCTGGTTATCAAGCAATTGATGGTGATACTGCTCAAGTTGGGCCACAAGTTGCTGAATTCTTAGATTTACCTCAAATTACACATGTTTCTAAAATAGTCGAAGCTAAAAAGAAGGAACTTATCGTAGAAAAATCATTTGAAAATGAAACTTATACGTTAAGTGTAGAACTTCCAGCTTTAATTACAACTATTAGAACAATGAACAAACCTAGATATATGAGTGCTAATTACATTTGGACATGTTTTGATAAACCTTTTGATTTAGTTACTTTTGATGATTTAGGTATCGATCAAAAAACGATTGGTTTAAATGGGTCTCCAACAAGAGTTAAAAAGACTTATACAAAACCAGTGATGCAAAAAGCACCTAAAGAAGTGATGGAACCAGAAGCAGCAGCTAAGAAAATTGCTCAACTGATCTATCCATACATGGAGGTATCAAATTCATGAGAAAATTAGGCGTATTAATCGAACAAAGAAATAAAAAAATTGCTTCTGTCGGCTTAGAACTACTAAGTGAAGCAAAAAGATTATTAGAAGATAGAGTATCAATTGTTGCTGTTTATTTAGCAGGGAACATGACTGATGAAGATGTAAAAGCTATGTCTAGTTGTGGTGCTCATGAAATCATCTCAGTTATTGATGATAAATTAGACATTTATGATACAACTTATTATTCAGATGCACTTAATCAAGTAATTAGTCAAAATGATTTTGATGTATTCTTAATTGGATCTACTTTATTAGGTAGAGATCTTGGACCAAGATTATCAGCAAGACTTAACACAGGATTAACTGCTGATGCTACAATTCTTGAATTTGAAGAAGAAGAGGACAATCTAGCATTATTTGCAACGCGTCCTGCATTAGGTGGTAACTTATTTGCTACAATCATCTGTCCAAATACTAAACCTCAAATGGCGACAGTTCGTCCTGGTGTATTTAGTATTTCAGTTGATGACAAAAATAAGGCAAATGTGAAATCATTTACACCTGAATTTAAGAAAGTATCTAAAGTAAAAGTATTAGATGTTAAAACAGCAGAATCAAAACATGTAGATTTAACTAAAGCTAAATTAATTATTGCTGGTGGTAGAGGTGTTGCTACAATGTTTACAACGCTTAAAGAAATCGCAGAATTAACTGGTGGTGAAGTTGCAGCATCTAGAGCAGTTGTAGATTCAGCTATTCAACCTAAAGACAGACTAGTCGGACAAACTGGTTCAACAGTTAGACCTAGTGTCTATGTAGCATCAGGTATTAGTGGGGCAATCCAACATATTGCAGGTATGGACAAATCAGAATTAATTATTGCAGTCAATACTGATCCAAACGCATTAATCTTTAATATTGCAGATGTATCTATTATTGCAGATGCTAATAAAGTCCTACCATTATTAAAAGACGAAGTAGACGCCATAAGAAAACTTCATTCTTAGTCTATATATATTAGATTTTTTTCCCTTAAAAAGGCACCTTGGGTGCCTTTTTTTGTAAACGCTTTACATTTAACCAACATTTCATGCCTAATTTATTGACAACGCTTATCACTTGTGATAATATAAAAATGTAATTATGAATAAATACTCATGTTAATAAAACTATAGTAATTATAATATAACGGCCTTATTAAGATAATAAGTGCTGTTTAATGTCGTGTTACTATTATTTTTGTTTAAATGTTGTAACCGCTTTTAAAAAAGGAGAAATTAAAATGAAAAAAGTATTTGTAGTTGGTGCAAAACGTAGTGCCATCGGTTCATTTATGGGTACACTTGATGGTGTACATCCAAGTGATTTTGGATCACAAGTTTTAACACAATTATTACAAGAATCTAACGTTGACCCTGCTTCAATTGATGAAGTTTTAGTTGGTAATATCTTACCTGCTGGTGTAGGTCAAGGTTTAGCAAGACAAATCTCAATCAAATCAGGTATTCCTGCAAAAGTACCTGCTTATGGATTAAACATGGTATGTGGTTCAGGAATGAAAACATTAATGAATGCATATGCCAATATTAAATTAGGTATCCACAATGTAGTTGTTGCTGGTGGTGCTGAATCAATGAGTGGTGCACCTTACTTAGTAACTGGTAAAGTAAGAACTGGTGTTAAGATGGGTGAACAAAAATTAGTAGACCATATGTTATATGATGCATTAACTGATGCATTTAATGGTTATCACATGGGTGTTACTGCGGAAAACATCGCTGAGAAATATAATATTACAAGAGAAGAACAAGATGCTTTCTCTTTTGAATCACAAGTTAGAGCTAAAAACGCTCAAGAAGCTGGTAAATTTAAAGAAGAAATTGCACCAGTAACTATTAAAACACGTAAAGGTGAAATCATTTTTGATCAAGATGAATACATTAACAAAAATACTTCATTAGAAAAATTAGGAACACTTAGAACAGTATTTAAAAAAGATGGTTCTGTAACTGCTGGTTCATCATCAGGTATTAATGATGGTGCAAGTTTCATCATCTTAGCTTCAGAAGATGCTGTTAAACAATATAATCTAACACCAATCTTTGAATTAGTAGGTATTGGTCAAGGTGGTGTAGATCCATCAATCATGGGTCTTGGACCAACTCCAGCAATCAAGCAAGCATTAGCTTCTGCAAATGTTGATATTAAAGATATCGAATTATTTGAATTAAATGAAGCATTTGCTGCTCAAGCATTAGGTGTTATTAAAGAATTAACTGATGAATTTGATATTACAAAAGAAGAAATCTTAGAAAAATGTAATGTTAATGGTGGTGCAATCGCATTAGGTCATCCAGTTGGTGCAAGTGGTAACAGAATTATTGTCACATTAATTCATGAAATGGTAAAACGTGGTTCTAACCTAGGTTTAGCAAGTTTATGTATTGGTGGCGGTATGGGTACTGCAGTTATTCTTAAAAAAATATAATAAAAAATTAAAATAAGGAGTTAAATCATGGGAAGATTACAAGATAAAGTCGCTGTTGTAACAGGTGGCGCAAGAGGTTTAGGTCAATCAATGGCAGAATATTTCGCTAAAGAAGGTGCGAAAGTAGTTGCAGTTGATATGAATGAATTATCATATGATTGCGAAAACGTTGAAGGATATATTTTAAATATTACTGACGTTGAAGCAGTACAAAAATTTTATGACTATGTTGTTGAAAAATACGGTAAAGTAGACATTCTAGTAAACAATGCTGGTGTTACTCGTGACTCAATGACAAGAAAAATGACAGATGATCAATGGAATCTAGTTATTGATATTAACTTAAAAGGTGTATTTAACTTAGTCAGATTATTTGGACCATTAATGGAAACAAATAATTACGGTTCAATCATCAACATCTCATCAGTTGTAGGTGTTTATGGTAACATCGGTCAAGCTAACTATGCAGCAACTAAAGCAGGCGTTATTGGCTTAACTAAGACATGGGCAAAAGAATTTGCTAGAAAAGGTGCTAACGTTAGAGTTAACGCTATCGCTCCAGGATACACAATGACTGATATGTTAAAAACTGTCCCTCAAGACTTATTAGATAAATTTGCAGCTCTTACAATGTTAAAGAGATTAGGTCAACCACATGAAATCGCAACTGCTGCATTATTCTTAGCATCAGAAGAATCATCATACATCACAGGTCAAACGCTAAGCGTTGATGGTGGGATGAGATTATGATCCAATATCCAGTTCAATATATTCAAATTGATAATGGCGAAACAATAGCATATAGACAAGCAGGAACTAAAGGCGATATCGTTTTATTAGTTCATGGTAATATGAGCTCTTCAGTACATTTTCAAACTGTCATTGAACAATTGGAGAAGGATTTTCAAGTGTACGCACTTGATTTAAGAGGTTTTGGTGACTCAAGTTACAATAACCCTCTAAATTCATTACTAGATTTTGCTGAAGACGTTAAATTATTTGTTAAAGCGCTAAATTTAGAATCATTTAATGTGTTAGGTTGGTCAACTGGTGGCGGTATTGTCTTAGAACTTGCTGCTGATTTAGGTGACCAAGTTAAAAAAGTATTCTTACTTGATTCAGTTGGTATTAAAGGTTATCCAATGTTTAGAAAAGATGCATCTGGACAACCAATCTTAACTGATCAACTATCATCAAGAGAAGATATCGCAGCTGATCCAATTCAAGTTGCTCCTGTACTTAATGCATATGCAACAAATAACAGAGAATTACTAAGAATTATATGGGATAGTGCTATATATAACTTAAAACAACCTTCAAAAGAAGATTATGAAATCTATTTAGATGCAATTTTCAAACAAAGAAATTTAGTGGATGTCGATTATAGTTTAGTTCATTTCAATATGACACATGACTCAAATGGTGTAGAACCAGGTACAGGACGTATGGACTTAGTTAAAGCGCCAATCGTGATTATGCATGGTGTTAAAGATTTAGTTGTACCATTTAGTTATGCGGAAGAAATGAAGTCATACTTTAAAGATCAAGCAATTTTAGTTAAATTCGAAGAAGCTGGTCACTCAGTCATTACTGATGATCTAGACTTATTCATTAAAACATTAAAAAAATATTTACAATAATACATTACAGAAAGTAGGTTCCCAATGGAAAAAGTAAACGTTGGTATCGTTGGTACTGGTATTTACCTACCTAGTGGCAGAATGACAGCCAAAGAAATTAGTGAAAAAACTAATGGACTTTGGGCTGAAGAAGCAGTCATTGCTAAACTTGGTATTGTAGAAAAGGTAGTTCCAACTAAATTACCAGATGATGGATCTCAAGAAATGGGTGCTTTAGCTGCATTAGATGCAATTAAAAACACAGGTATTGATCCAAAAGAAATTGATGTTATCTTAAGTGTTACAGAAGAATGGAAAGAATATCCATTAACAACATCAGCACTTTATATCCAAGACCGTATTGGTGCAGTCAATGCTTGGGGTATTGATGTACAAAACCGTTGCTGTACAACAGTTTCAGCAATGAAAATGGCTAAAGATATGTTAGTTGCAGATGAAGAAATCAACGTCGTTATGGTCGTTGGTGGTTACCGTAATGGTGATTTTGTTGACTATAGTGATAAAAACATGTCAATGATGTATGACTTAGGTGCAGGCGGTGGTGCAATCATTCTTAAAAAGAATCATGGCAAAAACTTACTGCTAGGCTCACACGTTATTGGTGATGGCTCATTAGCTCGAACAGCTGGTGTTGAAATCGGTGGTCAATGTAATCCATTAACATTACAAAATTTAGAAGCATCTAAAAAATCTTTAAGATTAATGGATGCTCAAAAAATGAAAGATCGTTTAAATCAAGTATCAATGGATAATTGGTATAAATGTATTGATGAATCACTAAGAAAATCAAATATGACAAGAAAAGATATTGGATTCTTAGATATTCTACATATGAAGCGTAGTGGACATGTATCTATGTTAAATGAATTAGGTTTAACAGAAGAACAATCAATTTATTTAGAAAACTATGGTCATATTGGTCAAATCGACCAAATCTTATCATTACACTTAGCATTACAAACAGGACAAGTTAAAGAAGGCACTGTTGTATGTATGTTAGCTGCAGGTATTGGTTATGTATGGGCAGCAAACATTATTAAGTGGGGATAATAAATCATAAAAAACTGTATGGAGTTATTTTCTAAGTGCTTCATACTTAAAAAATAACACACACATAAAAATTATAAAATGATTGAGAGGTACATTATGACAACAACAGAAATATTAAACGTCATTATGAACTCATTGTTAGCATTTAGTTTTCTATCACTTGCGACATTTGGTATTGTTTTAATTTTTAAAACAAGTTCAACAACTAACTTCGCTCAAGGGTCTTTAGGGATTCTTGGGGCATTTACAACAAGTTATATGATTGATAGACAAGGTGTTTTAGATGTAACAGGACAAACTAGTGTGATCATCGAAAGTCCGATGCAATTAGTGATTCCAATGTTAGTTGGGATTCTAGTTTCATTTATTGCAGGATTTTTAATCCATACTGTTATCTTTAAAAATGCTAGGTTTACCAATGCAGGTACAAAACAAATTATTACAATGGGTCTAGTAATTGTCATTACAGGTTTAATACCAATCGTATTTGGAAGTACAGTTACACGTGTAAGTTTCGCTTTTTCAAAAGAAACACTCACGTTCTTAGATGTTAAAATTCCTTTACACAGTTTAATTACATTAATTATTTCAGCAATAATTATTACACTTATATTTGTTTTACTTAAATACACTAAATGGGGTCTTGGCGTAAGATCTGTAGCTTCAAATGAAAGAGTTGCAGGTTTAATGGGTATTAATACAGATATGATTAATGCATTATCATGGGCGATTGCGGGTGCCCTTGGTGCTTTAGCAGCAATCACATATACTGCATCAATTAACTCATTAGTATCGACTGCTATGATCGATATGCAAGTAAATGCATTCTATGCATCAATCTTGGGTGGGTTCTCAACTTTCTTTGGACCACTTGCAGGTGCATTCTTAATTACAACTGGTCAAGCTTTATTCCCTGCCCTATTAGTTAAAGTCGAACTTACTCAATGGAGTAATACATTATTATATCTATCAATTATGATTGCAGTTTTAATCAAACCTGTAGGATTATTTGGTAAGAAAGTCGTTAAGAAGGTGTAACATATGAGAAGATTCTATCGAGAAAAATTTAAACCTTTCTTAAAAAATCCTAAGTTCGCATTTGTCATCGTAGGTGTTGCATTAGTCGTATTAAGATTTTTCTCAGGTGTTATTCCACCTGATCTATTCGGTGCTATTGTAACAACATCTTATTATTACTTAGCTGGTTTAGGATTCGCATTACTACTTGGATATGGTGGTCTTGCATCACTTGGTACAGGTGCTTTCGTAGGTATTGGGGCATTTGGTCTTCATTATCTATATAGACATATGGAGATGCCACTGACACTTGCAATCGTAGGTGCAGTACTGTTAGCAATTGCAGTTTCATTGATCTTTGGCTTTGTTTCCTTAAGAATTTCTGGAATGTATTTAGCGATTGTAACAATGGGACTATCACAAATCATCATTGAAATTATTTCAAATATTAGCGTATATGCATCAAAAACAACAGGTGGTTTCTTATCTGGTGAAGGACCTAGAAGACCTCTAGAATTCCTTGGTATGAGATTTGAGGCTAATTCAACCTTATTCTTTATAGCATTCTTTGTAGTGCTCGGTATGGTTGTCGTACATAATTTAATTAATTCTCCAACTGGACGTGCACTACTATCTATGAAAAATAGTGAAACAGCTGCACAAACAATGGGTATTAATCTAATTAAATATCGATTATTCGCATTTACAATCTCAGGTATATTTGGAACACTTGCTGGTATATTATCATTAATGTTTGTTAGAAATGCAAGTACAAATCAAATAGGTTTAACATTTGCACTTAATGTATTAGCTGCAGTTGTTATCGGTGGTACTAAATCTATTTGGGGTATCTTACTTGGTACATTTGTCATATTTGGATTAAACTTAGCAGTTCTACAACCACTTAATTTAGGTAACTATTCAATTATCATCAATGGTATCTTAATTATTATTGTAGTTATGTTTTATCCAGGTGGACTTATCCAATTATTTACTGATGTTAAAAAACAATATTTTAAAATCAAATTAAAGTTAAAGGAGCGTATCTATGGCATTGAAGAGTAAACCAGGGACATTCCTTGAACGTCAATTAAATGAAAGAAACGTTTCTAAACATCGTGCACTCGTTTTAAAGATTAATTATCTTAAAGGGTTAGCATTTGAATATGAAAAGAAATATGATCAATTCATTGAAAAAGAAACGGCATTATTAGAACAATATTACCAACAAGATGTAAAACCATTAGAAGCAGCTTTAGAAGGTCAATCAAAAAATGATATTAAACGTGAAAAAGCAATCGCTAAGGTTTTAGATAAATCATATTGGTTAAGAAGAAAATTTAAAACATCAATGCTTAAAAAAAATGATGAAGACACAGTCTTAACATTATTAGAAGCATTTGATGAAGACACAAAAATTAGAAACGCTAAAAACATTGAAGTGCTCAATCAAAAGTTCCCATCAATTACTTTGAGTGGTGAAGAAAAAACTAAGATTGAACAACAAATAGCAAATCTTAAAACTCAAAAAGAAAATGATTTAGCAAAAATGAATCAAAAAGGTGAAGCGTTAAAAGTTAAAGTTGCTAAGTTCTTGGAAAAAAATCAAAAGAAGATTGATCACTTAGAATTTAAAAATGATAAATTAACTGAAAAAATTATTTCATATAATAAAACACGTCAAGCTGAAGATAAAGTATTGTTAGATAGATTCGAATCACAATTATTAGGTTTAAAAGCAGAACAAGCTAAAGGTAATTTAGTACCTGAAAAAAATATCATAAAATTAGAAAATACAGTAAATAAAATTAAAACTGTTAAAAATGTATTAGAAAATGATGACATACATTTATCTATTTCTAATTTAAAGATGTATTTCGGTGGTGTTAAAGCTGTCAATGATTTAACATTCGATGTTAAGCGAGGAGAAATCTTTGGTCTTATTGGTCCTAATGGTGCTGGTAAAACAACAGTATTTAACTGTATCACACAGTTCTATAAAGCAACTGGTGGAAATATGATATTAAGAAATAAAGAAAATCATGTTGTTGATCTTTATGATTTTAAAACACATGACATGATTAAAGAAGGTATTGCAAGAAGTTTCCAAAATGTTGAACTTATCTGGGAATTAACAGTATTAGATAACCTAATGGTTGCTGCACACTCTCTTCTAATTACTTCATTCTTTGATCATATGGCACATACACCTAAACTTCTTAGAGAAGATCAAGTGATTAGAACTAAAGGTTACCAAATCCTTAAAAACCTTGGTATTGAAGATTATGCATTTAGATCACCTTATGGCCTACCTTATGGTGTTTTAAAGAAAATAGAATTAGCTAGAACATTAATGACAGATCCATCATTAATCATCTTAGATGAACCTGCTGCAGGTTTAAATGATGCTGAAACTGAAGATTTAGCTAAAGTCATTAAGAAAATTAATGAAGAATATAGCGTAACAATATTCTTAGTTGAACATGACATGGGATTAGTTATGTCAATCTGTGATAGAATTTGTGCAATTTCATTTGGTAAACGTATCGGTTTAGGTACACCAAAAGAAATCCAAAACAATCCAGAAGTAAGAAAAGCATACCTAGGAGATGATGACGATGAGTAATATATTAGAAATTAATAACTTAGAAATCGACTATGGTATCGTAAAAGCTGTTAAAGGAATTAACTTAAAAGTAGAAAAAGGAACGATTGTAGCGATACTTGGTGCCAATGGTGCTGGTAAGACTTCAACAATCCGTTCTATCTCTGGTTTAACAAAAATTAAGTCAGGTGAAATTCTATATAACGGTGAACCTATTGAAAATAAACATCCATTTAAAATTGTATCTAAAGGGATTATGCAATCACCTGAAGGTCGTATGATCTTAAATGGTTTAACAGTTGAAGAAAATTTATTAGTTGGTGCTTATACAATTAAAGCAACATATGATGAGAACAATGTGAAAATTTCACGAAATAAGCGTGTTAAACAATTACTTGAAGAAGTTTACGGATATTTCCCAATACTCTCTGAAAGAAGAAAACAACAGGCTTCTACACTATCTGGTGGTGAGCAACAAATGCTAGCTATCGGTCGTGCATTAATGGGTGCCCCTGAATTATTATTATTAGATGAACCATCTCTTGGTTTAGCCCCATTAATTATTAAAGATATCTTTAACATTATTAAGAAGATTAAAGAAGATGGTCGTACGATTTTAATTGTTGAGCAAAACGCAAGACAAACATTAAAGATTGCAGATTATGCATACGTACTTGAAATCGGTAAAGTAAAAGCCGAAGGGAAAGCTTCAGATCTACTTAATGATCAAGATTTAGTATCAGCTTATTTAGGGACTTCTGAATAAGATAAAGAAAGTAATAATAGTGCATAAAAATATAGCACAAAAAAATAAGGAGAAAAAGAATGAAAAAGTTTTTAATGATTTTACTCGTATTAGTTGCAGGCTTTGGATTAATGGCTTGTCAAACTGAAGAGGGAACTCCTGGTATTACTGAAACAGAAATTATTGTTGGTAATACAGCTGCAACTTCTGGCGTATTCGCAGGTGTTGGTGTTCCATTTAATTTAGCTATGCAAGTTGTATTTGATGAATACAATGAAACTCATGATGGTAGAGATATTAAATTTATCCACTATGATGATGGCTTTGATGGCGAACAAGGTCTTGCATATACTAAAAAATTAGTTGAAGAAGATAACGTATTTGCTTTAGTTGGACATTTTGGTACTAACACAGTTAATGCTACAATGGACTACTTATTAGAATCAGGTGTACCTATGGTTTATGGTGTTACTGGTGTTAACTCATTATTCTATGAAAACGAACCAGGTAATAACATCTTATCAGTTCAACCTATTTACCGTACAGAAGGTAGAATGATGGTTGCTAGAGCATTAAACGAAAGTTTATTCGGTGAAGCTGGAGATGCTCAATTAGCTGCTACAGATAAAATCGTTGTATTATATTCTGATGATGACGCTGGTCAATCAATCAAATTAGGTATTGAAGATGAAGTTGCTTCTGCATCAGTATCTGATAGAGTAACATACTTACCATTTAGTGCTTCAACTGCAAGTGCTGTTGCTACTGTTGCTTTATCTGAAGATCCAGCTGTAATTTTATTATCAGCTAACCAAGGTCCTGCTACAGCTATGGCTACTGCACTTAGAGTACAAGAATCTACAGTACCTGTATTATCAAGTTATGTAAATGGTGTTTCAGTATTTACTCCAGCAATGGTTGATGCTACTACACCACTTCCTTATCCAGTTTATGCAAATGCATGGGTAGATATTTCTGAAACTGGTGCTGCTGCTCCAACTGCTGAACAAATCGGTGGTGATGGAACATTAGCTGGTTGGGATTATGATTTATCACTTCTTGCAAACTTTACTGCTGAATACTGGGATGAATTTGTTTATGACATGAACTCAAGTGATAGAACAGATGGAGATACAACTGCTAAAGCATTATGGGCAAACGCATACGCAATCGCAGGTTATATCGCTGCTAAAACTTTCGTAACATTATTAGAGAGAGTTGAAGACTTCGATACATTAACTTGGGAATCATTTATCGCATTAGCTGAGTCAGCTCCAATCGAACTTCCTATGGCTGGTACAATCGACTGGACAGATGGTAATAGAACTGGTTTATCAATGTTAGCATTAAATAAATTAAACTATGCACCAACAGTTGCATTCGGTAAAGTAAGAGAATTAGAATCAATCGAAGACGTTAGAGCTAAATAATTTTAGATACGTCAAATAATGCAATTCTATGTATACAATAAGTTGACTGATCAATATCATTTAGGTTATTCTAAATATGTAGTAATTCATTAACAAAAAAATAACAATCATTTTATGACTAAAAGGGGAGTACATTGGTTGCTCCCCTTAAGTCAATATGATCAAAGTGAGAAGGAAGGAAATTATGAAAGAACATAAAATCATTTCGGTTGAAGAAGCCTTAAAACTTGTTAAAGACAATGACACAATTGTTTCCGGGATGGCTGGGGCAGAACCAAAACTATTTTTATCAAGACTACACGAAGTAGCAGATAAAGTTAAAGGCGTACATGTAACAAATTGTTTACCATTTGAAAATGCTGAATTTTTTGTTAATCCTGCTTATAAATCATCATTTTCAGTTGACAGCTGGTTTTATTCAGGGTCACTAAGAAAAGCCCATAAAAACGGCACTGTGTCGTTTATACCAAATCATTTACACTTAGCTGGTCGTAAACGTTTTGAACATATTAAACCAAACATATTTGTTGGTACAGCATCACTTCCAGATAAACATGGATTTGTATCTTTATCACTATCAAACGTCTATGAACAACAAGCTATTAAATTAGCTGATATCGTTATATTAGAAATCAATCCAAATTTCCCTAGAACATTTGGGGATGTGGAATTACATATCAACAATGTCGATTACTTAATTGAAACAGATTATGATGCACCTGTATTACCAGATGCTGAACCTAATGAAAAAGATTTAATCATTGGTAAGTATATTGCTGAAAAGATTAAAGATGGTTCAACACTACAACTTGGTATCGGTGGTATTCCAAATGCTGTCGCTCATGCTTTAATGGATAAAAAAGATTTAGGTATCCATACAGAAATGTTTACAACTGGTTTAATGCATTTAGTTAAAGCTGGTGTTGTAAATGGATCTAAGAAAAATACGCATGTCGGCAAACATGTTGCATGCTTTGCATTAGGAACAAAAGAACTCTATGATTTCATTGATAACAATCCTAGTGTTTTAATCTATGATGGTGCGTATGTTAATGATCCTGCAATCATTGGATTAAATGATAATCAAGTATCAATTAACACAACAATCGAAATTGACTTAACTGGTCAATGTGCATCTGAATCAATTGGACATAAACAATTCTCTGGAACTGGTGGCCAATCAGATACTGCAGTTGGTGCACAAAACTCTAAAGGTGGAATGAGCTTCATCACACTTTACTCAACTGCAAATGTTAAAAATCCTGAAACTGGTGAAAGAGAAGAAATCTCAAAAATTGTTCCATTGCTTAAACCAGGTGCAGGTGTCTCATTATCAAGAAATGATGTAGACTATGTTGTTACAGAATATGGATGTGTAAATCTTAGAGGTACATCAATTAGAGAACGTGTTGAATTATTAATCAGCATTGCTCATCCAAAATTTAGAGAAGAATTAATGGTACAGGCTAAGAAGATGGAGTTGATTTTCTAACATGGCATATTTAGATTTTAAAGGACGTTCCATCTATTATGATGTGAAAGGCGAAGGTGCACCAATACTGATTTTAAATGGTATTATGATGTCTACTAAATCATGGGAACCTTTCGTTAAAACTTTGAGTCATACAAATCAATTAATTCGTGTTGATTTCATTGATCAAGGTCAAAGTGAAAAACTACTTAATAGCGCATATACACAAGCTATTCAAGTTGATGTATTAGAATACTTATTAAGAGAATTAAAATTAGATAAAGTGAATGTTGTTGGTATTTCATATGGTGGTGAAGTTGCTATTCAATTTGCTATTAAACATCCATCAAAAGTAGAACGTTTAGTGCTCTTTAATACAACAGCTTACACATCACCATGGCTTGCAGAAATAGGATATTCATGGAATGCAATCGGTAAGACTAGAAATGGTCAAAATTACTATCAAGCAGCAATTCCAATTATCTATTCTCCAAGCTACTATGAATCACGTTTAGACTGGATGAAAAAACGTGAACAAGTATTAATCCCAGTCTTCTCAAATCCTGAGTTTTTAGATGCTATGGAACGTTTAACAAATAGTGCTGAAAACTTTGATGTAAGAGATCAATTAGGTAAGATCAATTCACCGACTTTAATTGTTGCAGCTGATGAAGATTATTTAACACCGATGGCAAATCAAAAGTTCCTTCATGAGCATATTAAAGATTCACAGTTAGTGATTGTTCCTGGTGCCGGTCATGCTTCAATGTATGAGAAACCATTACTCTTTGTTACTTTCATTTTAGGATTCGTAAACGCACTAGAAACTACTTATAATATTTAGCATCAAAGGGAGGGTGTCATGAATATGGAAAAAAGACAAATCGTTTTAAGAAATGGTGAAGTCTATCATTACTTAGAACAAGGTAATGGAGAAAGAGTATTATTATTAATCCATGGTAACTTTTCATCAAGTCTGTTTTATAAACCATTGTTAGAAAGATTACCAAGTGATGTAAAAGTGTTAGTCCCAGATTTAAGAGGCTATGGTGATTCAACTTACTATAGACGTATTAAAAGTCTAAATGACTTTGCAGAAGACCTTAAGTTTTTCATGGAAGCTAAAGGCGTCAAAATTGCCGATATAATCGGTTGGTCACTTGGAGCCGGAGTTGCACTCGAATTTGCAGCAAGTCATCCTGAAATGACCAATAAGGTTGTTTTAATCAATGGTTCAACACATCGAGGTTATCCAATATTTAAGAAGGATGATAAAAGTGTTCCACAAGTTGGACAAGCTTATTTATCACCTGAAGAAATGGGTGAAGATCCTATTCAAGTTAAACCATTATTAGAAGCACAGAAAAACAAAAATTTTGACTTTGTAAATATGATTTTTGATAAGACAATTTATACTGTAAATAAACCAAGTGAAGAAGACAATAAAGTTTGGATTAATGAAGCACTTAAGCAACGTAATTTAATTGATGCTGATTGGGCACTTGCAAATCAAAACATGTCAACTTCTCATAACTTCTATAATCCTGGTACAAATCAAATTTCAAAAGTTAAAGCTCATATCCTTCATACTTGGGGTATGCAAGATATCACAGTACCTGAGTACATGGTATTAGATAACTACAATGCTTTAAAGAAAATATCGAAGTTAGTCGTATATGATCAATGTGGTCATTCACCACTTGTTGATGTACCTGACAAACTAGCTAATGATATTAAACAATTCTTAAATATTTAAATAACTAACATATAAGTAAAAGATATTGAATCCAATGAGATTTGATATCTTTTTTCTTTCTATATATAAAGAGACACTACTGGTTAAATAAATTCTAGAATCAAATATATAAAAAATGTATGTTTAGTATATGTAAACAAATTTGTGTATTTTAAACTATTTATAAAATTGTTAAAAAAAGATGAGAGAAAATCAAATAGCACGGAAATTGTTAAAAAAAGAGTGAGGAACAAAATGAATAACTTAATACACTTTAAAATCTTAGCACTACAAAATAAGTAACTCAACGAGATATACTTAATAAACTATGAATCTAATAAGTTTACTTAAAGGCATAAACTAGAGCTTCAATAAAGATAGTTATAGATGAACATTGAACTAGACTAGATGAAAAAAATCTTTGGCTAACTTAATAAAGAATTAACAGACACATATCATTATATGAGTAAATCTAAATATGGAAGCTGAGATCTGCATCACAAGAATGGAACGAGATCAAAACAAGCAAAGGCGCATGGCATTATAAAATCATTCTATATTATAGCGAGTGTAACGAGCGGAAAAATTTTTTGAATTTTTGAAGACAACATATAAGAGAATGAGAAAATAGAAATAAACCAACAATACATCTCATTTTAAAATATGCATGCGTAAGGCATTAAGATTCTGATAAAACCATAAGCAAATAAAATACATATATATCGATACAAGCAGTAGTAGAAGCGTACAAAAATTGACATTAGCAAAACACCCTAAAAAAACCACTAAAATACCCTAAAACGAGCTCTAACGCCTTTTAAGAAACCCAGACATATAAACATATGCGTAAGAAGATAAAAACCACCCATATCCCACTCTTCGAATAATTTATTACACTCATAATTAGTTTATGAGTATGTTTAATGGCTATAGAAGTGAAAAAAATGTATATAATCATAATAATTGATTAAACATTAAGTTATTAATTCATCCAAACCAAAACATTTTTATTCTATATTTGTTCGTATAATATATATTATGTAAACCATTAATGCACCGCTTAACTGTGCGGTCAGTGGGTTTTGTGTGGAAATGTTGGTAAGTAATGTTGATATAAATTTCTTTGTTAGAGTTGTACTTTTAGCCTTATCCATTAAAAAATGATGTTTTATAGGAATGTAAAACTCAATTTTCGTGATACAATAAAAACGGTGATAAAAATGAAGAAAAAAATACAAATTATATTTACTGGTGGGACAATTTCAATGCAAAGAAACCCACAACAAAAACAAGCTAATATAGTTGATAATCGAGATCATTTAATTGATAATATACAAGGCGAGCTCTCGCAAATCGAGATACAAACATATGAATATTCCTTAAAGCCATCGCCTTCAATGACTCCAGATGATATGCTTAATTTGGCTAAACTTACTCAAAAATTTCTGGATGATCCAGAGATAGATGGTGTAGTTATCACACATGGAACTGACACTTTAGAAGAAACTTCATACTTTCTTGACTTATATTTATTACATAAAAAACCTGTTGTATTCACAGGTTCAATGCGTAGTTATTCTGATTTAGGTTTTGATGGTTTGAGCAATTTACTCTCATCAATCTTAGTTGCAGCACATCCAGATTCAATTGGTAAAGGTGTATTAGTTTGTCTAAATGATGAGATCAATACAGCTCGTGAAGTGACAAAATCCCATACGCTTTCTTTAGATACATTCAAGTCTTTAGAGTTTGGACCTATTGGTATTGTTGAACAAGATAACGTAATTTATACTAGAAATCCCTCACTAAAACCTACTGCTATTCGTCCTGAAAAAATTTGTTCAGAAGTTGCATTAGTAAAAGTTGCTGCTGGTATGAGTTCACAATTACTAAACTTACTGATTGACAATGGTGTTAAAGGTTTAGTCATTGAAGCCCTAGGTCGAGGCAACGTTCCACCTCAAATGGTTCCTGGCATCGTTAGAGCAATCGAGAAAAATATTCCTGTATTACTAACTTCTAGATGTCCAGTTGGACGTGTCTTAGATAACTATGGTTATGAAGGTGGAGGACATCACTTACATCAATTAGGTGTTATATTTACAAAAAGTTTAAATGGTCAAAAAGCTAGAATTCAATTAATATTAGCATTAGGATTGACTGATGATTTAGGTGAAATTAGTTCGTTATTTTAGGGGGTAATATCGTTGAATAAACATCATGAGTTTTATAAAAATATATTTACATATGTAATAATTGTATTAAGTATACTTGCATTTGTACTACAATTTCTAAGAGCATTATCGACAGGATTCTTCCTCATTTCTTCATTAATGCTACTTACATATTTTACAAATCAATCTTCTATTTTAGTATTTTTAGCAGCCTTATTTGAAGCCTTAAAAATAAAGAAAAAATGGGTTATAAATTTTCAGTTTATTGCATTCATTAACATTACAATTACAGCTGTAATATTTCATATATTTTTAATATAATTCTTTTCTCCAGTTTACTTTATTCAACAGTTACTTCACACTTATATTCCCTTAGTATTTTTCATCTATTATATGCTATTCTTAAAGACTGATTTAAAACCTGTCAAAGGATTAATCGCTTTAATATATCCATTAGTTTATTTCATTTTCGTGTATACAATTGTCCATCCATTGTTTGGTCCAACTATCAGTTTGCACTATCCAAATGAACCTGATTTACTGTATGTTTATCCATTCTTAAATCCAGGAAATTATGACAATGGTTTTGCAGGAGTCTTACAACTAACCGGCTTTATATTGTTTCCTGCATGTGGGATTTTATCTGTACTACTCATCCATATTAAACAAATAATCGAAAAGAAAATCTATTACAAAAAAGACATATGATAATTTGTCATACGTCTTTTTTTATGTTCAAATGTTGTTTATTTTACTTTTGAGTTAGTGCTTCTAAACCTGCTAAATTTAATAAATTCCATGGTTTGTTATAGTGTGGTTGGAAGAAAAAATCTTGGAATGCTAACTGTTCTACAGTCATTTGATTTTGAATAATTACTGACAATGTATTCATCTTTTCAGTTAGATCTGCGGTTGATACAATTTGACCACCAATGACTTTTCTTGTCTTTTTATCATAGACAATTTTAAGCATTGCTTCATCATAAGTAGGCATAAATTCTGGTCTATTATGATCTTTAATTGTTACAGTATTATAGTCAAGATTCATTGATTTTGCAACACCTTCAGTGATACCAGTTGATGAGATATTATAGTCGTAAATCTTTATACCAGAAGTCCCTTGTGTACCTGTATATTTTACTGTAGGATTGATGATATTTAGCCCTACCAATGTTCCCATTCTAACAGCGTTTGTTGCAAGTGGAATATAGCGATATTCTTGTGATGGATTATAGAAAATATTGACACAATCTCCACATGCATATACATCCTTATTTGATGTTTGCATATACTCATTTACAACTAATGCACCATTCGGTGAAGTCTCTAATTTACCTTGGTATAAACTGCTATTTGGTCTAAAGCCAATACACATAATTACAAGATCAATTTCATATGTTTCCTTATCAGTTTTTATCTCTGTAACTAATCCATTATTTACTGTAAAACCTTCAACTTTTTGACCTAATGCTAACTTGATACCATGATCAGTAAATGCCTTCTCAGCAACTGCTGTAAACTCAGGATCTAAGTACTTTGGCATAATGCGATTTTCTGCATCAATCAGTATAACTTCTTTGCCGTTTTGTTCAAAAGCTTCTGCTAATTCAACACCAATATACCCTGCTCCAACAACAGCTATTCTACTTATATTTTTAGTTTTTTCAATGATTTCATTCGCTTGATTAAAGTTCTTACTTAGTAATACATTTGGTGAATGTATACCTTCAATTCTAGGAATGATTGGCCATGAACCTGTTGATACAACTAGCTTATCAAATGTATCTTTAAACACTTCATTTGTATGTAAATCTTTAACTTCAACATACTTATCGTCATAGTTAATTTCAATGACTTCATGTTCCATTCTTGTGTGTACACCCATTGATCTTAACTCATCTGGTGATGAATAAAATAACCCATTTTTGTCTTTTACGACACCACCAACATATAAGGCTATACCACATGATAGGAATGATATATTATCATTTCTTTCATAGACAGTAATGTCTAATTCAGGGTTTACCTTTTTCATATTTTTGATTGCGGCTGTACCTGCATGTGTACAACCAATAACAATAACCTTCATTATTTTTTACTCCTTATAATGATCTTCTCGTTTATGAATCGTATACATTTACTTCATCTAGTAAACGTTTAATCCATTGGAATTATACGCTTTTAATAATCACTAGTTAAAGGTTTTGCTTATGAAAACGTTACTATTTTTTTATTAATAAAACATATAAAAAAGTGCCACTATTTTTGGCACTTTTTATTCGCTGTATTATAATTTAAATCTATTTTAATTGTCTTAAAAATGATGATCCATACTTAGGACATTCAGTATTAAAATTAACATTTATTGTATATCCGATATCAGCAAATGTTCTAAGTAATGGTAATTGCTTACCCTCTTTAAACATAGGTGTATATGCTAATAATGGTACATATTCTCTTGTATGATCAGTACCATGATGTATTGGATCGTTACCATGATCAGCAGTAATTAACACCAAATCATCTTGTTCTAACTGCTCAAAGAATAGAGGTAATTGACTATCAAAATCTTCAATTGCTTTACCATATCCAATAGGATTTCTTCTATGTCCATATAGTGCATCAAAGTCTACTAAATTAAGAAAACATAAACCTGTAAAATCCTTTTTAGCAACTTCAGTAAGTTGTGCCATACCATCATCATTTGACTTCGTTTTACTGAATTCAGTGATACCATAACCATCAAAAATATCATTGATTTTACCTAATGCAATAACATCAAATCCAGCTTCTTCTAAATAATTTAGAGAAGTTTTAGTGTGAGGTTTTAAAGCATAATCATGACGATTTGGCGTTCTAACAAAGTCATCTTTATTAGTTCCTACAAAAGGTCTAGCGATAACTCGCCCAACTTTCCATTCAGGTTTCATCATAATTTCTCTAGCAATTTCACAGATTCTATATTGTTCTTCAATAGGAATTATCTCTTCATGCATCGCAATTTGAAGCACTGAATCAGCTGAAGTATAGACAATTAAATCACCAGTTTTCATATGATGTTCACCAAGTTCTTTAATAATTTCTGTACCTGATGCTGATTTATTTCCTACTATTTTTCTACCAGTTTTTTCTTCTAATTCATCGATTAATTCTTTAGGGAATCCTGTATCAGTAAATGTTTGAAATGGTTTTGTAATATACATACCCATCATTTCCCAATGCCCTGTCATCGTATCTTTTCCTAATGATGCTTCTTGCATTTTAGTATAAAAAGCTTTTGGATGATCGACAGGATCTACGTTCTTGATCGGTGCAATATTACCATATCCTAATGCTTTAAGATTAGGTAAATTTAAGTCCATACGTTCTGCAATATGGCCTATCGTATTTGCGCCTACATCATTGTAATCTTTAGCATCAGGTGCTTCTCCAATCCCTAAACTATCCATTACAATTAGAAATACTCTTTTAAAAATCATTTGATTCTTCCTCCTTCTTTGCACGTGGATGTGCACTTAAATATACTTCTTTAATTCGTTTTTGACTTATATGTGTATATATCTGAGTCGTTGATATATCTTCATGACCAAGTAGTGTTTGTAGTGTTCTAAGGTCCATACCGTTTTCTAATAAATGAGTCGCAAATGAATGTCTTAATGTATGAGGAGAACATTCAGTTTCTACCCCAGCATCGCTTGCAAGTTTCTTTAAAAGTTTAAAAAAACCTTGTCTAGAGAGTGATGATCCTGTTTGATTTAAGAACAAATAATTAGATATATTATCCTTTAATAATTGTTCTCGTCCTTCTATCATATACTTTCTAATTGCTAAAACTGCCATATCAGAAATAGGTACAATTCTTTCTTTTTGACCTTTACCATGTACTAAAATATATGCTTGATTTAAGTGAATATCTTCTGTTTTAATTTCTAATAATTCAGAGACTCTTAAACCAGAACCATAGACTAATTCAAGTAAAGCTTTATTTCTTAACCCTAATGGGTCAGTCTTATCGACTTGTTCAAGTAGCGCTACAACCTCATCTACTGATAAAACTTTAGGTAATTTTTTAGCTATTTTAGGTGTAGAAAAAGATTTAGTTACATCACTATCAACTTCTTTTTCTAGTAATAAAAAGTGATGAAAACTCTTAATTGCTGTTAGTTTTCTAGCAACAGATGTTGAACTCATTTTCTTAGAAACACTTTTCAAATAGCCATCAATATGTTTCTTTTCAATATATTTAGGTTTATTAATTTGATGATATTTTGATAAGAAATCTTTATATTGATTGAGGTCTCTTAAGTATGCATCAACTGTATTTTTACTTCTGCCTTTTTCTTGTTTTAAATAATACTCATAATCTTTTAATAAATATTTCATATAAATACCATGAATACTTGATTACCTAAAAGCATCCCTTTCTTTGTTAATTTCAAGTTGCCATTCTCCAGAGTAAGTAGGCCTAATTCCATTTTTTCTTGTATTTTTGGATAAGTTTCAAATAAGTTTATTTGATATTTTTCTTCGATTTTTTCAATATCAACACCAACTTTTTTCCTTAATCCAAAGATCATATCATCTTGTAGAAGCATCTCTTTTGTTTGAAATGTCTTCTCTTTTTGATAGTGATCTATATACTTTGGAAGTGCTCGTTCATTAAATGTTCTGTATCCATCAATGAATCCATGTGCACCTAAACCAACACCAATATATGGATCTAATGACCAGTAAATTGTATTGTGCTTTGATTCATGACCGAATCTTGCGAAGTTAGATATTTCATATTGTTCAAAGCCGTGATGTTCTAAATATTTAATAACTTCTTCATACATCATTGCTTCTGTATCTTCATCCATTTGCTCAAATTTACCATGTAGATATTGATGGTAAAAGTAAGTTTTTTCTTCTAATATCAGTGAATAACAAGATACATGTGTAATATCTAATTTTTTAATTTCTTCCAAATCATGCTTTAAATCTTGCATTGTTTGTCCAGGAATAGAGAAGATTAAATCAATACTTATATAAGGTATATCTATTGATTTCAAATGATTAACAACATCATAAACTTGTTGATTTTCATGTCCTCTATTTAAGTAATGTAGTAATTCTTGATTAAATGTTTGTACACCTAAACTTACTCTATTAATACCATATTTCTTAAATAGTAATCCTTTATCAATACTATAACTTTCAGGATTTACTTCAATTGTATATTCAACTGGATGGATATTTTTTAGTGCTTCAAATAGTTTTGTCATTTGTTTTACTGATAGTAAACTTGGTGTTCCACCACCAATATAAATCGTTTCAATCGTTGAAAAATGATCCTTATAAAGATCAATTTCTTTAGCTAACGCATCTATATAATTATCTATCATTTCTTCGTTTTTAGGCACTCTTTTAACGAAGTCACAATAATGACATATATACCCACAAAAAGGTATATGGACATATAGTCCTTTCATGTAATCACATCCTCATATATATTATACCTTATATATAAGGATAAAAAAAAGTGATGACTTATTAATCATCACTATTTGATAGAATTGCCATAAATGCTTCTTGTGGAACATCAACTCTACCGATTGATTTCATCTTTTTCTTACCTTCTTTTTGTTTCTCTAGAAGTTTTTTCTTACGTGAGATATCGCCACCATAACATTTAGCTAATACGTCTTTACGCATTGCTCTGATGTCAGTTCTAGCAATAATTTTGTTTCCTAATGCTGCTTGAATTGGGATTTGGAACATCTGTCTTGGAATTAAAGTAACCATTTTTTCACAGATTTTCTTTCCTCTTTGATATGCAAAATCTCTATGTACAATTAATGATAATGCATCGACTACATCACCATTCAATAAGATATCCATCTTTTGTAGTTTAGAAGTTTGATAGCCTGATAATTCATAATCAAATGAAGCATATCCTTTAGTAGATGATTTCAATTTATCAAAGAAATCATAAACTATTTCTGATAATGGTAATAGATAAGTAATTGTTACACGGTTAGCATCAATATACTTCATATCTCCAAATATACCACGTTTCTTTTGAGCAATATCCATCACCGCACCAACATAATCTTTAGGTGTCATAATAGATGCTTTAACAAATGGTTCTTGAATATAATCAATTTCTTGAGGTGTAGGAAGTTTAGATGGATTATCAATTTCAATCATCGTACCATCTGTTAAATATACATGATATATAACTGATGGAGCTGTCGCGATTAATTCTATTCCAAACTCTCTTCTAATACGTTCTTGGATAATTTCCATATGTAATAATCCAAGGAAACCTGTTCTAAATCCAAATCCTAAGGCTTGTGATGTTTCAGGTTCATATAATAATGATGCATCATTTAATTTAAGTTTTTCTAAAGCGTCTTTTAAGTCATTATATTGATCAGAATCGATTGGATATAGACCACAGAATACAACAGAATTCATCTTTCTATAACCAGGAAGAGGTTTTTCAGCTCTATGATTTGCAAGAGTTACAGTATCACCAACACCTACAGTATTAATATCTTTAATAGATGCTGTTAAAAATCCAACATCACCAGGTCCTAATACATCTCTTCTTTCAATTTTAGGTGTATGAACACCGACTTCTACAACTTCATATTTAGCTTTAGACGCCATAAATTCAATAGTATCACCTTTTTTAATCGTACCATTTACGACTCTAATTGAAGGGATAACACCTTTATATGCATCAAAAATTGAGTCAAATACTAATGCTTGTAATGGTGCATCTGCATCACCAGTAGGTGCAGGTACATCAACAATAATACGTTCTAATATTTCTTCAATACCAATACCAGATTTAGCTGAAGCTAAAACTGCATCTTGTGCTGGTATACCAATAACATCTTCAATTTCATTAATAACTTTTTGGGGTTCAGCACTCGGTAGGTCAATCTTATTAACAACAGGAATGATTTCTAAATCATTATCTATAGCTAAATAGACGTTTGCTAATGTTTGAGCTTCAATACCTTGTGCAGCATCTACGACTAAAATAGCACCTTCGCAGGCAGCTAAAGATCTTGATACTTCATATGTAAAGTCGACATGACCTGGAGTATCAATAAGATGCATGATATAAGTTTTTCCATCTTTTGCTTTATAGTTTAATTCGACGGCATTTAATTTAATTGTAATCCCACGTTCTCTTTCTAGATCCATTGAATCTAGTAATTGCTTTTTCATATCTCTTTGAGCAACTGTTTCAGTTCTCTCTAAAATACGATCAGCAAGTGTTGATTTCCCGTGGTCAATATGTGCAATGATAGAAAAGTTTCTTATCATTTTTTGTCTTTCATTTAATGTGTGGTTCTTCATATATACAATCATACCTTTCCTATGATATTTTAACATTTATTAAGAGGTAAAGGAAGTAAATCAAAAATTAAATAGTTAAAAAAATTCGATATTTTTTAGAAAACGTTTTTATTTTTGAGATTTTACAATTAAGATTGCATATTACTTGCAATTTTAGTATAATTGACATGTAAAAAAACATTTCTTAGGAGGAATTTAATAAAATGAAAAAAATGTGGACACTACTTTTAGTAGCTGTTGCTGCACTAACACTTTCAGCATGTAATTCAAGCGAATTCCAAGTTGATGGCGAGTTTCTTGCTTATGAAGCTAGTGTTAGTCACAACGCACCTCAAGTAACATGGGTAACTGTTACTGTTGAAAAAGGGGAAATTGTAAGTTTTGATATTGATGTTCTACAAGGTACTAGAACACAAACTGCTGGTGCTGATACTGCTGAAGATACTTCAGATGACACTTATTCTTTTGCTTTTAACGAAAAGACTAAAAAAGAACTTGGTGATGACTATGGTATGGCTGCTGTAACAGGTAACTTAGAATGGTACGAACAAGCTGAACTTTTAGAAGCTTATTGGTTAGAAAATGGTGTTGATATCGCTGAAGTTGATACTGATGGTAATATCGATGTTGTAACTGGTGTATCAATTGGTGTTGAAGATTATTACAATTGTGCTTTAGAAGCAATTGAAAATGCAAAAGCTGGTAAATTTACTGCATTAGCATTCTCTGCTGATGATGTATATTCAGCTACAATGACTGTTAGCTCAAAAGGTGAAGTTTCTGATTTATTATTAGACGTTCTTCAAGGTAAACCTGAAGGTGATACATTTGCATTTAGTGATAAAACTAAACAAGAATTAGGCGATGACTATGGTATGGCTGCTGTAACTGGTGGTTTAGAATGGTACGAACAAGCTGCTGTAATCACTGATTATGTATTAGCTGAAGGATGGAGCGATAGCTTATCTGCTGGTACTGATGGTGTTGGTGGTGCATTTGATGGTACTGATATCGATGCTTTAGCTGCTGCTACTATTCATACTGGTACTTACTATGAAGTATTAGGAACATTATTCGGTTATGCTGGAGATTCAGTAAAATAATTAATTAAACATTAAAAAGAACATTTCGGTGTTCTTTTTTTTTGCTTTAATATAAAAAAAAAATAGGTATAAATACCTATTCTTCTATTTCCTCTGTTAATTCATCATCAATATTTTGTACTTTAATTAATACTTCTAATACTTTTTTAGTATCAGCTGATGATACAGTGACTGATAAGTTTTCATATTGAAATGATTCACCAATAAATGGAATATGACCAAATTCATTTACTACCCAACCACTTACTGTAGCATACTCATAAGTATCTTCATCTAAATCATCAAAGCCTAAATCCTCAAACAGACGATCAATATCAGTATGGCCTTTGACTCTAAATTCATCTTCACTAACTTTGATTATTTGCTCAACAATCTCATCATGTTCATCCCAGATATCACCAACAAGTTCTTCTAAAATATCTTCCATCGTAACAATCCCAATAGTACCACCAAATTCATCTTTAACAATCGCCATATGCGATTTATTGGCTCTAAATAGGTCTAAAAGGTTAACGACTTTCATATATTCAGTAACAAATACCGGTGGAAAAATGATATCTTCTAATGGTTGTTTATCAAGTAATACTCTATTATAGAAATCCTTATGATTAATAACACCAATGATATGATCAATTGACGTATCAAATACAGGTAATCTAGAGTATCCACTACGTTTAAACGCATAAATAACCTTATCATTATCATCAGATTCATTAATCGCAATCACTTGCATACGAGGTGTTAATATATCCTTAACTAATAATTCATCAAAATCGAAGACTCTACCAATCAGTTCTTCTTCATTTTCGTTAATGCCACCCTCATTTTGAACTTCACTTACATATGTTAATAATTCATCTTCTGATATTGTAGATTCTTCTGTTTTAATAGAGTTAACCATTAATTTTTGAAGTGAACCAAAGATAATTTCAAATGGTTTTAAAACAAACATAAACATTCTAAGTGCTGGTGTCATTGTCATCGCAAACTTTTCAGGCATGCGTTTAGCAAATGATTTAGGTGTAATTTCACCAAATATTAATACTAATATCGTCATGACTGCAGTTGCAACTGCAGGTCCTGCTTGATCATTAATATGTTTTACAAAGAATAGTGTTGCAATCGATGCTGCTAATATATTTACGATGTTATTACCTATTAATATAGTTGTTAATACTGATTCAAAATTTTCTGATAATTCAAGCGTTTTTTCAGCTCTTTTATGCCCATTTTGAATCATATGCTTTAATTTTATGTTATTTACTGACGAAAACGCCGTCTCTGTCGATGAAAAAAATGCTGACAATATAATTAATACTACGAGTACAGCAATTTGTATCCAATCCTGCGGGTCCATTAATCTTCATCATCCTCTTTTGCTATATTTTTAATAATTTTAACTTTTTTAATTACGTTTTGTTCAATTTCTAATACGATAAATTGATGACCTTCATAGATGAAATCAATTTTTTCATCAGGTTCAGGAAGTCTACCAAGTTGACCTAATATAAATCCACTTAATGTATCGAAATCATCAACTGGTAAATCAACATCAAGATCATCTTCTACATCATCAATATTCGCTAAACCATTGACGATAAATGTATGTTCATCTAATTGACTAATTTCTTCTTCTTCCTCATCATATTCATCAAAAATATTACCAACGATTTCCTCAATTAAATCTTCAATAGTAACTAAACCTGCAGTTCCACCATACTCATCCAATACAATAGCGATATGGTTTTTTTGTTTTTGCATTTCACTAAATAAATCACTAGTTTTCTTTGAATCAGGGATAAATATTGGCTCTCTTAAGATATCTTTTAACTTAAAGTTATCTTCGGTGTCTGTATATCTTAATAAATCTTTTACATGTACTGTACCTATAATATGATCAATATCTTTTTCATAAACTGGATATCTAGTATAGTGCTCATCTTGCATATAGGCTAACACTTGTTTTTTAGTTGATTTTATATTTAAAGCTGCTATTTCAGTTCTATGTGTCATGATTTCTTCAACAATTGTGTCACTAAAATCAAAGATATTTTGAATCATTTCACTCTCAGATTCTTCGATTTCACCACTCTTAGAACTTTCTTCAACGATATTTCTAATTTCTTCTTCAGTCATTAGTCGTTCACCATCATCTGCTGATAAACCAAATAAATGACCTAATAAAATTGATATTTTACTAAATAAATACTCCAAAGGTTTTGTTAAATAAGATAGCATTATAACAAATCCAGCGACACGATACGCAACTTCTTTAGGATGTTTATTTGCGATTCTTTTTGGTATCATTCTACCTAATACTACTTGAAGTAATAATAATACAAAACCCATTACTATAATAACTAATACATTAATATAAGCTTCTGTACTGCTAATTAAAGCCATTATGCCTTGATAAACATAGGTAAATGTAATTGCACTAGATACGATAGTTAAAAGCGATATATGTGTTTGAATCGTAACTAAATAGTTACTTGGTTCATCAATAATTTTCATTACTCTTTTAGCATTTGCTATATTATCTTCAACATCTTCTTCAACTTGAAGATTACTTACTGCTACAAGTGCTACTTGTGCGCTACTTAAAACTGCTGTTATAAACAAAAAGATAACAACTAAAATACTAGAAAATATCATAGTTACCACCTTTCATATAACAAAAAAGACACCAAAAAAAGATGCTTGTTCAATGTCTTGGTTCTTCTGATATATTGGATCGTCGATCCTACTACTGTGTTCGTCCATTAAAGTTACGATTCCTCCATGAAATCTATTATGAGAATATATTACTATTTTTTTGACAAAAAGTCAATAAATGTCACATTTCTTACATAACTTATACATGATAACTTCCTTGTTATAAGGTCTTAATTATGCTAAAATATAACATAGTTATACTATATTATTATATCAAAAAAAGGAAAAAAACTATGCCAATCTTTCTAAATATTCTAGGCTTAATTGTAGGCTTCGTATTTCTTATTAAAGGTGCTGACTATTTCGTTGAATCTTCTAGTTCAATCGCTAAGAAATTAAAAGTACCGACACTTATTATTGGTCTAACTTTAGTTGCTTTTGGTACTTCTCTACCAGAATTAGCAGTTACGGTTACATCATCACTTGCTGCTAAAGCAGCTGGTACAACCGCTGATATTGCAATGGGTAATGTCATTGGTTCAAATATCGCTAATTTAACACTTATTTTAGGTGCTAGTGCAGCAATGATGCCAATCGCTATTAAAAAATCAATGGTTAAAAGAGAATTCCCATTTTTAATATTAATCACTGTATTAATCGCTATATTTGGTGTATTATTTCAATCAAATCAACAAATTAGCCAACTTGAAGCATTCATCCTACTAGCGTTCTTTGCATTATTTATGTTTATGATGATCAAATATGATGCTGAGGATGTCCCTATAGAAGAAATTCATGAAATAAGTATTAAAAAATCAATCATTCTTCTTGTTATTGGATTAGTTGGTGTAACTTTAGGTGGTGTCTTAGTTACTAATTCAGCTGAATATTTAGCTGTTGAACTACTAACAAACACATTTGGAGTTAATCAATCTAATGCACAATCATTTGTTGGTCTAAGTATTGTTGCACTTGGTACTTCTCTTCCAGAACTTGTAACATCTGTAGTAGCTGCTAAGAAAGGTGAAAGTGATATTGCACTTGGTAATGTTATTGGATCTAATGTATTTAATACATTATTAGTTGTTGGTCTTGCAGGTGTTGTAACACCACTTGGTATTTCATCTGGTGTTGCTATTGATTTATTTATAGCATTAGGAATAACAATAGTTGTATTCTTAATCAGTTTCTTTAGAAATAGATTAAATAAAGGACATGGATATTTCTTATTATTCATCTATGTAGCATATATTACATATATTATATTAAGAACATTTGGCGTTTTATAATAAAAATTGTTTTAATTTAGTATCATGCATTACATAACTTTCATGTGTTTCATCAGGTAGAATATACATTTCACTTTTATCAATTAATTGATGAAGTTTAGTGGTATGATTAAGATCAATTAAATCTTTTTCTCCAGCAATGATGACAGTTTTAACTGAAATATTTTTAATATCTTTAACTTTGAATTTAGGTTCTCTAAGCATTAGTTTGATTAGAGGACTTTTATTTTTTTTATACGCATGTTTAAGTTTTATATAAAATGATTTTTTAACACCTTTAGGATGAAAGTTTGCACCACACAATATCATTTTATTTAGTAATTTAGGGGCTTTTATAGCAATCTTCAAACCAATAATGCCACCATCAGAAAAACCTAGAAAATCTACGTTTTCTAACTCGTTTATTTTACAAAATTCTATAATATCATCAGCCATTAAATCAAAACTTATAGGTAAGTCTTTTTGGCTTAAACCATGGTTCCTAGAATCAATTAAATACACTTTATAAAAATCCTTGATTTCATTTGCAAGTTCATCAAATATATGAAGATCTTCACCATTACCATGGACCATGATTAATGGCTTACCTGTGCCAATAACTTCATAATTTAATTTAATACTATTTACTGTAATTTCCATTATTTTCACTTCCCTTATTTGGATTAATTATAGCATAAAAAAATCAAAAAAGGCCCTAAATAGGACCTTTTAATAAGCTAGTGTGCATAAGCCATGTTCTGTAACTATCAAAGATAGGTGTGACCATTTATCTCTATAAGTAGCATCCATTTGTTTCAAGTTCACTCCTGGACGTGCCCCTACCAAATTTTGGGTTGCTAGCTTGAGGGGTTTACCGCGTTTCATTCATTTATTTCTAAATGACTCGTTTCTGTGGCACATTACATCCTAGACCATGGTTTCCTTTAGGTCATTAGACGCCGTTATGTCATAAGACATACCCTAAGTTATTGTTTCCTTAGGCACAAACACTACATGCATCTCAGCATGTGCTAGCATGGACTTTCCTAACCCTTACGGGCTCGGTCACCTTCCACTAACATTTATATTTTATCATTAATTTTAATTTTTGTTCAAATTAAGATTGTAATGCATCTTTTCTAGATAAATCAATTCTACCTTTATCATCAATACCAATACATTTAACTAAAATTTGATCACCTACAGATACGACATCTTCAGTTTTAGCAACTCTTTCTTTTGCTAATCTTGAAATATGTACTAATCCTTCAGCACCTGGCCAAATTTCTACGAAGCAACCGAATTTTTCAACTCTTGTTACTTTACCTTCGTAAATTTTACCAACTTCAGCTTCCCTAACTAAATCTTCAATTAATTTAGAAACAGTAGCAATAACTTTTGAGTCACTATGCATTAAGAATACGCGACCATCTTGTTCAATATCAATCTTAACATTATCATTATCTTCGATGATTTGAGTGATGATTTTACCACCAGCACCGATAACATCTCTAATCTTATCAGGATTAATCTTGATCATCTTAACTTTAGGTGCATAAGGAGATAATTCTTCTCTAGTTTCAGAGATAGTTTTATTCATATGTTCTAAAATGTGTAGTCTTGATTTTCTCGCTTGCTCTAATGCTTCTTCTAAAATTTCTCTAGTAATACCAGAGATTTTAATATCCATTTGAAGTGCAGTAATACCTTTTTCAGTACCAGCAACTTTAAAGTCCATATCACCTTCGTGATCCTCCATACCTTGGATATCACTTAAGATTGTATAATTTTCACCTTCCATGATTAATCCCATTGCAATACCAGCAACAGCACCTAAGATTGGTACACCTGCAGCCATTAAAGCCATAGAACCAGCACAGATAGTAGCTTGAGAACTTGAACCATTAGATTCTAAGATTTCTGATACAACACGAATTGAATATGGGAATTCTTCTTCATTAGGTAATACTTGAAGTAATGCTCTTTGTCCAAGTGCACCATGACCGATTTCTCTACGTCCTGGTGAACCATAACGTCCTGTTTCACCAACTGAGAATGGTGGGAAGTTATAATGTAACATAAAGCGTTTAGTATCTTTTTCACCTAAACCATCAATAATTTGGTTTTCACCTAAAGCACCTAATGTAACACTACCTAATGCTTGAGTTTGACCTCTTGTAAACAATGCAGAACCATGAACTCTAGGTAATAGATCAACACGTGATTCTAATTGTCTGATTTCATCAACTTTACGTCCATCAGGTCTTACTTTATCTACTGTAATTAGTCTTCTAACTTCACCTGTAACAATACCATTTAAAATAGCATCTAATTGAGCTTGATAATTACCGTAAGCTTTTTGATCAAATACTTCAGTACCTTCAATAAGTTTAAAGAATGCTTTGTCTCCAAATTTTTCTTTAGTTGCTTCAATAATTTCATCAATTTTTCTATATCTTTCTAGTTTATCAAAAATTGATACAGCAGCTACTAATTCATCATAAACAGCATCATAAACAGCTTTTTTAAGATCTTCTTCAATAACTAATACTTCATAATCCATTTTTTCAGGATTAATTTCTGCAATAATTTTTTCTTGGAAAGCAATTAATGCTTTAATTGCGTCATGTCCAAATAAGATTGCACCTAACATATCTTCTTCTGATACTTGTTTAGCACCAGCTTCAACCATGTTAACAGCAACTTTTGTACCAGATACAATTAAGTCTATATCACTTACTTCTAATTCAGCAGGTGTTGGATTGATGATATATTTACCATCTACACGTCCCACTTGAACACCGGCAATAGGACCATCAAATGGAATATTTGAGATACCTAATACTAGTGATGAACCAAACATTGACGCCATTTCAGGTGTACAATCAGGATCACTACTTAAAACTGTGTTAACAACTTGAACTTCATTTTTAAACCCTGCTGGGAATAAAGGACGAAGTGGTCTATCAATTAATCTTGATGTAAGTGTTTCATTTTCTGAAGGTCTACCTTCTCTTCTTAAGAATCCTCCAGGAATCTTACCACCGGCATACATTTTTTCTTGGTAAATAACCATTAATGGAAAGAAATCTCCGCTTGATGGATAAGTTTTCGCTGTAACAACACTTAATACAACAGAATCTCCATATCTAACTAAAGCTGCACCATTTGCTTGTTTTGCAACTTCTCCAATTTCAACAGAAAGTGGTCTTCCACCTAATGTCGTTTCAAATACTTTTTTTTCATTCATATAAAATCTCCTTCATTTTATATACGCTTTTCGCTTCTATTTTTTATATTCTTATATATACTATATAACCTTATTCATTTTACCATATATTAATGAATAATGATAAATAATCAAAAAAAAAGATTGCTGAGCAATCTTTTAACGACGTAATCCTAGTCTTGCAATTAAATCTTGGTAACGTTGAACATCTGTGTTTCTTAAATATTTAAGTAAACGACGTCTTTGTCCAATCATTTTGTAAAGTCCACGTCTTGAATGGAAATCATGAATATGTACTTGTAAATGTGCATTTAAAGTGTTGATTTCAGCAGTTAATACAGCTACTTGAACTTCAGGTGAACCTGTATCTCCTTCTTTAATCGCATATTCTTTCATAATTTCTTGTTTTTGCGCTTTTGAAATTGCCATGTTTTTATCCTTTCTCGAATAACTAAAGTATTGGTTGGCTGTCCAGAAACCTTGTTACCGACTTATTTATTTTAACATTTTTTTATAAAAATGCAATCATTTTATTTATATTTTAATAAACTGCTCTACATTAATCACAAACACTGTTGCTCCACCGACTTCAACTTCAATAGGAAGTGCCGTAAATGACCCGAATTCATTGACGATCGTATTTGGTACTAACTTCGCTCTTTTCTTGCTTTGATTTTCAATGATTTCAAGTACTCTAGGTACTTTTTCATCATTTGTCCCAATCATGAAAGTTACATTACCAGCTCGTAAAAATCCACCGGTCGTTGATAAACGTGTTGAAAAAAACTTCTCACTTACTAATGCTTTTTGAACTTTGTTTGCATCATCACTTGATACAATTGCTACAATAAGTTTCATGAAATCACCCCTCTTATACTATGATTATATCATAGAATATATTATTTCAATAGTTTTCTTACCTCTATTTCATCTTGCTTGATTTGATTAATTAACTCTTCTCTTGATCCAAATTTCTTTTCTTCTCTTAAATAATACATAAAAATGACTTTTACATCTTTTTTATAAATATTACCAAAGAAATCTAGAATAAATATCTCTAATTTCTTTGTTTGAGAGTAATTAAGTGTTGGATTATATCCAATATTTGCAATACCAGAAAATTCTTCATGGTCAATGACAATCTTTACATAATATACGCCATTTTTAGGCATGAAATAATTACCATAATCAATATTAGCTGTAGGAAATCCTAATTGCTTACCAACTTGATTACCATATACAACTTTTCCGCATATTTCATAATGTTTATCAAGAAGTTTTCTTGCAGAATCTAATTGTCCATCTGCCAAGAAGTCTTTAATATAAGTCGTTGATACTCTTGTTTGATTATATAGAAGATCATCAAGCACATCAACAAAGAAATATTTCTTTAAATCAGCAGCTGTTCCTTGACCTCTATAAGCGAATCTAGCATCTCGACCCATGATAATACGTTTTACGTTTAATCGCTTTAAGAACATAATAAAGTCCATAATTGAAAGCTTTGAGAAATCTTCAGTAAACTTAACAATAAATACATAATCTAATGGATATTTTTTTAAATATTCTACTTTATCAGCTCTTTGTGTAAGTGTTGAGAAATTTTGTCTTCTAAGCACTTGTGATGGATGTGGATCAAATGTCAGCACACCATGTTTTGTATCTGAATAACTTAATACACGTTCAATTAATCTTTGATGTCCAACATGTACACCATCAAAATTCCCTAATGTAATCGTTAATTGATCATCATTATTTATATTTTTATACTCATCATAAAATATTTTCATAGTAACTCCTAAAAAATAAGTATCGGTTTATATTTCCCATTTTCTGTTGGTTCATAATAAGCAATCTTATTTTGTAATTTATCAACAACAACAAATGGTTCATCGGTTGTTGTTTGTCTTTGGTCTAAATACACACCATTTTTCACTAAATGAATGAGATATTCACTTAATTCTAATGTTTTATATGAACTAAAGAATGAATCTAAAGTCATTACATCTTCTATTGTAACATCTTCTAGTGTTTTCGCGCTATTAACATGATAACTACCTACTGATAATCTTCTTAATCGGCTTAATGCTGCGAATGTATTTAGTTTGTCAGCAAAATCTACTGCAAGACTTCTGATATAAGTACCTTTAGACACATGTGTTATAAAATCTGATTTGTTATCTTTGAAATTTAGAATATCAAATTTAAAGATTTCTACATGTCTTTTAGGTCTTTCAATATCTATGCCTTGTCTTGCTAAATCATATAATTTTTTACCATCAATTTTAATTGCAGAATACATTGGAGGTAACTGATCATATGCTTTGACCATTGATTTAGCTGTATCATATATATCTTTTTCATCTAATACAAATTCCTTTTCTTCAACAATATGACCTGTTGTATCATAAGTGTCATAATGTTTATTAAAATTAATTGTACCTTCATAACTTTTATCTAAATTAGAAAATAAATCCGCGAGTTTTGTCGCTTTTCCTAGACATAAGATTAAAAGACCACTTGCAAATGGGTCAAGTGTGCCTGTATGTCCTACTTTTTTTAATTTAAATTTTTTCTTAACTTTGAATACAACATCATGTGATGTCATGCCTATAGGTTTATCTATAAGTAAAAATCCGTCCATTTAATCACCACATATATTATACAAAAAAACGGGCTATAAAAAAAGCACTTTCGTGCTTTCTTATATTATTGATATTGTGCTAACCAAGAAGCTACTCTTTCTTTTGGTTGGTAACCACTTGAACGATCAACTTCAACACCGTCTTTGTAAACTACTACTGTAGGAACACTACGGATGCCAGCTTCGATTGCTTGATTTCTATATAAATCAATATCCACACGTACAAAATCAACATCATTTAATTCAGTACTTAATGCTTCTAATACTGGTTTTAACATTTTACATGGTCCACACCATGTAGCAAAGTATTGTACTACTACTAATCCTTGACGTCCAATGACTTGTTCGTAAGGTTGTCCTTGATAATCTTTCATTAAATTTTCCTCATTTCTAAATTAATTCTATATTTATATTATATATCAATAAGGTGCTAAAATTCAAGTGCATTGCACTATTTTAGGGTTAAAATTGTAACACCATTTAAACCTTCGCCTTCTCCACCAAAACGATGCGTTTTAATAAGAGACGATTGTCTAATATAATCATACACTGCCTTTTTAACAGCACCAGTTCCAAATCCGTGAATAACTGTAAGTTCATGTAAGCCGTTAAATAACGCTTGATCAACAGCTTGATCCATTGCTTCAAATACTTCTTCAAATCTAAATCCACGTAAATCTAGACGCATTGATGCATTATTAGATTTCACTGCTTCAGTTTGTTTAGGTTTTACTTTTCTAGCGGTTGTTTTCGCTTGTTTTTTAGGCTCATTATCCTTAACTAAATCAAGTTGATCGAAAGTCATTTCAAAATTACCAAATTTAACTTTATAACGATCACCTTTAACCTGAGTTATTTTACCATATTGTTGGTAAGACTTAATATAAACTGCATCACCTTTTTTTAGTTCATCTTCTAAGTTAAGATAATCTTCTGCTTGTGATGATTGCTTTAATTGATGTTTATATTGTGCTGATTCAGGTTTACTAATTGATTGTTTACCTTCTAAGTCTTTGATAACTTTTAAGGCATCATCACGTAGTGATTCCCATTTTTTAAGTTCTTTATCTTTGATTTTCTCTATCACTTGATCTTGTTTTTTAACAAGTTCAACCTTCATTTGATCATAAGTTTTAATTTTATTTGCTAAATCTTCATTTTGAGCAACAAGTTTTTTCTCTTGTTCTTCATAATTTAACATCATTGTATTGAGTTTTTCCATCATTTTAGCAACATCTGTTTGTTTGTTTGCATATAGATCTTTAGCTTCACTGATAATATCAGTATTTAGCCCTAATCTTTGTGCAATTAAAAATGCTTGAGATGAACCTGTCATACCCATTTGGATATAGTACAGCGGTTTTAATGATTCTTGATCAAATGCGACACTTGCTGTTTGTATATCAGGTTGTTCAAATGCATAATGTTTTAATTCTGAATAGTGTGTCGTCACTAACATTCGTACATCGTATTTCTTAAATGCGTTTAATATAGCAATTGCCAATGATACACCCTCGTTAGGGTCAGTACCGCTACCGATTTCATCAAGAATAATAAGTGTGTTTTGATCAACATCTTTAAGCATATTAATAATCTTCGTTAAGTGAGATGAAAAAGTTGATAATGATTGTTCAATCGATTGTTCATCTCCAATATCAGCAAATATTTTATTAAATACTGCAATTTCTGTTTGATCAGATGCTGGAATAAGCATTCCAGATTGAGTCATCAGTGTTAATAAACCTAAAGTTTTTAAAGCGACTGTTTTACCACCAGTATTAGGTCCAGTAATTAATAATATTTTATAAGTATCATCAATCTTTAAACTAATAGGTACTGCAATCTTTTGATCTAATAACGGGTGTTTAGCTTTAACTAATGCTGTTTTACCTTCTTTATTGATTTTAGGGATGATGCCATCAATAGCTTTAGCATACAATGCTTTAGATTGTACAAAATCAAGGAATACAAGCAATTTAAGGTTATGAGATAAACTTTCTTCTTCTAATTGAATTAAATCACTTAATTCTCTTAAAATGCGGTCAATTTCATTTTTTTCTTCAGCTTTTAATGATTCAATTTGTGCCGTAATTTGTCTTGACTGCTCAGGTTCAATATAAATAGTTTGTCCACTGGCTGAAATATCATGCGTAACACCTTTGATTTTATGTTTGAATGCTTCTTTTACACATAAACAGAAACGATCATTTCTAATGACAATGACACTTTCAGATAAATAAGTTTGATAATCTACGACTAATTTATTCATTTTATCTTGAAGTTGATGATCAAAACGTCTTAAATCTTTTCTAATTTGATTTAATCTAGGTGATGCATCATCAACAAATAAACCTTCAGGATCAATCATATGATAAAGTTTATCGTATAAATGATAGTGGCTTTGTAGTTTATCAAAGTATGTTTGCATACCTTTAGTCTCAATGTTAATCTTCTTTAAATTTCTAACATATTGAATGATATCTTTTTCCATACTTAGGAATAATCTAATTTGCATTAATTCATAAATTGAATAACTAAGTTGTTTACTACCATACTCAAATAGTTGAACAATATCAAAATCATCAACAAATGGCATGTAGCTAGCACGATATATGATATCTAAAAAATCACTTGTTTCTTGTAGTGATTGTTTTATTATATTTAATTCTGTCATGGGATTTAGCTCATCAATTAAGGCTCTAGTTGAGTCTGTATGAGCAAAAGCTGTCACGCGTTTTAATATTTCTGGGAATTCCAGTGTTTTGGTCATAAAGCGCATTAAATCCACCCTCTTTTCATAAAAATATGGTATAATTATATTTGAAGGAGTTAGTTATGAAACATTATACCTTATCAGTAACTGATGAAGAATTATCAAAACTTCATAAGACTTACCAAAACCATTGTATCACAACTGACAATCCATATTTACAATTTCATGCAGTTCATAATGGAACTAACATTTTTGGTTACCAAACAGGTAAAGTCGTGCTTCAAGGAAAAGAAATCACTCACGAAATTATTTTAATTAAGAAATTATTAAATCGTGAAGACTATGAAGCCATCGGATCAGATGAAGTAGGTACAGGTGATGTATTTGGACCTATTGTTGTTTGTTCTGCATACGCATCAAAAGATGATATTCCATATTTAGAACAGCTAGGTGTTAGAGATTCAAAAAATATCAGTGATAAAAAAATCGTTGAAATGGGACCTAAAATTGCAAAAAAAATTACCCATTCATTAATTATTTTATCTCCGCAAAAGTATAATCGATTAGTTGCAAAAGGATATAACTTGAATAAAATTAAAGCACTACTGCACAACCAAGCGATTGTCAAAACCTTTGAAAAAGTAGGTCATCAAGTACCTGTAATTGTAGATCAATTTTGTACACCACAACTCTATTTCAACTATTTGAAAGATGAAACAGAGATTTACCGTGATATAGAATTCCATACAAAAGCTGAACAAGTACACTTAAGTGTCGCAGCTGCATCTATTATTGCAAGATACGCATTTTTGGTTAAACTTGATCAGTACAGCAAAAAACTAGGCGTCAAATTATTAAAAGGTGCTTCTAAAGAAGTAGATTCACAAATTACCAAGATTTATAATAAAATTGGTATGAAACAATTACCTTTAATAGCAAAAATGAATTTTAAAAACGTTACAAAACAAAATCTGTTTTAAATTTGTTTAGAAAATCGTAGAATTCTTGGGGCATATCGACATTAAATGTCATATGCTCTTTTTTTGTTGGATGCATGAAATCTAGTTGATATGCATGTAAATATTGACCATGTTTACCATATACTTTTTTAGGTCCATAAATTGGATCACCTAAGATTGGATGGTTAATATATGCCATATGAACTCTGATTTGATGTGTTCTACCAGTTTCTAATTGACATTTTATGATTGAATATTGATCAAATTGTTTTAAGACCTCGAAGTGTGTAGTTGCTGGTTTACCATCTTTGACAACAGCCATTTTTAATCTATTTTTTGGACTTCTTCCAATTGGTGCATTAATTGTAGCTTTAGTTTCATTAAATTGTCCATAAACAATTGCGATATAAGTACGCTTAATTTCGTGCTTTTTTAACATATCACTTAATATTTGATGTGATTGATCATTTTTAGCAATGACTAAAAGCCCACTAGTATCTTTATCGATACGGTGGACAATACCCGGTCTTATAACGCCATTAATTTCACTTAGATTTTCCATTTGATGAAGTAATCCATGAACTAACGTTGTATCTTTATATGATGATGCAGGATGTACAACAAGCCCTTGTGGTTTATTAATAACAGCTAGATCATCATCTTCATAAACAATATCTAAATCTAGGTCTACAGGCTCTAAATCGAGCTTTTTAGCCTCTAGAACTTCAATTGTGATCACATCATCAAGTTTTAGCATATAGCCTGTTTTAACTTTTTCATCATTAACTAAAACTTGACCTTTTTTAATTAAATTTTGAACATAACTTCTTGATTTATCAGAAAAAACTTGATCGCTTAAATAACCATCAAGTCTTTGTTTTTCAACACTTTGATCAATCTTGATTGATTGTATCATCTTTTATCTCCTTCTTTTCTTTTAAACGTTTCGTCTCAAAGAAAAACAAATCTATCGCAAACATAAAGATTGCAAAAAACAATAATATATCAGCGATATTATTATCAAAATTACTTAATCCAACTCTATATAAAAAATCGAAGAATGGAAAATGTAGAAAATCAATAACAAATCCTCTAAATAGACGATCAATTGCATTACCTAATGTACCTGCAAAGAATAAAACCATAGAGTATGAATAAACTCTTTTCGTTTTAAAATCAACGTCTTTTGATAAGTATCCGAACATACCTAAAGCAATGATCGTAACTAAAACAAATATGAGCTCTTTATGTTCAACACCACCAAGTAGTCCTAGTGATGCATCAGGATTTTCTGTGTATGAGAATTCTAGTAAATGCTTAATAAAAATAACATTCTCATATCTTAGTGAATCTTGAAAGTTATAAGCAATTAATTTAGTAATTTGATCAAGTAATGTAAATCCAACAATCAATATACCTAGCATGAAATACTTTGATTTAATGATTTTTTTGTAATCCATAATAAACTCCTTAATTTAACATGACAATCACAAAGCTGCCAAGTAATAAAATGATTAGATTGATCATAGAAGTTTCAATCCAGTAAATATATTTCGTATTTAAATCTTTTACTTTGGGATGATAATACCCTAATAAAATGAAATAAAATTTGTAATAAAGTAATACCCAAGCATTAATTATCAATACTATAAGTATTGATAAAAATACAGAAAGTTTAGTGAAAATAAACATATTGATAATAATTGCTAAGGGTAACGTGAGCAATAACAAAGCAATCAACATACCAAAAATAGTCGATTTAAATGCACTAAAAGTTGTTGTCATTTCATGTAGTCTGTGAAGCGTTGTTTTATAACGTCTAAATAATGTAAATAACTTATTGAACAATATTTTCATTTAGCCATGTTACCGCCTCATCTATAGTTTCAACTGGAATTAATTGGTAGTCATATGATAATCCATCAATCTCATCTAGATGACTTTTCGGGATAAAAAATACATCAACATGCTCTCTATCTGCAGTGACTATTTTTTGTCTAATGCCACCAATTCTTCCTATGCTCCCATCCATTTCAATAGTACCAGTTCCAGCAATTTTTATATCTGGGATGTTTAATTTGAGTAAACTTACATAAATACTTAGTGTTTGTAGCATACCACCACTTGAACCACCTATGGTGGTTATCTGATCATAATCATACGATGGAGTTGCTTGAGTGATCTCATATTCTGGGAAAAACCAAAAAACTAGATCATCTTCTTCGTATACATAATGGTAATCAAATGTATCTCCATTAGATTTTTGAATAGTGTAAGTAACATCGGTCTTATAGGCTAATGTTTTAGCATCAATAAAATTATATGACGAAAGATCTTGTCCATCGATAGCAATGATTAAATCACCAATATCTAGGCCATTAATGCGTCTTGGATAATCATAAATAGTTAACCCTAAGAAATCATAATCAATTGCTATACGATCATCAACATCACTTGCTAGTTCATAAGCTTTAATGATCGCTGTTTTATATGATGCTATTTTAGAAATATTACCTTGTTGTACACCATCAAGAATTGAAGTATCACTTTGTCTTTGTGATATTTCGCTAATCTGATACTTTTCATTATGATTTAAAATCCAATATTGAAATATCGTTATTGGATCTTGTGAATATACATATACGCTGTAGAAATGATCATCCATCTCAACATCATCAATTTCAAAAGATGTACTTAGATTTGTTATCCCACCAGGTGCAATCACTGCATAGTTTGTTGGCACAACAAAGACAATAAGTCCTAAGACATATATGATTGATATGATACATATTTTTCTAATATTTTTAATTAGAAACTGTTTCATAAGTTAACTTACTTCCTATAAATTGACGATATGTTACACCTGCAGCTTTTAACATTTTAATCGCTGCTTCATGAGTTTCTGTATGTTCATATTTATTTGATTCAAAAACAATCTCTTTAATACCACTTTGAATAATTAATTTAGTACATTCATTACATGGAAATAGTGTCACATAAATACTCGCACCTTTAAGAGATTGAGTCGCGTTTAAAATCGCGTTTGCTTCTGCATGAACAACATATGGATATTTAGTATCGCATAGACAGCCTTCTTTAGCCCAAGGGAATTCATCATCACTACAACCTTGAGGAAAACCATTATATCCAATACCAATTATTCTTTTATCTTCATTGACGATACAAGCACCTACTTGTGTGCCTGGATCTTTACTTCTCATAGCTGATAGTTTTGCTACACCCATGAAATAATCTTCCCATGAGATATGGTTAGCCTTTGTCATTTTCTTTCATCCTCTTTAACAAGGTTTAAATCAACATGACAATATCCACCCGGATTTTTATCTAAATACTTTTGATGATATGCTTCAGCTAATTCATAATCATCTTTCATTTTAATTTTAATTTGAACGCGTTTATAATCCTCACCAAAATATGACTTAAAGTACTCATCAACTTTTTGGCCATCTTCTTCTGAGTCTACGTAAACACCACTTCTATATTGTTTACCAACATCATGTCCTTGTCTATTTAAGCTAAAAGGATTTACAAATCTTAAGAAATGTTCTAATAATTTTTCTAAACTGATAACATTGTCATCATAATTAACTTCTACAGCTTCAGCATGCGTTGCAATACCTTCACATACTTCTTTGTACGTAGGATTTTTCTTGTTTCCATCAATATAACCTACTGATGTTGATTCAACGCCTTTAAGTTGTTTGAAATAAGCTTCAACACCCCAAAAACATCCACCTGCTAAAATGACATGTGCCATATTATTCACCAACCTTTAAATGTAATTCTTTCATTTGAATTTCTTCAACAGTTGAAGGAGCTTGCATCATTTGATCTTTTGCACTTTGTGTTTTAGGGAATGCTACGACGTCTTTGATGTTTTGAGTACCTGTCATAATCATAACGATTCTATCAAGACCTAAAGCAAGTCCACCGTGTGGCGGAGTACCATATTTAAGTGCATCTACAAAGAAACCAAATCGTTCTTTAACATCATATTCACTTAACCCTAATGTTTCAAACATTAAGCTTTGTACATCTTGATTATGGATTCTAATAGATCCACCACCAATTTCATAACCATTTAAAACAATATCATACGCTTGAGCAATTGCTTCTTTTGGATTATTCTTTAATGTTTCAGCACTATATGGTGCAGTAAATGGATGATGTTTTGCATAGTATCTGCCTTCTTCTTCATCATACTCTAATAATGGCCAATCAACAACCCATAAGAATTCATAAACGCCTTCCTTAATTAAATTAAATTGTTCAGCTAATTGAATTCTAAGTGCACCTAGTGCATTTAATGCTTGTTCATATTTACCAGGAACAAAGAAAATAGTTTCTTCGTCTTTTAAGTTTAATGTATTAATAACATCTTCATTAATGAATTTTAAAATACTACCTTTAACTTCTCCTGCTTGTTTCTTGATAAATGCTAGTGCTTCACCATGGTTTTTCTTAACATGAGCAGTTAAAGCGTCAACTTGTTTTCTTGATAGATTTGCAGAGTTTTCTACGCGAATTCCTCTTACAACTTCCTTTTCATTAAATAATGGTATATCAACACCTTCAAATAATGGTTTAAAGTCTTCAATGAATAACTCATATCTAGTATCTGGCTTATCTGAGCCATAAGTTTCCATCGCTTCTTTATATGAAATATGTCTAAATGGTGCTTTAACATCAACATCTAGCACTTTTTTAAATGTATGAACTAACATACGTTCAACTAAATCTTGAATATCTTTAGGCTCAATGAAAGAAGCCTCAATATCAACTTGAGTAAATTCTAATTGACGATCAGCTCTCAAATCTTCATCTCTAAAACATTTAGCAATTTGGAAGTATTTTTCTAAACCAGCAACCATAAATAACTGTTTATAGATTTGAGGTGATTGAGGAAGTGCATAAAAATGTCCTTCATATAATCTTGATGGTACCAAGAAATCTCTAGCACCTTCTGGTGTAGATTTACCTAGAATAGGTGTTTCTAACTCTAAATATCCTTCATCAACTAAAACACTGCGAATTGCCTGAGTGATTTTATGTCTTTGAATCAAGAATTTTTGCATAACAGGTCTTCTTAAATCTAGATAACGATATTTAAGTCTTGTTTCTTCTAATGCATCACTATCATCTAGTACACTCATTGGTGGTGTTTGTGCAGCACTTAAAATAGTAAGTGATGTCACATCAATTTCAATATCACCAGTAACAATATTTTTATTCTTACTTTCACGTTCAACAACTTGACCTTCAACTTCAATCACAAACTCTGATCTTAGTTTAAGTGCTGTTTCATAGTTCTCATTTTCTGGTCTTACAACAAGTTGTGTAATACCTTCTTTATCTCTTAAATCAACAAAAATCAATCCACCAAGATTACGAGATTTTTGAACCCAACCTCTAAGTGAGACTTTTTCATTAATATTTTTTAACGTTAATTCGTTATTATGATGTGTATATTTCATGTTTTTCACTCCAATTATTTAAAATATGCTAAGATGTCTTCTAAATTAACATCTTCTTGATTTTCTGTTTCTGTATTTTTAATCGCGACATAGCCTTTACTAAATTCATCAGCACCTAAAAATATAATATGTTTAGCGCCAAATCTTAAGGCTTCTTTTAATTGACCTTTAAATGATTTTGATGTATAGTTCATATCAGCTTTAACACCTGATAATCTAAGATCATGAAGAATTCTAACTGCTTCTGACTTAAGTTCATCACCAAATTTAAGGATATAAACATCTAGACTATCTTGTTCATATAAATCAGGGTTTTCTACATCAATTGCCATTAATAGACGTTCCATACCAAATGCAACACCGATACCAGGCATATTAGGTCCACCTAATTCTTCTACAAGTGATTGATATCTACCACCACCACCAACAACATTTTGAGCACCAAAGCCTTCAATATCAGCTTCAACTTCAAACACTGTATGTGAATAATAATCTAATCCTCTAACTAATTTAGGCGCTAACTCGTAACTAATACCCGCAGCATCTAAATAACTGATGACTTCATCAAAATATTTTCTAGAAAAATCATTTAAGTAATCAACAGGTGTAGGTGCACTTAATACCGCTTCATGTTGATGATCCTTCTTACAATCAAGGATTCTAAGTGGATTTTTATCAATTCTAACCTTACAATCATCACATAAAGTTTCTCTGTGAGGCTCAAAATGAGCTTTTAGAGCGTTTTGGAACGCTACTCTAGACTCATTGTCACCTAAACTGTTAAGTCTTACTTTAACGCCATTTAATCCTAATTTTTGAATAAAGTCATAAGCTAAAATAATCACTTCTGCATCAATTGCAGGATCAATTGAACCAACAGCTTCTAAACCAAATTGTGAGAATTGACGATATCTACCCTTTTGAGGTCTTTCATATCTAAAATTTGGTCCTATATAATAAAGTTTTTGTTGTGCTTGATCAACATATAATTTATTTTCCACATAACTTCTAATAACACCTGCAGTACCTTCTGGTCTAAGTGTTAGTTTTCGATTACTACGATCAAGAAAATCATAAGTTTCTTTAGTCACCATATCAGATGAATCATTTTCACGATGGAAAACTTCTGAATATTCCATCATTGGTGTTCTAATTTCATGGAAATCATATAATTTCATTAAATCTCTAATTTCACTTTCTAATTTTTGCCATTTATAACTTTCATTAGGCAGAACATCATATGTTCCCTTGACTCGATTTGATCTCATCATATTTCTCCTTTGTCATTTCATAGACCATCATATTTGATGATAATTTACTATGAAGTTTTTCATATTGGTATGGATAAGATTTAACAAAATCAAATCCATTTTTTATAATCACTTTACCGCTTGCTGGATTATTCTCTAAGTGTTTAATAATGAGCTTATCGTATTTATAATACTCAAATCCAACTTCAATAATGATGCTTAGTGCTTTTGTCATAATGCCTTGTCCCCAATATTTTTTGTTTAGGACATAACCAATCTCAACAGCATTCTCAAAATTTACTTTTGTATGAAAATCTATTGTACCAATCATTTTCTTATTCATCATATCAACAATTGCATATCCAACAGGAATACCTTTTTTAGGACGTACTAAAAAGATTTCTTTGATTGATTTTTTCGCTTCTTTAGGTAAAATCATTGGTCCCCAAGTTAAATACTTAGTGACTGTATAATCATGACCATACTCAAACATATCTTTATAATCAGATGTTTTTATTGGTCGAAGCATAAAATGATCAAATTGTTTAATCGGCATTTTTTTAACTTTCATACAAACCTCTATAAAAAAACGTCCTTAAAAAAATCTAAGGACGAAAATTTCGCGGTACCACCTTAGTTCTAGAGTTGCCTCTAGCCCTCAACAGTCTTCATGCCTCCAAAGGTGTCACTATTTAGCAAAAGCCAAAATCCTTTTTCTTAGGCGATTAAATTCTAAATTTATTTTATCTTGTTTATCTATTTTTGTCAATCAATATTCAATTAAAATCGTTACGGGTCCATCATTTATAGAACTTACTTTCATATGTGCTTGAAACACACCTGTTTCTACATGGAAATCTTGTTTTAATATATCAACGAATGACTCATATAGTTTATTTGCGATTTCAGGCTTTGCAGCTTCAGTAAATGAAGGTCGATTATTACCTTTAACGTCACCATATAAAGTAAATTGAGAGACAGCTAAGATTGAACCATCAACTTTACTTAAATTTAAGTTAAGTTTGCCTTGTTCATCTTCAAAAACACGTAGATTCGCGACTTTTTGAGCTGTTTTCTTTACTATATTCATATCATCTTGATGATGAAATCCAATATATAATAAGTAACCTTGATTGATTGCTCCTACGATTTCATTGTCTACTTTCACTGATGCTTCTTTTACACGTTGCACAACTACTCTCATTGGAAATCACGTTCAACAGATGTAATATCTGCGACCTTTCTAATATTAACCATGACATTTCTTAATGCATCTAAATTTGTAATAGAAACTTTTAATTTAATTGTCATTTCTAGATTAGATGATGTCATCGCATTGACTTCAGCAATCGCAATACTCATCGCATTTACAGCAGTAACTACTTCAGTTAATAAAGTTGGTCTTGCCGTACCAATAATTTTAATTCTTGTAGGGTATTTTCTTTCAATTGTATCTGACCAAAATACTTCAATTAAACGATTTTGATCGAATTGCTTACAATTAGGACATGATTCATTGTGAATCACAATACCACTTGTCTTTGATACAAAACCAATAATAGGATCTCCAGGAATAGGTAGACAACAATTTGCTAATTTAATTTGAGGACTTGATAATCCATCAATCGCAACACCTGTTTCATGGTGTGTAGTAAGTTGTCTTGCTGCTTTTTCCATTTGTCTTTGAAGTAATAATTCTTTATCTACTTCTTTACCAATAGCTTTTTGAATAACTGTTCTGGGACTAATTAACCCTTTACCAATTTCTAGATAAAGACTTGTTAAATCTTCAATCATATTCTTTTCAAAATTCTTTTTGACAAATGCATCATCTATCTTCGTATGATCAACTTTTTGGGCAGCAATTTCTTTATCAAGCATTTGCTCGCCTTGTTGAATAAGTTGATCTCTATTTTGTTTATTTAAGAAACTCTTGATTTTATGTTTAGCATGTGAAGATTTCGCAATTTTTAGCCAATCTTCACTTGGTCCTGCTTGATTTTTATTCGTTTTAACACTTACAATATCACCTGTAGCAAGTTCATAATCAAGGGTAACGATTCTATTGTTTACAATAGCACCAGTCATTTTATTACCGATATCCGTATGAATTCTATATGCAAAATCTATTGGTGTAGCCCCTTTAGGAAGTTCTATAACTTCACCTTTTGGAGTAAACACGTAAACATTAGCATCTAAGATATCACCTTTAATCGTATTAACGAACTCTTTAGCACCAGCTTCAGTTTCGTCTTGATCCTCACTCATTTTAAGAAGATCCCCATACCATTTAAGTTTTTGAGCAATTTCAAATTGTTCTTTTTCTTTTGAGTATTGTTTGTTTTCTTTATATGCCCAGTGAGCAGCAATCCCGTATTCAGCAATAGAATCCATTTCATGTGTACGAATTTGCACTTCAAATAACGTACCATCTTCAGATAACACGGTTGTATGAAGTGATTGATACATATTTGGCTTAGGTACGGCAATATAATCCTTAAATCTTCTTGGAATTGGCGTAAAATTCGCATGAATCAACCCAAGTGCTTGATAACATTGTTCGACTTTATCAACAATGATTCTTACGGCTAATAAATCATAAATATCCTCAAAAGCACGATTATCTCTAACCATCTTCTTATAGATACTAAAAATATTTTTAATTCTACCTTTTATTTCAAACTCTTTAAGTTCATTGTCAACAAATAGATGTTTAACGTTATCAATGATTTTATCAATTGATGCTTCACGTTCAGCTTTTTTAGCTTGAATCATATTTGATACGCGATAATACATCGGAGGATCCGTATATCTTAAAGATTTATCTTCAAGTTCTGCCTTAATCCTAAAAATCCCTAGGCGATGAGCCAAGGGTGCATAAATTTCTAAGGTTTCACTTGCAATCCTGTATTGTTTTTCAGGTGCCATAGATTGAAGTGTTCTAATATTATGCAGTCTATCTGCAATTTTAATTAAAACGACTCTAATATCTTTAGCCATTGCCAGTAGCATTTTCTGATGATTATCAGCTTGAGATGCAACTGTATTAAATGACAATTTACCAATCTTAGTTACACCGTCAACCATCGCAGCTATTTCACTACCAAATCTAGTTTCAACTTCTTTTAAAGTAAAATCAGTATCTTCAACAGTGTCATGCAATAGTGCAGCAATGATCGTTGCTGGTCCTGCCGTTAATTCTGTAAGAATTTTAGCAACAGCAACAGGATGCGTAATATACGGCTCACCTGTTTTTCTCAGTTGACCCGTATGCTTATCTTTAGCTATTTGATAAGCTTCGTGAATATTATTGATGTCTTCTTCATTATGTATATATGTACTAAAGCTTTTTGCTAATGAATCAAATAACAGATCTGCCATGCAAACACTTCTTCCTAATAAGTAATTAAAGTTAGTATATCATAGTTTGATAATTTTTCTCTACCATCTAAATCAGCAAGTTCAATTAAGAATGCTAAACCGACTACTTCTCCACCTAATTTTTCAACTAATTTAACAGTTGCAGCCATTGTACCACCTGTAGCAAGTAAGTCATCAATGACTAATACTCTATCCCCAGGTTTAATCGCATCAGCATGAATTGATAATTCATTTGAACCATATTCTAAATCGTATGATTCAGTAACGATATCTCTTGGTAATTTACCTGGTTTTCTAACAGGTGCAAAACCAATATTCATATTAGTTGCAACAGGACATCCAAAAATGAACCCTCTTGCTTCTGGTCCAACAATAACAGTAGCCCCTTTTTCTTTTGCATATTTAGTAAATTCATCTGCAGCAAATTTGTATGCATCACCATTTAACATTAATGGTGTGATGTCTCTAAATAGTATGCCTTCTTTAGGGAAATCAGGTACCTCTGCAATATATTTTTTTAAGTCCATAATAAGCCTCCAATATTTATTGATAGTATTTATAATACTATAATATTCTACCACACTATTTTATCTTTTTACAAGTATGCTATAATGAGTATAGGTGATAAAAATGATACCTCTAGCATATCGCATGAGACCCACAAATTTTAATGACATATTCGGCCAAGATCACTTAGTAGGTGAAAAAGGTGTATTAAATATTATGCTTAATAAGCATAAATTTTTATCTTTTATATTATTTGGTCCTCCTGGTACAGGTAAAACAACGATTGCGAATATATTTGCAACAGAGTCAAAATTAGATACTTATTTCTTTAATGCATCTACAGATAACAAAGCTAAATTAAAAGATATTATTGATATGACTGCATATCATGATATTTTATTAATCATCGATGAGATTCATCGTATGAAAACTGATATACAAGATTATTTACTACCTTATCTTGAAAATGGTCATGTTACTGTGATTGGTTTAACAACTGTTAATCCATATCAAAGTATTAATTTAGCAATTAGATCAAGATGTCATTTATATGAAGTTAAGAAATTAGATGATGAAGCAATTGCTGCTGCTGTAAAAAGAGGACTTAGAGAACTTGAAATCGATATTCGTATAGATAAGAGTGCTTTAGATACGATTGTAAGAATTTCTAATCATGAGATTAGATCTGCATTAAACATTTTAGAAAGTGCATCACTTCTACTTGACGACGGTGATGTATTAACATCAGATATTGTTTATCGTGTAGCAGGTAAAACACATTACGATTTAGATAAAAATCAAGATAATTATTATGATTTATTAAGTGCATTACAAAAATCTATTAGAGGATCAGATGTAGATGCAGCGATTCATTATTTAGCAAGACTCATCACTTTAGAAGATTTACAATCCCTGATTAGAAGATTATTAGTCATCGCTTATGAAGATATAGGTTTAGCTAATCCTATGATGGGTGTTAAAGTTGCTAGTGCTTGTGAAAGTGCATTAAAGGTAGGATTACCTGAAGCAAGAATCATTTTATCTGTAATTGTAGTAGATATGGCTCTATCACCTAAATCTAATACTGCATATAGTGCATTAGACAAAGCATTAGAAATCTATCAAAATGAAGATACTGGCACAGTACCTCCACAAGCAAGTAATAGAGAGATTGCAAAAAACCCAGAAATTTATCATTATCCTCATGAGGATAAAAATAGTATCAATGATCAAACTTATTTACCTGATAAAATTAGAGATCATACTTACTATAAACCTAAAAAAGAGTCTAGTTACGAAAAAGCTTTAGCTGATAGATTGGAACAAATCGATAAAATTAAGTATAAAAAAAGATAAAAAGCAGATTTCTCTGCTTTTTTTGTACTTATTCAATGTAAACAAATTCTTTTACGACATGTGATAATAACCAAGGTATGATGATTAAACCAAAATATAAACCTATTTTATAATAATAATTATTATGATCACTATAATTGTGTTTAATAGCGAAAATTGTATTTCCAAATATCATTAAACACGAACCTAAACTTCCATGAATAAATATCGCTAAAATCAAATAAATAAATGTTTGTTTCTCAAACATAAGATAAATAGATATTAAAAATAAGATAAATGATAAAATCATTAATTTTGAAAGTCTATCACAAACTTTCTCATACCTATCATGCATTTCTTTTCTTTGTTCCTCAGTTAATTCTTCAATCCAGTGCATATACCCCTCCATAAATGTCCTTAAAGTATTATTTAAGGACTATTTATTAGATTTTATTTATATATGAACGTTTTTTCTCATTATTTGAGTGTACATAAGTGTTAAGAGTGGTTGAAATACTCTGATGTCCAAGTATTTCACTTAAACTTTTATAATCCATACCATTTTCAATACACATTGTAGCGAAATTATGTCTTAAATCATGAAATCTAAGACTAGGCAAATCATATATCTCTAAAAACCTTTTAAAGTTTCTTCTTAACACTCTTGGATCCATAGGTCTGTTTTTTCTAGTAATAACAAAATCTTCTTCGCTACAATCACCTTTTATTAGTAAAGAATAAAGGTCCTCGTGTATTGGAATTGATCTATGACTATTTTTTGATTTAGGTGTTGTTAACCTATAAAAAGTATTGTTGCTTTCTTTTTTGATACGATATAATGTATGCTCCACATATAATAATTTATTATGTATATCGACATCTTTAAATCTTAATGCACAAACCTCACCAATACGCATACCTGTTAAATATGATAATAGAAATGCCTTTTCATCTGGCGATATAGTATTATTTATAATACTAACGAATTTTTTTCTATCAAAAGGTGACAGGACAGTGAAATTCTTCTTTATTTGATTTTGATTGATATTTTCTCTTGTGAACTTTTTTACTTGCTGTTGTGCTTTTGGAAATGACTCTAAACTATTAATCATAATGGTATAGATGAATTTTTTATAATTATTTGATTTGTTTTCAATATATGTTTGATGATATATACGAAGTATTTGGTTATCTATATCACCTACAACATATTTACCTAAATATGGTAATAATTGATTATTGATTATACTTGCATAGCTAATAAAACTTGAATCTTTTAAAATACTCTTTTTAGTTATCAACCACTCATTAAGAATATTCCTATATAATATCTTATCCATTTTAACCTTTCTTTCCTTGCACCGTTGACATTGAATGCAAATATTCTTATAATAAACTGACTGGTCCTTAAATAATACATTAAGGACTTTTTTGTTTATTATTTAATATTAGAAAGAAATTTAATTTTTTACTTTATTTTTTCAAATAAAAAAAGATGCGAGTAGATTGACTACTTGCATCTTATAATTATTAGTTAACTTCAGTTGAAATAATGACTGGAATTGTAATTGGACTACGTCTAGTTTCACCATAAATATATCGATTAACATCATTTCTAACATCTCTCTTATATTCATTCCAGTTAATGTATTTACCTTTTAAGTGTTTTTCACTTGCTTTAAAGAATATTTCTTTAACTTTTTCTAGAATCTCAGCAGATTCTTTAACATATACAAATCCTTTAGATACGATTTCAACATTTCCTAAGATTTTCTTTTGTTTAGGACTTACGTGTGCAACAATTAGCAATGCACCATCTTCAGCCAATAACTCACGATCTTTCATAACATAGTCATTAACATCACCAACTGCAGTACCATCAATTAAGATTTCTCCAACATTGATATCATTTCGGCTTACAAATACATCGTCACCTTTAAGATTGAATACATCACCATTATCTAGTAAGAATACTTGATCAGCATCATAATTTAAATCCATCGCAAGTTTTCTAACACCATATTGATGTCTATATTCACCAATTGTTGGAATAATATATTTAGGTTTTAATAAATTCATCATCATTTTAATTTCTTCTGCTGAGGCATGTGCAGATGTTAATAATCTTTTATCGATCATTTCAACATCAGCTTCAGAACGATATAGAATATCTAATGTTCTAGCAGCCATTTTTTCAGTACCAGGTACTGGAGATGTCATTAAGATGATTGTATCAGCATCATTAATTTGAATAAGTCTATCAACTTTCTTACACATTCTTTGTAACATAAAGAATGGTTCATGACGATTACCTGTAACAAGTGCTACAATATTTGGATCATCATTTTTATTTTTTTCATCAATAAATCTTAAATTAATAAGTGATTCTTTTGGTATTTCTAAATAACCATTAGCGATTGCGATATCAACAATTCTTTGTGCTCTACGACCAATAATCGCGATTTTTTTATTATGTTTTAAACTAATATCTACAGCATGTTGGATTTTTCTTAAATCTGAAGAGAACAATGAAATAATGATTCGCCCTTGAGCGTTAGCGAATACACTATTCAATTTATGATCTAATGCTTGATGGACACCACCATTTAATACTAAAGTTGAACCAAGTGATTCAGTTAGTAACATTAAAACATTCTTTTCAGCAATTTCATTAATCTTTTTAAAATCTGTTTGATACTTTCTATCACCACTTTGGTCAAATGTGAAATCACTTGTATAAACAACAACACCAGCCATCGTATGGATTGCAATCCCTACTGATTCAGGTATAGAGTGTGTTGTATTAAAAAATGATACTTTAACATTACCAAATTTGATAATACTGTTTTGACTGATTGTATTTAAAGTATAATCACTTTCTTTTAAATCAGCATCTTTTATCATGTCTTTTACGATTTGCATCGTAAAGTTAGTTGCATAGATAGGGACATTTAAGTCACTTAAAATATGAGGAATAGCGGCTATATGATCCTCATGTGCATGTGATAGAAAAATACCTTTAATTCTATCTTTAGCACGTATTAATATACGGTAATCAGGAATAATTTCATCTACGCCGTATAGTTCTGAACTAGGGTACTTAATACCTGCATCCAATATAAATAAACTGCGATCTACTTCGACCACATACATGTTTTTTCCATTTTCGCCAAGTCCGCCCAACGAAAAAAATCTAATATCGCTCAAATTAACACATCCTTCATTCTGTAACGTCATTTTATTCATATTTATTATATCATGTTTTAGAATTAAAACAATGATTTTGTTTTGGTCCTATGGTATCATAAAAATAGGTGATAGCAAATGATTAAATACCCAATTAAGCGTAAAGAACAAGTTAAAACGACGAATTATGCGAATCTAGGAATGACACTTGAATCGGATATTGAAGCCACTAACCAATATTATTTAGATAATAATATTGCAATTATTCATAAAAAACCAACACCTGTTCAAGTCGTAAATGTTTCTTATCCAGCACGTAATAAAGCTAAAATTACAGAAGCTTACTATAAGACACCATCAACAACAGATTTCAATGGTATTTATAAAGGTAAATATATTGATTTTGATGCTAAAGAAACGAATTCAAAAACATCAATGCCATTAAAGAATGTTCATGCACATCAAATATCTCATTTGAGAAATGTCAGTGATCATGGTGGGATTGCTTTTTTAATTGTGCATTTTAAACAATATAACGAATATTATCTATTACCTTTTGATGTATTAGTTCATTTTTGGGATACACAAAATGAAAATACGGGAAGAAAATCTATCCCGTATCAAACATTTAAAGATAAAGCTTATTTAATTCCTTTTGGTTATCAACCAAGGCTAAACTATTTAAGTATTGTTGATCAATATTTCTTATCCGATGTATTGTGATGCAATCGTATAAATACGTTTATGTGTCAATTTAAGGATTACAAATACGATAATGCCTGTAGTTAATATATAAGTTAAATTATAACCTGCGCTATATAACCATAAATTCCCACCAACCGCACTAAAGATATTAGTTGCGATATTTGGATCCATGTCTCCAGATTCTACTGAAGATACAGCATAATCAATACTACTACTCCAAAGTATGACCCCACTTAGAGTTGCTGAGAATAATCTAACAACGCTAACAAGTAAAATACTTTTAAGTACTGAACTAAATTCAACAAATTTCTTATGAAATAATCCAGATAAACCAAACGCCATAAATGGAACAATATAATCAAAAGTTACTAATAAACTTATTTGGAATCCATTCCATACAGTACCTGTCCAGCTTTCAAGTGTATCTTTTAAAGCTGATAAATAAATCATATAGTCTGCAGAAAAATTATATATACCGAAAATAAATCCTGCAGCTAAACCATACTCTAACCCACATAATAAACCGATTAAGATCAGTGGAATCATAGAAATTCCAAAGAATTTGCCGCCAAATGGCATGCTTAAGTTCAGTCCTGGTATTACACTGACTACTAAGTCAATGACTACAGCAATCGCGAGTAAAACTGCTGTTAATACCAATTTAAATGTTGCCTTTCTGTCTTTCATTGTTTCTTTCCTCCTTAGAAAATAAAAAAAATTTCTATGGATGGCCAAAGAAATTGATAGTTTCACATATGAATATCATATAGAATCATCTATCCCTCCGCTGGTATCATCCAGATCAGGTTCTTCGGGTCGACAATTATGTCCTCTCAGCTTACGCTCCCCGTAGTGATCATTTAAAATATAACATAAAAAATATATAAATACAATAAAGGAGACTCACAAAATGCCAGAATTTGCTACAGTAGCTATCATTGTCATTGGACTACTTATTTTAATTCTATTTCCGTCAGTATTATTAGTAAAAGAAAAAGAATCAGTATTAATAGAAAGATTAGGAAAATACTCTCGTACGATCGAAACGCCAGGTATATATTTTCTACTACCATTTATCGATCGGGCTGTTGAGCATATTTCTCATGATCCATTCTTTGTATCTAAAAAAGTTAAAAAACAAGAAGGTATCGACACACCTTATATAGTGACGTATAAAATTAAAGTATTTGATGAAATGCTTTATGCCTATGGCTCCTTAGATGCTGTAGAAACAGTTCATGATTATTATATTCAAACAAAGTTAGCAAATATGGAATCACTTCAAGCACGTGAAGAATTAGAAACATATGCTGAGCAATTTGGTTTTAACATCTTAAATATCGAAGTTTATAATGAAAAATAATTTTTTATAATTTTCTTGCATTTGTACTAATAAATGGTATAATTAAATCAAAGGAGTGATGATTTATGAATATTACATGGTTTAACGAAAAGCCTAAGGATTGTGTCGTTACCATAGGTAACGGTAGCTTAACTTTAAATAAACCTACAATTATGTTTTTTGAAAATGCATATTCAGTCATGCTCGGAGTAAATCAAGAAGAGTGCGTCTTATTCATTAAACCATTGAATAAAGAACGTTCAATGATGCATGACATTCCAGAAAATAGTAAATATAAAATTACTATTCGTTCATCATATGGAAGAGTAACAAATAAGGCATTTTTAAAAGAGATCGTTGATTGGTTTGGTCTTGATGTTGTTAATAACGTCATGAAATTCAAAGCTAATTGGGACTCTAAGAATGAAGTTTTAATAGTAGACTTGAAGGAGGTATTATAGATGGAATGGTTAGAATGGGTATGGCTCGGCATATTTGTTGGTGCACTTGTCTTAGAGTTTGCAACTGCTGATATGGTTAGCATCTGGTTTTCATTAGGTGCAATCCCTAGTTACATCTTAGCTTTACTTGGCGTAGGACCAGTAATTCAAATTCTTTTATTCTTTGTAATTACTGCAGTACTTCTATTCTATACAAGACCTGTTGTTCTAAAATATTTTAAAACAAACGAAATTAAGACTAATGTAGATTCAATTATTGGTCAAACAGCTGTTTGTACTGAAAAGATTACAGAGGACAGTGTTGGTGCAGTTAAACTTAAAACTCAAGTTTGGTCTGCTATTAGCCATGAAACGATTGAAGTAAATGATCACGTACGTATACTTGATGTAGAAGGCGTGAAAGTTATTGTACAAAAAATCTAATTTAAGAAAGAGGGAATTAAAATGTTAGATAATTTATTTGCACCAGTATTAGCAATTGGTGCTGGAGGTATTGTTGGACTTGTAGTTTTAGCGTTTATTCTAATACTAGCTGCTTCAAGTTTCAAATTAGTTAGACAAACTAAAAAAGTTGTCGTTGAACGTTTAGGGGGATATCATAGAACATTAGGGGTAGGTATTCACTGGATTTGGCCAATTCTTGAAAGTGTAGTCAATGTAGTTTCACTTAAAGAACAAGTTAAAGACTTTGATCCACAACCAGTAATTACTAAAGATAATGTTACAATGCAAATTGATACAGTTGTCTTCTTCTCAATTACTGATCCAAAAGCTTATACATATGGTACTGAAACTCCTATGTTAGCAATTGAAAAAATTTCTGCTACAACATTACGTAATATTATTGGTGAATTAGACTTAGACCAAACATTAACATCAAGAGATTTAATCAATACAAATATGAGAAAAATCTTAGATGATGCGACTGACCCATGGGGTATCAAAGTAAATCGTGTCGAAGTTAAAAATATTCTTCCACCAAAAGATATTCGTGATTCAATGGAAAAACAAATGCGTGCTGAACGTGAAAGACGTCAAACAATCTTAATTGCTGAAGGTGAAAAGCGTGCTGCTATCTTAAAAGCTGAAGGTGAAAAAGAGTCTGTTATCTTAAGAGCTGATGCTTATAAACAAGAAAAGATACTTCAAGCTGAAGGTGAAGCTGAAGCTATCCGTAAATTAAAAGAAGCCGAAGCACTTGGTATCGAGTTAGTTAAGAATGCAAACGCTGATCAAAACGTATTAACACTTAAAGCTTATGAAGCATTAGCTAAAGTTGCTGATGGACAAGCTACTAAATTAGTTGTTCCAACAAATATTACTGATCTTGCTTCTTCAGTTATGATGGCTGCAGAATTTGCGAAAGATTCAAAAAAACCAGACGTTAAAAAATAATTAAAAGAAAAAGCGATGTTAATCATCGCTTATTTTTTTTATGCTCATAAATAATCAGTGGCACTTCCATCTCACCTTTAGTTAATCCTGCATGGTGACCTTTATATACCGCTGTTTTTTTAAATTTTAAATAACTATCAGAAATCGCAATCGCCACAAAATCTCCTAGAAAATCATCAAGCATTGGATGCTTAACACCACTTCCTATTAGACCACTTTCAATGAAGTCACTAGATTGATAGAGTTCATATCTAGTTTCATACATCTTTCTAAACATCATACGAAAATCCAATTTTCGATCAGGTTTAACAAAAAATGCTGTCGCTCTTGGTTCCATGCTAGGTTTTTTATCTAACATGTCATATAAATATGTATTATCAGTAAATTCAATTGGTTTAACTGGAATTTGACCATGATCAGCGATCACGACTACAATAGAATCCTCACCTAAAGATTTAACCATTTCATTTACACTATTTGATAGATTTCTTAATTCAGTTTTTACTTCTTTACTAAACGGACCAAATTTATGTTCTTTATCATCAGGGTTAATCCAATACACATATGAAAAAGTTCTTTCCTTAGATTGACTAATTTTAATCACTTCATACATTTGATCATCAAATGTTTCATAACCATCATCAACAAATGAAGGAAATAATTGATATGTCTTAACATCTGGACTAGCTTTTTCTATGTAATCAAAAATTAAATCATGTTTTAAATACTTATCTTTCAAATTATCTTCAATCACTTTTTCATCATCATAGTAATCAATATTTCTAAAGATAATATCATAAGTATCTTCTTTTTTAAAATACTGACTCCAACCCAAATATCCACTTTCATAAGGCGGTTTAGCAGTTAAGACTGCATTGGTTGCAGCAACTGTTGTAGGTGGGAATATTGAAGTGATTTTTTTTACCATATGCTTCCTTAGAAAGTCTTTATGTCTTAAATGTTTTTTTACAACGTTTGTACCCATACCATCTAGTAATACTAGAAATACATGTTTATAATCATGTTTTAATTTCTCTTCTAATTCAGGTATGAGCTTATAATTTGTTGGATGCCCATAATGTGAAAGTATTGTATGTACAACATTTAATATTGAATTATCATAATCCGGTTCCATTAATCTCATTTTACAATTCCTCTAATCAGATTTTGTTCTAATTTAGCCTCCCCAGTTGTAAGTGAATTTAATAGGAGTGACTTAGCTTCATCTATACCTTTTTGATTGACGTATAATGTCGCGATAGTATCTCCTATTTTAATGTAATCTCCAATTTTCTTATGTAATTCTATCCCAACGCTAGGATCAATAATATCTGCTTTAGTTTCTCTACCAGCACCAAGTAGCATTGCTGCCTTACCAATAGATAAAGCATCCATATCAGTAATATATCCTTCTTGTTCTGCTTTTACTTCTACTAAATCTTTTGATATATAGTCTTCAAAGTGATCTAATACGCTTATATTACCACCTTGAGCTTTAACAAATTTTACAAATGTTTCATATGCTTTTCCATTTGTTATCGTTTCATCTATAAGTTTTCTAGCTTCTTTATCGTCTTTTGCAATTTTTGCATCTATTAACAATTGTGATGCTATTGTATTAACGACTTCCATTAAATCATCAGGACCTTCACCTTTTAATGAAAGTATAGCTTCATATACTTCTAGTGCATTACCAATTTTAAAGCCTAATGGTTCATTCATATTTGTTAGAATAGCTGTAACTTTTTTACCTGCTAATTTACCAATATCAACCATTAATTGTGCAAGTACCTTAGCATCTTCTGTTGTTTTCATGAATGCACCATGACCAACTTTAACATCTAATACGATCGCGTCAGCACCACTTGCTAGTTTTTTACTCATAATTGATGATGCAATCAGTGGAATAATATCAACTGTTGCAGTTACATCTCTTAATGCGTATAATTTCTTATCTGCAGGTGCGATATGACCACTTTGTCCAACAACTGCAATCCCAATATCGTTAACCTGTTTAATAAAGTCATATGGTTCTAATTCAACATGGAAGCCTTCGATACTTTCAAGTTTATCAATTGTACCACCAGTGTGTCCTAAACCTCTACCACTCATCTTAGCAACTTTTGCACCAAGACTTGCAACAATCGGTGCTAATACTAGTGTTACTTTATCGCCAACACCACCAGTTGAATGTTTATCAACTTTAATACCTTTAATTTCTGATAAATCCATGACATCTCCTGAGTCTCTCATGGCAAGTGCTAAATGGGTCGCTTCTTCATGATTCATCCCTTGAAAAAAAATCGCCATCAACAAAGCACTCATTTGATAGTCTGGAATATCTCCTTTTGTATAAGATTCAATTATAAAATCAATTTCTGTTTTTGATAATATTTCGCCGTTTCGTTTTTTAGCAATCAAATCTAATGTTCTCATATGATCACTCCTTAATATCATTCTACCACAAATTAATCTATATATGTTATAATTACTGCGGTGATAAACATGATAAAACTTGCAATGGTAAGACATGGACAAACAGATTATAATTATACTGGCCTTGTTCAAGGAAGAATTAATAATCCATTAAATGAAAACGGTAGAAATCAAGCTTTAAAATTGGGTGAAATTATTTTATCTGAAAATAAGATTTATGATGAAATATTAAGTTCTCCACTATCTAGAGCTTTAGAAACTGCATATATTATTTCTAAAACTTTAAATAAAGATAAACCAATTGAAATCATTCAACATTTTGTTGAAAGAGATTTTGGTGCATTAGATGGTCAAGATGTTAAAATAGCCAGAGCTCACGTTAGAAATGCAACTTCTAAAATCCCTGGATTTGAAGAAGATGATGTATTAGTTGGTCGTATTGCACATGCTGCTTATAATCTACTACATACACATGATGGTAAATCTTTATTATGTGTGGCACATTCACATGTATTAAAAGCCTTATTAGTTTATAGCGATCCTAAGCAATTTAATTTCGCTGACTACTATTTAACAAATGGTGACGTTATTAATTTAGAAATATATCCTGATAAAATTAAATTTATCTCACATATCCATCATCCAAATGGTGCTATAAAATAACAAAAAAAGGATTCTAAGAATCCTTTATTTTTTACTCAAAATCGCCGTTAACTTTGTCAAAAACGATTTGTGCCAATTCACTTGTTGGCATATCCTTGAATGTCTCATAAGGTATCACAGGATGCACTTTAGCTTTAATTACTGTAGCTTTCCATGGCCATCTAAATCTAACTTGTGTCATGTTTTTCATAGAGACAACTAAAATATCTGTTTTAGCTTTCATTGGAATCTTATAAGCGCCTGGTCTCATTTGAACCATACGTTCATCTTCTCTAGACTTAATACCACCTTCAGGGAAAATGATATAATTCATACCTGACTTAGCATGTTTAATGGCTTCAACAAGGCCTCTAGCTGTATTTCTATCACTTGATCTATCAATTGATAAAGCACCTAAGTATTTAAGATATTGACCAATAACTGGCCATCCCATAACCTCAGATTTTGGTGTGAAAGTTGTTGCTCTTCTAAATAATTCTCTTAAAGGTACTGGGTCAAGTAGTGACTTATGATTTACATATGTTGTTATAAGTCCATCCTTTGGAATATTTTCTCTACCTTCAACTTCTAACTTAATTCTAAGTACAAATCGGTCAACAAAGTACGCAATACTTTCTGCCATATAATTCATAAATTTATTCATTGGACTTGCTTTTCTCATCCAAATGAAATTAATAACGATAAATAATATAACCATTAGTACCCCAACTATATAACCTGTAATTATCCATACTGGTATTAAGAAAGGTATGTGAACAAAGAAAGATAGTAATAAAACATACGCTAAATATGAAATTACAAAAATTGCTGAAATCATTTAATTACTTCCTTTCGTATACTGCGAAAATGAGCGAAGGACTCATTTTTTTATTTATTAATTGATATTTAGATAAATCAAATTTAGGGAAATAAACATCTCCTTCATGTGAACCAAGTACAAATGTAATGAGTAATTGGTCAGCATAAGGTAGTGCTAATTGATATATAGTTTTCCCACCAATGACGATAATATCTTCATCAATTTCTTTTAAAAACTTATGAATATCTTGAACTAAAATAGCGTCAGGATAAGTTTTATCTTCTAAATTACAAACATATATTTTTTTATAAGGTAATGGTTTTTTCTTATAGTAACCTTTAAGTGATTGATATGTCATTTCACCCATAAGTACGACTTGATTCTCAACCTTACTCTTAAAATACATTAAATCTTCTTTATAGTGCCAAGGTAGCACATTACCTTTTCCAATTAACCAATTTTCATCCATTGCCCATATCATTTTAATCATACAGCGACTTTTCCTTTAATACCAGGATGTGGTTTATAATCTTCCAATTTAAAATCTTCATATTTAAAATCATATAAAGATCTAATATTTGGATTTATCACCATCTTAGGTCTTTGTCTTACTTCTCTAGATAATTGTAGATTAATTTGGTCTAAATGGTTTTGATAAATATGTGCATCACCTAGCGTGTGAACAAATTCACCACATTCATAACCTGTAACTTGAGCAACCATCATAAGTAATAAACTATAAGATGCAATGTTAAATGGTACACCTAAGAAGATATCAGCACTTCTTTGGTAGAGTTGTAGTGATAATTTATTATCAGCTACATAAAATTGGATTAATGTATGACATGGAGGTAATGCCATGTCTTTTATTTCTGCTGGATTCCAAGCAGATAGGATCATTCGTCTAGAATTTGGGTTATTTTTAAGTTCATTTAAAATATATTCTAATTGATCAACACCATTAAAATTACGCCACTGAGCACCATAAACCGGTCCTAAATCACCATGAACTTTAGCAAATTCTTCATCATCTTTAATCTTTTGAACATATTCATCCATAGTCTCGCCTTGATATTCAGGGCTTTTTTGATATGTTTGATATGGCCATTCATTCCAAATTCTTACACCATTGTCTACTAAATATTTAATATTCGTATCACCAGATATAAACCATAGTAATTCATGAATTATTGATTTTAAATGGACTTTTTTTGTTGTTAATAATGGAAACCCATCACTTAAGTCATAACGCATTTGATAGCCAAACACACTGTATGTACCTGTTTTAGTACGGTCCATTTTAAATGTGCCATGATCTAGTACGTGCTTGCATAAATCTAAATATGGTTTCATAAAAACCCTCCTTATTTAGCTAGTTCGTATAATGCTTCTGTATAAATAACGATTGCTTTAAAGAAATCATCTAAATCAATAAATTCATTCTTTTGGTGAATATATGTAGGTTTATCTAAGAAGTGAGGACCAAATGCTACAGTATTTTTCATAGCTCTTGCAAATGTTCCACCACCAATTGTAATTGGTTTAGCATGTTTATCGTGTGTATGTTTACGATATACATTCATTAATGTTTCTACAAGTGGTGAATTTGGATCTTGATAGATTAATTGTTGATGATTATCAACAACAACTTCTGCAAAGTAAGGTGCTACTTTTTCAGTAATTTTTTCTACAACTTCTTCAAATACAACACCATGTGGGTATCTTAAGTTAAAACTAATTTGATAAGTGTCACTTATTGTTTTAATCACACCAATATTATTTGTTAAATCGCCCATTTCTTCGTCATGGTAATTAACGCCAAGTTTTTCACCAAGGTAATCATCAAGTAATAAATCACCCCAAAGTTTAACAACAGGTGCGTCAACTTCTTGTTCAATTAAGAAGTGCATTAATAAATCAATAGCATTAACACCGTGTTGTGGTGTTGAACCATGCGCTGATTTACCAGTGATTTTTACATAAACTTCACCATCTTCAACTTTTGTCTCACCTTGATAATCATTATTTTCAAGATATAGTGCGAATGCACCTTCATAGTCTTTATTTGCGATTAATTTTGCTTCTGCATAGTCTGGAACCATATTATCTCTGAATCCACCATTGATAAATAGCAAGTCACCTTCACCAATTAATCCTTTTACAAATATACGAGAAATACCTTTTTCAGCGTAAATTAAAGGAAAATCTGCATCAGGAATAAATCCAGACACTGGCATTTCAGGATATTTAGCAAAATATTTGCTAACGCCTCTCCATGCAGTCTCTTCATCAGTACCAAGTACTAATTTAATTCTTTTACTTAGTGGTAATTCTAATTCTTTGATAATTTTCATTGCATAATAAGCAGCAATTGTAGGTCCTTTATCATCTTCAGTCCCACGTCCATACATAAGACCGTCATGAATTTCAGCACCATAAGGAGGATATGTCCAATCATTACCAGCAGGTACAACATCTAAATGTCCAATCATACCTACATATTCTTTTTGATCACCATATTCAATATGACCAGCGTAACCTTCTAAATTTTCTGTTTTAAATCCATCACGTTGACCAAGTTCTAATGTAAAATCTAAGGCTTCTTTAATACCTTCACCAAATGGTGCACCAGTACGATCAGGATCATAAGATGTTAACTCAGAATTAATCTTCATTAACCCTGTTAAATCATCAATAATATCTTGTTTTCTTTTTGAAACTTCTTTTGCGAAATCTATACTCATTTTTATCATCTCCTTAAATTATTTTAACATAATTTAATGATGATTAGAAAAGAAAAAAGCTCATTTTACTGAACTTTATTGTCTTCTGTAAAGTCTTGCTTATTTGATGATGATAAAAATGTGACTCTTTCACCAATGACTTCTAACATATTTAGTTTTCTTTCATCATCAATTTCATACTTATATGTTTGAACTCTAGCCTTGACTGCAATCATGACACCTTTCTTACAGTAGTTTTCAACTGCTGTAGCTAGTCCTTCCCATAATGATACTTTTATGAAGTCTGTTTCATATTGTCCATCCATATTTTTATATGATCTTTGAACTGCTAATACGACTTCACTTACCTTTCTACCATCAGGTAGTGTTTTTGTCTCTGGATCATGGGTAAGACGTCCGATTAAAATTAATTGATTTAACATCGATATACTCCTTTTTAAAAGTATATTAACTAAATCTTATAAGTTTGTTAAATTGCCAATTTTAAAGTAATTTAACCTTTCTGCATTATATTTCTTATAATTAATCAACAAAACATCTTAGCGCCATGAACACTTATAAAAATATATAAAAAAAGGCTAGTTTTAGCCTTTTTTATACATAACGCTTGCGACTGGATAATTTTTAAATTGTTCGTAAGTTTCTAATAAGTCTTCAAATGTAATTGATTGAATAGCATCAACAACATCAAATAAATGGGCATGCTTATGAATATATTTACCATATAGATAAGCTTTATGCTCTACTGAATTAAGTGCAAATATAAATTGTCCAAGATATACTTTGATATATCTTTCAAATGCTTCTTTCGTAAATAAAGGTTTATCTGACTGTTGTAAGTAATTAAGTAACTTAGTTTTTAATGTTTCAGGATCTTTAGTATCTGCAAATATCATAAAATGTGCGTCTTTATTTTCAAATGCAGAAGAAATATAAAAATTCTTATTAATTAATTTTTTTGATAATAAGTCATGATACAAGTCAGATGATGGTCCAATTAATAGATTAAATAACATTGTATGCATCAGCTCATTTTTGATTTGATCAATGCCTCGTTTGTTATTTGATTTAAATTTGAATCCTAATGCTAACTTAGAAATACTTAAATCTTTGACTTTAACGACATTTTCTTTAAATACCTGTTTTGGTTCTCTTGGATACTTAATTTTAGGAATATCTGTTTTGATCTTTCTATCATAAGCTTTAAAGAACGCTTCTATCTCTTTTATATCAATTTTACCGGCAATCACGATTAATCTATTAGACGGATGGTAAAAATGGCTAAAAATGTCATTTAACACGTTTTTATCTATATGTTTAATAGAATCTAATGTCCCACCGATATCATTTTTAAATGGATGATTTTGATATAACGCAGCCATTAAATCTTGATAAATGACAGAATCAATATCATCTAAATACATTTTTAATTCTTCTGAAATGATTTGGTACTCAGTTTCAATATTTTCTTTTGTAAAATATGGTGTATCTAACATCTCAAGTAATAGTTTTAATGCTTCAATAACATTTGAAGTTGCATTAAACATATAAGATGTTTGTTGGTATGAAGTCATTGCGTTTGCATCAACACCTAAATTTGAAAATTTCATAAATGCATCACCATAAGGCATCGCGAATATTTTATGTTCCATAAAATGTGCAGAGCCTGGAGGATAATGCACTTCATGATCATCAAGTTTATAATGTAGATGGTTTGCACCAAATGGCATACTTAATTCCACATAAGTAGAAAAATATGGATCATCTTTAGGTAACATATGTACTTGCATACCATTTTTAAGTTTCATAATGTAAACAACTTCATTAAATCGTTTATCTTCTCTAATGATCATGTTTATCACCTGTTAAAACGTATGTTGTTTGAAGTATGAGTTTACTATATACTTCCATAACTTCTTCATATTGTACTTTATGAATACGTTTAATCCTATCTTCTAGCGTATAACTATCTTGGAATATGTCACGATAAAATTGACGGATAGTTAGCGTATTTTGTTCATCATAACTACTCTTAATTTGATGTACTAAATACTGTTTAGCATGCACTAATGCTTGTTCGTTAAAACCATATCTTTCAACATTTGATATAATATCAAATATTTTATTGAGTGCCTCATCCTTACGTTTTTGATCAACACCGCTACTGATGACTAAGACACCTTGAGTTGGATCAAATGATGATCTTATATCATAGCAAAGTCCTAATTCTTCACGAATAATCTTAAATAATAGACTTTCTACATAACCACCAAGCATAAGATCAAAACATAGCAATGCCTCATATAAAGGATCATTTCTATAAATTGGCATATGATATCCAATTTTTATGATTGCTTGATTCATATCTAGATGTGACTCGATTTGATTAGGTGTTTCTTCTTTTAATGTTTGTTTTCTAAAGTTAATTTCTTTTTGATTTTCTAAATAGCTAAGACCTGACTTAAACTTATCTTCATAGCCATTTAAGTAACCATTAATAATAAAATACATCTTGTTTGTTTCTAGTACTTCTAAGAAATATTGATATAACCCTTCTAGTGTAATCATTTCAATATCTTCTTTATGTCCACTTTGAGGATAACCAAAAGCATGATCTTTATAGAAGTGCTTTTTAAAATCTACACTTGCATATAATGATTTTTGATCTTCAATGGATTCCCATTGCTCAATAAGCATGCGTTTTTCATCTTCGAATATAGACGCACTAAAAAGATCTCGATCTGTAAGTAAATCTTTAAATAACTCTATGACATCATCAACTAAAGTTGGTTCATCAATAATTTTAGGATTTACGATTGCAAGACCTAAGTACATTACATTCAAATTGCCAATAAAACTTGTTCTGCCACCTAAGGTAGCACCGTATAAAGATTGTAGATATTCTGCCATTTTTTGTTTCGTAGTTAAACTATTGGTGTGTGAAACTAGCATTTTCGGTAATAAAAAACGATACGCACGTTTTTTAACATCATCTTCGGCGATCATGTAAAGACTAAGCTGTATCGTTTTATAATCACTATGAATAAATTTCATTATAAGCTGTTTAAAGCCACTTCCATCATATGTGTGAATGCTTCTTGTCTTTCTTGTGCTGTTGTTGCTTCATGAGTTACGAAAGAATCAGAAACAGTCAATAAACATGCTGCTTTTTTACCTAATGCTTTAGCATTTGCAAATAATGCAAATGATTCCATCTCTACTGCTTCAACACCATATTTTTCTACTAATGCTTTAGTTGAATCTGGGTCCATTCTATAGAATACATCTGATGAATGAATCACTGATGGTCTTACTTTAATATTTACTTTATCTGCGGCTCTTAAGATTTTATTATTTAATGTTTTTGTAGCTTTTAAGACTTTTCTTGAGCTAACGCCCATAGTTTTAGCATATGAAGACTCTGAGAATGCTTCAGTTGCTAATAATACATCATAGATTTTAAGTTCAGGACTATAAGCACCACATGAACCAATTCTAATAATATTTTCTACATCGTAGAACTTAAATAATTCATAACTGTAGATACCGATACTTGGCATACCCATACCAGAACCGAATACAGTTACCCATTTTTTCTTATATTTACCAGTATAACCAAACATATTTCTAACACCGTTAACTTGAACAACATCAGTTAAGAATGTGTCAGCAATAAATTTAGCTCTTAACGGATCACCTGGCATTAATACTGTTTTTGCAATTAAATCCTTATTTTCTAACTCAATATGTGCTGTTGGAATCATCAGACATACCTTCCTTTTCCATTATTTGTACACCATTAGATGTACCTAAACGAGATGCACCTGCTTCAATCATTGCCATAGCAGCGTCATATGTACGAACACCACCACTTGCTTTAACTTCACAAGCGTCTCCTACTGTTTGCTTCATTAATTTAACATGCTCAATTGTTGCGCCACCTGTACCAAATCCTGTTGATGTTTTAACAAAATTAGCACCAGCTTTAACTGATAACTCACATGCTTTAACGATTTCTTCATCAGTTAAATAACATGTTTCTAATATCACTTTAACAACTAATCCATCAGCAGCTTCTACAACACCTTTGATTTCTTCTGAAATTGTATGGTAATCTTTTGCCTTAAGGGCATGAACATTAATGACCATATCAAGTTCTTCAGCACCATCAAGCACTGCTTGTTCTGCTTCATATTTCTTTACATTTGGTTGGTGAGTACCATGTGGAAAACCTATCACAGTACAAGTTAACACCGTAGTTTTTTTAAGTTTTTGCTTAGCATATTTCACCCAAATAGGGTTAACACATACACTCTTGAAGTCATATTTTTTTGCTTCTTCTAGTAATTGATCAATTTGAGTTTTGGATACATTAGCACCTAATTTTGTATGATCAATATGTTTATTAAGTAACATTTTCAATCGCTTCCTTTCTAGATTTAAATCTACTTATATGATTAGAAAAATGTTTAACAAAGAATCCTGTTAAGAATGTTAATACAATGGTAAACAATCCAATCTGTTCAAATATATCCCCATAAAAATAGCCTAATACAAATGATGCAATTAAATATGTACCATCGATCAATGTTTTTGTGATTGATATATTATTAATTTTTTTATCTAAAACGACAAGCAAACTTTCAAAAGGTGATGGTTGATGTCCTGATAAGAGTGTCATTGAGACACCAAAACTTACAACTAAGACACCAATTGATGCTAATATGACTCTTTCTAATAAAGAATCATAAATTGAACCTGGTACAAAATTAAATACCCATTGCCACATATCAATAAAGTTACCAACGATAAATAAATAGATAAAACTGATAAATACTTTTTTATCTCTACTTAAGAAATATGTAAAGAACATGACAACTGTCCCATTGACAATTGCGATTCTACCTAATGTCACAAAGTTTGAATATTTACTTAATAATGCTGCTAAATAATAATTAAAAGCATCCATTGCACCAGCACCAAGTTGAGCATTAATCACGAAAATGATACCAAGTGAAATGACAATGAACCCCATGACGTGTTCAAATAATTTCATGTATTTTTTATAAATCACATTTACTTCCTATAAATCAATTAAATACTTAAGCTCAGCACGTTTAAATTGATCATCCATCTCTAATAATTTTGCTTTTTTAATAATTTTATGCACTTTCTTATTCGCGTTTTTAGCTTTTGTCATGACTTTAGTACCTTTAATAAACCCTGGTACATCAACTAAGTATTTATCGATTAATTCAAATACTTGTTTTGCATCATAGACTTTAATAGCATTTTCAATGCGATAGAAAATGAAATCCACATGTGTTGGAAACACAGTCATAGAACCTTCTTTCCATTCAATACCAATTGCTAATTTCTTATTATTTGTAGAAAAGAAATGATATTGAGGTACATATGTATTTAATTCTTGATAATACTTTTGTAATTCTTGATAATCATCTAGATATCTATAGATTGCATTAAGTTTATCTGTTGTTAAATAGTAATAATCATTTAAGATAATTGGATTTTTATCCATGTATGCATCTTTAAGCATTGTAAACACTTTTAAGACTGTATCCATTTTAAATGATAATACATCTTCAAACATTTCGTTATAAACTGATACATCGAATCTTTCACACACTTTTTTAGCAATTTCAAAAACTTGAGTTGCTACATAATTTGGTGTTAAGATTGATAATTCTAAATGAAAGTTTAAATCTAAAAATTTTGGATTTAAACGATATATATCAGGCACTTGTGATTTTGGTGTAATCATAAAAAGTGCGCGATAATTTAGGCGTGGATGTAGATAGAGAAATCTAACACTTTGCTCATCCATTTCTACTTTAAATCCTTCAATATTTTCAAAGAACATAATTAATTGTTCAAGGTCAATTTGACGACTCTTTTCTTTGAAAAAATGAATGTTAAATTGTGCCATAAACCTACCACCTATCTTTATTTTATTTTAACATATGAATTGATTATAAACAACGAATTAGAGGTTTAATATCGCTTCAATACGCTTTTGATTTGTTCTATCAAATTGTAACGGTGTTATTGAAATATAACCTTCTTCATATGCAACAACATCTGAATCATCATGTTCTTGGTAACTAATAATGCTACTTTTCACATGATAAATATCAGGTTTTTCACTTTTGACAAATTCTGCATGTTGTAATCTTAAACCTTGTCTAGTAATTCTAACACCTAGTGGTTTTTGATAACTAGCTTTAGGGAAATTAATGTTTAATATACCGCTACCTTGATATATTTTAGTTTCAATGATTTCATCTAATAGTTTGACTGTTTCATCGTATAAATAAGGTAAGTTAATTGTAGGTGCTGAAATTGCGATTGCATCAACACCTAAAATTTTCGCTTCCATTGCAGCAGCAACAGTACCTGAATAAAATATATCTTTAGCGATATTTGCACCATAATTAATACCTGATACAACTAAATCAAAGTCAACATTAAACAATTTTAAGCCAACTCTAGCAGCATCTGCAGGTGTTCCATCAACAACTAATGTTTCTTTAGAACCCATTAAAGGTTCAGTGAAAAAAGTCTCTATTCTACTTCTAAGCGATATTGCATGGCTCTTTCCACTTTGATGTTCTTTTGGTGCAGACACATAAATATTACCAAAAGGTTGTAATGCTCTAACTAATAATGCAAGCCCTTCAGCTTGATATCCATCATCATTAACAACAAGTATATTCATGATTATCTCCTTTTATTTTGAAACGACTTTATGACATCTATCACATGTACCATCTTCATGTACATGATCTACGACATTCCAACATCTAGCACAAGTTTCACCTTCAGCTGGTTTTACAACAACTTTTAACGCATCACCAAGTGATAAGTTAACTTTTGACACAATTAATACTTGATGAATTTGCATATCTAATAATTTGATTGCATCCATTTGTTCTTGTGTCACTGTTAAATCTACTTCAGCTTGAAGTGATTTACCAATTAATTTTTGTGCTCTAGCTTCTTCAAGTTCTTTTAATACAACTGTTCTAAGGCTAGAGAAAGTTTCAAATGATGTCATTAATTCATCTTTTTCAACTTCATATTTTTGAGGCATACGTTCTAAATAAACATTTTCTTCCCCATGTTTAGGTAAGTATTGGTATGCTTCATGTGTTGTATGAGGAATAATTGGTGTTAATAGACGAAGTAATCCTGATAAGATATCATATAATGTTGATTGAACACTATTTCTTTCAAAATCATCTTTATCTAGGATATATAAGATATCTTTAGTGTAGTCAAGATAGTATGCACTTAAATCGTTGATCATAAATGGAACGATTGAACGATATACTTTATCAAATTGATAATTATCGTATGCATCAATACATTCATTAACAACTTGTTGGAAACGATTTGTCATCACGCGGTTCAATTGTCCACGCATTGACCATCCAACATATGATTTTTCAGGATCAAAATCAGCAATATTACCTAATACGAATCTAAATGTATTTCTGATTTTTCTATAACTTTCTGAGATTTGTTTCATGAGTTCATTTGAATTTTTAACATCTGATTGATAATCAACTGATGCTACCCAAAGACGTAGTAAATCAGCACCTTGTACATTCATAACTTTGATAGGGTCAACCGTATTACCAAGTGATTTACTCATCTTTCTACCTTGTGGATCAAGTGTGAAACCATGAGATACGACCGCTTTATAAGGCGCATGTCCTGTTGTTGCTACACCTGTAATAAGTGATGAATTAAACCAACCACGATATTGGTCACTACCTTCTAAGTATAAATCAGATGGATATGACATACCGTCTGCTTCAAGTAATGTATGTGATGAACCTGAATCAAACCAAACATCCATGATGTCTGTTTCTTTCTTAAATTCACCATTTGGACTACCTGGATGTGTAAATCCTTTAGGTAGTAAATCTTTTGCTTCTCTTTCATACCAAACATTTGAACCAAATTCACCAAATAATTCTGATACATGAGCAAGTACTTCTTGATCAAGAATTGCTTCTCCATTTTCTGCATAGAAAATAGGGATTGGAACACCCCAAGCTCTTTGTCTTGAGATACACCAGTCTTCACGATTAGTGATCATATTTGATAATCTCACTTCACCCCAAGCTGGTAACCATTTAACTTCTTTAACAGCTTTTAATAAATCTTCTTTTAATTTATCAATACTTGCAAACCATTGGTCAGTTGCTCTAAAGATAACTGGTTTTTTAGTTCTCCAGTCATGTGGGTATGAGTGATTGAATTTTTGTGCTTTTAATAAGATACCTAATTCATCTAATGCTTTAACAACTTCTTCATTTGCTGCTTCATAGAACATACCAGCAAATCTTTCGCCTGCTTCTTCAGTCATGACACCACGATCATCAACTGGACATAAGATATCTAATTTATATTGACGACCAACTCTATAGTCATCTTCACCATGTCCTGGCGCAGTGTGGACTAAACCAGTACCATCTTCATCAGTAACATGATCACCTAAGATGATTGGTGAAACTCTGTCATATAATGGGTGAACATATTGTTCTAATTCTAATACATCACCTTTATAACGATCTACGATTTCAAAATTAGACCATTCAAACATCCCTGCAAGTTTAGATAATAAGCTTTCTGCTACAACATATTTTGTACCTTCAACTGATACAGTCACATAATCCATTTTTGGATTTACTGAGATTGCTAAGTTAGCAGGAATTGTCCATGGAGTTGTTGTCCAGATTAAATATTTAACATCATTAAATCTTTTATTTTCAGTTTTTGCTGGAAATGCTACATAGATTGATGTTGATGTATGATCTTGATATTCGATTTCTGCTTCAGCTAATGCAGATTCTGATGATGGTGACCAATAAACAGGCTTTAAGCCTTTATAGATAAGACCTTTTTCAACCATCTTAGCAAATACTTTGATTTGTCTTGCTTCAAAATCTTTAGTTAATGTGATATAAGGATTATCCCATTCACCTAAAACACCTAAGCGTTTAAATTGCTCTTTCTGTCTTTCAACTTGTTTCATTGCGTAATCGTAACATAATTTACGATACTCAAATAAAGGCATTTCTTTTCTCTTAATACCTTTTTTTGCAAGTGCTGTTTCAATTGGAAGTCCATGTGTGTCCCAACCTGGTACATATCTTGCTTTTTTACCAGTCATTGTTTGATATCTCACAACAAAATCTTTCAAGATTTTATTAAGTGCGTGACCTAAGTGAATGTCACCATTTGCATAAGGAGGTCCATCGTGTAATACGAAAGGTTCTCCATCTTTATTTTTTTCTAATACTTTGTTGTATAAGTCAAGTTCATTCCATTCTGCTTGGAATTCAACTTCTCTTTGCCCTAAATTTCCTCTCATTGGGAAATCCGTTTTAGGCATGTTTAATGTGTCTTTAAAATCCATTTTTCAATTCCTCCTTGATTTTTCATATAAAAAAGTCCCTAGACATAAATATCTAAGGACGAATATTTCCGCGGTACCACCTTAGTTCTAGGAAAAATCCTAGCACCTCAATTTATCATTATGCTCCAAGTTGATATCATATCTTGTGTTTGTTTACTGGCTCACACCATACCCAGCTCGCTTATAACCTTAACAATCAATGCCTTGTTCTCTTCAATGCAATATTTAATTATTCGACGATTTCTTTTAAGAAACCTTCAATTGAACCATCTTTGTACACATCTTTATTCGCAAATAAGAATACTTTTTCTTGAATATGTACAATTTCTCCTGTAATCGCATAAACGACGCCAGAGAAGAATGCGATGACTTTGTTTGCTTGATCAATGTCTAATGGTTCAAAATTAAGAATTAATGGTGAACCAGCAATCATTTTATCAGCAAGTTTTGTTAAATAATGATCATCATCTGAATTTAATTTTTCAAAGATAATTTTATCATATGTTAACTCAACAGGTCCTTCTACAACAGCTTTAGATTTTTTCTTTTTACCAAATGCCATGTTGCCTCCAATCAAACAAGTGATTTGAACAAACGGCCTATGCGTAAATGTGTTGCATGATGCTTAATCGCAAGTTCATAATCATCTGTCATACCCATTGATAAAAATGGATACTCATATTTTTGTTTTAATGCTTCCATTTTAATAAATATTTCTTCGGTTTTATCAAGGTCATCAAAGATCCCCATCGTCATAAACCCGATTATATTAATTTTATCATATTTTTTAATTTCTAAAAGAAATTCATCTAAATTTTCTAGCAAAATACCACTTTTTTGTACTTCTTCACCAATATTGACTTGAATGAAGCAATCAACAGTCTTATTTGCATACTTTTCAATTGTTTTAGCTAAAGATATGCGATCTAATGTATGAAGTACATCAATGCGATTAATCATTTCTTTAACTTTATTTGTTTGAAGATGCCCAATAAAATGCCATGTGATATCAAAATCTGTTAACTCATCCATTTTCTTTAGCATATCTTGAACTCTATTTTCACCAAAGTCATGATACCCTTGTTGAAATATTGTTGTTAATTCATTTGAATTAAAATATTTTGATGCACAAATGACTTTGTATTCATTTGTAGACTTAATCATACGTTAAATCTAAAGAGCATGATATCTCCATCTTTGACAACATATTCTTTACCCTCAAGTCTTACTTTACCATTTTCTTTAGCTGCTAAAGGAGTTCCATAAGTCATTAAGTCGTTATAAGCTAGTGTTTCAGCACGAATGAATCCACGTTCAAAATCACTATGAATAATACCAGCACATTCAGGTGCTTTCATACCATCGATGAATGTCCAAGCTCTAACTTCTTGTACACCTGCAGTAAAGTATGTTTTAAGTCCTAATAAGTCGTAACTTTGCTCAATCACTTCATCAAGACCAGAACGTTCTAGGCCATAAGCTTCCATAAATGTTTCTTGTTCTTCTTTATCAAGTGATGCGATTTCCATTTCTACTTGAGCAGAGATGAATACAACTTTAGTGTTAGCTTTATTTGCAAATGCGATCATTTCCTCATAATGTGGATTTGATGTCGGATCTGATACTTCTTCTTCACTAATATTTGCAATATATAACATTGGTTTTAATGATAGTAAATTAAAACTTCTAATAATTTTTAGTTCTTCTTTAGTGAAATCTAAATCTCTAGGATTTAATTCATCTTCTAAAGCTTTTTTGACTTTAACTAAAATGTCATATTCAGCAATCGCTTCTTGATCTTTGACTCTTGCTTTCTTTTGGATTTTAGCAATACGTTTATCAAGTACATCTAAATCAGCAATATTTAATTCTAATTGAATCGTTTCAATATCTCTTACAGGATTTACTGAACCTTCAACATGAGTAATATTACCATCTTCAAATAAACGTACAACTTGACAGATTGCATCTACTTCACGAATATGTGATAAAAATTGGTTTCCTAAACCTTCACCTTGTGATGCACCTTTTACAAGACCAGCAATATCAATAAATTGATAAGCTGTAGGTACAACTTTCTTTGGATTATAAATGCGTTCTAATTCATCTAGTCTTAAATCATTAACCATAACCATACCGACATTTGGTTCAATTGTAGCAAACGGATAGTTTGCTGCAAGTGCTTCAGTTTTAGTAATGGCATTAAATAGTGTAGACTTACCAACATTTGGTAGTCCTACGATTCCTGCTTTTAACATAATATTCATTCCTTCGTTAAAAAAGGCTTTCGCCTTTTAAAAATTTGATTTTTTCTTTAACCATGATGGTAAATTTCTTGAACTTGGTGCTTCAGATACTTGATCTTCTTCATCTTCGTCTTTATTTTTTAATCCATCATGCGTGATAATTAATTGTTCATCAGAAGTCTTATTAAAGATTTCTGAAGCTAAGTTTTCAATTGTTGAACCTTTAGCTTTTAGTTCATAACCAGTCGCGATAACTGTTACGATCATTTCATCATCCATTTCATTATTTACTGTTGTACCATAAATAATATTAAGTGAACGATCAGTTGCATTTCTGATTTCAGATAATGCTTGTTCAGTTTCAAATAAAGTAATATTTGTTCCTGAAGTAATATTAACGATTGCATCAGTCGCACCATCAATTGATACTTCTAATAATTTAGAGTGAATGGCTTTTCTAGCAGCTTCAATTGCACGGTCTTCACCTGAGGCGATACCAATACCCATTAAAGCAGTACCTTTATTTTCCATAACAGTTCTAACATCTGCAAAGTCAACGTTAATTAAACCAGGAATAGCAATAATCTCTGCAATCCCTTGAACACCTTGTCGAAGTACATTATCAGATTCTCTAAAAGCATCTAATAATTGCGTAGTAGGGCCACTAACTGCAAGTAATCTTTCATTTGGAATGACAATTAAAGTATCAACATGTGGCTTTAATTCTTCTAATCCATAAACAGCTGCTTGCATACGAGCTGGGCCTTCAAATGCGAAAGGTTTAGTAACAATACCAATTGTTAGACAACCTAATTCCTTCGCTTTTTGTGCGATAATTGGTGCAGCACCAGTTCCGGTACCTCCACCCATGCCAGCAGTGATAAACACCATGTCAGCATCTTTTAAGATTTCTTCAATATCATCTATAGATTCTAATGCAGCTTCCTTACCTACATCAGCTTTAGCTCCAGCACCAAGACCTCTTGTCAAATATTTACCGATTTGAACACGGGTATCTGCTTTTGAAACTTTAAGAACTTGAGCGTCAGTATTAACAGCGACAAACGAAACACCTTTTACATCGTTTTCAATCATACGATTAATTGCGTTCCCTCCACCACCACCGACACCGATGACTTTTATTACGGGCTTTTGATTAAAGTTATTTTCTTCCCCAAATACCATGCGTATCCCTCCTTGAATAACTAACCCTATTTTACACGAAATCTAGAATAAAATAAAGTGTGATTATTTCTTTTTAAAGTAATTTGTTTTTTTCATCATTTCTTCTTTGTAATCTAATAATCTATCTTCTTTTATAGCTTGTCTTATTTCTTGCATTAAATGTTTTAAGTAAGCGAGATTTTGATATGTCACTAAACGCATACCTAATATCTCATTTCCTTTGAATAAATGTCTAATATAACTCTTTGTATATTTAGACACATGTGTTTCTAAATTTGGATCCAAACTTGTAAAATCTCTCTCATATGTTTGGTTCTTAATAACAACCTTTCCTTCGGTTGTTAAAGCTGTGCCATGACGTGCTATTCTAGTTGGAAGTACACAGTCAAACATATCCATACCATTAATCACATTTTCAATTAAATCATCAGGTGCACCAACACCCATTAAATATCTTGGTTTATTAAATGGTAACACAGGATTTAGAAATTTAGTAATTTCATACATTTCTTCTTTTGTTTCACCAACAGATAGGCCACCTATTGAATAACCTGGAAAATCCATTTCAATCAACTTTTCAGCTGAATATTTACGAAGATCTTTATTTAGACCACCTTGAACTATACCAAATAATGCTTGATCAGTAGTAAGTGCATCTTTACCTCTTTTTGCCCATCTTAATGTGCGATCAACTGAATTTTTCATATAATCATATGTTTCATAAGGAGGTGGACACTCATCAAAACTCATAATGATATCCGCACCTAAATCTTCTTGTATTTTAATAGAATCTTCTGGTGACATAAATAACTTAGCACCATTTTTATGGTGTCTAAATTCAACACCTTCTTCAGTGATCTTTCTCATTTTACTAAGTGAAAATACTTGGAATCCACCACTATCAGTTAAAAGTGCTCCATCCCAATTCATAAAACCTCTAATACCGCCATGTTCTTTAACGATATCATTCCCTGGTTGAAGCCATAAATGATAGGTATTTCCTAAAATTAATCCTTCACTCACTTCTTTTATTTCTTCAGGTGTTAATGTTTTAACAGTTGCTTGTGTACCAACAGGCATAAAAAAAGGCGTCTCAAACACTCCATGAGGCGTTGTTAGTCTACCAAGTCTAGCACCTGATTGTTTACATACATGTAATACTTCAAATTTAATACTCATTTTATCATCCTTTACCCTTGTAATTATATCATAATTTTAATATAATAATAAAGTATTTAAGAAGCTGTATCCTAGATTAACCAGCTCAAACAAAACAAGGAGAATACAAATGAATAAATTATCTTTACAAGACCTCATTTTTCAAGCATTAATTGGGGCAATTTACGTGGTATTAGTCTTAGTCTTAATACCTATTAGTTATGGCGGCGTTCAGTTTAGAGTAGCCGAAGCATTATTAGTTTTAATATTTTTTAGTAGAAAGAATGCAATCGGTCTACTTATCGGTACTTTTATTGCCAATCTTTTCTCACCAGATGGGTTTGGCATCATTGATGCAGTATTTGGTACCCTAGCTTCTGGTTTAGTATTATACTTAATGTCTATATTTAGAAAAAAAGTACCACTTGCATTAATATTTCCTGTATTAATTAATGCGGTATATGTTGCAGTCCTATTAAAAGTTATGCTAGATCTTCCATTATGGATCAATATGCTTACAGTTGGTTTAGGCGAAGCTGTAGTTGTGTACTTATTAGGATATCCTCTATTTATTGCATTAACTAAAAATCAAAGATTTCTATCATTATTCGACTAATAAATAAAAGCACCCTAGGGTGCTTTTTCTATTTTTTATATGGTTTAATTAATATTTCGTGATGGTATATTTTACCTTTTCTAAGAATTGCTTTATTAAGAAAATCTGTATGAATACCTGCTGGTTCATATTGACATTCAACTGCAAGTGACCCATGAACACCATCAGTATTACAGTTTAATAGTTTCTTAGTTTCTGGATAATTATGTGTATATAGGACTATAGATGGGTAATCAGTTTTAATAAGTACACCTAAATTAGATTCATCATCGTAGATTTCAACTTCTTTTTGTTCATCTAATAGATAAGTTGTATCTAGACCTTCAATGCCATTTTGATCAAGTCTTGTTAATATATTTTTTAGTGATCTCATTTGATTGATATCATAAGGTGTATCTTGAACCTCTTCTGTATCTATTGGTTTTTTATTTGAATCATAAGATACTATTTTATTTGATGGCATTCTTACATGCATAAAATCTAAGTTGGTTTTATCTTGATTTAGATTAAAATATAAATGGTTTGTGATGTTACATAGGGTGTCTTTTGTTGTTGTTGCGTGAAATTGAATTTTGATTTCTTCTTTTTTAGTCAGTGTGTAAATGACATCTAATGTTAAATCTCCTGGATATCCACTCACTTGATCTTTTGAGACATATCTAAATTTTACTGATGTGCCATCTTGATCATGCATGTATTCGATGAATTCAAACATTTTAAATGAGAATCCTTCATCGCCACCATGTAGATGGACATCTTCATGTTTTGATGGTTTTATATCATAGGATATATCATCAATTTTATATGATGGTGGAAATAGTCTCCCGCTAGTTCTGCCCATCGTTTTACCATAATAAGCATTTGATGTTAAATAATCATCAAAAGATTCTGGTCTTTGTATAATATTTTCTCCTTTATAGAAAATATCAACAATACCTGCGCCATAGTTTGTTAGTTTTAAACTAACATTTTTGCTGGAAAGTTCTATGACTTTAACTTCACCAACAATTGTTTCTACATCATTTAATACAATATGATTTTTCATAATAACCCCTAAAGTTTTATTTTTCGATGAGCGATTGCCATCGGAATTTCCTTTAAATCATGATGATTAATCTTTTGCCAATTCAATTGATGTTCCATGTTTATCACATTAACCATATAGACATCCATATGCCATACAAGATGCGTAAATACATGTTTATATTTCCCTAAATGATCAAAGACTTCTAATATGATGCCATCACTTTCTAAGTCTTGTAATACATTTTGAATACTTTCTGCTTCAAATTGAGGGTACATATACATATTTTTAAGTAATTCTTCTTCACGTTTATAAAGATAAAGACTATCTTTATCTCTAATAACAAGTGTTATATAATTTAATTCTTTTTTATCTTTTAATTTAGATAGATTTGGTAAATCTTTTTGATTACCAAGTTCATAAGCCATACAATGCTCATTTAATGGACAACTTTCACACTTTGGATTAGATGGCTTACAGATGGTTGCACCTAACTCCATCATCGCTTGTGTATAAATATAAGGTGTCGCATTTTCAATATATGATTGATTGATTTGATCGAGTGATCTTCTATTTTTTTCTACTCTCATATCATCATCAATATTTAAATATCTTGATAATACTCTAATGACATTGCCATCTAATGCACTATAAGGCATATTATAAGCAATGGACATAATTGCTCCAGCTGTATATTTACCAATACCAGGTAATGCAATCACTTCTTTATATGTTTTAGGAAACTCACCATTATATTTAGATACGATTTCTTTTGCTGCTTGATGCATATATCTAAATCTGCGATAATACCCCAAGCCTTCCACAGCCTTATGAAGAGATTCTTCATCTGCTAAAGCCAACGCTTTAACATTTGGATATAAATTAATAAAACGCTCGAAAAAAGGTAGCACTGTATCTACTTGTGTTTGTTGTAGCATAATTTCACTAATCCATATATTATATGGATCTTTAGTTTCTCTAAAAATTAGCTTTCTATGATGTTTTTGATACCAATTTTCTAGTTTTGTTATATTCATTATAAATCAACTTCTCTAATACCACAATGCTCAATCACATCATGAAAATGTGTCACACCTGACATGATGATACCATGGCATACAACAATGACTTTCTTTAAATGTTTATATTTAAGTAGCGACAATTCTACTCTCTTTTGGATATTTTCATATGTTTCCCAACGATATTCATCATCAACACGATGAACACCCTCGTTTCTTAAATACTCTTGCATCGCTAATCCTACAGGATAATCGAATACATAATTAACATCTGGATTCCATTCATATAGATCATTTTCTACTGTTAATTTAATCCCTGTAACTCTTGAAATAATCGCTGCTGTTTGTAAAGCTCTCGTGTAAGGTGAACTTATAATGATATCTGCTCCCTTCAAAATATCATTTTTAGCAACTTCCTCTGCTTGGTCTACTCCGTTTTCGGTTAATTTCCCAAAATTATAACCGACACTATTGTTCCAATTTTCTATAACTTCGTCATAGCGTGGTTCCCCATGTCTAATAAAAATAAAATGTGTTTTCATATCGCGCCTCCACAAATAATTATAACATAATTAAGCTTGCATTTTCATTTAAATAAGACTTGAAAAGTGTTATAATTTTTATATATAAGGAGGCTTATGATGAGCGTATTTACAGAAAGACGATCAATTAGAAAATATGATCCGAATTTTAAGATTCCTAGAGCGGAATTAGAAACAATTTTAAATGAGACTTTTAGAGCACCTTCTTCAATGAATATGCAACCTACTAGATTTGTCATTGTTGAATCAGCTGAATATAAAGAAAAATTAAGACCAGTTTTATATGGTAACCAAACACAACTTGATACTTCATCAGCAATGATTTGTATTTTTACTGATTTATACAAATATAATTATGCTGAACAAATTTATAATACTGCCTATGATAAAGGGTTGATGCCACTTGAAGTTAGAGATAGACAAATTAGAAATATTAATAATATGACTGAAGATCTTGATTTAAAACAAGTTGAAAAAACTGGTGTCCTAGATGGTGGCCTAATTTCAATGCAACTCATGCTAGTTGCTAAAGCCCATGGATACGGCACTTGCCCTATTGGTGGTTTTAGACATGATAAATTAGCAAATGCTCTTGATATTGATCCAGAACGTTTTAAACCATTATTAATTGTATCTATTGGTAAACCAGATGAAGATGGTTGGGATTCAGTAAGATTACCACTTGATCAAACAGTTTCATACAAATAAGAAAATAAAAAAGGCTTAATAAAGCCTTTTTTTTATATATCATATTTACTTGAAATTTCAGAAGGTGTTTTTCTAAGTAATGTTGTAATTGGAATCATACCTGCAAATATATTAATTGCATAAACCATAAGCAGACCAATCAATAATGTAAATCCATTAACGATAAACATTGAAAATCCAAGTGGTGAATTTGCTGCTCTAAATAAGAAATAAGAACATACTAAATATCCCACAACTGATGAAATCGTTGATATGAATGCAGATTCAACAATATAAGACATAAACAATTCACGTTTTTTCATACCGAGTGAACGATAAACCGACGTTTCATAAATTCTTGAAATCATCGTTGAATGCATGAGGAAATAAAATCCTACAAATGAAGCTGCGAAAATAATGATAACCATTGGAATCATAAATGTAATAAATGACGTACTAAGTGATTGAGTAATTGCATATGTTGATTCTCTCATACCAATAAAATCAGTATCTGCTTTAATATTATCTATGAGCGTTCTTGGATCATCTGTATGAATATATAAAGACACATAATAACTACTTAATCTACTTGCATATATACGTTCTAAAAATTCATCTTTTAAATAAATAAATGGACGTTCGTCTTCAACAACACCTGATACATCACCAATTGGTGCGATTGTCACAGGAAATACTGTTGCATCATCTAATAGATTATCTAGACCAAGTGTTTCTAATAATGCAGTTGACACTAATACTTGATCCTCGTTTTGAGGAAGTGCACCATATGATAAATCACTTGTTTCATAGTAATCATAACCATAATATACTTGGTAATCATCGTTATCATAGATAATACCTTGATTAAAGGCTAGCATATCCATATAAGTGTGATCACTTGTATAGATTAACGCTAAATCAGATCTTATGATACCAGTAATTGTATAGACTTCGCCATTATGTTTGATTTTTTCATGATATAAATCATCATAATCCCAAATACCGAATTCTTGTGCTAAACGATTACCAAATCCAAATAGTGGTGATGTAAAGAAACTGTCTGCAAGCGCTGATGAAATCATAATTTCATTATCTTCTGTCGCAAACTCTCCATCTTTAACTCTTTGATTTCTAAGTAGGCTTGATTTTTCGATAAAGCCATTAAATGTAAAGAATACACTATCATTTTGTTGATCAACTACTTGAAATGTTTGTTCGGTTGAAAAGTTAATAAAATCATCTTCACCAAGTGACTCATTTAATTCATCATAAGAAGGCATCGTAAATACATTTAACTCAGGATCGTTAGTTACATATACATAATGATTATCATAACGCATATTGTAAGCTTTAGGCACAAAGAAGTTTGCAGCTAAACCGGTAGCAAGTGCAATCATCACACCAGATACGATAAAACCTAAGAGTAATAATTTTCCTTTAAATGTTGATTGAATGACCTTTTGTGCAGCAAGTTTTAATATTTGACCGAATGATACAAACATTTTATTATGACGATCAACATCTCTATAATTCAGATAATCTGCATCAAATGTTGTTTCAGTATAATCAGATTCGTCCATTTTCTTGAAATGTTCATCTTTAATAATTAGATTAGAATTATCTTCAATGAGCTTAACTTTTTTAAAACTACTATCGACATCAATATATAATGTTTTATTTCTAATGATGAACTTAACTTTAATTGGATCAATTTCCACGTTACTTTCATCATAAGCAGTTATAGATACTTTTTCACCTTGTTCATCAACAATTTGGTGCATATCTTTTAAATAGACGACATTTTCATCTTTATGATCATAATTTAATTGTGATTCATTACTTTCATCTGAGATGATTTGACCATCTTTTAATTCAATAATTCTATCACCATAAATACTTGCGATATCTTTTTCATGAGTTACTAAAACTACTAATTTATTTTTAGAGATTTCTTTAATAATCTTCATGATATCAAAAGTATTTTTACTATCTAGGTTACCTGTAGGTTCATCAGCAATTACTACATCAGGATTTTTAACAAGTGCTCTAGCGATTGCGACTCTTTGTTGTTGTCCACCAGATAATTGAGTCGCTTTTTTCTTGCGGTATTTATACATACCAACAGCTTTTAAGATATAGTGAACACTATTTTCAATTTTTTCTTCATCATAAATGCCTAATAATCTTAAAACAAATGCGACATTTTCAAATACTGTCATACTTGGTAATAGATTGTAATTTTGGAATATATATCCGACTTTTTCATTTCTGATATCATCCCATTTATTTGCATTATAGCCTTTCATGACTTGATCTTCGAAAATGATTTCTCCACTTTCGGTTTTATCAAGCCCACCAATCACATTAAGTAATGTAGTTTTACCTGAACCTGATGGCCCTAATAAGACAACAAGTCCAGATTCTGGTAAATCTAAGTTAATATCATTTATAACATGAATTTCATTTCTTTTATTTTTAAAGAAATACTTTTCTAGATTGTTTAATTTAATCATCTTAGTTTACCTCCTTACTTAAATTGATGTTTTCAATAACAGATTGCTTAAAGACTTTCTTATTAAAGCGAAGTCCTAACCAAGCTCCAAAGAACATGAATAAAGCAAATAGATAAATATAATTTCTAGGTGTCAAGACACTTAAATTTGAGTTGATTGTAAATATGTAATAAGACATAATTGTAATCGCAACAAGCGTTAAGATAATTGATGTAAAGGCAATCATCATTTGCTCGACAACTACAAGTCTTGCAATTACAGTTTTTTGAGCACCAATCGAACGATAAATTGCGAAATCTTTACTTCTTGAACGCATTGTATTTCTAGTAACTGCATGTACAATTAAGTATAAGAAAATACCAAACACAAATAGTAAAAAGTTATAGAATGCAGTTTGTAACATAATATCGAAACTTTGTGGATTTGGAACATTCGCTGGATAATACACACGATATATATCACTATCAATACGATTAAGTATACGATTACCTGCTGATTGGCTATCAAATGTAATAGATGCATTATCTCTTACTTTATGCGTATATAAATATTCGAAAGCAGCTTCTTGTTCTGCAACCAATAAATCGTAAGTTGCTTGATTAATAAATATTTCATTAAAATATGTATCATACTCTTCATATAAAACTATATTTTGTAATGTAAACTCTCTTTCAATTTCCATATATATATCTTCATTCCACATGGATATATTTGTAATGAAAGTTAAATCACCTGTTATCGTATTTGAATTTTCATCAAATTGAGTAAATCCATCATTATCATTAAAAAGTGAAGCACTTGGCGTAGTTAAAACATTATCAACGACATAATAGTCTGGATAATAATCAAAATATTTATCATCAAAAATTAACATTGTGTTGTAATCCATATCATATTTAATTCTACTTTGCAAAACAGTATCGATATATGTATCACTTATTGCATCACCTGCTAGAAATTCATCTGAGAAAAATATATAACCACTATTATAGTTTGAACCATGTGTTCTATGTGTAATACCAGTAACAACAAATGTTTCATAAGTACGATCATCTAATTCTGTTGCACCAGATACATAATTTGAAGAAACTAATGCAATTCTATCACCAATAGAAAATTCTTCAAATGGATCATCAATGATAATTTCGTTTGCAGCAACAGGCATGCTACCACTAAATTCTCTTGTTGATAGTGATGAAGCTGCATCTGTACCAGAAACATTAAAATTAGAAATATATTCTTCAAATTCTGATGGTAATCCTGGTGAATAATCACCATAATAGTAATTAGGTGTTTTAAGTTGATCTAAATTAAAGGCATATAATCTTATATTATTATAAAAATTTCTACCTTTTTCATAAACATGATTAACTTCATTAATTGATGATAGATAATCATAATCTGCTTGTGTAAGATCTGTACCATCTCTTTTTTCGACAAGCATTCTTGTTTCAGTAACATTTAAATTTTCTGAATTATTATATGTCCCCTCTGATAACATTGCTGATTGCATTGAAGCATATAAAAGCGTAAATGATAGCATAACAATCATTTGCATCATTGTGATGAAAATTGTACGTTTAGGTGTAGAAACTAAATTTCTAAAAGCAAAACGTAATATGCCACCAAAATTCATTTTTTTAGTGACTGGTTGATCAGGATTAATGACTGGTTCATAACTATGAACTTGTTTATCTTCAATAACTTCACCATCATGCATTCTAATCTTTCTAGTTGCATATTCCTCAACAACATCATAATCATGAGTTACAACAATCACTAATTTATTTTTAGAAATGTCATGTAGTAATTTCATAACTTGTTTAGCTGATTTAGAGTCAAGGTTACCAGTTGGCTCATCAGCAACAATAATTGGACAGTCTTTTGCTAGGGCTCTAGCAATCACTGCTCTTTGTTTTTGACCACCTGATAATTTAGATGCTTTATGGTGCATATGTGATGATAATCCAACTTGATCAATCAACTCTATTGCACGTTCTTTTTTCTTTAGTGGATCATAACCTTGAATCTCTAATGCTAATAATACATTTTGAAGTACAGAATATGAATCAATAATGTTATAACTTTGGAAAACAAAACCAACATAAGCTGATCGATATTTTTCCCAATCAGAAATAACATAATGAGACGTTTCATCTCCAAAAAGGTAAAATTCACCTTCTTCATATGAATCTAATCCAGATAATACATTAAGTAATGTAGATTTACCTGATCCTGATTCACCTGTGACAGCGACAAATTCTCCCATATTAAATTCAAGATTTACTTTTTGCATACCAACAGATACTGTCTCTGCGGATTTATAATACTTCGATACGTTTTCTAATTTAATAACTGACATATTATAACCTCTCAATAATTTGTAGAATATCTTCAGGTTTTGAAACGATATAAGTAGCTCCTTCTTGCTCTAGTACTTTTTGATCTCTAAACCCCCAAGTGACACCAATACTTCTTATTTTAGCGTTAACCGCTGTTTTCATATCTGTATCAGAATCGCCAATAAAAATTGATTCTTCTAATGTAGAATCTAATAAATCAAGCGCACGATAAATCATATCTGGTGCTGGCTTGATTGGAATACCTTCAACTTGTCCAATCGCATAATCAAAAATAGCATCAAACACATCAACATTTAAAGGTTTCACTAAATATTCGTGTTTATTTGATACGACTGCTAATTTATAACCTTTATCTTTAAGTACACTAAGTAATGGTTTAATACCTTCATAAGGTGCTGTTAAATCATTACTATGCTTATCATAATAAGCTTGATACTTATCATATACTGACTTAATTAATTCATCACTACTATCCTTAGGAACAACATCCTTAATTAAGTTAAGTGCACCTCTACCAACTGCTAATCTTACTTCATCAGTTGATTTTAAAGGTAGGTTATGTATAGCAAGTGAATGATTTACGCTTGCTTTAATATCATCTAAAGTATTTAATATGGTACCATCCATATCAAAGATTACTGTTTTTATCATGTTTAATTCTCCTATGCATTGTTTATGTTATTATAACATAATAAAAAGAGATGACATATGTTTACTCTTCTTTTCACATAAAGATTTACATGATAAGTATAACGAATAGTTTTGACAAAATTGTGACAATATTTATATATTTATCATAATTATAGAAAAAGGTGATAATTTCTTTACAAAGACATTAAAATGTTATATGATATATACGCTTGGGGATGTTCTGGATTCGTCACGGCATGGATTCAATTATAAGCATGTCATGGTTGCTCATGTAAAAAGGCCGAGGTTTTTAATAACCGGAAACACACAATTACAATACGCTGCCTAAGAAAAGGTACGCACCAATTTTGAGGATGCTTGCGACTCAAATGCGGTCTAATCAGCAAGATATATTTACTAAGAGCCTAGATTGGTAGACGAACTTTATAGGATAGTATATTAAGCTTTTGTTCATCTAGATTAATATATGAATTCATAAATGAACTAAACATGTAGAAAGTAATTGTAGAAGTGTCTTGCACAGGGGTTCAATTCCCCTCATCTCCACCAAATGGGAATTAAGACTAACCCCTATATAATTATTATCCCCAATTATATAGTACTAGTTTATGATGAAAAAAGCCTTAAGTAGAGGCTTTTTTATTATTCAAAACATGCATTTTATATGTTATACTATTAATGTCTACTTACAATAACCTGGGGGTTAAAAGGAAATGAAATTATATAATTTATGCACATAACTAATATTATTGAAATATTTTCTCATGGTTCTACAAGACCTCATTTAGCAGAATTGTCGGATGGAAATAAATATGTAGTTAAATTCCCAGGTAATCCAGAATACAATACTGTCTTAATAAATGAATTTATTTGTCATAAAATTGCTACTGATTTAGGTATACCACTCCAACCATTTATTATTATTCCAATAACTGAAGACTTTTTTATCGAATTTGGAAATAGTATAAGTTACGAAGTTCATCATATAACTGGCAATGCTTTTTGCTCCTTCTATAACACAAAAGCAAATGTCATCAATACTCCTGAATTAATAAAATTGGCGAGTAATAATTGCAAATTTTATGATATAATGATATTTGATTTTTTAATCGGAAATAGTGATAGAAACAAAGGTAATTTATTATATGATCAAAGATTTAAAAAGATTGTAGCAATAGATCATACACATGTCTTTAGCATTGAATCATTGTGGATGAATAATCAATTATTTCATCATCTATATAAGAATTTCTCATTTGATGATGTTCATCATTATAATTTAAGTTTATTTAATGAATTTGTTAATCTAAACGTTGAATGCAAGAATAAATACAAAAATTTTATACAAAATGTAAAAAATTATAGTAAAAATAGATTAAATGATATAATATGTGAATGTAAAGACTATTGGACAATAAATGATCAAGATTCTACAAATTTATTAAATTATTTGTGGGATAGATTTCAAAGAGTAGATGAAATAATATCTTTATTAGATTTAGAATAGAAGGAGGTGTCAAAATGAATTATAAATACACATTAGGAATAATTAAATATATTCCAGATATTGATAGGAATGAGATAATTAATGTTGGAATAGCAATGCACAATACTGAACTTCAGTTTTTAAAAAGTACATTTATAAATAATTATGATAGACTGAAAAAGTTTGATGATGAAATTGATCTTGATTTTTTTAAGATATATACTAGTTCTATAGAACAAGAATTTAATTTTAATTTATTTAATGTAAATACTGACTTAAGCAGTCCAAATTTGTTACAAGAATTATCTAAAAATTATGTAAATCAATTCAGATTTGATTTCAAAATTATAGATGTAAGCAATCCAAATGCAAATGAAGTTTTTGAGCAATACGCTAAACTAATGCTTCATTTTGATTATCCTAAGAATGCTAGATTATCAAAAGCTCAAAAAACTAGTTTAGTTGAAAAACTTTTTTCATTAAATAATATTCAATTTGAAATATTAAAAAATTACGAAGTTCAAGGCTATTATAACGAAAATTTAAACGCTGATTATAGAGTAGGTAATAAATTAATTAAAGTTTTTGAAATAAATGAGAAAAATTACAATAATTATATAGAACATATCAAATCCTGGGCTTTCAATGCTCTAAAACTAAAGAATACTAAGAAACAAGTTGTTTTTGTTATGATTGATTCTGTAGATAACTTAACTACAGAAAAATACAAGGCTATACTATCAGAAACAGCTGAATTGTTTACTTCTTTTGATGATCCTGAATTATTATCATTATTAGCGAACCAAAATAATTACCTAGAGAAATTTATTAGAAACTAAATCCTATCTAAAAAGTCCTAATACTTATTAGGACTTTTTTCCAAATTCATAAGTTGATGGGTTAGTCTAAGTTCTCCTCATCTCCACCAACTGACACAACTTTCATTATTTCTCAGGAAGTAATGATGGAATAAACATCCACTTTGTGGGTGTTTTATTTTTATATTTTAAGATATAATAAAAACAAGAGATTACAAATTTAGGGGGGATTATTTTTGGACTTTATAAAAGGCGACATTCTAAGCTCACAACTTAAAGCATTTAAGAAAAACGAAATAAATGGTTCCGTTTATGTTGAACTTTGTAGTATACAGTTTGGGAAGAAAATCAAAATCAAAAATGACGATTCAATATTTTTTGTTTTAGATTACTTTCTGTTTTTAGGTTTATTCACACCTGAAAGGATTAATTTTGATTTAACTTCTTACTCCAAATTGGATAAAAATATCTGTTTTGATTATGTAAATAGTATGAAACTTTTCCTGGAAATCGTTGATGATTACAAAAACATGTCCGATGTTCTTAAAGCAATGAAACTATATCATAAAGTTGGTTCAAATTTGAAAGAAAGTTATTATAACAGACTATTTGCATATAAAGATTTATTAAAAAAGTCTTTGCTAGATATTATTAATTTCATAAAAATAAATAATTATGAAATTGCCATCTTAGGTGTTTGAAAATCTAATATTTTTCTTGACTAAAAGTTGTGCTTAGTTGAGCTTAAACCCCCTCATCTCCACCAATAAACACAAAAAGCGAAAGCCACAATTGGCTTTCTTTTTTTTAAAATATAAGTTAAAATTATAATAATTAAAGTTAAAATACGAGGTGTATGATGAAGTGCATTCCAATTAATAATTTATATTTTTATAATCCAGATATTGTTCTTGATTTAAATGTTTCTGAAGAAGCTTTTATTAAAATGACAAACCTTCAAAAAAATGATTTGGGGCATTATGAATTATTAACATCTTTTAATGATGATAACATTCCTGTACTTTTGATTGTGCAGTTCAAAGAATTTGAAATAATCATAGAAATAATTGTTCAGGAGTCTAAAACTCAACATGGTGTATTGATTAGTAAAAACGAATTATCAAATAAAACATTTGATTCACTGAACAAATTCACTAAAGAAAATTTTGGAAACCCTACGTTTATATCAAATATATTTTCTAAATTAAATTATCCGTTTTATATTAAAAAATGGAAATATAAAAAAATTAATGTTATGCATTCATATCAAGACAGTGTAGGTGCTCTTTACGAAAGTTTGAAATTTGTTTTGCATAAATAGAATTCTAAAAGTGAATCCATAATTATGCCTACACCTAATCTTCAAAAATAGACTCAACATTAACTTTTACTTACAGGATTCTTATGAAATAAAATGCCCAATTTAATGGGTATTTTTTTATGTTATAATATTGTTAAATAATGATAGTGAGGCTAACATGGAATATAAAAGAAATATAAATAAAGACTTTATATCTGTAGAAAATAGTATATCACTAGATACAATGTTAAAAGATTGTGCAAATTTTTTTGACTCTGTAATTGTTGATATTCAATATACAAGTGGTAGTTCACGTAGTAACGACAATAGATTATATCCTATTGATGACCTAGCTGAACTAAAATTTACTATAGAATCACAAATTAACAATGGTATGAAAATCATTTTAATATTTGAAAATATAATTCAATTCAATCTTGTACCTTCTGGTTTAGATTATGATAGTTTATTGAGTATTCCATTTATTTATATAGACAATGAAATTCTATTTTCCTTCGTATATCCTAGAGAACAAATCAATACAGATACCAATAAATGTAACACATGGGTAAGATCAAGACATTTGAAATATAAAATTATAAAATATTGAATTGAATTGTTTATACTTTGAGTCTAATCTAGTGAATGATCACTTCTCACCACCAGTTTTGATTCTTAGGTTTTTCACCATTTAGTCTTGAGTTGTACAAAATAAGGAAAGTTAAGGATTATTATGAAACTAAAATATCAATTAAATCAAGATAAATTACCTACATTACCTACACCTCACGATGCAGTTATAACAAAAACAGAAATATTAGATGATTATTTAATTTTAACTTTTGAAAGAAACATCAATCGTCATGATTCTATTAAATACACACATCCAAATGCTGATTCATTGATTATAAAATATCATATATTAGATTCTCAAATTGATATCTATGAATATGGTAAAACTTTTATGAATGAAGGATACTTATTAAAGAATACTAAAAAAACAATTGAAAAGTGGAATAAAAACTATGGATGCGAGCTGACATACTTGTATCAGTATGTTAATTATAATTCTTTAATACTCCATTTACAGAAATCTCAAAGTATTTATATTGAGTTATATGTTGATTACATTGAGTATGAATGGTTGTAAATACTAAATTCACTTATACTCAAATAGTAATTATGGAATAAAATACCCATTTATTTGGGTATTTTTTTATATAAAAAGCACTTAATTAAAAGTGCTCTACTCAAAATAAAATATTTCTTCAAATTTTTTATCTAATATAATACATAAAATCAATGCTAGTTTTGCAGTCGGATTGAATTTTCCAGTCTCTATAGATCCTATTGTTTGTCTTGATACACCAGCTAAATTAGCAAGATCATCTTGTGTTAAGTTCTTCTCTACTCTAGCTAATTTCAATTTATTGCTTAAAACAAGCGAATCTTTATGATCATAAGTATCCATAATAAACCAACGTATTATATAATGTTCCTAAAAATATTAATAGACCAAGTATAGAGAAAATTAAATTTGATTTTCTATCTTTGTCTTTAAAATACTCATATAAAGACATAACTGACATTTGACCAAATAAAATCATAAGTAAATCCTGTGAAAACATTTCACCACTGGCATATCTAATCACCATTAAAATCATAAGTGTACCAATACCACCAAGGTAACCCCAAGAATAAGAGAATTTTTTGATCATTACTTCTCTTTCATCAGGAAGTTTATTTTTCTCAATTCTTTTTAACAATTCATTCTTTTCCATAAATTCACCTTCTTAAATACAGTATATACCAATTTTGTAAAAATGTAAAGTTTTATTGTCATAATAATAAGTTTTATTGTCTTTTTGTATAATTCATTATATATGATCTTGAAACTAATTATCTTAATATAAATCTAGAAAATTAAGAATAATATGATAGCTACAAACAAAAAGTCCAAATCAATGGACTTTATCTTTTAATTTATCTTCAATTATAATTAATTCAAGACTATCTATTTCAATACCAGTAATCATATCTTTCATACATGAAATTTCTCCATCCGAATTCCCATATGAATCAACTGCATTAAAAACTACAATATCTTCATCAATTTCTTTAATGTATCCTTTAAAATCCCACTTTAATGTATTATCTACTTCAATATTTACTAAACGATGTGTATCATAAGCCAACTTATAAAATGATTCATAATTTGCTTTCAAATTAAGTTTTGGTATTTCTCTATTTACCTGTTGTAAATTATTCAAATACTGTGAGTTAACATTTAAATAAAGAACATCTCGATTATTACTTATACAGTAACCATCATAATGCCCAGTGTCACTAAGATGAATAGCTAGATAAAAGTCATCATTTAAATCTATAATATATCCAACTTCAAAACTATCAGAATCTCTATGGATTTCAACCAATTCATTTAAGTATTTATTAAATAATTTCATATACCCTCCCATTTTTTCTATAAAATTATTATAACAATAAAACATTGCTCATTCAACATTATAGTCACTTATCTCATAAATATTATGCAGTAAATTGTAGTCATTTTTATAGTTAGAAAATTAAAGCGATATATTACAACTAATATTTTTGCTTTTCAACTTATAATAGAATTTTTTCATTTTTCAAGTTATTGATGTATGATAGTTATAGAGATAGAATTTAACTATAGGAGGTGTTCACATGAATACAATTAACATAGGAAATTATATTAGAGAATTACGCAAACAAAAAAATATGACACAAATAGAGCTAAGCGATGCATTAGGTATTAGCTTCCAAGCTGTATCAAAATGGGAAACCGGAACTACTTTGCCTGATACATCAATTCTACTATCATTATCAGAGATATTAGACACTAGCGTTGATAAAATACTCCTAGCAGGACAAACGAGCGGTAGAAAAAAAGGGATAAAGATATCTAATATTATTGAAGGATTTAATCATATAGATAAAATCAAATCGTGTTTTGGGGAAGAGAGTTCTTTTTATAAAGGATTAATCAAAGGCATAAATCAAGAAATGAATATTGATTTAATTACTTATATGCAAGATCCAAAAACATTAGAGGTTTTATACACTGAAGTTATCATACAGTATATCATCAGTGGTTATAAAGTCGATTTCGTTGAAGTGCAGTCATATATAAAATCTGATAAAATGTTAAATATTATCAAAAAGTATATTGAACGTTATCAATAAATTCAATTTCAAACATGCCATTTCATGCAATAATGTCATTGTGTATCTTATCATTTCATCTTATAATTTAATTGAGGTGATAAAAATGTATAAATTAAAGGATATTATGGAAATGTTGAATATGCCAGAACGTACGATCAGAAGACATATTAAACTAGGATTATTAAAAGGTGTAAAAGCAGGTGGTACTTGGAGGTTTGATGAATCGGATTTACATAACTATTTTAATCATCCTGCAATTAAACAGTCACAAAACCATGTAAAAGTAAATGAAGTATTTGATTATTTAAATGGCATTTCAAATCATGATGATGATATCTTAATCATCAAACAAATACCCAAATTGAGTTTAAAAAACAGTAAGGATCTATCTTTGTTCGTAAGTCAGTCGAGTGAATCATTTTACTTTAATCTTGAAACTAAGATGGGTAAATCAGTGATCACTTATAGAGCTAGACAAAATAGTTGCATTGAATTACTTAATTTTATAAGTAAATATTAAAAAAAGTCCTGAGGACTTTTTTATTTATTATTTTTGTTTTTTGTCAAAAAGTTTTAAATAAGGTTCGAAAAGTTTTTTTTCTGCTTCATATCTTGCATCAATAGCATCTTGTATGTCGGCATAACGCCCTAAATATATAGCCTTTTTTTTAAAAACTATTTGAGCTCTCCACATTTTCCTTGATTTATCCCATGTTACACCTTTATATCCAGATGTATTATTTGAGTTGTTTCTTTTACTAGTAATGATTAAAGGATTTGAACCATCAAAATCATAATTATGCATATCATTAATTTTATGAAATTTGCTTAAATTTTGTTTGCGAAATTGGTCGGCACATTTTCTACATCTAGTAACTTCACCTTTCCTTAATTGCCATGAAGTGGCAATTCTTGTTTGACCACAATCACATAAACATTCGTACATAATCATGTGATCCCTTCTTTTTTCTGTAGCTTTTATCACAGTTAAATAATTAAATTTTTTTCCAATAATGTTCTTTTTTCTTGGTGTTCTCACTTTATACCCCTCCTATTAAGTTCTTTATATTTATTTTATTATATAGATAGAATTTTTCAAAATTTTATTGTAAATTGTCAATCTAATGCGGTATTATTAATTATATAAATCATTTTAATAGGGGGTACTAGTTATGTCAATTTTAATAAACATGCTATTTGCATCATTATTCACTTTATTCATAGTTTCTATAAAAAGAATATATATTTTAACTAATATGACTAGAAAATTCTTTTACTGGTTTTTTTGGATTACTGTTTTTATCATTATAATGCTATTTTTATTTTCTTTTATTGATTATTATTTATTTAACCAATTACATTTTATCACATTGTCATTTGTTGCAATTGTAATCAATTTCACACTTTGTCTAGTGGCATTAATTATTCAAAAAATATCTAAGTATTCTAAAAATTCCGATTTATTTTTTGTTATGATGTCTTTAATTGTTTTTTTGTTTACTTTTACTAATAGCGATATATTAGTTCAAAATGAAAATGGTATTTATTCTTTTTCATATGCAAATATTTCATCTCCAATATGGGCAATTTATCATACTTGCATGTTTGTATTTTTACCAGTTTTATCTTATGTTACTATTTCAAAATATTTAGTTAGAATTAGCAAGTTTCAAAATAAAAATTTGCTATTAGCATTCTATGATGATGACTCTACTACTATTATACATTTAGCTATATTGTCACTTTCTATTTATGTCGGGTTATTCATCTCTACTATTATTGGCCTTGACAATAACACAAATATTTCATCATGGGAATTCTATACAATCATATCTTTATTTGCTACTATAAACTCTGCCATTTTTATACCAATAGTAATAGAACTGATTAAGCAATACAAAAATAACAAAAGGAAAAAAATTCCATTGCCCTATCATTATAGACATAGAAAGATAAATAAATCATGAAATCTCTTAACCGTTTGGAACTCTTTTATTATCACGGTAGTAAAACTAAAAACATTGAAATACTTAAACCTAGTATGTCCATACATGGTGATGATTACGTTTATCTTACTACTTCTAAAGCTGTAGCTTTAATCTATACAGTGAATGCGATTGAAGTATATTTCAAACAAAATTATTTAGAATGTAATCAAAAATTTCAACCATGGTATAGTTATGGCTTTGATGAGAACCAAATACCCGTGATTGAAGAATATTATCCTAATGCGACATATGAAACATATCATAATCAATCAGGATATATCTACATATGTGAAAAACCTAAAACTTATTCGAATCCAACAAATATTCATAATGCTATAGTGACTAAAGAGCATGTCAAAATTATAGATTCAATATTTATTCCAGATATCTACGATGAGATACTAAAACTAGAAAAAGATGGTGTAATTAAAATCAAACGATATGAAAATATGACTGATTCTTACCTAAGTCATATTTATAACATGATTAGAACAGATATAGATAAATATCAATTAATTGAAAATCCAAATCATAATTACACAATATTTCTAAAAGCTAAGTTACCATTTCTATTTAAATAATTAAGTAAAAAAATATCCTTTTTCAAGGATATTTTTATTTTAAATAGTATATACGTAATAGTTATAATCAGTAAAGCTAGTTTTAATCTTCTCATGTCTTAATTGTTTATGACTCATGATCGTGATTTTAATACTTAAATCAAGTGCCATCACTTTTTCAATATCTTTATCATCTTCCACGTAAACAATGATTAATGATACAGAATCTTGATCAAGATGTTTCAAATCTTCGATATCATGTTTTAAAATGATATCTCTTCCTAGTTTATTAAACTTATATGTTTCAAGTGCTTCACTTGAATAAATAATGACATCTTTATATCTCGTAATAAATGGTTTGTAGACTTGTTTTAAATAATCTTCAATTGTATATTCTAAATCTAGGTTCTTGTCTTTTGGTGCAAGCTGCATTACTATATCAGAAAAACAGGAAACATAGAATATCGCTATTAATAAAAACATTTGTCCTAAATTAAAATCTGGTAAAGTATATAACTCCATTTCTTTGATAATGACTAAAACAATCGCAGCCATTAAAACTCTTGCATAAAAAACAAAATCTATGATTCTAAATTCCTTATGAACAAGTCTTAATATAATATCAATGACCCATGTAAATAAAGTTATGATTAATAGTGTCATGATTAATTCTTCTAGATTATCATCAATATAAACCATTAGAATTGTTAAAATGACAAATGATAAGAATATATATCTTAATAATGCATAATGATGATTTCTATATAATTTATAGACATATAGAACTAATGCATAGAGGATTGCTGCTATGAATAACAATTGGAAAATATTAGACTGTGTTTCAGTGTATCTGCCCATATCATTAAAAAGTGTATTACCTGTTGTTATTATAATAATGTAATCAATCACTGAATAGATGATACTCATATAAAATATTTCTTTAAATATAATCTTTTTGGCAATCAGATATTTATACGCAATCACTAAAATAAGTACTAAACTAAATACAGACACTACTCTTTCAATATCCATGACATATTGATAAACATATAAGAAGACAATCACATTACCAATATAACCAAAGATGAAATGATTTTTCTCATCTTTTTGAATTAAAGGGATTTTCTTATACTTAGATAGTAAATAGAGCACAGCGGTTGTAACAAGAACAAAAATGATATTAATTATACCACCTAAAATCCAAGTTCTTGTATCTGATATGCGATCAACATTGATAACTATCATACCGTAAATAAAAGGTGGATACAAATACATGACATAAGTCATGATGTAATAAATTAAATTATTTTTCATCACGATACCTCCTAATTTTAGTATACATCTAATCTATTTAAATGTATATTTCATATGATATAATATATTAAATATAAACATTAGGAGATAACATGACATATAGATTAGCGACATTAGATGATTTAACAGAATTAAAGAAAATGTATACGGCAATTACGAAAGATTTAGAAAATCATCAAATCAATATATGGGATGATTATTATCCAAATGATTTTCTTGGATCAGATATTGATAAAAATGAATTGTATGTTTTAATTGATCAAGGTATCATCATTTCTGCTTTTGCATTAAATGATGATGGTCATGATACGGATCTTATTAAATGGGAAGCGCCAAAAGCTAAAGCTTTATATATGTATAGATTTGGTGTAAATATCAATCAAAAACGTCGAGGTATTGGAAAACTGATGCTTGATTATGCTATGAAAACTGCAAAATCAAAAGATGCTAAGTATCTAAGGTTATTTGCAGTTGATTACAATAAACCTGCAATCAACTTATATAAACAAGTCGGTTTTACATGTATGGAAGGTATCTTTATTGAAGATATCGATGGTGTGATTTATGAAGAAAATGGTTATGAAATTAAATTATAAAGGGGTATATGATGAAAGAAAAAATAAATAAATTTTTAGATTGGTTTGAAAGTAAGTTCAATTTCTTTATTGATTTACTTGCTTTTATCGGTGGTATGTTTTGTATATTATTTGCGATATTTTTGTTTGTAACACTACTATTTTTCCCTAATTTCTTAAATGACATACAATTACAATATATCTTTGTGCCTGGCTTTATTGGGTTCATAGGAGTCATCATATTTTTTGCTTTAAGAATTACGAGACATCTTACTAAAAAGTGAACTACCCACCACTTAATAAGTTTGAAGTGGAGGCTTCTTACGTAGAACAAACTAATGTTTGCTAATTGAGTAAGCTATCACGGCTGTTCCGTCCGCTATACCTTTTATGTCTTACGTGGCAAAGGTAATGTTTGGTTTTCATACATTTATTGCCACAGCCAGTAACATTCAATTTTCAAAGACCTATAGATATGTATATATCATATACTCTATATTATTTGAATTTATTGAATATTACTTTAATTTTATTCCATAAAATGTTATGATTCATCTCCCACTTAGACAATTGTCTTGAAGAAGGAGTTTTCTCATAATTATTAGATAAAAAGTGCGATTGCACTTTTTTTATTATACATACTAATCTTTTAAATAGATACGCATAGCTTCTACTAATAATTTAGTTGCACCTTTACCAACAACATCATAATACGCTGTAAATCTCTCATCTTCTAAGTACATTTCAACTAATGCTAGATGACTTTTTTCATCATAGGTTGGCCAATAAAACTTAATCCAATCCTGGTGAAGTCTACAAATATGTTGTGCAAGTTCTGAATTAGGATTATTTTCTTCTAGTGCTTCTTTTAGAGTCACTAAGATTTCTTCACCTAAATTTTGAGCAAACTCATAATTTTCTTTTGATAATCCCATATATTTTTCATTGCTTTCATTTATTTTTTGATCACCATATTTACTTCTGATTTCTTCACCGTATTTTTCTTCATTAGCCTTAATATCTTTTTCTTTTAACCCTTTAAATTTATCTTGATTTGACATGTTAATTTCACCTTTTCTGTATTTGATCGTTTCCTTAATCGTATGTATGATATCATCTAATTGTTTTTTCTTTAATTCTAATTCTTTAACATGTTTATGCATCATATCTATGATGTCTAAATCATTTTTATCAATGATATCTTTTATCTTATCTAATTCGAATCCTAGCTTCTTATATAATATGATTTGTTGTAATTGGTCAATTGAATGATCATCGTATACTCTATAACCAGATGCATTCATTTCCTTAGGTTTTAGTAAGCCAATCTCATCATAATATCTTAAAGTCCTAGTCGTTATACCTGCTAATTTTGCAACTTCATTTATTTTATACATTTTATCACCATCTATATTATAAACCTTTACGTAACGTTAATGTCAAGACAAAAAAATAACAACTTAAAGTTGCTATTTTAAATAAAATCTAAGATTAGAGTAATAACTTGATATTGTTGGTTAATTGTTGTGATTGAAGCATCACCATCACCATTTTGCAAACCATACCAGCCAAACTGTGCATGATTTCCACCTATAATCTCTTCATAGATTGTTGTTGAAGGTAGATAATCAACTGAGGCTTCTACATCAGCAAAATCTAGTACTAAGTCATTTTCTCCTGTTATAATTAACACATTTTTATCACTTACATCTTGATATGGGTAACTTGCTAAAAATACCATATCAGTAACTCTATCATCACCTGATGAAAACATTGAAGCCACTGTACCACCTAATGAATGTCCAATAACAACATTATCCAATTCATCTGATAAGAATTTGGACCCTTGATTAGGATTTAATATTGCTAAACTAAATGCTGGTTTAACGATTGTAACATTGTATCCTTCAACAGCAAGTGATGCTGCTATATATTCATAACTTTCTGCTTCTACTTTACCACCTGGAATAAATACAATATTTTTAATAGGATCACTTACAGTATAACTGATATGATCATTTTCATCTTCTATATCTACATTTGATAAATCTAGAGATTCAATCGCTTCATACATATCATCAAGTGGTTCTGATGGATTACCTGCATAAATAAGAAATGACCCAAAACCAACAACAATAATACCGATGATTGAAGCTAGAATAATTAATAAAACTTTTTTTGTTTTTTTCATTTTGATGCCTCCTGTTAGCAATACCATATAAATTTTATCACAGTTCTTTTGTGTTTTAAAATGAAATAACTACTAAAATCATATATAATGAAGTTAAGAAATAACGATAGAGGTATATCTATGAAAGATAAAAAATTGATGATTAATCGCATTGGTTTTGGTGGGTGGCAATTAGGTAATAAGCTTTGGGGAAATATGTCTTATCAAGAAGGAATTAACTTAGTTAAGGAAGCGTATCATAAAGGTATTAACTTTTTTGATACCGCACCAGGCTATAGTGATGGTTTAAGTGAAAAAATCATCGGTGAAGCACTTCATGATGTTAGAGATCAAGTAATTATTAATACAAAATTAGGTCATCTAGCAGATGGCACAAGTGATTTTAGTGTTGAATCATTAGAAAATCAAATCAATATGAGTCTTAAGCGTCTTAATACAACTTATTTGGATAGTGTATTACTACATAATCCTAGTTTTGATATTTTGGAACATAAAACAACGCATTTTGATATATTAGAATCCTTAAAACAAAAAGGCATCATTCATGCCTATGGTGTCAGTATTGATACTTATGATGAACTACAAGCTGTTTTAGAGCATACAAATGTTGGTGTCATTGAATTATTATTCAATGTGTTTTCACAGTCAACCCTACCTTTATTTGATAAAATAAAAGAGAAAGATATTAAATTAATTATTAAAGTGCCTCTAGATTCAGGTTGGTTAACAGGTAAATATAATCATCAATCAACATTTACAGGTATTAGAGCAAGATGGGACAAAAAAACAATTGAAAAACGTGCAACACTCATCGATATGATGAAAGATATCACAGGATTAGATGATTTAATTCTTCCTTCGCTTGCATTTATCCTATCATTTGATGCTGTTACAGCAATTATCCCTGGCATTAAAAATAGTGAACAATTAAATCATAATTTATTAGCTAATGACTATATTTTAGAAAAAGACATGAAATTAAAATTATTGGATTTATACGAAAAACATATAAAAAACAATCCACTTCCATGGTAGAAAGGAGAATATCAATGGATCAATTACAAGAAAAATTAGATTACTTAAAACAAGCTATTGATAAAAGACTTAAAACACTCTATGTTGAAGATCAAGAAGCAAAATCTAACGAAACTAAAACATTAGAATATTTAATGTGTATCATCGAAGCAGATGCTAATGATGATGAATATGCAACTAAATGTTTAAGAGCAATGTACCTATAATAAAAAAGCATTCATTTTTGAAATGAATGCTCTTTTTTTATTCAACTTTGCAAGTATTTACACCAAATAGTTTATAAATTGGACAAACCCCAAATACTGAAGTAAAGACCATGATTGCTGCAAATGCAAATAATACAATTGCAAGCCATAAAATATTGATAAATACAATACCTAATACAACTGATAAGACTGCAAGTGCAATTCTTACAATTTTATCGACGTTTCCTACATTTTTCATAAAAACACCTCCATATAATTAAATTATACTCTTATATTAACTACATTGGTGGGATTTTGCTTAAAAATCCTCTGGTTTTTCAACCTCTAACCATTCATTAGTTCTTGGATGGATGAATCTTACTTTTTTAAAGTGTAGCATTAAATTTGGATATGCTTTATTGATATGACCATAAAGAGGATCTGAGACAATAGGGTGACCTATAGATCTTAAATGCACTCTAATTTGATGTTTTCTTCCACCTTTAATCATGACATCTAATTTCGTTAAATGATCAACCATACCCACGACTTCATAAGTTGTGGTTGCTTTTTTACCTTGAGGTGAAACTCTCATTTTGTTATCATGTCTATCCTTAGCTATTGGTCCATTAATGACACCTTTTTGTCCTTTAAATGGATTTTCAACTAAACAACTATATGTCTTTTCAATAAAGTCTTCTTCAAACAATCTTGATATATAACTTAAAATCATTGGATGTTTAGCAAATACTACTAATCCTGTTGTGTCATAGTCAATTCTATGTACAGGTAAAATAGGATAATAAGTCTCATAATGATAAGCAAGTCTATTAGTTAATGAACTATCATCAACACCATCACTATAAACTAAACATTTTCTAGGTTTATTTAAGATTAATATATCATCATCTTCATAAACGACATCAATATCAGCTTTATATGGTTTTACATGATCAGATAACAATATTGTTTGATCAATTTCTAATAGATCACCAACATTTAATACTTTATCAAGTTTTGTCACTTCTTTATTAAGTTTTACTACTTTATTTAATTCTAGTTTGTATATCTTTTTATGTGCAATATAAAACCTAGATAACATATCACGTATGGTCTTATTTGCATCTATTTGATTAATTTCAAATTTAATCCATGGATTTTTCATTTCTATCACCTAATATGAGTATAACACAGCGCATAAAAAAAACCTCATAAGAGGTTTTAATTATGCTTCTACGTTAAATTTAACAGCAACAAAGATGTCATTATTCGCTTTGAAGTGATTGTTATCTTCTGCAGTCATATAATCAAATAGTTCATTGATTGTATCTCTGTCAGTAACGATCTCAGGTGTTGCTTTTACAACTTCTGCTCCAAATTGTAATTCTACTGAATCATGCTCTTTCATATATGCAACTTTATTTGATTTACCAGATGTAATTGAAATTAATTTCCCATCTTTAGTTACATAGTTTAGTTTTCTTTGTTTGTCTAAATAGTTTAATAATAAAATACCTTTTGTGTTCATAATTTTCAAAATCCTTTTCTTTAATTATTCTAAATAACATTATAATTAATAATTAGAAAGATTTCAAATAATGTGCTTTTATAATTTGATCATCTCTATAAGAGATGCTTCCACATCTTTTAAGTCTTCAACGTTTAGTACATAAATCGTTTTTTCACTTGTCTTTATAATTAAGGTACCATATGTATAAAAACTCATATTATATGGTCTTAAATATTTTTTCAAAGTAATTAGAGACTTAACTTCTGTTATATCACTTAATTTAATAGTTCTAGTTTTGACAAATAATTGATGAATAAGAATTTCTTCTTGTTCATTTTTTTCTATAAGCGTTGACGGTGAAAATATTGAAGGAATATTAATAAGTAAGGTTAATAACCCTACAATTAAAATTATATATCCAGCAAGTGATAGATCTGCTTCACCTGTATCATAAGTAAATAACAAGTATCCACCAATTAATATCAATACAATAATCGTAATTGATAAATGAAACATAGCTTTCGCTGATTTAACTGCAATTTTTTCCATCAAAACACCCCTTTTTATTTATCTTTTTTCCATTCACCAAATACTTGGTTTACTTGTCTAGCAACTCTCACAAATGTAGTAGATTTGGATAATTCTTTTAATCTTCTCGCACCAACATATGTACATGTAGATCTCACACCACCTAAGATGTCTAGAACTGTTGAATGAATTGATCCTCTATAAGGAAGTGTAACAGTTTTACCTTCTGAACTTCTATATTCAGCAACTTCACCATAATTCTTCTTCATGGCAGTTTCACTACTCATGCCATAGAATTTCATGAATTTCTTTGATTCATAAATTTTTTCATTAGTTTCTGGATCAACTAATCCAGAATCTCTTTTTTCTGTGATGATTGTTCCGCCACCTTCATCATGACCGGCAAGCATACCACCAAGCATCACAAAGTCTGCACCAGCACCAAATGCTTTAGCAACATCACCAGGACAAGTACATCCACCATCACCAATGATGTGAGCACCAAGTCCATGTGCAGCTTCTGCACATTCAATGATAGCTGATAATTGTGGATAACCAACACCTGTTTGAATACGTGTTGTACATACTGAACCAGGTCCAATACCAACTTTAACAATATCAGCACCACGTAAGATTAATTCTTGAGTCATATCTGCAGTAACTACGTTACCCGCAATAATGATGTGTTCAGGGAATTCGTTTCTAACTCTTTCAACAAAATCACCAAAGTGTTCTGAATAACCATTGGCTACGTCAATGCAAATAAATTCAATTTGTGGATATTTATTTAATATTTGAACTAATTTATTATAGTCATGTTCGTTTGTTCCAGTACTTACTGCAAAACGTTCAGGACTTAATTTTGAAATATATTGATCAATATCTTCTAGTGTATATGTTTTAACTAAACATGTAAATAACTCATGTTCTTGAAGTGCAACAGCAACATCAAGCATACCAACACCATCCATATTAGATGCCATAATAGGAATCCCTTCCCATGTCTTCTTGCTATGTCTAAAAGTATAAGTACGTTTTAAATCTACATCCCTTCTACTTTTTAGTGTTGATCTTTTAGGTCTGATTAATACATCACTAAAATCTAATTTGTTATCGTCTTCAATACGCATTGAATTACTCCTTTATTTCTTTTAAATTTTTTACATGTCTATTATACACTACTTTATGACTCAAAAAAACTAAAATTATGAGTAAACCACCACAAAAATCTATAAGTACATCATAAAATGATGTTGTTCTATCCACATGTAGCAATTGAATTGCTTCATCAATAGCAGCTGTTACTAAAACACCAAGTAAAACATATAGTATTTTTTGATAGTCATTATCTACGATATTTTTTAAGCATAATAACCAGAACACTGCTAATACTGCGTATTCTGTGAAATGCGCTGTTTTTCTTATCAATGTGTGTAGTAAGTCATAATCTATGGAAATGTTGATAAAACTCAATATCTGAGTTGCAATCGTTGTGATAAAACTTGATTGTCCAGATGAGATATCACCACTTAATAATGATTGTGTCCAAATGAGTAAAGTCCATATGATTAAAATGTAAAACCATTTTGTTAATTTCATGAAGTCTCCTTTTAAATATCTCATTGATTGCATTGCTTATACATTTGCTATATAATTATTATATAATCATTATCAAGATTTTGGGAGGTATGAAATGGAAAAATCCAAATTTGGTTACGGTTGGTTACTTAAATTTATTTTAGCTGCAATTTTACTGGCAGTCGGTATTTATATGGTATTTGCAGATCAGGTTGTTTATGCGATTACTGGTATTGCGATTATCATCTTCTCATTACTACGTGTCATACCTTTAATGAAGACACTTAATAAAGAAGTGCTTCGCACAATGAATTTAATTGAAATTATTTTCGATATCATCCTTGGTGGTATTATCACTTATATCGCATTTTCAAGAGGTGACACTTTAGCAGATGAACCGATATGGGCTACTGTTTATCGTTATGGTTTAGTATTCTTCTTCTATGCAAGAGGTTTAGTATTCTTTAATAGTGTCGTATTCTTTGGTGAAAAAACTGAAGTGCCTAAATTCTGGTTTCACATTGTATCACTTACATTAGGTGCTGTCATTGCGGTTTATCCAAACTTCGATTATAATACTGTAGGATTTATTTTCTTAATCATTTCATTCGTTGGTGCTGCTTATTTAGGATTTGATGGATCAGGCGGATATAAATTATATCGCCAAAAATCATTAGAACTAAATGAAGGTAAATCTAAAGAAGCTGAAAAACGTAAGGAAAAACAACCAGTATTAGAAGATCCAGTTGAAGATGAAAGACCTTATGTAAACTAATTAGATATTAAAATAAAAGAAGCTATTAAGCTTCTTTTTTTGTTGTCTTATATAATTTTCTCCAGTTGGTTGCAAGATCTAGGACAGTACCTACAATACCAATAATCGTTAAGACTCTAATACCAGTACCAATACCGGATGTAATCTCTGATACTGCTGTATCAGTTTGAATTGCTGCATAGTTTACAAATGCATCTAGAATGAAACCTGATTGATTAATCATCACTAGAATTGCAACTGTAGATAATATATTACTAAGTGTATATGAAATCATCATCAATGTTGTATAACGGCCATTTTTAAGTTTAAGTAAATATGTAAATATATTGATGATAAATGATGCTATAAATAACGGAATCATTTGATTAATGATGTGTTGGTCAAATATTTGTTGAACTAATACACCATTTTGATACCATCCAATACGATCAACATAGAATAATATTAATATAATAAATCCTAATGATAAAATCGTCGTTAACACAATTTCAATCATTACACCGATGCGATTAAGTGTAACCTTTTCTTCTTTTTGAACATCAGGAAGATCTTTTAATTTCCATTTACTTAATATCTCAGCTTTAGCCTTAGGACGACTCATACCCCAAAATATTAATGTAATAATTGCAAACCATCCAAATAATGATGAAAATATACCATCTAATATACGTTCAATAACTTGACCAAATGCTTGCCAGAATGTATCAGCATCAATATTTAATAATGCATCAAGTGCATTAAAGAATAATGATAAAACACCAACAATGATTAATACAATTTTTAATGTTGTTACATAATCAGTGTAGAATACTGGATCAATAACAAATCTTTGTTCACCTAAATAATTATCTGCAACCAATCTAGGATTACCTAATTCATGTAATACTTGATCAACATGTTCATCACTTTCATCACCATCTAACATATCATAAATGTTAGCTTCTAAGTCTTTTTTGACATCTAGTCTTTGTGATTCAGGTAGTCGTTTAGTAACTGAGTAAATGTATCTTTCTATATATTTTTTCATATTATTTACCTCCATTAAAGACATAGCTTAATTCTTCATTAATTTTTAACCATGCTTTTTTCAACTCTTCTAATACTTCACTTCCAAATGTACTTAACTGATAAAACTTTCTCGGTCTTGATTCTGTTGTATCCCAAGTACTTTCAAGTAATTTTTGTGTTTCCAATCTTCTCAGTAGAGGATAGAGTGTGCCTGCTTCAATATTAACGTTTAGATCATTTAATGTTTGTAATAAATTATATCCATATGAAGCTTCTTTTAAAGCGTTTAAGACAACGATAATTTGAGTACCTCTTCTAAGTTCTACAATCAAATTGTCTAGTATCTGATTATCATTCATATGATCACCTCACACTCATATTATAGTGTGTGACATACACTATTGTCAAGTGTACAATATGATTTTACGCTATATATTTACGAAACGTTATAATTAAACTATAATAAATATAGTTTAAGAAAATATTATTTTTAAAGGAGAAAACCATGTTATATAATGAATTATTAAATGATAACAACCCAAAATTAAGTTTAGACGTTAAAGATTTTGGTCAAATAGAAATTGAGTTATTCCCAGAAGTTGCACCTAAAACTGTAGAAAACTTCCTTTCATTAATTGAAGAAAACTTCTACAAAGGTCTTATCTTCCACCGTATTATTAAGAATTTTATGATCCAAGGTGGTTGGGGTGAATTTAGAGAACCTATTACAGGTGAGTTTAAACAAAATGGTGTTGATAACCAATTATTACACTCAAGAGGTGTCATCTCAATGGCTAGAACATCTAATCCTAATTCAGCTTCATCACAGTTCTTCATCATGCATAAAGATGCACCACATCTAGATGGTGGATATGCAGCTTTTGGTGTCGTTACTAAAGGTATAGATGTTGTAGATAAGATTGCAAATGTTCAAACAGATTATCAAGATAAACCAAATGAAGATGTTGTGATTAAATCATTTACATTAGTTAAATAAACAAAAAAACCATTACAATTGTAATGGTTTCTTTTTTTTATAGAGTTTTAGTTAATTTTTTAACAATGTTTTCAAACACATCTAGTTCTTCATCTGTCAGTACACTAAGTACTTTCTTTAACATTAATTGATTGTTTTCTTTAATCGCATCTCTAGCATCTTCAGCTTTTTTAGTAACAATATACTTATTTTTATAAGTACTGTCACCTAATTTTTTAACATAGCCTCTTTGCTCTAAATCTCTTAATGTTCTTGATGTATGTGCTTTATCCATTTTTATCATTTCTGATATTTCTTGTTGAGTTAAACCCTCTTTATTACGTCCTAATATCATGAGAAATGGTATATGTCTTTTTGTTAGATCATATGATGTCATGATACCCTCATGTTCATCCATCATCTTTTTTTGTAAACGGTGGAATAATACTGGTAAATAACTTATGTCTCTATCCATAGTTATCACAACTCAAACTGACTATTATATAAGTCAGCATAGAAACCATTAGCAGCTAATAGTGTTTCGTGGTTACCTGTTTCAACAACGTTACCATCTTTTAATACTAAAATGATGTCAGCGTTCTTAATTGTAGATAATCTGTGTGCAATAACAAAAGTTGTTCTACCTTTCATAAGTTCATCCATTGCTTCTTGAATTAAGATTTCAGTTCTAACATCAACAGATGATGTTGCTTCATCTAAAATTAGCATTGGTGCGTTACTTACCATTGCTCTGGCAATTGTTAGTAACTGTCTTTGTCCTTGTGAAATACTACTGTTTTCATCTAGGACCATATCATATCCATATGGAAGTGATTTAATGAAGTGATGAATATTTGCAGCTTTAGCAGCTTTAAATATTTCTTCATCAGTTGCATCAGTTCTACCATATTTTAAGTTATCTTTAATTGTTCCTTGGAATAACCAAGTATCTTGTAATACCATACCAAATAATTGATGAACATCATGTCTTGACATTGATTTTGTATCGACTTTATCGATCTTAATTTTACCAGACTCAATTTCATAGAATCTCATAATTAAGTTTACAAGTGTTGTTTTACCAGCACCTGTAGGACCAACGATCGCAACTTTTTGCCCAGGTTTAACATCTAAGCTAAAGTCATGAATAATTGTTTTACCTTCTTCATAACCAAACTTAACATGTTCAAATGATACAGAACCTTTGACATTTTCAATGATATTAGAACCTTGATCATGTTCCATTTCTGGTTCTTTTAAGAATTCAAAGACTCTTTCACTAGCAGCAAGTGATGATTGAATTTGTGTCATTGATTGTGCAATTGTACCCATTGGTTGATTTAAACGTCTATTATACATTAATAGTGATTGAATACTACCAAGAGGTAGACCATTATTAACGGCAAATAATGCACCAACAACAGCAATAACAACATAGCTAAGATTAGAAATAAAACTCATCATTGGCATCATTAATCCTGAAAGGAATTGTGATTTCCAAGCACTTTCTAATAATTTCTCATTAGATTCATTAAAAGTTCTTAAGAATCTGTCTTCTGCTTGATATACTTTTAGAACTTGTTGTCCTGAATAAGTTTCTTCAATATGACCATTTAGAGTACCGAGTGTTTGTTGTTGTGCTCTAAAGTATTTTTGTGATGTTCTCATGACAAGTCCAATAGCAATCATTGAAATTGGAAGGAATCCAATAACGATAAATGCAATACGCCATTCAATCGTAAAGATCATAATCGTAATACCAATGATCATTGTAATTGATGTTGTAAATTGACTGACTGAGTTATTTAATGTTTGACCAATTAAGTCAACATCATTTGTCATACGACTTAATGTATCACCATAACTTGTTGTATCAAAATATTTTAACGGTAATCTATCGATTTTACCAAAAATATCTTTTCTTAAATTCTTAGTGATTTGTTGTGTAGTTCTAGCAACCATAACACCTTGGATAAGATTGAATACAAAACTTGCAACGTATAATGCGATTAATATATATACAATATCAAGTATTGCGTCCATATCAAGATTGATAATCCATGAACCAGTCATTTGGAACTGACCAGCTGCAGCAATAACAGAATCTGAGATAATTGTTGTAATTTCACCAATTTTCTTAGGTCCAATGATATTAAATACAGATGATGCACTTGCTAAGAAGATAACTGCAATAAATATAAACATATAAGGTCTTAAGTAAGTTGTCAATTGTTTGAAAGATTTTTTCATTGACTTAGGTTTTTGGACAGCTCTTGGTCCAGGACCATGCATTCTAGGTCCGCTTGATTTTTCTTTAGCCACGTGCAAGTTCCTCCTTACTTAATTGTGCATATGCAATTTGTTGATAAGGTTCACAAGTCTCTAATAACTCTCGGTGTGTACCAATACCTACTGCTTCACCTTTTTCTAATACAATAATTTGTTCTGAATCCATAATTGTACCAATTCTTTGACCAACGATAATTTTTAATGCTTTTGATGTTTGCGTTTTAAGTGCATCTCTAAGTAGTTTGTCTGTACGATAATCAAGTGCACTAAATGAATCATCAAAGATAAAGATATTAGGTTTTCTAATAAGTGCTCTAGCAATTGATAATCTTTGTTTTTGACCACCAGATACGTTATTACCACCTTGATCAATACGATGGTTTAATCCATCTTCAGATTCTTCAATAAAGTTTTTAATTTGTGCTGTTGTTAAAGCTTCTAGAGCTTCTTCTTCAGTCGCATCTTCTTTTGAAATTTGCATATTTGATAATATATCACCTGAGAATAGTAAACCTTTTTGAGGTACATATCCCATAAGTTGATATAGCGTATGTAATGGATATTGTTTAATATTAATATCATTAATTAATATTTCACCATCAGTGACATCATAGAATCTTAATAATAATTGAATGATTGTTGATTTACCTGAACCAGTTGATCCAATAAATGCTAACGTTTCACCTTTTTTAGCTTTGAAACTTACATTTCTGATGACATCATCTTCTGCATGTGGATATCTAAATGTAACATTTCTAAATTCAACTGATATTGATTGATCCATCACAACTTCAGGTGTTAAGTTTCTTAAAGCTTCTTTTTCACTAATTGAATATGGTGTTTCAATAACTTCCATAATACGTCTTGCTGAAACGATTGCTCTTGGTAAGAAAATAAATAACATAATTAACATCATGAAACTAAATAAGATCATCATACCATATGATGTAAATTGCATCATAATTGATAAACCTTCACCAGGATTTGCACCTAATAGGTTATCTTGAATAAGGAATGCAGATACTGTAACAACACCTAAACTCACACTATTCATAATAATAGCCATACCTGGATTCATAAATGCAAATACTGTATTAACAAATAATTGAGTGTTTGTTAATTTTGTATTAACTTTATTGAACTTAGTTGTTTGTTGATCTTCAGCATTATGTGCTCTTACAACTCTAATACCAGTTAATGTTTCTCTTGTAATTTGATTTAAATCATCTGTTTGTGCTTGGATTGAAGCAAACTTCTTCCCAACTAAACTAAAGATAATCACAATTAATACAATGATTGCAGCAACTGCAGCAACAATAACCATCGTTAAAGAAACATTTAATCCAACAATTTTAATAATCGCTGATACTGCTGTAATTGGTGCAGTAACTAATAATCTTAACATAAAGATTAAAGCCATTTGAACTTGTTGAACATCATTTGTAGATCTTGTGATCAATGATGGTGTTGAAAATTGATTAATTTCTCTTAAAGAGAAGTCTTGTACGTGATGATATACTTCACGTCTTAAAATACTTGCAATTTTAGTACCAATTCTTGTTGCGATAAAACTTGCAACGATTGTAGATATAATTGATACAAACGATACCAATAGCATAATAAGTCCATCTTGTATGATGTCAGACGTTACATCTGTGCCTAATGCTACACCTTGAGTAATCGTTGTTGTGATATCACCAATTTTTTCAGGTAGTATTAAATCCATTCTAACTTGTAGATAGATAAAGCCCACCATGATTAATAGTATAAACCAGTGATACCATTTAAGATATTTGAATACTTTTAACATAATTCACCTCTAATAATATGTGTACGCAATCTATTATCTATATTTTTTGTTGTTTTGTCAACAAAAAAGTTTTTATATATTTTTTTTTACATATTTATGACATAAATTGTCAAAAAAAAAAGCATGATTTACATGCCTTATTTGTATATGTCTTCAGTTGTAAATTCTAATATATCACCTGGTTGGCAATCTAAGACTTCACAGATCTTCTCCAATGTTGAAAATCTGATTGCTTTAACTTTACCCGTTTTTAAATTTGATAAGTTTGCTAAACTTATGCCGACTAAGTCTGCAAGTTCACTTAATTGCATTTTACGTTCAGCTAAAATTCGATCTAATCTTGTAATTATTGGCATACTACAGTGTTGCGTCGTGTTCTTCCTGTAAATATGAACCATAACTAAAGACATAACTTAATATAAGAATTAACACACCCATAAATACATATTGGAAATTAATACCAAAAGCTGTACCATGTTGATCAATGCCTACTGTTTGAAAAGCTGCATTACTTACAACTGATTGGTATGTTTTTAAAACGATACTTGCAATGAAATAACCAATACCTAAATTTTTAAGAATCAAACTGTTTTGTAAATTGAATGGTTCTTCTTTTACATTACCTAATAATTTACTTAGTTGAATTAAAATAAATGTTACAAATGATGTATTAAGGATTGCACCAATTAATCCTGTTACAACTAATCTTTTAATATTAACCACTTGGTTAAATAAATTAGGATCTACTGCATTGACTATATTAGATACACGGACATCTAAATTCTCAAATTGTGATAAATCAACTTCAAATCTTGCTTGTGGTATCATCGCAGATATGAAAAATGCAACGACTAAGAAACCAAGCACTACGTATAAAATAACTTTTAATACTTTTACTATAACTTGCACTACATGTATAAATTTAGAAAACTTTTCTTTATTATATGTTTGTTCCATATATATCACCTCTTTGTCTATACTATATCATGTTATTTTTCATTTGTCAACAATAATATATCGATTATCGATAAAAATATATTTTTAAATAATAAAAAAGAGCCGAAGCTCTTTTTGGTCTATTTGTTATTTTGTTTAATAAATCCTACAAATAATATGATTGCACCAATTAGTGCTGAAACACCTGCAATGATAGCTCCATAAGCTGCAATGATAGAAACAGATTGAGTCCCTAAACCTGATATAAACTCAAATGCTTGAAACTCATTACCTTCTACGACTAGATATGGTATATTTAATAGCATTGTAGATATAACGATTAGAACTAAAACACTTAAAACAAACAAATATTTATTAATTTTATTCTGTAATATCATAAAAGTTATACCAATCAGATCTGCAAGCAGCACAGATGTTAATATAATTATCCATGGACTAAATGCGAATAATTGATAATCAATACCAAGGAATGATGATTCATAACTAAATGCAATATCAAAGATTGAAAAATGCATCCTTGGATCTAGTGACAAATATATCATAGGAAAAAGATATAAACTCAGATATGAGAATACAGCAAAACCATATCCAATGAAAAATATTATTCTATTATTGTTTTGCTTCGTTTTTCCCATAGTTCACCTTCTATTTATAAATAGTTAATTTTTCATTAACATCAATTCTTGATTTTGGACGATTTGGCGTATCGGCATATCCAACCATAATCATACCAGTAACAAGTTCATTTTCCTCTATACCCAAGACATCTTTAAATTTATCAGTTTTTATAAAACCTGGTGTTTTCCAATGTGTGCTTAATCCTTTATCGACACAAAGCAATGTGAAATTTTGAATCATTGAAGCATTAGCTTGTAAATCTTCAATTTCAACATCAAAATCAGGATCAGTTTTCATTGTTACAGCTAGCAACAATGGTGCTTTATACATTTTATCAAGTTTCATAGATATTGAAGGTTTTTCATCTTCAGATAATCTATCTAAATATCTTTCTTTTAATCGTGCTTTACCATCTTCTTCTAGTAAAACAAATCCCCATGGTTGTCTCATTTTATGATTAGGGGCAAACACTGCAATATTTAATAACTCTTTAACTAAATCAATACTGACTTTTTCATCTGTATATGATTTTTGACTTACCCTTGTTTTAATTAGATTTTCAATATTCATCATATCATCTCCTTAGTTTAAGGATACATCTAATAAGTATAAGTTTCAAATAATAAGAAATATAAAAAAACATCCCAAAAGGGGATGTTAATTAAATGATTGTTTTTGGATGTGATTTATGAGGTTTTAAAGAAATCATCATTCTATCCCCAATAAAGTCTACGACTGAAACAATAATTAAGTAAAGCATTAAATTAACTAATGCGATTTGTAATGTAAAATTAAATACTATATATGATAAGAAGAGAATTGTTAATACAATAAAGCCCACATTTAAAGACATACCCTTAGTCTTGTTTAATTGTATCAAATCTTTAATTTGTGCTCTTTGTATAAAGAATGCAAAAGTAATGAATATAGTATAACCGATCATACCTGCAAGTTTAATCAGTAGATCAGAATCTTCCTGAAATGCATTTTGCACATCAAAAAGACCTACGAAAACGTCCCATTTAGTAACCATAAAAGCGATTACTGATCCAGAAATAATTGTCTTAACTAAACTTTTCATATGATTTCCTCCTATGTTTGGCTTTGGATGAAGATAGCTAATTGAATGCCATAATTAACCATAAAGCCATATATCAATGCTGTTATGAAAGTCATACTACTCATAAATGAGAATAGTTGTCTTCCTCTAAAAGTTATACTCAATTTCTTTTCTGTCATTTTTAAGATGAACATACATGCACTATATACTAAAGTTGTAACAATTGGTATAGATAGCATCGCAAGATTAAATCCACTATCTATTGTATATTGAACTTCAAAAATTTGATAAGTCAATAATGATATCCACCATAGAACTGTAATCACAACAGTTATAATTGCAAAGTATCCATAAGCACTTTTTTGTGGATTAAAAGATACTGGCTTATTTTTTTCACTATTATGTAAATATTTTTGAAAAAAACCAATTGAAAGGATCAATCCAAGTGTTGTCAATGTAATTATGCCCCATATTATGTAAGTATATGCCATGATTGATTCTCCTAAAAATGTAAGAAATAATTTAATTCATTATGATATAATAATTATGTTATGTATAATTTATTAGCTTAATGATTCTACTTCGATAGTTTCTGGTAAACCTGAGTTTTTGAATCCACCATGTCTATTAACTGGTACATTTAATGTGAAGATACCATTTCCATTATTTGCTTTTAATTCATAATCATCATCACCAGGTACCCATTCGAAATTACCGCTGTTATCAAAATCTGTTTCATAATCATCATCACCAGGTACCCATTCAAAGTTTCCACTGTTTTCAAAATCAAGGATAACATTGCTACCTGTAACATTTAAAAATAAACCAAATGCAGCTACAACTGCCACTAATACTAATACTGATTTCACTAATTTTTTCATTCTTCATTCTCCTATTTGTTTAAAGTTTGTTTTTCTTATAAGTCTATTTTAACTTGAAAAACCATAAAAAAGTAGGGCGTATATGTCCTAAAATGAAGAAAAATTCAGCATATTTACTAAATTTCGAGGTCATCTTATGAATTCAAGAGAATTATGCAACTACATCGAGCGTTTTAGATCAGCTAGAAAGTTATCCCAAGAAAATATGACTGATGGGATTGTTTCTCTTCGCCAATATAGAAGATACTTAAATGGTGAATCTGATATGCCATTTAGTATATTTAATCAAATCATAGAAAAACTTGGATTACATACTGAAAATGTTCTACGAGAAATGGAAAATGCTAGATTTGAAGAATATGAATATGCTAATAAACTATATAATTTAGCAGTAAATTATAATTTTAGAGGCTTTGAAAAAGTAGCTAAAGAACGTAGATTTACTGATTTCATTGATTCTTCTAATAAAATACTTTATGAGTTTGCTTTTATTATGAAAGATTACTATCATAAGCAAATTGATAGAAAACAAACATATCAAAAAGCAGCAACTCTTATCAACTATCCTCAAATATTAAAACATGAAATGACAACCGAAATTGAATTACTTATCATTTCATTTTTAATTGATGTATCTGGAAAAGTAGATCAAAAGAAAATTATATTCTTCATGAATGAATATGTTAGAGATAAAACAAACCTATTATCTTTAAATAATCCAAGAATGGTTATTCTGATCTTAGCTCGTTTTGCTAAATTCTTCGGTATTAGAGAAGAGTATGAGGAAGTTATTGAGTATTGCGACTTAGCCTTAGAACGAACTAGAAAAAATATGAGTTTCTATTTAGCTGAATATCTTCATTACTACAAATCTCTGGCATTTTTCAAATTAGGACGTATGGAAGAATTCAGGGATGCATTAGTTAAGTGCTTTAATATTCTTGAGTACGAAGGTAATGGAAGTAAAATTAAAAAATTCGAATCATTAATTAATGAAGATTATGACATAGACTTTAGAGATTATGTTATCAAACACTATATTGAAATATTAAATATAAAAGGTGAACCCCAATCATAAGGTTCACCTTTTTTTACGCCATGCGTTTACCATATTCTAATTTTACTTCTTTATTTTGTACATCATAATTTGTATAAGCTAATGTATTTATACCGATGAAGTGCATTGATAATGATTCATAAAATTTAATTGCAGGATCATTACATGATTGTACTTCTAATATGATAGCTCTAGCTTTAGTATCTAATACATGTCGCTCCATATGTTTAAACAACTTTGACCCATAACCTTTTTTCCTGAATTTAGGTTCTACATAGATTTCCCAAATCCTAAAAGTGTTATTCCATTCAACATATTCACCTTCAATAAATCCTACTAATTGTTTCCTTTCAAAGACACCAAATGCAATTGGGTGTTCTATATAATCAGCAAACAATTTTACTTCATAAGATTTGTTCGTTTTTTTCATACGTTTTCGCTTTAATGAAATGTGTACAGATTTATTTTTTTTCTTAATTTTAATTTCTTGATAGGCTCTTGTTGTATATTCAACTTTGTAGAGTTGACCTTGATAATCATCATATTCAAGTCTTTGTATATCCATAGATGTCGTCATCCCCTCTTTTTTAACTACTTTATTTATAACATATTTATAGTTATTTTTAAAGGTTTTATGAACAAAACAAAAAAGATGCCTATCATGGCATCTTTAAGTTAAATCATTAGATAAATAGATTGTGGTTTGATTCTTGAGTATCACCTAGGTAAGTAGCTACACCTGCAACTTCAATACCTTCGATAAGTTCTTCTTCTTTAATACCCATGATATCCATAGACATTGCACAAGCAATCACTTTAACACCCATTTCAAGAGCATTGTTCATTAACACTTGAAGTGAATCTACATTTTTCTTCTTCATGATTGATTTGATCATCTTCGGACCCATACCAGCCATGTTCATATTTGAGATTGGTAATTTGTTAACACCACGAGGCATCATACCACCAAACATTTTTTCAATGAATGATTTCTTAACTCTAACTTTTTTAGGTTTTCTTAAAATGTTTAAGCCCCAGAAAGTAAAGAATAATGAAACTTTTTTACCCATTGATGCAGCACCTGATGCAATAATGAATGCAGCAATTGCTTTATCTAAGTCTTGTGAGAATACAACAATAGTTGTTCCATCTTTAGACTCTTGAACTTCATAACCTTTTGGTGATGAAGTAGGCATTTGTTTATTCGTACCTTTTAAGATATGTGCTTTAATCACTCTATCTTCTTGTTCAATATTAAGTAATGTATTACCAGTTTTGCTTGCCCATGCAGCAATATCTTTCTTAAATCCTGGGTCAGTTGCTTTTACTTCTAGAACATCACCATTATTTAATTCTTGCATATTTTTAAATACTTGGACAATTGGACCTGGACATTGGAGACCACATGCATCAATTGTAAGTGATACTTTATCTGTATTAACTACTGGAATTGGTGCTTCTAATGCTTCTTTATCTACAACTGGGACACCAAAATCATCTGTAATTGTGAAACAAATTTCATGACCTTCATGATCAAATACACAACTATATGATTTAAAGCCACCATCTAAGTTTTTAGCATTATAACCATTTTGAGTTAAAATACGTGTTGCAGCATATCCTCTAATACCTGCAGCACAGTACACAAAGATTTCTCTATCTTTTGGCACTTCAGCAATTCTTTCTCTAAGTACTGATAGAGGAATATTGACTGATCCTGGTAAGTAATCTAGAACATATTCTGGTTCTTCTCTAACGTCTAAGACATATTGACCTTGAGATGCTAATTCTTGCATATCAGACCAAGATACTGTCTCAACTAAATCTTTTTTAATATTTTCAGCAACGAAACCAATCATGTTTACTGGATCTTTTGCTGATGAGAATGGAGGTGCATATGCTAAATCTAAGTTTTTAAGTTGTGTAACTTTTAATTTTGCATAAATTGCAGTCGAAATAACGTCAATACGTTTATCAACACCGCCACCACCTATAGCTTGAGCACCATAGATTTCTAAAGTATCTGGATTATAGATGACTTTGAAATTAATTGTTTCAGCCCCTGGGTAATAACTTGCATGACTCATAGGGTGAATATGAATACTCTTAAATGGTAATTCTAATTGTTTTAATGTTCTTTCGTTAACACCAACACTACCAACTGTTAAATCAAAGATTTTAGCAGCTGAAGTTGCAAGTGTACCTTCGTAAGCATCTTCAATACCACAAATATGGTTAGCAACAAAACGACCTTGTTTGTTTGCTGGACCAGCAAGTGCAGCACTCATTGCTTCATTAGTAACAATATTTTTAACATCAACAACATCACCGATTGCATATACATCTGGATCTGATGTTTGCATAAATTCATTGATCTTAATTGATCCACGTTTAGTAAGTTCTAAACCTGCAGCTTTAGCAACTGCATTATCAGGACGAACACCAATCGCGAAAATGATTAAATCAGTTAATAATTTAGTACCTGATTGTAATACAATTTCTTTTCCTTCTTGTTCAAATGATTTAACGCCATCATTTAAAACAAGTCCTACGCCATTATCTACCATATGTTGATGGATAATTTGTGCCATTTCATAATCAAACATACCCATGACTTGAGGTGCCATTTCAACTAATGTCACATCAAGACCTCTATGTTTTAAATTCTCCATCATTTCAACGCCAATAAATCCACCACCTATAACAACGGCTTTCTTAGGATTATTTTCGTTAATAAATGAAATGATTTCATCCATATCTGGAATATTACGTAATTTAAATAAATTCTTAGCTTCTTTTAAACCTGTAATAGGTGGCATAATTGGTTGTGAACCAGTTGAAATAACCACTTTATCATATGACTCTTCATATGTTTTACCTGTTTTTACATCTTTAACTGTGACTTTCTTAGTCTTAGTGTCCATATCAACTACTTCTGAGAAGATTCTAACATCGATATTAAACTTAGAAATCATATCTTCAGGAGTTGCTACAACTAGTGCATCTCTTGAAGGAATGACTCCCCCAATATGATAAGGTAGTCCACAGTTCGCAAATGAAATAAATTCACCGCGTTCAAATAAAATAATTTCTGCAAATTCATCTAGACGACGTAAACGAGCGGCAGTCGTTGCACCACCTGCAACACCACCGATTATTACTATTTTTTTATTCATTTTTCATACCTCCGCGATTTTAATATACCCCTTTTTAAAGCGATTGTCAACAAATATTTATATTTGTTAAAATATGTTAAATAATATAGTTTTATAAAAATTTTAATTAAATTATGAAAAATTATTCATATAGCGTTTATTATGATAATATATTTAAAAGGAGTGAGCCTTAATGACACGTATTTTAATCACAGCATTCGACCCTTTTGGGGGACAAAACATCAATGCATCTCAGGAGGTTTTAAAACATTTAAATATCAATTTTAATGATATTGTTTTAGACACACTGGTACTACCAACTGTATTTAAAACTGTAGAGGATATTATATCTGCAAAAATAGATTATTTTAAACCAGATGTTATTTTATTGCTAGGTGAAGCTGGAGGGACTCATGCAATAAGATTAGAACGTATCGCGATAAATATAGATGATGCTCGAATCCCTGATAACAATCATGATCAACCAATAGATCAAAAGATTAAAACTAAAGGTGAAAATGCACTATTTTCTACGCTTCCTATTAAAGATATGCTTAAAGTATTAAATGATCATGATATACCTGCAGTTATCTCTAATTCTGCTGGAACATTTGTTTGTAATCATTTAATGTATATTACACTTCATTATATAAAACATCAAATAAAAAAACCGACCAAAGTCGGATTTATACATTTCCCTAGAATTGAGTCACAAATAAAGGATTTAAGTGAGCCACATCTACCGCTTAGTACTTCTATTAAAGCCTTAGAATATATGATTAATACTTGTTTATAAAAATCTTTTATATAATTCTAGATCAGCTTCTAACCAATAAGATCTACAATCAATGGTACGTGCTAAAAATCTATAATCAATTAAGTATCTTCTTATCGTAACAAAATCTTCATATACCGGACGTATGATATCGTTAATTTCACTTTCAGTATATTTTTTATTGCCTTCAAATAAATGTGCTAACATACATAATAATATATACTTACGCTTCTCTTTTTTAGGAAACACTTTAAAGACTAAAGGATTTCTAGATATGAGGAGCGTTTCTTTTGCTTGATGAATGTCTTTTTCTGTGATGTCAAATTGCATAATTACCCTTCTTTATACCAAATTCTTGCAGCTTCAATTTCATCTTTTGAAATCATATGGCCATATTTCGTAAAATATACATCCACAAGTGCATTTGCAGATTGCAAGATTTGTGTTAATTCTTCTACTTCATGTTTAGGTGTCATATAATCATTTTCTCCAGCACCAATAAACACCCTTACTTTATTTAAATTAGGAAGATTTCTTACTCGATTTGGAATCATTGGATGAAATAAAATTGCTTTATAAAATGCCTTTTCATAATGAAATAACATATTAATCGCAATATTTGCACCATGAGCATTTCCAATAACAATCACTTTATTAATATCAAAAGAAAAAGCTTTGGCTGAATCATTAATGAAACGTTTTAAATTATGCGTTTCATTTTTAAGACTTTCATCGTCATAAACACCCATATTTTTACGTTTGAAAAATCTAAATGCACCATGCTCGTTAATAGAGCCTCTAATCGCAAGCACACTTGCATTTGGATCTATTGCTTTTGCGACATACAATAATTCGTTTTCGTCATGTCCTTCACTATGAAGAAGACAAAACGTAATGTCACTACTGCCTCTTTTAAATATATGTATCATGCTATCCTCTCCCAAATCTAACATTTATACAGGTTTTATGAAATTAATCAATGAATTGCGACCTATATTGTTATTTTACACTAATTTTGTTTTAATTTAAAATTAAAAGTTTATGTTTTTCTTGTCTTTAAAATATATTCAATAATTGATTTTCTAGTAATGATACCAATAAAGAAATCAAAATCATCTACAACCGGAATAAAATTCTGGTTTGATGCGACAGTTAATATGTCTTCCATCTCTGTTTGAACTGTCATTTTTTGATTATCTTTTCTTCTTGGAATATCTTTAACTTTATCTTTAATAATCTTATCATAATCAAATGCGCTATTTTTGATATACCATAAAAGATCGCCTTCGCTAATCGTACCTACATAATGTCCTTCTTTATCTAAAATAGGTATCGTCGTATATCGATATATTTCCATTTTATTAAGTGCTTGTCTCACTGTTTGATTGTCAGTGATAAAAGCTACTTTGTCTTTAGGTGTTAACCAAAATAAAATATTCACAAACATCACCCCTTCTATTCGTTAAATATCATCGTTATCTACACTTATATTTTACCATTTTTTTAATACTTTGTCTTATTTATATTTATCATATATTATGCTACAATACTATTAAGTAAAGGGATGATGACATGAAGATAGGTATTTTAGGTCCAAAAGGGACATTTAGTGAAGTTGCACTGAACACATATAAAGAAAAACATGATAATGTTGAAGCATTTTACTATCAAACATTAGAAGAAACAACTGAAAGTTTAGCTCAACTAGATAAAATCATTGTACCAATTGAAAATACATTAGAAGGTTATGTTCAACAAATCCTTGATTTTCTTATTAGTTCTAATAGTTATATTGAAGAAGAAATTTTAGTTTATGTTCAATTTGAGTTGATTTCAAAAGTTGAACATAAAGATATATCTAATATTTTTGTACAGTTTGCAACCAAAGGCCAATGTCAAGATTATATAAAATCATTATCAAATACTGATCTAACTTTGACACCTAGTAACAGTACATCACTTGATTTATTTTTAAATGGTCAAGATAGTGATGCAGCAATCGTACCAACTCATCTTGTACCAAAAGATGTAAATCATCAAAATGTCACAGATAGTAAAAACAATTTCACACGATTTGTTGTCATATCTAAAAACCAAATTAAAACAAATGCAAGAGAACATAAAGTTTCATTAGTTGTCATACCGACCATAGATAGACCAGGTCTTTTATATGACATCCTATCAATTTTTAAATCACAAGATATCAACTTAACTTCGATTATGTCTAGACCTCAAAAAAATTATATGGGTAAATACTTCTTCTATATAGAGTTTATCGCAGGCAATCATGTTTATGATGATATTAATCAATTAGTTGAATTAACAAAAGAACAATATACAATTAAAATCTTAGGTATCTATCCAAAACAATAAAAAAGACTTCCTCGGAAGTCTTTTATTTTTATTATGATTTGCTATTTGCTCGCTTACCACGAACTAATAAAATTGTTAACATGACAATAACATATAATACAATACCAAAGAATGTAATTAATGTCCACATCATCTCATTACCAAGTTCAGCAGTAAATGTTGGTATGAATAGTAGAACAAAAAGTGGTAATGCCATTGTAATAGCTGTTCCAGATCCTAAAACCATTTCTTCTGATACTGGTGTTTCAAGTTTTGGATCAACACCTTTTAATAATGCAAGTCCTGTAGATGCAACACCCGTTAACATACCAAATAGGCCAATGAAATATTCTTCATGATATTGAGTATATACTTTTTTCGTTAAGAATCTCACATAGAATAATGTTGCAAGACCTGCAGCAATCGCAGTGACGATTAATTGAATACCATAAGTTGATAAGAATTCTAAAGTAATCGTTAATACAGAACCAGCAATCATGATATTAAATGCTAATGAAGTAATATTTGATAATATATAATTATTTGTCATAAAACGTACATTTTTACCTTTACGTTCAAATGCTTTAAGAATTTGTTTATATAATAGAGCATATAAAATAGCGATAATGAAGTTAAATCCTCTAATTAAACCAAAGACTTGTTCACCAGCACCACCAAGTAAGCCAAGTGCATAATTAAGAAGTTCTAATGTTAAATATACAGCACCATAGATAATCGCGATGATGATTGCTTGAGTAGTTAATCCATCCAATACTGAAATTTCTTTTACAGTTTCAATTTCAATCATTTCTTTAATTGTTGATTCTTCACTATAACTCTTAGGTTTTTCAACACCTTTTCTTCTTGAGAAAATGTTAATTAGCAGAACACCTACTGTACCACCAAATACAAATCCTAAGAATGCATATGAGACACCTAAAGTATCACCATTACCACCTAATAAATCAGACCACATTCTACCAATTGATAAGGCAAGTCCTGGACCTTGACCAAAGCCAAGTGCAACCAACATTCCTGATCCAATAAATTTATCACTAAAGAATATAAATACTAATAACATCCCTACAACAGCCTGCAAGGCATAAGTACTTGTAATAATCATACCTGTTGACCAAATCTTTTTCTTTGATTCTTTTTGACCAACTGGTGTACGTTTAAGTGATAATGATAAGAAACCAACACCTAACGCATGATAAACAATATTACCAAGTAAATCTGTATCATAAAATGTATCTTCACCTGTAATTATAGGTGCGAATACCAATGAAAACACTAAACCAATAATACCTGCAAGTAGTGATGTTGGAATTACAATTTTATTTAAACCTGGTAGCCAAGTTTTTAAAATTTTCGCGATAAACATCAAGCCACCAATTAATAGAAAATATAAGATGACGCCCCATTCTGCTAACATTATAGTTCTCCTTTTTTCTTAAGTATTAAATCATGAAATAACATTGAACTTTCCATTTTGAATAAATATGTATATTCACCATAATCAAATGATAATTTATTTTTTTGAGTAATTGTAGCTCCTGATATTTGATTAATATCAAATGTGAACGTATGAGCTTCATTTTTAAGTGTAAAAGTCATATCTTTGATTTCACACTCATAATCACCTTTAAAGTCTCTACTATCATTCATCAAATCTAATTCATATAATTTACCAGATGATTGATATACACCATCAAGGTGTTTATCTAATTGTTTTAATTGATATGCTTGCCATTCATATAATTTATTAAAATCTAAGCCTTCAATAAATTGTCTTTCATTAAGATGTGCAATTTGACCACAATGATCACAGTAAATATCATTACCTTTAGCTGAAATCGTATGAATCATGCCACATTTTGGACAAGCATAGATAATATTATCTATACCTTCAGCTAAGTCTTTATCTTTATAGATATAATCACGATCTTCAATCCATTTGTAATCATCAAATTTAATTGCATCTTCCATGATTTTAGCAACTTCTTCAGCAGTATACTGATCATACTCACCTTTTTTAATTAGTGGTCTGTATCCTACTTCAATGACGGATTTTTTTCTATTGTTTCCCCATCTAGGATGGCCAAAGAATCCACCATCAATTTTAGCAATCACTAAATCTCTATCTAGTTTTTTAATGAGTTTTGCTGTTGAAAGATACTCAGTTGGTGTTTCTCTACCATAAAATGAAGAATTACCTTCAGGTGCAATCATAATACCTCTATTCTCTTTATTAAAAGTATTTAGAATCATTCTGATAGTTCTTGCATCTGATTGGCCTTTACGTTTTGGAATTGATTTAACAAGTTTTGTTAGACCAAATTTTGTAAGTTTATCTGTATATAATAAATTACTTGCTACTGGATATGGGTAATATCTTAAATACATTCCAATAAATAATGGATCATTTAATTGAGCATGATTAAAAATGAGAAAATATGGTTCTTTTCTCTTTCTATCAAAATCTGTATATGTAAATTTATATTTATTTTTTCTTCCGAAATGAATTCTTAAACCATATCTTGCTATTTCTGTTAAAATGCCCATTGTTTCCACCTTGTTATAAAAGAAAAAGGAAAAAGAGTACTTTTTCCCCCTTATATATTTTTTAGTTCTAAATCAAATGCTTCAGCAACACCTTGGCAATACATAAATCCACTCATTGTGTTTAGTCCTAATTGAAGTGGTCTTGATTTAGAAAGTGCTTCTTCTAAACCTAAATCTGCAATCTTCAATCCATATGCGAGTGTTGCGTGATTTAATGCTTCTGTTGCTGTTTTAGGCACTGACCCTGGCATATTTGCGACTGTATAATGCAAAATACCATCTACAACATAAGTTGGTGCATCATGATAAGTTGGAACACTCACTTCTGTTGAACCACCTTGATCAATTGCAACATCCACAATCACACTACCTGGTTTCATATCTTTATAGTAAGCACGTTTAATTAATTTAGGTGCTTTTTTACCAGGTAATAACACTGCACTTATCACTAAATCAGCTGTACTTAAAGCTTCTTTAATATGTGCTTCGTTGCTATATAAAGTTTGAATTTTTTGACCGTATATATCATCTAAGTAAGTTAATTTTTTTAAATTAATATCAAGTATTGTAACGTTAGCACCTAATCCAACTAACATTTTTAAGGCATTTTCACCAACAACACCTGCACCAATAATGACAGCATTAGCTTTTTTAACACCAGGAACACCTGATAATAGAATACCAGAGCCACCTGCTTGTTTTTCTAATGATTTAGCACCTTCAATCGCACTAAGTCTACCTGCTATTTCACTCATTGGTTTTAAACAAGTAAGCACGTGATCATCTAAGATCGTTTCATATGCTACACTTGATGTTTTAGCATTTAATAAAGCATCAGTTAATTCTTTATTAGCTGCTAAGTGAAGATATGTGTAAAGAATTAAGTCTTCTCTTAAATACTTAAATTCTGTTTTTAAAGGTTCTTTCACCTTTATAAGCATATCTACATTGTCCCATACATCTTTAGCGTTATCTATGATAACAGCACCATTTAAGACGTATGCCTCATCTGGAAAACCTGCTTCTAATCCAGCATTTTTCTCTACATAAACCTCGTGCCCATGTTTTACATATTGTGCACAACTGTTCGGTGTTAATCCAACACGAAACTCAAATTTTTTAATCTCTTTGACAGTTCCGATCTTCATCGTGGTTTTCTCCTATGAACTTTTTATAATATTTATTTTAACACATTTGTGTTATTATAAGGCATTTTTCTTAATAATTTGTTTAAACGTTTTTTTCATTTCAGCTTCATTTTTTATATAAGATCTTAGTTTATTAAGTTCTTTAACATTCTTACCAATATCTAATGTGAGTTTTAAATATCCTGTTTCACTATACTTTTCAATCATATGATCATAACAATGTTCTACTTGTTCATCTATCGTCAAATCAGGATGTTTAGAAGTTTCATATAACGCAGTTCTTCTCATGATATCTTTTGCATCCATTTGACGATCTGCTTCTGCAATCACTCGACCATAAATCGTTCTTGGCATCTTTCCATGTGACGCTCTATGATCATATATAGCGTCTGCCATAATCTCAATCTCTTCTTTTGTAAAAAATTTATTGATAAATTGATCTTCTCTTAGCATATTCGCACCAGTGATATGGTGAGTGTCTCTACCATATTTTATGCCTAAATCATGAAAACCAGCAATCGCATAAATCATATTTCGATTTAGATTATACGCTTTAGCTAAATCAAGGCTATCATAGATGACACCATATACATGATCTGCATGATGTGCTTTATCAAATGTTTGATAAATCGGTATAATTTCTTGTTCAATATATTGCATTAATTCATTAGATAACTCTTTATCTAATTTATTTATTTTTGCATGTGCTTTTTTGATTAATTTTTTATCGTTATCATATGTTAATAATTGTTTAGCCTCTTCATATGATACATATCTTAAATCTTTTATTTCAGCATCTTGCTTAAATAACTTACCATCATATGCTTTACCTAAAAAATATATAACATCTTTAGATACATTTGGTTTAGGTTCAAATGTTACTTTTTGATAGTAATTTTTAATGATGACAGCATCAAGATTTGTTTCTTCTTTAACTTCTCTAACTGCTGTTTGTTTTCTTGTTTCAAATGCTTCCATATGTCCTTTAGGAAAGCCATAATGGCCGCCATTTTGGTGTTTAACTAGAAGGTATTTTCTTTCGTTATCGATCATATTGTATACAATAATCCCGCATGATATTTCATATGTCATATGTAGTTCCTCCAACATTATAAGTATAACATATATTGTTTTATCATTTAACTACTTTTAAATATCAATTATATAAAGTATAATGAAAGTAATAAGTGATAAAGAGGTCATTCATTATGAATATATTTTTTGTCAGTTCTGAAGCATATCCTTTTAGTAAAACTGGTGGTCTTGCAGATATGGCATATTTCTTACCCAAATCACTCAACGAGGCAAACATTAAAACAAGGGTCATTACACCGTATTACGCACAGATTAAGAAATACGCTGATCAAATGAGATATATAGGAGATAAAACCATTTTTGTAGATGAGCATGAGTGGTCTTTTCATTTTTATGCGCTTGATTATGGTTTAACAACTTATTATTTCGTTCAAAATATGCATTTTTTTGAAAGAGATAAATATTATGGCTATGATGATGATGTTTACAGGTTCGCTGCATTTGACTATGCAGTTTTAGAACTCTTCTCTTTAATTAACGAATACCCTACATTACTTCACTTAAATGATTGGCAATCAGCGATGATTCCATATTTATTAGATACTAAATATCGAAGTAAAAATTGTGGATATCAATATATTCATACATTATTAACCATTCATAATCTACAATATCAAGGATCTTATGATAAAAAACACTTTAAACTATTTTCTGATACATTAGATTATACTTATATCCATTTTGACTCAATCAACTTCTTAAAAGCAGGTATCGAAAGAGCAACTAAAATTAATACAGTGAGTCCAAATTATAGAAATGAAATATTAACTCAAAACTATGGGTTTTCATTAGATGGCGCTCTTAATAACCGATCACATGACTTATTTGGCATTTTAAATGGTATTGATTATGATGTTTGGAATTCAGAAACAGATCCAAATATTAATCACCATTATCATTTGAAAAATGTTATTGCTCAAAAGAGAGCGATTAAAAAAGATTTAATTAAACAATATCAACTTCAAAAAGATGTTAATGTACCATTAGTGGCATACGTTGGAAGACTAGCAGATCAAAAAGGTGTTGAATTAATTATAGAAGCTGTAGAAGATTGTGTACAAAACTCAAATGCTATTTTTATCATTTTAGGTTCTGGAGAAAATCATTACGAGGATCAAATCAGACATTTAACACATAGATTCCCTCACCGTGTTGCGAATTACATCGGTTTTAATGAAAGTGTTGCACATCTTATATATGCAGCATCTGATCTATTCATGATGCCTTCTAAATTTGAACCTTGTGGTCTAGGACAAATGATCGCGATGCGCTATGGTAGTCTACCGGTCGTAACTGAAACGGGTGGATTAAAAGATACTGTCATTCCTTATAATAAATATGAAAGTTCTGGTACTGGATTTAGTTTTATGAATTTTAGTGCTAAAGAATTGAAAGAACAATTATATACAGCTATAGATTTATACATAAATCACAAAATTGTTTTTAATAAAATGGTCAGACAAGCAATGAAACAAGATTTTGGTCTTAAGCAAGTAGGTAGAGCCTATGAAGCTTTATATAAAATGATTTTGGAGGCATGATTATGGAAGTATTGGCATTAATCTTAGCTGGAGGAAAAGGCACACGTTTAGACATTTTATCAAGAAAGCGCAGTAAACCTGCTATGCCTTTTGCAGGGAAATTTAGAATCATTGATTTTACATTATCAAATTGTTCACAATCACACATCTACGATATTGGTATATTAACTCAATATTTACCACTTTCATTAAATGAACATATCGGTAGTGGTAAACCTTGGGATTTCGATAGAAGAGATTCTGGTGTCACACTACTTCAACCGCATAATTACTGGTATTTAGGTACAGCTGATGCGGTTAAAAAGAACTTAGCATTTATGGAGAGAAAAAATCCTCAATATGTCTTAATCTTATCAGGTGATCATATTTATAAGATGGATTATCGTCCAATGATTAAAGCACATAAAGAAAGTGAAGCTGATTTAACAATCGCGACTTATCATGTCGATCCTAGTGAAACATACCGTTTTGGCATTATGAAAACAGATGAACAAAACAACATCACTTCTTTTGAAGAAAAACCTAAAGTATCTTCTTCTAATCTTGCATCAATGGGTATTTATCTATTTAACTATGATTTGCTGAAAGATCTTTTAAGTAAACTTCCACAAGATGACCTAGATTTTGGTAAACATATTATTCCTTACTTAATTGAAAACACAAAAGCTAAAGTTATGTCATATACACATAAACATTATTGGATGGATGTTGGTACATATGACTCATACTTAGAAGCTAACTTAGAGATGACTCAAGATTATACACCACTTGATTTATATGATCCTACTTGGAAAGTATTTACAAAAAGTGAAGATCTACCTCCTGTTAAAGTTGGTTCAGAGGCAAGTATTGTTAATAGTTTAGTTTCAAATGGTTGTGTCATTGAAGGTAATGTGATTAATTCCGTGCTTAGTCCAGGTGTTAGAGTTGGAAGACATACTATTGTCAAAGATAGTGTCATTCTAAATGATACAATATTATCTGAAAACGTTATTGTTTCACAATGTATTATTGATAAGAAAGTTGTTATAGGTAGAGGTTCTAAAATAGGTTATGGTAATGATTTAACACCAAACCAAGAAAAACCTGACCTACTTAAAAAAGGTATCACTGTTATTGAAAAGCATACAGTCATACCTAGTGATATTACGATTGGGAAAAATTGCCGTATATATGCGTGTGGTAGCTTTGATGGCTTAAAAGATATACCAAGCGGTTCAACAATTAAAGGCGAAATACATGAAGACTAAAAGAAAAGCACTTCTTCTGAAGTGCTTATTTTTATGCATTATTTTTAACAATAACTGGCGCTGTTGAAACTAATCGACCTAATTGCTTGATACCATTAAATAAATTAAATGTTACAAATCCAGCAAATGTTATACCAAGTAGATAAGCTAATTGGAATACTGGTGCAGGAACTAAAGGTTGTAATAAATTTAAGATAGGTAATGATGAATCATATCTTGGATTTATTAAGAACATATTGAAACTTCCAATATTTGGGAAGAAACTGTTTGCAAATCCATTTAATAGGATTGCAATCAACCAAAACATTGTCATTGGAATAAGTCCTTTAAAGATTGCATCTGATGCATGTTTTACTTTACCTGAGAATATGAGTGCAATCCCGATTGCTACCATACTACCATGATAATACATTGTTTGAATATTAATACCGATTCTAGTCATAAATACATCACCAGGATAGAACATGACTGCAGCACCTGCAAATAAGCTAAATGTTGCTAGAAAACTAATTCCATAATCATAAATCTTCTCGTTTTTAGTTAATCCTACAACTAATGTCACATACATTGCTGTTGAGCAAAACTGCCATGGAAATGCGTACCATTTAATTTGCCAATTATTGGTATAAGCAAATATGGTTTGTTTATATATTTCAAACACTATTAATGAAATCGATATAATTAATAGATACTTCTTAATTTTTTTATCATCTGCTTTTTTAAACTTTAATGTCAAAAAGACCGATCCTACAATCACTAAAACTAGTGATAAATAGTAAAACCAGCTTTCCTCTAAACTTGAAAATGCAGTTGGTTTAGGCATTTGTGAATTTAGAAAATCAAAAAATGCATTTAAGATATTGTTCATAGTTTTTCCCCTCATCTACATAAAATCATATGGAGACAATTCTTCCATTTCATCTATACTATCTATCTTACCAAATTCTTCATTTAAGCGCAATGCTAAAGTGGTTTGTCGTCTATTTGCTAAATGTGTTGATGCATAAACTAATAATGGCATATCACCTAACATGATTAAATATTGTTTAGCTCTTGTGATTGCTGTATATATTAATTCTTTTTTCAGCATGTGCATATAATGCTTAACCATTGGCATCATCACAATCTTATATTCACTACCTTGTGATTTATGAATACTAATCGCGTAGGCTAAGTTTAATTCATCTAAATCAGATTTTTCATACATGACCATATTATCATCAAATCTTACACGCATGATTTGCTCATTTTGATCATTTAAAAAGATACTTTCTATCTTTCCAATATCACCATTCATAATTAATCGTTTAGGATCATTAACTAATTGAATAACTTTATCGCCTACATAATATGTCTTATCACCATATTTAATTGATTTATCTTTATTAGGATTAAATGCTTCTTGTAGTATTTCATTAAGTCTATCAATACCTAGTTCACCCTTATACATTGGTGCGAGTATTTGAATATCTTCAATCATATCAAATCCTTGATTTAAAGCACCCTTGACTTGATTAATAAGGAGACTATGGATTTGATTAGAATGTGCTTTATATAAATATACATCACCTTGACTCTTAAGATCTGACATTTGTAATATTTGATGATTCACTTTAAATGCTAAGTCAATAATAGATGAATCTTTTGCTTGACGATGGATTTCATCAAGTCTGACAGTTTCAATCTTACTTGATTGAATCATATCAGATAATACTTGTCCTGGTCCAACTGATGGTAATTGATCCACATCTCCAACAAAAATAACTTTAGCATCATCTGGAACTGCTTGTAGTAATTTATAGGCTAGAAATATATCAATCATTGATGATTCATCAACGATAATTAATTTTTGAGGTAATAAATGTGATTCATCATAGGCAAACATGCCATCAAAATTAAAACCTAAATGGCGATGAATAGTTGATGCTTGCATGTCTAGTAATTCTTTCATGCGTTTAGCTGCACGTCCAGTAGGGGCTAATAAAGCGATTCTTTGGTAAATATTAGGATCACTAAAGTCTAATTTATTATAGATTCTATAAACTTCTAATAAACCATCAATAATCGTTGTTTTACCTGTACCTGGACCACCAGTAATCACTGTAAATTTATGTGTTAAAGCTTCAATGATCGCTTGTTTTTGAATATCTGTATAATGAATATTTTTTTGTATTTCAATCATATCAATTAATGTTTGAATATATGGGATATCATATGTATCATGATCATCTTGATTAATCGCTTTTATTTTGTTTGATACTTTAATTTCAGTATAATAAGATACATTTAAATAATAACGATCTTCTTCAAGTATGATTTTATTTTCTTCTATTAAAGCCTTTATACCTTCTTTAATATCAACTTCAATGCGTAAGACATCATGTGTATAAGACATCAACTGATCATCTAATAAGTAAACATCACCGTTTTGGTAACCAATCGTTTCTAGTGCATAAATGATAGCTGCTTTAATGCGTCTCATGTCATCTCGTTTGATACCTATTTTTTTCGCAATCTCATCAGCTTTTAAGAACCCTATACCATCAATATCTTCAATTAATTGATATGGGTTTTCTTCAACTTTTTCTATCGTTAACATTTGATACTTACTCAATAGTTTCATTGCTATCTTACCAGAGATATTATATCCATATAAAGTTACTAATATATGTTCATTCGTTTGATTTTCTATAAGTTGTTGTTTTAGTTTTGCAATTCTAACTGCATTTAATCCAACTTCTTTTAGTTGATCTGGATGATTGATGATTTCATCAATTGCATTTTCTCCTAATAGTTCAACAATACGTTCTGCTGTTTTAGGTCCAATACCTGAAAAATAGCTACTTGATAAATAACTGATAAGACCTGAAATTGATTGTGCTTCTGCTTTTTTAAATGATTGAACTTTAAATTGTTGTCCATATGTTGCATGGGTAACCCATTCACCTGTAAACTCATATAAAACATCTTCACTCACTTTTGGAAAATATCCAACTAAAGTGACCTGATTTTCTTCACTAGTCAAAAGACGAGCAATTGAATAACTATTTTGTTCATTATGGAATACATAATTTTTAATACTTCCTACGACTTTTTCCATTGTTGACCTCGTCTTTCATTTGTAATATATTATAGCATTATTTAGCCACAAAAAAAAGGAACATAGTTCCTTTTAACTGTATTGTCTTTTCGTTTTATCCATAAACACTTCATCAATGAAACCAGCACCTACACAGACCTCATTTTGATAAAATGCACACACTTGACCTGGAGTTACTGCTTTAACACCTTTAGGATATTCAACATGAATTGTTTCATCATCAATCCATTTAACAATAACATCTTGATCAGGTTGACGATATCTAAATTTAGCTGTCATTGGACCTTCTGTTTTTGGTCCTCTCCATATAACTTCAGATATTTTAGCATTGTTTGAGAATAAATGAGGATGTTTACCATCTGGTTCTACAAATAAAGTATTTGTTTTTAAGTCTTTACCAACAACAAACCAAGGTTCAGTCGTGTCTTTTGTTCCACCAATACCTAAGCCTTTACGTTGTCCAATCGTATAATTCATTAAACCATGATGTTTTTTAACAAATTCACCAGATAAAGTTTTCATATCACCTGGTTGTGCAGGTAGATAATTACTTAAAAATTCATTAAAATGTCTTTCACCAATAAAACATATACCTGTTGAATCTTTTTTAAATGCAGTCGCAAGTCCTTCACGTTCAGCAATTTCTCTTACTTTTTTCTTATCTAGATGACCAATTGGAAATATCACATTTTTTAATTGATCTGATCTAAGTTGTGATAAGAAATATGTTTGATCCTTATTTTGATCTACTGCTCTTAATAGTTTTGGTGTATCACCAGTTAAATCAACTTGAGCGTAATGACCCATTGCGATATAATCTGGATTAAATTTATGCACATAATCAACAAATGCTTTAAATTTAATTTCATTATTACACAAAACATCAGGATTTGGTGTTCTATTTTTCTTATACTCATCTAAGAAATATGTAAACACACGGTCCCAATAATCTTCAATAAAATCTACTTTATGAAGTTTAATGCCTAATTTATCAGCAACTTTAACTGCATCTTGATAATCTTTTTCTTGTTCACAAACTTCATCAAATGCTGTTGGATTACCTCTAAAATCTAGATTAGTTGCACTATCCCAGTTACGCATAAATACTGCTTCCACTTCATATCCTTCTTGTAATAGGAGGTATGCAGCCACACTTGAGTCTACGCCTCCACTTAATCCTATAATTACTTTTTCTTTTCTTTTCATTTAATCACTTTCCGTACATCACTTGGCATTCTATACTCTCCTCTAGGAGATAGAGAAATGCTTAATATTTTTGGTCCCTCTGGAAGGGTTTGTCTTTTAAATTGTTGTGTGTAGAAACGTTTATAGAAACGTTTTACATACACTTCTATTTCATCTTTTGATAAATCAAAAGCATGTTTTAATAACCATCTGATTTTATCTTCATCTGCACCTTGTTGAAGGTGATGATATAACATAAAATCATTAATTTCATATTTACCAATACTTAACTCAGTTTCTTGATTGTCAAGAAGTTCAGGTGTGATTGGTGCATTTAAGATACCATATAATGTATCTTTAACATATGTATATTCTGTATCAGCATGATGTTTTATTAAGTGTTGGACCCATGTTTTAGGTAGACCAGCATTTACTGCATACATACTCATCTGATCACCATTATAAGTCATCCAACCTAATGCAATTTCTGATAAATCACCTGTGCCAAGTACAAAACCACCATATTTATTTGCAAGATCCATAAGTACTAAAGTACGCATGCGAGCTTGTGCATTCTCATATGTCACATCTTTTTCTTCATGCTTAATCGTATTTAAATGTTTTTCAACATCGTCTTTAATTGGAATTTCTAACAGTGTTACTCCTAGTTTTTCCATTAAATCAATCGCATATGATTTAGAGTTTTTTGAAGTTGCTTGTGCTGGCATCGTTACAGCGATAATATCTTTAGGATCTCTGCCTAAAATCTTCATCGCTTGATGTGATACTAATAATGCAAGTGCAGAATCAAGTCCACCTGATATACCAACAACAATTTTATTTGCTGATTTAGGTAGAGATTCTAATTTTTTTACTAACCCATAGATTTGTAAGTGATTAGCGACTTTTAAATCTTCTTCTGGATGATTTTGATTAATAAATGGTAGAGGATTTAATGCTTTTTCAAATACATACTCTTTAGTTTCTAATACATCATAATCAATGGTTTGGAATTGATGTGTAACTTTCATATGCATATCTCTATATGTAGAATCTTGACGTTTTTGATAATTGATAGCTGTCATATCTAGATCTGCAACTAACATTGTATCTTCAATATCAAATGGCATACTTTCAGCCACCATTTCGCCTAATGACGCGATTAGTTTATGATTTGAGAACACAACCTCAGATGATGACTCAAAATGTCCTGTAGTCGTATAAACATATGCTGCAATTTGTTTTCTTGAATGATCAAGAACGACATGTCTTCTAATTGCTTGTTTACCAACATATTCACTTGAAGCTGATAAATTAAGAATTAAACTAGCACCTTGTAAACTTAGTTCATCACTTGGTGAGTAAGTTGCCCAAATATCTTGACACACTTCAACGCCAAATCTAATTTGTGATTTCTTGTTTTCAAATAATAAATAACCGAATGGTACATCTTGACCTAATAAATGAATTGATTTAATTTCAGTATCTAAACCTGAATGAAACCATCTTTTCTCATAGAATTCATGTCCATTAGGAATATATTGTTTAGGTACAACACCTAATATTTTTCCTTTTTGAGCAACGACTGCAACATTATATAAAACACCTAAAACATCTAGAGGCATACCTAAAATATAGACACCTTCATAAGAAGTTTTATCTATGATATTTTTTAAAGCTACTTTCGCTTCTTCTAAAAATGACTCTTGAAAAAATAAATCACTTGCTGAATAACCTGTAATCGTTAATTCAGGATAAACAACGATACTAGCTTTTGTATCGTTTAGTAAATTTATAATTTCTTTTTCATTGTGTGAAATATCACCAACGCTAATTTTTGGTGTTGCAGCAGCAACTTTTAAATATCCGTGTTGATACATGTCATCTACTCCTTGTATAAGTCGTGGTCTTCAATATATTTAATAATTTTAGCATCCAATATTTTCTTTCGATCAAATTCATTTGTTCTTGCTTTAGTTGATGATACTGGTTCATCAAAAGGTATAAATTTAAACGTATGCTTTAAATCTTTAAATTCAAATTCAATATCTTCTTTTGTTAACATTTGACTTCTTTGAATAATTAAGAATGGATATGATGCCAATAATTTTTCATATTCAATCCATGTTTTAAAACTCTTTAATTGATCAGTACCCATGACAAAACATAAATCAGGGTAATCATGACTTAATAAATTTAATGTCTTTAAAGTACCATGAAAATTGTGCTTATGCTCTATATCAGAGATGATCACTTTATCATATTGCTTAGTGACTAATTCTAACATTTCAACTCTTTTATTAAAGTCTACAAGATAAGGTTTATTGTAATCATTACCAACAGGTATGATAATCACATGTTCACAATCTGGTAAATTAATGAGCTTTTCAATTATTTTTAAATGTGCTTTTGTTGGAGGATTAAATGATCCACCATAGACATAATTCATAAAATCACCAATATTATTATAACATAATAATACATTATGAAGTTTTTTATTGGCTAAACTAAAGGATATAAGCGTTTTTCTTTAAATTGTTTATAAATATTGTTATAATCTATATGAAAATAGGATTACTATATTCAATTTAGAAGGAGCATGTTCTATGGATTTAAAAGAACGCTATTACCAAAAGATTCGTTCACAAAAATTAAGACTTACAAAATCACGTCAAGCGATGATTGAAATTCTTGAGGATAAACACTTAACTTTTAAGGAAATCCAAAAGGCTTTATCAAGTCGCGGTTTTTACAACGTTTCAACAATATACAACAATCTTGAATTTTTAATGGATAATAAAATGGTTGTCGAAATTTATATCGATAACGTAAAATATTATGACTTAGCACTTGATAATCCTAAGCATTCATCAGACAGTCATATTCACATTATGAATAAAGAAACAAATGAAATTACTGAAGTCATTAGTCCTGAGATCTTTGATTTCATTGCAAGCAATGAAGCATTTAAAGATATGGATTTAGATTATGTAAGAATCATTATATCTGCAAGTAAAAAGAAAAAATAAAGTTGTATAAAAAAAGGTGATTATATCACCTTTTTATTTTTTAATTCATATCTAAGTTCATTTAAGAAATATTCTGCTGTTGATACATTAGTAGCAAGCGGAATTTCATAGTGATCAGATAATCTAAGTAAAGCTGATACATCTGGCTCATGAGGTTGTGCTGTAAGTGGATCTCTAAAAAAGATGATCATATCTAATTCTTGATTAGCAACCATCGCACCAATTTCTTGGTCTCCACCTAGGGGACCAGATTTTTTTAGATTAACGTGTAATCCAGTATGTTTGTTGATAAGTGATCCAGTTGTACCTGTACCATATAATTCACAAGTTTTAAATACATCAACATTCTTTTGTACAAAACTGATCATGTCAGTTTTTTTCTTATCATGCGCGATTAATGCAATTTTCATAATGCCACCTCTTTTATTTTCTCTCTGCAACTCTTAATTTTGCTGATTTACTTCTTGAGTTCTCTTTTAATTCCTCATCACTTGGATATATTGGTTTTCTCGTGATGATTTTAAGTTTTGTTGTATCTTCTAATTCGACAGGTAGCCCTTTAATCGTTTCCTGTGTACTATATTTCTTAAAGAAATGTTTTACAATACGATCTTCTAATGAGTGGAATGTAATAATTGATATACGTCCACCAGGATTTAACATATCAACTACATCTTCTAATATTTTCTCTAGAACTTCTAGTTCTTGATTCACTTCAAGTCTTAATGCTTGGAAAACTCTTTTTGCACTATGTCCTTTATCTTTATAATTGATTTTATCAGTTATTTTTACTAGATCCATCGTTGTTTCTAGAGGTCTTCTTCTAATAATTTCATCCGTAATTTTAAAACTATTTTTTTCTTCACCATATACAAAGAAAATACGTGATAAATCTTCTTTGCTATATGTGTTAAGTATTTCTTTTGCAGTTAATTGTTGATCTTGATTCATACGCATATCTAATGTCGTATCTTTTAGATATGTAAAACCTCTGGCTTCATCATCAATTTGAAAAGATGATAGACCAAGATCTAATAATAAACCATCTATCTTAAATACATTTCTTTTAGCTAACTCTTCTTTCATATACATGAAATTTGATTTAACAATTTCATAGTTAGGTGAATCACCTAAAATACCTTTAGCAAAGTTAATCGCGTAATCATCTTGATCAAATGCATATAAAAAGCCATTTTTTAGACGTTTTAATATCTCTGATGAATGACCAGCACCACCAAGTGTTCCATCAACATAAATGCCATTTTCTTTAATATTTAAATGTTCTATTGCTTCTTGCTTTAAAACAGTAACATGTTTCATCATTGTACATCCTTTATTCTCATAAATATATTATATATATTTTTATCGTATAAATCAATTTTGGACAAAGAAAAAAGTGCCTTTAGCACTCTTTCTTATTCCGCTTTGGATTCTTTTTTGGTTAATACTTTTTGTCCTTTGTAATAACCGCTGTTTGGTGTCACTCTGTGTGGAAGTGTAAATTCACCAGTTTGTGGGCATACAACTAATGCAGGCGCAGTTAATTTATAATGTGTACGTCTTTTTCTTTTAGCAGTTTTACCCGTTCTACGAAATGGAACAGCCATGTGTTCACCTCCTACGACTTATTAAATAATTTATCTAGATCAGCAAATGCAGGATGTGGACTCTTTTCTTTTTCAAAAGAGATATCTTGTGCATCTGGATGATAAACCACAAGTGGTTTTTCAGCAATAATTTCACCGAAGATTAAATCAGAAATTTGAACTTCATCAGTTAATACATAATCAGCATCTTCTTTTTCGCCAAAGACGATTGATTCAGATAAACTAAGGTGATGTTCAACTGGTTTTAATGTCTTAGCACAAGCAAGTGTTAAGTCAACTTCTCCAGTTATTGATAAAATCATTTCACCTTCATTAAAGAATGCATCAACATGAAATTTTGCAGGTTGGATATCAAGGATATCATCAATGTTTTCGATTTCTTTTTTAAAGTGATAATCGAAATCAATTGAGGGTTCATTTTTTAAATCTATCACTAATATTTTCATAAAATCACCTCAACGAATGTATTATACATAATATTGACATAAAAGTCAATGAAAAAAGCGATTTTGAACCTCTTATTTAAGACTCAAAATCACTCAAATTATTTTTCCATTTTTTCTTTAAGTAATTTCACAATGCGTTGTTCATCCATTGTGAGTAATCCAGGAAGATTTCCTGAAGCATCTAATCTTTGGTTTCTTAAATTTAATGCGATGTGTTGACTGTTTGATAAATGTACAATCACACTAAATTGTAAATATTTCGGATGGTCTACATGATCATAAACCAATTTATTTTCAATACTTACAATATCTGAATATCTAAATATAATCGTACCATCATTGCCTATTCGACCTGTATTATAGTCAACATTAGCATGATAGTTATAAAACACATCTTTACCAAAGTATAAAAGATTAAAATATGCTTGATCATATAATAGTGTTTGATTGCCTGCTTTATTATAATCCAGACGATAACTTACTTGTTTTTTATTATCATATGAATCTGGCATTTTAATGATAAATAATTCTTGATAGTCAGATTCTTTAATCTCTAGTAATACATTAGCACGTTGTAATAGTTTTTCATGATCACTATTCATGTACTCAAACATACGTTCTTGTGTCTTACCTTGATTTTTCTTAAAGAAACCTTTTACCCATTTAGGTCTATGAGATAACTTTTTAAGTTCCTCTTTGTGTTTCTTTTCAGCTTTTTTTGCTGCTTTTTTAGCAGATTTCTTATCTTTTAATGCGTCTTCTTTTGCTTGTTCTTTAGCAATTTCTCCAGCTTCTTTGTCAGCTTGAGCTTGTTTTTTAGCATCTTTTTTAGCTTGTTTTTCGGCTTTTTTCATTGCTTTTCCATCAAGTGCTTCCGTATTTTCTTCTTCAGGTATAACGGCTTCTACTTGCGCAATAGACTCATTTTCAGGTGTTTTGTCATCTTGAAGTGTTTCTTCATTTGTTGCTAATGATTCAGTCTTTTCGACTTCTTTTTCTTTTTTAGATTTTTTTCCCATAGCTAACCACCTTTCACTTCATACTTCATTTTATCAAATATATATAAATGTAGTCAAACAAATACCGTTTAATTAATTAAAAAATTTATAAAAGTGTTCCACTTAACACTAATTCATTGAATGCATCACGATCAACATCTAAAATATATTCAGAAATATCATTTTCTTCTAGTATTTTAGAAATTGTTTCTTTGTTATACATAACTCCTGTGAATAGAGCTTCAAAATCATCCAATGGTTTTATTTCAAAATAATCACCTTTAACATGAAGTTCATTGATCTTACCATGTTTCAAGTCGATTGTTATTTCTAATAAGCCACCTTGTATACGTTTTTTGAGTAATTTAGTATAAGGTGGTTGAACTTGATAAATCCATTCTTTAGATTCATACTTTTCAGCCATCTTATTAATTTTAGCTATTTCTTCTTTTGTTAGTTCATGTGTTTCAACTGTTAATACATTTTCAAAATGTTTAATGAGTTGTTCTTGTGTCATACCATTTAAATGTGGTTTTAAGTTTGTAACTCTTGATCTTACGCTATTAATACCTTTAGATACTAATTTTTCATCGCTTGGTGAAATCGCACGGACCATTGTTTCTAAGTCACAGTCATATAAGAATGTACCATGGATTAACATACCATTCTTATTTTGTAGGAATGCATTACCAGATATTTTTTTACCTTCAAATAAGATATCGTTTCTACCGCTAAATGTTAGAGGTAATCCGATGACTTCACATGCATCTACAATTTTTTGTAAATATGGTTTAAAACTAAACTGAGCATTTTTTCTTTTTGTGATAATTGAAAACATTGTGTTTCTATGATCTGCATAAACACATCCACCACCTGTAGCTCTTCTAAAAATGTCAATATTGTTTTCTTTTAAGTAATCTAGATTTACTTCATTTTCAATCACTTGATTCTTACCAACAATCACACCTTTAATGATATATGTGAAAAAATATGTTTCATCATCTTTTAATAATTCATTTAAAATATATTCTTCTAAAGCAAAATAGAAAAACGGCTTTAAATTCCCCTCATCATGGTGTCTAATTAAAATCATAAAATCACTCCTTTACCATAAAAATTATAACATTTTTGGTTTGCACATCAAAACAAATTGACTTAAAATGAAAGTATAATAATTCTTGTTCTTTTTTATAAATGATATAATAGTTATATATGACTACGAGGTGTAATTATGCAAACAATAACAAACGAGTTTATATTTAATTCCTTTATTCTTGGTGCGAAAAATGTCGTTGAAGAAAAGGATGTTCTTAACAAGATCAATGTCTTTCCGGTTGCTGATGGTGATACTGGTACAAACCTTTCATCTTTAATGCAATCAATCATATATTATAGCCAACTTAAAGATTCAACTAAAGATACATTAGAGAGTATCGCAGAAGCTGCAATGAAAGGTTCTAGAGGTAATTCTGGTATTATATTTGCATCATATATCGATGGGTTTTATCAAGCCGTAGAACATGATCAAATTACTGTTGAAGAATATATTGAAATTTGTCATAACGCTGCAACCATCGCTAAATCTTCAATTGCTAATCCAGTTGAGGGTACTGTGATTACTTTAATGCAGTCATGGGTAAATATTTTAGAATCACTTAAAAACGCTACTTCTTCTTTAAAAGATTTATTTGTTCATGCATATGATAAGTTAAAGTTAGAATTAGCCAAAACTACTGATAAGCTTGAAGTCTTAAAACAAAATAAAGTTGTTGATGCTGGTGCTCAAGGATTTGTCCATTTCATTGGTGGTATCATTCATGCATTAAGTGGTAAAACTGTTGATAAAACCGAAATTAAAACGATTGAAATTGATGAACATGAAGATTTTTCTTCATATGATCCAAATGAACCAAGATATTGTACTGAAGCTTATTTAAAAGATTTAACTATTTCTAAAGAAGCATTAAGAGATAAATTGTCACAATTTGGTGATTCATTGATTGTAGCAAGCCACGAATCTCAAGCGAGAATCCATATTCATACAAATGAACCATCTAAAGTATTTAATGAACTAAGAGATGTTAGTCTAATCTTAGATCAAAAAGTTGACGATATGAAATTACAATATGAAACAGCTCATGATAGAAAATATGATATCGCGATCGTAACTGATTCAATTGCAGATCTTCCTAAATCATTTGTAGATGACGCTCAAATCCATGTTTATCCAATTACATTAAATGTTGATGGCACATCTTATTTTGATAAATTAACACTGAATAATGATATGTTTTATGACATGATGAATCATGCTAAAACTTATCCTGCTTCTTCTCAACCAAATCCTAAACAATTAGAAAATATGTTTTCATATTTATCAACTTATTATAAAAAAATACTAGTTTTAACAGTTTCAAGTAAGATGAGTGGTACGTATCAAGTGTTTAAAGATATGGCTGATAAATTTAAATCAGATATTAGAGTTATTGATACAGTTCAAAACTCTGCTTCTGAAGGTCTACTTGTATATAGAGCATCAGAACTTGTGAAAGCTGGTAAATCAATTGATGAAATCGAAAATGAAATTAATGATTTAAAACTAAAAACGCGTATATTAGTTAGTGTTAAAACACTTAAATATATGGTTAAAAATGGTCGATTAAGCAAAGTAACAGGATTAGTTGCTAAATTACTTAACTTAAAGCCTGTCGTCTCTATTGATCACGAAGGTGAAGGTATTATTTATGATAAGGCATTAAGTATGAAATCTGCTGATGCTAAAATCAAAAAACATATAACTAAATTATTAGAAACACAAAAAATCGAAAATTATGCAATCGTACATGCACAAACGCCTGAACGTGCAAAAGCATATGAAGATATGATGATTAGTCTTACTGGTCAAAAACCGTTATATACAATGGAGATTTCTTCTGTCATCGCAATGAATGCAGGTATTGGTGCTGTTGCAGTTGCATATATGCTAAAATCTTAAATTGAATAGAAAAATAAAAAGTCCAAAATTTGGACTTTTTTTATTTGAACATATTTTTAAATTTTTGCCAGCCAGTTTCTCTATTTTCTAGTTTTCCTAGTTCTTCATAAAGAGATTTTTCTTTAGCTGATAAATTCTTAGGTGTTTGTATATCAACAATTACATGTTGATCACCATGTTTTTTACTTCTAATATTTGCAATACCCTTATCTTTCATACGAAGTGCTGTACCACTTTCGATACCTGAAGGTATTTTAAGTGAAACATCACCATAAATAGTTGGGATATCTATTTTAGCACCTAATACTGCTTGTGAAATAGATACAGGGACATGCAAGATGATATCATCACCGTGACGTTCAAATACTTTATGAGGTTTAACTCTAAAGTTTAAGTATAAGTCACCAGATGGGCCACCATTTTTACCGCCATTACCATAACCAGATACTTTTAGACTCATATTTGTATCAACACCAGCTGGAATTGTTACATCAACAGTCTTAGTTTTCTTTTCTTGACCTGATCCATGACATACATGACATGCATTTTTAATTGTTTTCCCTTTACCACCACAAACTGGACATACTTGTTGTGTTCTCATTGTGCCTAGCATCGTTCTTTGTTCTACATTGATGACACCATCACCATGACAACGACCACAAATTTCTACATCTTTTGATGATTCAGCACCTGATCCATGACAAAAATGACATGTATCAGTGATGTTAACATCAATTGTCTTTTTAGTCCCTAATGCAGCTTCCATAAAGTCAATTGTCATTAATCGTTCTAAATCTTCACCACGCATAGGTCCGTTTGGATTTTGTTGACGACGTTGTCCGCCACCACCAAAAAATTGACTGAATATATCGCCAAAGCCTCCAAAATCTTGGAATCCTCCACCGAAACCTTGTCCACCAAATGGATTTCCATCATGACCATATTGATCATAAGCAGCACGTTTTTGAGCATCACTTAATGTATCATATGCGGCTTGAACTTCTTTAAATTTTTCTTCAGCATTTTCTTCACTAGAAATATCAGGGTGATATTTTTTAGCGAGTTTACGATATGCTTTTTTTATTTCATCATCAGAAGCGGTTTTTGATACACCTAAAACTTCATATAGATCTCTTTTATCTGCCATAATTTATCAACTCCATCATAATGGATAAGGGGCTAAGGCCCCTCATCTCGTTATTTTTCTTCGAATTCTGCATCTACAGTTGTTTTGCCGTCTTTTGGTGCTTCTTCTGTTGGTTCTTGTGGTTGTTCAGATGCTTGAGTTTTTTGATATGCTTTCATTGCGATATCTTGTGCATCTTTTTCTAATGCTTCTTTTGCAGCTTTAATTGCGTCAATGTCAGAACCTTTTAATGCTTCTTCTAAATCTTTAACTAAACCTTCAACTTTAGCTTTTTCATTTTCATCAACTTCATCTTTTAAGTCTTCTAATGCTTTATTAGCTTGGAAAATCAAGTTTGAAGATTCATTACGTAAGTCAGCTTCTTCTCTACGTTTAGCATCTTGTTCAGCCATTTCTTCAGCTTCTTTAACCATCTTATCAATTTCATCATCTGATAAAGTACCAGTACCTGAAATTGTGATTTTTTGTTCTTTGTTTGTACCTAAGTCTTTAGCTTTAACTGATACGATACCATTAGCATCAATATCAAATGATACTTCAATTTGAGGTACACCACGTCTTGCTGGCGGAATATCTGATAATTGGAATCTACCTAAAGTCTTATTATCTGCAGCCATTGATCTTTCACCTTGTAATACGTGAATGTCTACAGCAGGTTGGTTATCTGCAGCTGTTGAGAATACTTGTGATTTAGATGTTGGAATTGTTGTATTTCTATCGATTAATTTAGTGAATACACCACCTAAAGTTTCAATACCTAATGATAGAGGTGTAACATCTAATAATAATACATCTTTAACATCACCAGCTAATACACCACCTTGAATAGCAGCACCCATAGCTACTACTTCATCAGGGTTAACACTCTTATTAGGTGCTTTACCTAATTCTCTTTGTACTAATTCTTGTACAGCAGGAATACGTGTAGAACCACCTACTAATAATACTTGGTGAATATCTTTAGCAGTCATCTTAGCATCTGATAATGCTCTTCTAACTGGTTGTTGACATTTGTCAACTAAGAATGCTGTTAACTCATTGAATTTAGCTCTTGTTAAAGTCATTTCTAAGTGAAGAGGACCTGCAACACCCATTGTGATAAATGGAAGAGATATTTGTGATTGAGTTGCTGAACTTAATTCTTTCTTAGCTTTTTCAGCAGCATCTTTTAATCTTTGAACAGCCATCTTATCTAATGATAAGTCAACTGAATTTTCTTTCTTGAATTCTTGTACTAAGTAGTCAATGATTGCTTGGTCGAAATCATCTCCACCTAAATGGTTATTACCAGCAGTTGAAACTACTTCAAATGTACCATCTGCTAAGTGAAGTACTGATACGTCAAATGTACCACCACCAAGGTCAAATACTAATACTGTTTGTTCAGTATCTGTTTTATCAATACCATAAGCTAATGCAGCTGCTGTTGGTTCGTTGATAATACGTTTAACATCTAAACCTGCAATTTTACCTGCATCTTTAGTTGCTTGTCTTTGATGATCATCAAAGTAAGCAGGTACAGTAATAACTGCTTCAGTTACTGTAGCACCTAAATAATCTTCAGCTGTTTTCTTTAAGTTTTGAAGAATCATTGCTGAAATTTGTTGTGGTGTATATTTTTTACCGTTAATATCTTCTTTGTAATTAGCATCACCCATGTGACGTTTGATTGAACTTACTGTGTTTGGATTAGTAATTGATTGACGTTTTGCAACATCCCCAACACTAATGTCATCACCTTTAAATGATACAACTGATGGTGTAGTTCTAGCACCTTCAGCATTTACGATTACTTTTACTTCTCCGCCTTCCATTACTGAGACGCATGAATTTGTAGTACCTAAATCGATACCGATGATTTTATTTGTCTTCGCCATTTTCATCACTCCATTCGTTAACTTTGACCATGGCAGGTCTTAATAATTGTTCTTTGTATGTATAACCTTTTTGTACGACTTCAACATTGATGCCGTTTGCTTTTTCTTTGTCACTTACTTTATCAACCGCGTGGTGATAATTAGGATCAAATTGCTTATTTAAAGCATCTAACTCTTTTAATCCATCAGCTTCCAATACTTGGAATAATTGATCATTTACCATCTTAAATCCTGTTAAATAGTTTTTTAACATTTCATCTTCTGTTGGATGATTAACAATCATCTTTAACATATCAAGTGGTACTAATAAATCTTGAATAATTTTCTTAGATGCGAATTTTCTTTCTTGAATTCTTTCAGCTTGAACTCGTTTTTTAAAGTTTTCTAATTCTGCATGTTCTCTTAATAACTGATCTTTTAATTTCGCGATTTCTTTATCACGTTCTGCAAGTTGTTCTTTATACTTACTAATTTTATCTTTTTTCTTTTCTACAGTTGGTTCAGTTTTTTCTTGCTCTATAATTACTTCTTCAGCTGTAGCTTCTGTCTTCTTTGTTTCTTCAGCCATAATATCATCCTTTATTTTTTATATAATTTACCAAGATTGCTTGCGATATATTCAACAAGTGGAATCACTTTGTTATATTCCATTCTTGTTGGTCCTACAACAGCAATCGTTCCATGTTCTTGATCACTAATTCTATATGGAACAGAAATTAATGTACAATTTTCCATGGGAATAAGTCTCAAATCAGATCCGAACTTAATTGATAAACTATCTTGATTTCCAATGAGTTTTACAATTTCACGCCTATCTAACATATCAACAAAACTCTTTATATTCTTCACATTATGAAATTCAGGTTGTTCAAATACATTTGTTACACCTGATAAATAGAAGTTTTCTTCTGCAAATTTCGCAAATGCATTAATAAATGAATTAAGAATTTGAGTTTGATATTCCATATAAGCATCGATTTCACTTTTAGCAAATGTATTTTCTAGAATTTCACTTGCATCTTCGATACTACGATCTCTAAGTAGTTCATCTAATGATTTGATAACTTCTTTAACATTTTCCATATGAGCATTTTCAGGTACTCTAATGTTTTGATGTTGCACATGTCCTTGATCAGTAACAATTAAGATAACCGCATCTTTTTCACCTACTGGAACAAAATCAATTCTTTTAATTTTGTTCTTAGTTCCATTAGGTCCAACAGCCATCGCTGTATAATTAGTTAAATCACTTAATAGTGAGATTGCTTCTTCAATTGCTTGTTCTCTAGCAAGTTTATGCTTGTAAAAAATTTCATCAATTAAAGGGAATTTTTGAGCGACATCATCATCTCTAGTTACTAAATGTTCAACATAATAACGATAACCTTTTTCTGATGGGACTCTACCACTTGAAGTATGTGTTTTTTCTAAATACTCTAATTCTTCTAACAATGCCATATCATATCTTAACGTTGCACTTGAAAAATTTAAGTAAGGCAATTGTGTTAAGTATTTAGAGCCGACTGGTTGAGCATCTTTTACATATGCTTCAACGATTGCTTTTAGAATTAACTTTTGTCTACTTGTAAGCATCCTCTCACCTCTTTAGCACTCATCATTGCTTTGTGCCAATATCATTGTATGACATTTAATTGGCACTGTCAAGATTAATGTGCTATTTTTTATAAAATGTCGTAAAAATCACTTATTTAAATGACTAACTTTGTTATATCGGTGGGTTTTCATTGCTTTTTTATTTGGAAGTTATATAATATAGTTACGAAACTGGTTATAGAAGGTGATTTATATGCCTCAACTCATCCTGCTTAGACACGGCCAAAGTTTATGGAATCTAGAAAATAAATTTACTGGTTGGACAAATATTGAACTAAGTGAACAAGGCATTAAAGAAGCACGTTTAGCTGGTCAAAGAATAAAACGAAGTGGTATTGATATCGATATTGCTTTTACTTCTTTATTAAAACGTGCATATGATACGCTATTATTAGCATTAAAAGAAATGGATAAATTACGTACACCTATCCACAGAGATTGGCGACTTAATGAAAGACATTACGGTGCACTCCAAGGATTAAATAAATCAGAAACTGCATTAAAATGTGGCGAGGATGTTGTTTATCAATGGCGTCGTGGTTATGATGTTATGCCACCATTATTGGATAAAAAGGATCGCAGAAACCCTGAATTAGATCCACTTTATCAAGGTATTAAAGATCTGCCTTTAGGAGAAAGTTTGGAGATGTGCATGCAACGAGTGCTTCCATATTGGTTTGGCCATATTTATCCCGAACTTAAAAAAGGCTCTAATGTTTTAATTGTTGCCCACGGCAATAGTTTAAGATCTTTAATGATGTATTTAGAAAATATATCAAAAAAGGAAATTCCACATGTGGAACTTCCTACTGGTCTACCTATTGTATATGACTTAGATAATAATCTACATGTCATACGTAAAAAAACTTTATCTTAATTTTTTGAATTGCTTAGCCCATTTAATATAAAATGGGTTATTTTTTTTCTCGTATCTCATTGTTGTAAGTTCATCATGCCCTGGATATATTTTAATTTCATTATTTAAAGACATCATTTTAAGTATACTTTGTTTTAACTCAGGTAGATTACCTGAATACAAATCATGTCTACCGACACTTTCTTTAAACAACGTATCTCCAGTAAATAAATGATTTAAATATAGAAAAGATACTGAACCTTTCGTATGACCAGGCGTATGAATAACTTCTACAAATTGATCAGCTAATGGTATTTTTTGTCCATCTTCTATAAGTTTTATATCAAGTTCTTTTCTTTTATATGGATGTTTATTTGGTGCATATCCATTATAAGCATCTTCAAATAAGAGATGCGCATCATCTTTATGAATATAAATAGGCACATCATAATGATGAATTAAATCTACGTGGTCATTATGTGCATGCGTAATTAGGATGCCTAGTACTTTTCGATGTTCAATGATATCATCAATTTTATTTAAGTCATGTGATGGATCAATAATCATACATGAATCAAATCTACAAATAACAAATGAGTTTGATTGTTCTTCGTTTCCAAAAATTGTTTTAATCATGTTGCATCGCCTCATATATCTTAATTAATGTATTTATATTTCTAGTTGTTACATATGTTTTATATTTTTTCTTACTTAATACAACATTACCAAAGCCTTTTAAAGTATAACCTTTAGGTGTGATCCAATATAAAACATCCTTTATCACAAACAATTTCTCTGTATTTTCGCTATTATGCTCATTAAAGACAGTTTTTAATTCTTCAATAATATCACTTGATATAAACGAAACATAATGTGTCTCATTATCATTCATATCTTTGATATGGTTTTTGTAATAAGTGATTTCTTCTTTCGTTTTAATGATCCCAGATATTTCTTGATTAAAATGTTTTGATAAACGCTCTAAGACTTTATCTAAAACATCATCTTTATCTTCATTTGTTTGAATAATGATGTTACCGGTATTTAGAATAAGTTGATATTGATTAAAGCCTAAGCTTTCAACCAATTGTGCAAGTTCATCTTTTTTCACTCTAATTTTACCCGTATTAAAACCTCTTAATAAAATAACATATATCATAGTTTTCTCCTAAAAAAGAATAGAAAAAAAACTATTCCTAGAATAGCTTATTTCTTTTCTCTGTGGATTGTATATTTTTTTTCACGTGGACAATATTTTTTAAATTCTAAACGTTCAGGTTTAGTTTTTTTATTTTTGTCTGTATGATAATTTTCTTCACCACATGAAGTACAAACCAATTTGACTAGATCTCTCATGATAATCCCTCCAAACATACGCATGTATTATATCATTACTTGTTTTATTTTTCAATATATTTTGCATTTTATTTTTTAATTATTAAATAATGTAAAAAACTATGTTTTTCCTCACAAATTGTTATAATGGTTATAGGTGATAAAAATGAACAAAAGAGAAACTACAAGACAATTTATGGTTGGAAATCTACCTTTTGGTGGAAACAACAAAGTATATATTCAAAGTATGACAAATACTTATACTAAGGACGTTGACGCAACTGTCGCTCAAATAAAAGTTTTAGAGGAAGCTGGTTGTGAAATCGTCAGAGTTGCTGTATTAGATATGGAAGATGCAAAATCATTAGGTAAAATTATTGAACAAATCAATATTCCTTTAGTTGCAGATATCCATTTTAATTACGAATTAGCTTTAGAGGCTATTGATCAAGGTGTTGCTAAGATTAGATTAAATCCAGGTAATATCCCTAAAAGAGAGCAAGTTGAAGCTGTTGTTGCTAAATGTAAGGAAAAACATATTCCTATTCGTATTGGTGTAAATAGTGGATCACTTCCAGGTAGAGCTATTCCTACTGCTGAATTAATGGTTGCAACTGCACAACATCATGTTGAAATCTTAGAATCAATGGAATTCTATGATATTGCATTATCTTTAAAAGCAACTGATATGAACTTAATGATTGAAGCTTATCGATTAGCTTCAAAAACATTCCCATATCCATTACACTTAGGTGTAACTGAAGCGGGAACTGCATTTAGCGGTGCGATTAAATCTGCAATGGGTATTGGTATTCTTCTTCATGAAGGTATTGGTAATACAATAAGAGTTTCATTAACAGATGATCCTAAAGTTGAGATTCAAGCTGCTAAAGAAATATTAAAAAATGTTGGTTTAAAAGATAAAGTACCTAATTTAATTAGTTGTCCTACATGTGGTCGTATCCAATATGATATGATTGATATCGCTAAAAAGATTGAAGCTTATTTACTTAAAGTAAATAAAACAATTAATGTAGCAATCATGGGATGTCCAGTTAATGGTCCTGGTGAAGCTAAGCATGCCGATATCGGTGTAGCTGGTGGTAAAGGTGAAGCCGTTCTATTTAGAAAAGGTAAGGTTGTTAAAAAGATTAAGGAATCACAAGTTTATGATGCCTTAGTCGAAGAAATCAATAATTTTGATGACACTATTATTGCTGAATAATTAACAAAAGCACTTCATCAGAAGTGCTTTTTCTTTTAATCTAAATATTTACTAATGAGTTGCATAACTTCTTCTATTTTATCATCTGAATTACCTTCAACAAATGAGTCTTTGACACATGTGTTGATATGATCTTGTAAAATAAGAAGATTCGCTTTTTTAAGTAGAGACTCAGCTGCAACTATCTGGTTAGCAACATCCACACAATAGCGTCCATCCTCAGCCATACGGATCACTGCATCCATTTGACCTCTAGCAGTTTTTAATAAATTAATCGCTTTAGTTCTATCATGCTTCATGATATGCCTCCCAAGTTTTATTTAAATTCACCTTTTTAAGTCTAAGTGAATTATAGATAACATTAAGTGATGATAAACTCATTGCTGCTGCACCAATCATTGGATGAAGCAAGCCTAACATTGCAAATGGAATCATTATTGCATTATAGAACCATGCCCAAAAGTAATTTTGTTTAATTTTATTAAATATACCTTTAGATAATTCTAACGCTTTTAATATTGTATCTAATTGACCATTTACTAATGTGATATCAGCTGCTTCAATAGCAACATCAGTACCTGTACCTAGCGCAATACCTACATTAGCTTGTTTTAAAGCAGGTGCATCATTAATTCCATCACCAACCATCGCAACTAAACCATATTGATCTTGAAGTGATACTAAAGCATCAACTTTACCTTCAGGAAGTACATCACTAATGAAATCAGTCATGCCTAATTCATCAGCAATCGCTTTAGCTGTGCGTTTATTGTCACCTGTGATCATTGCAGTTTTTAATCCCATTTTATTAAGAATTTGAATTACTGCTTTTGATTCTGGTTTTAATTGGTCAGCAACTGCAATAACACCAATGACTTTTTTGTCTTGAGCAACAATCATCGCTGTTTTTGCTTCAGTTTCCAATTTAATCATAATATCATCATATTGTTTATAATCTATAGATTCAGCATCCATAAATTTACGATTACCAATATGTGTAAGACTGCCATCAACCATACCTAATATACCCATACCAGATACTGCTGTAAAATCTTCTATGTTTAGCATATCTAAACTATCTTGTTTAGCTTTTTCAATCATTGCATGTGCAAGTGGATGTTCTGATCCTTGTTCTAAAGATGCTGCAATTTGTAGCACTTTTTCTTTGTCATCACCATACAAATCAGTCACAACCGGTTTACCAATTGTTAATGTACCTGTTTTGTCAAATGCGATCACTTTTATGTCTTTTAGTGTCTGAACAGCCTCACCTTGACGAATTAATATTCCTTTTTCCGCACCGATACCTGAACCAACCATTAAGGCTGTAGGTGTACCTAAACCAAGCGCACAAGGACATGCAATCACTAATACTGCGGTTGCTGTAATGAAGGCTAAAGTTAACTGACTTAAGTCAGTATTTATCCAAGGTAAGAATGAAAATGTCTCTAATATATTTAAGTGAAAGTTTGGAAATACTAAGAATGATACAAAAGTAAGTACTGTAACAATCATAATGGCTGGTACAAAGTATCCAGTAATCTTATCTGCAAATGCTTGAATAGGTACTTTAGACCCTTGACAAGCTTCTACCAGTTTAATTACTTGTGATAAGAATGTATCATTACCGACTTTAGTCACTTCTACTTTTAATAATCCTTGCTTATTAATTGTGGCACCAATAACTGGATCACCAACTTCTCTTTTAACGGGCATCGACTCGCCTGTAGCAAGTGATTCATCAATTAAAGTTGAACCTTCAGTAATAATACCATCTGATGGTATTTTTTCACCTGGTTTAACAATCATAATGTCACCAACTGATAATTCTGAAGTAAGAACTTCCATTTCTTGACCATCTACTAGAATTCTAGCTGTTTTTGTACCTAATTCAATAAGTTTCTTAATTGCTAGCGAAGCTTTACCTTTAGCTCTAGCTTCTAAGAATTTACCAAGTAAATGGAAAGTCATAATGGTTGTTGCCATTTCAATAAACGTTTGAATTGGTAAGAATATACCAAGTAACCCAATTAAATAAGGTGGCAAACTACCTAATGTAACTAATACATCCATATTAGGGTGACCACTTTTTAGTGACTTATAACTACCTTTATGTACAGGAAAACCTAATATAAATACAACAGGAAATCCCATAACTGCGACTGTAATTGTATAAAGTGTCCTTGGTAGTGGGAATAAAAACATATGAATAACCATGAGTATCATCATTACGATTGATATACTCATTGAAATAAATACTTTTTTTCTAGCTTTTTGCATCTTGATGACATCAGGATCAACTGTATCATCTATTTCTTCATTTAAAAATGCATCATAACCTGCATCATATACTGCTTTCTTAATATCTGATAGCCTAACTTGTGATTTATCAAATGATAATGTCATCTTGTCATTTGCAATATTAACATTAACTTCTTTTACACCATCAAGTCGTCTTACTGCTCTATCAACATTTTGAGCACATGATGCACAAGTCATACCTTCAACTTGCATCGTTAATTCTTCTATATCATCTTGATTTACACTAGCATCATAACCAACTGATTCAACAACTTCAATCATTTCACCAATTGTTATTTTGCTTTCATCGTATGAGATAATTGCTGTATCATTAGCTAAGTTTACATTTGCTTTAGTGATACCTTCTTGTTTGTTTAATACTTTATCGATTGTATTTGCACAAGATGCACAAGTCATACCTTCAAGATTGAACTTAACTTGTTTCATTTTTATTTCACTTCAGCTTCGTAACCTAAGTTTTTAATTAATGCAATTACTTTTTGATCATCAATTAAAGATTCGTCATAACTTACTTTTGCATTTGAGTCTTCTAATGAAACTTCAGCACTATCTACTGCCGCGTTTCTTTCTAATACTCTTTTAACACTACCTGCACAACCCATGCAGTGCATACCTGTTACCTTATATTCTACTGTTTTCATAAAAACACCTCTTATCATATATTTACCCCCTACATAGGGGGGTATATTTTTATTATAATACTGATCATGCATATAGTCAAATAAAAAAGGAAGTAAATTGAAATACTTCCCTCATTTTATTATTTATCACTTAATGTTAATCTTGTGTGTATGAGTAGTTTGTTAGATGCTACTTTTAATAAGAAATCAGCTAAGTCATAAATGCTTATTTGACTTTTACCTTCACTGTTGGCTATTACATAATCTCCACCTATATGATAATCACCTTTTGGTGCTTGATCATTTAAATCCATTGCTGGACTAATAAATACCCACTTACTACTAAAATCTTGTTTTAGTTCTGTATATAAGTCTAGCGCACCTTTTACAATTTTTTTGAAATCTTCAGGCATAAAATCATACATTTGTTGATTAGTTTTTGGATCAAATAAACTACTTGCTCCTCCAACAATAATAACTCTTACATCTAATGCTTTTGATAACTCTAATACTGCATGTGATCCTTTTAAATAATCCTCATATAAATTAGGATTAGACCAACCCGCATTAAAATTAGAAATAATAACATCTATATCTTTTAGTGGTTCAACTAATTTTTCCCACTCATTAATATCCTCATTTAATACACTTAAATTTTTATGATCTTCAAATTTACCATTTCTAGAAATAGCGTAAACTTCATGACCTTCTTTTAATGCTAGTTCAACAAGTGGTTTCCCTGTAAATCCACTAGCACCTACGACTGCAATTTTCATCATTACAACCTCCTTCAATACTTCATATTATAGACCTTAAATAGGTCACTTTACAAATTAGATGCACAAAAAAAGATGCATTTATTTGCATCTTTTAATCATTTTCTGGTTCAAATAATGAAATCTCATAATCACAAATTTCTTCAATGAAATCTTGCTCATGGGATACGAGTATTAAAGTACCTTGATATTCAACCAAAGCATCTTCTAATGCATCTTTAGCAGCTTGATCTAAGTGGTTTGTAGGCTCATCCATGATGAGTACATTACTTTTTTCATGTCTAAGTAGTGCTAATCTTACTTTTGTTTGCTCTCCACCTGATAAACTTCTCATCTGACGTGTTGCCATTTCATAGTTAATCCCGTGTGCTCCAAGTAAGCTCATCACTTCTTTATTTGTTAAATCTGGATATCTGCCATGAATCACTTGAATTGCTGTAATATCATCTGTGTAGATCATATCTTGTGCAAAATATGATATTTTTGCAGTATCAATCCATTCAAATTCTCCACCTAATTTTTTAACACGTTCTAATACTGTTTTAATAAATGTTGATTTACCTACACCATTTTTACCAGTAATCGCGACTTTATCATCTTTTCTAATCTCAATTGTTAGTGGTTCCAATAATGGACTATCATAACCAATTTCTAAATCTAGTGTTGATAAGACAACTTTACCAGTAGGTGATGAGAAAGGAAATTTGAAATGATATGTTTTATTTTTATGTGGTTCATGTATACGATCAATTTTTGCAAGCATCTTTCTTCTTGATTGTGCTCTTTTGGTTGTAGATGCTCTAACGATATTCTTCTTAATGAAATCTTCTGTCTTTTTAATAAACGCTTGTTGAGAATCAAATGCTTTTTGTTGCATCGCAATCCTTAAATCACGTTCACTAAGATAGAAATTAAAGTCACCTTTATATCTTGATATATGACCAGATTCAACTGCTAATACTGTTTTAGCAATATCTTTTAAGAATCCTTCATGGTGAGAAACAACAATAAATGCTTTTTCATATCCATTTAAGAATTTTGTTAACCATTCTATATGCTTAACATCTAGGAAGTTTGTAGGCTCATCAAGTAATAAGACATCACTTTCTTCAAGCAGTAATTTACCTAAAATAATTTTAGCACGCATACCACCAGATAGTGTACCTATCTTTTGATCAAGAATATCCATTGTTAACCCTAGACCATGAATAATATTACCGACTAATGACTTGATTGCGTAAAAATCTGAGTCCATCAATTGTTCTTGAAGATCAGATGCCCATTTTAACAGCCTTTCTTGCTCATTTACGGGTGCTGTAGCTACTTGTTCGTATAAGTTGTTCATTTGTTCTTCTTTTTCGAAGAATGGCAAAAAAACATCATATAAATATGTTTTAACTATTAATTCAGGGTCTAATTTAGCATATTGATCAAGATAACCGACTTTGACATGGGGTAACCATTCAATCGATCCCTTATCAGGCTTTAAGCCTTTCTCTAACAATTTAAGTAATGTTGATTTCCCACATCCATTAGGTCCTACTAATACAGCATGTTCTCCTGCAAATAGTCTAAGTGATGCATCTATATATAATTTTTGATCGGTATAACTAAATGTTAAACCGGATACTTCTAATAAACTCATTTTGGTAAATCGAAAGATATTGGCATTTCATCATCAGCCACGTATATCCATTCTTCTCCTAAATCCTCTTTATTTTCGTCTTCTAAGATTTTATTAATATCTTGTTTGAAATATTTCGCTGTAGCGGTTGCTAATATATTATGATTTTGATCACAAATATATCCCTCACCAAAGAAAATGCGATGTCTATAATTATTGATCCATCCAACAACATATAATGTTTCATCTAATGGAATTGGTTTAAGAAACTTAGTTGTAAGTTCTGCTGTTACACTCCAAACATCAGGATCACCGATTTGCATTGCTCTACCGATCGTTTCATCTAATAAAGCTGAGACAATACCACCATGCATTCTACCTGGAAAGCTTTGATGTAGGTCTCCACCTTTGAAAACACCTAATAATTGGTTATTTTCTAATTCATAATACATTGTATGAAGTCCGTGATCATTATGAATACCACAGATAAAACATTTTGACGAATTGTTTTGTTTTTTTATAACTTTATATTCCATGATGTTAACCTCTTAGTTCTTTTAGTAATTGTTCTAATAAATGAAATGGAATGACATGCATGTTATTAAATAATGATGTTTTAATAAATACCATTTCATTTTCGTTTATATATCTTTTAATTGGTGGTACTTCTGGATAAACGATGATAATCTTTTTTATTTTCGTCTCATTTAAGTATGCTTGATTGATTAGTTTTTGTCCAGATGAACTTCTCACTTCCCATATTCTAGGACTATTGATGATAAGTTCAGCACCTCGTGGCACTTTAAAATAGATGACTTGATATGCTTCATCTTGAATATTTAATATTTTGTTATCTGGTTGATAATCACCATATTGATTGCATAAAAGATTAACATTTTCTATCAAATTTGATTCTCTTTGTTTTTCTTTTTTCTTGATATAAATGATAAAAGCAACCACTGGTATCAGTAATAATAAATAATAGTACATATTAAAGTTCCTTTATGATAACATCTTTTAAGAAGTCACCTTCAAAGATGCAATGATATTGATAAGTTTTATCATGTTTTAGTGCATGATCTAAAAAATATGGAATATTTCTAGCAATGCCTTGATTATTAAAATCACATGCCCATGATATTGGTTTCCAATCAAGAATACCTTCATCAACTACGACTGGAGTTTCAAGTTCTTGATTATCATCTAAATTAATAATGAATAAATAAAGTCCTTGACCATTAGCATGAAACAAATTCCATGTGACATCACCTTTATAGATAACTTGAGACTCTAAAACATCAAAGCCTGTTTCTTCTTTGATCTCTCTAATCATTGAGTTGATGATAGTTTCTTTGGGTTCTATTTTTCCACCAACACCATTCCATGCACCCATCCAAGGACTTTTATTTCTATTCAATAGTAATACTTCATTATTTCTAATAATGAATCCAAGTGTGTATTTATACATAAAATCCCCATTTCCAATGATTTGAAGTCTTATTCACAATATGGTTTATTATACCACAAAATAATGTGGGTAAATAGTTGAAAATTTGTGAATATATGCTATAATAATAAGGCAATACGCCTCCTTAGCTCAGCTGGCAGAGCAACTGACTCTTAATCAGTGGGTCAACGGTTCGATCCCGTTAGGGGGTACCATTTATAAAACAAAAGACTTCAATCGAAGTCTTTTTTTATTTCTGTAACTATTTCAAATCCAATTTTTGCTAGTTCTTCTTCAAATTCATACGTAAACTTTGATTTCTCACTTGTCCTACTATATGCAGATGTAATGATGTCTACATAAATATCTCTATCTCGTTCTGATATCATAACAGGTATAAAGCCACCACGCATACCAATGCTGCTAAAAACTAACATCGCAGTTCGGTTTCCTTTTTCACCTCGTACAATTTCCCCATCAAGACTCGTAGAAAAAGATAGTTTTTCTATGAATTTTACAATGATTTTCCCTACTTCGATGAAAGGTTCTTTACCAACAGGTACATAATCATATCTACCTACCATGCTAATCTTTTCCATAGAGTCCCCCTATATAGTTAAATGGATTAAAATCCACCTTCAAATACTAAAGCTTCATCTTCAATACGCCATTTTTTATCCGGATCAATTAAAGTGAACCCTTGGTTCTTTAAAAACTTTGTTAATACGACTAAAAATTGTTCATCATTTGAAACAATATCTCCATAGATATATTCGCCATCTTCTAAAAGTGATACGACTAAAAGTTGTTGCTCTCGATATAATCTTCTTGTAAAACTTATCATATAATGACTGCAGCAGCCTACTTCTCTTTTTGACTTGTATTCAAAATTAGATTGTACTAAATCACCTTCAGCATAAGTAATCATATCATCGACAATGTATTCCATATTGCCTTGACCTTTGAACTTTATTTTATTCATACTTTATGCCCCCAATCTTTTCTTTATATTATAATCATTTATTTTGTTTAACGCAAACAAAATTGTTAATATTGCTTAATTTTTTCTTATAAAAACGTTTTTGTGATAATATAGTATAGGTGATAACATGAAATTATTTATAGCAGGCGATTCTACTGCCGCAAACAAACTTCCTAATAAAAGACCTGAAAGTGGTTGGGGAGAATATATTAAAGACTTTATCTCGCCTAATTTAGAGGTTAAAAATTATGCAGAAAACGGAAGATCTACTAAATCTTTTATTGCTGAAGGTAGGTTATTCCAAATTGAAACTGAAATTGAAGAAGGCGACTTCTTAATTATTCAATTTGGTCATAATGATTCTAAACCAGATAAAGAAAGACATACTGAACCTGATAAGGATTATCTAGAGAATTTAGAGAGATTCGCGACAGTTGCAGTTTCTGCACATGCGATGCCTATCTTTATATCATCAATAACAAGACGTAAATTTGTTGATGGTAAACTAGATCCAAATGCGGTTGCTGATTATCCACAAGCGATGAAAGCATTCTGCGAGAAAAATAATTATCCATTTATAGACATGTATAAAATCAGTCAAGATATTATTTCAAAAATGGGTGATGAAGATTCTAAGAAGTTCCACAACTATTTATTATCTGGTGAAAATGATAATTATCCAGAAGGAATTACTGATGATACACATTTTTCTCCATATGGTGCGAAAATGTATGCCTCAATTATCGCAATCGAACTTAGAAAATACATTTAACAAAAAAGCTCTTATAAAGAGCTTTTTTTATTGGAATGTAAAATCAAACGATTCACTTTTCTCTGCTTTTCTACCAACAAAGTCATAAGATACAATCTCTATCTTATATGTTTGTCCTGGTGTTAAGCCTTTAAAAGTATATTGGTTTAATCTTGCATAATCATAAGCTTCTCCATCAACTAAGATTAAATATTTTTCAACAGCATAATCATCAGTTGCAGGATCCCAAAACAATGTATTTGGTACAATCGCTTTTTGGATGTCAGTGACTTGAGATGGTGCAATCTTATCAACGTTTGCATAATCTCTTTCATAGTATCTAACATAATCAATTTCAAATGTTTGTGGGAAGATTGATTCATCTACGCCTTGTACGCCTCCCCAGTTACCACCAATTGCTAAATTTAGAATCAAGAAGAATTCTTGATCAAAAGGAAATACTTGATCATATGTATATGCCTGATTAAAATATGGACTATATCTAAATTCACCAATAAGATCATCGTCAATATAAGTACGCATATAACCAGGCTCCCATATTAAATCATAAGTATGGAAATCATCTTCAATACCATCTAAATAGTAGTCATGACCGATTTGTGTGCCCTCAGAACCATTATAAATATCAGTATGGATAGTTGAATGAATATAACCTGGATTATATCCAACATATTCCATAATATCGAATTCACCAGAGTCTGGCCATCCACCATACATGCTCGCTGTTGGCATCATCCAAATTGCTGGCCATGTACCTCTTCCACTTGGAAGTTTAGCTCTCACTTGAATTCTTCCATATAAGAAATCACCTTTGTACTTTGTAGTAAGTCTTGATGATGTATAAGATTTACCTAGGTAAGCTTCTTTTTTAGCTGTAATCACTAAATTACCATCAACTAGGCTTGCATTTTCTTTGGTATAGTATTGTAATTCGTTATTACCGCCACCATTACCATTGATTTCAAAGTTCCATTTTGTTTCATCAATAGTTGTACCATTAAATTCATCAGCCCAAGTTGCTACCCATCCACCATCAAGTGTTTGAACGAGTGCATCTTCGGTTGGTTCTAAGGGTACTAAAGTTAATTCTTCTGAACCACTGCATCCGACGAGTACGAAAGATAATAGTAATAAGATTAATGTTTTTTTCATATGTTCTCCTTTGTTATTCGCCCGTGATACCGGTACGATCAATACTTTCAACGAAATAACGTTGAGCGACAAAATATAATATCAATAATGGTAATATTGTTAACATATTACCTGCCAGTAATATTGCTTCATTAAGTTCTGCTCCAGCGCTTCCTGGAGGGAATAATTCACTATAGCTTGAAACAAATGCTGATAGTTTCAATGGTAGTGTGATTCTATCACCTGCATATAATGAAGTTACAAACGTTTCATTCCAATACCATACAAAACTAAATAAGAATACGATCAGAAATGATGGTAGTGCTAGCGGGATTGCGATACTTCTAAATATACGCATATGTGATGCCCCATCAACTTCCGCTGATTCCATTAACACATGAGGAATCGTCTTAAAGAATTGATAGAAAATAAGAATATATATCGCTGCATTGATACCTTGACCAAATATGGCTGGTAAAATCATTGCCCATTGTGTACTCATGATATTTAATCTATTATACATAATGACATTTGCAACCATTGTAACTTGTGAAGGTAGAATAAATGTTGCAAGCATTAACGCAAATAATACATTCTTACCTGGAAACTTAAATTTTGCGAACCCATAGCCAATGATTGCTGAAGAAATCGTAACTGATAAGCTAACCTTTAAAACATAACCTGTTGTACTAAATATTGCATTAGGCAGTTCTAATACTTCAAATGCTCTCGTATAATTAGATGCTTCTATCGCTGTAGGAATCCATTTAACACCAGGGTTAATTAAATCTTCTACTGACATCAAACTATTAATAAACATGAATAGTATTGGATATAAATAAATATATGAGAAACTAATTAATAATGTATAAATCACTATTTTATAAATAAGTCCATCATTAAAGTTCATACCAAATAGTATTTTTTTAATTTTTGACTTTAAGTGTTTTTTATCTATGTTCATTTATTTTTCTCCCTTCTGTTTCCTAAAAGGAGTGTAAATATCAACATTAAGATAACCATCAAGATGAAGTATATCCAAGCGATTGCTGCAGCAAATCCATAACCAAATCTAAAGGCAGAATCTGGAGCACCACCAATCATATGTTCTCTAGCTAATGCAAGAATGCCACCCTCTTCAACAAATAAACTCATACTAACAACAACATAAATGACTGCTACCGTAATTAATGGTTTAATTGAAGGTAGAGTAATCTTCCAAAAACTATCCCATGCAGATGCACCATCAATAGCCGCAGCTTCATAAATTGAACGATCAATTTTTTGTAAGCCAGCTAAGAAAATTAATATCGGAATACCAGCATACCATAATATCAGTAATAGTGATGTTAATATCAGTTCTAAAGGATCAGCAATCCAAGCACCCATATTTTGTTGAATATAGATGATTAAACTACTTTCTGCAAGTGAAGGCAGTGATGTTGCGTCTTGATTAGATAATTCTGCAATCACAGGTCCAGTTGAAATAATTACTGGTAAGAAAAATATAGTTCTCCATACACCTTTAAACTTAATTGGTGTATTAATCAGTACAGCAATCATAATAGAAAATACGACGATTAATGGTACTGATATAAGCATTTTACCTACATATGTAATAAATAGTGGTAATAACTCATTATTTCTAATAACATTTAAATAATTAGCAAAGCCTATAAATGTCGTTGTTACGCCATCTTCTAAACTAAAATACGCTTCATAAAATGATAGATATAGTGAGTATAGCATTGGATAAAAAGTAAATACTAGAAATCCTATGATCCAGATAAAAATGAATAAATATCCGAAAAATGATTCTCTAAGTTTTCTTGAAATATGAATCTTAATAAATTTAAATAAATATAAGTCTTGTCCTTTAAAGTTAATCACAAAATTATGAGATAACTTATCTTTTACCTTACGCATAAATGGTACATATTTTTGATAATAGAATTTGATGATTGGACGACCTATATGTTCTCGGTAAAAACGACTGATTGCTAGCCAGCCTTTTTTAATATTTGATGTAATTTTCTTGAAAAATTCAGAAATTTTTACCATTATTTTCTTCATCTTAAACTACCTCATAACTTCTAGCTTCTATTGAAACTTCACCATCCGTAAGATTTTCATATGTATAGTTAACATAAATCATAACACCATTTGAATAAGTGACTTTAACTAATCCTGTACTAATGACTTCTCTTGATACGATATACGCGTCAATAACTTGACTAAGTGCGTCATTTAAATAGTGGTAATCACTGATGATATCAGTTTCATAATCACTAAATGTTGTTGTATAAAACTGTGATGCACCTGTGTAACGCATTTTATATGTTTCTTCATATGTTAATACATAATTTGGATTGACTGCGAAATCTACCATCATTAATAATCGATCTTCTTCTAACGCATTAAAGTTTAAGTATTCTGTGTAATAAGATACACTACCCTTTAATACAAGTGGAATCATTGGTACTAAATCTGTATAGAAATCAAATTGTGCATTAGTAATTGGCATATCTAGATAACCATTCATGTACCCATATAAATATAGGTTTGGTACACTTAATAAATTATGTTCATATAGATCTGCAATTTCTTGATAGATTTCAATTGAAACATTTCTATCATATTTTTGATCATCATAATAACTATATAATGTTTGACCTAAATTTGAATAAGCTAAGCCATCAACGCCTAGATCATTAAAGAAATCTTGATCTTTTCTAGCAATGTCTAGACTACTTGTTGGATATAAGAAATAAATATCTGTGATTTGTCCATTTAAGTTTCTACTTTGGTATACCATTTTTAATTTAGATAAGTCTTTAGCAACATCACCATTATAAGAGATACGACTTGCTTTCTCTGAGCTCCATAAGTAATTATTTTCAAAATAGATTTGATTATCATTTGATTGAATATATTCAATTAAATCTTTGTAATCATTTTTCTTACGCATGGTTGTTCTATATGGTGATTCATTGATAAATCCATCTCTAGACCAACCAAGAATTGATGTTTGTTGATTTTCTAAGCCTGCGTCATAGAAAATATCATACATATCTCTTACTTGATTTGGTGTAGACATTGTCACTGTTTTAGATCCAATAAATGTTGGTTCTTTATCACTCATAATATAACTTAATTGAATTGGAATTTGATTATTGTTAGCTACTTCTCTAGGAGTCAATATACCTTCATCTATTAAAGTATCACGATAATTAGTTGCGATACCTGTATATGATGCATCATTAAAAGATAAGAAACTAAATGCTATTTTATAGTTTGAAGTGACCATATCATCATAGATTGCATCATTACCATCACCAGCTTTGTTGATGACGTATTGATAGATTTCACGGACATTAAATTTATTACCGATACGTTGATATCTCGTATTATTACCCCAAAATCTCGCAAATAACGTTGAGTTTTCAGAGCCTTCTAATATATTTGCATAAAATCCGTTTTGTCCAACTTCATGGATCATACCATAAATCGGTAATGTTAATTGTGTCACTGTTTGTGATTGATATCCAAGATCACTTCCATAATATCTACCTTGGAAATAAGTATTATATTTTTGATTCATTCTGACTAATGCACCAACACCATCTGGAATGACCATATAACCTGGAATCTTATCTTCTCTTGCAGCACCTAAGAAAGGTAATAACTGAATAGATATTAAGCTAAAATTTTCACCTGCTTCTATGATTGATTCATTAGGAATATCAAAAACGATTTCTCCATCAATTAATGCAATATTAACATCAAAGCTAATATCAATACTCTTTAAATCAACTGAAACAGTTAGAGATGTAGATTGTTGGTTTCTAATAGTTGTTTCTACAGCACGATAGTCATAAGTATTATCAACTAATACATATGGTCTAAGTACATCAGGAAATTCTTCTGTTATGGCACCACTATTTTCATACTCTACATCTGCTAAAGTATATAATGATGCATTTACAATTGAAGATGATGATACATTTTTAGTTCTAACATATTCAACCCATAAACCTGAGTTCATTAAGTTTCTTGTTGATGTATTATCTTCTCTTTCACCAGAGACACCTTGAAACTCTGGTCGACTTGACCAAATATATCCAGTTTCTTTGTTTAAGACCATCATCGAAAATGAATCTTTTTCAAAATAAACTTTAAGTTCAGGTGTATCAAAGATGATTTCAAAGCCTAGTGATAAAATATCTGTTTCACTGTAATCAACTTGGAAATTGTCATGATATTCATTTAATACTGCTGGATCATCTTCATCTGTTTGTGTGTATCTCGAGCTTTCAAATAGTAAATCATTAATATAACTATAATTTTTTATGTCATCTGAGATTTGATTATTTATATCTGCAGTCTTTGCTTCAACGATTAACATTGTAAGCATGAAACAAATGACAAATAGAACTGCATATTTCATCATATGTTTAACCACGATTCGTCAACTCCCTTATGATATCTCTAAATAGACCATATACTTCACCTAATAATAAGTAAACAATGACGATGACTGCTAAAATCATTAATGCAGTAAAGATAGAGATAAATATGTTTGCTAGTGTTGGTTTCATATCATAGAAATGAATTTCTTTAACCATAACGATAAAGTAAATCACTGTGATGATGATACCTAAGTTTAATATTGTATGATAAATAAATGCTTCATTATAAGTAAGACCATTTGAGATTAATGTCACTAATGGGAATGTAATAATCATTGGTAGTAATGAATAAGCTGATGCTTGATAAACATCTGATAACTTACCTTCACCATCTCTAATACTACATACTAAGTAATTAGCTATAACCCATAACATAAATGGCACAAATATGACGATAACTTGTTGGAATAAATTAATTTCTGATTGGATACGTTCATTAAATAAGAAACTTGCTCTATAGATCCATAATATATATGCTAAGAAGAATAATATAACATAAATGGTTGCTGAAAGGTTTGAACCTTTCTTCTCTCTTTTAACGCCATAATAGCCATCACCAGGATGTCTAAATATATAGAATGGGAACATGAGTTCGTTATATATCTTATATTTCTTCAAATATGCTTTTAATTTCTTAAATGGCATAAATACATAATCCATGAACTTCGTAAATAAATTAACAATATATGCAACTATAGATAGTAATAAGAATATGACAATATAATTACCGCTACCTAATAAGAAAGTATTTCTAACTTCCCAGAAAGCATTTGAATAACCTTGTTGATCTCTAGCGACTTCATAGTATACCATGGCTTGTTCATAATTCATTTCTGCAAAATAAGCATCACCAATACCTTGATTGGCTAAATCAAATAATGCATTCATCCTAAGGACTTCTTGCCATGGTTCTAGTGATTCTCTATATTGTCCATCTTGGTAGAGTTCAATTGCGTAATGTACTAGATTTGCAAATTCCGTTGGTATAAATACTTGAATTGAAGAAGATTTTGAATCAAGTGTATAAATATTACTTTTTGAATCAATCGCGATTGCTGATGGTGTGTCAAATAAACCTTTTTGTCCATATTGATCTGTACCACCAAACACAAAGAGTGTTGATCCATCTGGTGCATATTCTGTAATAAAACCATCTTGAGTCACTGTAAATATCGTTTCATAAGGTCCGACATATAAATCTTCAGTGTTATCAAAACCCCAAACTGATTGGTTATATACGATATTAGCAATATTTAATTTTAGATAACCATCTTGACCTTTAGTTGTTGTTAAGATAAGTCCATCTTTATCGATTGCCACATTTGATACTGCATCTGGAATTAATTGGAACCATTCTCTTCTTTGTGTTTCATCAAATAATACATATTTTAAAACATTATCAAGTGTTGATTCTATTGTGTTACCACCAAAGAATCTTAAGAATGTTCCTTTATTTTCAAATTCTGCTAAACCGTTGATGTTACCTGCTAATAAAATATAGACGTTACCACCACGATCTGTAACAATTTTTGTTGGGTCAAATGCATCACCATCACTAAAATATGGTGAATTTGATGGTTTTTCATAAGTGAATTCAACTTCATAAGCTGATGTTAATTCATTATATACAAATTTAAATCCTTTTTTTAATCCGTAATCAGCCACATAGACAGCACCGTCTTTATCGACATGTACACCCATAGGTATATCAAGTAGACCTTCACCAATAATTTCACTTTGATTTGTTTGAAGTGAATATTTGATGATACGACTATTGCCTGTATCTGCTACATAAACATTATCATCTTCATCTATCGTCAAGTCTTGAGGTTCACTTAAAGATAGGCCATCAAGATCATTTCTCTCTGATAAAGGTAGATATGCATCTTGTGTATAAACAAGTCGTCCAACTGAACTACTATATGTATAAGTTTGGTAAGGTAGTCCATTGGTTGCTTGAACATTCATTCTTGGTATCGTAAATAATAATATAGGGATGAGTAAAATGATTAATAACTTTTTCATTATTTGATACCTGAATGCGCCATGGTATTCATGACTTTACTTTGTAAGAACACAAATAGAATTAAGTTTGGTAAAAACATAATGAGTGATGCAGCTGCAGCCATCCCTTGACCTGCGACTGTGTTACCTCTAAGTGATACTAAACTTTGCATATAGAATGCTAATGTTCTCTTACTTTCTGAATCTATATATAATGTTGAACTAGCAACATCATTCCAAATCATTTGAAATGATAAGATACCAACTGTTGCGAGTGCTGGTGTGATGATTGGCATAATAATTTTAAAGAATATTTCCATTTCTGATGCCCCATCTATTTTAGCTGACTCAATCAGTTCATTTGGTGTCTGATCAATAAATTGCTTGATTAAAAACATCGCTACTGGCATAACGATTACCGGTAAGATATGTGCCCAATAACTATCAATTAATCCTAATCTAGCAATCACTAAATATCTAGGAATTTGAACTGCAACTGGCACAAACATAAGTGCTAATGTATTAATTTCAAATAATACTTTTTTACCTTTAAATTTAAGTTTGGATAATCCATATGCAGCAAGTGATGTAAATAATACAGCTAGTGCAACTCCAATAATTGTTACGATTAAAGAGTTAACTAAAAATCTTGAGAAAGGAATACCTGATGAAGAAGCTACTTTAAATAACTGGTTAAAGTTATCAAGTGTAGGTCTTCTTACGAAAAACTTAGGTGGGTATGCAAATAACTCTGATCGAGGTTTAAATGCATGGTTAAAGATAAATAATATTGGAAATAACATCAACATTGAAAATGGTATTAAGATGAAGAAGAATGGTAGTTGGCTTTTGTTGAATCTAGTTGGATTGATTTTAGTGCCTTGGAAAGAACCTTTTTTTGCCATATTAATCCCTCTCTCCTAATATTTTAAATGTTACTTTGGATATGAAATATACCATCAGTAATAAGACCACTGATACGGTAGCTGCATAACCCATCATATATCTAATAAACCCAAAGTCTTCAATATGATTAACGATGAGTTGACCTGCATATGATGGTGTTGGATTACTACCAGATAAGGTGACACCAATCGCACCTGCCTGAAATGTTCCAACTACTGCCATAACGGCACCAAATAACATTTGTGGTTTCATTGAAGGTATTGTAATATAGAAGATTTCTTGACTTCTGTTTTTAATACCATCAACATAAGCTGCTTCATATAATGTTTGATCAATATTTAAAACCCCTGCAAGCATCGCTAAGAATCCGACACCCATTGAGCTCCAAAGTGATACGACGATCATAATAGTCATTAAATAGTCTGGCGATTGTAAGAACTGAATTGGTTCTAAAATCACACCTAATTCTAATAAAATTGAGTTAAGATAACCACTTGCATCATCAGAGAAAATGATTCTCCACATAGATGCCATTGCGACACCCATTGTCAGTGATGGTGAATATAAGATGATTGCTAAAATAGTTCTTGGAAGTTTAGGAATTTGTGCTAACATCCAAGCTAAGAAAAATGATAAGAAATATCCAATAGGACCAACAATAATCGCGAACTTCAATGTATTTGATAATACATATTGCATGAATACTGTATCCATTGTAATTAACTCAATATAATTTCTAATACCAATAAACTCTGGTGTTTGAATGGCATTAAAATATGTAAATGATAGGAATACTGCACCAAGCACAGGAATAACTACAAATAGGAAGAATAAACTCCAATAAGGTACTAAAAACCATGCTGGGTGGTTCATTTTTTTAATCATCATGCACCTCTGTTAGCCAATAGTCTATGTTTGTAATCGTCGGCACTCGATAACTCTTTATGACTTCGCCATTTAATACATAATCAAACTCTTCCATCTTATATAAGATTTCTCTGTTTGATATTCTAACGGCTTCATCAAGCGCTTGTCTAGCATTCGTTCCATCAAATACAATCGATGTCCATGCATTTGATATTTCACGTTCAACCATATAAGCACCAGGGATTCTAGATGCTTCAATTGCATAATCCCATTGTTCTAAAATGATTTCTTTAAATTCATCTGGCATAGATGATTGACTAAATGCATCAACATTCGCACTATTCCAGAAATATGTTTGACCATAAGTAGATTGTAGTAAATATTCAAATTCTGCTTGAATAGATGTTGACATCCACCATGATAAGAAATCCCATGATTCATCAGGATATTCAGTACTACTTAATATCATTGATGCTTGTGCACCAACAGCTGCATATCTTGTAATATCACCAGTTGTTTCATCTAAGACACCCGGATGTAGATCCATGCCCCAAAGTCCATCAAGTTCTACTGCTGCTGTTGATAATAAAATATATGTCGATAAATCTGATATACCAATTGGTAGAATACCGTATCTAAATTGATTATAAAAACTACCAACATATTTTGGTAAATTATATAAAGTAAATAGTTCAGACATTAATTCAATACCTTCAATGGTTTCTTCTGAATTAATTGCTGTACTCATACCATCATCAGTGTATAATGTACCACCAAATTGATAAATAAAAGGCATTGTAGCAACAAACGGTTTTAGTCCACTAAATTGTGCAAGTGGTACAAAATAATTCATACCGTAACTTTGTAGTAATGGAAGAATTTCAATGATTTCATCCCATGTTTGTGGAATATCTTCTACACCAATGCTTGATAATATATCTTTTCTATAATAAGTCACCCAGAAGTTTTGTGTTTCAGGTATACCAAACATACCTTCTTCAAAAGCATAAGGTATCATTGATCCTTTAGAAAAATGAGTCACCAATTCTTCATATCCTTCAAATTGTCTTAAGTCTAGTGAAGCATCACGTACAGCAAAATCATAAGGAATCCAGTTATCAACACCAATGGCGATATCTGGTGCGTTACCACTAGCGTTAGCTAAAACCAATTTATTTTGATCAGGCATTTGTGATAAAGTAATTTTTTGTTCACTATCATAATTTTCATCAATGAGTTGTTGCATGATTTCAATGTATTGTCTAGAATGATTTACCCAAACAATGATTTCATCTTCTCCTCTATCTTTTACAACATATGGATTATCTGCAAAACTCCAGAATAGACGTTTAAATCCTTCAATAAAACGAACAAATCCATTCGCGTAAGGTTTTTCAATATCATCATTTGTATGGAATGTGAATCTTTCAATTTCTAAACCTGATAACATTAAATCTTGCATCAGTGATCCTAGCATTTGATTTGCTGATGAATCTCCATCTGAAAATTGAACCATTTTACTTGGTAATTCATTAACGTTTTCTGCAATTCTTCTAAGACGACTACTTACAACTAAAATACTCGCAATTGCAGATGGTCTATCTTCTTCACTTAATGTTTTTAGTTTTTCATATTTTTGATCTAATAAATCTGCCCATGAAATAATATCATTTTTAGCATGTGGAAAGTATGTTTCAATTTCCCAGTCTCTATATTTATCAGTTCCACCACTTGTGTATCGCTTGATTTCAAGTGCTAAGTTTTGAATTTCACCCATCACATATTGGATTGTTTCAATCATTTCACGATATGGATAATTAACTGCTTTAAATGATATCTCATGTGTACCAGCTTCTAAATAGAACTGATACGCATTTTCATCTTGATCAGATAAAGTTCTATTAATGAAATTAGATGAGTAAGGAAATGCATAAGCTTCAAGCTCACTAAATGGGATTTCACCATCTAATTTGATTTCTCTAAATGTAGACATATCTGATAAGATTGTTTGCATATACTTAACTGTTAATTGATAGAAACCAGTCGTTTCTACATTAAATTGATATGTAATTTGTTGACCTGAATGTTGCCATGAATTTTCATCAATGACATTTAACATTAAAGTTTTTGTATCATAGTAAATATTAGATGGGTCTTGTTCTGTTCTAAGTCTAATTGATGTCTCATTTCTTGTATACATCTCTCTTGCTGAGACGATGATTTCAGATGCATCTGTTTGTGTTTGATTAAATTGATTGATATATGTTTCATAAGTTGGAATATCTGTTTGTGTAACATAATACATGTCACCAATTAAAATGTCTTGATTTACGTATTCGATTGTAATCACATCACCTTGTTCTAAATGGAAATAGAACAAACCTGGATGCATACCACGATAATCATCTAGTTCATGATGATACCATGATTGTAATTTTTCTGAACTTGGTTGTATTTCATTTCCATAACGATCTTTAGAAAACTCTGTATCTGTTAATCGCCATGTTGAAGGTAGTACAAGTGTTTGTGATTCATAAAATGGTGATTCACCATTAATTAATATACTGATTTGAGCTTGATCTATATTTGACTCAACTTCATAATAGTCAAGTGCTAGTGCATATAGGCCTGCTTGTGATTGTTGATGTGTAAATGTGATTGAATCATTTTTTGACAATAATAAAACATCTCGATCTGATTGTTTGATTTGTTGATACGCTTCTACCATATCTCCATAAGTCGCATCATTTGATGTTACAATATGTCCAGTCATTTCTGATGTTAATACTTCAGAAGATGCTTCAATAACATTCAAACTGTCATCCTCATATGATTGTTTCACTTCTGTATATACTTTTGCATTATAAGATGTAGATACATATGTATTTGAATAATCATTAGAAAGTGATGATGTATCATAGTAAGTATTTAAAGATGACTTTTTAAAAAATGAAAGTGTTAATATCAATATTAAAAGTGTCGCAAATATAGATATTAATACTTTTTTGGTCATGCTTAAAGATTTAATTTTTAGTGCTATTTGTCTCTTTTTCACAAAGAAGTCCTCCTTTAGCATGGTATGAAGAGGAAAGAACAATGTCTTTCCTCTTTTATCACCATGATAAGATTATTTATTCCTCGTCTGAGCCGATACTTTCCAGTGCAGCTTGTACAAGTTCATTTACTTTATTATTCCATTGTTCAGCATATGTTGGTACTGAAGTAGGACCTGCTGTTACTAAACTTGTCCAGCTATATGGATTGTTTTCTGGATCATTAACCCATGCCCAAAAATCTTTATAACCTGGTAACCATTTGTCTAGGTCTGGTTTAGCGTATTCAATACGATCAAAAGTATATTCAATACCTTCAATACCATCAACAAGTGGTGATACTCTATCCCATACACCTGGATAATCAGCGATAGGGAATCTATCTAAGAATGAAGGTGTTTCACCATTAGCGATTGCTTCATCTCTCTGTGCTTCTAAAATATCTAATCTAGCATTCCAGCCATCTTCACCAAATGTCATCCATTTAGCTAATAAGAAAGCTTCTTCTGGATATCTTGTTTGTGATGATACTGCTTGATAGTCAAGAATTGTAGGTGGGAATAACCCAGCATCTCCGCTTGGATAAGGCCAGAAACCAATATGTCTATTGTCTTCTTCTAAAGCAGATTGGATTACCCAAAATTGCCAAGAACCTTCAATATCCATCGCACCATAACCTGATTGAATAAGATATGTAGATAATTCAGGATAATTTTCTAAATCACCTTCTGGATAGTTTGTAATAGTACCATCAGTTAATTGTTGCAAAGCAACTTTTTGTTCCATTGCATAAATCCAATCATCTGATAAGTAGTTAAAACTACTACCATTCCATGTATCATATAATACATCTTCATCAAATTCCATTGGCCAAACTTGTTGGAAGTCAGGAGCACCATACCATGTATCTAATCCAACTACTAAGTTAGCTGGATCATCTGGTGTATAGTTTTTAATTGCTTTAGCGATTGCGATAAATTCTTCTGGAGTCCAGTCTTTAACTGGATAACCATCATTATCAATACGGTAATCTTCAGTTGTTGAAAGGTTTGCTTCTGCAAAAATATCTAGATTAATGAATATGCCTTTTAAGAATTGGAATGATGGTACTGCATAACGGTGACCGTTGTATACAGCAGTACTTGCGATGTTTTCATACACATAAGGTGTATCTTCATCTGCATCCCATAAATCACTAACATCGTAAGTTAAATCAGCATTTACGATTGTAGGTACGTTATCTGTTGCAAATACGTCAGGAAGTAATCCTGCACTTGCTGCATCAATTAAGTTACCAGTAAATGTTGCACCACTACCTTCAATATCTGATCTTAATGTGACTTCAATGTTTGGGTATTCTTCCATGAATGCATCAATCATTAATTGATTAAATTCTTGGTCTCCCCAGTCTGCATAAGTTAATGCTATTTTTTGAGTATCAGTGTTTCCACCTTTATCTCCACATGCTACTAATACTAAGGCAAGGATGAATACTAATACTAAGGTTGTTAATTTTTTTCTCATGTCTTACCTCCTATTAATTAAAGATTTGATAAATATATGCTTCTTCGATTGTAAATGTACCAGTTTCAGATGTTAATCCTTCTAAAGTACCAAAGTCTAATTCTAATTTAACATTAGTTACTTCAGCATCAATAGTGAATGTTACATAAACAACTACTGTATCATTAGCAACTGTTTGATAATCGAATTTAGCATCTGGAAGAATTGATGAGTAACCAGCATCTGGTAATACTAAGTTAACTCTTAAATCTCTAGCTACATCAGCAGATACAGCTAATTTTAATGTATAAGTACCAGCAGCCATAGAATCGATCATTTGGAATACGTGAGGTTGATATGCAGCGCCACCTAATGCAGGTACTGTTAATACTGCGTTTCCATCAGCGTTTAATACCATTGAACTACCATTTTCAGTAAATAATTCGAAATCTTGAACTGTTGTTGCATTTCCATTAGCTAATAATTCTGGAGCTGTTTCATTATCTTTTTCTTTTAATGATAAATTATCAAATGAAACCATACCAGCTGCGAAGCTAGTTGTAGCACCTAGTTCGAAGTTTAATTGAAGTCCATCAACGTCTGCTTCTGCAGGTACTGTAAATTCAAATGTGTAACCAGTCATATCTGTTGTTAACATTTGTCCTAATACTTCTAAATGGTTAACCCATACATCAGTTTTAAACACTTTAATATTAATATCTCTAGCAACTGATGCTTTAGCATCAAATGTTAAGACATAAGTTTTACCTTGTTCTAATGAAACTAATTGACTAAATTGAATAGCCCAGCTTGCTTCACCAGCTTTATCAGTTGTAATGTTAAACATTTCATTTTCTCTTGAGTAAACAACTGTAGGAGCATCTTCCCAGTCTTGAGCCCATAATGTCCAACCATCATTTGAGAAATCGCTATTCATCACGATATCATCTAATAATGCTTCGTTAACTGCAATAGAATCAAATGTTACTGTAGCATCTGCATAATTTGTAGTCGCACCCATTTCAACAACTAATTGAATATCTGAAGATGTTTCTTTGACTGCTGTAAAGACAAATTCAAATGTTTGATATTCTGTTGTTAATGCAACATCATTAAATCTTGCATATTCAATCCACCATGGATCTGATGTTAAAGGAATACCTAAAGCAACATTTACGTCACGTGCTACATCTGATTTCATCACTAATTGAACTCTATATGTGTGACCTTCCATTAATGTAATGCCACTTTGCATTAATTTAGCTGAATATGGGTTTGCACTACCAGCACCTGCAGTAGTTACTGAGAATTCACCATTTTCAACATCAATACCTGATGCAGTTACATAAGCAGCTTCATCATAGATTTCCCATTCAGGTGTAGTTTCATTTAATGCTGCATCAAATAAACCATTGACTAATAAGTTTGCAGAATTAAATTGCATACCTACGATTTCTAATGTAACAACGAATTCAGCTTCATTACCAGCTTCATCAGATACTGTATAAGTTAATGTATAAGTACTTTCCATTGAAGTATCAACTGCTTCAACGACTTGGTCAGCATTATCTTTAATGACTACTGCGATTGAATCAGTTACATCACCATCAACGATATCAAATGCTGTCACGCCATTCATTGGATCAAAATCAGCACCTAATAATAATGATTTAGTTTCTGTTAATCCTGCAAATGTTGGAGCTGTTTCATCAGCATCTGGAGTAGATTCTTCGATTGTAATATTATCAAACCACATTGTAGCATCAATTGTTTGTGATTCTACAGTACCAAGTTCGAATAATAATCCACCACGATGGTTTTCTACATCTTGATTCATTGTGAATTTATATGAATAAGTAGCCCAGTCTGTACCAATTGTTTTGTGAACAACTAATCCAGGTTTGAAATCAGTAAACCAAGGATCTGATGCTAAGATTTCACCAACTTGTAAGTTAATAGTTTTTTCTACACTTGATTTAGCATCAAATGATACTAAGTATGTAACATCTTCTTCAAATGGTACATTCATTTGACCAAATCTTGGTGTATATGCATTAGAACCTGCAACAACTTCAGCTTTAAGTGTACCTTCATCATTTGAAAGAACGATTGTACCACCATCTGCTTCGTATACAACTGAAGGACTATCCCATCCAGATGTACCACTATCGAAGTTAGGATTTACTAACATTTCACCTTCAACAGCTTGAGGTTCATTAACAGTAATATAACGCCATGTTTGAGCAAGTATTTCACCTACTGAAACGTTATATTGAATTGCTTTTTCACCTGTATCTGTTGTATCTAATACATCATCTGTAACTGATGCAGTTGTTACATAAGTAATTTCACTTGTGTAATCAACACCATCATTACCTAAAGCTGTTACACCATCAAGCACGTTAAATGCTTCTTCAAAATCTAGCGTAACGTTGTCAGCTCCGCTAATTGTTATTGATGTAAGTTCTGGTGTTTTCTCGCCACAAGCAAACAGAACTAATGTCAACGCAATTAGTAGACTACTCAATAAAACACTCTTTCTCATTTATTATTTTCCTCCTTAATAAACACTTCTATTTTAAAGACGTTTTGATTTCTAACGTCTTGTGCCCATTGGCCGCTAACCTTTTGTTTAAAATCTTCTACTCTTCCATCTATGTGATACATTCTATATGTATCACTTGTGACCCTTTGGTCGTATGTTGGAAGATTTCCCTTATAGTGGTAAATCACTTTAATATGTCCAAGATATGTAGTTTCTAGAACGCCATGATCAAAGAATGATGCATCTAGTTTTGGACTTAACTTAAATGTTAGTATGTCATTTTCAATACTAAATGTCTTAGGTCCAAAGAACATATATTGCCACATTGATAATACTTCAGCTGTAGAACCTGATAACCTTGATACAAATCCTTGTCCACGTTTCTTTGGATCTGGATTATTTGAAGGTGCGATAAATGATGAATTTTCAATTGGAGACCTTCCGTAAACTTTTGGATCCATGAAACATGTAAAGTTTGTTTCTATGAGTTTATAAAATGTATCATATTGTTTAGCTTTTAATAATCCAAACAAGTACTTGTAAGTCATATGTAAGAAATTAGATTCTCTTTCTAACCATCCTTTGGTAAACGCTTGAAGTCTACCGATTTCAAATGACTCATTGTCTAAGGAAATACTTGTTTTAAAGAATTTTAGTGGTTTATCATATAAATCACTTTGAATAACTTCATTGTGAAGTCTATCAACATCTTTAGCATCACTTAATTTGTAATATCTTGCTGGTCCTTCTAAGAATGTCGGTAATGGTCTCATTTCAAATTTCTTAACTTCGACAGTAGGTAGACCATATTCACCAATTAAAGGATTGCCATCATTATCTTTTATTGGTTTATAATCAATTGCTTCATATGTAAGATACGTCGGTATGATTTTATCGATTGCTTTTGCTTTTTCTACTGAATTATTTAATACTTTTTCCATATGATTAAGTATTTGAATGATATCTTCTTTATCTAATTCATTTTCTTTTAAAGGATTTTGTAGTTGGTCTCTATATAATTCTAGGCCATTCATTCTTAAGTCCCAATTTTTATGTGCATCTTTTTCATTTGTTTTGATATCTTTAATGAGTTGATGTACTGGATTAATTGTTTTTAATGAAGTTTTAGGTAAATGTTTTAGTAAGTATGAAACGATGCGTTTCAACTCAAACATTTCTGATACACCTGATCCAAAGAGCCCAGGTAGACCGTTTGCTGCATCATTCCATCCTGGTTTATTACCTTCATATGAAAGTCCAATACCTAGTGGATCTAGATGAGCAAATTTATTTAATGCAAGTATGAATAACTTCATATATACACTAAGTGATAATTTTTTATTATCAATTTCGATCCATTTCTTATTGGTATCTTCTAAGTGTCTAATAGATCCATATTGTCTTACTTTGCCATCTTTTGTTAGTGCATATTTAAGTTTTCTTGGTAACACTTTAATATCTGATTTAAATGTATGTACTTCTTTATCAAATAATAGTTTATTGATCTCATCTGGATAAATTGATTCATAAGATTCAATAGCATCCATCAAATAAGTGAAATGATCTTCCCAATAGCCTTCACCAAATACTGCTTGGTATTGATATGTTGAATTAGCTAATATATCTTTAAGTGTTTCTGATACATCATATTTCTCATCATCTAAAGCCATCGCGAGTTGTCCTGGTGTAAATAAACCATTTAAAATGTCTTGTATCCTATCACTATATAAGTTTAAATCACCTTTAAAACTAAATTTAATACCTTCAATGCTTAGTGGATTATATCCATCTAATTGTATGAAAGATGCGAACATCAATACATTGAAATCTTTTAATCTAGCATCAAAGAATAAATCATTGCTTCTATTTTGTAAAACATCTCTAAAGTTTCCATTACCTTGAGCATAGTATGCAGGCTCTAAACTAAAGAAGTTATAATCACGTTCTAGATCACCATGTTTTCTTGAGAATATATGATATCCAATATCACCATCTAAAGTTTTTAACATGAGTGGTTTACCACCTCTAAGCATATTATCAAAGTAACATTGTTTTAAATATGCATCAAAGATTGGTTTTGCAGATTTTGTATCAATGACATCAACTAATTCATCATGAATGAGTTTGTTTTGTTGATGTTTATTTTCAAAATAGTTTAAATCATACTTATTTAAAATAGACTCTAGTGCATCTTCATCACCAGCATATCCAATTAAACTACTGATTGTTTCATGTTCTAATGTATCAAAATGATAAGCTGACATTGCACAAGGCACTTGATTAACTTTGACTTGTTCGATGTCTTTTAATGTATCTAGAGAATTATTTATAAACCCATAAGGTGTTTGAAGTGAAACATCTTCATTAAAGATTAGTTTGTAATCATATATATAAGTTGGTTTAATCCTACTTGTTGCAAAATAGAAATTACCATCTTTTGTCTGTTTAACTTCTGCTTCATCTGCAGTTGAAGCTCTTAATTTATAGAAGGTATAAGATTTTTCTTCTACTTGCATCCAACTTTGTAATAGATTAGATACTGCCTTATATCCACCATAATCAATACCATATGGAAGAATTTGTGCAAGTCCATCAACTATTTCAACATCTTTTAATACTTCATCAGATCTTATCTCAACTTTTCTAACAAGTGCTGATAAGTTTTCGTTAGGTAATGTATGATAAGTTACTCTAACATGGATATTAAAAGTTTCTATGTATTCTTCGATGATAACTTCATCTCTTTTGACTTCTAATGTTTGGTTTTCATTTACTTCTTTAAAACATTCATGAACTTTTCCATCCACTTTAATAAATGTTCTAAATCCTATCGTTGAAACATAATGATAAGCTAGATTTGCTGGATAAAATTCCATGATTGAACCATTTTTATCTCTAACGCCAAAAGAGGCAATCAATTGCCCTCGATTAACATAAAAAGCCCACAGTGGTAAGCCCATCGTACCAGCAACACCTGATAGAAAGCTTGAAAATGGTTTTTGTTTTTGATAGTCTTTAATTTTGTACGTAAAGTTTGTGTTTGCCATCCCAATAACCTCTTTTTAAAAGGAAATCGATTTCTTTACTTTGGTTGTCTTCGTTTATGCTTGAATCGTTTTTCTTATTTTTTACTTGTTGAATCTCTTTTAACTAACTTGACTGGTAGTTTAACAATTTCACTAAATCTAACTTCAGGATGTTCGATTAAATCTAATAATAACTTCCCTGCAGTTTCTCCCAATAATTTGCGATCTTGTGCTACTGTCGTAAGTGAAGGTGTAAAATGTTTTGCAAAGGCGATATCATCATAACCTATCACTTCTATATCTTGTGGTATCTTAATGTTTTCATCTCTTAAATACTTCATGACCCCTAAAGCAATATCATCACTTGATACAAATATAACTTCAGGTTGTTCTTTATTGTTTTCAATTAAATCTTTAGCTGCATTATATCCACTTGTAAATCCAAAACTTTCTGCAAATACAATCGGTGATACTTGTTTTAAACCTTTTGTTTTAACATAATCTTCAAATATATGTCCACGTTCTACGAAGGCTTTTGATGTTTTAGGACCTGATATAAACGCTACTTTTTCTTTTCCTAAATCATCTTTAATGTAGTCTAGAACTAATTTAACACCTTGCTCATTATCACTAATGACTGTATGTAATCCAGGCACTAAGAAGTCTGTTGATATACAAGGTATATCACTATTAACAAGTTCATATAAACCTTGATCTTCATAGTTACCCACCACAATATAAACACCATCAACCTTCTTATTACGACACCATTCATAATATGAGAGTTCATGTTGTCCAAGCTGCTTAACAATGAAACTTAATTCGTAACCCTCTTTTTCAACAAAGTTTTTAAAGTGTTGAAGAATACTTGAGAAGAATGAGTGTTCTAATCCAACATCAGATTCTTCAGTAAATACGATACCTACAGTATATGTCTTCTTTGACTTTAGCATACGTGCTGAAGTCGCTGGTACATATCCAACTTCTTTAATGTATTTTAGAACTCTCTGTCTTGTTTGTTCTGATACATTACCCGTTTGATTAAGTATTTTAGAAATCGTACCTGGTGATAGATTCAGTTCTTTAGCAATTGTATAAATTGTTCTTTTTTTCTCCATTTAATCAACTCTTTCGTATACTTTTACATAATCAACTAACATTTCGACTGGGAATATTGAATCATCAATATCTCCACCCCACCATCCACCAATTGCTAGGTTTAAGATAAGATAGAACGGATGATTAAATGGCCAATCTTCTTGTGTCTCTTTACTTCCTTTTTCAAATGTTACAATATGTTTTTGATCAAGATAAAATTCAATTTTATCTTCATCCCAATCCATGCGATATTCATGGAATTCATCAATGTGCTTATCTTGATTAAATACATGTGTTGGCTGATTACCAATTCTATGATTATAGCCTGCTGAGTGAAGTGAGAAATGGATGTGATCAGGATTTTTTCCGACATGTTCCATTAAATCTATTTCACCACATTTAGGCCAACCAACTTCTTTAATATCTCTTCCAAGTAACCAAATAGCAGGCCATGTACCTCTACCTTTTGGTAACTTAGCTCTGACTTCTAATCTTCCATATGTCATATCATATGGTTTTTTATTGGTCATTTTGCCTGATGTATAATCTCTATGTTCAAATGATTCTTTATAAGCTACGATATGTAGTTTATGATCTTTAACAAATAAGTTTTTTTCATTTGTTGTATAAAACTGTGATTCATTGTTACCAAAACCATGTCCACCAGTTTCAATTTGCCAAATATCTTCATTGGGTTTACCATCAACATCAAATTGATCTTCCCATAATAATTTATAATTCATGACTTATTCCTTTAATCTTAAGCATTTGATTTTCATCTAAATATATTCTGTGAGAATTATCATTACATGTATTCTCTTCTTCTATTAAGAGAATTTTCGCATCTTTTGATAATCTGTGTGCATGATATACACCTTTAGGTATTCTATAAACTTTATGTTTTTCTAGTGATAATTTTACAAAACTATTTGTTGTGTTGTTATCTTCAAATAAATACATATGGCAAGTACCATTTAATAAAACAAATACTTCATCAGTTTCTAAATGACATTCGATGAAATTTACATCACTTGCATCAATTTCTTCAATGTATTTTAGTTCTGCGATACGCCAACTATTAAAATGAAATAATTTTTGATAACCATCACCATTAAAATCATAAACTTCATAAAGTTTCATCTAAATATACCTCTATATCTCCTGTAACAAATGACATATCATTATCGACTACATGTCCACTCATTACAATTTCCTTAATTTTATAATTGCCATATTCTAGATGTTTAGGATTATGATATGTCACATTGATTAATCTTCCTTGAATGGTTGTTTTAATCTTTGCACGATCATGTATAAAATCTTTTCTCATGAGTTTAGGTTCTAAATGTAGTACACCTAAATTCATATGTATACCAAAGACTTCGGTACGAAGCACTTTAAGTAACCAACTTGCACTACCTGTTAAATATGAGTATTTACCAACACCTTGTTCTGTAAAATACTCAGGTATACCAACTAAAACTTCAGAGTCTCCACCTTGAGCTCTATGCATTAAAGCGAATATCGCTTCTCTTGCATATGGCACTAAATCATATTGATATAAGCCATAAGCATACATCATTGCCATGTGAGAGAATACAGCACCATTTTCCTTGTGATTATAAGCAAATTGGAATCCTCTTCCCATATGGCTATCGTAAGGACTATTTAAGTGATACCCACCATTTAGTGGATCAAATAAAACTTCTTTAGTCTTCTTAGCTATTTTAGAAGCTTGTTCTTTAGTGGCTGTTTTAGATAATAATGCCATTGCTTGACCAGTAAGATTGACTGTTTCTTTATTGTCTAGAAGTTTACCTTCATGATCATAATATGCTTCATATCGATCATATTTAAATGCATCTTCTTGAATAAATTTTAAATATGGTTCAATGATTTCATCTAATTGATCAATAAGTAATGTTTTATTAATCAATTTTTTCTTACCCTTGAAATCAGCTACGTTGTCAAAGAATTGATTTAAATCTGCATCTTTTTCAAGTAGGATAAATAGATCTTCAAAGAATTCAAATTCATATTCCTCAATTTTATAAACATAATCTCTTATTGTTCTTAGGTTATTAATATACATGTGTGTAAACGCAATTGTTTCACCATGTTCTTTTGCCATATCAAGACCATCATTCCAGTCAGCATCTTCTATTTTGATATAACCATGCTTACCTTTATGATGTATAGGTACTAAATTTTGAAGTAATAAATGTTCTAAAATTGTACCTTCATATTTAATTGTTGGTGCTTCTTTAAGTTTTTGATGTGTATAATGTGTGAATTGATCAAAGAAGTAAGTTTGTTTCTTTAATAAGAATTCAATGTCATTTGTTTCATCAATATACATCGATACTGTAATGAGTGGCCAAGCACCATGATCTGACCATACACGTGTAATTGAATTTCTATCAGCAATGAACTCTCCCGGTTCATCACCGATGATGGTTGCATTCGAACCATCAATTCTTACACCTCTAAAATTATCAAATAACAATTGGTAAACTTCTTTATCACCTGTCATGATCATACCAAGGAGGTCCTGCCAAAGGTCTCGCCACCCTTTGCCTCCATGGCCATAATCATGATGAGGAAGGAAAGAATTTCCAAAATATCTTCTAAGTAATGGTTGTAACACTACCCATTTAATCATATTTGTTGTTTCTTCATTTTCAATTTCAAAATTAAAATGGTTTAAGTAATCATCAAAATCATTAACAACAACTCTGAGTGCATCATGAAACCCTTTTTCAGTTAAATATTTTTGATATTTAGATTCTTCAAAGTCACTTTGACTTATTTCAATACCGATATAGAGTTTAATTGATGCATGTGGATGCACTTCAATTTCATCAAATTGAATACCACCCATACATTCATAACCATTAATCTGTTGATGTTTATCAGTTAGCTGGTTATATCTAGGATATTCATAACTACCACCATTTAAATATTGTTCCATAGTAGGTATGAATCCTATAACATTCATGTCACTTGATAAAGCAGATACACCATAACTTACATCATTTTTAAAATGTCCTTTTTCATTGAAAAGCAATGTCGGCTTCAATGATACGCTATACTCATGTGTATAAACTTTATTCAATAATGATGTTACATGTCTGTGATCTCTAATATTATCAGCACTTCTACCATAAAGAGGCATTGCAACAAGTGCTTTTACTTTTTGTTTTTTGTTTGTTAAATTTCTATAAACCACTTCATGACATTCAATCAGTTCATCTTTTGCGACAAAACTAGTTGTGATTATTTGATGGTTTTTATGTGTTCTAAATACTTTTTGATACATTGGAGAAACTTCGACTTCTAAACGATCTTCTTGTTGATGGGCTCTTGATCCATTTAAATCAAAACGTTTACCATCAATTTCAAATATGACATTTCTACTTTGACTGAGTTTATATAAATCAAGTTCTGATACTGGCGATAAAGCATAATGATGTTGATCTAATTTTAAATCACCTTGAAAATAAGGTGTGATTGCACTTCTCATTCCAAGTCGATTGAAAAGTGGGAAGTAGTATCCATGATGTTTTTTTAATTCAACTCGTTTAATCATAAGTTCAGCTCTCCAAAGAAATCGGTTTCCTAATTACATTATATGCTTTTTTTTCAAGAAGTAAAGAGTTTTATTCAAAAAAATGCAATCGCTTACATAAAAAGCGTCATCTTTGGTAGATAACGCCTTGTTTTTTATTAATTATATTAATAATGTTTGAATGCTATGTGCTGGTACTTCAAATGATATTTTATCGTTTAACCCATCAATTGTGATAACTTCAGCTTCATCTTTCTCATTCATCACAACGACTGCGACTGTTTTATCTGTATTTTCAAAGGCTACATAACTAATCTCTTTCGAACCATGTGATATGAGTTGTTTCGCACCAGGTCTAATGTATTTTGAAAACTGCCCAATATAGTAATATGAAGGATTATGAATCACTTCTTCATGAAAAATTTTAAACATAATCGGAGATGAACATAAGTTGTTTACATGGTTAGGTCCACCTGTATCATCTAAAAATAAATTCCAATCAATATATCCCTCATTATAGTTTCTTAAATCATTTAAAATATTTCGACCATATCGCTCACCAACACTGTAATCATGAAAGTGCGGTCCTGCTTCTTGGCAACCTTCAGTAAATAATAAATGTTTATCAGGAAACATGTCATGTGTTTTCTTAACTTCATCAAACATTTCATTATCATACCAGTGGAATGCTGTACCATGAACATATTTATAAGCTTCTTCATCACTTAAGACATATGCAGCTCTTTCTAACATCACATCTCGATTATGATCCCATATATATATATCGACATCACTTAGATTGTTGTCTTCAAAAGTTTTACCTAGAACTTTTACAAATCTTAATTCATCTTCATTTTCGTAAATACATGAATCCCAACGTTGTGCAGCCATAGGTTCATTTTGAACTGTTACTGCAAAAACATCTATACCTGCATTTTTATAACTATCAATGAATTTAACAAAATAGTTTGCCCATGTTTGATCATATTTTTGAAGTAGTTTACCACCTCTAATTGGGCTTTGATTATCTTTCATCCAAAATGGAGGTGTCCAAGGTGATGCTAATATCTTAATTGGTTGTTTAGCAAACACTTCTGCTTTTTTGATTGTTTTGATAATTGGTTCATCTCTTTTTATTGAAAAAGATTTTAGTGTATCATCATAATCATCTATATATAAATAACTACCTAAACTAAAGTCACATCCATGGATTGATACCCTCCCAATGGTATAACCCAATCCTTGTTCTAAATCAAAATAGGATTTAATCGCTTCATCTCTTTTCTCTTCTGAGATTCTTGATAGATTATAAATAGCTGCTTCTGTAAATGCACCACCGAATCCTATAATAGTTTGACCTTTTTGATGTTGATCAATTTTAATTTCTTCTGATTTTGTTGGTTCAACTGTTTTTATTTCTACTTCAGTCAACCATTCATTATTTTCTTTGCATGTCCTAATTAATTTCATTTTATGCCACCCGCTTTCAACTCTATTATATGAATATTTTTTACAAATACAAACGTATTTTTCAAATCATAAAAAAAAGAAGTTATAACTTCTTTGATTTTGTTCTATAAAAATATAGTCCAGCACCTAGTGCTATATCTACAGTAATAAAGATCAGTACAGTTTTTAATATCTCTGGTCTAACATAAGTATTAAAATCTACTAAGTCAGCGAATACTTCATCACTGACTGCAGGTGATACATTGGGACTTTCAAGTGTTAATACTTCATTATATTGATAACTTGTGTCAAGTATTGATAAACCATCATAATCTAGTACTTCAATTTGAATTGTTTGTGTGTTACCTAATTCAAATACAGCATAATAAAATCCAATGGTGTGGATCCCATAACTAACAGCTTCATCTGCATATGCTTCATCACTTTTCAAACTATAGATTAATGCATTTTGATCATTTGTAAATATAACATCTGATTGATCATTAGTATCATCAATTGTTTGAGCATAAGACACATCTGTTATCGGTCTAATGAATATTGACAATTGATTTATTTCTATACCCTCATTTGAACCTATAGCGATATAAGCTATAAATTGATAATCACCATTTACTTGATCAATTACTTTTTGATATCCTTGAGTTTGAATACCAACTAATGTGTCAAAATTCCCAGTGTCACTCGCTTCACTTGACACATCCTGATACACATCTATGACACGTGAATAATAATGATTATATGATGCAACTAATGTAACAACTACAAGTAATAAAACACTTATAATTGTATAGATAATAACGAATTTTTTCATAGATTAACTCATTTCATTTAACGTTTGATTTTACCTTTTTGGTTATAATATTTTCTTGCTGTATGATATGTTGTAAGTTTATGATCATCAACAATGATACATCCATCATCCGGAATCACATACATATCTTTATGATACTTTTTCCATACTTTTTTGATTGCTTTTTTTTGCTTATTTCTTCTTCTAAAATGAACTTCAGCATAAAAGCCATCCACAAGTCCAAGTCCTTTTTCTTCACTAAATGATGGGTATTCTTTATCAGGTGCAATATAATAGTCTTTAAACTGAATCATCGTGCCTGCAGAAACCCCTATAAATGTCTTATCTAGGCTCTTTAATGTGTCAAGCAAGTCTTTTTCAATGATACGTTGCATCATCTCATCTGGTGCACCACCTGGTAGATATATAATGTCTGCTTCGTTTAGTTTTTTGATTGCTTCTTCTTTTGAATCTTTATAATAATCAATCCATAGTATTTGTTTTCTATCAATACCAAAAACTTCAAAAGATGTCGCTATTTTTTCAAAGTAAGGACCATCTTGTTCATAATACGCTTCATAGCTTTCTTTTGTTTCACAAAACATTTTGAAAAAAGAATATGTTAATACTGCTATCTTATCATTTTCTTTCACATATGGTTTAACAGCTTTATAAACGACTGGATGATTAAATAATCTTAAGCTTAATAATATATTAACCATTATTTAATATCTCTTTGGATGAAATTAAACGCTAGGTCAACCCAACTTCTAATATATCCAGCTTCTTTATCAAATTGTTCAAATGACATATCCCAATTATGTGTCTCTTTAGATAATACTGAAATACCATGACCACCAGTCGGATATATATGACATTCAGCATAAACATGATTCAATCTTAAAGCATTTAAATAATTAATTGTGTTTTCAACAGGGACAGCACCATCATCCATTGAATGCATTAAGAAAGTTGGTGGTACATTTTCATGTACCTGCAGGTCTGTTGATACTTCTTCGATATCTTCACCAGTGAATTTTTTCCCTAATAAGTTTTCGTATGATCCAACATGAGCATATTTAGGCAGTGTTGATATCACTGGATAGATTAATAATGATTTTGTGAAATGATCACTTAAGTAAGTACTCATAAGTGATGCGTAATGTCCACCAGCTGAAAACCCGATGACCATAAGTTTATTAACTTGAGGAAGGTTTTCTAACTCATGAATAAGTTCTAAAGCCTCATCTAGTAAAGCAGGATATAATAGTTTTTCTTCTCTATACCAAAATATCGCAGCATGTACACCAGCAGGCATAAATGCTTTAGCAACTGGCATCGCTTCACGCTCTGATGTATATTCATAACCTCCACCTGGAAGGATTAATAATAAATCTCTTTTTTGATCGTCTTTAAATATGACGTCACAGTAGTTTTTAGTTTTTAAATTGATTTTCATATTCGTCACCTCATAAAATCATTATAGCACTATATAAAGTTATATCAAATAAAAAAAGGTAGCTAAGCTACCTCTTTAATGACTATCTTTTTGACGATTAAGCGATCTTTGAACTAATACCGCTCCAAGAATTAATATACCCTTAATAAAGTCAATTAAGAATGCTGATACACCAAATGCATTAAGGATTGCATCAATAGAATATAAGATGATTGCACCAAAGAATGTACCTTGAATGAATCCTCTACCACCTGCCATTGATGCACCACCAATAGCAACGGCTGCAATCGCATCTAATTCAAATCCAGAACCGGCAGTTGATGTGTCAACTGAGCCATATCTAGAGATATATAAGAATGCTGCTAACCCTGATAATAAACCAGCAATTGTATAAACTAACACTTTAATTAAATCAACATTAATACCACTTAATTTAGCTGCTTTTTCATTTGAACCAACTGCATAAACATAACGTCCAAATTTAGTTTTTGTCATAACAACCCATACTAATACAGCTGTTGCAATAAAGATCCAACCGATAAATGGAATACCTAAGAATTTACCGTAACCAATTTCTCTTAGCCCACTATAGTATAAATCATTATCCATTAATAATGGACCACCTTCACCAAGACGTACAGTAAGTGATCTAAATGATACCATTGTCGCAAGTGTCACAATAAAACCTGCAATATGTGTTTTACCAACAAAGAATCCATTGATAAGACCTAATAAAGCACCAAATGCTAAACTATATAATAATACAACAATAATACTACCTGTCGCATTATAGACTATAACAGCTGTTGCAGCTGTAAATCCTAAAATCGATCCTACTGATAGGTCAATATTTCCACTGATAATGACAAGTGTCATACCTAGTCCAATAATACCGATAATTGTTGATGCTCTAAGTAATTGAATAAGATTTGCCATAGATAAGAAATTACTTGAGGCAAATGCACCAATAATTAACATAATAATGAGTGAGAAAATATAATTATGATTAACAACGATATCCTTAAATTTTACTTTTACTTGTTCTTTTACAACACTAGACTCTAATTTCTTCATTTTGTTGCTCCTTAAGATTTGAACCAGTTGAATAATACATAATATCTAGTTCATTGAGTTCATCATGTGAAAATACTTTATTGATTTTTCCACGATACATAACAATCACGCGATTTGATATTTTTTCAAGTTCATGATATTCAGAACTAAATACAATCACTGATTTTCCTTTTTTCGCTAACTGATTAATTAAGTGATATACTTCACTTTTCGCACCAACATCTATCCCTTGAGTTGGATTATCTAATATATATAAGTCACTATCTAATTCAAACCATCTTGAGAATATGACTTTTTGTTGATTACCTCCACTAAGTGATGTAATTTTATCTAGTGGACTACCAACTTTAATATTTGTATCTTTTTGATTTTTTTCAAAACGACTAACTTCTTCCTTCATTGAAACTAGAGGTTTTTTATGTTTAACCGAAAATGATGCCATTGAAAGATTGTCACAAATATTCAAATCAGGAATAATTGATCTTTCTTTTCTATTTCTAGGTACCATTGAAATACCTGATTTCATCACACTTCGAATCGTTTTCATATTTACTTTTTTACCATGAATATAAATTTCTCCTTGAGTAAACTTACGTGCACCAAATAATGATTCACTAAGTTCTCCTCGTCCATCCCCAAATAAACCAGTAATACCTAAGACTTCACCTTTTTTTACTTGGAAATTAATATCTTGGTAAAAAGGATCTAATGATAAATTTTTAACTTCAAATACAGTTTCTCCAATATGCGATTCATCATAAGCAATAACATCATGTGCTAATTTTCTACCAACGAGTAATTCAGTTGCTTTATTTTCATCAATATTTGAGAATAATCCACTGTCAATAAACTTACCATCTCTTAAAACTACATATGAGTCACAAATTTCAAATAATTCTGGCATTTTATGACTAATATATATCATTGTAATCTCCGCTTTTTTAAGATCATTCATAATTTTAAATAAGTTTTTAATCTCTTCATTCGTTAAAGCTGTTGTAGGCTCATCAAAAATGATAACCTTTGAATCAAATAGTATTGATTTAGCAATTTCTATTAATTGTTTTCTTGATGTATCTAAATCTCTAACAAACACTTCAGGATCAATATCAATATGCATTTTTTCAAAAACTTCATAAGCTTTTGAAATCATTTCTTTTTTATTTAATAACCCTCTTTGTGTTATTTCTCTATGGAGAAATAGATTTTCATACACTCTTAGGTCATTAACTAAATTTAACTCTTGATGGATAAAACTAATGCCTAAATCAAATGCTTTTTGAGTTGTCAAACTATTATTGATGTTACCATCAATCATGATTTGTCCAGATGATGGAGGTAGTACACCACCTAATATATTCATTAGTGTAGATTTACCAGCACCATTTTCACCTAATAGCCCTAATATTTGTGCTTCAGGTACAACAAAAGAAACATCATCTAATGCTTGAACTGCACCAAAATTTTTATATATATTTCTAAATTCTATTTGCATGTATATTACCTCAAATATGGTCAATAAGCCGATTAATCACTTAATCGACTTATTTCCATGTTTTTATTTAATGATTAATCTAATGAATATCTATAAGTATAAACATCGCCTTGCATAAATGCTAAATAATTACTATTATCAACCATTTCTGTAGGTACTAAATATTGACCAGAAACTGTTTCACCATTTAACACATCAATACCTAATTGGATTGCATCTACAACCATTGCTGGTGAGAATGAGAATGTTACTTGATCAAAACCTAAATCTTCATAATGTTCATATTTTTCTAATAATTCAGTTGGTGCAGAAACTGCAGAAACTAGTTTAACATTAATTGTATTTGTACCAGAATAACCTTCTAATGCTGCTAATACACCAAGTGCAACTTCAGCATCATGAGTGAAGATTGCTTGAACTTGTTCAACTTCTGCTTGTGTTTTAGAAGTTAAGAATGTTTCCATTTGTTCTTGAGCAGTATCTTTACTCCAATTAGTAACAAATTGTTGGTCAGTTACAAAATTATCATCAGCAGTTGAATAGAAACCTTCACTTCTTTGAGTAGGAACAGATGAGTTATCACCTTTGAACTCAAGAATATGAACTTCACCAGCAGCTAATTCAGTAGCAAAGTAATCATTGAAGTAATCGCCAGTTTCTTCACCGATAGTTACGTTGTCACCCATTAATTCTGCTGTTTCATCAAAATCACTAATCAATCTATCATAGATGACTAAAGGGATTTCTGCATCAACGATTTGTTGAGCAGCTGATTTTAATTCATCACCATTATGTGGCCATAATACAAATACATCAGCACCTTCACTAATCATTTGTTCAATTTGATTTGATTGATCAACAACGTTATCAGATGTTAATACTTTATAATCAAATCCATTTTCTGTTGCAAGTCTTTCAGTACCTGCGATCGCATGACTTACACTTTCACCTGTAAAACCATGATCTGCACTTGGAATTAATACTGCGATTAATGTTGTATCTTCTTTACATGAAGCTAAAGATAGACCAAACGCAAGTGCCAATAAAACTACTACAATCTTTTTCATTCGTATTTTCCTCCTATTTGAACTTTTAAAAGTTGTTCACTATTTTTTAGTCGATTCCCTATGAATGATTTGATAAGGTAGAATAACTTTTTTACTTGAGCCATCATTTTCATTAAGTTTTTCTAATAATAAATCAAATGCATTTGTACCTAAATCAAATCTAGGTTGGGCAATCGTTGATATTGATGGGACGAAATTTGAAGTAATAGAAGTATTATCAAATCCAATAATACTAATATCCTTACCTGGTTTCTTACCCATACTTAATAATTGATTAACAGCACCAATCGCTAGTGAGTCTGATACACAAATAACTGCAGTTGGAGGATTATCTAATCCCATTAACTCTTTCAGTGCATCTCCGCCATCTCTATAGCGATAGTACTTTTTAATCAGTAATGATTCATCAAATGACATGTTATGATCATATAATGCATCTTTATATCCACGTTCTCTATTTAATTCTGAATATTTATAGTAATCTCCAGAAATCATTGCGATTCGTTTGTGACCTTGTTCGATAAATTCTGATGTCACATCATACATTGCTTGTCTATTATCAACTGATACATTTGAGACATGTGCACCAACAGTTGGCTCACATGCTTGTACAAATGGATAATTAGATGCAAGCTCATCTATTTCTTTAGCAGGTAATAAACTAAACAAACTTATACATCCATCGACTTGTTTTGTTTTTAACATGTCTAAATATTTTTTTTCTTTAGTTTCTTCTAAGTTAGTAATAGAGATTAATACATCATATCCAGTTTCTTCCGCTCTTGCTTCAATCCCTTGTAAAATTTTTGAATAAAAAGAATTGACGATTGTTGGTATGATTACTAATACTTTATTGCTTTTCTTAGTGCGCATTGTTCTGCTTGTTATATTTGGTATATAATTGTTTTCTTCTACAACTTGTAAAACTTTAGCTCTAGTGCTCGGTGCTACTTTAGAATCATTATTTAATACCCTAGAAACAGTAGCAACCGACGTTTCAGCAAGTCTTGCAATATCCTTAATTGTCATTTTTACCCCTTTGTGTGTAATCGATTACACGCTTTTGATACCACAATTATAACACATGTAAGCGCTATGTCAACACCGTTTTTTCATTTTTTATTTGATTCTTGCTATTTGTTTTAGTTTGTTATACAATGATAGTGTAATCGATTACATGGTAGGGAGATGTTATTTATGAGAAAATACAAAACTGGTATAGTTGGTGTCGGATTTATCGGTGTTGCCCATATAGAGGCGTTAAGACGTTTGGGTAATATTGAAGTAGTTGCTATTTGTGATCAATTTGGTGTTGAAGAAAAAGCTTCATCACTTAATGTAAATCACTATTATACAGATTATAAAGAGATGATTGAAAAAGAAAATTTAGATTTCATTCATATTTGTACACCAAACAACACACATTACGAAATAGCAACTTATGCTATTAACAAACACATAAACGTAGTATTAGAAAAACCAATGACTGTTACTGTTGAAGAAGCTAAAAAATTAGTACTTCTTGCAAAGACATTCAATGTCGTTGCTGCTGTGAACTTCCATAACAGATTATATCCAGCAACCGCATATATGAAACACATGATTATGTCAAATGATATTGGACGTGTGTTTTCTATACAAGGTGTATACGTACAAGATTGGTTATTATATCAAACAGATTATTCATGGCGTTTAATATCTAAAACTTCTGGTAAAACTAGAGCGATAGCTGATATCGGTTCTCATTGGCTAGATTTAATGGAATATGTTACAGGTGATCGTATCGTTGAAGTTTTATCTGAATTTCAAACTGTATATCCAGTAAGAAAGAAAGCAACTAAACCATTAGAAACTTTTGCAACAGCAACTAACGACATGACATATGATGATATCCCTATTGATACTGAGGATGTTGCTATTGTAAACTTTAAAACTGCTTCTGGCATTTTAGGTAATGTTTATATTTCACAAATGGTTGCAGGCAAGAAAAATAGAATACATCTACTTATCAGTGGTGAGAAAGCTTCTATCGAATGGAACTTAGAAGATTTATCTGATATTAAAGTTGGTTTCAGAGAAAAACCAAATCAAATTATAACTAAAGACCAAATTATGATGCATGCAGTTAAAGATCTTATTAATTATCCATCTGGTCACATGGAAGGATTCCCTGATGCATTCAAACAAAATTTTAAAAACATATATCAAGCAGTTGAACACCCTGATCAAAAATCATATTATGCAACTTTCGAAGATGGTTTAAGACAAATGGTTTTAAATGAAAAGATATATGAATCAGCGCAACTTAGAAAGTGGGTAACAATTAATGAGTAATTTAAAAATTGGATTGCATTCAGCTATACTACCAGATCAATCATTTGAAGAAGTTATTGATCTTATCAGTGAAATGGGTTATAAGTCATTAGAAGTTTGTGCTTGGCCACAAGGTAAATCTGAAAGACGTTATGCAGGGGTATCCCATGTCGATGTAGATAATCATGATCCTAAATATATCAAACATATTTTAGAAACTGCAAAAGCAAAAAACATTGATTTAGCAGTTTTAGGATATTATCCAAATCCCTTAGATCCAGATAAAGAAAAAAGTGATCTATATATCAATCACATAAAAAAAGTTATTTACTTCTCTCACTTATTAGGTATTAACCGTGTAAGTACATTCATTGGTAAAGATAAATCAAAGACTATTGAAGAAAATATAGAATTATTTAAAAACGTTTGGCCAGACATTATCAAATATGCAGAATCATTAGAAGTTTATGTAGGTATAGAAAACTGTCCAATGTATTTTACAAAAGATGAATGGCCAGGTGGTGTCAACTTAGCTAGTTCTCCTGCTATATGGAGACAAATGTTTGAAATCATCCCTTCAAAATATTTCGGTTTAGCATATGACCCTTCTCACTTAAGTTTCCAAGGGATGGATTACATTAAACCATTATATGAATTTAAGGACCGTATGATTCACATACATTTAAAAGATACTAAGGTTGATCAAGATCGATTAGACGAAGTCGGTATATTTGCATATCCACTTCAATATATGGATCCTAAAATTCCTGGTAAAGGTGATATTGACTGGGAAAAATTCTTAAACGCAGTTAAAGACACCAATTACAAACATCATATCGTTATCGAAGTTGAAGATAAAGATTATGAAGATTCATTTGAAAGCGTAAAAAAAGCTCTTGAATTGAGCTTAGACCATACTGTTAAATTCACTTAAACCTAAGTTTCTCCCCTTTTAATAAAAAACATGACATCAATTGTCATGTTTTTTATTTATATCCCATTGTATAAAACCTATCAATATGTTATTATATAGATAGTTATCTATATTTATATTTATCTATATAGGAGGACATATGGAAAAAGATAAAGCGTTACTCTTTAAAGCACTCTCAGATGAGAATCGTTTAAAGATATTAAAACTACTTATTTCAGGTGAATCATGTGGTTGTACACTTATTGATCAACTACCAATTACACAACCCACATTATCATATCACCTTAACTTATTAAACAAAGCTGGATTAACAACATCTAAAAAAGAAGGTACTTGGCATAAACATTATGTTAACTATGATGTTTTAGATGATTTAATCAAATATCTTACAGAATTGAAGGACACAAAATCATCATGCAACTTATAAGACTTATTTTTTCTTTTATTAATGATCAATTACTAAAAATGCTATGGCTACAAAATTTAGTCGATGGTCTACTATTAAATGTATTTAGACTAGATGAAAACTCTATTGCTTTTACAACAGCATCATTCTTTATATATGATGTGATAAAAATATTTATTTTATTAATGACATTAATCTTTATATCATCATATATTCAAACATATTTCCCGCCAGAGAGAACAAAAAAGATTCTTTCTAAACATAAAGGTGTTGGTGCAAATATGTTTGGTGCACTTCTTGGGACAATCACACCGTTTTGTAGTTGTTCATCAATTCCAATTTTTATCGGGTTCACAAGAGCAGGACTGCCTGTTGGTGTGACATTTTCATTCTTGATATCTTCTCCTTTAGTTGATCTTGCAAGTGTTTTATTACTTGCTAGTTTCTTCGGTTGGAAGATTGCACTTATTTATGTTGTCGTTGGTCTAATTATCGCAGTCATTGGTGGTACTTTAATTGATTTATTTAAAATGGATAAATATGTTGATGACTTCATTAAAAATGCAGGATATGTTGATGGTGATGATGTATTAACAATGACTAGAAAAGACAGAGTCAAAGAGAGTTGGTACCAAGTTAAAGATATTATCAAACGTGTTTGGATGTATATTTTAATTGGTGTTGGTATTGGTGCTTTCATTCATGGGGTTGTACCTCAAACACTTGTTGAGACATTATTAGGATCTAATAATCCATTCTCAGTATTAATCGCGACGGTATTAGGTATACCGATGTATGCTGATATCTTTGGTACATTACCTATCGCTGAAGCATTAGTACTAAAAGGTGTTGGTATCGGTACTGTCTTAGCATTTATGATGGCTGTTACAGCATTGTCACTACCATCAATCATTATGTTAAAAAAAGTTGTTAAAACGAAATTATTAGTCACATTTGTATCAATCGTATCAGTAAGTATCATCATCATGGGTAACTTATTTAATATCATATTATAAGAGGAGATTTTAAAATGGAAATTAAAGTTTTAGGTGGCGGATGCGCCAATTGTAAAAAATTGCTAAATTTTGCTGAGCTAGCAGTCAAAGAACTTGAAGTAAATGCAAATATCTTGTATATTACAGATATGATAGAGATTACTAACAGTGGTTTACTAAGAACACCTGGATTAATCATTGATGGTAAAATCGTATCATCAGGTCGTGTACCTAGTTTGGATGAAGTTAAAGCATTCATTAAAAACAACTAATTAGGAGATTTAAATGAAAAAAGTAACAGTAGCTTATGTCTGCGTACATAACAGTTGTAGAAGTCAAATGGCTGAAGCCTTAACAAAAGAATTCCATAGTGATTTCTTTGAAGCATACAGTGGTGGTACTGAAACAAAACCACAAATTAACCAAGATGCAGTAAGAATCATTAAAGACCGTATTGGTGTTGATATGAATCAGACTCAAAGTTCAAAATTAATCGATGATCTTCCACAAGAATTCGATGTTTTAATTACAATGGGTTGTAATGTTGAATGCCCATTTATCCCATGTAAACATAGAGAAGATTGGGGATTAGATGATCCATCAGGATTAGCTGATAGTGAATTTATTAAAACTGCTGATATCATTGATGCTAAAATCAAATCATTAAAAGAAAGAATATTAAATAAAGAAATAGATTTATCATAAGAAAAGCACCCTAAATCGGGTGCTTTTCTTTACAATTTAACAATTAATTCTTTATCAACATGATACATTTTTTCTTTAATCATCATATTAATTTGTTTATTTGTTTTAATTAATATTTTCTCATTAGTTAAAGTTAACCAAACATCAGTTTGGTGGTATTTAATTTTAGTTTTAACCTTACTTAATGTTTCTTGCATAACAGGATTTAGTGTTAAAACCTCTCTAAATCTAAAGCCAAATATGCCATAGATCATCGTTAAATAACTACCACCTAAATTGGCTATATGAAGTCCATGTTGAGTCCTATTATGTGAATCTCTAAAGTCAAGATCACATACTTTTTTAAAATAGTCAAAAGCTATATCTTCATAGCCTAAACGATATGCTGCAATACTATAAACACATCTTGATAAACTTGAATCATGAGTCGTTCTTTGAAGATAGTAATTAAAACTATTTCTATAGACATCTATATCTTTATAATCATCTGTTACTAAAGCAAGTATACCATCTGCTTGTTTTAGTATTTGATGGCGATATAAATCCATTGGATGATATGTTAATAATAATGGGAAATGTGCTCTTGGAATTCTTGATAAATCATAATCTTTTTTATCTAAGAATGAATTGTCTTGTTTAATGATTTGTCTTTGATCATCAATAAGCAATGTCATATGATTTGCAGCTCTTAAAAATGCTTCAAGTGTATGGAAATTAATATTCATTTTTCTAAAGACATCAATCAGTTCATCAGCATATTTTGTCGCGAAATGATAGGCAAACTCAAAATGTTTTTTAGCCATATAATTCGTATAGTAATTATCGTCTACTAACACTGTATATTCATCAGGTCCTGTGACTTGATAAATATGGAAATTTGATTGCTCATCAAAGAACCCATAATCAAATAAGAACAATGCTGTTTCAAGTACGACTTCTGCACCATATTTAATCATAAAATCTAAATCTTTAGTCGCATCAAAATAATATTTAAATGCCATTGTGACATCACTATTAATATGTATTTGTGCACTTCCAGCTAAAAAGAATGCAGATGATTCCATACCATCAATCGTACGCCAAGCAATCTTTGCTCCACGATTGATACCTAGATTTCTAGCTTCTCTTCTAGATTGGTTTAAGGTTAGATAACGATACATCAATATTTTTCTTGCCTTATTAGGATTAGTTAATATAAAATACGGCATTTCATATACTTCAGTATCCCAAAAATAATGCCCTTCATATCCTTCACCAGTAATACCTTTAGCAGCGATATGTGTATATTGATGCTTACCTGCATTTAAATGTAGTTGATAAACATTATATCTTAAAGCAGTTTCAATTTCTTTATCTGATAAGTAGATTGGGGAGTTAGCCCAAAATGTTTTTCTATTCGTTTTTTCTTCTTCAACATATTTTTCAAAAGGATAAATAAAGTCATTAATCACTTCAACTTTTTGATGATATTTCTTTTGAACATATGGTGTCGTATATAAAGCATATTTAGTGATGCTAAATGTCTTATTCTTTTTAAGATGAATATCTTTATATCCAACAATTTTCTCATGTTCGAATTCTAGAGAAAAATCAGTGTCATGTGTCATTGACACATGTATTTTTTGATTTGAAACAGTCGTTCTAGCCTTTAAATAAGCAATTTGACCAACAACATCCAAATCTGTTAATTCTAAATGTTTACGCGTATCTGGTAATCTTGGATCATCATGTTTAACATATTTTAATAAGGGCATTGATAAATAAGATTTTATCTTTAATGGTCCTTCATAATTTGGTGAAGTAACCTCTAATTTTAGGATAATCTCATTTCGATTAGCTGCAATTAATTTATATTCAACAAGTTCAAAAATAAAACCCTTCTTAGTTTCATATGTAGCTTCTCTTTTTGTATAACCAGCTCTCATATTTAATTGCCTTTTCAAAGATACTAATTTCGAATGAGTTAAATCTATTTTTTCCTTACCAGCTATGATTTGTATTCTAGATGCGTCAGGTAGAGTCACTATGGTTTGTCCCATTTGTGGGAATCCAGTATAATTTTCTTCATATCTTAGTGGATATTTATTATAAAACCCGTTAAGTAAGGTGATTGGATGATCATCAGTTCCATAACCTTCAGCGAAATGTCCTCTAGTACCCAAACTACCATTGGCAAGCGAGAAAATTGTTTCATCACTATAAAGATCTTCCAAAGTAGTTCTTTCATTTCTTTCAATGATATATTCGTTGTGTTTTTTATTCATCGCGTACCTCTTTAAAAGAAAAGATTTCTATACTTTAAGTATAAAAATCTATCATTTTAATTTAATTATACAACTTATTCACAAAATTCTCAATTATAAGGTATATTCAGATTTTATCACATAAATTTACTTGATCAATAAAGTAAAAAGAACACAAAACAGTTAATATATGTGTTCTTTTTCTATATGTAATAGTTTTTTGCGGAGAATTATTTTCAAGGGAGTTTGAAAAGAATATTAACTATTAAATATCAAATTATACACCTGAATAAGCAGAGAATCCACCATCAACAGGAATGACGATACCATTAACAAATGAAGCTGCTTTTTCACTAACTAAGAAAAGTAGGGCGCCAATTAGTTCTTCTGGTTCACCATATCTACTCATTGGAGTAGCATTTAAAATTTTATTTGATCTTGCAGTTGGAGTTCCATCAGGATTAAATAATAAAGCTTCATTTTGTTTTGTAACAAAGAATCCTGGTGCGATTGCATTTACTCTAATACCAACTTTTGAAAAGTGAACAGCTAACCATTGTGTGAAGTTAGATACTGCTGCTTTAGCACCTGAGTATGCAGGAATCTTAGTTAAAGGTGTGTATGCATTCATTGAAGATACGTTAATAATTGATGATCCTGGTTTATTAACCATATCTTTAGCAAATACTTGTGAAGGTAAAAGTGTACCTAAGAAGTTTAAGTCAAATACAAATCTAACACCATCTTGGTCAAGATCAAAGAATGATACTAAATCTTCTTTATCTTCATCACCAATTTCATAATATTCTTTAGTAGTTGTACCTTTTGGGTGATTACCACCAGCACCATTAAGAAGAATATCACATGGTCCAAGTTTTGATAATACAACTTCATGAGCTGCTTCTAAACTTGCTTTATTTAAGACATTAGCTTCAACACCAATGACTGTACCTAAATGTGAAAGCTCACTAGCTTTCTTTTCAGCATTTTCTAAACGAAGGTCTAGAATTGCTACTTTAGCACCTGCTAATAATAATGCTTCTACCCAGTAAGAACCAAGTACACCAGCACCACCAGTAACAACTGCAATTTTATCTTTTAAATCTACTTGAAATGGTAATGTCATTTTATTTAACTCCTTTAATCTTTTGTAGGGTTTCATAGATACCTACTAAATAAGTAGCACCTAATGCTCTATCATATAAACCATATCCTGGTTTACCTGTTTCGCCCCAGATCATACGGCCATGATCAGGTCTTACATATCCTTCAAAACCAGCATCATATAAGTTTTCTAATACTTTAACCATATCAACTGATCCATATGAAGATGGATGTGCACTTTCTTCAAAACTAAAGCCATCTGATAATAATTTAACATTTCTCATATGCATGAAATGGATACGTCCCATTTGAGCATATTTAGCGACCATATCTTCTACATTATTATTTGGAGAAGATCCAAATGAACCTGTACAGAAAGTTAAGCCATTATATGGTGAATTTACAATTTTTAAGAAACGATCTAAGTTTTCTTCACATGTGATGATTCTTGGTAATCCAAAGATTGGATAAGGTGGGTCATCTGGATGAATCGCCATTTTTACACCAGCTTCTTCAGCTACTGGAATAATAGCTTTTAAGAAGTAAGAAAGGTTTTCCCATAATTTTTCTGAATCAACTTCTTTATAATCGTCAAATAATTTTGTAAGTGATTCTTTAGTATAACTTGAATCCCATCCTGGAAGTGATAATTCACCAGTTAATGGATTCATTTTTTCTAGTTGTTCTTTGTAGTAAACAAGTGCATTAGATCCATCAGCAAGTTCATGATCTAATTCAGTTCTTGTCCAATCGAAGACTGGCATGAAGTTATAACAAATAACTTTAACGCCTGCTTCACCTAAATTTCTAATGTTTTGTTTATAATTTTCGATGAGTTGATCTCTTGTATCTTTTCCTAATTTGATGTCTTCATGTACAGGTACACTTTCAATGACATCAAATGCAAGACCATTTGCTTCAACTGATTGTTTTAATTTGTTAATATTTTCCATTGGCCAAACTTCACCAACTGGCACATCATAAACTGCTGTTACGATTGCATTCATGTGTGGAATTTGTCTAATGTTATTTAATGTTACTGGGTCTGATTCCCCATACCATCTAAATGATAATTTCATATTTGATCTCCTATCTTTGTACTCTACCTGAAGCGTCTCCACCTGCTAAGGTTTCAACTTCTTTCACATCAACTAAGTTGAAGTCTCCAGGAATCGTATGTTTCAATGCACTTGCAGCAACTGCGAAGTCAATTGCTTCCTGTGGTTTCTTAGTTAATAACCCATGAATTAAACCACCTGAGAATGAATCTCCGCCACCAACTCTGTCGATGATTGGGTTTATTTCATATCGTTTTGATTGATAGAATGACTCTCCATCATATAATAATGCACTCCAACCATTTTTAGTTGCACTAAATGATTCTCTTAATGTTGAAGTTACGATTTTAAATCCGAATGCTTCTTTCATTTCTTTAAATATTTGTTTGTATCCTTCTGCATCTAATTTACCTGAAGTTACATCTGTGTGTGCTGGTTTAAAGCCTAATACTAATTCTGCATCTTCTTCATTACCAATACATACATCGACATATTGCATTAAATCTTTCATCACTGCTTGTGCTTGTTCTGGTGTCCATAATTTCTTACGGTAGTTTAAGTCTACTGATACTGTCACACCATGTTTTTTAGCTGCGATACATGCTTGTTTTGTGATTTCTGCTGCTTTTGGACTGATTGCTGGTGTAATACCTGACCAGTGGAACCAATCTTTTCCTTCAAATACTGCATCAAAATCAAAGTCTTTGATATCTGCTTCAGCGATTGCTGAATTTGCACGATCATAAATCACTTTTGATGTTCTCATTGATGCCCCTGTTTCTAAGAAATAAATACCAACTCTATCGCCTCCACGTGCGATATAATCTGTGTTAACACCATATTTTCTTAAGGCATTGACTGCGCTTTGTCCAATTTCATGTGTTGGTAGTTTTGATACAAAGTATGCTTCGTGTCCGTAGTTTGCAACTGAGACTGCGACATTTGCTTCGCCTCCACCATATACCACATTAAATGCGTCTGATTGAACAAATCTTTGTTGTCCTGGTGTTGATAATCTTAGCATGATTTCGCCTAATGTTACGATTTTTGACATTGTTATAATCTCGCTTTCTTAACAGCTTCTACAAATGCGATTGCATTTTGTTTAACGCCTTCATAATCACCAGTTTTAGCAGGTCTTGTTAAATCTCCACCTACACCAACTGCGACTACACCATTTTTAATCCATGTTGCGACATTATCTAGTGATACGCCACCTGTTGGCATAATGTTTGCTTGTGGCAGTGGTCCTTTAACTGCTTTCACATATGATGGTCCAAATGCGCTTCCTGGGAATAATTTAACAACATCTACGCCTGCTTCCATTGCTGTTAGCATTTCTGTAATTGTTAAGCATCCTGGCATATAAGGTACTTGGTATCTATTACATAATTTTGCTGATTCTAAATCAAATCCTGGACTTACGATATATTTAGCACCTGCTAATATCGCGATTCTTGCTGTTTCACTATCTAAGACAGTTCCAGCACCTACGATTAATTCGTCATCACCAAATTTTTGGTCTAATGCTTTGATAACATCTGCTGCACCTGGTACAGTAAATGTTACTTCGATGGCAGGAATCCCACCTTCAATACATGCTTTTGAGATGTCGATTGCTTCTGCTTCGTTTTCTGCTCTTACAACTGCTACAACCCCAACATCTGTAATTCTTTTTAATACTTCGTGTTTATACATTTTGTCACCACTTAATTTTAATTATATTTCACATACTCTTCAGGGATTTGAATTGCATTTGATGCAGGTTTTGCATTAACATGCTCTTTTTTACCCCAAATTTTATCATAGATTTTATCCAAAAATGAAAGTCTCTCATTTTCTTCAAGCATAATTTTATCAAAATCATGAATGAAGTTTTGAGGTACTTGATCAATTGTTTTCCATAATTGCATTGCATCTGCTTTTGGCATACCTTGACTAATTGCTTGTTTACGAATTGCATTAACAGCTTGGATTTCTCTTAGTTTATTTCCACTTAATTTATAGAAATACATTGATACTAATGTAATTAACCATGCAGTCATTGGAAGTAAGGCAAATGTAATGATGGCTGATAATTGTACACCTGTGAAATCAAAGTTAGTTAAATCAATACCTGTACTTGGTAATGTACCATTTAAAGCAGGGATTAAGCTTACTGTAAATACTGAGATTAAAACAGTTGCAAATGAAGATACAAACTTATCAATTAATGAGAATAATGTACCTAACATACCTGGAACATAGTTACCAGAACGATATGTTTCATAATCTGTACAGTCAGCGATCATTGGAATAACCATTTCTGATGCTAAGTTATATGCACCATAACCAAACCCGAAGAATACAATCCAAACTAATGTAATTAAATTAGTTTCAAAATAGATTGACCCATCTGGATTCCAATGAATTAGTGATAAGTGTGTTGCTGGATTATCTGGATTCCAGATCATTAACATCACAACTATACCTAAATAGAACATAAATGCAAATGCTGTAAATTGAGTTACAGCTCTTTTTTGTCCTCTTCTACCTGCTAATTTAGCTCCAACTATAAAGAATACACCCATGAAGATAAATGATAATACATACATTGGGATATATAAACCGTTATAGTTATCCATCATTAAATAGTAGATAAGAACAGCTACAGCACCTGAAGTTGCAATCGTTGATGCTAATTTATTTGCTGCCGCTGATGATACTAACCATCTAATTTGACTATTATGTTTTAATACTTTAACAAAATCTTTAAATTTAGCTGGTGTGTGATCTGCATCAATACCCCAGTTTTCAGGAATATCTTTTTTCCAAATTGCAAATACTGCTAAAGCAGTATAAATCATTGAGATACCAACAGCAATCGGTACTAAGATATTATAGAACTCAGGATTGTATTGTGAACCTAAGTTGTTTGCTGCATCAATAGGATCTACCATAATTGGTAATAATCCATTACCAATCATGTTGATTAATACAATTGAACCAATCATACCAACCATATTCCAAACAACAAATTGTGAGCGTTGTTTAGGATCATTAGTAATACATGTTTGACCTGCTTTAGTAACAGCAGTTTGTGCTGTATATCCTAATACATATAATACATATGTAAATATGAATAATACCCATCTTAACCATGATGCTTCAATTGGTCTAATTAAGAAGAACATCGCTAAAACTGATGCTGCTAATAATAAGTTACCAAAAATCATGTATGGTCTAAATTTACCTATTCGACCATTTGTCTTATCAATTAATGCTCCAATAAATGGATCAGTAATCCCATCAAATATTCTCATACCAGTAACTACTGATGATAAGATGATTGTTAACGCTGCCATAGCACTTGCTGATAATAAGCCACCAAGGAAACCACCACTTAAGTAGTAACCTCCATAATAAGTGACAAATGTCATTAATGCTAGATATGTGTTTGTTGCTGCGTTATTGAAAGGAAATAAAGCGACTTGATATGCTTTCCCTCTATTAATGTGTCCACTGTATTCACTAGAAATATCTTCAATCATGTCTTTTTCTCCTTTATTTTTCCCAACTTACATTTTTAGTTTTCTTAATCTTGTATTGACTTGGTTTTTTATTAACCTTAATAAATTTAGATTCATCTTGTAAATCATTTGATTTAACAACAACATGATTCTCTTTTGCCATCACTACTTTTACTTCTACTTTATGATTTGTAGGTTTACCATTAAATACTAATTCTCCATTATGATAAACTTCTACATTGTCTTGATTTGAGTAAACTTTAATTTTAGTTTTTCTACCTGTTCTCATTTCATATGCTTTATCACATACATGAACAAATGGATCTTTTGACCAATTTGCTTTGTAGATATAGAACGCATCTTTTCTTCGCTTACGATCAAAAGTAACTAAACCTTTATGATTCATACCAGGTTCACCACCTTGATTTCTAGCATCTGCTGCGAAATCAAACATGTTCCACACATGTGTTCCCCAAATATAATCACGGGCATTAATAATATCTAACATACGTTCATGATAAATTGCTTGATATGCTTCTGTGTTGTCACCACGTCTTGGATATTTATTAAATACTTTATCAACACCTTCAGCGCCATATTCTGATAATCCAAGAATTTCATTAGGATATTTTTTATGATATCTATCTAATTTCCATCCAGCTAGTGACGTGAAAGGTAGGTACCATCCAAAATATAAGTTATATGAAACAACATCAGGTACTCTATTTAATTTATTATTAATTCTTGCTGGCATATAGTCAGCAATAACAGTTTTTCTTGAAGCATCTAAGTCATGAACTAAATCATTCATTTCTTTATGGAATGCTAGACAATCTTTACCTGCAAATGAGATTGTAATTTCATTTGAAATACCCCATGTAACAATACTTGGTCTGTGGTATTGTTGAATGATTAATTCTCTCATTTGTTCTCTTGCATTTTCATTTGCGTTATTCATATGTTTTGAAATATATGGAATTTCAGCCCAAATAACAAAACCTTCTTTATCACATAAGTCATAGAAATAATCATCATGTTGATAATGTGCAAGTCTTATTGTGTTTGCACCAACTTCTTTAATAAGTTCAATATCTTCTTCATGTTCTTTAGTTGTTAATGCATTACCGATATTTGGTCTGTCTTGGTGTCTACAAACACCACGTAATGGATATTTTTTATCATTTAGATAAAAACCATCATTAGGATCAAAATAGAAACTTCTAAACCCTACATGATACTCAATATTATCTAATACTTTATTGCCATCTTTTAATTTTATTTCAACAGTATATAAATAAGGATCTTCTATACCTTGCCATAAATGAACATCATCTAAAACAATTGGATTAACTGCATCACCTTTATAAACTGATTTACCTTCTTGGTCTTTGATCTCAACTAAGACTTTACCAGATCCAACTACATATGTTTCTAATTCTAAGTGACCTTTTCCATCAACAACATGTGCGTTAACTTTAGCACCTTTAGAACCATAATGTAGAACATCAAAGTGATTATCATCTAATCCAATAAATGATACATCTCTATAGATACCACCATAGAATGTGAAATCTGCTTTTTGAGGATATACTCTGTCATTAACTGAGTTATCTACGTGAAGCATCAATGTATTTTCATCTTCAATGAATGAAGTGATATCAAATCTAAATGTTGAATAACCTCCATCATGATGACCGACTAATTTGCCGTTTAAATATACGTCTGCAGATGCATTCACACCTTTAAATTCTATAAATTTTTTAAGTCCTTCTGGTAATTCTGTTTTATTAAATGTTTTTCTGTACCAAAAAGCATCCCTAATATAATCATTTCCACCATCTTGTCCATCAATACCATTCCAAGTATGTGGTAAATCAATTTTAATAAACTCTTTATCATTTAATAAATCATAAGAGACGTTCTTTTTTAAGAACATCCAACTTAAATTTATTTTCTTAATATTTCTCATATAACTCTCCTCATAGTAAACTTAATACACTTATAATGATTTATTTCAAAGCGTTTTCACTAATTTAATTATAACAATAAATTTTTCTTAATATTTTTTTTTACATAATTGGTATTTCTCTTCGCATGTTCGGTACAAATGCTTAAAACTAATAAAAGCACATCTTATCGATGTGCTTAAATTTAGTACATATTTTCTTAAAACTCAATAAATTTATTTTTTAGTTTTTTTGATAAAATCAACTATCATCCAAGAACTCACAGCCATAAATCCTACACCAAATGTAATGTCAAGAGCAGTTAATGCTATCATCCAACTTGGAGTAATTTTAACAATTTGAGTACCTGATGTGAAATCGTTCATTGCATTACTATGAACAACTGTATAAAGAACTTTATGAGTAGCTTCTCTCATAGCCCATGCAACTTCACCATGATTATATTCATAGATATCTAATAATTTAGGATTAACATCACCATCAGGTAAATCATTACCAGCTAGTAAAGTTTGTCCACGATTCATCGATGGTCCATAATTAGTATAGAAATCAGTTACAACAAATCCATCAAGTCCTGCTTCTCCTCTTAAGAAACCATTGATTGCATTATCATTAAGTGGAGCATAAACTAATCCCATACGATTAAATGCTGTCATAACGTTTTTAACACCACCATCTGAGATAGGCATTTCAAATTGTCTTAAGTAGATTTCACGAATAGCTTGCTCATTCGCTAAAGTATTAATACCAATTCTATTAGCTTCTTGATCATTTAATGCATAATGTTTAAGGTAAACATACATACCATGTTCTTGCATAGCTTCAGATTGATTAGAAATAATTCTACCACCTAAGAATGGATCTTCTGAATAATATTCAAATGCACGACCTTCATATTGACTTCTATGAACGTTTGCACCAGTACCATATAAACCATTATAACCTGCCCAAAGTGCTTCTTCACCAATCGAATCACCAACTACAGTAGCCAATTCTTGATTGAATGTAGCTGCTATAATACCATTACTTGGATAACACATTGGAGTAGTATTTTTCAATGGATCATCAGTTTTAGCTGCTAATCCAAGTGGACCATTTCCATATGCCATAATTAATCCTGAAGGACCATTATGATCAAGTGTTTCTGGTTTAGCAATTGATTCGATTGCACCAGTTTTACGAAGAGCTGTAGATAATAAATATGTCATTTCATCCCATGTAAGCTGATTTAAGAATGTTTCCCATACTGGATCATCATATGGAATAGGGTTTCCTTCACTATCTACACGCATATCAATTAGCATTAACCCACTATCAATACCATATGCAGGATAAACTATATCATCTTCTTGTGGATCTTCTTTTTGTGCAGCTAAGATATCATATACTGCTTGAGTTATGTCTAATTCAACATGACCCGTTAGATTTACAGAAGCTGACCAATTATTCCTAGTAACATATTGAACAGTTTGATTTCCGAAAGCATCATTTCTATTTACATCAGCTTGATCAAATAAGTTTGTAATCGCATTACCAGTTACTTCTGATAAACTATATTTTTCATCATTAAATGCTAATTCAAAAGTTGAAACAAGTGTAGCATCACCATTTGATGTCATACCATCTGATACGCTGTATCCTTTATCTGCTAAAATATTATTAACTGCATCATGTGAATCATGTGCTACAGTGATATAATATTCACCTTCGTCAACAATATATGTTTGTGCACCATTTGCATCATATGAAGCGAAATATTTACCTTCAATTTCCACTGTTAAGACTTGAGATTCATTTGGTTGTAAGATGTCTGTTTTAGCAAACTCTACTAATTCTACTGATGCTTTTTCAATACCATTTTCAATATCATATTGAGTGTAAGGTTTTTGAACATAGAATTGCGCGACATCTTTACCAGCAACACTGCCTGTATTTGTAACTGTTACAGATGCTTCATAATTATCTCCTTTTTTAGTGACTTCATAGTCAGAGAATTCAAAACTTGAGTAAGATAATCCAAATCCAAATGGATATGCGACAACTTCTTCATAATCAAAATTACCTACATTAGATCTATCCATAACGAAGTCTTCATATCTAGTTTCCGTATATCTATAACCTAAGTAAATACCTTCTTGATATACCACATAGTTTGTATATAAACTATTATTTTGAACACCATATAATGTATCTGTATCATAAGAATCTAAATCACCAAATGCATAAACACCAAAATTTGATGAAACAGGATTTTGAGAATGATCTAACCAGAATGTATCTGATAAGTGACCAGAAGGATTAACTTCACCTGCTAAAATATCAGCAACAGCGTATAAACCTACTTGACCAACCCCACCAATCCATAATGCTGCATCAATTTCATATTGTGGATCATTAATGAAAGATGCTTCAATTTGATTCGCAGTGTTAAATAACACAATTACTTTATTAAAATCAGTACCTTTTCTATCAGCTACTTCACTTAATAATGTTTTTTCTCTACCTGTTAATTTAAGATAGTTTGAATCTGTAGCATCTTCATCTGGGTGAGTATCTGCTAGCATATCAGCACCTTCACCACCAACACGGCCTAAAATGACGATTGCTGCATCACCATAAGTTGCGAATGAAGCCGCTGCTGCATCTTCAACTTCAGACCAAGGTGCCTCATTAACATAGTTATAATTAGCACCCCAGCCTCCACCAGGAATAGGTTGACTATATCTTCCATATGATGTATTTAGATAATAATCCCAAACTGCATCATTTATAGTGAATCCTGATTCTTCCATAGCAGTTTTAAATGAAGGAGCAGTTGATGTATTTACAGCCCCAGATCCTGTACCCCCATATACTGGATCAGTTGATGTAACTCCAAATAATGTTACGTTTCTATCTCCATCTAATAAAGGTAATGCATTATTATCATTTTTTAATAACACAGCACCTTCTGCTTCAGCTAACTCTCCAATTTCTTGTGTATCTGGAATAAGGTCAGCTAAACTATCATATTTCGATGGAAAGTAATTTGTATCTTCAGTTCCATCAGAATTATCTATAACTTCAAATGTTTTAGCATTTAAAAATGAACTAATCGCACCTGAATTTTCACTTGCAATAACAGTACCTGTTATTAAAAAGGCAAATAACACACCAAATAACAGACTTACTATTTTTTTCCATAATGCTATCATGGTTTTCCTCCTAATTTTTTATTTTAATTTTTTTAAAAATACGTTTGATATACTTAAAGATAATAATAATACAAATAATATAGCGTTAATAATGAAATTATTATCAAAAGTTTGTAAATCAATACCTACCATTACGATAGACACGTAGAAATAGATGCCATATGCGAAGAAACATACTGCAATTGTAGCAAGAACTACTGATGACAGTGTTGTCCATTCTAATTGAGCTAATAAAAACAATGCAACATTAACTACAAATAAAACTAATAAAAGCACAAAAGCCATCCAAGAAATATAAGCTGTACCTGCATATGTTGCAGCATAAACTATTGCTGTAACTAATGATAAAAGTGTTATCACTGCACTGAAATAATAACCTATAGATTTATTCGCAAAATCAATTTTAATTTTTTCTAACATTTTTTCCTCCTTATTGTTAAGAACTTTTTGTATATACCAGTCTATTAATTATAGACAGGGATTTCATATGAACCAGTTGTACCTAATTTTGCTTGCCATGTCGCTTCATCTACAGAAAAAGTTGTTCTTGACCATCCAGTTTGCATTGAAACTTCTAAAGCATTAGTTTCAGCATTAAATGTTCCAACTACTTCTGTACCGTTATCACTAATTAAAGTAAATATGGAATTAACATAAGTCCATCTTCCAGCTACACCAATAGAATCCATGTAGAGACCATTTTCTAAAATAACATAATCGCCATTTCTACTACTGGACAATGAAAATAAAACTTCTGTTACAGTTAGTATACCTGTAACTTCTGTTGTTGCCCCATCAGAATCAGTTACTGTATACGTTAATGTATAAATCCCTGTTGATGTTGGTGTTATTTCACCATCAACAACCTCAATGTTTGGACTAATTTCAATTATGACATTTTCAGTTATGTCTAAGTCTTCCAAATCTGATGCATGCACTCCTAATACGATATTAAATGAATCACCTAGGATCATAATATCGTCCTCAACATTACCTGTAATAGATGGAGCTCTATTAGGTTCATTTGAACATGAAACTAAGACCAACAAACTTGTAAGTAAAGCAAAAACAAATAAAATCTTTCTCATTTTTTTCTCCCTTTCTCTTTTTTGCGTTTTATTTTATTTAGAACTTGAAGTCATTTTAATAATAACGCTTACATTCATTAACATTATATCACTGAGCATTCAGCATTGTTTTTTATCGCATAAACTGTCGTTTTTTTTTCATTTTTGGTATACCTTAATTACTAATACTCTGTAAAGTTAACTAATAAATTAATTAAAACTCTTCAATTTTACTAATAAATACTAATATAAATAAAAAACGCTTATATGTTTATCACATAAAGCGTATTTTTTTATTTAATGTATTCGTCATTATTCAATGAAAACAATATTGTTATAATAAACCAATTATCACTCGTATTTATTCTTAATGTACCATCATACTTTTCTACAACTGACTTAATACTTTTTATACCATAACCATGATCTAGCTTTTCTTCTTTAGTTGTAATCAAATTACCATCAATATATTTAAGTGGATGTTCATAATAATTTTCCATATTTACAATTAACATTGCATGTTGTTGATACACATTAATATTAATAACTCTTTTTTCAATGTCTTCTACTTTTCTTGAAGACTCAATTGCATTATCAAACATATTACCTAAAAAAGATGTTAGATCAATCGTGCTCATAAATGATAATTTTGAACCTTCTATAGCATATGTCAAATCTATCTTCAATTCATCACATTGCATTCTTTTTGAAGTGACTATTGTATCTATGAGACCATTCCCAGTTTCTGCTTGTAAATAATACCCTTTTAGTTCTTTCTCAAAATCATTTAAATATCTATCCTTTAATTCATGATTATTTTCAGCCTTAATAAGATTTATTTGATGCTTAATATCATGATATCTTTGGTTTGCTAATTCAATATTTTCTTTTGATTGAATGTATTGATCATAATATTTTTGGAATGTCGTTTGTAAAACTGTAAACTCTTTTTGCGAATATATAATGATTTGATACTCTTGTAATACTAAAATAACTGCAACTCCACATAAATCCACTAGGGTTCTTATGTAATATATTTCTTGCGGATATACACTAGATATTGGTGTTGGTATATTTAAGAAAGAGAGATTACTCATAACAAATACTATAATCATAATTGCAAACACAGTAACCATATTGTTTCTTTTGATCTCTGGTTTATAACCTTTTAAATGATAATGCTTATAAATCCCAAAAAACAAACTAACAAAAATTAATGTGAAAATCAAAAAGATTGCATATTGAATCATTTCTAATCTATGATAATTAAATGCAGTTCCAATGTAATAGTAAATTTGCCATTCGATTGCTGCAACAAATTGCGAGTACACAAAAGCTTGAGTCGCTAAATATATAGATTGCATCCAGGTGATACGTGCAATGCTGAATATAAACATAATCATCAAGGTATACATACTAATTATTGTTAAAATCCAATAAGAATCACTTAATGTTTCAAAAACCATTTGTGATAATATAAAAATAATTAAAGCAATAATAATTCCAATAAAAGTGATTTTTTTATTAAAGCGTTTGGGTATAAAATATATAACTAATACACTGAATATTAGTTGAAGAATACCATATAGTATTTTCGAAATTGCAGTTCCCTCAATCATTTTAAATACCACCTTTGAAATACTCAGTTAACACATCCATAAAGTTCTTTTTTCTTGCTCTGCTAATTTTTAAACGTGTTTGATTTACAATAACATAGTCACCGTCAACACCTTTAACATGCTCTAAGTTAACAATGTATGAGTTGTTACATCTATAAAAATGCTGATTCTCTAATTTACTTTCCCATTCTTTTAAAGTTCCCCATAAACTATAATTTCTTTGAAATGTACTTATAATTAGTTCATGCTTAACACTTTCAATAAATAGTATTTGTGATGATTCGATTTTCTTGATCCCTGATTCTGTATTTAAAATAATATGATGATTATTTTGTTGGTCTATTTTGTTTAAAGCTCTATGTACTTCTCTTGAAAATTTAAAATATGTCACTGGTTTAATTAAAAATGATTGCGCATCAACTTCATAACCTTTTACTGCAAAATTAACAAGATTCGTAACAAAAATAATAATGACTTTATGGTCTCTTTCTCTTATCATCTCAGCAGTTTTCATACCATCAAGTTGTTTGAGTTCTATATCCAAAAATATTAAATTATATTGACATTGATAATTATCAATAAAATCATAGCCATCAGTGAACTCATCAATACTAAACGAAATTTTATGTTCATTAGAATATTTATTAAAATTAGTTTTTAGTGTATCTCTATATTTTTTCTCATCTTCTACAATTGCTATTTTGTATATATTCATATATGACTCCATTATATTTTTTTAATCATAATGTATTATATCATATTTGTATATCTTTATAAATCATACCTTGATTCTTTGAATTTAGTGTCTATCAATTTGCATTTTAGCATCAATTGTTAATGACTATGTATTTTTGAAATGTTATAAATTATAACTATTTCAAGTATTAAACATATTAATATCTTAAACTTCTTCTTTCATGAATAATAACTTAAAATTTTAAATGCAATTTTAAACCTTTAAATATGCTTCGATTGCTTCAACGTCTTTATCCCCTCGACCTGATAAATTAACGATAATAATTTTATCTTTATCTAATGTAGGTGCTAATTTCATTGTATAAGCAATCGCATGTGCAGATTCTATTGCTGGAATGATACCTTCAACTCTTGATAGTTCTAAAAATGCATCTATTGCTTCTTGATCGGTTGCACTTTGGTATGTTGCACGCTTAATGTCTTGTAAATGTGCATGCTCTGGTCCAACACCTGGATAATCAAGACCAGCTGAGATTGAATATACTGGAGATACTGAACCATCTTCTTCAAATATCGCTTTTGTGTTCATACCATGAATGATACCTTCTTTTCCTAACGTAAGGGTTGCTGCATGCTCTTTTGTGTTTAAACCTTTTCCAGATGCTTCTACACCGATGATATTTACTTCTTTATCATCAATGAAATCAGTGAATAATCCGATTGCATTAGATCCACCACCAACACAAGCGATAATATAATCTGGCAAACGATCTTCTTTTTCTAGTATTTGCTGTTTCGCTTCTTCACCAATAATCTTTTGGAAATATTTTACGATTGTTGGATATGGATGAGGACCAACTGCACTTCCTAATAAATAGAAAGTATCGTCAACTCTTTTTACCCATTCGTTAATTGCGTAGTCTACTGCATCAGCTAATGTTTTAGTTCCCTGAGTTACTGGTGTTACTTTAGCACCAAGCATTTCCATTCTAAATACATTAAGTCTTTGTCTTTGTGTATCTAATTCACCTTGATAAACTTCACACTCCATACCAAACATTGCAGCTGCTGTAGCTGTTGCAACTCCATGCTGACCTGCACCAGTTTCAGCAATCACTCTTTTTTTACCCATACGTCTAGCCAATAAGATTTGACCAATCGTATTATTAATTTTATGAGCGCCTGTATGATTTAAATCTTCACGTTTTAAATATATTTTTGCACCACCTAGTTTTTTAGTTAATGCTTCTGCATAATATAGTGGACTAGGACGACCAACATAATCTTTTAAGTAATATTTAAAATCTTTAATAAATTCAGGATCATCCTTTGCTTTATTGAATTCTATTTCTAATTCATTCAATGCACTTACGACTTGTGGTGGTACAAATTGTCCACCAAATTTTCCAAACTCTAGTTTCATCATTTTGATTTCTCCTTTTATTTTTTATGATTGTTTTTGTTTGTGTATTGATATTATTTCTTCATGGACCCATTTGTACACCTCCTTTTAAAAATAAAAAAGTCCTCTATGCATTTAGCATAAAGGACGAATATATCGTGGTACCACCTTTTTTTAGTTCTTAAAAAAGAACCCTCATCAGATACTATCATATCTTAACTCTATAACGGGAGTGCCCGTGAAACCATACTTAGTTCAGGTTTCCTCTCATGGATCCATTCAATAAATACTTTTATGTATGTTCACACCTTCCACATACTCTCTTAAATAAAATGTATAAATTTACTACTTCCAATCATTGATTTAATATCATTATAGAGATATTTATATCATATGTCAAACTTTCAGTTCATTTTCTTAAAAAAAGACTCCTTAAAGGAATCTTTTTAAGTTAGTTTAATCAGATAAGGCATTTAAGACATCATCTGCACCGATAACACCTCTAAATTTACCTTTAACATCAACAACTGGTACATCATAAGTTGTATCTTTTAAATGTGACCAGATATCTCTTAAATAATCGTTACGTTTCGCGATTTCATAATCATCAGTTAAGACTAATTTTTCAATGGTCTTAGCTTTTGATTTATTGATATCTTCTAATTCAACGTAACCCATAAGTTTTTTCTTTTCATCAACGACATAACAATAATCTAAATCTTTATCTTTTAAGAATGCTTTAACCTCTTCTATTGAATCATTGTATAAAACGACATTAGAAACTTTACGCATCACGTTTCTTACTTTTAAGATTCTAGATTTATCAACATCTGCAATAAAATCTCTAACATAGTCATTTGCTGGATTTCTAAAGAACTGATCAGGTGTACCAATTTGTACTACTTCTCCGTCTTTCATTAGCGCGATACGATCACCTAATTTAAAGGCTTCATTCATATCATGTGTAATAAATACGATAGTTCTAGATGAATCATCTTCTAATGTCATAAGTTCGTTTTGCATATCTCGTCTAATTAACGGATCTAATGCACTATATGGTTCATCCATTAATAATAGTTTAGGATCATTTGTTAATGCTCTAGCTAAACCTACACGTTGACGCATACCACCAGAAAGTTCACCAATCATCGAGTTATGCCAACCCTTAAGTCCTACACTTTCAATAGCTGCCATTGCTTTTTCTCTCATAATCGTTGGATCCATTTTTTGGATTTCTAAAGGATATTCAACATTACCTAAAACTGACATATGACTAAATAAACCAAAATGTTGGAAAACCATTGAGACATCTTTTCTTCTAAACGCTCTAAGTTCTTCTTTAGTTAATTTTGTAACGTCTTGTCCACCAACGATAATTTCACCTCTAGTTGGAACGTTAAGTAAATTTAATGTTCTAATGAATGTTGATTTACCTGAACCAGATAGTCCAACAATCACGAACATTTCATCTTCTTCAATTTCAAAATTAACATTTCTATTTGCTACTGTAGCGCCAGTTCTTTTCTTTATCTCTGCAACTGTTAAGTCAGAATCAATGAGTTTTAATGCTTCTTGTTTCTGCTTTTCAGTACCGAAAATCATTGAAAGATTTTTTACACTAATTGGCATACCCATTATGCTTCACCTCTCGTTGCTTCAATTTTTTGTGTAACACCTTGTAATAATCTATCTAAGATAATTGCAAGGAATACAATTGCAAACCCACCAACAAAAGCATCACCGACAGCAATTTGTTGGGTTGCAGTCATAATAATACTACCAAGACCCCCTGCACCAACCATAGATGCGATAACAACCATAGACACAGCCATCATTGTTGTTTGGTTTAAACCTGTAGCAATTGTAGATAATGCTTGTGGAATTTGTACTTTAAATAATAATTGTCTAGGTGTAGACCCAAACGCTTGACCAGCTTCTATCATTTCTTTGTCAACATTAACAATACCTAAATAAGTTAATCTAATCAGTGGTGGAACCGCATAAATGAGTGTCGCAAATGTTGCTGGAACTCGACCAATACTAAATAGCATCATCGCAGGAATTAGATAAACAAACGATGGAATTGTTTGCATCATATCTAATATTGGTTGAACGACATTTTTAACATGTATGTTTTTAGCCATTAATATCCCAACAGGTAGGCCAATTAAGAAACTAAATATCACTGCAATGATAATAATTGATAATGTAGAAATCATTGCATCCCACACACCAAATACACCGATTAAAAATAATAACAATGATAGAACAATTGCCATTCTTGAGCTATTATATAAATATTTTGTTGCGAAAAATAAGAATACAATAAATATCCACCATGGTGTTGTAATATTACCTAAATTTAAATCAATTGCAGGATTTTCAATGACTGCATTATGGAATATCAACCACACGACTAAAATTGAAATCATTGTAATCCATTTAAATTTAGCTTTAATTTTTGTTGCAAATTTAAATACACAATATACAATAACGATTAATAACCATATCCACCAAGGTGTTTGCGTTAATATATTTTGCATTAAATCTAATAATGTAATGATAATAATTCTTATAATATCAAAAAGCCAACTAAAAGCTGCTTTAAACCAATCGAAAAATCGATCAATCACTCCTGAAATATCATCATGAAAATCTAACCATTCTGGTACTTGAAACATAAATTACCTTCTTTCTGTTCATTCAAATAAATATGCAGCGAACTAACGCTGCATATGTTATGTTTTTTATTTTTCTTATAATGCGTCTAGTGCAGCTCTAATTTTAGTTTGAGCATCATCAGTTACCCATGCGCTCCACATATCTTCATTATTGTCTAACCACCAAATAGCAGCAGCTTCTGTATCTAAATCATTTTCCACCATATAAGCTAATACAGCATTAACGACTGCAGATGATGTACTCATTTTTGATAAGAATGCTGTAGCTTCTGGATATTCATCTTCAAAACCGGCAGTTGCAATAATTGTTACATTATTTGTTGGAACAAATCCGACACCAGTTTCTGGAACATAATCATGATTATCTTCTAATAAATACATATCATATAAACCCATGATATCAGTTGGTTCCCAGTAGTAACCAACCCATGCTTCTTGATTATCAAATGCACTTACGATTGTTGTATTTAATGTTGCAGTTGATTCTAATGGTCTAAATTCAAAATTAGCTACTAATTCAGGATATACATCTGAATTTTCAAATTTTTCAATAAAGAACTTAGTGATTGCCCATGATGATGGACCACCATATACTACCGCCTTATCAGTATCAGGATCCCAGTTTGTTATTTCTGGATCTGGAAATAATGCTTTATAGTCTACTAAATCATCAACAGATACTAATCCTGGATTTGCATCTTTAATAAATTGAGGAATATATAAACCTTGATAATTATCATCAAAGTTAATACCTAATTCTGTATAATAACCAGCTTCAATGTCTTCTTGATAACTTGTCATATTCTCACTCCAAGTTTCAACATTAAGATCAATTGATCCATCTCTCATACCTAAATTCATACCTTCAGTACCTATTTCAGTAATTTCTACTTCTTCACCATAACCTTCTTCTAAAATAAATTTAACGACATCGTTATAGAATCGGTTACTATCCCAGTCACCTTCAGCAATAACGATTGTATTAGATTCATATTGACATGCAGCAGCTGCAAAGCCAACAATTAACACCATTGTTAATAAAAAAAACTTCTTTAAAAGTCCCATGTTTGTCTCTCCTTTTTGTCTATTATTTACAACCTCTATTATATCATAAGGTTGTCAGTTAGTAAAGTTTTAAAAAAAAAGAACAGATATTTAATCTGTTCTTAAATGAATTGTTCAACTTTCTTTTTAATCGATAAATCACCCATGATATATAAAACCATTTTTTCTTTAATGATTGTATCTGGTGAAGGCACTTGATACATGATATGATCAATCTCATAGGCAATGATTAATCCACCTGTTTGTTTATAAAATTCTAATTCTTTTATTGATTGATTTACAACTTTAGAATCTTGTTTTACTTTCACTTTGAAATAATCAAAGGGAAATAACTCATTTGTTTGCACAAGTGTTTTAATAATTTTATCCATTTTAGTATGTATTCTACGTTCATCTTCAATGAGTTGTAGTAATTCTAGTTTTTGATTTTTTTTCGCCTTTTTAACTTCGAAATCATCAAGAAACACTTTAGCTCTCTCACTTGAAATAACGTAAATACCACTTTGTTCTTTAACTTTTACAACACCATATTTAACAAGTGATTGAATCGCTCTTCTAATTGTTTCAGATGATACATTATATTCAGAAGACAGTAAAGTTCTACCACTTAGTTTTGTGTTAATAGGAATATCCCCTTGATAAATTTTAGATGCAATTTGATAAGCTATATTTTCATATCTAGCTATATTTGATTTAGCAATCATAGTGCACCCCTTTTCTTATATATATTTTATCCTAATTTTATTTTCTTAGTCAAATATAAGTAACTCTTTGTCATAACAAACCCTTTTAATCTAAAAGGTAGGAATGAAACAATTGTGTTATATGAACGATATTTTAAGAAATAATACATTTTAGCATCATATGCTTTAACATCTTTCCATAATTGTTTTAAATCTTCTTTTCGTTCTTTTGTATGCTCACCAGTCGTAAACATCTGAGTAATGATCATCATATCTGTTAAAGCATGACGCATATAGCCCCTTAAACCTTTACCCATTTGATTGATTTCATCATACGTATAAAAACTCATAATTTCTCTAAACACTCTTATTTGCTGTTTATAGCGTTTTACGATGTTATGCATTTGAATTGATTGATCTTCTCTACCAATGAAATAATGATATAAAACTTTATTCATATAATAGACTGTTTTAATTTTAGGTAGTGGTTGATATGCAATAATATTATCCACATAAAAAGTATGATGTGGAAGTTTTAAACCTGATGCTCTAAGTACTTCTGTTTTGTGGACTAATGCATGCATTAATAATGTATTTGAGTATTTAAATTTATGTTTTATGTGATCCCAATCAATGATTTTATTTTCTGGGAAATTTTTATGATATGTTCTAACGAAACTTGTACCTTCTGATAACTTCTCATACTCAAAATTCATGACATATAGTTCAGGAGATTGTCCTTCTTCTAAATGTTTTTTTATCGTGTCTAGTAATAGTTTTCCATTTTCTAAATCTAACCAGTCATCAGAATCTACGACTTTAAAATAAAGACCAGTCGCAATCTCTAATCCAGCATTGATACCAGAACCATGCCCACCATTTTCTTTATCAATGACCTTAACGGTATTTGGATATTTTTCCATATATTCGTTTGCGATATCAATCGTCTTATCTTTCGATCCGTCATTTACAATAATGACTTCGATATTTTCTAAATCAAATAATAATGTGTCAATACAACGATGTAAGTACCCTTCAGAATTATATGAGGGAACAATGAAACTAATTAATTTCATTTCTAAATACTTCCTTTTAATATGATATATCCCCCAATTGTTCATTATTTAGGATACCACATTTTATATATTTTATATGCAAAAAAAATAAAAAGCATATTTGACTATGCTTTTTACTAGTAAATTTTCTATTTTCGTTTTGGTCGAATAACAGCAAAGTAACCCCAAGTACCAAGTGATGCAACAATAAGTCCATCAAGTGACCATAGAGCAACTACCCAAAGTGGTGCTCTATAACCAAGGATATCATTATTCATTGCATTAGATTTACCAACAGTATATAAAATATTTTTAGCTGTAAGTCTAAGTACATTCATATCACTTACTGATGATTTTTTAGGTGACCATTCTTGACCCAAGTTTTGAAGATTTAAATCTCCACCTGCATAAGCCATTTGTTTAGAATCCATATGACTACCCGTATTAAAATCACTAATGACCATACCTCTAAAGCCCCATTCGTTTCTTAGCACTTCAGTTAATAATCTATAGTCACCACCAGCCCATACGCCACCAATTCTATTAAATGATGACATCATACCAGTTGTTTGTCCAACTTTAACTGCATATTCAAAAGGTTTTAAATATATTTCTCGTAGTGTTTGCTCATCTAACCATGTTGCAATACCTGAACGACTTGTTTCTTGTTCATTAACTGCAAAATGTTTAACTAATGTATATAATCCTTTACTCATCGCTCCTTGGATTTGATATGCACCTAACATGCCACTTAGATAAGGATCTTCAGAATAATATTCACCTGTACGACCACCAAATGGTGAACGATGTAGATTCATACCTGGTGCATACCACCCAGAGTAAGGAGCTCCATCTCCACGTTCATCACCAATTAATCCTTCATCACCAACAGCTTGTCCTAATTGATACAATAAATCAGTATTGAAAGTTGCACCCATGATTGGTTCACAAGCATAATGAGATGTTCCATAAACTGCTCCAGTAAGGGGGTTGGACATAAAGTTAACAAATCCACTAGGACCATCTGCATCAGTCGTTTTTGGTTTACCTATTGATAATAAATCAACTGTTTGAAAAGCACCTTTATTAAATAAATCTGTCATTTCATCTGCAGTTAAATTATTAAGCAAATCTTCCCATAATTCATCGTCATATGTTTTACCTACTAGATCTTTAAATCTAACTTCATTGCCTTCTCCAAAGATAGGGAATTCAGCATATGTTAAAGGATTCTTTGAATCAGTCGAATTAATGATTTGATTTGTAACTGCTGATAATACTTTTTCTGCTTCTGTTCTTGATTGTGGGAATGTATTCACCCAATCAGTTCTAGATAACACTGTTGATAATTCATCATCAGCATCATCAAATCTGTTTTCAACTTGATATCCAGTTACTGGATCAACATCATAAGTAATACCATTTGAAACATTCATCGTAAATTCATCATAATATGTATGTGAATTTTCACCTAATTTAAATATATAATTTCCTGCGTCTAGTTCATATCCACTAAATTGATTGTTATTCGCATCATTATAATCATATGAAGCAAAGCTATATGGGTCAATTTCAATTTCGACTTCTACAGTTTCACCTGCTTCAATTAATGGTGTTTTTGCAAATCCTACAAGAACTACATGTGCTTTTTCAATTTCACCATCCATATATGGTGTAGTAACAAAGATCATCACAGCATCCTTACCTGCAACATCACCCGTATTTTCTACTTCAACAGTTACAGAAATCACTGAATCTTCATCAAAATCATCACCATCTAGACGATCTTTATTTTTAATTGTTTGATTAAATGTCGTATAACTTAAACCGTAACCAAATGGGTAAACAACTTCATTATTATACCATTGCTCCCCATCTGTAAACCCTCTTGTTTCATAGTATCTATATCCAACGTAAATACCTTCTTCATAATCAACAAACGCATATAAATAACTAGAATTTTTATCTTGTACATTGGTATACATTTGACCATTTGTTTCTAAGTTATCACCAAAATTCTGCCATGTTGGACTTGCCTTAAAATCTCTAGCTAATGTATCAACAGTTCTTCCTGATGGATTAACTGTGCCATCTAATACTCGTCCCAATGCCATAATACCTGTATCACCAGGTGCACCAATCCATAATGCTGCATCAATATTACTTTCATATGCATAATGACCTGGATCATCTAAAAATCCTAATTCTAATGATGCACTACTATTAATTACAATAATAACTTTATCAAATGCTAGTGCAACTTCATGTATTAAATCAGTCTCATTTGCATCTAATTGTAAGTAATGATCATCAGCGTTTCTCGCACCTGAAACTAATTGTCCATCACTATCAACCATTGTACGTGGTAAATCCCATCCTTCTCCACCAATTCTTGAAATAACTATAAGTGCTGCATCATCATATTCATCGAATGAACTTATAATGTCATTCCCATATGATGACCATGGTGTTTCACCTGTTGATAATGATATACTACCATCATTTTCCATTTTAGGACTCGCTGGTCTCCCACTGCCTGAATCATCACTTTCATAAAATGATTTCAATGTAGGATTATAATCAAACCCAACTGCTTCCAAACTTTCAAATAAACTCTTTGTATACTCGCCACTACCTGCTGCTGAACCAGATCCTCCATAAACGATATTGACAGAGTTTTTCCCAAAAACGCTAATTTTTGATCCAGAAGCTAAAGGTAATACGTTTTGGTCATTTTTCAATAAGACAATACCTTCTTCATTGATAAGTTCATTAACATATTCACCATTTTCACGTGCTTCTTCTTTACTTGTCATTTCTGTCGTATATGCTTGGTCACTGCCTCCAGCCACAATACGTCTTTCTTTTCCTAGAACATTACTAGCCACATCATAAAACATTGTTAATGAAAGAATCGTAATTAGCATAAACAAAATAACAAATGTCGTTGAAACTATAAGCCATACACGAGAATGTTTAGTAGGAAATATTTGTGTAAATTTCATTTTTTCTCTCCCTTATTATATTTTAATAATTATCTAAAATTGGATTCCAAGTTAATATTGCATAAGTTTCTAATTGCAAGTTATCAATCATTGGTGCAGTAGCATTCATTGTACCACCCATTGCTACTGTATTATCCGTAATTAAATTAATCGTATTTAATCCTTCATGTAATGTAATATTTATTGATAATACAAAATCTGCAAATGGTAATAACGTGTTTTCAGATTGTGATGGAACACCAAAGAATGATATATTTCCATAATCAATAACATCTTCATTAACTTTAACTGTGTAAATAGGTTCATCTTCAGTTGCTCCCGGCGTTGCAAGTGATTGAATGTAGAAGTTTTTAACTTCTCCAGATAATCTTAATACTAATGTAACATCAGTAACTTCTCTATCTGAATAAATTTCATATGATAAAGTTATCCCTTCACCATATAAATAACTCACATAGTGACCATTGCTTGCCTCACCTTGGCCAGTCGTATCAGATAAAATCGCATCTGTCCCTGTAGCATTACCAGAGAATCCCCAACCAAAGAAATCTGAATAGTCTAAGTATTCAGCTTCAAATGCATAATTTTTAGTCCATTGCGCATAAATATTCATATCTTGACTTACACCTTGTGTTAAATCAACATTTAAATTACCAGTTGTTTCATCGCTCCAACCAGCAAAATCATAATTAAGTCTAAACGGATTATCTAATTCAATTTGTTGATTTGCATCAACTACTAAAGGTTGTGGGTTTGTAGCACCATCATAATTGTAGTAAATTGTGACCACATAAGTTTTTACCCATTTTGCATATAATGTAACATCTTCACTAACTTCTGTAGATAAAGCGAATCTATTTGATAAGGTCGTTTGATCTGTATACCATCCATCAAATCTATAACCTGTTCTTTCAGTATTAATCGCTACAGCTTGCCCGCCATCAACAACTTCTTGATCAACATTTTCAGGACTATTTTCATAGTTATAGTTAAATGTTACTGTATGTGTTTGACTAGTTTCATCTATCCATTTCGCATATAGCACTAAATCTTCAACAGCTTTATCAAATTCATATGATGTTGTTGTTTCACTATCTGTATACCATCCACCAAATATATAACCTGTTCTTGTTGGTGCAGTAGGTTGAGCAACAGTTTCATCTAAATCATATATTACTGTGTCACTAGAAGGTGCACCTTCATAATTATAATTAAATGTTAAAGTAATTATTTGAACCCATTTTGCGTATAAATTAAAACTACTATCAATAGATGTTTCAAAATTATAGAGAGATGTTAAAGTTTCATTTAAATACCAACCATCAAATCTATAACCATCTTTTTCTGGTTCATTTGGTGCATCAACTGTTTCTCCTTCAGCAACATCTACGATTAATGCAGATTCATCATTATCAAAATTGAATGTGACTTGCAAATAAGTTACTGTTTCTGACCAACCTGCATATAAAACAAAATTATTAGAACTAATTGCTGTGTTGTCAAAATCAAATGTATCTCCGTCTGCATTAGCATTATCAAACCAACCTAAAAAATCATATCCATCTCTTATTGGATCTGGTGTAGGTTCTGTTGCATATTTCCCACTATCAACTCTGATAATATCAGGTTCATTTTCTACACTGTCATCTCCAGCATTCACATCAAATATAACTGTATATTTAATCGTTTCTTCTTCACCTTGATCATCACAGGCTACAATTACTGTGCCTAATAATATCAAAGCAAATACCATCATAATTTTTTTCATTCTAGACCTCTTCCTTTTTTATTTATTACATTTATTTTCCCCATATGTTTAGAGAATAAATGTAATATATAATATTGTTATTTTATGGAATATGGGATACCCAAAAGTGGGCATCCCTAAATCCATAATTAAATCTACTTCATCTTTTCAATTAGAAAAGTTTCTTTTTAAGTACTAATGCTAAGAATAATCCACCAACACCTAATGTTGATACTGAACCTAAAACGATTGCAGTAGTTGCTGCTGGTTTTTGTGCAACATCATCAGAAATTTGATCTTCAATTAAATCGATATTTGCATTGCTATCATTAATATTACTGTTTAATGTTGCAATTGCTTGATTTAATGTAGTGATTTCATCAGATAAATCATCATCAGTTGCTTGAAGTGCTGTATTTAATGCTGCAACTGCTGTGTTTAATGCCTCTACTAAATCATCTATGTCAGAGTTAGAATCTGCGATTGCTGCATTAATGTCAGCAATTGATTGGTTGATTGAAGCTGCTAAATCATCTACTGAAGTTGCTGATAGCCAACCTGCATATACTGTCATATCGCTATCTACTGTAGCTGAGAAATCAACTGCTGTAGTTGCTTGTGCATCTGTAAACCATCCGATGAATATATATCCTGGTCTATAAGGAGCATTTAATGCTTCTACTGATTCACCAGTCAATACATTAACCACTTGTGTAGATGACTCAGGATAATTAGAATCAAATGTTACGTTTGAAGTTGGTAGTGGTGTACCAGCTGCTACAGTAACTTCTACTGGAGTAACAAAATCTTGAGATACAGCACCAAACCATTGGTGTGAACCATAAACATGTGTTTTAATTGTTGCATTAAATGTACCAGCTACTGTTGGAGTACCAGTAATTGTACCATCTGCAGCAAGTGTTAACCCATCAGGTAATTGCCCACCAATAACTGTATAAGAAATTTCAGATACTGTTACTGGGAAAGTTCCCCATGAAGATTGGATATATAAACTTGAAACACCAACAACCCAATCATCTGATCCAATTGAAGCATCAGAAACTGCTACATTTTCTTCTGCTGAAGCTAACCCAGAAATAACAAATGTTGGAGCAACAGTAATTGTATGATCTAATTCAACATTTACATAACCCCCAACTGAAGCTAATACTGATATAGTAAATTCACCAGCTTCTAATGGCATACCAGTGATATGTCCATCTTGAGTCACTTCTAAACCTTCAGGAAGTTGTGAACCATCAGCTAATTGATATAATGCACCATCCATAACTTCATATGATACATCAAGATCTACTGAGGCACCTTGATCAATTGTTGCAGTTATACCTTCTAGGTTACCTGCGATAACGCCATTTGCCATTGTGTTACTGTTTGCTTGAGCAAATAATAAACTCTTAGCAGCTGTACGTACAGAATACCATTGTGTATAACTTACCATTTCATCATCTTGAGCATATAGTGTTGTACCATCTTTCATTGTTGTAGCATCAGTAAATGCTGCAGATGGTCCAGGCAATGTAGTTGTACTATAATCTACCTCAATACCTGAAACACTATAGTCAATAAAATCTCTATTGTTAATATAATTGATATTTACTGGATTTGAACTATTGATTGTAGCTGTAGATCTTCCAGTTTCATCATCTTTAGTATATCTTGTACCATTTGTAATATTTTCATTGAATGTGATAACAACATTATTATTTTCAGCATCCCATGTACCTTCAATATTTCTACCGAATGTATTTGCATAAGACCCAAGAGGTGTAATATTTAATCTAGCATTCATATCACCAGTTGTACCAGGAGAATAACCCCAACCATACATATCTGTAACTGATGAACCTCTAAATCCAAATTCATCTCTTAATACACCTTGATATAATTCATAGTTAGATGTAGTTGATAATAAACCAATCTTATTAAAACCAGCCATTGAAGCATTTGCATTACCTAACTTAATAGCATATTCCCAAGGTCTTAAGTAGATTTCTCTTAATGCTTGTTCAGTAACAAATGTACTTACAGTATAACGACTTGTTTCTTGATCATTTAATGTTAAATGTTTCATGTAAACAACGACACCTTTATCTGTAGCACCTTTAATAACTGCAGCAGCAATTAAACCTGAGTGAATACCATCTTGTGAATAATATTCGAAGTTTCTACCAGCTGCAGGATTTCTATGAATATTTAAACCAGGACCATACCAACCTGATACACCTTGATATAATGATTCATTACCAACAAATAAACCTTGTTTGTAAACCATATCTGTATTCCAAGTTGAGGCAATATTAACCTCACTTACCCAGAATGTTCCATCATTTAATTGAGCAGGACCATCAACATCAGATGACGCTGGTTTATCAATTGAATCTAGAGCAGGTGTAGTAAATCTATTTGAAGAAATTAACCCTCTTAATTCATCCCAAGTTAATTGATTTAAGAATGTATCCCATAGAGGATCATCAAAGGCAACACCTGACATATCATATAGTGATACAGCTGTTTTACCATCAACTCTAGCACTTGTATCATCAGCTTGATCCCAACCTACAACATCAGATGCATCTTTATACCATGGATCTGTAGGTAAATCATTAAATGCTGAGTAATATACTTGTGATTGAAGAATTAATAATGCATCATCAGACCATCTTAAATCAGCTGGAGTTGGAGCTTCTGGCATTGTTCCATCGAAATCAGCTCTAGTTAAATAAGTCATTGGTGTTTCACTAACTAAACTTGTTCTTCTTGAATCATAGTAATCTAGATCACTACGAGTACCATCCCAAACACCATCACCTGTGAATCTAACTTCAATTGCTTCACCAGTTGTAGAATCAAAATCATAATTAACTACTGATCCAACAACTTCTACATCTAATGAATCAAGTGATGTATGAGAATCATCATAAACACCAATATTGTACATACCTGGATCTAATTCATAACCAGCATGACCACTATTATTTGAGTCAAGATAATCAAATGAAGCCATGTCTTGAACTTTAAATGTGATTTGAATTGTTTCTGATTGTCCAGGGCTTAATAATTTAGATTTAGCAAATTGAACTAAATTCACACTTGCTTTTTCGATTTCACCTGAAGTATACGGTGCTGAGTAATAAACTTGAACTACTTTTTTACCAGCAACATCACCAGTATTTGTTACTTTAACATTTAAAGTGATTTCTTGGCCATAAGCAGTATTCAATTGAGCACCATTTGAAATACTAACACCACTGTTATTAGCACTTACTATTTCAACATCAAATGTTGTATAAGATAAACCATAACCAAAAGGATATACAACACCATCTAAACGGTTATAGTATAGGTCAGCTGGATTATTAGGATCTGCCGCTGCTAATCTTTGTGCAACAGTTAATCCGTGAGAATCTGTATCAAAGAAACCATCTTCATTTGCAGTTTCATACCATCTATAACCCATGTAGATTCCTTCTTCATAATCTAGTGTTGCATAGTATCTTGCACCACTTGAAGGTCCATCTACTGTAACAGTTTGACCTAAACTGTCAGTAGCTCTTGAATATTGATAATAATCCCAATCATTTGAAGCAATGCCATCTGTTCCATTGTTTAATGGTGCTTCAACATTGTTAGCACTACCTTCACCTTCATAGTAAGTAAATAGTGTGTCTGAATCTTCACCTACACCTACAACTAATTGACTTTGGATATTACCTTTAAAGTTTGCCCAAGTAGGATCCATTGAAAATTGTGCTGGATAAATATCACTTGTTTTACCTGAAGGATTAATTGTACCATCTAAAACTTTACCGATTGCAGCAGCACCAGTTTCACCTGGATGACCTATCCAAACGATTGAAGATACACCTTCATGATCTTGTAACCAACTTAATTCCATTGGATGCGCACTATTTATTAAGACAATAACTTTATCAAACTCATTAGCAACTTTATTAATTAATGCTTTTTCATTAACATCTAATGAATATGTATGATCTAATAAGTCGTCATGTCCTGAAACTGAATATAATGCAGCATCATTGAATTCACTACCAGTTCTACTGAATACAACAATGGCAGCATCTTTATACATTGCATAAGATCCGTCTGCGCTTGCGATATCAGATAATGGTAATTCAGCTGTCTGTTCAGTACCACTATAAATATTTACTAAAGATGGATTCAATCTAAAATCTTGTGCCTCAAGACTTTCTTTAATACTTACTGCATTAGGGGCACTACCGCCACCTGAACCAGCTCCACCTAAAATAATATTATCGCTTCTTGTACCGAAGAGACTCACGTATTTTTCACTTGAAGATAGTGGAAGTGCATTGTCATCATTTTTCATTAAGACAAAACTTTCTGCAGCTAATTCTTCATTGAATTGACCAGCAGCTTCTAACTCTTCTTCATAGCTAGAAAAATCTGTTCCATATTTTGCTTGTACACCTTCAGTGAAAGCATACGTAATTGACGTTGTCGCCAAAAAAGCAAATAACGAAACTAAAACTAAAATTAATACTTTTTTCATCCCAAACTCCTTCTATTTTTTTTGTACGTTTAGACGTACATATTGTTACCGCTTACATCTATATAGAATTTTATAGCCTAATATAAATTAAGCTATAAACTATATTTTATTATGTATAAATCAAATTTTCTTTCTACAATTAACCTAATTTGATCTTTTTGGCAAAATATAAGTAACCTTTTGTAGTGACTCTCCCTTTTAGTCTCCACGGCAGGATTGTAATTATGACTGGATAATGAAAATATCTAAGTTTTAAATACATTTTATAGTCGGATTGTTTTAAATCATTCCACAATGAATTCATTGCTTCTTTTCTGCATTTCTCGTTAACTGCTGTTGTAAACATTAAAGTAACGATCATAACAGTGCTCAGGCAAAAGAACATATATTTTCTTAAACCTTTATCCATTTTTATGATGTCTTGATAATCATATCTTGACAACATTTCTCGCATCACTCTTATTTGTTGATCATATCTTCTAACAATATTTGTCATATTGATTGATTGATCGTCACGTCCTATTAAATATCTATAAAAATCAATATCTATATAATAAAGATTTTTTGTAAATGGTAATGATTGATAGGCAAATAGATTATCAACATAAAACGTGTGTTTAGGTAATGCCATATAGTGTTCTTGAAGTATTTTGGTACGATATGTTATCGCATGCATCAAGAGTGTTTCTGAATATTTGAATTTTTTTACATCTTCCCAATGAGTAACTTCGTTTGTTTTAAACTTATCAGCATATGATCTAACAAAGTGTGTGTCATCAGCAATATGTTCATATACAAAATTAGTCAAATACATATCAATTTCTATGTTTTCTTTAATGTGTGTTTTAATTTGTGATATAAATTTGTGTAATGCATCTTCATCTACCCAATCATCAGAATCTATGACTTTATAAAATAATCCAGTAGCATGTTTGATACCTGTATTAACTCCTGAACCATGACCACCATTTTCTTGATGTATTGCTTTAACGATTGTTGGGTATTTTTCTTGATATTGATCAGCAATAATGCCGGTATGATCAAGAGATCCATCATTAACAATAATGATTTCTATTTCTTCTCCACCTTTTAATAGTGAATCAACACATTTTTGGAGATAAGCTTCAGAGTTGTAACTAGGAATCGCGAAAGTTATTAATTTCATGAATTGCAGTCTCCTAATTTTTTCTATTATTATGCATTTTCAGCAATAACTAATTCGTTCTCTTTTATGACATGATCGCGTTGTTGAATAGCTTTTGAAGCGACTTCTATTGCTTTTTCTAAATGTTCTTTAATTTTGTTGATTTCTTCATCATTCGCATCAGATGCTATTTTTTTATCTAATAATTTTTGTAATGAAATTACTTTAATGATTTTAGTTTCAGTTGTTGATTTAACAGTTAAGATGTTTTTCTCTGCATTTTTAATATTGCTTAGTTTTCTCATTTCAGCAGCATCTTTAGATAATTTGTTTACTTCTGTTTCTAGAGAAGCTACTTTTGTTGCATCACCTGATTTTTTAGCTTCTTCTAATAAAGCAACTTTAGCTTTAACTTGTTCTTCTTTTTGATCCGCTAATTTATGTACATCAGGGAAAATAACTAAGAAAATGAAATAGAAGATAACCATAGCAACACCACCTTGGATAACAACGTTAATCCAACTTAATACCGCAGGTGCTATACCGATAAATGCTCTGTTCCATTCTGCTAAGTTACCAATGATAATCCAAATAACAACATTAATACCTAACCAACCGATTAAATACCAAAGTGCTTGATACCAAGGATTACCCTTTGATCTATAAGTGAAATTTCTTTGTAATGGGAAGTTAATTAATTGTGCAATGAATGTGGCAATCATAAATGAGTAGAAATAGCCTAACCCACCACCAATAACCGCATCACCAACAGCGTTTGTTTCAACACCATAACCAAAGATGATGAATTGTAGATCTTCACCAAATACATGATATGGAATACCTGGCCAAGCAAATGCTTGTGCTGCTAGTTCTATACCAAACCAATTTGGTATTATGTTAAGTAATACACCTTGTAAAATTGTGACGATATTACTAATTAAATAAAATAGTGCAAATGTATATACAAATTTAGAAAATTTAGGTTTATTTTCTGAAAAAGTTGACCAAACACCTAACCACCAACGCCAAATTTTTTGAAAGAATTGTGCGAAAGCATTTTCGCTATAAGGTGCTAGTTGATTTTCAATTGCTTGAACAGATAATGTTTTTTCTGTACTTATCGTTTTTTGGTTCATAATGAATCCTACTTTCTTGTCTATAAATTTTGGTGAGCTTTCGCTATTTTTTTCTTTTCTTTACCTGCTCTAAAGAATTTAAATAACCCTCTAAAGAAGTGTCCATTAAACATATCAATAAGCCCAGCTAATTGTTTCCAAGAGATGGCACCACCTGTCATTCGTGACATACCTCTCATTGGTTCATGATATAGACCCATCATGATCATATTCGCAGTGTCTCTTTGTCCAAAGAATTTAAGAATGCCCGGAGCAACTCTAATCACCCAAGCGAAGAATCTTCCTGACCATCCTCTTGCATATCTTAATTGATGAATTGTTGTATTATAATCTACAACCATTCTATTCTTCTTATAGAATACAAAGTGTGGGTTCGGTAATTCTCTACCTAATAATTTAACGTATTCTGCATCAGGTACGTTTGTAACATCACCAGTAAAGTATGAAGGGAAATCTGCTTTATCATATGGTAACTCAGCATTTGTACCTTCAATTTCGATTTCACCAGTTAATTTAATATCTTCGATTGAAGCACCTACATAGATTTGGTAAGTTCCACCTTCAATCTCAAATTGATTTGTTAATGTATTAAAGTATCTAAAACTGTAGTTATCAAATTTAATTGATACATTTTTAGTTTGACCTGGTTCTAATTTTTCTTTAATGAAACCTTTTAATTCTTTTGTAGCTCTAAAGATTTTAGAATCTTTTTTACCGATATATAATTGTGCAGTTTCTTTACCAGTCATTTTTCCTACGTTTGAAAGTTTGAATGCTACACCTTCATTTGTTACTTTTAAATCACTATATGTATATGTTGTATAAGATAGTCCATATCCAAATGGATATTTGACTGCTTTATTTACTTTGTCAAAGTAACGATATCCAACATATAAACCTTCTCTATATTCCACTGTGTTTTCTAATCCAGGGAAATCTTTTGATGATGGAATATCTGTATAATTTAGAGGATATGTTTCTGATAATTTACCTGATGGGTTGAATTTACCTGTTAATAAGTCAAGAATAGCTCTTGCACCTGCTTGACCTGTTAAGTATGCATGTAGCACACCTTTAACTTGATAATCCCATGACATATCAACTACTGATCCAGCTGATAATACAACCACAACATTTTTATTAACTTTAGCAACTTCTGCTAATAAATCTAATTGATTTTGTGGAAGGTTCATATGTTGTCTATCTAAACCTTCAATTTCTGAACTTTCATCAAGCCCTAAAAATACTAATGCAATTTCAGCTTGAGCAGCCAATTTAACTGCACGTTTTTGTAATTTCTTACTCTTACCACCAAAACGTTTAAATCCTTGTTCAAATCCGATGACTTCGAAATCTTCTTTCTCAATAACATCAATCACGTGATCTAATTTTGAAACGTTAACACCAGATGATCCAGCACCTTGGTATTTAGCTTTTTGAGCAAAGTCACCAATGACTGCAACTTTATTTTCTGGTTTAAACGGAAGAATATTTTCTTCATTCTTTAGTAGAACCATTGATTCTTCTGATGCTTTTCTTGCCATTAAATGGTGAAGCTCAACATCAAATTCAGCTGGTGATTCATCTAATGCTTTTTGAGTTGTAAATGCTAAATTTAACAAACGATCTACAGCTTCATCAAGAATACTTTCTTCTAAACGTCCTTCTTTGATTGCAAGGATAATATCTTGATTAGTTTCTCCACCAGTTGTTGGCATTTCTAATTCTGCAGATGCACGAAGTGCTTCAACACGATCATTATTGCCACCCCAGTCAGAAACGATGACACCATCAAATCCCCAATCTTTTCTTAAAACATCATTTAATAAATGTTGATTTTCATTTGCGAATTCCCCATTAATTAAATTATATGCAGACATTAAAGTCTTAGTTTTTCCATCTTTAACAGCCATTTCAAATGGTTGTAAGTATATTTCTCTTAAAGTTCTTTCATCAACAACACTATCGATAGACATTCTACGATATTCTTGGTTATTAGCTGCAAAGTGTTTAATACATGCTGAGATACCATGTGTTTGAACACCTTGAATAAATGCAGAACTCATTTTACCTGCTAAATATGGATCTTCTGAATAGTATTCAAAGTTTCTACCACATAGCGGGTTTCTTTTTATATTGACACCAGGTCCTAAAACAACATTAACTTTTTGTGCGACTGCTTCTGCACCAAGTAGTGCTGCCATTGTTTCAGCTAATAATGGATTCCATGAATTGGCCATTGATGCTGAAGTTGGAAAACATGTTGCTTTAATTGATTCATTTAATCCTAAATGATCTCCACCAACAGCTTGTTTTCTCATACCGTTAGGTCCATCAGCTAAGAAGATACTTGGAATACCAAATTCTTCAATACCCATTGTTTGCCAAAAGTTTTTACCTGACATTAATGAAGCTTTTTGCTCTAAAGTCATTTGTTCAATGATTTTTTTATATTTCATAATTAATTAATACCTCTTCAATGATTTTTAAATGATATAAACACTAGTAAAAAAACAATGCTATATTGTAATTTTTCTAATGTATAAAAGCGTTATCATTCAAACAATTAAATTCTAACATAAAAAAATGTACTGAAATTTATTCAGCACATTTTGTTGTTTTTATGACATATATTGTAATTTATTTACTGTATAGGTATAACGATGAATAATTTGAACCATTGACCATTAGTGTCAATTTGAACTGAGCCATCATACTTTTGTACAATATTTTTAATACTCTTAATTCCATAACCGTGCATTTGTCGATCTTTCTTTGTAGAAACAAATTGACCGTTGCTCACGTTGAGCTGATGTTCAAAATAATTCTCTATTCTAATAACTACATAATCTTGTTGTTGGAAAATAGCTAATTTAATCAATTTTTTATCTTTTTCAACAATTTTTATTACATTTTCAATTGCATTATCAAGTGCATTTCCTAAAATCGCACTTAAATCCATTGCTGAAATAAAATTAAGTATTTTACCATCAGCAACCACTGTAAGCATAATATCATTACTTACACACCTCATGGATTTTATAGCTAATAAAATATCTAGTACTCTATTACCTGTTTGATAATTAGTTTCATATACTTTAATACCTTCTTCTAAATCTTCAAGGTATTGTTCTCTTTTATCGTTATCTTTTTCTAATCTAATTAATGCAATTTGATGTTTTAAATCATGATATTTAGTATTAATCATATCAACAGTATCTTGATTCATTTGAAAATGTTCATATTGTTTCTTTAAAAGTTGCTCCATTGCATTACCTTCAACTTTTAATTGAACACTCATTTTATGCTCTCTTTGAGAATATAATAAGACAACACCAACAAAGTCAACTAACGTTCTAATATAAAATATTTCTGACGTTGAATCACTTGATAAAAATGATGTGATATTTAAGAAACTAAAATTACTAATTGCAAAGACACCAATTGCTATACCTAAATATGAGTATATATCATTTCTTTTGATATCAATATAGGATCTTGTTGATCGATATCTCTTTTCAAGTATATAAACTATGTAGAATGAAAGTCCATAAATAAGTACTAAAAAGAAATAACTGAAGAAATCTCTGTATTCATTTACTGTTGTTGCAAAGAAATAATAGATTTGCCATTCAAATGATGCTACAAACTCCGCTAAAACAAATGCTTGAATCGTGAAATATAGACTCGTAATTACATTTGTTTTCGATACCACATGAATAAATCCATACATTGCTGCAAATGCTAAAATCATCCCAGGAATCCAAAGTTCAATTATTAATCCACTAGCATATCCAGCTAACAATTGTACACCTATAATAACTATAAGAGAAATAAATATTAGGAAATAATGCAATTTCCCTGAAAACCTCTTTTTTGCAAATGCTATGTATAAGAAACATGCTAACCATTCAGCAATAGCTGTGTAAATTCTTGGTATATCTACTAATGAATCAACAACCATCGCTTGAACAAATGGTATTTGTAATAAATCTATCATTTTTTCTCACCAATGTAAGTCATAAAAGTTTCAATAAACTCCTTTTTGCGAGGTCTACTAATTTTCAGCGTATAGTCTCCCACAATGACTTCATCCTTAACAATTTTTTTAACCCATAATAAATTGACTAAATATCCACTATGACAACGATAAAAATTATATTGGGCCAAATCACTTTCCATTTGTTTCATAGTGTCTCTAATCACATATTCTTCATCAGTTGTATAAATAAATAATTGATGTTTTACACTTTCGATAAATATAATTTCTTTTGTATTAACTTTTATTAACCCTTTATCAGATGGAACGATAATATAACCATCTTGATTTGATTTAATTCGTTTAATTGATTTTTCTAATTCTTGCGAAAAAGCAAAATACGGTACAGGTTTCAATAAAAAACTCATTGCATCCACTGCATAACCATGAATTGCATATTGACTCATATTTGTTATAAAAATGATAATGACATCTTGATCTAATTCTCTTATCTTTCTTGCAGTTTTCATGCCATCTTGACGTTTCATTTCAATGTCAAGAAAAATAATATCATATTTAGCTTCATAGTCAAATGTGATTTCATCCCCATCAAAAAAAGTGTTAATTTCGAAATCAACATCATGCTCTTTATTATATCTATTAAGATACTCTATTAACTTGTCACTACTTATTTTATTATCTTCTACTACAGCTATTTTGTATTTCATATTAATCACCTATATTATATATATTATACAAGTTTTAAGTCTAAAAACCAATTAATGAGTTAAATACTACACTTCTTCATCAAACATTAATTGATACAAGTTAAAATGTCCTCTACCTTCAAAATTAATCTTGATTCCAAATATGCCATTGATGTCGCTGACAAAAGATCCTTTAAACCAGTTTTTTCCATTTTTATTATTTATCGAGATAGACCCAATAATTTCATCTGTCATCATATGTTTTATAAACACTGTACCTTGTGCTTGCCCTGAAATTTCTATTGCAATTGTTTTAGTCTTATTGAAATTGAAATATTTATAACCTATTGTTGTATATTTTGAGATATTTTTAATATACTGGCTAGGATTATTCAGTCCATCTTTTCCTTCTTGAGTAAAATAAGCAAAATATCTAGATTTATGTTTGATAAAACTGTAAAACTCAACACCTTTACTTGAATAAAGATGACATGCGATTGCTGCATTATAAATGCCTTTCGCAGGGAGAGGTTCAGAATTTAGTCCTTGTGATGTAATTTCTGCTTGTTTAAAATAAGTACCATCATAGTCTAATTTTTCTGCACATGTTTGTCTAGAAAATGAATGTTTATTCGTTTGTCTATGATAGAATATAAAATAATCATCTTTAATGTTTAAAATACTTCCATGAGTATTACCTTTGTTGTTTAATGCTATTGGAGATAATCCTACATCTGCAATAGATACTAATACACCACCAAATTTAAAGTCTTTATCTGGATAATCACTTATTGCATAACACAACTCATGATTATGATAACTTGAGTAAATAAAATAATATTTGCCATTAAATTTTCGCATAGATGCTGCTTCAAAAAATCCATGTCCTTCAAAGTCAGTACCTTTTTCGTTATACATGGTTTTAGCAATAAAATTGTAGTCTGACTTAAGTGTCATCATATCTTCTGATAATTCCATGACCATCGCGCCATTAGTCGCGATGTTTTTATTTTTCATCATGTATCTGAAATTCATTTTTGGTGCGAAACCACTGTATAAATAAATACGTTGATCATCGTCAATAAAAATACCCGGATCAAATTGAAAATGATCGCCTTTTCGCTCACCTAATCTTTGTCCATCTGCATGTTTAACATAACCAATATGTTGATACTCTCCAGCTGGTTTATCACATCTAGCAACACCGATAATACCTCTAAAACCGATGAAATAATACATATAATATAAGCCATCATTGCCTTGAATAACATCAGGTGCAAATAGAGAGTTTTTAGGACCTCGTCCATGATCAGGATCTTCTGATTTCTTAAATATAACACCTTCATAACGCCAATCACTTAAATCATCAATTGGTGCTGAATATGATATATAATCATTTAAACAAAAAGATATGCCATTAAATTTATCATGTGACCCATAAATATAGACCCTGCCATCAAATACTCTAGGTTCAGGATCAGGTAAATATTCATCATTTGGTAAAAAAGGATTCGTTACTATTTTTTTCATTGTATCACCTATTTCTATTAAACCATTTTTTCTTTAGGATTTAAAGAAAAGATGGCCATTAAATGACCATCTTATACTATTTCAATTTTTAACCGTTTATTAATTATTTATTTAAATCTTTTAATTCTTTGCTAATTGAATAACCATTATATCCTAATGCCCCAATTGAACCTGCAATTAAGACAATTGATAATGATAAGAATCCTGCATACCATGCCCATTGGATAGGTTTGTAGATAACGATTTGACTATCTGCAGATAATCCATTAACTGCATTAGAATTTACAGTTGTAAATAAGATATTCTTAACTGCATTTTTAACAAAGTTAGTTGTTTGTGCACTATCTTCATCTTCTAAGTTGATTGTTGCTAAGTATAGTAATACATCGCCACCTGCATAAAGCATTGTGTCATGGTCATTATAGTTGTTATCGCCCATGTAAACGAAGTCAGTTTTAACCATACCTTCAAAGCCCCATTCATCTCTTAAGATGTTTGTAAGAAGTTCTTTAGATGAACCTGCCCACATACCACCTAAACGGTTGAATGCACTCATCATTGCTTGAGCACCACCATCTCTAACGGCGATACCAAATCCACGTAAGTATACTTCTCTTGCTGTTTGTTCAGTAAACCATGTAGATACACCTAAACGATGTGTTTCTTGATCATTTAATGCGAAGTGTTTTAAGTATACATATAAACCTTTAGCTCTAGCAGCACTTGTTGCTGCTGCAGCCATTTCACCACTTAAGATTGGATCTTCTGAATAATATTCGAAGTTTCTACCAGCAAATTGTGAACGGTGAACATTTAAGGCTGGTGCATACCATCCTGCAATAATACCATCATAATTTAACGCGATTGATCCCATGATAGAACCCATAGCAGCTGATAATTCAACATTCCATGTTTGAGCAATTAATACTTCACTTGCGAATGCAACTGTTAATAATCCAGGCGCATTACCCATGAAACTTGTTTGTAATCCAACAGGACCATCTAAGTCTGCTGTTTCTGGTTTAGCAATTGATTCTACTGGTCTTGTACTATAAGCACTTTCACCAAGTAATGTTAATGCTTCTTCATATGATAATTGTGAGATAAATTGATCCCATACTTCATCATTATCATAAGCAATATCTCTCATCATAACAAATGTAATTTTGTTTTCTAATGTTTGACCAAATAAGAATGGTGTATCATAATCACTTTCAATCACTTGACCTGGATCGTTAATTAAAGATACTACCCATGATGGTGCAGCTACTTCTCCAACTGGAGTTGTTGGCCATGTACCTTCCCAATCTGATCTTGATAATACTGTTGACATTTCAGCAGTAATATTATCAAATTGATTTTCAACACCTTCACCAAATGAAATTGAATCCACTAATTCATAATCTCTTGTTACTGTGTATTCAAATGTTAAGTCATTTGCTACTGTATGTGCATCTGTACGAACACTTAATTCATAGTTACCAGCTTCTAATTCATAACCAGCAAAACCGTTATTATTAGCATCTGTATCATCATATGAAGCCATTGAATCAGCAACCATACGTAATGTTAATGTTTGTGATTCACCTGGTTGTAATAAATCTGTTTTACCGAATGCACCTAATTTAACATAAGGTTTTTCGATTTCACCATCTGTATATGGTGCACTGTAATATAATTGAACGACTTCTTTACCAGCAACGTCGCCAGTATTAGTTACTTCAACTTCAATTTCAATATAATCATCTGAGTTAATATTACCACCTGGAGTACCTACGACATCAATATCGAATGTTGTATAAGATAGACCGTAACCAAATGGATATTGTACTGTATCGTTATACCAAGACTCGCCATCAGTAAATCCTCTAGTTTCATAGTAGTAATAACCTACATAAATACCTTCTTCATATTCAACATAATGACCATCATAGGCATTGATATTAACGTTATTGTAAGCAAATGAACCAAAGTTTAAGTTTGCAGGGTTTGAGAACACATCATAAACATATGTATCAACTAAACGACCACTTGGGTTAACTTCACCATTTAAAACACGTCCAAGAGCATTAATACCATTTTCACCAGTACCTGCAGTAATGATTGCTGCATTAATATTAGAGTAGTCTTCTAAGAATCCTAATTCCATTGCAGCACTTGCGTTAATAACAACGATGATGTTATCAAAGTTTGCTTGTAAATAATCAAGTGTATCAATTTCAGCAGCAGTTAATTCTAATGCATTTTTTCCTAAGTCTCTACTATCATATTCAACTTGTGCTGAATCTGCAGTAAATGATCTTGGAAGGTCAGCACCTTCACCACCGATTCTACCAATCACGTATAATGCAGTATTATATGCATCATATGTTGATTCAATACCTGATGGAAGATCATCAATTTGAACTTCACCAACTTTAAATTGAATACCAGTTGGATCTGAATCCATTGCTGATGCTGCATATCCTGCACCATCAGTATATAATGAATCATCTTCATAGAAATTATATAAGTCTTCATTGATGCTAAATCCAGCATCTGTTAAACTTCTTTCTAATAAAGTTGTATCATCAATACCACTACCACCTGATCCTGTACCACCACTGATAATGTGAGTTGATACATAACCAAATACACTTAAACCATTTGTTGTAGCAAGTGGTAATGCATTGTTATCATTTTTAACTAATACAAATCCTTCTTCAGCGATTTGTTCATTTAATTCACGACCAGCTTGTTGAGCTTCTAGAGCTGTAGCATAGTCTGATTCATAATAAGTTTGTCCTTCAATTTCACCTGGTACAACTTCTGAAGTTTGTACTTCCCAAGTGTCATTAAGGTAATTTTGAACGATTGGTACTTGTATAGCAATTAATAATGCTGTACCTAAGATAATTAATAATAGAGAAACACTAGTTACTAATAATCTCATGCCTTTGAAATATCTTTTAAAGATTTCCATAATTCTCCTTCTTTCTTTGAGCCTTGCTCATTTCATTTACTTATGTAGGCGCTAACATTAAAAGAAAATAAAATGAAATCACAGTGATTACCATAAGAAAATGCGAAACAAAAATAAACATTCGCCATCGTGTTTTAATGTAGTAATCTGATGTAATTTAATAGAATCGTATATGTGTTAGACTGATGTCTATATTCCCTTTTAATGTATCCCATTATTTTTATGATGCAGAAATGAAAGTGCTAACATAAGTGATACGGTTATATTCTATTACAAAAGCACTTACATTTCATTATTTTGTCATCAATTGTCATTTTTTGTTGATAAATTGCATTTTATAGTTATATATTTATAATTATTCTGTTTAATACAACAAAAAAAGCCACAAACATGGCTTTTAAGTTGTTTGTAACGCTTCAGGTTTAGGTTTAAATGCTAAATTGATTAGTTTAAACATACCAAACATCAGTGATACAACAATGAATCCAAGTATACCTGTTAATAATAAATATATTGGATTAATCATGAATTTACCAATCTCATAAGTTACACCTAGATTATAAAATGTTTCTAATGGTGTCCCATCTTCTGGTCTAAGTGCATAAAAGTAATTTGCGTATTTACCAGATAATGATCCAATGAGATTATTAATTAGAACACTTAAAATATATAAGATATAAATTGTTAGCATCGTCTTCTTTAACGCTTCTAAATTTAATTTAACAAACCCTTCAATAAATGCCCAAAGAGTTGTTGCAACAATTAAGATATGTCCAAAGATATAGGCAAATCCTCTAAATGTTAAAATTGTTGAATAATTAGCTAATGAATTCGCATAAACGATAGACATCATCGCAGCTGGAAAATTAAATAATAACGCCATTGCAAACATTGTTTTATTATCTTTAATAAATGCATATAACAATACAAAATTAGCGAAATGACATATTTGTAATGGTATATACTCATAATCAAATGCAAAATCTCTCCTGATCATGATTTCTACATTTCTAAGTACTAATATGATCACCATAATAATACTCAACCAAACGCCAAACTTCCTTTTTTGCTCATATGTCCTACCTTTCATTAAAAAGTAAAACAAGACTGTAAACAAAAACGGACTTAACATAAATACATAGTGCCCTAGTGACCACATTTCAAAAGTCATAAAAATACCCCTATTTTTTTTCTTTTTTTGCTTTTTTAATAATATCTTTAACAAAAGCTGTTTTAGCTTCTGTATACGCATCCCTATTATGTTTATATTGAATTGATAATCTTAATTTTAAATTTTCATAGTCTAGTGCAGCATCTGCATGATGAATTAAATAGTCCCTAAATAATAATTCATCTTGATCACCTGGATATCTTAAATGTAGATGAAATACATCTTTAGCAAATCCATGTCTCGTATATCCCTTATTTAATGAAACTCTATTTGTTTTTCTACTCATAATAATATATCCGATTGTTGATAAATATTCAGCTATATCATGCATATCATATTCATTTTTCACAACGATTAATATGTCAATAATATTTTTAGCATAAATCGTAGGTATTGCAGTGCTTCCTACATGTTCTATCATTTCTATTTTATCTTGACTTAAATGTGTTAATAAATAGTTCTTTTCAAACTCAAACTTTCTAAACCATCGATCTTTATGTGGTTCAAGTGATATAGGAAATAATTCCCAAAGTTCTTCCAAAGTTAATTCTTCTAATGGTTTACGTCTAATTCTTAATGTTCTAATTAATAGAACAGATGTAAAGATGATTGTTGATACACCCATGATAAGTCCTAGAATACCATTACTCAAATTATGATCTTGATATATACCTTCACGCATATCAACAACGTTAAGTAGCACACTTTGTGTAACTACAATCGCAACTAAAGCACTAGAAAATGTTACAGTCTTATATGCAGTAAGCAGTCTGTCTCTTAAATGATTTGATTTTACTAGACCAATAATCGCGATGATAATTTCGACAAATGATACGACTGCTATCCCTAAACTAATAATTAATCCATAATTAAACTCATCTTCTGAAATAAAGAATAATCTAATCATGTAACCAGAATAAGTGATTGCAGCAAATAATAAGATTAAATAAATAAAAATAACATAGCGTCTTTCTTTATTTCCATCTTCTTTTGTTTCTGTAACACCTTTAAAAAATATCTGTTTGGTAAACCCAATTGTAGCAGTATATATAGATGAAACAATTAAGAAATATGATGAAATATAAAAGGCTGCAATAATTTTAAATGCTGCAACCAAAAAATTAATAAACATATTAACAATCGAAAGTTTATGATTTCTAGTTTTAAAATCGATAAGATTGTGCTTGATAATAAATGTTTTTACTTTACTAAAAATTTCCATATGTTAGTACCATCATATAAAGTTAGTTTATATTTATTATATCAAAATATACCTCAATTTAAAATATGTATATCATATGTGCTTTATTGTATATTTTATGCAATATGTTAATCGTTAATTAATGGTGATTATGAGACAATTGCTTACTAATTAATTTGATTGCTTTATTTGAAGATAATGTATACATGAAATTTATAAACTTATTAAATTTATAAGATTGAACTAACATCATGATTAATAGACTGTGGAAACATCTAAATGTTGTTATACTTTAAAGCACCCATTCTATACTTTAAATTAATCATAAATAGACTTTTTTAAAAATTCACTGTTTAATGGGTTATACTATAATAAGACAAACTACTCATCGGGAGACAATTATGGATAAAATTAAATTGAACAATCAAATATATATGGACAAACTAGGACTTGGTGTTTTCATGATTAATGATCGTAATCTATGTAGCCAAACCGTTTCAACAGCTATTAATATGGGATATAAAATGATTGATACTGCAAATATTTATTTTAATGAAGTGGCAACTGGTGAAGGTATTAAAGCATCTGAAGTTAATCGAAAAGATTTATTTATAGTATCTAAGATCTGGCCTCAAGATTTCAAGAGTTCAAAAACAGCTAAAGCTATTAATGATACACTTAATAGATTACAAATTGATTATATTGATTTACTTCTTCTACATAGACCGTATGGCCCATATTTAGAAGCGTGGTCAGTTTTAGAATCATTTGTAGATGCTGGTAAAATCAAATCTATTGGTGTTTCTAATTTTAATCAAAAACAACTAAAGAAATTATTAGAACATGCAAAAATCAAACCAGTTGTTAATCAAGTCGAATGTCATCCATATTATCAACAAACTAAATTGAAAGCATTTATGAATGAAGAAGATATCGTATTTGAAGCTTGGTATCCTTTAGGTCATGGTTCAAAAATATTATTTTCTGAACCGATATTTGAAACTTTATCAAACAAATATCAAAAATCAATCGTTCAAATTATTCTAAGATGGCATATACAAAACAACCACATCATTATACCTAAATCAACAAACCCAAAACATTTATTTGATAATATTAATATATTTGATTTCAACTTAACTGATGAAGAAATGCTTGAAATTAATAAACTTGATAAAAACACACCATTATTTAAAGTACCTGATTTCATACAAAAACTTCAATTGTTATTTATTAAGCATGATTTCAATAAACAATAACACATTCAACTCACGGAAACATTTAAATAGAAATGTTTCTTTTTTTTGCATAAAAAAAAACATATAGTTTAGTCTATATGTCTTAATGTTTTTATTAGAAATTTTTAGCTAATGATAAACCTTTTTTAGTTGCTTCTGCTAAAATTGCTGCTGCATCGTTACCGATAACATCTAATCCATCAGCACTGATTGTTTGGAAAGTTTTAACACCTAAGAAGTTAGTTAATACTCTTAAGTATCTTTCACCCATTTCTAAATCACAGAATGGAGCTTCACAATAATCTCCACCTCTAGATACGAAGTAAACTAATTTATCACTGTTTACTAAACCTACTGGACCTTGTTCTGTATATTTAAATGTAATACCAGAAACTGTTACATAGTCTAAGTAAGCTTTTAAGATTGCTGGGAAGCTTAAGTTCCAAAATGGGGCAGCAATAACAATCTTATCTGCATCTCTAAATTGATATGCATATTTTAATACTGGATGTACTCTTCCTTCTTCTTCTGAAGATACTCTAAGTGATGATAAGTCTCTTGGTAAGAACCCAATTTCTTCATCATATAAATCTAATGTTGTAATTTCATCATCTGGGTTTGAAGCTTTATATTCTTCAATGAATGCATCTGACATTTTGAATGTTCTTGATTCGCTTGCACTCTTAGCGTTTGCTTTGATATATAATACCTTTGCCATAATAATCTCCTCCGCTATTTTGATTATTTTAACTATTTCAATTAAGTGATATATAAGTCACCTGTCTTATAATAGCACCAAAATAATCAAAAACAAGGTATTATTTGCGGTATTATTGGTAAAAAGTTCTTATTATACTTTATTTTTCCTGAATTCTAAAGGACTAAGGTTAGTATGTGTTTTAAAGAATTTACCAAAATGTGATAAATCCGTAAATTGTAGTAAACTTGCGATTTCTGAAATGGATAATTTATTATCTTTTAGTAGAACTTTTGATTCTAATAAGAGTAGTTCTTTGATCCATTCTGATGCTGTTTTACCACTTGTTTGTTTAATAACTGTTGATAAGTATTTTGAAGTAACATTTAGTTTATCTGCATAAAATGCTAATTTTCTTTGTTCAATGAAATGCTTTGATGCAAGTATTTTAAAATCAAGTAACATTTGTTCATTTCTTGATAATACATGATCTCTATTAATTTTCTTAAATTGAAGTATCTCATCCATTTCATTAAGTAAAATATAGATAAATGATCTGATGATTTCTGGTGTATTAATCGTAAGTTCTTTGATCTTACTTTCTACAAATTGAAAGTATCTTGCAAACTTAGTTGCTTCTGGTTTTGTCAGTGGGATGATATGTTTATCTTTTTGTTCTAAGAATTCATATTTATCAAGTAGGTTAATATCAATTTGTCCCTTTAGAAAGTATTCTTTTCTAAACATCAAGACTTGCATATTTAAATCTTTATTTGAATGATCAAAATCACGGATCACATCTGGTGCAATGACAAACATTGCAGGTGCTTTGACGTGATGATAGAAAATATTGGTTTCAACATTTAATTCACCAGCATTTAAAAAACAAATCGCGTAATATTCTAATCGGTGTACACCAACTTTAAAATTAGTATCATGTAGTACTTCATATAAAAATGGTGCGTTTGATTTATAGTATGTTGGTATTGTTTTACTATCTCTGATTTTATCAGGCATACATTCACTTCCCTTTGTTTCTATATTGATTATATCAAATGTATGATATTTTATCTTTATAGATGAATATAACATAAGAAAAGCTGCATATATTGCAGCTTTATTTCTGATTATTTACTTTATTTAAGAGGAGTGCAACACCTGTTAAGATTTCTGCTAATGTAACAAATACTAATAGTATCGAACCTATTGTTTGTAGGAATTGAGGGGTTGTAAAGAAATAGTTAGCAGCATCCACTAAATAACCAAGACCACCTAAGCATAATATATAACCTAGATACTTTATATAATTCTTCTTATATTTGACTAGCATATATCCAAGTAATAACACATGAATACTAAAGAATGACTGCCAAATAAATATACCTTGATTGTGTGATTCAATCATATTTAATGCATTTGCTCCACCGTTAAAGATTAAAGATATAAGATACATCGCATTTAAGACCATCACTAAAACCATAATTGATCTAAATATAAATGCTGTAAATGACAACTTCTTATTAAACTCATCAAATATCTTTAATAGATAATAAGTAAGAAATACTTCTATTGTAATAATGATGATATCTAGTAATAACCAAATGACAACCATATACATATTATTTGATACATAAGATGTAACATCTGTTTGATCTAATAACATTTGTGGAATTAAAATGTATGCGAATGGTCCAGGTATAATTAATGCTAAATATAGGATACCTGATATTAAACTTCTTTTCTTAAGACTCATCTTCTTCACCATCATAGAATACTTCTTCCATTTTTTTATTGAATACTTTACATATCTTAAATGCAACATCTAGTGAAGGTGTATAGTTTCCTTTTTCAATCGCGACGATTGTTTGTCTTGATACACCTATTAGATCAGCTAATGTTGCCTGACTCATTTCATTAGAGTGAAATCTTAACTCTCTAATGTTATTTTTAATTGATGATTGTTTCTTAGGCATGATTACACCCCATGATTATAATATCTAATATATGAAAGTTGTAAGATAATACCTGAGATATGGAATGTGATGAATAGAACAACGAATATCGTAAATACTGAAGCTGATAACCACATAAGTAGGAAACTTGTAAATAATCCTATTAAAAATGAAATCATAAAATTTCTAACTGATTTATATTCAATCTGACGATCGAATTCATCCATGCTTTTTGGTCTTTCTTTTTTCTTATCTGTATTATTGAATATATCAAAGATAATTGATCCAATAATCTCTAATAAAATTAATACAGGAACTACCAAGAATATATATTTACCTAATTCGCTTAATGTAAATGTTTGAGTATCTGTATTTTGTAATATATATAATCCATATGAAATAAATCCAATAATCACTGTAATGATTCTTAAATAACTTTTTTTGACTTGATATGCCATTTTAAACACCTCTTTCTTGTTTACGGATACATTGTATACTTTTTTTTACATTGTGTCAAGTTTATTATACATGTAAAATTAAATAAAAACTGTTTATATCTATGATATAAAAAAAATTCATCCTTAGATGAACTTTTAATCTTAACAAATTATTATTCTAATCTTAAATCACTTATTTAACTCTATCAACATATTGCAATTTAAATACTATTTCCCCATCTTTGTGGTTTGGATTATGACTTGTTACCATATAATGTGTTATAAATTTATATCTTCCATGATAATAATACTGATTGATATATTTATTAGTTTTTTCGAAGAAATAGACAAAAGTTCCTATGCCGTCAGTTTCAGTGACCGCTATATTCTTTCTTGTTTCATAATTATCTTCGTCTAATCTATGTTTAGCGCGAATACTATAAACACCACAATATAATATTTCTTTTGGAGATTTTATACCCGCCGAATAATATTTGGTATCATCATAATCTCCACTCAAAGTGGCAATGCAAAATACATCTCCATTGGGAGTAGTAGCCATTCCTTTATTGAGTAAATCTTTATTACATCCTTTTCTAACAGAATAATCGACTATTTCTTTTCTAGTGAACATAATATCCTCCTATTGATAGCTTGATTTCAATTAGCAATATTTGGTGATAAATACTTTTATCAACTTATTTTTTTAATTTCTTTCATAGCAATATCAAACACTTCATCTTCGTTTAATCCTGAAGTATTGATAATCACATAAGGTACATCATATACTCTACATTGTGCTTCTACTTTTGACACATAATCAGAAATAAGAGATTTAAAATATGCTTCATTCTTATCGAAGTTTTCTATTTCTTGTTCTCTACCTCTTGCTAATACTCTATCTTTAAAGTTTGGCCAATCAACATCTAATATTAAATATAAGTCTGCTCTTTTGACTTGATTCATATATGCATGGAATACACCATTATACATATTCATGATCGTTGGCATTTTCTGTAGATTATGTTGAGCAAATAACCAGTGCTCAATTAAATCTCTATCTACGATGAAATCTCCATCATATTTTTGTTGATTTAACCAATGATTATGAATGAAATAGATTTGAAGCAACATTTCTACATTATCTTTTTGTTCATATAACCATTTTAATAACGTGTTAAATACTTCATCATCTTTTTCAAATTCTTCCATAACTGGAAGATCTAGAGCTTCTCCTATTCTTTTTACTAATGTTGATTTTCCTGAAGCAATCATGCCTCCTACTGATATTTTCATTTACAAACTCCTTTGCTGATCTCACAAATAAATAATAATTCATTTAATCCTGTGTTTAATTCTGTCCAAGCATTTGTTTTAAACCTTCTATATTTTTCTTTATACACCTTAACATTGCCATATTTTTCAAACTCAGTAATAATTTCCTCAACACTAAGCAAACCTTCTGAACTATAACTCATAATAATGTATGAACTTTTAATTTTCTTTAGCATTTCATTGAACACTTCTCTAACATGTTTCTTACTACTGAAAGATGATTTTTGATCCTCATAAGGCCGTAACCCGCTTTTACCATATAATATTGGTTTATCCCAAATTGCCAAATTTTCTAAAAGATTAAAATTTGCTGCGTATTGACGTGTATTATATGGAGGATCGAGATAAACTATATCATAATCAGTATTAAAATCAAATTTCTCAATATTTTGCAGTTTGGGAGTGACTTTTCCTAAACTAATCAATTTTGGTTTAACTAAAACTACATTTTTCAGTGCTGTTCTACGTTGTATTTTAAGATATGCACCATAAGTTCCCGCAGTATTTGAAATATGATCAGCTGCATTAACAGCAATACCATTCAAAAATCTATACTTATCAGCACTTAATATTGATTCCCATTCTTTTATCTTATCAAAAATCGCATCTAATTTCATGGCGTTCTCTATTGTGAAATAGTTTCTTTTTTTCTCACCCTTCACCGTATAATTTTCAGTAATATATCCATGAAAACCTTTTAGAGAATTTAAATAAATTAAGACAGAATCAATCTTATCAGAACCTATAATATCATTTAGCTCGTTAAAAACAGGGTATTCATTATAATAGAATTTTCTATAAATTTCATTAATTGAACAATTCAAGTTATCTATACTAGTTACTTCGCAACTATAAAACTTGAAAAAACCAGTCATACTGCCTGTACCCGTAAACAAATCTAAGACCTTTTTATTAGAATACTCCAATCCGAAATCATCTAATGATTTTTGAATAAATCTTATTAATCTAGTTTTATTTCCTATATATTTCATTTACTCAACCTTATCTATATAGATCAATTTATCATCTTGTGAAACTAGCAATACATAATCAATTAATTTACTTGCTAGTATTTCTTTCGCCTGGATAATTGTACCATAAAATATTACAAACTTCTTAATTTTTTTGTTTCCGATTTCAATGCTAATGATTTTTTCCATTTCATCAATTTTATTTATTTCTTTATCTAAATTATTCTCAAAAGACTTATATGTACCTTTACTTTCGCCTATGTTATAAGAATTCATCTTACTGTCATAATAAACCACATCAGGTCTTGGTATATTTCGTTCAAAATAAATAAATTTCCTTTCAGGATAAATCACCATATCAGACCATGAAGATCCAGGTGGGTTTATGAAACTTACATCTTTATTTCCCAACTTCAAAGCATTATAAAGCAATGTAGTTATAAAATCTTCTTGTATAGAGGTATCTTCAAATCTTTTTCTACTTAATTGATTTAAATGAGTAGGTAGTTCCTTTTTGATCACTTTCATATCTTTGTCTAAAATAATGTTTGCATAGTGATATATTGATTTATATGTTTTAATGTTTTTTATATCCTCGTAATTAGTAATCTTATCACTGTCCAAAATAATCACAACTATGTTACATTTCTTAAATGAACTATTGTAAATTTCAGAAAAAGCAGATATTTCTCCATTGTAAGGATCTGCTGTATAGATTGTTTTTCCAAACTGTTGCTTTGTAAACTTTATAGGTATTATTACGGTTGGTCTTTTTATACTCTCATAAACTGGTTTTTCCAAATTATCTTCTACATAATATCTAGGGTTTATTGAATTGATCAATTCTATAAATTCTTTAGTTTGCAAAGTTATTCCAGCTTTTGAAGATGCTTTAGATAATTGATAAAACTTAATTTTTTTTAATTGATTTGTCAAAATCAAGCTCATTTGTGGCACTCTGGGAGACCACATAAAACTATTAAATATACCTTCTGAGTAAATATGATCTATCTGATTATTCAATAATTTCTTGGCAAAATCTTTTGCAAAAATATCATAAAGCGAAGATAGATCAAAATTGTTGATGTAAGGTTTTTTACTTCCGTTAGCATCATCAGTTAAATATTGGATCATATCTTGATAGCATTTTAAAAGGGCACTCTCGATCAACTCATTACTTTTATTAAACAATATACTACCAAAATAATTAAATAAGTCAATCCTTGTATCTTTGGATGGTTTTATTGGATTATATCTCTGAGAAGAATCTTCGTGCTCAAAAAATGTAAGTATAGCTGGAGTTTGATATTTGACAATTAAGGATAAAAAAAACATTGGAAATAATTCACTTGATCTTCTGATTGAATCTCCTTTTGAAGATCTGTCAATCTTTGAATAATAGCCTAAAAATGCAAAAGGTATTCTTGATTCTAAAAAATTAATTATTCTACCACTTCTTTGCCAAGTTGCATTACCAGCAAATACAGTTTCAGTAGATTCAAAACCAAAAATCACTTTTTCTTCTTTTTCCGAATAAACAATAACATCAGGTTTATCAATATTGCTAATGAGCGACCTGATATGTGGTGGTACATTGCCTCTATGAAAAAAAGATGTTGCAATTAGCTCGATTTTCATTTTTCCGCTCTCACATAGATAGACATAATCGTATATTTCCTGATAATGTGTACTGATAATTTCGATGTCACTATAGTATTTTATAAATTGTTCAATTATAGCAATAGACTCTAGTATATTATCACCAAAAAAGTAATATTTATCCTTTATATTTGTTTTGTATTTCTTAATTTCAAATATATTCATATTACTCCTTTCTAAAAACTAATATATTTTGATGTATCATTGAAGGTACATAAGCTTTTGGATATCCAAACACATGCAGTGACTTACTATTATCAACCCATATTAAATTAGCTTTCATTTTCACATTATCTATTTTCATTATTTCATTAGCTAGATCAGATGACAACATATGGTATTGGCTACCTTTGTAAATGTCGCCAATAAAAATAGCAAAATATTTTTTAAATTTGATTTTTTTTATTGCCACCTCAAAAATAATCCTAAGTGAACTTAACCATTCATCTTTCGTTTGATCCTCAGTAGAATTATCAAAATTAGATAATTTTGATTGTTGAATACTCTTGTTTCTAGTTTTTTTTACTGTGTCTATATTCCAATATGGCACATCAGTCAACATAAAATCAAACGTTTCATCTTCAAATTCACTAAGTATATTTAAAGAATTACCAATATATGTTTGTTGTATTTGTAATTTTTCTAGTGTGGATACTTCTTTATATATCTCGATCCATCTTTCATTTAGATCTATTCCTATCGCTTTTCTATTACACAAAGAAGCACCTAGCAAAGTTCCACCAACTCCCATAAAAGGATCGAGGATAATATCACCTTCCTTACTAAACACTTTAATAATGTCTTTACAAAGCTCAGGTGGTTTTTGTCCACCATGTTGTGATCTCAATTTATGTTGCATATTTATTGGGTAACTTTTATCAATTACACTCTTTGTGTTAAATTTCCATTCTTTACCGGTTAAATCATTTACACTATTTCTAATATCATATTTTCCTCTATCTGCCACTTTCATCACCTGTAATTTCTATTATTTTTTCTCTTAAACTAACAATACACCCACAATATCTTTGACAATATAGTCCGTATTCTTTAGCTTTCTTTTGTCCATCTCTATATCCAACTCTAAAATCTTCATAATAGAATTTTATACCATACTTTTCACTTAACTTATGTCCTATCTTTTTAATAAGCTCGTGATCTTGATGAGGACTAACAAGTAAACTAGTTGTTACTGCTTCATAACCTTTTTCTTTTCCAACTTCAAAGAGTTTTTTTAAACGTTTTGAGTAGCACATCGCACATCTTGACTTATCGCCTTCTCTAAGTGCTTGCCAAAGGTCTTCCTCATAATCAGGATAATAGTAAACATCAAAACCTTTATCTCTTGCTAGCTTTTCGACGTTTTCTTCTCTTTTTTCAAATTCTTCAATTGGATGGATATTTGGATTATAATATAATCCATCAATTTCTATCCCTTTTTCTTTCATTGATTCTACAGGATATACTGCGCATGGTGCACAGCACATATGCATTAATACTTTCATTTCTTACCTCTTACATATTGAACTGGATAATCCACTTCAACGCCTAAATCTTTAGCATGATTAATGATATAGTATGGATTTCTTAGTAATAATCTACCAAAGAATACTAGATCACATTCACCTTTATTTAAACTATCTTCTGCTAGTTTTAGATCTTCAATTAATCCGCCACCAATCACAGGAAGACCTGTAAGTTCTCTTACCTTCTTAGCAAATCCTAATTGATAACCATGATATAATTTAATTTTAGCTAATACATTACCACCTGATGATACATTAACTAAATCAATACCTAGGTCTTTAACTTCATTAATAACATCAGAGATGACTTCAGGTGTAATACCACCTTCAGTATATTCAAATGCTGAAACTCTAATAGCTAAAACTTTATCACTTGACCATACTTCTCTCATCGCTTTAATGACGCGTTTTAAGAGTTTTACTCCATCTTTGTATGCATCTTCACGTTTATTAGATAAAGGTGATAAAAACTCAAATAAGAGATATCCATGAGCCGCATGGATTTCAATCATATCATAACCTGCCACAAGAGCTCTTCTTGCTGCTTCTCTAAATTGATATACGACTTGATTGATCATATCTTCATTCATTTCCATTGGTGTATCATATTTTCCAAATGGGATTGCACTTGGTGCAATCTTATGTTCTACTTTTGCTTTTCTACCAGCATGATTAATTTGAATACCCATTGGAACTCCAAATCCATGCACTGTATCAACTAATAATTTTAAACCATCAATATGTTCATCAGACCAAATGCCTAAATCGTTAACAGATATTCTACCATCTGGATCAATTGCAGTTGCTTCTTGGATGATAAGACCTACACCACCAACAGCTCTTGTTGCGTAATGTACTAAATGGAAATCATTAACAAATCCATTTTCATCTGCAGTATACATACACATTGGTGGCATAACTGCTCTATTTTTCAATTCTAGATTCTTTATTTTAAATGGTTCAAATAACATAACTTCACCTATTTCTTTTGTTCGCTTAAATTAAATTTGATGATATCTTGAATTAGATTCTTATCTAATACTTTATCATAAGGCATTTGAATAGTACCTTTTGATGTTTTATAATCTTTGAGTCTATCTTTGAATACTTCAATTGCTTTTGGTGTTGGAAATAGACTCAAATGTTTATTAAATAAACCGATATGACAAACAACTTTTTTATAAAAAAACGTGGGCATTTGATAACTCATCTTTTCAGTCAACAAAACATCAGATGCTTCAAATATCCAGGTTCTTACCTTTATAAACTTATCTACATATGCTTTATTAAATGGTTTTAAATATTCAATAAATGGTTCTGGTAACTGGTTCATCAAATCACCTCGTATAATCTATTTTAACATATATATTTTTAAATATATAAAAATGAATAATTTTATCAAAATAATACTAATAATGAATTAAAATGATACTTGTATTTACCTCAAATAATTATATATTATTTGGGGGAAAAATGAATAAACTTAACGAATGGATTAATGAAGCAATATCAAGTAAACTTTTATATCAGCATAAAAAACTTATAGTACTTGCAAATACTAGAAAAAACACAAAAATTATTGATGGGTTTAAAATAAATTTCGCAAATGAAATTGAATTTTTTTCTGAAAATGAATTTAAAGAAATAACTCATTATATTCGCAAATTAAACTTCAACACTACAAATATTTTTAATGAAATCGAATTTATTGAACAATATATATCGAAATATAAAGACGATGAAATTATTGTTTTTAATCTTGCTCGAAACGGAATAAAAGAAGGGAAAAAATCTTTAATCCCTTCTTTTTGTGATTTATTGAATATTGCGTACACAGGTTCAAACGCGTTTACTATTTCTTTGTGTAGAAACAAATATATTTACTCAATGTTTTTAGTGAATTTTATCCCTGAACATATTCCTAAAACATATAAAATTTCATGCAAAATTCAAAACTTTAACTTCCCTAAATTTGGGAAATTTATAGTGAAACCAATTGCTGAAAGTGGTAGCATAGGTGTCTCAAATGTTTTAGATTTTTCAAAATATCAGGATTTAGCTAAAATTAATCATATTAACAATCAACCAATGTTGCTACAACAATATTTAAATGGGGATGAGTATGAAGTTCCAATAATTGAGAAAAACGGAGAATACATTGCCTTAAATCCAGTTTTAATTAGTTCAACAGAATCTTTTTTGTCAGAGAAAATTTCTAAAGATAATAATTTCATATATGTGAAAAGTAAATTGACGAAAGAGGATAATGAAAAATTAAAACAAATCTCCATCAAAATCGCTTCATTATTAGGTATAAAATCTTATGGAAGAATAGATTATAAATTTAATGAGAAAAATTTTTATTTGATTGACATTGCTTGCAGTCCTTATTTAACAGAACACTCATCTTTTTATTATAACTTTATCGATTTAGGCATCCCATACGAACACTTGTTTTTATTGCTAATATATCATTCTGTTATCAATCAAAGAACTGTAGATCCGAAAGAGGAAAACCTAGACTCATAAAAATCCACGATTCATCTAAACCACCAAAAAAATCAGATGTGAATTTAGGATTTTTAAGAATCGATCCAATAATCGTATTAATATTATTATTATCAACATGTATTTGATTATCAATAATTAATTGTAGTGCTTCTAATCTTTTAATACAGTGTTTAGTATCTTGATAAAAAGCAGGGATTTCAACTGTCTTCAAATATTTCAACGTCTTACTAGCATTAATCCAATCTTTCAACACAATAAAAATCATAGTTTTGATATTATTCAAATAGTACAAATAAAAGCTGTCTTGGTTAAATGCTCTAGTGTTATCAAGCAAAAATTCATTTACTTTAACTAAACCATCTACTGGATACATTCTAGAATAAATGCTAACATAATTCATTCTAATTACATTTGAAAAATTATATTTATTGTATAATTTTTCAAATTTATTGAGGATTATATCTCTATTTTTCGTTTGATTTTCTAATTGTTCGTTAGAAATTTCATTTGTCAAAAAATCATATAGCAACTTATTATTGTAATACTTCTCAAGATGAGGTAAATATCGATCGTTATACTTATCAATGTGATTAGAAATGCTATATATTAATTGTTGAGCTTTTTTATACTTGGCTAGTACCAAACTTGTTCCTAAAAGATTTACTGCTGATAGATATGTTTCTAGATAATCCTTTTTTGTAGCAAAATATAAATAAGCTTCAGATTGTTCTTGGAAACAAAACTCTGGAATATCATATAGTGCAGCTTTTCTCTTTAATATATGTCTATAGAGATCAGACAACTCATAATTTATATCATCATATCTTTCTAAAATTACAAGATATTCTTCTTTATAAACAGACAACTCTTTATGCATATTACCATAATTAGACATATGCGATAGAATAGTATTACTTAAGTGTAACCACGCACGATATTCATTATGATTTTCATCTATTAATTTCTTTGTAATCGTAATTAATTTTATGATTTGTTTTTTTATTATAGTAGAATTTCTTGATGTTTCGACTAGTATTTCTAGTTTAAGTCTCTCCATTTCTGCAATTATTAATATTGACCATCTATTATTTATAAATATTTCATCATTAAAAAAATCGATTAATCTGTTTTTATCTTTATCATTGATCAGTCGAATTATCCTAACTATATCGTTAAAATTACCACTTGAATCATATTTTTCAATACTTTTCGTAACTTCATTTATATCAATTAACATACCAGAATAGATGTCAATACATTTTGAAAAGAAGATTAGACCAATGAGGTTTAATATCATTTTTTGTTGTTTTTGATATTTGATTAATTTCTTCAAATAATAAATTCTTATGTCATACAGGTAATCGTAGTATTGTGTGAAATAGTTATACACATGCTCATAGAAATAACACTTGATTTCTTCACTATCCTTTTCTATAAAAAACTGTTTCAACAAATCTAAGGTGAAAAAGTACTTATTCTCGTTTTTCTCTAACATATTAACATTTGTTAGAAAATTGAATGTGTCAAGAATCGCCATTTTATTATTTGAATACTCATATATTTTAATAATTTGATCATTAGTGAACCCATTCTCAAAATAAGCACCCAATCTTAATATTTCCATGATATATTTATTGTCAGGGTACTTATCGATAGTTTTTAATAGTTTTTTTTGAATTAATTTCTTAGTAGTTTGAATAGTTAAATCAATTTTATTATTACTAATCAATTTATTAAGAAAACCGATGTTCCCTTTTGTCATATTATAAATTTTATGAAAATCAATATTAATAATATTGATTGATTCCAGGTAAGTAGTCAATTCATTTTCATTCATATTTTGTACTGGAACTTCTTTGAATTTTGGTGTGAAATTTTCAATTAACTCATATTCTGACATTGAAATAACAAATGAAACTTTTTTATTGTTTTGCAATTTATACATTAAAGTATTGATAAAAAGACGAGTAGATTCATCTAAACGATCATAATTATACGCGATAATGAGCTTCTTTTTGATTGATTTGTTGATATCTTTCATGAATTGTTTTTGAATATCCGAAAATACACTATCAACTTCTTGAAATCTTAAGGATCCACCTAGAGAAATCAATCCTAATTTTAAAGAAATGCTCGGTATTGGAAAAGCTTCTCGACGTTTACTTGCTTTTATTGAGTAACCTTCAAGTGTTTCCATAGCTTCATTTTTTATTATTGAGACTACCCAACTTCTTTTAAGTTTTGCAATTGATTCATTAATAATTGTAGATTTACCACAACCAGATTCTCCTGTAACGGCTATAAATCTAAAATGATCGTCCACTAGAAATTTATGCAACTCTTCAGCTATTTTAAGTTGGTTATTTGTTAATTCCATGATAATTCCCCCAAATAATATATAATTATTTCAACCATTAATTTGAAAAAAAACACCTTTAAAAAGCCTTGAAATATGCCTTAAAATGGTGTGTTTTAATAAATTATTTTGTATTTATTATTATTATAATGGTATTATTATTAATAGTCAACATCTTATTATTGACTTAAATATAAAGATATCACTTAATAGAGGGAGCATTTAAATGGAATTGCAGCAAGATAACCTTATATACTTATATCTCAATCAAGTACAAAACGAAAAGAACCTGTCTGATTTAACAATTAAAGCTTATGCTTCCGATTTGAATAATTTTCATAATTTCAAAACTAATTCTTATGAGGAACAAGATATTATCAAATATATCGAACACATGAGAACTAATCAAAATTTGAAGGATGTTACTATTAAAAGAAAAATTATCGTTATCAAATCATTTTACAGTTTTTTACTTAATAATAATTTCATCAATAAAAGTCCCTTTTCAAGTCTAAAATTTCAATTTAAAAAAGAACGAAAGCTTCCTAAAACTCTCACAGTTAGAGAAGTTGGAAATCTATTAAAATGTATTGATCGTATATCAGAATTGTCAGATGATTCATTTACAGCCTTTATTGCAACTAGAGATGCTGCCGTATTAGATATATTGATTACTACAGGTATACGAATTAGTGAATTATCCTCCCTGAAAAATTCTGATATAATTAAGCATGATCATCTAATTCTTATTCATGGAAAAGGTCGAAAACAAAGATTGATATATGTTTCTTCTCAAACAACATGGAATAGACTTAAGTATTGGTTATCAATTAGAAACACAATTAACACAGACCATGATTATGTATTTATCAATCGTTATGATAATAAACTATCCATTTATGCAATTGAAGATATTTTTAACAAATATAAACATCTATCTAAAATTAATCCTGACGCTACTCCTCATTATTTAAGACATACTTTTGCTACTAACTTACTAGCAAATGGTGCTGATCTTAGAGTAGTTCAAGAAATCTTAGGTCATTCCAGTATTTCTACTACCCAAATATATACCGAAGTTACTAACAAAAGAAAAAAACAAGTTTTAAAAAAATACAACTATAGGAATAAATTTGACATTTAAATCAAAAGAAAAAGCACTGTAAACGTAGTCATACAGTGCTTTTATATTAACTGGGCTATAGAGGGGAGGCCCCGTGTTAATATCAAGTTAATGCTGCAAAGAATACAATCACTAGACCAATAGCAATCCCTATTAAAAGATTTTCAAATGATTTAACTTTTTCTTCCATCTTTTTAATTCTAGTTGCTTGGTCTGCACATAGTGATAATAAGATTTGTTCATTGTCTTTATTATGTCTATAAAAATAATGGAATTTTAGTTCATAAAAAGTTTTGTGATTATCATCAAAATACTTTGTTACAGATAATCCATTTTCCACTGATTTTTTAACAAATATACCATCAGGTAATTTACCGTTTCTAGCTTTATAAATTTTTAATTCTTGGATTTCTGTACTGCTTGTTATTTGCTTAGGTTCACCTGATATATTTCTAGGTAATACCTTTAAAGATCTATACTTATATTGTTCCTTTACATATGTTTTATCATATGACCTAGCAACAACCCCAGCAGGTAGATTTAAATTAGCATCTATCATTTCTTGATATTTTGCTACTTCCTCTTGATCAGTAATTCTTTCGTAATTATATAGATCAATATTTAATTCTTTTAATGTACTTTCTAATTCATTCATTATGTGTTAGCTCCTATGATAAATATAACAAAAAGTAATATACTTATGAAAATAAAAGTAAATAATACAACTTTAAAAATATTTAATGTATGATTCATTTCTTCTTGTATTTCTGTTTGTTTAACTAAAATCTCCATGACGATTTCTTCATCACTCTTGATTCTTTTAACATAAAAACCATAGATATCTTTAAAATATAAGATACGACTATGATCATAATATTCATATACACTTGAATATTCATTAATTCGAACATCTCTGCGTTCAATATTTTCAGGAAAATTGCCTTTATGTCTATATTGATAAATAAGCTCTTCAATTTCCTTTTTATCTGTGATTTGTTTAGGTTCACTTGATATATACCAAGGTAGATTATCTAAATCTAAGTCATCAATATCTACAATCACAACTTTATGACTAAACATCGCAACCACTTCATTTGGTAGATCTTTTTTAGCATAAAACAAAGTCTCTAATTTAGAAACTTCTTCTTCATCTTTTATTTTAGCTAAACCAAATTCGTCAATTTTGATTTTATCTAACATTTCTTTTTTATTCAATGTCATATCCCCCGATTCATTAAGTTATTCATATTATATAATAAGAACCTTTATTTAGCAATCTTCCAATTAAAAAAAGCCTTATCAAGGCTTTTTAGTTATACGTTTACTTTTTATTCGTTTTATGATGTTTAATTAAACTTTCTCTATCCCTTATATATGGTAAATCAATCGATTTTCTTCTTATATCAACTTCTTTTTTAAGTGTTATTTTATTGCTTTTATCTTCTAAAATAAACACATCATAAATAATTGATTCTTCTAACGGTATTGCTTCAAAGGAAACATATGTAGGCAGTTTTTCAGATGGAAATTTTGTGGATAGTGGATCGAAAATACCAGATATCATATAATTGCATTGATTTTTCTCATCAAATACAACTAATTTTTGATCATAGAAATCAATAGCAACACCTTGAACAATTTTAATATGTGACTGTAATCCATTAACGATATCGTTAGTAGTATCATCTAATAATTTAATATCATCTAAACCATTTAGAACTTCATTTTCTTGAAATAAATAACCAGATAATTCATGAAGAGATTCTTCATCAGCAGTTCCTAAAAACTCTGTCATTGATAATTCAACGGGTAGAACTTTATACATTTGATTTGTCATAAACAGTAACTCGTAAAATAACTCATAAAACTGGAACTTTAATCTTTCAGTTTGTATAGCATGATGATTGAGTAACACAGTCTGATTTTCACAACAAACTTTTGGATGTTTATCACTTCCACATGCACATTTCAAATTAGGATCATTATAATCATCATCTAATAATTCTAACATTTGTAATGAATAACCACCAAGTGACCATCTGGGCCATAAATATAGAACTTTTTCAGCAAACAAATCAAACGCTTCTGAATAATTATATCGTCTAAGAAAATCTATATCCCCTTCTTTTTGCATCCATTTTTGTATGTCATCTAAGCATAATAAGTGATTTGCTTTCAAACGATTAAACATATCAAATAAATCACTTAAATCTGGATCTTCAATATTTATACCAAACTTTCCAAAACATTTATAATCATCTAGTGAATATTGATCATCACTAAAGGCACTAGGTGTCACAACGTTAACATCATAATCATAAACACAAAGACTTACAATTATTTCTTGTATGTCATATGTAACAATATCAAATAATAATCGACATTTATTCATATTGCCTATTAAATAATCATAATTAAAATCATAATGAGTTGTAGATTCATAGATGCTTCTAGCATCATTTTCATGTATATATCCACGCACAAATAATAAACCTTTAATAAAATAATAAAATTCTGATAATATCTCAAATTCTTCATCTATCTCAAACGCTTCAATGAAAGGTTTCAATTCAGGTATCACTTCATAATAAATAAATGATGGATAAATAATACCACTAATGACAAGATCCCTCAATTCACCGTGTTCATATTTCTCACACCTCTTAGGATCTTTGATTAAATTTTTTAATATGTTTATATCCTCTATTGTAAGCATTGAAAAAAGAACATCTGTATCACTTAAATATACAGATATCATTTCTTTGATCATTTTAACTTTAGTAATTCTTTCATATGGCTTATATTGTTCAACAATAGCTACATATGCTTGATATACATCTTCTTTTGCATATTGATTGATATAATTTAATGTCATTCAAACTCTCCTTTCGGATAATGGATTATATATTAATTTATTAAAAAAAGGACTAAATAAATCTAGTCCTTCTGCTTGTGATTATGTTATTTATTTTTGATTCTACTTAAAAATTCTCGTTTAGTAATTTTATGAGGATTTTCATTGATAGTTAACTTTTCCACATCATTACAAGCTTGTGCAATTTTTTTAGCATCGTTTTTATTAAATTGTATTTTTCTAGTAATCGAAATTGTTGCCATTTGAAAACCTCCTTATAACAAAGTATCTAAAATCATTACATATATATGTTATCATAAGTGAATTATAAAAACAATATATTAGACTAGTTTCTTAGAATACATAATGAATGTGTTTAAACCATTTGTTCTATTCCTATTTATTTTAGTGAACCCTTTTTCTTCATATCTAATAATGTGATCATCTATGCAATCTAAAATTATAAATCTACCGCCGCCTAATTTAATAATATCTTTGATTTTAATAAAAATTTCATTTAGTATGCCTGTCAAATTAATGTGACTCGTATCATATTTAGAATTCCTGCCTAACTGTGCTATCAAGATTGCAGCTTGGTGATTATTATTATCATCATTTATGAAAATTATATCTCTATCTTCTGGATTTGCATTTTTAACACTAAAAACTTTGTTATTAACCAAAGTGAAATATGCTAAAATCTCATAGTCATAGTAATCATCTTCTACCAAAAATAAATAAGTAGATGATAAATTAATATCATTATGTTCTTGAGCTTTATATTTTAGAAAGTTCGATACATCTTGATCAATGTCAATATTAAATCTTTCTATTGCTTCAAAAATCGTAGAACTCATCTCAGGTGTATGAAGCGCTTCGTCTAAACTTATCAATATATATTCCATATATCCCCCTATCGTTGTTTTTAGGCATTATATAATTCAATAAAAATCAATCATAAAACTCTACCCATTTAGTAATTTTAAATGGAATGCTGTGATTTTTAAGAAATGCTTTGATTTCTTCAAAATCATCTACTTGATTAAATTTAGATGTAATCACCTCAAATTTATCTTCTACTGCCTTAGGCACTTCGCCACCTAATGCTTTTAAGAATTTACGGTGATTACTTTTAGCAATTGTTACTGTATGCTCATATTTATTCGCAGCAGCAACAAAATAACCTTCTCTTTTACCTAACTTATAATAACTAAACTCGATTTTATCATCATGATAAATCTCTACTGAAATACAATACCCATCGCGTTCACAAATAACCATATGATCACTTCCCTTTTGATTTCATTATTTGGATTTTATTATAAAAAAAGTAAACATCTGCTGTTTACTTTTGATGTACCTCTGGTTTTAAAACTTGTTGATCGATTGCTTCTGGATAAGGATAAGCTTCCTCTCTACCTCTTTTATATAAGACGTAGATTAATCCGCGTTCTTTATCGATTCTAGTGATTACACCAAAACCTTTTTCAGTTTCAACTTTAACTTTCTCACCAATTAGGTAAGTTTCATTGCTCCATGCCATATTTAACACCTCATTACTATATTTATATTATATCATAATATTTATAGTTTATTTATTTTTCAAACGATAATTTTTAAGCGCTGAACCAATTAAATAAACTTTTTGTTCACTTTCCTGATTTTTGACAAATAATAACATCTTATATGCATCACCTTTAGGGTTAAGATTTATCAATTTATCAATATCATGAAAATGAAGTGGATGATCAGCATCATGAATATTCTTTAAATATGGATATGCTTCATCCTCATGTTTTCTAATGAATTGATAAAATTCTTTCAAGACTTTAGGAAGTGATGTATATAAATCTTTACTTCTAACATCTTCTAAATCACAAACCATTTCATAAAGTTTGGCAACTTGTATTTGTGATAAGTAGATGATAAAGCGATTCATGTCTTCATCTTGGTCATGCCAATTAATTAATGTTTTAAGTAAATCAAGTCGCCATAACACTCTATGTTTAGATTTTTCATCTAATCCAAACTTATCCATAAAGTCATGTCTTACTTTACCGACTAAATCAAGATTAAGTGTTTCATATAAGTTTAGTAGATCATCAACGATTTGATCACTTTCTGGTTTATTAGATACGAACTTATAAATATCTTCAACTAATTGATTCTTCTCATTTCTGTATTCGGCAATCATTTCATCAAAGATAACATGTTCAGTTCTTTTTTCTAATTTATTTCTTCTGTAAATATAAGTTTCATAAGTCATACCTTCTTTTGTTAGGCTAGAAGGAATCAAACTAGAAAATCCTATAGATCCTCTTTCATATGTACGATTTGTAGGATGTCCTACAATATCGTTTCTAATATATTTAAGTTGTTTTAAGACTTTATTTTGATTGATATTAATATGATACTTATAATGTGTTAACCCTATTGCTAGATCATATAATGAGTCAATACCAACAAAAAATCCTTGTAGCAAACCAAAAACATCAAGTAATACTTCGCCTTGATTATGTGTTTCATCTGTTTCATATGCTTTAATCATTAAATCAATGTTTTCTAACATATCAAAAGATGATTTCGCTCTATACCCGTAAGAGTTTTGAGCATCTTTATCCAGTTCATCTACATAAGGTTTTAATTTGTCTAAACTCATAATGTCTCTCTAATTTTTCTAAGTAGTACAGGCGCTGGTAATTCTTTATAAATTGGCCCTTCAATATATTTAATGCCTAAGCGTTGTAATGCTTCTTTTTGTTCTTTTTGTTTAATACCACGAATAATTAAAGCCATTTGGAAACCATCAAGCATGGTTTTCATTGTTTTTAAATATTCATTAAATTTAACAGATTCTTTTTGAACATCTAAATGAAGTGCATTAAACGGATAGTGTATCGCAACCTCAACACTAGTCGTATCTAGTGTAATACCTTTTTCAATAAGCTCATTGATTTGGGTTGCGAAATGTTTAGGACGTAGATCCATATCACATTTCAAACGAATAAATTCATAAGGTATCTTATAGTTCTTTAACGTGCCTAATAAAAATGAATTAAATTTAGGGTCGATAAAAGTTTGTTTCGATACTGGTATTGTGATTTTAATTAATCTTTCAGTTTGTTTTTCAAGTTCAACTAAAAACTCACAAACTTTTTCGATATGAAATCTTTCTAAATCGACTAAACGATTTCTTTTCTCAGCAATCGCTAATAAATATTTACTATTAATTGTTAACTCAGTAACAACCAATTCACTTTCATATTGCCATACAATATTTTTACTCATATCAATGATTTGATTAAATACAAGCCCTATTTGTCTTGTTTCTATCGCGATATTTAGATAATCAATGACTTGTTGTTCAAATAACTCTTCTTCGTAATCATGATAGACAAAATAATAAATTGCGTCATCTTTTAATCGCTTAGCTTTTTCTAATGCGATATCAAAGAAACGATATAGTTTTTCTTTTTGTTTTTCAACAGTGACGACTGGATATCTTAATACACCAATAGAAACTGAGAATTTTTCATAATTTAAAACTTTTGATTTATAGTCTTGAAGCATTCTTATATAGTCTTTTAATATTTTAGTAATCGTTCTAATATCATTTTGTGGAATCGCGACTAATATCTGATTAAAATCAAATCTATAAATCTGTGCATCATTAAAAAACTTCTTTGACACTTGAGCAAATTCTTTAAAGAATAAAGTCATTTCCTCAGAACCATATATATGCTTCATATGGTCATCAAGTTCAATTAAGCAAAAACTTACCTTATCTTCTTTAAGTTCATCCATGGCTTGATCTAATGCAAATTTGTTATATAATCCTGAAGTCTGATCTACCGTTGCCTGATTCATAAGTTCTTTTGCTTCATCAACTTCTTTCGTTTGATCATAAAAGAAACTCATAACGTAGGTCTCATCCCCTTCTTTAAAACTATACATTTTTTCTAATATATGCTTGTTTTGATATACATACATTAGCTGTCTAATTTCACCGGGTCTAGATAAACAAGCACGGATTGCTTCTTTATAAGCATGTACATACTCATAAGATACATCTCTTAAAAACAGTTCTAAGTGATGATGTGATTCAATATCAAATAACTTCATCGCTTGATCGTTATAAGTTGAACGTATATCATTATGTAGTCTATAACTTATAATTGGTGCATTTAAAATTTGAGTATACATATGATTCTCTATTTTAAATGATTTTATTTTTTGTTCATCTAAAAGATGTGCAAAAATAATACTAGAAACTAATTTTAATAGATCATAATAGGTTGCTGGATCACTTAGTTCCTCACTTAAGTATACAGCAAAAACCCCTATATCGCCTAGCGGAAAGGCATAAACAAATTTAACATCGTCTTCAAAATCCTTTTGTGTGATGATGTTTTTTTGCCATTTAAATGTTTTAGTTGATTCAAATACTTCATCACCAGTATGAAGCACATGGGCTACAAATGTTTCTGCAACCATCATTGGTGTGATTGTTTTATCGTATAATCTTTCTTTTTTATAATAAAAGAAATTGGGTTCATTTTTTTCAGTATATAAGATCATTTCTTTTGTATCTATATACTTTTCAAAATGCATGAAGAAAATACGTAAATATTCTCTGAGTGGTAGCTTTTCATCAATGAGATGTGAGTACTCAATTAAATCTGTACTCATCTCTAAATGTTCTAAGAGATTTTTGGTTGCGATGTATTTTGGCTCTTGTTTTTCTATAATGATGACAGGTTCTTTCTCTTTTTCAACTGTCTTTTGATCAATTTTTTTGCTTGCTGTTTTTTTAAGTTTCTTTAATTTCTTTTGATATAAATCAAGTGATAATTTATTATCTAAGGCTTCATATATTTTAACAAATAGTTCATAGACTTGTTGTTGATATGATATATCTTCAAATTCAAATCTTTCTTCATATTCAGCATCTAAATTAGATGCTTTTAAATAATCTTTTTGAAGATAATAAATAGTTAATAAATGAAGTACGACATCCATTTGATTCGGATCATTTTTATTGATATCAAATGCTTTAGCTCTTGCTTCATCTAATCGCTCTAATTTAATTAATAACTCAATCTCTTTAGCAATATATTCATGTTTTAAATCAAACTTATATAATTCATGTATTTGATTTAAAGCCATATCATATTGATGATCTTTATCATAGATATGAACAAGCTCGTCTAAACAATATATTTTAGTTTGATCTGGAATCATATCTTGTAAGATTTTTAATACATCTTCTAAATATGGTTCATTTAAAGCTTTCTTATAATTAATATCATCTAATAAACCCAAGTATTGATTAATAATTGGTAATGCTTCTTTTCTTAAAAGAATTAAACGTCTAGCATCATCATATTTTGCTAATGCAATACTTGCATCGATTAAATGCTTTAGTATTTTCTCATAATATAGCGTATCATCTTGATTTTGGATTTCTTTTAATACAATTTGTCCTTCTTCATAAACAAGCTCAAAAAGCGACAAACTCATCGCTATCTCAAAATAGTAGTGATATGCCGCTTGATAATCCAAATGTGATAAAGATTGGTTTAAGAAATCTTTAATAATTGGTAAGCTATGTGGTTGTTTCTCCAAATTCAATACGTCTGATAAACGCATTAAAACACCCCAATCTAGTAATCCTTATAATGTTGTTATTTCATTATATAATCTCTCAGCTAAATCTAAATATTTACCTGCTAACATCTTCATATCAAATCCAACAATCTTAGATAATCCAATCATATCTTTTCTTGTTGCAACTTGATGCCATTGAAGTGCTTGGAACATTCTATAAAATCTCACTAAGTCTTGTTCTTCTTTAGTTGCTTTTCTACCTAAGTAAGTATCAAGTAATAATAATGCATCTTCAAATTGAACATTACCAAAACTTGCAATATCATAATAGAATTCATTTAATCCAGCATATTCCCAATCAAGTAAATATAGTTGATCTTTTGCGACAACCATATTAGATCTTTGTGCGTCATTATGACAGAACACTTTAGGTTGATCTTTTCTTTGGTTTAAATAAATATCAATCCATTTAGCTTTTAAATCATCATATCTAGGATCATTATCACCTGTAAATGATTCGTATAAACTTAATCGATCAATTAAACCATAATCACTTGCTGGTTCAATATCTGTATTATGTAATACTTTAAGTGCTTTAACAACATCTTCTAAATGTTCTTTAAAGTCTAAGTTAGTTAATACATCACCAGGTACAAACTTCGCAGCTTTATCCCCTGATTCTGTGTCAAAATATACTGTTTCGTTATTAAGTCCAAGTGGAATAATACGATTTAAGTTTTCTAATTCTGTTTTTCTATCAACAAATAGATTACCATCTGCACCAATCACTCTATATGTGTAATCAACACCATCAAATCTAATGTGATATGTTAAGTGACTCATACCACCCATTAATCTGTTGACAACTTCGATTTTATCTACAGTTGTGTTAAAAGCTTTTGCAGCTCTTTCTTTAATTAATAATTCATTTTGATCTTTCATAATTCATAAAAGGTGATTTGACCATCATCATAAATCGCATAGCTCTTATGATAATCACCTAACGCTCCCGGATTCAATATAGTTAGTAAGTGGTCAGTTTCTAAATGTTTTTGATGTGTATGTCCATAAATCACAAGGTCAACACCTTGGTGTTTCGCTTGTACAATTAATTCTGATAAATTGTACTTCACATGTTCAATATGACCATGCGTAAGCATGACTTTTAATCCCTTTAAATCTAATACTCTTTTAAGTGGTTCATCACTATAGTAATCATTATTACCTTTAACCGTCACTAAATGATATTTGCTATAAACATGTTGATCTAGACACATGTCTCCAGCATTTAAGTGATAATCAACATCTAAATGTTTCTTAACAACTTCTTTTAATCTTTCCTCATGACCATGAATGTCACTTGTAATTAATAATTTCATCTAAATGCTCACCTACTTGTTTGAGTGCGTTTGCTCTATGTGAAATCTTATTTTTTTCTGCCATTGATAATTGTGCAACATGTTTATCATATTCAGGTAGATAGAATAATGGATCATAACCAAATCCATTTGTCCCTTTTCGCTCAAAGGCTATTTCGCCATATAATCTGCCTTCATAATGGAAAGTTTTTCCATCAGGGAAAACAATCGCAATTACTGAAACATAATATGCCGCTCTATTATCTTTATCTTTTAATTCTTCTAATAATTTATTGTTATTGTCTTCATCAGTGCCACCACTATATCTTTTAGAATGAACACCTGGTCTGCCATCTAAGGCAATGACGCATATCCCTGAGTCATCAGATATCGTTGGCATTTGATATTTTTTAGCAAAATATCTCGCTTTAATTAATGCATTATCTAAAAATGTTATACCATCTTCAACTGGATCATCCTGATCATTAAAATATGATAAATCGATTAACTCGATATCATGACCTTTAAAAATTTGAAATATCTCTTCTTTTTTATGTTGATTTTGGCTTGCTAGTAAGAGTTTCATAGACGTCCTCGCTTTGTTTTATTACATTAAATATTTTATCACATTTTTCTCCGGTTAACTATTATTTAGGGCTGTTATACGTTATAATAAATTAGGGTGATATATTATGCATAATGAAAATGAAAATTATGAAGGAAACAAAGTAATTCAATTTGAAGATTTATTCAAAGATGAATTAAAGAAAAAAGAACAAAGAGAACCAAGTGAACAAAGTAAAAAAAGAAGCATCTTTGCAGTCTTATATTATGTACTTATTATGTTTCTTATTGCTGGTGTAGTTCAACTTATTTTCATCCAAAATAGTGATAATATTCATTATTTTTCAGCCGATGAAATTGTACTAAACGAACTTGTTAATGATCAAAACGGTATCGGTATTGTTGATGCGAGTGCTTATGATTTAGAATTTGCAGATGTCTATGATAACTACTTATTAGAAATTGAACGTGATGGTCAATTTGTCATGTTATATAACAACATGAATGCATATATTACTAACGGCTATCAATTTCCTGCTGATGCATTTGATTCAATGATTAATAATGGTTTAACAACTCATTGGGATGAAGCAAATTTAGTACCGATTAATTACCACATATCAAACGAATATAACTATGCTTTAATTAATTCAAATATATATGATCAAGTATCATACGTATCCTTTGAAAGAACTATTTTAGATGAAGTTATCAATTATCCAAGTGAAATTGGTATTGTTGATGCAGATTTATACAATAAATTATATAGTAACTATAGTACTGATTTAACAACTATTAATTATGGTAATTTCGTTGCAGTATTTAATAAAGATAATCCAACGCCATCATATCAAAACTTTGATCAATTTGATCAAATCTTAAATGGTGAAATTACGACATGGACAAATGGTGATTTAATTACAATTGTTACATATAACAACCAAACACTTCCATATATCGATCGTGCATCTGTTGACATTTATCCAATTGGAGCAATCGATTGGGATTTCACAAATTATGCAAGTGGATTATTAAACTTTATTATTTATCTACTTCTATTACCAGTGATTATCATTATATTAAAACCTAACTTAAAATACGATTTTGAAATCACAAAGAAAACTGAACCATTTAACATTATCAAATATGTTGTCTATGGATATATCTTCTTAATCTTTATGAATTTCGCATCATCTATAGTATCTAGCTTATTATCATCATTATTTAACCAACCTGAAGAAATATCAGTAAACCAATTTTCAATTGAAATGATACTTCATTCAAATGGTGCAGTCTTTATGGTATTAAGTGCAGTACTTATGGGACCAATCGTTGAAGAGTTAATATTTAGAAAAGGTATGTTCTCATTATTTAAAAATAAATGGGTAGCACTTGTTCTATCATCATTATTATTTGGATCTATCCATTTAATTGGTGAAGCATCATTTGCGGATGCGATTGTTAATGGTGTAAGTTATATCTTAATGGGATTTGTATTTGGTCTTATCTATATCAAGACAGAAAAGAATATTTTAATTCCGATCTTAGTACATGTTTTATCAAACTTATTAAGTATATTAGCAATTTTATATATGTAGAAAAAAAAGCTAGTTCAATTGAACTAGCTTTCTATTTCTCTTAAAATGTTCACACAAAGATTTAAGCGATATAATTTCGCATAATCCATGGCCGTTTTATTTAAACGGTCTTTTTTTAATGGCATTTGACGCTCAATTAATTTTCTTAAATAAATATGATCTCTATTTAATACTGCAATCGTTAATGATTGTTTTTGTACTAATGATTCATATTTAGGTGTTTGAATATAATCATTTAAATAATCAAGTATATCATTTTTACTAAATATCATTGCTGTATCAATAGGCGTCTCATATCTTCTATTTTTAATATCAATATAAGCATCATATTGTAATAATAATTTAACTGTCTCTAATGTCCCAAATCTAATCGCGTTAAATATAGGTGTTTCAAATAAATCATTTAATCCATTTGGATCTAGTCCAGCTTTTAATAATTTTTCAATTGTTAAAATATTCGCTGTTTTCGTTGCATGATGAAGTAGAGAATGCCCGTGTTGATCTTTTAAGTCATATGTTTGATTAGATACTTTTAAAATGTAATCAATCATATCAGTTTGACCACCAGCAATCGCGTAATGAATTGGTAGCTTTCCTTCTTGAGTAACTTTATTCAAAAAAGCACCAGATTCAATCAATAATTTAATCATATCCATTTCACCCTTTTGACAGGCTAAATGTATCGGTGTTTCTTGATGTCTATTTTCTAAATTTACATTAGCGTAACGACTAATCAGTAATTTAGCAATATGTAGTTTACCTTTTCTTACACAATCAAATAACGGTGTTTCACCGTATTGATCTTTTAGATTTACTGAGATATTTAAATCTAACAGATAGTTGACGACATCCATTGCACTACCAGTTACCGCGTAGTGTAATAGGCTCTTATGCTTGTCATCTACCATTTCTAAATGTGTCATGTTTTTCTTTACATAATCAAGATCATTCAAAGCAGCCTTAATGAAAACATTGTCCATACAACCACCACCTATATGTTTATTTTACTTTATTTTATCTAAAAATAGTAAAAAAAAGTTGCCTATCTCGGCGATAAGCAACTTTTCAAATATTATTTAACTGCGTCTTTGAGTAATTTACCTGCTCTGAAAGCTGGTGTTTTTTGAGCTGGGACAGTGATTACTTCTCCAGTACGTGGGTTCTTACCTGATCTTTGAACGCGATGTCTAACTTCAAATGTACCAAAACCAGTCACGACAACTTTTTCGCCTCTTCTACCTAAAGTTTCAGCAACTGTGTCAGTGAAAGCACCAAGTACTTCTTCAGCAACCTTTTGTGTAACGCCTGCTCTGTTAGCAACGACTGCTACTAATTCAGTCTTGTTCATAACATTACCTCCTTAAAGTAATTTAATAATATCAATTTTTTTTGGAAATTGCAATAAAAACCCTATTTAAAAATCCCTTTGTTAAGCAATTTTGTTTATTTATAACGTTATTTAGAAATCTTCTGATTTCAAATCACGAGATAATAATCTTGTGATTGCTTCATCCATTGAAATGCCTTGATGAATAATTTCATAAGCGATTTGAATCATTGGAAGATCGATGTTATGCGTTATTGCTAAGTCATGCATCGCTTCGATTGTTCTAATACCTTCAATGGTTTGTTTTTGTTCTTTATATATTTGATCAATTGAGAAACCTTGACCTAATTTTTTTCCTGCTGAAAAGTTTCTTGAATTTTCTGATGATGCAGTAACAATTAAATCACCAACACCAGTTAATCCAAATGCTGTTTCTTTATTTCCACCCATGACTTCAACAATTCTTACAATTTCGACAATTCCTCTTGTAATGACTGCTGCACGAGCGTTTTCTCCAAGTCCAAGACCTGTACATGCACCTGAGATGACTGCTATCGCGTTTTTAACAGCGCCACCAACTTCACATCCAATTAAGTCCGTAGATGTATATACTCTTAAATATTGGTCATTAGAAAATACTTGTTGCATTTCTTTAGCTACTTCTAAATTTTCACTTGCTGTAACTAATAAAGTTAATTTTCTTAAGATAACTTCTTCTGCATGTGATGGCCCAGTTAAGACAACAAAGCCTTTTAATTTATCTTTACTAACTTCTTCATTAACAATTTCTGAAACTCTTTTTAATGTGCCTGGTTCAATCCCTTTTGAGACATTAATAAACACACTTGGTTCAGATATTTTTTCATTCATTTGTTTTAATACTTGACGCATTACTTTCGTTGGAACACTTAGTAAATACGTATTTGAAAAATTAATGACATCATCAAAATTTGAAGTTGCTTTTAACTTTTCCGGTAGGGTTGTATCAAAGAAAGGATGTAGATGATTATTAATTTTTTCTACGTGGCTTTCTAAGATATCATAGATTAAGACATCATGTCCGTTATCAATTAATACTTGTCCTAAAGTGGTACCCCATGCACCACCACCAATAATACTAAAATTCATTGCTGTCCTTCTTTCTGAACACAAATCTGATTGGTGTTCCTGTAAAGTCTATAGCTGCTCTAAATTGGTTTTGTAAATATCTTTGATAAGAGAAATGGATATAGTCAGGGTTATTCACAAAGACTAAGAATGTTGGGGGTTTAATACTAATTTGAGTCATATAGTTAAATGAAGCCTTACCTCTATTAAAAATAGCTGGTGGATTCATTGCTACTGAATCTGTTAATAACTCATTTAATATTCTTGTTTGAACTTCTTTTTGATAATGTTCATATGCAGTATTAAGTGTTGGAAAGATTGTATGAACTCTTTGACGTTCTTTAGCAGATACAAATACAATTTCTGCATAATCTAAGAATTTAAATTCTTCGCGAATTAATTTCTCCATCTTACGCATTGTTTTTTCATCTTTTTCAACTGCATCCCATTTGTTAACAACAATAACAACTGCTTTATTTGCTTCTAAAATATAACCTGCAACATGTTTATCTTGTTCAATAATACCTTGTTCACCATCAATAACTAATAATGCGACATCACTACGCTCTAGACCAGCTAGTGCTCTAATGACTGAATATTTTTCAGCATCTTCATAGATACGACCACGTTTATTAATACCTGCGGTATCAATAACAACATAGTTTTGTTTATCTTTTTTAAATGGTGTATCAATAGCATCTCTCGTTGTTCCTGAGATTTCACTGACAATAACACGCTCTTCACCTAAAATCGCATTTGTTAATGATGATTTACCAACATTTGGTCTACCAACGACACAAAAACGAATTGTATCATCATCATAATCTACGTCATCTTCAGTGTAATACTCAATAATCTTATCTGATAAGTCACCAGTACCAATACCATGATGTGCAGAAAATCCAATAGGATCTCCAAAACCTAATGAATAGAATTCATAAATGTTTTGCATTTGGTTAACATCATCAATTTTATTAACTGCTAATATAACCGGTTTATCCGCACTGTAAAGCATTTTAGCTATATAATAATCAGCATCAATTAACCCAGTTTTTCCGTCTACGACAAAAACGATGGCATCGGCTTCATCCATTGCCATTTGGGCTTGTGCTTTGATTTGATTTAAAAAAGGGGCATCGCCAATGTCGATGCCGCCTGTATCTATAACCCTATAATTCTTGGTTAACCACTCGGCACGTCCATATATACGGTCTCTAGTCACACCTGCTTGATCGTCAGTAATGGCATATCTTTGACCAACTAAACGATTAAAGAGACTTGACTTCCCTACATTAGGACGTCCTACGATTGCTACAATATAAGGCATAATTCATCACCTATTTTTTCAAATGTTCTTCAAATAAATCTCCAAGTGTTGTACTACCTGCTGATTCATCTTCATCTGCTTCTAAATATTTTTCATATGAAGCACGTTCTTCTGCTTCAAGTACACGTCTAATTGATAATTTCAATACCCATTCAGATACTTTAACATCAGTAACAACAGCTTCCACTTCATCACCAACTGCAAAATAATCTTCTGGTTTACCAATGTGTTCATTTGAAAGTTCGCCAACAGCGATTTCACCTAATACACCTTGTACTTCTACTTTAATACCTTCATGAGAAACTTCTGCAACTTTAGCTTTGATCTTATCGCCACGTCTAACTGTTACATCTTTCCATGGGTTATCTTCTAATACTTTTCTTGATAATGCAATTCTTTCTTTTTTAGCATCTAATTGGATAATACCAACTTCTACTTCATCACCAATTTTAACAAAAGCATCAAAGTTATCATTTGGATTATAAGAATATTCATTCTTATGTAATAGTCCACGTACATCTTTAGCTACTTCAATAATTAAACCAAATGGTAATTTTTGATTAACAGCACCTTTAATTGTATCGCCAACTTTATGAGCTTCGTAGAATAATTCATAAGGTGTTTTAAGTAGTGCTTTCATTGATAAGTCTAAGCGATTACCTTCTTTTTTAATCACTTTAACTTCGATTTCTTGACCAAGTTCTAATACATCATCGATTTTATCGATTCTGTGGTGTGAAACTTGAGAAATTCTAAGTAATCCAACAACATGATCAAAACGAATAGTTGCTGCATGTTTTTCAATTTTATCTACTTTACCTTTTAATACATCACCTGTATTAATATCTTCTAACTCATTTTGTCTTGCAGCTAATCTTTGTTCATAAGCTTCTTGTCTAGCTTTTTCAAAGATTTCTTTTCTAGATGCTACAATTCTTTTAGATCTACCTTTTTGAGTTGCCTCAATGATTTGCATTTCTAAAACTTGACCTTTTAATTCATCTTTTTTATTTACTAGATCATAATCTAATAAACTATATGGTAAGAAAACTTCTTGTCCAAGGTATGCTAAAATAAGACCTTTGTCTTTCACTTGTTTCACTTTACCTTTGACAACTTCTTTAGTCTCTACTGCTTTTTTAACATCTTCAAACTTCTCTTGAAGTAATAAAGGTAGGCGAGATAACAATATTTGTGCAGGGTCATCAGTTATTTTTTGTACTTTCGCTCTTACAACATCCCCTTCTTTTACTAATCCAACAAATGAACTAGGTGCTGGTTTGTCATAATTGTCTAGATGAATTTTACCTTCTGTAATATATTGTACATCTAAATAAATTGTGTTTTCCTCAACTTTGACGATAGTACCATCTACGATTTGGCCTACCTTCAATACTTTAATCTCCATGTTTAATCTCCTTTTTTTGCCTTCAACTCTATAATATACTAGTTAAACCTCTAGTATTAGTTTTTGATTTTTGCAATAATTTTTTCTACCACTTGATCAATTGATAGGTTTGTTGTATCAATTTCTTCTGCATCATCTGCTTTTTTAAGTGGTGATTCTTTTCTTGTAGAATCTTTTTGATCTCTTATTTCAATATCTTCAATTAACTTGTTGATATTTGCAGATTTTCCTTTATTAATTGTTTCTTGATATCTTCTTTTTGCACGTTCTTCTAAGTGTGCTGTTAAAAAGATTTTTAGATCGGCATTGGGTAAGACAACTGTGCCTATATCTCGACCATCCATAATGATGTTACCATTTTCTGCCGCTTCTTTTTGTAATTCAACCATTTTCTTTCTGACATATGGAAAACTTGAAACTAATGATACATTATTTGTTACTTTATTTTTTCTGATGTCATCAGTGACATCACGATCATTGATATAAATTTTGTCGTTATCATAATGAATACGTATAGATTCTAAAAAAAGATACGAAGCTTCTTGATTAAGATCGATACCTAACTCAATAGCTTCAAGTGTCACCGCTCTATACATTGCCCCCGTATCAATATGTGTCCATCCTAATCTTTTAGCGATAAGTTTGCTTATCGTTGATTTGCCTGATCCTGCCGGTCCGTCTATTGCTAATTTAAATCCAGACATGTGATTCCTCCATACATAATAATTATAACATACATTTGATGTTTTTAAAGAGAGAATATCATGATTTTATCTGTGCATGTCCATATAAACTCTTAACTTCATGGATCTTTAAAGGTCTATATCTACCTCTTTCAACACCCTCTAATGTTAAGAAATCATAACGAACTCTTGTTAAAGTTTTTACTTCATGATTGATTGCTTCAAATAGCTTTCTAATTTCTCTATTTCTACCTTCAGTTAATACAACTGTTAATAATGTTGATTGATTGTCTTTATCTAATTCTAGTATTCGAATAAATTTAGGTCTCATTAATTGACCATCTATTTTCATACCTTTTCTTAGTTCAACAACTTTCTTTCTAATGACGATACCTTTAACTCTTACTAAATATTCTTTTTCAACATTATATTTAGGATGTGTTAAACGATATGTTAAATCTCCATCATTAGTTAATAGTAATAAACCTGCTGAATCATAGTCTAGACGTCCAACTGGATATACTCTTTTATCTTTATCTTCTATCTCTAATAAATCAAGCACTGTTTTTCTACCTTTATCATCTTTTGCAGTTGATAGGTACCCAGTAGGTTTATTCATTAAGAAATATATTTTTTGTGTTTGATTGATAGATTTTCCATCAACTTTGATGTCATCATTTTTGCCTACTTTAACACCTAAAGTAGTCACGACTTCTCCATTAACTGAAACTCTACCTTCTTTAATCATCTCTTCTGATTTTCTTCTAGAAGCGATGTTAGCATTTGCTAATACTTTTTGTAAACGTTCCATCATTATCACCATTAATATTATAACATACTCATGATACTTATTTATCGTAGATAAAGTAAAAACTTTCTCTAATTTTTGATATAATGAGTGTAGGAGGCTTGTATGGACTATATTATTATCGATAAAACATCTAAAATACCTTTATATCTCCAAATAGCTGATTCTATTCGACATCATATTAACTTAGGACTTATACCACATGGTACTCAACTTCCAACAGAATCTAATCTATGTGCAATATTTGATGTAAGTGTCATTGTCGTTAAACATGCATATGATGAGCTTGTGAAAAGGGGAATCGTTATTCGTGTACGCGGAAAAGGTACCTTTGTTAATACTTTAAAACCTTTTGTTATTGATTTATCAGGAGGTATTATATCTATTAATCAAGTACTCTCTGAGGCTAAAAGAACAGTAATATCTTACGATAAGGTAAATAACCATACACTTAATTCATATTTGAATCTTGATGCTAATGAATATTTTTATTGGATTAAAACTGTAACAAGCATCAGCAATAAAGCTATTTTATATCAGCATATATACTTACCGGAAAAATATTTTCCTGGATTAACTAAGGATATGATCAAACATCAATCTATGTTTGATATCGTCGTAAGAACTTATAAATTAGATCCTAAAAATCTAAAACAAAATTATAGACCTATTAACTTGCCACCTGAAATCGCGATGATTTTGGACAAACCTAAAGGTACACCAGGGCATTATATTAGATCACAAATCGAAAACACTCAAGGTGACATTTTCGCTTTCTTTATAATATATGGTCCTGCAGATTCTCTAGAATTTGAGGTGAGTATATAAATGAAACCGATTGAACTTATTAAAGTTGATAAAAGATCTAATTATCCTATATTTCAACAATTATTTATGTCTATATTCTATTTAATATTAAATAGACAATTAGAACATTATCAATCACTTCCATCAATAGAAAGACTTTCTAAACATTTGAGTATTGATCAAAAAGAGGTAGATCAAGCCTATCAATTACTTGTAGATAATCATTTTATTGATAAAGGTGATAAAGGTTATTTTGTTTCCTATGTTGAGATTAGCAGTGATTTATTTGCAAAAAATTCTACATTATCAGAAAGTATCTTAAAATCTGGAAAAAAACCTTCAAATAAATTAATATCAGCAAAAAAAATAAAAGGTACACCTGATATTTATGGACGTTCTAATTTTGATAAAACTGAAAGTTTATTTGAGATTAAACGTATATTCTTTGCTGATAATATCCCAGTATTTATTGTTACTACTTATATATCACTTGCTAGGTTACCAAAACTAGATGAATATTATAATGAAGAAACTCCTATTTATCAAATCTATAAGGAAAAATATAATATTGATTATAGTGATAGCCATAGACATATTAAAGTCATAGCATTATCCGCTAAAGATGCAAAAATATTTAATGATGTTCCAGGAACTGCTACATTTTTAACGACTTATTATTTTAGTGATCAACATGCTAGACAAATAGGTTATGCAGAAATCATTACAAGTAGTCATTTCGCATTTACCATTGATATAGATATATAAAACAAAGGCCTATGGCCTTTTTATTTTTGTGCATAAAAAAAATCACTTTCGTGATTTTATTTATCTCTAGATACGTATGAACCATCATTTGTATTAACGATGATTTTTTCACCTTGTTCAATGAACATTGGTACTTTAACTAATAAGCCAGTTTGCATGATTGCATCTTTTAAAGCATTAGTTTTAGTATCACCTTTAACACCAGGAACTGTTTCAGTAACTTCTAAAGCTACTTTATCAGGTAAGTTAACACCTAAAATTTCTTTTCCATCATAGAACATAACGTCAACTACCATACTTTCGTAGATATATTTAAGTTCGTTTTCAATTTGGAATTGTGGAATATCGATTTGCTCATATGTTTCATTATTCATGAATACATGCATATCGCCATTCGCATATAAGTATTGCATTGAAATTTTATCGATTTGTGCACGTTCTACTTTAGTTCCAGAGTTAAATGTATGGTCAATAACTGCGCCAGTTCTTAAGTTTCTTAATTTAGTTCTTACGAACGCACTACCTTTACCAGGTTTAACATGCATAAATTCGATGACTTGAAAAATATTACCATCAAAACCAATTGTTTGTCCAGTTTTAAAGTCATTTGTACTGATCATCTTTTTAATCTCCTCATCTTTTTTTCCGCGTTTATTATACACGAATTCTTTTTATTAAGCAACAATATCTAATATATAAGCGATAGCTTCAATATAACTATCTATTTGTTTACCCATAAATCTCTCATTAACGACATCTTTGATGTAATCAATTTTTCTAAAATCTTCTCTATTTTCTATGTCTGATAAATGAACTTCAACTTTTGGAATTTTAACCATTTCTAGTGCATCACGTATCGCGATGCTTGTGTGTGTATACGCACCTGGATTGATTAAAATTGCATCATATTGAGTTTCAAAAGTATCTTGAATGACTTCAATGATTTCACCTTCATAATTACTTTGGAAAAAGGTAAAGTCAATATCTTGAAATTCTTCAGATAATGTATCATATACATCTTCTAATGTCATATGACCATAATGTTTAGAATCTCTATAGCCTAACATGTTTAAGTTAGGACCATGAATGACTAATAGGTTCATTTATATTCCTCGTTTTTCATATAGTTCACTAAGACTTTAACTGTTTCTTCAATATCATAGTTATTAGATACGACTGCATCAGCAAAATCTTGGTATTTTAAATATCTTTCATCAAAGAGTTGTTCTAATGTTTTTTCTTTTAAAAGTGGTCTTTGATAATCAGTTTCTAATCTTTCTTTAATGACTTCAAGATCAGTGTCTAAATAAATTTTAACACCATCCATTAAAGCTTTATTTGATTTCTTAATCACAATACCACCACCACAGGCAACAACAACATTATCTTCTTTTTGACAAAGCTCAAGACTCTCAGTTTCTAATTGTCTAAATTTTTCTTCACCATATTTATCAAAAATTTCTTCGATAAACATGTGTGCATCTCTTTCAATGATGCCATCTAGATCTACAAACTTATAATCAAGTGCTTTTGCAAGTTTTAAAGCGATAGTTGTTTTTCCTGATCCAGGCATACCAATTAAATATACTTTCATATGTTTACTCCTTCAAAAAGGTCTTAATAGCTATATATGCTTCTTGATATAAATTCTCACTTAAAGCATTTAACATGATTGGGTTCATTTGGTTTTTAAACCAAGTCTTTTGTTTTTTAGCTAATTGACGACTTTTTTTAATAATTTCTTCTTTTGCTTCATCTAATGTTAACTTATTTTCTAGGTATAATGCAAGTTCTCGATAACCGATTGCATTAATTTTAATACCTTGATCAAATAAAGTCTTCACTTCATCGATAAAACCATTTTGAAGTTGAATATCTAATCTTTTATATAATCTTTTTTCTAAAATGTCACGATCAATATCTAAATATATGATGCAAGCATCATATAAAAGATCATCTTTTTTATTTTTAGTTGAACGTTTATATCCAAGTTTTGCTTGTTCAAGTGCTCTGATAACACGTCTTCTATTTTGTGGATCGACTGTGACTTTAGGATCTAATTCGATAAGTTCATTATATATAGTTTTAGTATCTACATCATCATATGATTTTTCAAATGTTTGACTGCGTTCTGTTTCTTCAAACTCATAGTCATATAATGCCCCTTTAATATATAAGCCTGTCCCACCAACAATCATTGGGATATCAATTTGTTTAATTTTTTCTCTAACATCTTTTTGAAAATCTGCAACCGAATAAGTTTTATCAGGTTCACAAACATCAAATAAATGATGTGGTACGCCTTGTTTTTCTTCTTCAGTGATTTTAGCTGATCCAACATCTAACCCTTTATAGATTTGAACAGAATCTCCATTGATAATTTCAGCACCTAGTTTTTTAGCAAGTTTTACAGATAAACTTGTCTTACCTGAAGCAGTTGGCCCAACGATTACAATAACTTTTTTCATGATACGATACGTTTGAACATGCGTTCAATCTCATAATGTGTGAGTTTAATTAAAGTAGGTCTACCATGAGGACATGTATAAGGGTTTTTACATGTTCTTAAATCTTCTAAGATTTTAAATACTTCTTGTCTAGAAATGTAATGGTTTGCCTTTATGGCACCTTTACAACTAACATCTTTAGCTAAATTATCTCTTAAGATTTTTAAATCAATCTTATGTTTTTCTTTTAGCATGTCATATAGAGATTCGATTGCAATATCAATCTCATCTTCTAATAGCCATGATGGTGATGCAATCAATTTATGATCATGGAATATAAATCCTTTTTCTTTTAACTGATCGCTGTATTGCAATAACTGTGTGATATCATCATTTGATAAATTTAAATCATAAGGGATTAATCTTTCTTTAATTACAAACTTAGGATCACCTAAACGCTCAAAATAATGTTCATAACGAATACGTTCTGCTGCTGCATGTTGATCCATTAAATAAAGTCCTTGATCATTTTGAAATAATAGATATGTACCAGCAAATATACCAATATATTCTAAATATGGTAATTTCTCTAATGTGATTTCTTCTCTTTCTTCTTCATTATATGTTACGACTGGTTCATCTATGAATAGAGAACCACGTTCAAATGTTTCTTTTTTGAATTCTTTTTTAACACTGCTTAAATTTTCTTGAATCGGATGAGCTTTTTCAGTCAAAGCTTTTTTAATCATATTTTCAAGTTCAAATGCAAGCAATGTTTCATTAACAAATTTCACTTCAAATTTTTGTGGATGCACATTAACATCAAGTAAGCTTGGATCCATCTCAATATCGATCACTGCAATCGGATATTTACCAACCATTAAAAATGAATGATAGCCATCAATGACTGCTTGTGATAATTTGTAGTTTTTAATATATCTACCATTAATAAATATTGAGATATCTTTTTTTCTAGATCTTACAATATTAGGTGATACTAAATAACAATTGAAAGTGATATGTTGAAACTTATGGCTCGCAATCGTTAAACCTTTAGTCATTTGTTTACCATAAATTTGATCAATTAATTGATGAAAATCATTTGATCCATATGTTTCTTTATGTAATTTGTCATCAAAGTATAACTGAAAATAAACACCTGGGTTAGCAAGTGCTAATCTATCAAAAATATCAGTAATTGCATATTTTTCAGTATATTCAGATTTAATATATTTAAATCTAGCTGGTGTATTATAAAACAAATTGGATACTTCGATATGCGTTCCGGTATTCATTGCAGCTTCACTTAAACTAACAAAATGACCACCTTCATAAATAACTTCAACACCTGTCTCATCTTCTTTTTTTGTGCGCAGCACAACTTTAGAAACTGCAGATATCGCAGCAAGCGCCTCACCACGAAATCCAAGTGTATGAATATGTGAAAGGTCTGTTTCTGATTTAATTTTAGATGTTGCATATCTTTCAAATGCTAATTTGGCATCTTTTGAGTCCATACCATAACCATTATCAATTACGGTCATTTTCTCCATACCAAAACCATCAATTTTAATTGTGATTTTGGTTGCCCCTGCATCTAGTGAGTTTTCAACAAGTTCTTTAATCACTGAACTCGGTCTTTCAACAACTTCACCAGCTGCAATCATATTTGAAAGTCTATGGTCCATTTTTTGAATAACAGACATTGATTTCACCTATTTCTTTTTTAAGTTCGATTGTAAATGTTTAAGTAATAATAATGCATCAAGTGGTGTAATTTGATCTGTATTTAGATTTTCAATTTCTTTGATTGTTTCAATCTCTTTATTAGAAATAGTTTGTTCTAACTTAGATTCATAATCATCATAATTGAATAAATCTAATACCACTTTTTTATCTTTACTTTCTAATTGTTCTAATATATCTTTACTACGTTTAATTAATACTTGTGGTAAATGTGCAAGGCTTGCAACTTGAATACCATAAGATTTATCTGTCGTACCTTTTTCAACATGGTGCAAGAAAACCATTCTATCTTTTTCTTCTTTAGCTCTAACACATAAATTAGTTAATCTAGGTAGTGTTTGTTCTAAGAAAGTTAGTTCATGATAATGTGTTGAAAATAATGTTTGAGCACCGATCTTCTCATGAATATATTCAATCATCCCTTGAGCAAGTGCCATACCATCATATGTAGCAGTACCTCTACCGATTTCATCAAATAAGATTAATGAATGAGATGTCGCTCTTGTGAGAGCTTCATTTGATTCAACCATTTCAACCATGAATGTTGATTTACCACCTGAAAGATCATCACTTGAACCTATTCTTGTATATAGGGCATCATATAGCGGTAATTCTGCACTATCTGCAGGCACAAATGATCCACATTGAGCCATATAGACCATTAATGCAAACATACGCATATAAGTCGATTTACCACTCATATTTGGTCCAGTAATTAAGAATATTTCTCCATCTTCCATGATGACATCATTTTCAATGAATTTAGTAAATTGTTCAACAACTAAATGTCTACCTTTTATAATATTAACTTTTCTTGAATCAACAAGTTTAGGTCTTGTTAATCTATATTTTTCAGCAATCATCGCTAAATTTAAGAACACGTCAACTTTGGCAATCGTTGTTGATAGAATTTGTAATGTTTGAGCATAAGTTTCTACTGTTGATCTAATTTCAACAAATAGATCATACTCTAATTGAATAGCTTTATCTTTAGCATGTAATATCATATCCTCTTTTTCTTTTAAAACAGGTGATATATATCTTTCGCTATTTGTTAAAGTTTGTTTTCTTTCATAACCGTATTCTGGTAGAACAAATTGTGTTTGTCCTTTAGATACTTCGATATAATACCCAAATACACGATTATATCCAATTTTTAAATTTTTAATGCCCGTTCTTTCACGTTCATCAAGTTCAAATTGAGTTAACCAATTTTGAGCTGAATCATTTAAATCTTTTAATTCATCTAGATGCTCATTAAATCCTTGTTTGATAATACCACCCTCTTTAATTGTAAGTGGTGGTTCTTCAACGATTGAGTCATCTAATAATTTAAATAAATCATCATGTGAATCCATTTGATCAATTAATTGATCAATCATTTCATGTTGATATTGTTTTAAATGTTCTTTAATTGTTGGTATATGTCTTAATGTTTCTTTTAATTGATATAAATCTCTAGCATTGACTGTTTTAAAAGATACACGACCAACAATTCTATTAATATCATAGATGTATTTTAGTGAATCAATGACACCTTGTCTTGGTGCATACTGTGAAAATGCAGAAATCAAATCATATCGTTCATTTAATTGATCTTTATCATATAAAGGTTGATTAAACATATGTTTTAAATATCTAGAACCCATTGCAGTCTCACAATGGTTAATCCAATGAATTAACGTTGTTTGATCTTGATTGACTAAAGACTCAGAGATTTCTAAATGTTTTTTAACACGATAATCAACATGCATATGTCCAACTTTTTTAACAACTTCAAAAGGCATTAAATGTACGATGTTTTGTTTTTGTGTTTCATATAAATAATTGATTAAATGCGATGCTGCACGTTTTTGATCACGATCTAAATGATTAATATATTTAGGTTCAGATAAATCAAAATGAGAAGATATAGATACTAAAATACCAGCACTCGTTAATTGATCATTGACTTGTTGATCGAAATGTGGTGGGCATACGATTTCTTTAATTTTTAAACTAAAGATTAAATCACTGACTTCAAATTTCTCTAATCCATCTGTTAAAAAAGATTCACCAGTTGATATATCAACATAAGTGAGTGCATATCCTTTTTCTGTTAAAACGATATTACCGATAAAGTTATGAGAATGTGCATCAAGTATGCCATCTTCAAAAACTGTACCTGGTGTAATAAGTCTAACAACTTTTCTTTCTACTAAACCTTTACCAGGTTCACTTACTTGTTCAACGATCGCAATCTTAAAGCCTTTTTCAATAAGCTTTTGAATGTAGGGTTTCACTGAATGAAAAGGTACACCACACATCGGTACTTTCTCACCAGCATCACGTGCTGTCAGTGCAATTTCTAATACTTTTGATGCTAAAATAGCATCATCAAAGAACATTTCATAGAAATCACCTAATCTAAAAAAGACTATCGCATCAGCGTAGTCTTCTTTAATTTTCAAATATTGTTGCATCATTGGGGTATATGTTTGCTTTGACATGGTAGTCCCCCTTATTTCTTTTCTAATATATTATGCAGAAGGCCATATCCATCCAGATATGATATCTAGAATACCTTCACCATTGTTTGTAAATGTATCGTTTAAGAAATCAAACACAGGTTTTAAAATTCCAAATGGATGTGTATGATATCCGTAAACCGCGCCTGCTAATAACACAACTGTAAGTGGTAATAAAATTCTTAAAACGACTTTTAATAAAATATATTTAAGTATTCTATATAATTTCTTACCTGTAGCTTTAATTGCTCTTAATTCAATTGGATCATCTTTAGGATCTTTATTTTGTTTAGCAGCTTCAACTTCAGCTTTATGTTGTTCAACAAATGCTTCACGTTCTTTGGCTTCATCATTTTTAACAATTTGTTTATATGATTTTTGTGAACCATAGAATTCTGCTGAATTAATCATTGATACTTTAGGTTTAGTTTGGAACTCAGCATCAACAACTTCTTTTTCAGGTGCTTCAACAGCTTTTTGTTCTTGTTTAACAACTTCTTGAGGTTTAGCAGCTACTGTGATAGCTTCTCTAAGTTTCTTAACTTCTTCAACTAATGCATCTAAATTAATTGCTGGAGCAACATACTCAACTTTCGCTGGTACTTCTTTAATTACTTCAACAACTTTAGTTTCAACATGAGATACTTCTTCTTCAACTTTAGGTTCTTCTTCAACAACCTCTTGTGGACCTTCATCTACCGGTTCCTCTTCAACAGGTGCTTCTTCAACAACTTCCTCAGCTGGTTTTTCTTCTTCTTGAGGTTTTTCTTCCTCTGCAGCAGCAACTAATACTTCTTCCTCAACTGGTTCATCATCCATTTCTTTTTCATAGACATCTCTAGAGTTTGGAATAAAGTATGTTTCTTTAGTTTCTTTTGCATTTTTTAAGATATATTCGATAACTTCTTCTTTTTTAAGTTCAGTAGAAGCTTTGATGTCGTGGTCAATTGCAAATCTTTGCATAATAATAACTGACATTGATCTTACTTGTTTTTCAAGATCTTCAGTATATTCACCATTATCTTTTAATTCATTAACGATAATATCTGCAAGTTGATTTTTCTTTAATCTTCTTGGAATATTAACATCATATTTTTTACCTAAATCACGAATTTCTGATAATGTTGAACTCTTGTATAAAACATTTCTAATTTTATTTGGTGATACACCATCAATACGTCCAAAACTATCATAGAATACATCTTTTAATGCATAGTTGTATTCTGCAATATTAGGTAATGTTAAACCATTCGCTTTAACATGTTCGATACTTGATTGATAAAGTCTATCCAAATCAAAGTCTGGTACTTGTTTTTCAACCATATATCCAAATAAGTCAGTCCATAAATCTTCTAAATATTGTTTAATAATTTCTTTGTCATCAAAGAATATAAGAAGGTTTTCTAATTGTGTTTCTGTAAACTCTGTAAACCAAGATAGACGATAGTTTAATTCATCCGCTAAAGTTAATCTTGTTTTTCTCGTTTCAGCCACTTTTGCTCTTAGATTTTCTCTTAGAACATAAATTCTTAACTCACGTGGGACAGTTAATCCAATGTCTTTCAAAAATTCAAGAACTTGTTCTGCAGGTAAATATATAATTGACTTTAAGATTTCTTCAATTTTTAATTGTTTAGATCCCACTAAAACTTCAGTCTCTTTTGAAAACTTAGACATGTAATCCCTCCTATAAAATTTCTAATTTAATTTTACTATGAATAAGATAATTTTACAAATTATTTCACTTATTTTCGCCTAGAAAGGCTTTTTTCAAGAATTCTCGATTTTATCGTTGATTTTATCTTCAATGATATTTAAAACATCTTTTAACATTTGATTGATTTCATCTTGTAAATCGAGATATTCAGTCATTAAAGGATATGTTTCAATTTCTTCTAGTAATAGATCAAATTCACTTTGGAATTTTTCTACAGCTTTCATCTTACCAATTTCTTTAGCATTTACTAGTTGTTTTTGAATTGTTTTTAATTTATTAATATTTCTTTTTAACTGTTTATCTTTATTAATAACAACTTCAATTTGTTTATATCTTTTGATTGTTTCATTGTCTTTAATTAATTCGATTAATTGTTCTTTTTCGCTCATATAAGTTCACCCATTAAAAACCATGTTTTTGCTAAAGTTACCTTCACTTCAACGATTGTTCCGATTAATGATTTATCACCTTTGAAATTGATTAATTTTTGATGTTCAGTATATCCTGCTAATACTTCATCATCATTTTTAGAAGTACCTTCTACCAATACCTTAACTGTTTTCCCTACAAAACGTTCATTACCTCTTAAATAACCTGCATTGATTTTTTCATTTAAACGATATAAACGTTCTTTCTTTTCAGATTCTGGTGTTGGATCTTCATAAGATGCTGCAGGTGTTCCTGCACGTTTAGAAAATACAAATGTAAATGCACCTTCAAAATCTGCTTGGTCAACTAAATCTAGAGTTTCTTCAAAATCTTCTTCAGTTTCACCAGGGAACCCAACTATGATATCAGTTGTCACTGCAATACCAGGAACCACTTCTTTTAATTCATTTAATACTTTTAAATATGATTCTTTCGTGTAATGACGATTCATTTTCTTTAAAACTTTATTGCTGCCTGATTGAACAGGTAAATGGAAGAATGGCATCACTGATTTAGCATCACGGATGGCTTCCATTGTCTTACGATCAAGATCGTGTGGATGAGATGTTGTAAAACGAATACGTTTAATGCCTGTCTCATCTAAATCTCTTAATAAATCACCAAATGTATAATCTTTGTCCTTAAAATCTTTACCATAAGCGTTTACGTTTTGTCCAAGTAATGTCACTTCAACATATCCTTGGTCAACTAAAGATTTAACTTCAGCGATAACTTCTTCTTTTGATCTAGAGCGTTCTTTACCTCTTGTATATGGAACGATACAATATGTACAAAACTCATCACAACCAAACATGATATTAACCCATGCTTTATATTTATGATTTCTTGTCTTTGGTAAGTTTTCAACGATTTCTCCTTCTTTAGAGAAAACTTCAATCACTCTTTCTTTTGAAAACATCGCTGTTTCTACATATTCAGGTAGTTTATGAATATTATGCGTACCAAAAACAATATCAACATGTTGATATTTCTTGAGTACTCTTTCGACAACATTTTCTTCTTGAGCCATACATCCAGCTAATCCTAAAATTAAATCAGGATTTTCTCTTTTATAGGATTTAAGTCTTCCAAGTTCACCCCAAATACGATTTTCTGCATTTTCTCTAATTGCACAAGTGTTGATGATGATGACATCAGCTTCATTTTCTACATCAGTCTTAGAAAATCCCATCAGTTCTAATATACCTGCCATTGTTTCACTATCAGCTTCGTTACCTTGACAACCATATGTGTGAATTTGGTATTTTTTATGTAATCCAACCTTTTCTAGATTTTCATCAAGTTGGAATGCTACTTCTTCAATTGTTCCTTTAGTTCTTTTTCTTGCCTTCTTTAAATCAGGCTTAAAGTATTTTTCAATATCTACTTGATCCATTTTTATCACCCAGTCTCATTATAACGAAATAAACAGTATGTTTATAGAGTTTCGCTTTCTAGATGGATATGTTTGATTTTCTTAAGATTTGTGTCCATCAACACAGCATTTAACTGAACAGGTCCATCTGCGATTTGATTTGGTACGGAATGACCGTATAAAAAGCGATTAATCACAATATCTCTATCAACACCAATAATACCTTCAAGAGGTCCTGTCATACCGACATCAGTAATGTATAGTGTACCTTTAGGTAATTTTCTAGCATCTAATGTTGGTACATGCGTATGTGTACCAAGTACAGCAGTAGCTAGACCATCTAAATAATGTCCTAAAGCAACTTTCTCAGAGGTTGCTTCAGCATGAAAATCAATAATTGATACATCACATTTAACCTCTTCTAATAATTTCTTTAATCCTGTAAAAGGATTTTCGATATTACCATTCATAAATGTACGTCCAAGTGCATTAACAACAAGCACTTTTTCTTGATTAAAGTTTAATATTTTATAACCTTCACCTGGTGCTTCTAAGTAATTAAATGGTCTAATAACATTAGAGTCATCAATGAACTCATAAAGTTCTTTATTACCCCATACCCAATTACCCATTGTAATCATTTGAATGCCTTGTGACATAAGCTCTTTATATATTTTTTTATTAATACCTCTACCGTTAGCGGCATTCTCTCCATTAACGATAATCACTTGAGGTTTATAATCATTTTTAATTTGTGGTAAAAATTTCTTAAGTGTATCTACGCCTCTTTGACCATAAATATCACCTACAAATAATATACGCATAACTTCCCCTACTTTCTAATTAAAAGAAAAGGAGCCAACGGCCCCTTTAATTATTTCGCAATATCAGTCGCTCTTGTTTCACGGATAACCGTAACTTTAATTGTTCCTGGGTAAGACATTTTCTCTTCAATTTGCTCTTTGATTTCTCTTGCAACTTTAAATGCAGATAGATCATCGATTTGATCAGGTTTAACGATAACTCTGATTTCACGTCCAGCTTGGATTGCAAATGACTTATCAACACCAGGAATTTCATTAGAAATAGTTTCTAATTGTTCTAAGCGTTTAATATAGTTTTCCATTGATTCACTTCTTGCACCTGGTCTTGCTGCAGATAATGCATCTGCTGCTGCAACTAGAATAGCAATAATTGATTCAGGTTCTTTATCACCATGATGTGATGCAATCGCATCAAGAACTTCTTTAGGTTCTCTATAACGATTAACTAAGTTAACACCAATTTCAACATGTCCACCTTCAACTTCATGGTCAACAGCCTTACCAATATCATGAAGTAAACCAGCACGTCTTGCTAGAATTTCGTCTTCTCCGATTTCAACGGCAAGTTTACCTGCTAAAAATGCAGTTTCAATGGAATGTTTTAAAACATTTTGGCCATAACTTGTTCTAAAACTTAATCTTCCTAATAATTTAACTAAATCTGGATGGATTCTACCAATACCCACTTGGAATATTGCATCTTCCCCAGCTTCTCTAATAAACATATCTACTTCAACTCTTGCTTTTTCTACAACTTCTTCAATACGACCTGGATGGATACGTCCATCAGATACTAGTGTAGATAAAGCACGTTTTGCAACTTCTCTTCTAACAGGATCAAAACCACTTAGTACTACTGCTTCAGGTGTATCATCAATAATTAAATCTACCCCAGTTAAAGCTTCAATCGTACGAATGTTTCGACCTTCTCTACCAATAATACGACCTTTCATTTCATCGTTTGGTAGATCGACCACTGATACGGTTCTCTCAGTTGTGGTTTCACTTGCATATTTTTGAATTGCAAGTGCTAATAATTCCTTAGATTTAGACTGAACTTGGTTCTTAGCACGTTCTTCTTCGTCGCGGATATAAATTGCAATCTCATCTGCCATCTGGTCTTTAACCCTTGATAAGATGATATCCTCTGCTTGTGATTTGTTCAATCCAGAAATTTGGACAAGTTTTTCTTCTTGTTCTTTTAAAACTTCTTCCACTTTGCTATTTAATTGTTCAAGTTGTTCCTTACGTTCGTCAAGTCTTTCTTCACGTGATGATAACGATTGTTCACGGCGATCTAAATTAACTGCGCGATTATTTAAATTATCTTCTCTTTGCATCACTTTGTTCTCTAAGTTGACAACAACTTGGCGACGCTCACGCATGTCATTTTCAAAATCTTTTTTTAGCGTAAAAATTTCTTGTTTTGCTTCTAAAACATTTTCTCTTTTTAATTTTTCAGCTTCTTTTTTTCCGTCTTCAACAATTTTTTCTGCCTCAGCTCTTGAATTTTTAAGACTCTTTTCATGTTGAGATATACGAATAATATATCCAACTATAAGTCCAATCAAGATGGCTAGCAAAATGGAGATTCCAGCTGTAACTGGTTCTACGTTAAATGCGATATATGGCATTTTAACACCTCCATTTATTTTTTTATTTTAAAGTTCAATTTCAAACTAAATATAATTCTACTAACAAGATTATTATACATGATTTTTGCCCTTTAAGTCAATGTATAAGTAAATAGAAATCTAGGCTTAATTTATAACTTAAATTTTGAATTTATCATTTTTATTGTATAATGATAATTGAGAGTAAATAACAAGGAGATTTTTTATGGCAAACAACCCATCTAAACATTCAAAATTAGTATGGTTTCATAAAAATAGAATTAAAATTCTATTATGGGCTATCCTAACAATACTTCCGTTAACACTAGTTTTATTAGCATATGTTGGTACATATAGCGCTCATAGCAGAGTTTTATTCGATGAAGAAAGTGGCGAATACATTAGATCATTTGAATCTATTGAAGATATTGATTTAATTGATTTAACATTTAATTGGGATACACTGAAAAATCCGACATTTGATGATGAAGGCGAAGTTGCTTCAACAGGCTATTATCAATTTAAATTAACTTATTCAAAAGTTGCATCATATGATGTAACAAGTGTTAATATCACACCTGTCCTTCAAACAAATTGGTTAGATTATTCTACAACAGGTACAACCACTAAATTAACAGCTGGTTCAAACACTTCATTATTAATTCCATTTAATTATGAATTACCTGCTAGAACATTATTATTCGTCAATGTAACAGATCCTATTTTATATATGAAAGTTGAACTAAACTATACATCTGCAGGTGCTCCTGTAAATAAAGTATATTATGTTAAAGTTGATCTTCATGATATAAATCCTGATCAAGTAATAGACTGAAAAGTGCTCAAATGAGCACTTCTTTTTTATGCTATTTTCATATCATATAAATTTTAATTATGATAATATATGTCTATAGAGATTTTAGGAGGATTTTATGGTAGGTCATATTAAAGATAGCAAGATTCATAAGTTAGAAGGGGATGCTGTAAAAAATGCATCGATGCAAGTGCTTGTTTCACCTAAGGATGGTTGGGATGGTCATGTTATGCGTGAACTACATCTAGAACCCAATGGCTATAGTCCAAAACATAGTCATCCATGGTATCACGTTAATTATGTTACTGAAGGTAGCGGTTCACTACTCATAGGTGATAAAGTCTATGAACTTACTAAAGGATCATATGCCTATGTACCTGGTGATACTTTGCATCAATTTAAAAACACAGGTGATACAACTTTTAGTTTCATTTGTATTGTTATTGAAGAAGGACATAAATTATAACAAAAAAACGCCAATCGGCGTTTTATTTTTTATTCTGCTTTATTATCGTATGAAATATGATAATGATTTAATACTTGATCGTATAAGTCATTATATACATCTTGATGATCAGCTAGATATTGTTTTGCATTTTCTCTACCTTGACCAATTTTATCATCATTATATGAATACCAAGCACCAGCTTTTTTAACTAATTCTAAATCTACAGCTAAATCAATTAATTCACCAGTTTTAGAAATACCATGACCATAGATGATATCTACAGTAACAGTTTTAAATGGTGGCGCAACTTTGTTTTTAACAACTTTGATATTTGCTTGGTTACCAACAAAATCAGTACCATCTTTAATTGCTTGAGAACGTCTAATTTCTAATCTTACACTTGAATAGAATTTAAGTGCACGTCCACCTGGTGTTGTTTCAGGATTACCAAACATGACACCAACTTTTTCTCTAATTTGGTTAATGAAGATTGCAGTCGCACCAGATTTAGAAATAACACCTGATAATTTACGCATAGCTTGTGACATAAGTCTTGCTTGAAGACCGACATGTGAATCACCCATATCACCGTTAATTTCTGCTTCAGGTACTAATGCTGCAACAGAGTCAACAATGATTGTATCAATTGATCCTGAACGAATTAATGCTTCAGCAATTTCCAATGCTTGCTCACCAGTATCTGGTTGAGATAAGATTAATGCGTCAATATCAACACCTAAAGCTTTTGCATATTTTGGATCTAATGCATGCTCTGCATCAATAAATGCAACATATCCACCACGTTTTTGTACTTCTGCAATTGCATGAAGTGCTAAAGTAGTTTTACCAGAACTTTCTGGTCCATAAATTTCAATAATTCTACCTTTAGGATAACCACCGATACCAAGTGCGATATCTAATGCGAGTGATCCTGAAGGATTTGCTGCTACATGATGGTCAACATCATCACCGAGACGCATAACAGCACCTTTACCATATTGTTTTTCAATTTGTTTCATTGCAGCTTCCAAGGCTTGCGTTCTTTTATCTTTATCCATGTGATACCTCCATCATAATCATATAGACTAAATTGTATTTTTACTTTTTTTATATACTTGCTAAAATTATTTTTCTATTTTTCCAGAAATAATCAATACCACTGACTAATGTCATTAAGATTGCAAACCAGAAAATAATATTACCAATCCAAGGTGTAAGTCCAAAATCATTAAATAATAAAATGACTAAAGCCACCATTGTTGATGCTGTTTTTAATTTCCCATAAGGACTTGCAGCAATAACTTTACCTTCAGATACAGCAATTAATCTAATACTTGTTACAACAAATTCTCTAATAATGACAATCATCACTGCCCATAAAGGTACTCTAGATGGATCTAAAATCATTAAATAAAGCATCGCAACTAAAACTAAGACTTTATCAGCAATCGGATCTAAAAACTTACCAAATGTCGTGATTTGGTTGTATTTTCTAGCGATGTATCCATCTAAAAAATCAGTGAATGATGCGATCACAAACATGATTGCAAAAATAAAAGATCCAATCGATAAATTCAAGAATCCAATATCCGCTTTCAGTGGGTTTATGTAAATGATTAACACCATGATAGGAATCATTATAAATCTAATTAATGTAATTTTATTTGCAGTTGTCATAAAATCCCTTCTTATCGTAAGTTTTTTCATATATATTTTACCATAAATCATGAATTATTGTTGCTTTTTTAATCTCCATTTGATACAATAGGTATGCAATTGTAGGAGGTGAAATTGTGGCTAATATTAAACAACAAATCAAACGCAATAAGACCAATGAAAAACGTCGCTTAGCGAATGCGTCATTTAAATCATCTGTAAGATCTGCTGTAAAAGCTGTTGAAGTAGCAGTTGAAGCAAATGATAAAGACCTAGCAGTAGAAAAATTATCTTTTGCACATAAGAAACTTGATAAAGGACTTGCAAAAGGTATTTATCATAAAAACTTTGTAGCAAGAAATAAATCTCAACTAACTAAATTGGTTAACACACTGGGATAATTTTTATCCTATAAAAGAGAAGCATCTTCGGGATGCTTCTTTTTTTTATTTAAATATCTTTTTCGATTTCTAATCTTCCACCATATTGTGGAATATATTTCACATGAGGAAGTCTGGCACCATTAACACCATATTTTGGATTATATCCAATACGATTTACGTAATGACCTACATTTGGTTTTTGTGCTTCCATTGCAAGTAATACTTCATATGTAGCTTTAATATCATCTAAAGCTCTATGTGTGTTTTTAACAATAACTTGATATTGTGCTACTGCTTGATCAAGTCTATGCGGATATCTATATCTATCTTTATAAATTGCCATGACATCTAGAATGTCATTTTTTACTGTAAACATAGGATTTAAGTATTTCTTAAATAACGCTGTTAAGAATCCTAAATCAAAAACGATATTATATGCAATCAGTAAAGTATCTTCATCTTGATACATTTCATATAATCTTTGGAATGCTGATGATTCCTCAATACCATCTCTAAGTAACATCTCATCAGTGATATGTGTAATCTCTACGATTTTTGGTGGTAATGGTTTACTCGCAGCAACCAATGTTGATAGTTCATCAACAATTTCATAATTTCCATTTACGTTTTCTAATACAATCGCACCAATTTCAATCACTTGTTCAAATTGTGGATTTAATCCAGTTGTTTCAAAATCAAATAATAATACTCTTTTATGTTTAAACATAGCTACGCCCCTAACAAATATAATTCAAGTCCAAGTTTTTTATCTTTTTGACCTGATTTTATTTCATAATCTAATTGTGATAATCTATTAAGTTGTTCTTCTAACTGTACAACAGATAACGAAGAAGCATTTTTTAATAAATAATATGTTCTACCAGAACTATAACCAAAATGATTTGCGATATCATCTTTACCATAGCCTTTTTGTAATAATAGCCTTGCATGGAATAATTCTCTCATCTTAGAAGCGATAAAATTTAAGATTCTAAGAGGATCTTCATTTTGTGCAAGTAAGTCTTGATATATTTCTAATGTCTTAGCTGGTTGTTTTGATATCATTGAATTTGTTAATTCAAAGATATTATCTTCTAAATTTCTAGGTACAAGTGATAATACATCACGTTCATTAATTTCTTTTTCATCAAATTTATAAATTTTTAATTTATTTAATTCTTGCTCAATTAAATTAAATTCATAATTTGTACGTTCTAATAACATTTCAATTGCTTTTAAACTCATGAAGTAATCTTCTTCTTTAAGTCTTTTAACAATAAAACTAGGATATTCTTCTTTTTCTAAATCTTTAATTTCTTCAATATACGTATAGTTATGAAGTAAATCATCTAATTGTTTTGATATTTCTAATGTTGTGTCTAGGTCAATCATTAAGACAACATCCGGATTTGGATTTTTAAAATACTTATCCCAATCTCTTTGTTCGCTTTCAGTTAATTGATCAAATGCTTCTATATGTGATAAAATCACAATTTTTAAATCAGCAAAAAATGCCACTGTTTGAAGTTCTTCAATAATATCATCACTTTTATTTTCTAAGAAGTCATATCTTAAAATATTAAAAGGATCAACATTTAGAGAATCAACTTTATTTTGCGTGGCTTGTTTTACTAGATATGAATTTTTACCTTTAAATACATAAATACGTTCTGTCATGCCTTGCCTCCGTTTGATATATTTATTATACTAAAAAAACGGCTTAATTCATAGGATATAACGCCATTTTCCACGCTTAAATTTATAGGTGTAGATGATTGTTCCATTGATATCTGTTCGATATGTTTTTATGTGATATTGATTAAGTAAATTTATTGTTTCATTTGCCGGAAAATCATATTTATTATTTTTGCCAACTGATATTAATGCATATGTAGGCGATACTTTTTCTATGAATTTTCTTGAAGTTGATGTGTTTGATCCATGATGTGCGATTTTAATCACATCACTTTTTAGTTTCGTATCATATGTTTCTATCATCAGATTTTCAGCTTCTATTTCAATATCGCCACAAAAGAGAAAGTCAAGGTCTCCTATATTTACTTTAAAAGCTAGAGAATTATTATTACTATCATTTAAGTTTTGAATAGGATTATAAAACTTTATTGTTCTGTTATTTAATATGATAAGATCATTTGCTTGATATCTTTTTATATGTGCATTTGATAAACCATAGTCATCATGTGCATTAACAATAACTGTATCCACTTCTAACTCATTAATGATATCTTGTGCTTCATATATATGATCAATATCACTATGTGTGAGTATCAAGTAATCAATTTCATATACACCATGATTCTCTAAAAATGCTTGTGTACCTTTAAATGCGTCAATCACGATATGTTTATCATCTAGTTTCATATAAGCACCATCACCTTGACCTACATCAATCATATAAAACATATCTTGCTCTATATGATTAAAATAGATCATTGGTAGAGATAAAATGGAAATTAATATAATAATTCTTTTCATTATCTGTTTGGTATTTTGTGAAAAAAGTAGATAAACAAATGATATATAAATACTTAGTTTAAATACATGATTAAACGCGTGAAACCTAAGCGTATAACTAAATGTATGCATATATACTAAACTATTTTCATATAGATTTGTTGTAAATCTTAAGATCATTGACATGTCTTCAAATATCAATGTCAAAACAGATAATGGATATATGATAAAAGTCATATATAGCATGATAAACGGTGCGAAGACTATATATATTAAATTAATGTGGTTTTGAAAAGGTAGGAGTACACAAACGATTAATATCGATGTTAAATATCTTTGTATTAAAATAGGTTGTTTTTGATATATTGGACCAATTAAATCAATTGCTAATATGATGATAAACATCATTAAAAATGAAACACTATATATTAAATATATATTTGTTAATAACAATATCATAAATGTTAAACATAGGCGATCAATACTCATGATCTTTAAACTATATTTTTTAGTTATTATGATAATTAAGTAACTTATACTTAATCTTAAGATACTTAAATCAAATTTAGATAAATATAGTAATACACCATATAAGATACATGTCATAATCACTCTATTTTTATCACTGACATTAAAATTAAAACATATCTTTTTAACACCAATCATCAATGCGAAGACATGAATGCCTGATACATTTAATAAAAAGGCAATATCTAGATTTTGATATATATGTTTAGTATCATCGTCTGCTTTCTCACCAAAAACAAGATATCTAACATATTTTTCATCAATTTGACTAAGTAAGTCATTTCTGATTTTATAGATACTAAAACCATCTTTAATATGAATGATTTCATAGTTTGTGATTTTTCCTTTAACACCTTTTGATAAATAATAATTATATGGGTCAAATCCAAAGGGAACTCTTTGATGATCATAAGGCTCAATATAGGCTTTTATATAGCATTGATCCCCTATATCAAGTTTGTCATCATATGTATACATATGATATTTATTTAATCCATCTTTAACAGTTAGTTTTTGATATGTATCATATTTGATAACATCAACAACCTTCACTTCTAGTTCTATATATTCATCTACTTCATTATAAATAAAAATTTGCATCAAACTAAGTACTGATATTATCATAGATATGAATCTTTTGACATGTATCTTTTTTCTGACATAGATCAAATAAACCAATAGACATATTAACATCCAAATTTCATGAAACGATAATATGATAAAACATAGTGCAAAACTTTCAAAATAGATTTTATCAAATAGTGATGTAGGGTCTAATTTTTTCAAGTGTGGCCGCGCCTATATATTTAACATTGATTAAATCGTCTATTGAACTAAATGCACCATGAGCTTCTCTATATATAATTAAATTGGCTGCTTTTGTTTCAGTCATATAAGGTATTTCTAGAAGTTCTGAAAAACTTGCTTCATTAATATTAATTAAAACATTTATTTGTGTTTCTTCTTTCGTTTTACTTGGAATATGAATGGTTAAATTTTGAGTGATATATTTTCTCATATTAATTGATGTAATATCAGCATCATCTAGTAATCCTCCAGCAATATCTATCACATCTTCATATGTCGGCGAATAAAAAAATGTGTAAGAGCCTGGAAATATGACTTCACCTTCAATCGTAATTTCTATTGATGACATTTCATTTTCTATACCGTGATAGGATTCAATTGATGATTCTTTAGGAAAAACCAAAAATACAAGTAATGCAGTTATCATAAAACATATGACTAATAATCTTTTCATGTAATCACCTCTATTAAATAATAGAAAGATTAAACTGCTTTTACTTGCATTAAAAAAAGTAAGCTTTCGCCTACTTTTTGCATATCATATAATATTTTCTTTCATCTGGTCCTAATATAACATCAACATTAAAACCTATTTGTTCTAATACTTGAACGTAATATGATTTAGGATAAATATATTGTCTAACTTGATCAGTTTCATCAAAAGCTTTGATTTCATGTTCAATGCTTTGACCTTTGACATTAATTTTCCATACGTAATCAAAAGGATCATTTTCAATCTCTTCATAGTTTTTATAACTATCAAGCATCTCTTCTTTATATATATCAAATATTAAGATACTTTCGTCATTTAACGCGTTAAACAAATTCATAAACATCTTTTTAGGATCTTCAAAATAGTTTACAACATCAAATAACATTGTGATCACATCATATTTAATCGATAATTCATCATTTAAATCATGAACATAAAAATCTGCATGAAGATTTGCTTGTTCTAATTTGGTTCTAGCAAGATATAACATATCTTCATCTAGATCGATTGCTGTTGTGATAAAATCTTTTGCATATAGTTTTGTTAAATAACCAGATCCACATCCGGCATCTAATAAAGTTTTCTTATTTTTGATAAATGGTTTAATAAAATCATAGATTTCATTAAAATCAATATCAGCCATTAACTGATCATAGATATTTGCGAAACTCATTTAACGCGTTTAATATCCATTAATCTACGATCAAAACCGTAGTATTGTCTTTGTTCTTCAGTAAATAGATGAACAACAACATCTCCAAAATCAATTAATACCCAAGATCCACCTTTACCTTCGATATGTCTAATATCTTCGATAGATACAACTTGTTTTAAACGATTAATAGCTGCATTCCCTTGTCTTTCATTCACTGTACAAATGACAAAATAATCATAGAAAGGTGATGTATTTTCAAAATCGAATGCTTTTAAATCTTTTACTTTTAAATCTTCTAATGTTTCAACAACTTTATTTAATAATTCCACTTGGTTCCTCCATATGCCAAATACGCTTCAATTTGTGCTTTACTTGGCTTTAAATCTCTTTGAAGTAAGTCTTTGATACTCACTTCCATACAATATAATACTGCTTTATCGAGGTTTTTAGTCGCCAAATCAAAAATCATTTGAGTATCTTCAAAATTTCTGTTTGGTTCACAAAAATCACTAATAAATAATATTTTCTCTAAATCTGTCATATTTGGTTTACCCCAGACATGACAGCGAATCGCATCCATGATCTCTTTATCATCAAGTGCTAATTCTTCTTTAACTAAATGAGCAGCTTGATAAGCATGAAACATGACTGGATACTGTTTGACTGTTTCTTTTTCTTCTGCTGTTAAATACATTTGAGAATAATGATCATATTTCGCATAATCATGAAATAATCCTGCGATCTCAATCTTATCCTCATCAACATGATATATCTTGGCTAATTTAACTGCAGTATCACGTACACCATAAGTATGTGTTAATCGATGTTCATGATTTTTTAATTTTTCATCTACTTTTTGTTTTGCAAGTTCTACGTATTTATTCATTAATCAAAAAGTGCCTCCGTCACAGTGATGTGCATCCCTTTAGGATACGTCACTTCAACTTTTGATACATCTTTGAAATGAGCAAAAGCAAAATCTGCAAATGTTAATTGATATTTACCCATACCTAATTTGAAAGTTCTTGTTTCATAATCAGTTGCGTAAACATTAAACATTTCTTCTTTTTTATTAAGTAAATCCTTCACACGTGATGGATTTGTTTTATGAAACTCTAAATGCTTAGATCCATATACGACCATATTCATCGGTTCAAATGCTGAAACACTCACTAAACCTTCAATAAATATCGTTTGTTTATCTCTTAATTGGAAAATTTTAGGATTCATTGTTACACTAGGAAGTAATTTTTTATATTGAGTATATGGTAGAAATTGATGAAGATATCCGTCTTGGTATAAACCTGGCATATCCCAAATCACTGTGTGATCATTAATTTTACCGTAAATTGCTTCTTGTGTTAACCCTGCTTTATTCATAGCAAGTGCCTTATCATCATTGGTTAATGCTTTAAAAAGTGTTGTTTTACCAGCATTTTGTACACCAATAAAATATAGATTAGTTTTACCAAAATCAAGTAGATATTGTTTTAAGTTTTCAATATCATACGGATTTTTAGCAGTCATGAAAATAATATCTTTAAATGGAATTCTATTTTTTTTCGCTTTTTGTACAATGCGTTCAAATAAAACTTCCATATTTGTACTCTCAGGTAGTAAATCCATTTGATTAATGACATAAACAAATGTCATATTAGGTTCATATCTATATACAGGATATTCAAATAACATATCAAGTGCCATCACTGATGAAACCATCACTGCAACCCCATCTGGATTTAGTTTAGGTAGGTCTTCTGGATGAAAGTGATCGTTTGCTTCACCATAGTGATACAAACGATAACATGCTTGACAGTAATCATGATCTAATGATTTCGCATATCCTCTTTTGTTTGATTCAGTTGTTTGTAATGGTGCACCGCACCCTTTACAAGTCTTATTGTTCATAAGGTTCTATAAGCTCCTTATATTCTTTTGGATATCTTTTTTTGACACCTTTTAAAATTCTATTAGCGATACCTCTATTAAATGTTGTAATCTTACGATCACTAGATTTTTTTACAGGTTTAACTAATATTGATTTAATCTTTGTTCTGTTGGCACCAAAAATATCCGTTATGATTTGATCACCAATTAAGATAACTTCATCTCGCTTACTAGATGTCATACGCATCGCTTTTTTGATACCTAATTTTAAAGGTTTTTTAGCAAAGCATACATATTTAAAATCTAGTACTGCTGGTTTGACACGATGTGCTCTACTATTTGATATGACAACAATATTGAAATCAGCTTCTAATTTCTTTAATAAAGCAATCTTATCTTTAGTTAACACATCAATATCATAGGCAATTAAAGTGTTATCTAAGTCAAAAAACAAGGATTTCACACCTTGTTCTTTTAGTTTATCGTAATCAATGTCTTCAATTTTTGGAACATAAAATGTCGGAATAAACTTTTTGTAAAAAGCCATTATGCAATTTCCAAAATTTTGATTTTGAAGATGCGTCCAGTTTCAGTTTTCACTTCAACTTGATCACCTTCGACTTTACCTAGCATTGCTTTTCCAAGTGGAGATTCAACAGAAATTTTATTATCCATTGGATTTGCTTCAATGCTACCAACTAAACTGAATGTGTTTTGTTTTTTAGATTCTAAGAATTCAACTTTAACTTGTTTACCAATGTTAACGATGTCATCTGATGTTGTACGAATGATTTTAACGTTTTTGATGATTGTTTCGATTTCTGCAATTCTAGCTTCAATACGAGCTTGTTCATTTCTTGCAGCATCATAATCAGCATTTTCAGATAAGTCACCTTGTGCACGTGCTTCTTTTAATGCTTCTAAGTTTTCACCACGTTTTACGTCTTTTAAAAACGCTAATTCTTCTTTTAATTTATTAATACCTTCTTGAGTCAATTGGAATGTTTGTTTCGCCATGGAAAGTACCTCCTTAAGTTCCTATATATTATACTATATTTTTTATATAATTGCCATTTTTTTAAGGGCTTTTTGTATGTTTTTATGCCCTGGCATCCAAGTATCTAGTATATCATAAAAATCTTTAGAATGATTAAATACTATTTTATGTGCATATTCATGATATAAAACATATTCTAAATAGATTGGATCTAGTGTTGCAAGAAATGAATTTAAAGTGATTTCATCATGTTTTCTATGATAAGAACCAAACTTAGATTTTAAGTACTTATATTTAATTGGAAGTTCTTGTAATCCACTATTTTTGATGACTGCTAACACTTTCGGATGGATTGATTTCATCATCTCTTTGATTTCTTTTAAATAGATATGTTTCTTAGCTGTTTCTAAATCCTTACCACTAACCATAATTAAATCTGTAAGTTTAGCATATGTAAACCGACCAACCTCAAAGTTTAATTCATATATTTGTCCTTGTAATTTAATTTCTTTAGGATTAGTTGCTTGAACTTTATGTATCGTATTAAATAATTTATCAAATTTAGACACTAAAAATGATTCAACCAAATGAACCATTTGTTTATTTGTAGTAACAACCACAACACCATCTTTTATACGCATATATGTATGCTTATTCCTTTTGATGACTACTTCATAAGGTAGCTTTTTATCATCTTTATAAATGTATCTAATCATCTATCATCCTGTGTTTCTTCTTTTATGTTATTATAACATAATTATTTTTTAATATCTTTGATTAAATCTTCATAATCAAAACTTAGTTTATGTGTTAAAATAAGGGTAAGAAATATATTTATAACGATATTTTATATGCGAGCAAAAGGGAGAAAATTTCATATGAAAAAGAAAAAAGTATTATTCTTTATAGGTTCACAACATCTCTATGGCGAAGAGATATTTGAAACAATAAAACATAATGGCAAAGACATCGCAAGTCTTATTTCAAGTAAATTAAATGTGGATGTTGATCTTATATTTCAAGGGTTACTGACAACAAGTGATGAAATATTTGAAGCGATTAAAGAAGTCAATCATGATCAAGATGTGATTGGTATGATGACTTGGATGCATACATTTAGTCCATCTAAAATGTGGATTAGAGGTTTAAAGATCTTACAAAAACCACTACTACATTTACATACTCAATATAATGAAGAAATCCCATGGCACGAAATTGATATGGATTTTATGAATCTAAATCAAAGTGCACATGGTGATCGTGAGCACGGACACATCTTTGAGAAAATGGGATTATATAGAAGTGTAGTTTCTGGATATTATAAACACGATTATGTGATTAAAGATATAGAAGATTGGATTAGAGCATCCATAGGCATAGATACTTCAAATCATTTAAATGTGATTCGCTTTGGTGATAACATGAGAAACGTCGCTGTGACAGATGGTGATAAAGTTTCTGCTGAAATTAAACTTGGATGGAGCACAAATACCTTTGGTATTGGTGATTTGAAAGCTTATGTCGATAAGATAAGTGATGAAGATATTGAAAAAGCATATCAAAATTACTTGAGTAAATATGATATCCATACAAAAAATATAGATGCTGTTAAATATCAAGTAAGACTTGAATTAGCCATCAATAACTTTTTAGTTGAACACGATGGACAAGCATTCACAACTACTTTTGAAGATCTACATGGCTTAAAACAATTACCTGGTCTTGCCTCTCAAGAATTAATGGCTAAAGGTTATGGATTCGGTGCTGAAGGTGACTGGAAAACATCAGCACTATTACATGTCATTTATCAAATGGGTAGGGGCACTAAAAACAGAGTTTCTTTTATGGAAGACTATACATATCATCTTCCACTTAACAAAGAATTAGTTTTAGGTTCTCATATGTTAGAAATTAGTCCATTAATCGCGACAACTAAACCTAAAATTGAAGTCCATCCTCTAGGTATCGGTGGTAAAGAAGATCCAGCAAGACTTCTATTTGATGCTTATGAAGGTGATGCCCTTCAAGTTAGTCTTATTGACTTAGGTCACAGATATAGAATGATTGTTGCTTCATGCAAAGCTGTTAAACCACTTCATCCAATGCCTAATTTGCCAGTTGCTCAAGCCATGTGGCAATTACTACCTAACTTTGAGATAGGTACTAAAGCTTGGATATTATCAGGCGGTGCTCATCATACTGTAATGACTTATGATGTATCACTAAACGCATTAAGAACTTATGCTGAAATGTTAAATATAGAGTTTATTCATATCGGCCAATCTACAACAATAGATGGTCTTAAAAAAGAATTATTATTAAATGATAAAATTTACGGGTGATCTTATGTTAGAACAATTAAAAGAACAAGTATGTCAAGCTAATAAAGATTTAGTCCATAAAAATTTAGTTGTGGAAACATGGGGTAACGTATCTGCATATGATGCTGATAGAAATCTTGTCGTCATAAAACCTTCAGGTGTTTCTTATGAAAATCTAACACCAGATGATATGGTCGTTGTAGATATGGATTGCAATGTTATCGAAGGTAATTTAAATCCTTCAAGTGACACAAAAACACATATAGAGATCTATAGACATTTCAAAGGTGTTAATGCTATCGTTCATACCCATTCAAAATGGGCAACTATTTATGCTCAAATGAGACGACCAATTCCTATATTAGGCACAACCCACGCTGATTATTTTAAAACTGATATTCCGGTTGCACCACTTCTAGGTCCAAATCAAATTAATGAGGACTATGAAAAAAATACTGGATTATCAATTGTAGAAGCTTTTAGTGATGGTACTTATCATCCACTGACAACACCTGCTGTTTTATTAAATCAGCATGGTCCTTTTTGTTGGTCTACTTCTATTGATAAAGTGATATCAACAGCCATCGTCTTAGAATTTATTGCTGAAATGGCATATTTTACAACACTACAAAGTCCATATACACATATGGATGAAAACTTACTTAATAAGCACTTTAATCGTAAACATGGCAAACATGCTTATTACGGTCAAAAGAAAGGTGATAAGTCATGAGTACTTTATCATTAGGTATTGAGTTTGGTTCAACACGTATTAAATTAGTTTTAATAAATGATCAATTTGAAACACTATGTACTTCTAGTTACACTTGGGAGAATCAGTTAGTTGATGGTTATTGGACATATGATGAAAAAGATTTTTGGGTAGGACTTCAATCTGCATACGAAGATTTAAACATGTCATTTAATAAAACATATCATAAAGATATTGATCATATAGATTATTTAGGTATTAGTGGTATGATGCATGGGTATATTGCATTAGATGAACATGATCAATTGCTCACACCATTTAGAACATGGAGAAATAACACAGCCTCAAAGGCTGCTGCTAATTTAAGTGATTTATTTGATTTTCATATCCCAAATAGATGGACAATTGCTCATCTATATCAAGCTATCATCGATCAAGAACCTCATATTAAAGATATTAAATATGTAACAACATTAGCTGGTTATATTCACTATAAACTTACAGGTGAAAAAGTTGTAGGCATTGGTGAAGCATCTGGTATCTTCCCAATAGATCCTATAACTAAATCCTATGATCAAAAAATGATTGATCAATTCAATCAACTGTTAAATGATGAAAATCTAGATTATAAATTAGAAGATATACTACCTAAAGTACTTATTGCAGGTCAGTTTGCTGGAGAAGTTAAGTCGTATGAACTTCTAGATCCTAAAAAACACATAACTTCTAAAATCAAATGCTGTCCACCTGAAGGTGACGCTGGTACTGGTATGGTAGCTACTGATAGTATTAAACCATTAACTGGTAATGTATCAATTGGTACTTCTATTTTTTCTATGATTGTTTTAGATAAAGCTTTATCTAAAAGATATGATGAAATTGATATTGTTACGACACCTGTTGGCGATTTAGTCGCGATGGTTCATTGTAACAATGGTACTTCTGAATTAAACGAATGGATTTCAATGTTTCATCAATATCAGAAAATGATCAATCCAAAATTAGATATTTCTGATACTTATCAATTATTATTTAATGAAGCATTAAAAGATATCAATACACCACTTGATATGACTTTATATAATTATTTTTCTGGTGAAGATTTAACTGATGTCAAAGATGGTAGACCTTTATTTGTTAGACAAATAGGCAGTCACTTAAATTTATCTAAGTTTATGCGTATGCAACTCTATAGTATGCTTACAACACTAAGCATTGGTATGGATATATTAACTGACCATGAAAACATACAGATAGATATATTAAATGCACATGGTGGTGTTTTTCAAACACCTAATGTCATGGATAACATTTTATCATCTGCATTAAATACGACTGTTAGAACTTCAAATGCATCAAGTGAAGGTGGCGCTTGGGGAATGGCAATACTCGCAGCTTATCTTAAACACCATGAAACGCCATTTCAAACATATCTAGATGATCATATTTTTAATAAACATCAATTTAGTCTAATAAAACCAAACATTGATATACATAGGGATTTCAATCATTTTAAATCTATGTTTATCAAAGGTTTACCTCTAGAAAAAATGGCTTCAAAATACATATAGAAAAATGCATTCATTTGAATGCATTTTATTTTTAATTGATTTGGTTATTAACGTCACTTCTTTTATCGTTGATGTATGTGACTGCATTTCTTAATCCGAAACCTTGATTAAATGTCGCTTCATCAAATGTATTTTCAAACACTGATTTAAGTGATTCATATTGATTAACGAATGCTGTTTCTGTAAAGTATGTATCACCAAGAATTTCTTGTAATACATTTGTATACATTGTTCTATATGTATCATTGGCTAACAATTTATCAACTAATGGATGTTTATAATCACGATTCATTAATGCGTCATTTAAATCAAACCAACTATAGACATCAACCCCGATAGAATAATTAGGATAAACATTTGATTCCCACCAACCTTGACCAAGACCATGGTCAAAATCATATGGAATCATCATCCATTTTCCTGTTTCACTATTTTGATATAAGTAATAATTATTCCCCATGGCTCTATAATCATCAGGATTTCCTATAAAAGCATTAACTGCAAGTAGTCTTATAAACATTTCTATTTCAAAGTTCGATTCCATATAACTAATGAAATCATCACCATTTAGATTATTTATTTGATTAATAAATGATTTTAAAGCACTATGATCAGAAGTATCTTTATTTGTTTTTAAATCATATGATGGACGATAGTTTGTTGATACATTTCTAATGCCTATCGCATCTTGATTAGTTATAGGTTCTAGCGTTGCTGGACCATAGTTTTGCCATAATGATTTATAGAGATCACCATCGCTCGCTTCTTTTGATAATCTTCTTTCGATAAACTCATCATCAATTGGCTCAAATCCTGTATATAAACCCATCATGACTTCTTTTCCATCAATGATAAAACTTAAGATAAAATGTGTCGTATGGGCTGCAAAAACGCCATAATGATTCATCATATCAAGTGCATATTTTTCAGTCATATATGTCGCATCTTCATTTCTGTTCCACTTCATATCTAACTCTTTTAAATCAAAACCTCTTCTACCATCATTTTCCGGATTGGCTCCATCAAATTCTTCTCTAAAACTTATTTTAAAACTATTCATATTTAAATCGCCATTTTCATCATATAAATATGTAAGAGATAGGTTTCCTCTAGTTCTTAAGCCAATATTGTCTATTTCTAATATACCTTCATCATCTTCATATGTCATATCAGCTTTTATATATTCATTGGTTTTTAGATTACCAAATCTAGCTTCATGATCAAGTAATGCATTACTTAGATCATCAAGTGCTGTTTGTGTGACTTCAATTGTTATTTTTCTATATGTCACATCTTCAAATAAACGTTCAAACGTACCAATTTCTATACGTTCTTTTTCTTCTGGTACTTCATCACATGATATTAATATAATCATGCTTAATACCAATAATATCATCATTTGTATTTTTCTCATCAAAATCTCTCCCAAAATTATGATTCTAAACTATCGATAATTCTAAATATATCCATATAATATTTAACGATACTATTGATCGCATTTAAATCAAGTTCTTTGATTTTTTTATTTGGATATTTTTTATATTGAATACCTAAATGTAATTCACTTAAATTAGATGAAATATCTACTGAACGAATATTTTCGTCATACATAAGTTTTTTTACAATATCTAAGTATTTTTGATCAGTTAAAGCCATTTGCTCATCTTCTGGTTTATAGATGGAAATCTTATCAATTTTATCTATTTTTTTATACTTAACTTCTTTTTGATGTGGTCTACCGTTTGTTCTTATTTGAAACATTGATGCTACAGGTTGTTTTAATACGATATAAATACCATCAAAATGAATTGTAGATGATTGTCCATTACTACTTATATCTCTTAATTGATACATATTAAATGGATATTGCTCACTGCTATAGCCAAAGATTTGATTATCGACAGATACTGAAGCGGCTGGATACAAACCACCTTCTTTAATGATTTCTCTATGTGCTTTATCATATTTCTTTTTACCAGTATATTGATAAAAAGTACCTTCCATTTGATTGATATGTTCAATCACTTCTTTATAAATGTAGTTGTAATAAATCTTTGATGATTTATATGAGTATGACATGACAAAAGCGACTATTGGGAATACCAAGACAAAACCAACAAATCCCACTAATCCTAACACTTCATTTGATGACTCAAATGCATTAACCATACTCAATATATTATAAATTAAAACACCACTAACAATAACACCAAAAATAACCCATAATGAAATTCTTCTCATTTTGAATCTTGATGCATCTAGCATTTCATGATAAGTTTTTTCAATTGTGTAAAAAGATTCTTGTGTAAACATAAACTCTACCTCACTTTAGTATAAGTATAGCATAGAAAATTTAATAAAAAGACATTATGATTTGTTTCATAATGTCTTATATTTCATTATTGTAGTTCTAATTTCTTTTCAATTAAATACCCAGATGTAAAGAATACTGTAATACAGAATATCACTCTAAATAGAATAATTAGAATTTGTTGATTCATTGTGCTATACATATTAACTGCATTATAACCCAGATACGGATCATAAATTGTTTCAGTTGTTACAAATAATGATGATGATAAAATCATATTTGTAATGATATTAAGTGCAAAGAAAATAACGATAGCGATTAATAATTTCTTATCACCTTTGTATAATGTATTTGCAAATGTGTTCGCAAATAATACAACTGCAATTAAATGTAGGAACTGTAAAGCAAATAATGATAAATACATCGTTACTGCCACACCAATAGTTCCGTATTCACCAATAATTTCATCTTTGATTAAATCAATGATAACATCAAAACTAGTTGAGACATTCGGATCAATTTGGCCAAGCATTACTGTTGTAAATATAACAATTGGAATCGCTGCTGTAATTGTTGAAATTAAAATCCAAATAAAGTTAGTGATAACTCTTGATACGACAATCTCACTTGTTTTAGCAGGTACTGTAAATAATAAATAACCTGGTTGACCAAAGATTCTATTACCTAATGATTTTACAATATTAACAAACATTAATATATATAAAGCAAAAAGTAAGAATATCGTTAATGAAAATGTCATTGCGAAACCTTCAAAACTAGTATCGCCATTTGATTGAATAGCTAGTAATATTGAAAATACAATAATACCTGCATAAATACCAATATAAGATCTATATGAGGATTTTAGCTCATGCTTGATTAGTTTAATAAGCATTTTTAAATACCTCCTTGAATGTTTCTAATAAAGATTTACCTGATTCTGCAAGCAATTCTTTCGTGTTTTGATGAACGACTACATTACCTTGTTTTAAGAAAATGACTTCATCAAATAAATCTTCAACATCATAAATTTGATGTGTAGATAAAATGACTAAAGCTTCTGGATGTCTGTTGTTCATAATTGTATCTAATACAATTTCTCTAACGACTGGATCAACACCACCAATTGGTTCATCAAAGATATAGATATCTGCATCTCTTGATAAAATTAAAGCAAGCTGTAATTTTTCTTGATTCCCTTTTGATAACTTTCTAATTAGAGATCTTTCCATAATTCTAAAATTACCAATAAGTTGATTAAATCTTTCTTCATTAAAATCAGGATACATATCTTTAAAGTATGCAACTGCATCTTTAATCTTCATCCATTTATCAAAATAGATTTGATCTGGTAAATATGATATTTTAGCTTTTGATAAATTGCTAATTGGTTCGCCATCAATTAGAATTTGACCCTCATATTGTTTTAACAACCCTGTAAGAATTTTAATTAATGTAGTCTTACCACTACCATTAGGTCCTAATAAACCTATGACCTTACCACTATCAATATTTAAATTGACATAGCTTAATGCTTGTGTAGAACCATAGTTTTTACATACGTTTCTTAGTTCTATAATGTTTTGTGCCATTGTATTTAATTCCTTCCCCATAAATATTTGTTTGTTATTATTATAACGCTTTTTTGTGAAAAACTTATGACAACAATAAAAAAACTTCTAAATTACTAGAAGTTTTTACTTGTTTTATTAATAATATTCTAAAAATGCAACAATATATCCAAAAACACATAGTGCTATACCGATAAACTCTAATATTAACATACCAATTTTTCTCTTTTTATTTAACCAATAGATTCTTACTATATCATTAATTAGTAAACCCATGGTTAGGGATATTAATAAGATAATTATATAATCATAGAATTTCAATGGTACAAGTATTCTCATACTATAATTATTTATATACTGCCAATCCTGAATTACATAAATTGGAAGTGCAATAAATAAAGAAATTAGGCTAATACTAAAGGTTGTAGACCAAAGTGATTTTTTAATCTCTTTTATTTCAATTTGATCTTCAATTTTAGATGTTAAAATAAATTCAATTATGACTGCATAAACGATACTTAAGAATATTGAAGTGATTAATGGAATTGAAGCCCATAAATAACTGCCTTTTACAAAATACATGATAAGTGATAATAATAAACCTGCAATAACTAATAAACCAATCAATTTGTGGTGTAATACTTGGATGCTACTTGATTTTTTCATGTTGTTCCCCTTTTATTCTTATTTATTAAAATTATAACATAAAAAACTCCGTTTATGAACGGAGTTTATATTTTATGCACTCACTGTTTTTCTTATCATTGCGTAAGGTTCAACTGCTTGTGGCACTTTAATCTTTAATTTTTGTTTTGGATGTCTTGCGATTTCAATATCTTCGCCATCTTCATTTTTCATTTCTTCTATTTTAAATGTATAGTGATTACCACTTGGGTTATGTACTTCAATTTCATCACCTAATTTGAAATAGTTTCTTTGTTCAATGGTTGCGATACCTTCACTTTGATCATAGTCTAGGCCTAGACCAATAAACAGTTGTGATGGCTTTTCACTACGCATACCATATAATTGTTGCTCTACACCAGGTAGTCCTTCAAGATAACCTACTGATGATAATCTATTTTCTGCTTTGGTCATTTCTTTTTCATATAAAGCATAATCTTTAATATCACCCATTTTAATGTATTCATCAATTAATGCTCTATATGTAGATACAACGGTTGCAATATAATGTACACTCTTCATACGACCTTCAATTTTTAAAGATGCAACCCCATGATCGATTAAATAAGGTACTTGATTAATGGCTTCTAGATCTTTAGAAGACATTGAAAATGATGCGTCATTGACTGTAACTCCATCATCAACAAGTTCATAATTCCATCTACATGAATGTGCACAACCACCACGATTAGCATCTCTATCTGTCATATTATCAGATAGTGAGCATCTACCGCTAAATGACATACACATACCACCATGAATGAATACTTCAATATCAGCTTTTGTGTTATTTGTTAATGTGCCAATTTGAGTTTTATCAAGTTCTCTAGCAAGCACAACACGTTTTACACCTTTATCGTACCAGAAGTTTACAGCTTCAGCGTTATATGCTGATTGTTGAGTAGATAAGTGTACTTCTAATCCTGTATGATTTAAAGCCATATCAATAATGAATGGTGATGCACTAATAATCGCGTCAACATTCACTGATTCTAATTGTTGAAGATATTCAATCACACCTTCTAAATCTTCATTATGAGGAATGATATTTGTTGTTATATATACTTTTTTCCCTAATTTATGGGCAAAATCAGTTGCTTCTTTAATATTATCAATCGTAAAATTAGAAGCTCTTGCTCTTAGTGAAAAGTTCTGTCCACCAATAAATACAGCGTCAGCGCCATACATTAAAGCAATCTTTAATTTATCTAAGTCACCAGCTGGTGCTAATAATTCGATCATTATTTTGACGCTCCTTGTTTATATACTGTTTTTTTGAAGAAGAATCCGTGATCCCATGTTTCATCATAAGATTTTTCAAGTTCTTCTTTTGTTTTATTTGGTTGATTTTTATACATTGCGATTACTTCTTTAGCATATTGATCATCTTTAAAGATAGTATCAATAACTAAGTAATCAACAAGTGGTGTTAATTCATTTAAATAATCTAGTGAATCAAATACTGTTGATCTAAACACGTGAGTTCCAGCTCTATCTTCGATGATTGGATATGGTTCTTCACTTCTTTTTTCTTCAATGATTTTAATTGTTTGTTTATTATGAAGCATGTTTTCTTCATCAATGAAATTCATGTAGTTATTAATTAATTGTCTTTTTGAATAAAACATATTTAAATGTCCATGACCAACCATAAATAATTTTGTCTTCTTTTTCTCAGCAATGATTTTAATGTCTTCCAATGTAATTTCTTTGGCAATGAATACACCAAAAATTCCAAGTTCAACAAGGAAATTAAAATCATAATAATTCGTCATTAATGTTTCAGGATTATAAATAAGTTTCTCTGATAATCCTTCTTTATTAAGTGCATAGTATGTACCGACATCAGCAACCACTATACCAGTTAAATCATCAACATTAATATCTTTAATCCATGTTTTAAATGATGCAATCATTTCATCATCAAACATTTGGTTTGCTAGTAAAAAGATATCTTTATCTAATTTTTTAGAAGTATCAATCGCTTGATTGATTTCTTCTTTTGTAAAACTCTTAGTTAATCTTGTAGCATATAAATCACTACCTAATAGAAAACCATCAGCAAGTGATAAGTTCTCAATGTTACTTACATCATAAATCGTTGTTAATAATTTCATTTTTTGATCCTTCTTGAAATACTCATACCATCACCAACATCAAAGAACTCAGTTTCAAATTCTTCATTTGTTTTTAAGAAGTCAATGAATTGTTCTAGTTTGTTTAATAATTGTCTTGTATTTCTGTTTACTTTGGTTTTATCTAAGTTATGAAATGCTAAGTTATCACACACAATAACGCCTCCATTTGATAAGCGTGGTTCATATAGTTCAAAGAACTTTTTATATTGTGCTTTTGCTGCATCGATAAAAATTAAATCATAACTTGATTTAAGACTACCCTTATATAATAATGCATCTGATTCAATCAGTCTAATTTTTTGCTCTTTATCTAAAGATAAAAAATGTTCTTTCGCTTTAGATATCATCTTTTCATTGCGTTCAAACGTATCGACAATCACACCTGTAGAAGCCATTGCTAAAGCACTGTAACCTATTGCTGTACCGACTTCTAAAACTGAAGTTACATTATTTTCTTTTATTGTATTTAATAGAAACTCTAGACCTTCATCACAAATGATAGGGACATTATTTTCTATTGCATATGTTTTTAGTTCATTTAACATGTTCATACCTCTAATATTTTCCATAGATATTTTAACATATTTACAATAGTAAATAAAAAAGAGTGATATGAAATCACCCTTTTATGTTCATTTAATATTAATTTGAGTAATCAGGAATGATTAAACTTAAACCTTGATCACCAGCAACAACATCAGGTAGTTCTCCATCCCAAGTGTCATAGTAAAGTTGAGTTAAAATAATTTCTGATATTTCTTGAATTGTTAAATATCCAGCAACTGTATTACCAGCAGCAATTTCAGCTTCAAAATCAAGTTTATCTTGAGTTGTTAAAAACTGTTGTGCATACATCGTATTAATGGCGTTAATTGTAACAGAATTTAATAATGCTTGAGCTTCAGCTTCTGCTTCGGCTTTAATGATTTGTACTTCTGCTTCGTTATTCGCTTTAATGATTGCTGTTTCAGCTTCAACTTTAGCTTTTTCTTGTTGTTGTTCAGCAATTTCAATTTCTTTTGCTGCAACTGCTTCTTGTTCCACAGCACTTTCAATTGTTGAACCAGCATCAACATCAGCAATCGTAAATGATTCTACTGTGATCCCTAAATCAGCAAGTGAGACTTGAAGATCTGCTTCAGTACCTTCTCTTACATCAACTAATCCACCTTTTAAGATTGTATAAACATCAAATTTAGCACTATTAGTTTGTAGGTCTTTTTTCACTCTAGCTTCTACTGTTGAAATATTATTAAGAGTCGCACCAAAGTTACGATAGAACTTATGTGCATTAATCGTTTCAACACGATATTGAAGTGTTACTTGATAAGTCACCCATTGACCACCACCAACTTCTTCTAATTCACCTAAATCATTTTCACTATAGATAACCCCTGTTTGAGAAGTTAAGACAAAACTTTCTTCTCTAAGTTTAGTAGAGATATTATATACTCTAACCCAAGGTGCTTTAAAGTGAAGTCCTTCACCTAATGAACTATCTTGGATACCACCATTAAATGGATCGTAGACAATACCAACTTCATTACCTTCTACTGTTGTAAACATACCAAACAATATAATTAATAATGCAAAGAATGATAAGAATTGACGTTTGTTTCTCTTATAAACTGGTCTCTTATTTTTAGTAATGTTTGTAGTAAACCCTAATGCGTAAAATAATACGCCTGTTAAAATAATTGATACAATGATATAACCCATAATATTCTCCTTTTGTTAGCAAAAAAACAATGCATTCCCCAACACTGTTTTCTTATTTATTATTCTTTTGATTCTAATTCTTCGTAATACTTGTCTAAAAGTTCATCTAGCATTTCCCATTCTTCATCTGTTTCAATGTCTAAGAATTCACCTTCAGATTGATCTTGGTTATCTGGTGAGTATACAGCAGCTGTTACTTCTTCAGTATCTAAGATCTCAAATACGACATACTTTTTACCATTTGCTTCATGAGTAAATAATATTTCGCAAACAGTCTCTTCCCCGTCGTCACCGACTAATGTTAATTTGTTATCGTCTTCTAACATGTTATGCTCCTTTGAAATTTAAATAATTTTGTAAGATAACTACTGCAGCCATCTCATCTTTTTTCTTTTTTTGTTTTTTTCTTGATTGATTGCCAGCAATCATTGCTGATAATGCTGATTTTGTTGAAAGACGCTCATCCCATAAAACAACTTCGACATCAATTTTGTCTTCGATTTGTTTTTTGACATCTTCACTAATCTTCCCACGTACCCCAACATCGTTATTCATATGTTTAGGATAACCTAACACAATCACATCAATACGTTCTAATTTTACCACGTTTACGATTTTTTCAACTGCTTCATCGTATAAATCATCTTTAAAATAAAGTGTATCATAGCTTTCAGCAATGATTCCGGATGCAGAAATTGATAAACCTATGGTTTTACTTCCTAAATCTATACCTAAATATTTTTTCATAATTTAGAAGTAATCACCTCTACGATCTCATCAATTTTATCAAGATTTTGTGTTCCACCTTGAGCCATATTTGGACGGCCACCACCAGAACCACCTGATAATGATGCAGCAAGTTTAACAAGTTCACTTGCCTTATCAATTGAACTCTTACATAAGAATGATGCTTTTTCATCAGTCACATTGACTAAGAATATAGTGTCACCTTTAGCTTTATCAAAAATAACATCTAATAATTGTTTTAAGACTTTATTTTCTAATCCTTTAGTGACAATCACTTGATTTGTTAAATCTTTATTGATCAAGTCATCAACATTCGATAATGCATCTTGTTGTTTAGCTTTTTCAATTTCTTTTTCATGATCTTTAATTAATACTTTTAATGTATCTACATAATTTCTGTAATTTACAATATCTTGATAACTACCTATTAATGCTGGAGCATCCGGTAATTTAAAGCTTGGATCTAACTTGTTTGATTTTTCAGTTAAACTTTCAACTTCTAATTTATATGCATGAATATATGTATCCATCTTTTCATTTAAGTTCGTACCAGTAATACCTTCCATACGATATATACCAGATCCAATTGATTCATACGAACATATCGCGAAATCAATAATTTCTTTCGTGTTTTTAACATGTGTACCACCACATAATTCAATTGACCAACCCATGTCAACAACTCTTACTATATTGCCGTATTTTTCGCCAAATAAAGCCATTGCGCCAAGTTTCTTAGCTTCATCAATTGGCATTTCTTTAATACGAACATCAAGTGGTTTTTCTAGAATATAATGTTTAACAAGTTTTTCAATTTCTAAGACTTTTTGATCACCTTCAGTTTCAAAATGATTAAAGTCGAATCGCCAACTCTTTGGTGATACTAATTGACCTTGTTGGTTTGCATGTTTACCTAAAATATCTTTAATTGCTTGATGGAATAAATGTGCAGCACTATGATTTCTAATAACATCTAATCTTGATTTAGCATCAACGATTGCAAGTGCATCATCACCTTCTTCTAATCCCTCTTCAACCATATGGATAAATTGTCCATTAGGAAGTTTTGAGACATCAGTCACTTTAAGTCCATTAATCGTACCTTGGTCACATACTTGTCCACCAGACGTTGCATAGAAAGGTGTAGATTCTAAGACAATACCTTGTTCAAATACTTTGATGACTTTCGTTTCTATTTGTAGCGCATCATAACCTACAAATTTTGAAGGTTTGGTAAAGTTTAAGAATGCTTCATCTTGAGATTTCATTGATACTTGATTTTTTCTAGCATTTCTTGAACGTTCTTTTTGTTCTTTTAATGCTTCTCTAAAAGCATCAACATCAACTGTTACGTTATGTTCTTCACCATATTCAATGGTTAATTCAATAGGGAATCCATAAGTATCATATAATTTAAATGCTGTTTCACCAGAAATGACATTACCTTCTGATTCAATAGCTTCAATTAATTGTTTTTCACCCTCAAAGATTGTTTCTAAGAATTTTTCTTCTTCTTTTAATATAATTTTTTCTACGATATCTCTAGTATCATAAATATTTGGATAGAATGCACCCATCACTTCAATCACTGTATCAACTAGTTCATATAAGAATGGTTTATTCATACCTAAGAATCTTCCGTATTTAACAGCACGTCTAAGTAGACGTCTTAATACATAACCTCTACCTTCATTTGAAAGCATTGCCCCATCAGAGATTGAGAATACTAAAGTTTTAACATGATCAGCAATCACTTTAAATGACATTTGTCCTTCATAAGTGACACCTGTTATTTCTTCTGTCTTTTTAATGATAGGGAAGAATAGGTCAGTTTCAAAGTTTGTTTTAGCATCTTGAATAACACATGCAAATCTTTCTAGTCCTGCACCTGTATCAATATTTTTATTTGGAAGTTCTGGATACTCAGCTCTATCTAGGCCATCTTTAGCATTAAATTGAGAGAATACAATATTCCAAATTTCAACATATCTTTCATTATCAATATCTTGTTCAATCAATTCTTTACCTCTTGAATCAAAAGATTCGCCACGGTCAAAGAATATTTCAGTATCTGGTCCACATGGTCCACTACCAATTTCCCAGAAGTTTCCTTCAAGTGGGATTAAGTGAGATGGATCTACACCTTCTTTTAACCATAAATCACGTGCAGTTTCATCATCAGTGTAATAAGTCATATATAATTTATCTTTTGGAAATCCAAACCATTTTTCATCAGTTAATAATTCAAAACCCCATTTAATCGCATCTTCTTTAAAATAATCACCAATTGAAAAATTACCAAGCATTTCAAAGAATGTGTGGTGTCTTGCTGTCTTTCCAACATTTTCAATATCGTTCGTTCTTATACATTTTTGAACATTTGTTAATCTTGGACTTTCAGGAATTTCACTACCATCAAAATATTTCTTTAATGGTGCAACACCAGCGTTAATCCATAGTAATGTTGGATCATTTTGTGGGATTAATGAAGCAGATGCTTCAATTTTATGTCCTTTTGATTTGAAAAAGTTTAACCAAGTTTCTCTAATTTGTTGTGCTGTCATGTATTTCATATCGATTCCTCCTTAAAAATAAAAAAACGCCCTTAGAAATATCTAAGGACGAATAAATTCGCGGTACCACCTTAGTTCTAGTAATCATACTAGCCCTCAATAGTCGTTAAAGCCGACATACTTTTCGCTCCAAAAGTAGCTTCATAAGATCTCAATCTTTGCTTTCACCAATTGCAAAGTCTCTTGTCATTGAAATGCCTTATTACTCATCTTTTATCATTGCGATTATATATTATCATATAGTTTAATTTTAAACAAGATTTATTCCTTATTTTCATTTAACATTTCATAATGTAGGACATCTTCTTCAATAAATGGTTCACTGATTGTTTTAAACCCTAAATTTTCATAAAATTTTTGAAGATATGCTTGTCCATGAAGATATATAGGTTGATGATTAACATCTTTTAAGCATTCATTGATTAAAGCTGTTGATAAACCTTTTTTTCGCTTGTTTAAAGCTGTAACAACCCTACCAATGACATAATACTCATGTTTAACTCCAGGTGGAATTAAACGCAGATAACTCACTACTTTTCCATTTTCTTCAATAAAATAGTGAATTGATGGTTGATCGATGAAATCAGTATCTTTATAATAGATCTTTTGTTCTTCCAAAAAGACTTCTATTCTTAGATCAATAATTTGATATATCTCTTCACTTGTGAGTTCATTAAATTTTTTCTTCTTGATGTTTAAAGACATATTTAAAAGTTAAGGGTGCTCCAATGGCTGCCCATCCTCCAATTACAGTGTATCTGATAAAATCGAATAAATTGGAATCATCAAATATTAATTTTGGTACTTCTTTAATAATAACGATACCTATAAAACCAATAATGATTTTTAACAATTGAATCGGTAATTTATTTCTTACATCATATTTAATATAATGTTTTTCAATGAAATAACCAATTGCAAATCCCATAAAACCACCACCAGCGACATACATATCTGTATCTTTAATGATTGGCATTAAAATAAGAACAATCGGTAATATGGCTAATGTATAATATTCTTCTTTATCATGAAACTTATCAATAAGTTTAAAAAGATAATACACTAAAATGTAACTTAATACAAGTCCAACTAAAACATCCGTAAAATAATGTTGAGCTAAAACCATTCTTGATAAAGGTATAAATACCATTAAAAAGATTGCTATATATTTTAAGAAATGATATTTCGTTTTCTTTGAGCCATCAATTGCAGTATAACCTAGAGCTGCTGCATTTGTAGCATGTCCACTAGGAAACGAATAACCTGCAGTGTAATAATCAAACGGTGCATCTATATCATTTAATGTATAAGGTCTTGGTCGTTTAAAGATTGCTTTTAATCCTAGATTAATCGCAGACACAATTAAAACAGTCATAACAAACTTATGAGCATATTTTTTATCTACAGTCCAAAATAGAATCACACCTATGATGATGAAAAATATTTCACCACCAAAAAAAGTGATGCCATAAAATAGCCAGTCTGTAAATGGTGTTGAGATGTCTCTTAAAAATCTAATGATTTCTGCATCCATAAACTAATCCTTCTTTAAATATTTTAGTTTAAACTCTTCATCTCTAGATATACGTATGTATTTAAAATCTTCAGGCTTGTTCCAAAGACGATTTCCTCTTTGATATATACCTTGATCTTCTAATTTATCAAACATAAAATTTGTCAGTAACTCACCATATTCAACACGATGAGGTATTTCTTTTAAGTCAAAATTAATAATATCAATCATTAAAGGGTTAAATAAAAAATGTGGCTCAATACTAATAATTAAAGCATTTGTATCTCTAAATTTCTTAGGTCTAAGTCCACCAGCAATCGGAATTGCGATAATAATATCACAACCAGCATCAATTAATGGTTGTATTGGTAAGTTATCTTTAACACCACCATCAACAAAATATTCATCACCAATATTTGTTGTTCCAAAGAATACAGGAATTGATGCACTTGCTAATGCGCCCTGTGTTGGATCTTCCATTTCATTTAAATGAAAAACCTTTTTCTCCATCTTTGTTAATAATACTTGATCAAAAAGTGATTCTTTAGGGACTTTAGTTGTGGTAGCAAACCCTTCAATATCACTATGTTTAATTTTTTCTATTGAAACTTCTTGTTTCACTAAATCATATAAATCCTGAATTGAGAAAACGCCTTTACCATCCGCTTTTAAACGATCAGCACCAGCACCATATATTTCAGAATTATCTATCTTATTCCAGATCTCTAACATACGTTCATATGAAAGACCATTCATAATCATTAATGTGTTAATCGCACCTATCGATGTACCTGATACGTATTTTATTTGTTCTAAAATACCAAGTTCCATAAGTACTTTAAAGACACCTAATTGAAAACTACCTCTTGCTCCGCCCCCACCAAGCGCTAAACCAATCTTATGATTCATAACCTCACCTGTCCTTTAGTTGTTTTGCAATCCTTTTTTTCATATCTTTTTCTTTTAATGTTTGTCTCTTATCATAATCTTTTTTACCACGAACTAATCCAATCTCTACTTTACAAAGTCCTTCTTTTAAATATACTTTTAGTGGAATTACTGAAAGTCCTTTTAATTTAGTTTGAGTAAATAGTTTGATGATCTCATTTTTATGCATGAGTAATTTTCTAGTTCTGGTTTCATCATGATTAAAAATATTAGCTTGTTCATATTTAGCGACATGCATGTTTAAAAGAAACGCTTCTGAGTTTCTAAACGTTACATAACTATCACTTAAATTGACTTTACCTAATCTGATTGATTTTATTTCACTACCTTTTAACTGAATACCAGCTTCATAGGTTTCTTCAATGAAATAATCATGATAGGCCTTTTTGTTTTGTGCGATGATTTTCATGTCTAACCTTCTTTTTTGGTTGTTTTTCAACAATATCAAAATCTATTTTTCTTTCCATCATATCAACAGATACTAATGATACAGTAATTTGTTGACCAAGTTTATAACGTCCACCTCTACGTCCGACAAACATTAAATATGTTTCATCATATGTATAGAAGTCGTTTAATAATCTAAGTGGTACAAATCCTTCAATACCTTGTTCTAGTGTAACAAACATACCTGATGGCATCATTTGTGTAATCGTAGCTTTAAAGTATTTACCAACATGATGTTGCATAAACTCACAACTTTTAAGTTTAGCGACGTCACGTTCTAATTGAATCGCTTTTCTTTCTTGATCAGATGTATGTTTAGCAATATCATCCATATTGTAATCATAGAAATCAATATCTTTAGCATAATTTTTAGATTCATTAAGTAAGAATGTATGAATCAATCTATGTAATATTAAATCCGGATATCTTCTAATTGGTGATGTAAAGTGCGTATAGTATCTCGCACCTAAACCATAATGGATATCAAGTTCATGTGAGTATTTCGCTTTTTGCATAGCTCTAAGTAATGCCATATGTACAATTGGTCCAACTGGTGTTTCAGCAGATTGTTTTGTGATTTGCTGTAACACATGAGGATCTCCAATGTGCTTATGATTGAATTTTAAACCTAATTTAGAAATTGTTTCAAATGCAAATTGTAGTTTACCTACATCTGGTTTTTCGTGAATACGATAAATTGAAGGAAGATTTAAATGAAACATATGTTCAGCAACTGTTTCATTTGCTGCTAACATAAATGATTCAATTAATTCTTCAGCAACATCAGTTGTTCTTTGGTATACACTTAATACTTTTCCATCTTCATCAACTTTAAATCCTAATTCAGTAGATTCAAATTCGATTTCTCCACGTTTTCTTCTAAGCACTTTTAATTTTTGTGATAACTCATTCATATGAATAAGCATATGCTCAATATCTTTATTGCCTAAAGATTTATTGTCTTTTAAGAATTCATTAACTTCACTATAAGTCATTCTTCTATCACTTACAATGATTGTTTTATGGATTTCATGATCAATAACATTTCCTTCATCATCAAGTGTCATCATACATGATAAAGTTAATTTTTCTTCATGTTGATTTAGAGAACACCAATCATTAGATAATAAATGTGGTAGCATTGGAATCACTCTATCTGCTAAATACACAGAAGTTGCTCTTTCATATGCACTCTCATCTAATAATGAGCCTTTTCTAACGAAGTGTGAAACATCAGCGATATGCACACCAAGCTTATATTGACCATCTTTATAAGTTAAACTGATCGCGTCATCTAAATCTTTGGCATCAGCACCATCAATTGTAATGATTAAATCATCTCTTAAGTCTAATCTATCTTTTCTTTCAAAATCCATATCGATTTTAATATCATCAACTGAATCTAATAATTCTTGACTAAAAGATTGTGGCCAGTGATAACTAGATACAATTTTTAATGTTTCAATATCTGGGTCATTGACATGACCGATGATATGATCAACTCTTGCAAAAATCTTTTCTTTATTGATATGTAGTACTTCTAATTGAACAACATGACCAGTCACTAAATGTTCATATGGTTCAACTTCTAGTTTTTTATCTAAGAATACATCTGTAAAAAACTTCCATCCGTTTTTTCTTTTCTTGATTGTTGCAACCAACACTTTTAATGCGCGTTCGACTATATAAACGATTTTAGCGTCATGACGATCATCAACTAAGACGATATCATCATGCATCGCGTCAATTAAACTATCTTTATCAATATAAATATCTTCTAATTCTTGACGAAGAAAGCCAAAATGAGCTTTTCTATCGAGTCTTCCTATTAGGATGTTTGGTTTTAACATATAATATGGTTCTTCAAACATTATATATGGATATTGATCAATATTAATGTCCCCAACGATATCTTTATGTAATTTTCTAGTTTGTTCTTGATAGAACAATATATATACATTTTTCATAATATTACCTCATTTTAATTATAACATATATAAGATTAGATTACGTCTAAAGTCAAAGACATATCAAAAATAAAAAATACATGTGAAATAACATGTATTTTATTGGTTAATTGCTTGATTCAATTGTTTTTGGAAGATTTTAATGATTTCATCAAATACTTGATTGATATCAAATGCTTCTTCTTTTAAAGTTTTCATTGAGATTGCTGGAAATCCAGTAAACGTTTCTTGATTGATATTTACACCTATACCAATGACAATATAAGATAAATTATTTTTTTCATATCTAGTTTCTATTAATATGCCACATATTTTATCATCACCTACAAATATATCATTTGGTTCTTTAAATCTTACTTTTATATCATAAGACTGAAAGAACTTAAATAATACATCTAGTGTTATGTGTTTGATTTGATCAATGACATGTGTGAAGTTTGATTTTAATAAAATACTAAATAATAAGTTTTCATCTTTATTAGATGCCCAAACATGGTCAAATTGACCTCTACCCTTTGTTTGATATCCTGTTTGAATAACTGTAAAATCTGGAAATGACTCATAATGTTCTTTTAATAAATCATTTGTTGATGCGAGTGTATCAAATTTTATAATTGTTGGATTGATCATGTGCCAATCGCAAATGATAATTCAGCTTCACATACTAAATCATCATTAACATATGCTTTTGCATCACCAAATCCAAATACACCACGTAACTTAGTGATTTCACATTTAAGAATAAGTTTATCACCTGGTAATACACTTTTTCTAAATTTAGCTGATTTAATACCTGTGAAGTAAGCAATCTTACCTTTGAACTGTTCATCAGATAATATGATGACAGCACCAACTTGTGCAAGTGATTCGATGATAATCACTCCAGGCACAACTGGTTTTTCAGGAAAATGTCCTTTGAAATAATATTCTTCAGGTGTGATGTTTTTTATACCTGTTGCACTATGTTTTGTTTTTAAATCAACGATTTCATCTAATAAAAGAAATTTATCTCGATGAGGAATGATTGCTTTGATTTCTTCTAAATTTAAATTCATACTATCCTACTTTCTTGAAAATAACTGCTGCGTTTTGTCCACCAAAACCTACGTTTATATTCATGCCGTAATTAATATCTTTTTCTACGAATTTATTAACGACATAATTTAAGTCACAATCTTCATCAGCTTCTTTGTAATGAATTGTTGGTGGAATCTTTGATGTTTCAAGTGCTTTAATGACTGCAATTGACTCAATTGCACCTGCTGCACCTAATGCATGTCCAGTCATTGATTTTGTTGAACTAATCAGTAGGTCTTTAGCATGTTCTTTAAATGCCTTCTTAAAACCTAATGTTTCTAATTTATCATTTAATACTGTTGATGTCCCGTGTGCATTAATATATCCCATATCAGTTGTTTTCATGTTAGCATCTTTTAATGCAATTTCAATACATCTTGTAATACCAGCTGCTTCGCTATCTGGTGCAGTCATGTGGAATGCATCAGAAGTTGTGCCGTATCCTACAATTTCAGCTAAGATGTTTGCACCACGTGATGTTGCATGATCTAGCGTTTCTAAAATTAAAATACCAGCACCTTCAGCAATCACAAATCCTGATCTTGTTTTATCAAAAGGACGTGAAGCTGTTTCTGGATCATTTGAGAATTCTAATGCTTTTAAACTAGAAAATCCACCTAATCCTAAATCATTAATAGGTGCTTCTGCACCACCAGTAATTGCATAATCAATATAGCCATCACGAATAGCTCTAAATGCCTCACCTATTGCATTCGTAGCAGCTGAACATGCAGTCACTTGTGGAAGATTACCACCTTTAGCCTGGTATTTCATCCCAACTTTAGCACCAACTAAATTGATGATAGAATTTGGAATGAAGAATGGAGAGATTCGACTTTGTCCACGAGTGACTGATGTTTTAGCTTCTTCAAAAATAGTTGTTAATCCACCAATACCACTACCTACATAAGTAGCAAGTTTAAATGGATCAAGCTCAACATCACCTAAACCTGATTGTTTCCATGCTTCATCAGCAGCAACAATCGCTAAGTTAGTTACACGATCAGATCTTTTTATTTCTCTATATTCTATAAAATCTTCAAAGTTTAAATTTTTAACTTCTCCTGCTATTTTAACTTTCCAATCAGTAGTATCAAATAGTGTTATAAAATCAACCCCATTTTTACCAGCTATCATGTTATCAAAAGTTTCATTAACAGTATTACCTAAAGGGCTAACAAGTCCCATACCAGTAACAACTACTCTTCTTTTACTCATATTAAATCACCATCCCACCATCGATAATTAATGTTTGTCCTGTCATATATGAAGCAAGGTCACTTGCTAAAAAGCATACTGCATATGCGATTTCTTCTGGTTTACCAAATCTTTTTAATGCAATCGCATTTAAGAAATGATCTTTTGTTTGATCATCTAATTTATCTGTCATGTTTGTATCAATAAATCCTGGAGCAATCGCGTTTACTGTAACATTTCTTGATGCGAATTCTTTCGCTAATGTTTTAGTTAATCCAATCACACCTGCTTTAGATGCCGCATAATTTGATTGACCAGCATTTCCAGATACACCAGAAACACTTGAGATATTAATAACTCTACCTTGAGATGATTTTAAAATGTATCTTGCACTATGTTTACACATATTCCAAACACCTTTTAAATTCGTGTTAATCACATCATCAAATTGAGATTCTTGCATGCGTAGTAATAATTGATCAGATGTAATACCTGCATTATTAACTAATATATCTAATTGTCCAAATTCAGCAAGTGCTGTATCAACAATCTTTTTCGATGCTTCAAAACTTGAAATATTTGCTTGAACTGCAACTGCATCACTACCTAGTGCCTTTATTTCTTCAACTAATGTTTCAGCTTTAGATGCACTACTGTTGTAGTTCACGACAATCTTGCATCCTCTTTTGGCTAGTTCTAATGATATTGAACGACCAATGCCTGATGCACCTCCAGTGACGATTGCTACTTTATTTTTTAAATCCATATTCTTCCAGCCATCCTTTCACTTCATTTAATGTTTCATATGTATCAAAACTTAGAACTTCCATGTCTAAGTCTATTTTTTTTGTTAATCCAGTTAATACTCTACCTGGTCCTATTTCTAGAACATGTGTATAACCTTCAGATTTTAATCTTTCAATCATATCAATATATTTAACTGAATGAGTCATTTGATTTTTTAAATGTTTATCAACATCTTCGTTATTAAGCCATGAAGCATCTAAATTCATCAGCATATCTTTTTTAAGATTATGTCTTTCAAATCGTTTAATAAGTTCCATGAATTCATTTGAAGCTTCATCCATCATAGATGTATGAAATGCACCACTTACATTTAAAACAACTGCTCTTCTAGCACCTTTTTCTTTAAGTAGTGGAGTTGCTTTTTCAACTAACGCTTCTTCACCAGATATAACAAATTGTTTAAATCCGTTTTCGTTTGCAATCTCAATCACGCCTTCAGCTTTTAAAGGTTTAATTGTTTCTAATACTTGCTCATAGTTTAATCCTATAATCGCAGCCATAGATCCTTTTTGATTCGTGCTTGCTTTTTGCATGACTTCTCCACGAATTTTAACGATTGATAAAATGTCATTAAGTGAAAATACTTTTGATGCATAATATGCACTATATTCACCTAAACTAAATCCAAAATATGCATCTACTTGATATTGTTCAACTTCAAGTGCTTCTAATCCTAATATTGATTTTAAAACAATTAATGGTTGAACAAAATCAGTTTTACCCAATTTTTCTTCATCATTAAATGCATCAAGTAAATTCATATTTAGATACTTGCTAACATCATCAATTAATTGTTTTGATTTTGTAGAATTTTCATAAAAATCAAGTGCCATACCTTTGTATTGGCTACCTTGACCTGAAAAACATATAGCCAGTTTATTCATTTATAACACTTCCAACTTATCTTTATATGCATCAACACCATCAAATAAATCTTCTAAGACTTGTTTTACTGTTCTAATTTCTTTAACTAAACCAGCAATTTGACCAGCCATAATTGATCCATTATCCATATCACCATCAAAAACAGCTTTACGTAGTGACCCTAAAGTTAATTTCTCTAATTCATGTAAGTCATAACCTTGTTTAGTCATTTCAATATATTGAACAGCCATTTGATTTTTTAATACACGTACTGGTGCTTTAGTGTTTCTACCAGTAACTACACTATCAATATCTTTGGCTTGTACAACTCTATTTTTATAATTCACATGAATTGGACATTCTTCTGTTGCTAGTAATACAGTTCCAATTTGAACACCTTTAGCACCAAGTGCAAAAGCTGCTAAAACACCTCTTTGATCTGCAATACCACCAGCACCAATCACTGGAATAGATACAGCATCTGCAACTTGAGGAATTAATGCCATGGTTGTAATTTCACCAATATGACCACCAGCTTCAGTACCTTCAACAACAACTGCATCAGCACCCATACGTTCAACTCTTCTTGCAAGTGCAACAGATGGAACAACCGGTATGACTGTGATACCTGCTTCTTTCCATTTATCCATATAAACACCAGGGCTACCTGCTCCGGTTGTTACGACTTTGACACCTTCTTCAATCACTAAGTCTGCAATTTTAGGTGCATGTGGACTCATAAGCATGATGTTTACACCAAAAGGTTTATCAGTAAGTTCTTTCATTTTTCTTATTTCGTCTCTAACCCAGTTTTCATCATAACCACCAGCACCAATTAAACCAAGACCACCAGCGTTTGAAACTGCTGAAGCTAATTGTGCAGTAGCGATATTTGCCATACCACCTTGAATTACAGGATATTTAGTTTTTAGTAAATCATTAATGTTTTTCATATAAGTTCTCCTTATTTTAATTGAAGTAAGGTACTACCCCAAGTAAATCCTCCACCGAATCCAACAAGACATACATATTGATCATCTTTGTTTTTATCTATATATTCATCTAATGCAATTGGAATGCTAGCAGCTGATGTATTACCATAATTTTGAAGGTTAACTTCAAATTTGTCAATAGGTAAATCTAAAGATTTAGATACTGATTGAATGATGCGTAAGTTTGCTTGATGTGGAATGATTGTATCGACATCACTTAATGTTAATCCAGCATTTTTAGTAACTGCATCGATTGCTTTTTGCATTGAATCAACAGCAAATAAGAATACTTTTCTACCATCCATTTGAATATACTTTCTCACAGTTAAAGCATCTGTTTCATCAGCTTTAGCTTGATTGAAGAAATATGCTTTAAGGTTTTCATCTTTTTCAATGATTGCTGCACCTGCACCATCACCAAATAATACGCATGTGTTACGATCTGTATAATCAATGACGTTTGTTAATTTTTCTGCACCAATAACTAATGCACTTTTGTACCCTTCAGCTTGAACAAGTGCTGAAGCAACTTCAAGTCCATATACAAAACCTGTACAAGCAGCATTGACATCAAAGCTCATCGCACGTTCAATACCTAACATTTTTTGTACTGTGTTTGCTACAGATGGTGTCATTTGATCACCTGTGATAGATGCAACAATAATTAAATCAATTTTATCTTTATCATAATTATTTTTTTCTATTGCATTAAGTGCTGCTAAATATGCCATGTCGGCTGCTGTTTCTTTTTCAGCAACTCGTCTTTCTTTAATACCTGTTCTAGTTGTAATCCATTCATCTGAGGTATCAACGATTTTTTCTAAGTCATCATTAGTCATGATTTTCTTTGGTAAATACTTTCCAGTAGCAACCAATTTAATGTTCATTGATTTCATGTTAGTCTCCTCTTGACTCGTAAACACCCATTTTTCTAAATTTTTGATATCTTTCTTCTACTAATTTATCTTTAGAATATTTACTTAGTTTTTTAATTTGTTTTAAGATAGATTGTTTTAAATCATTTAATCCATCTTTAGGGTTAATATGAAGTCCTTCTTTTTCTTTTATGACTTCATCAATGATTTTTAGTTCATGTAAGTCATGTGCAGTTAATTTCATAATTTCAGCTGCTTCTGAGGCTTTTGAACTATCTTTATATAAGATTGATGCGAATCCTTCTGGTGAAAGAATTGAATAAATCGCATTTTCATACATCATTATATGATCACCAACACCAATCGCTAGCGCACCACCTGATCCACCTTCACTAAGTACTAATACAATAATTGGTACTTTCACTTGTGACATTTCAAATAAGTTAAGTGCGATGGCTCTTGCTTGCCCACGTTCTTCAGCATCAATACCAGGATATGCACCTGGAGTATCAACGATTGTTAAAATCGGACGATTAAATTTTTCTGCTTGTTTCATTAAACGTAACGCTTTTCTGTATCCTTCTGGATGAGGCATACCAAAGTTATGTTTAATTTTATCTTGAGTTGTCGTTCCTTTTTCTTCAGCAATCACTGTGATAGGTATATCATTTAATAATCCGATACCACCAATCATCGCGTGATCTTCAGAAAATAGACGATCACCTTTTAATTCTATAAATTCATCAAATAAAATATCAATTAAACCTTTTGCAGTGATCCTTTTAGGGTGTCTTGCAAGTTGGACTCTTTCCCATGCTGTCATCATTTGCTCACCTGATGAAACCTAAGAACTTTAGTTAATACTTGTCTCATGTCCTTTCTATGAACAATCATATCAATCTGTCCATGATCTTCCTGAAATTTATCTGTTTGAAATCCTTCAGGTAGATCTTGTCTAATTGTTTGTTTTATGACTCTAGCACCTGCAAAACCGATCAGTGCTTTTTCTTCTGCAATCATAATATCTCCAAGTGATGCGAAACTAGCTGCAACACCACCTGTTGTAGGATATGTTAAAACACTGATAAATAACAATCCTTTTTCATCTAACTTTTTAAGTGCTGCACTTGTTTTAGCCATTTGCATTAAAGATAATATACCTTCTTGCATACGTGCACCACCAGATGCAGAGAAAATGATTAAAGGATGTAATTCTATAATTGCATCTTCAATAAGTCTTGTTATTTTTTCACCAACAACTGAACCCATAGATCCCATCATAAATGTTGGATCTAAGATCCCAATATTGACTCTGTAATCATTAATTTTAGCTCTACCACATATAAAAGCATCATCTTCACCACTTGTTTTCTTGCCTTTTTGAAGTTTTTCTTCATAACCAGGCATTGATAGTGGGTTTACTGATTTAACATCAATAAACAATTCATGAAAAGTACCATCATCAACAGTCATATGCATTCTATTTCTAGCAGATATTTTAAAATGATGATTACATTTAGGACATACCATTAAGTTATCAACTAATACTTTTTTGTATATCGCTTCTTGGCAACTATCACATTTGAAGAATAATCCATCTGGAATTTGTGTAGGTTGTTGATTTTGATTCTTTTTTCTGATGTCTTTTTTAAATGATTCAATTTTCTTTTTTCTTTCATCTAAAAATTCATGCATTATTGATTAGCCTCCACTAACTTTTGAAAACGGCCAATAAATCCTGTATCATAATTTCCTTTGATAAAGTCTGTATGATGCATAATCAAATATTGATATTCGATATTTGTTATAACACCTTCAACAACAAATTGTTCTAAAGCCATTCTCATTTTTTTGATTGCTTCTAATCTTGTTGGAGCATGCACGATTAATTTAGCTAAAAGCGAATCATAAAACGGAGGTATTTCATATTTAGGGAATATATGTGTATCAAGTCTTACACCAAAACCACCAGGTAAGATAACATTAGTTAATGTACCAGGTGTAGGTCTAAACTGATTAAGAGGATCTTCTGCATTAATTCTACATTCAATTGCGTGACCCTTTACTTTAATATTTCTTTGTTCAAAACTTAATTTATGACCAAATGCAATTCTTAGTTGTTCTTTAACTAAATCAATACCGGTAATCATTTCTGTAATAGGATGTTCAACCTGAATTCTTGTATTCATCTCGATAAAATAGAAATCTTGATTCTTATCGACTAAGAATTCAATTGTTCCAGCATTTCTATAATTAATTGATTTAGCTAATCTAACAGCAGTTTGTCCCATTTTTCTTCTTAGTTGATCACTAATAAATGGACTTGGACATTCTTCAATCATTTTTTGATTTCTTCTTTGCATTGAACAATCACGTTCAAACAAATGGACAACATTGCCAAATGAATCTCCAATGACTTGAATTTCAACATGTCTAGGTGATTCTATATATTTTTCAATATATAAAGCATCATCACCAAAGTTATTTTTAGCCTCAAGAGCCGTTCTAAAAAAAGCATCCTTAAACTCTTTAGGATTGTAGACAATACTAATACCGCGTCCACCTCCGCCAGATGATGCTTTTATCATAACTGGATATCCAATTTTCTTAGCTATACGTAATCCTTCATCTAAATCCTCAACAACACCATCACTACCTTCTACAACTGGTACGTGAGCTGCTCTTGCAATAGCCTTAGCTGAAGCTTTATCTCCAATTTGACGAATAGTTTCAGATGTAGGTCCAATAAATTGGATACCACAACTTTCTACCATCTCTACAAAAACATGGCTTTCTGATAAAAAACCATATCCTGGGTGAATCGCATCTGCACCTGTCGCAATTGCAGCAGATAAAACACGATTCATATTTAAATAACTATCTACACTTCTATGACCACCAACACATACAGCTTCATCAGCTAGTTTTACGTGAAGACTTGTTTCATCAGCTTTTGAATAAATAGCAACCGTTTCTATACCTAACTCTTTAGCAGCTCTAATAATTCTTACTGCGATTTCCCCACGGTTAGCAATTAATATTTTACGCTTCATCACTTTGTCCTATAGTCACTAAGACTTGATCAAAACTTACAACATCTTTATCATTTAAGTGAATCTTTAAGATTTTCCCTGATTCAGGTGCTGTGATTTCATTCATAATCTTCATCGCTTCGATGATGCATAAAACATCACCCTTTTTAACCGTACTACCAACTTCAACAAATGGTGCTGATGTAGGTGACTCTGAGCGATAGAATGTACCAACTAGTGGTGATTTAACTAATGTGCCTGTTTCTTCTTTTACAGGTTCACTAGATTCTGTTTGTTTTATATCAGTAGTTGCTACTTCTTTAACTACTGTTGGTTTGTCTTCGTATTTATTTTTAGATAGTTTTATTTTTACGTCATCAAATGACAATTCTAATTCAGTTAATTCTGATTTTTCAAAATCTTTTATTATTTTTTGTATCTCTTTTATTGTTATCATAAGTATCATTATCTTTCATTTTATTTTAGTATCAACGCTTCAAAGTAAAGACTCTAGTCAACCACCTCGCTTTATTGTTCAAATAATTTGAATATCAAAATACTGTATCTATTCTATCACAAGCCATATATTTGTCAATCTTTTATTCAAATGAAAACGCTTATATTTTAGACTTTGTTTATATACTTCATAAAATGAGTGCAAAAAAAAGAGTCCCGCAGGACTCTGTGAAATTATGTGATTGATGCATCATAGATTGTATCTATCGCTTCATACAATCTGCGATCAAAAGTTTTATCTGTAATTTTATATCTTAAATCTTGAAGTAAAGCTCTTGAGAAACTTGCAATCATACGATGATTTTTGGCTAGCAATTCATTAGCCTCATCTCTTTCATAACCACCAGATAATGCGACGACTCTTAAAACATGTGGATGATCGATTAAGGGTTCATAATAATTAGGAACTGTTGGAATACTTAGTTTCAACATCACCTTAGTGCCTTTTGGTAACTGATCCAGTTGTTCTAGTAGCTCAGCTCTTAATATATCTTCTGATTTTTGTTTATCTGTACTATGAATATCTACTTCAGGTTCTATGATAGGAACTAACCCTTTGTTTAGTATTTTTAAACCGATTTCAAATTGTTGATCAACCACTTTTTTGATACCATCTGGATTAGCTTCTTTGATAACCGAACGCATTTTTGTTCCAAAAATATGTCTTTCCACGGCCTTATCAAGCAATTCTTCTAGATTAGGCATCGGTTTCATAATTTGTACACCTTGTTGTATTTCAGCAAGTCCTTTATCAACCTTTAATATAGGAACAATCTTTTTCTTTTCCCATAAAAAGTCTGCTGTGAATAAACCGTCTATTTTACGATCCATTGTATTTTCAAAAAGAATTGCTGCTAAAATCTTCTCATTTGTAAAAGATTTGCTCTTAATGACTCTCGTTCTCATCTCATGAATTAAACCATACATCTCATCTTCAGATTTATATTGTTTATCAGAGACGCCATAAGCTTTTAGTGTTTTAGGTGTAGATCCACCACTTTGGTCGAGTGCGGCAATAAAACCTAATCCATTTTCCATTCTCATTAATTGTTCTTGATTCATTAAATCACTTCTTTCTTTATGATATTACACTTTTATTATACACCTTTAAAGTTCAAAAAAGATAAAAGGTGAATTATGCATTCACCTTTTCTATTTTATGTTTTTCTTTCATTTTATACATTTCACGGTCAGCTTCATAAATCAAATTATCAATAGTTTTAGTATCACTAGCGCATTTTTCTGACACACCAAAACTAAAATCAACATTATAAGTTTCATTTTCGTAGTTAAACATTGGAGATAGCGTATTAAAGGCTTCTATAACTTCATCTTTTCGTTTATCAATTCTAAGAATGATAAATTCATCTCCACCTAATCGACCAATTAAACAATCTTTAGAGCATTGACTATTAATTGCGTTGATTAAAGTTGAAATAGCTAAATCACCAACTAAATGCCCATGTAGATCATTAAATTGTTTTAAATTATCCATATCTAATAAAGTAACAATAAAATTTTGATTACTTAATATATATGATTCTATAACATCATATATTTTAGTACGAGTCAACGCACCTGTTAATTCATCTCTATAAACACCTTTTGTTTCATAAAACGCATAAACGATTAAGACACTCACGATGATAAAAGGATTAATTGTTATAACACCTTGTTGGAATATTTGAAAAATACCCAAAACCATTGGTAAAAGTAGACTAGAGAGTGCAACAATAAATGATTGTCTATTAATCTTTCTCGCATGATAAAGCAACTCACCCACTACATATACTGCATTCATATATGATACAAAAGTTACAACATAATACCAATTACCTCTTTCATAATGGCCTGATCTAAATGTAAATACTAATGGATAAAAGATACCAATTGTCAACACAACTAATACAAAAACAACTGGTGAAAAATACCAAAATGTTCTTTGTTTGGACACTTGTTTCTTAAGCACGATTCTATGGATGTATAAACCCCATATTGCAATAAGAATTGGTGTTAGTAAATAACCCCACCACGTGAGTCCATAATTAAGTGCTCTATAAAAAAACTCAGCACGTCCATCAAAATATAAAGTCATACCTTCTATTGCGTTTAGAGCTATAGCAATCGCGGTAATTCTAGTGATACTTCTACCACGATAGCTGACATAAGCTTTTTTCAGTACTAAAGCAATAAATAAAACACTACCTATGATTGATGCAAATATATTTATATATATACTTTCAAGAGTTATCATTGCTTTCACCTACCTTTTTCTTATGTCTTATTTCAATTTCAGTATATCACAATTATATTATTTATATTATATATAACATTTTTGAGACAAAGGCGCAAAAAAAACACCTTGAAACCAAGGTGTTTAGTTTAACTTATTTTTTTAAGTTGTAGAATGATTTTAATCCAAGGAATTGAGCAGTTGGCCCTAATTGATCTTCGATTCTTAATAATTGGTTGTATTTAGCAACACGGTCAGTTCTTGAAGCAGAACCTGTTTTGATTTGACCAGCGTTTGTTGCAACTGCGATATCAGCAATTGTAACGTCTTCAGTTTCACCACTTCTGTGAGAAACTACTGCAGTATAACCTGCACGTTTAGCCATTTCGATTGCATCAAATGTTTCAGTTAAAGTACCGATTTGGTTAACTTTAATTAAGATTGAGTTTGCAACACCCATGTCGATACCTTTAGCAAGGTATTCAGTGTTTGTAACGAATAAATCATCACCAACTAATTGAACTTTATCGCCAACTTTGTCAGTTAATAATTTCCATCCGTCCCAGTCATTTTCATCCATACCATCTTCGATTGAGATGATTGGGTATTTTTCAATTAATGTTGCATAGTATTCTACTAATTCAGCTGAAGTAAATTCTTCACCAGTTGATTTTTTGAATACATATTTACCTTTAGCTTTGTCATAGAACTCTGAAGCAGCTACGTCAAATCCGATAAAGATATCTTTACCTGGTTTGTAACCAGCTTTTTCAATAGCAGCTAAGATATTTTCAATTGTATCTTCGTTTGATGATAAGTTTGGAGCAAATCCACCTTCATCACCAACAGCTGTTACTAAGCCTTTTGATTTAAGAATTGCTTTTAAGTTATGGAATACTTCTGCACCCCATCTTAAAGCTTCTTTAAAGCTTGGTGCACCAACTGGGTAAATCATGAATTCTTGGAAATCGATTGGAGCATCTGAATGTGCACCACCGTTTACAATGTTCATCATTGGTACTGGTAATTGTTTAGCATTGAATCCACCTAAATATTGGTATAATTCAACACCTAAGAAATCTGCTGCTGCTTTAGCAACTGCGATTGAAACACCTAAGATTGCGTTAGCACCTAATTTACCTTTATTAGGTGTACCATCTAATTCGATCATTAATTTGTCAATTGCAACTTGATCTCTTACATCGAATCCTACTAATTCAGGTCCGATTAATTCGTTTACGTTTTTAACTGCGTTTAAAACACCTTTTCCTAAGTAACGTGCTTTGTCACCATCTCTTAATTCAACAGCTTCGTGTTCACCTGTTGAAGCTCCTGATGGAACCATTGCACGACCGAAAAAGCCAGAATCTGTAACTACTTCTACTTCTACAGTAGGGTTACCACGTGAGTCTAAGACTTCGCGTGCATAAATATCGCTAATATATGGCATTTTTTCACTCCTTTGATTTAGTTTATTTTGCCGATTTATTTTCCATACTCATTATACATGAAAGGTAAATAAAATTAAAGTAAATTAACTAATAAAAACGTTTACTTTTCATATATGACAAGTCAATAATTGTTCAATTTTGACTTATGGTTGCATTGCACCAAACAATACTAACCATGCTAAGAATGTTTTTGCTACTAAACTTAGTATAATATACGCGCGTTCACCATATAAGTAATCTTGCCATTTTCCGATCTTTTTATATTGGAGAATCATATTAATAGGGAATGTATTAAATGCTACAAAATACGTACCAATAATTGCCCAAACAAACCATGGAACCATGTCAAAGTTACCAGTTCCAAACATATAAGTTAGAATTGCTACCCAAGGAAGGATACCTGCTATTGATCCATATACAAAGGTTCCCCATTTAATTTTATTTTGGCCTTGATTCATAATTTCCATATATAACCCAAATATGTTCATGATGAAATTTAATCCAAATATCAATAATAATGAGACAATATCATAAATACCGAATAAAGTAGCGATTAATACGATCATAATAGATGAACTAAAGGCATATTCGAACCATCTAAACTTATTGATACCCTTTTGAATGTCTCTTATATATACTTCTTTTGTTTTTTTAGGTATAGAAATAATGAAGTGTGCCAATGCTGATAAAAACAAGAAACAAGCAACTAATATACCAAAAGGTAAAGTAAATAATTCTTTTGAAGCTAGTTCAAGCGATTGAGTGGTTGTATTAAAAAATAAGTAGTTTTGTGTAATAACAGGTTGGAATTCTGCAATTGTTTGAATAACGCTAGTTGCAAGAAATACCATAATGAGCCCTTGAATAAAATGAACGCTCCCCATAATAAGATTAAACCTGATGAGTTTATTTACTTTTTCGTTTTCCATAAATACCTCCTTATTTTACCCTCATTATATCAAAAAAGCATTTATGTGAAAACGCTTTTAACTTTGGGGTTGTTTTAATCAAAAGGTAAATACTTTTCTAAATACTCAATAAACGTTTGTTGGTATGCTAATTTTGTTTCTGAATCTAAATTGTTTCTAAGTCCATGATCGGAATTTTCATAAGTGAAAAACACATGATCAATATTAAATTCAGTTAACTTATCATCTAGTATAACCGGGTTTGAATATGGTACCAATCTATCTAATTTACCATATACCATAATAGTTGGTACTGTGTTTTGATCAACATGATATACAGGTGACGCGTCAATTAAATCTGGATCATTAGAAACATCCATAGATGCATCATATGTTTTTCCAATTAAAGATGTGATTAAAGTTTCCATGTCAGAAACGATAAAATCATCATTATATGATGGATCAGTAAAATCAGTTGGGCCAACTTCAGAAACAACTAAACTCACTGGTATATCTGCATCATTTAGCTTATATGCAAAAAGCATTGCTAAATGTGCACCTGCACTACTACCAACTAGTGCTATGCCGTTAGTGTCTATTTGATATTGATCATGATGATCATATAAATAATTAATCGCTAATTTAACATCATGAATTAATGTTAAATAATTATCATCATCAATTGCATAATGATAATTCATTGATGCATATATATAACCTAATTCTAATGTCGGTTCTAACTGCGTAGAAAAAGAGGCCTTATCGCCACCAATCCATCCACCACCGTGAATATATAATATGACTGGTCTTGTTTCGTCCTCTTTTAAGTTTTCTGGTAAATGGATATCCATCACTTGTCTTTCATCTGATCCATAAGCTACTTCATTTTCATCTAATGATCTACAACTAGATAGTAATATCAAAGATAATAATAAATAAAGTGCAAGGATTTTTTTAGACATGATGAAACTCCTTTTTTTATTTAATTATACAATATTTTTGTTAATTTTTGACTTCTTCTTTATGATGACTAGTTAAATGAATATCATCATAGATGATAGATACTCTCTTATAAACAACATAAGTTAAACCTGATGTTATAGCTGAAATAATTAAATTAAATGGTAAGGTATTAAAACCTAAATAATATAATAGATAATTTTCAGTTGTTAAACCTGGATAAATTCCAATAGTTGTATCTAGTGCATTTAATGAATCATAGATAACAGCTGGATAATATAGTTGTTCATAGAATGGAACAATAAATAACCAATTAGTGATTACACCTGCAACAACCCAAACTAAAATAATTGAACCTAATGCTTTTTTAGCTTGTTTTTTAGATTTATGTTTATGATACATAAGTGATGATACTAAAACTGTCGCTAGACCAATGATAAGATCAAAAAACTCACCAATACCTAAAGATGTACTTGCAGGTAATTTAGCTAAAAATCTAATAACAACAATAATTGAACCAGTCACTGGTCCAAACAAGAATCCACCAATATAGACAGGTAGGTTAGAAATATTCAATTCCAAAAATGATACGAAGATCGGAATTGGGAATTTAACAAAGTAGTATAAAACTACAGATATAGCAGTCAATATAGAAATAGCTGCTAACTTTTTAATTTTGCCACTGTTTGTTGTGTGGCTTTTTTCAATTTTCTTTGAAACCAGTATCAATATCACCAGAGTAATGATAAATATTGATGCTAAAGTGATTCGTACAGCGATATCGTGGTCTCGAAGAAAATCAACTAATGTAAATACATTCATTTTGACATCTCCTTTTTTTTGCAAATAAAAATCGCCTAAATCACTTCGGCGACAAAAGAACGTCAAAAAGACATCAATCTTCTTCCATCCAGACTTTACTGTCGGTACTTGAATTACACAAGTTCATGCCCTAAGGCTCGCGGACTTTACCGCCGGTCACGAATTTCACGTTGCCCCGAAGTATTTATTTTTTATTTATTACAAATATATTTTACCACAATTCAAAATTTAGACAATATTTATATAAATTTGAAAACGTTTTTTTTGTGTCTTAACTTAAAAGTTAAACTATTATGTGTATAATATAATTGTAAATTACGATAAGGAGTTATCAAATTATGAACAAAAAAAGATTTGCAGGGCTAATCATCATGGATGGTTATGGTTTAGCACCTGCGAGTGATTCAAACGCAGTCACATTAGCAAAAAAACCATTTTTAGATGAAGCATTTAAGATTTACCCTAATAACACACTTGAAGCAAGTGGTGAATATGTAGGACTTCCTGATGGTCAAATGGGAAACAGTGAAGTAGGACATTTAAACTTAGGCGCAGGACGTGTTGTTTACCAATCTTTAACAAGAATCAATAAATCAATTAAAGATGGAGATTTCTTTACGAATCAAGCATTCTTAGATGCAGTTGATTATGTTAAGAAAAACAATTCTCAATTACATATCTTTGGTTTAGTATCAGATGGTGGTGTGCATGCATACCCAACACATATTCAAGCACTTCATGATTTCGCGGTACAAAATGGTGTAACACCATGGTTACATGCATTCATGGATGGTAGAGATACACCTCAAATGGGTGGTAAAGGTTATTTATCATCATTAATTGATGGTGGTATGAGAGTTGCTACAGTATCTGGTAGATATTATGCAATGGATAGAGATAACAACTGGGATAGATTACAAAAAGCATATGATAACATGACTTTAGGTACTGGAGCTCATTTTGATTCAGCACTTGATGGTATTCAAGCTTCATATGACGCTGATGTTACTGATGAATTCATCGTACCATTTGTTGCAAATGAAAATGGATTAATCAAAGATAACGATGCAGTTATTTTTGCAAACTTTAGACCAGATAGAGCAATTAGAATTGCTACAGCATTCTCTAATCCTGTTGAAGGTCCTAAAGCTTATGTAACAGAAGGTAAAGCTACTTTTGATCCTTCAAAAGCAGTTAAGAATATCTTCTTTGTATCAATGATGCATTATAACGCAACTGTTAAAGGTCCTGTTGCATTCCCACTTCAACAATTAAATAACATCTATGGTGAAGTTATTGCAAACGCAGGATTAACTCAACTTAGAATTGCAGAAACTGAAAAATATGCACACGTTACTTTCTTCTTCGACGGTGGTATTGATAAGTCATTTAAAGGTGCTGAAAGAATCTTAGTTCAATCTCCAAAAGTTGCAACTTATGATCTTCAACCAGAAATGAGTGCATTTGAAGTTAGAGATAAAGCTGTTGAAGCAATTAAATCAGGTAAATTTGATACCATGATTCTAAACTTCGCTAACCCTGATATGGTTGGACATACCGGTTCTGTTGAAGCAGCTAAAAAAGCTGTTGAAACAGTTGATACTTGTACAAAAGATGTTGTTGAAGCTATCCAATCAATTGGTGGTGTAGCCATCATCATCGCTGACCATGGTAATGCAGAGAAAATGCGTAGTGAAGATGGAAATCCTCATACAGCACATACAACTAACTTAGTTCCAGTGATCGTTACAGATCCTGAAGTTACAGTTGGCACTGGTGCTTTATGTGATGTAGCTCCTACTTTATTAGATATCTTAGGCGTTGAACAACCTAAAGAAATGACTGGACACAGTTTAATTTCAAGTAAATAATTTATAAACGGGACTTATAGTTCCGTTTTTTTATATCTTTTCTAGACTTTAAGAAGTATAATATAAATATAAAGTAACAATACAGGGAGGATTACAATGTTTAAAATTATTAGACAATACGAAAGTGGTGTCAAATTTAGATTTGGTAAGTATGTTAGAAAATTAGAACCAGGATTAAGATTAGTTATTCCTGTTATTCACGAGGTTAAGATCATTGATCTTAGAACAATCACTCAAGATGTACCTCAACAAAAATGTATCACAAAAGATAATGTCACAATCACAATCAACGCAGTTGTATACTTTAAAGTAAGTGATGCAGAAAAAGCATTACTTGAAGTTAAAAATGCATTCTTTGCAGTTACACAACTTGCTCAAACTACACTAAGAAATTCGATTGGTGGTTATGAGTTAGATGAATTATTATCAAAACTTAAAGTCATTTCAAAAGAAATCAAAGATATTGTAGACTTAGAAACTGACCCTTGGGGTATTAAAGTTGAAAAAGTAGAAATTAAAGATATCAAACTTCCAGATGAAATGGAAAGAGTCATCGCTAAAGTAGCTGAAGCTGAAAGAGAAAAGAGATCAACAATCGTTAAATCTCAAGGTGAAATGGTTGCTGCTGAAAACTTAGCGAAAGCTGCTGAAATTGTTGCTAGCACTCCTGGTGCAATGCATCTTAGAACATTAACTGCTTTAAATGACTTATCATCTGATAAATCAAATACAATCGTATTTGCCATTCCAGTTGAAGTGCTTCGTGCATTTGAAGGTAAATCTTTAGAGGGTGCTGCAGATTTTGTTAAAAAACTCAAACATAGCGAATAGTACTCGATATAGTTTAAAATAAAAGAGTTCAGAATCGATTCTAGATATCAATTCTGAACTTTTTTTATATCGTTTTTATTGTTTTAATCGGATCCCTCTTCAATATTTTCTTAAGTGGTAATAAGCTAGACACAATTGCTATTAAAAAAGAAAAACAAACAATCAATAAAATCCTTAATAAATTGTAATAAAGAATGGAGAAATAAAAATTATACGATTTGTATAAAAAATAATTCAACATACTATTTAATGCATATCCTGCAATAAGGAAGGTAATCAAAGACATAAACACATATAAAATAGACTCATTGACAAATAAACTGCTTACACTTTTCTTTGATATTCCTAGCGATCTTAAGATTCCTATATTCTTTTTCTGTAACTCTATTTGCTTATTAACAAAACTATTTATTTGTAGATAAACCAATCCAACTACAACAACAGTAATAACATATATAATTTCAACCAACTGATTAATAGTTGATTCAACATCAAATAGGTACATACTCGTTGGTGCCAAAATATTATATTTCATATGGATTTCATTGAACAGTTCTATATCATATATTCCGTTCAAAAAAACTTTACCTTTGTGTTGTAAATAATCAGTATTATACTCAAAAACTTCTCCATATAACATTGAATTCACATAAATTATCTGACGTTCATAATCTGAGATTTGAAAGGTGAAATCATCGATAATAGATGTCACTATATACGTGTTAGAAAGCAAGTTATATTTATTAGTAACACTATCCAACTTATAACTCTTATTTAAATATTTATCTAAATACATGTCTTTATTGTTGTCAAAATCCAACTTATCTATATCTTCTAATTCTAATATTAGAGTTAATGGTATGCTTATTTCTTCAACAGTTGAAGGCTCTACCCCATATACAACCATATCCTCATATTTATTTTTAAGATAATCATAATTGCCAAATTTAGATGCAAATACCCCTTGGTTTGTATCTTCTAATAAAACTGATGTTATTTTCCCATGACTAACAAGGTAATTCATATTATCTTGTGTTAAAAATATTGATGAGTATTCATTCATTATCTTTGGAATGACTAGATCCTGATATAATTGATCATTGTTATCATAATTTTGGTCACTATACAATTCATAATCAGTATCAACTAAACCAGAAATAGTCATTTCATATTCATTACCCATTATTGGAAACAAAATAGTTTCACCGATAATATCATCAATATTTTGTACATTTATAATATTATATTTAATCATCATGTGCGCAACGTAGTCAGTAATGACAATACTATCCTCTGCATCACTTTCATTACCAATAATGATTTCACTTATATCATCTGAATTATATATTACCAAGTTTTCAATAGCGGCATTATCTATTGATGATGTCTCTATCGTTTGATAGTCTTGAAAATCTTTAAATGCTATTTTAGCATCCAACATCAATAATACATTCCCGTTAGAATATTCTCGATTTATTTCAATTATATTTTTCTTGAATGCTAAATTATTTGAATAATAATTCATGGCATCATCATCACTATCATTGATCTGGCTAAAAACATATTGATTTATCTTGTTAGATTCGAAAGTTTTTATAGAAGATTCTGAAACATCAAAAGTAACTATTGATATAGTAAAATAAAAAAGTAAGAATGAAAGACAAAAAAGTAAGATTGTACGAATCAAACTTAACTTAGAACTAAACAAGTGCTTTCTAATAAGATTATTTCTAATATTTATCGGTAATTTTGTAGATATACAAGTATTCACTTTTTTGTTATCGATAGAATTCAATTTGTTCACTACTACTTCATTAACAATCTCTCCATCTTTCATTTCATAAATGATATCTGAATATTCAAATGCATAATTTCTATCGTGTGTTACTAATACTATTAGCATTGTTTTTGATAATTTTTTTAAATGATTAAGTATTTTTTCAGCTGACTTTTCATCTAAATTTCCAGTTGGTTCATCAGCAAATATAACTTTCGGTTCTTTAATGATAGATCTAGCTATCGCAACTCGTTGTGCTTCACCACCACTGATTTCATTTATTTTTTTATATTTGCAATGCTCAATTTCTAATAATTCTAAAACTCCATCAATTTTATTCTCATTCACTGAATTCGAAAATGAAATTGCAATATTATCATATACGTTGAGATCAGATAATAAATTAAAATCTTGAAAAACAAACCCTATTTGATTTCTTTTGAAATCATCAAGTTTCATTTCATTATATAAAGATATCTCCATTTCATCGAACTTATAAATACCATAATCAATTCGATCATATCCCGCGAGAATATTGAGTAGTGTGGATTTTCCAGAACCACTTCTCCCTATTATAGAAATAAAACCAAATGAGTTTAGTTCTAATGAAATATTTTTTATACCCACATTTTTTAAACCGTTACTATTCACATACAATTTAGTAGCATTATCAAGTGTTATCATTTCGCACTTCCTTTAATATATCCTTATTGAGCAGGAGAGGATATTTTTTATTTATTTAACATGAAAAATCAAAATCAATATTAAATCTAGAGTGTTGATAATCATAAAACAGTCCACCTCTAATATCACTGAAATATACCTCAAAGTTTATTTCAAATGTATACGTATCGGGTTGAGTTTCAACGATAAAATAACCAAAATGACTACGTTGAGATGATGCATAACTATTACTTCTAGATTTTTCATAATAATATTTTATATAGAAATCAGGATCACTAGTTTCATTACTATCAATCCATGATTGACTCAAAGTGATTGTTTCACTAGATGACATTGAATATATAGGTCCAGAACTATTCACCCCAATCGATGTACCAATTGTATAGCTTGTTGATTTGGCTGCATTTTCCGGACCATAACCATACATTACATTACTCCAACTATCATTGGCATCGACATCAGAGTATGCATACACATGTTCTAAATATCCTTGTTCGTTATTACTAACTTTAGGATATGTAATGACCTTATAGATAACCATATAGATGTCAGTATTAATTGTTGATCCATTAGGTGGTGTATATGATTCATCTGCTTTGGTATGATATACACCAACATAGACTCTAACTTTGCCATATTGTCTGCCATCTTCGTTATCGGTAGTTGAACTAAAGTATTTGCCATATAGTCCTTCTAGTTGCCATACATTATGATCTATTACAAAACCTATAGCTGATGCATAACTAGAACTATAACTTGTCCATCCGCTAGTCACAGTTGTTGCATTAACTTCAGAATTACTTAACAAAAAAAACAATGAAACTGAGAGTATCATTGTAATAATTTTCTTCATAAAACCTCTTTCCAAACTATCCCCCCCATTATGAACATATTAGCATTTTTTATGATTACTTGCAATATATGAATTGATTTTTCATCTTATTACTTTTTAAAAGTCAATTTAATAAATCAAAATATTAGCCTCTTTCAAGATGCAATTTATACTATTATTTAAATAGATTAATATTATACTTTGTGATACTTCCGTGATATACTACCTGTAATTTAATTGGAGGTCACTATGAATTTATATGATGATATATTAACTTTACAAAAGAAAATGGAAGACGGCAGTCTTTCATCTTATGAAATTACTTCTTTTTATTTAAATAGAATACAAACTATTGATCAAGGTGAAATCAATTATAATTCAGTCTATATGATAAATCCTGATGCACTTGATATCGCGAAATCTTTAGATAAAGAAAGAAAACAAGGCAAGATCAGATCTAAGATGCATGGGATACCAGTACTTCTAAAAGATAATATCAACACTAAAGATAAAACAACAACAACCGCTGGTGCTAATATATTAAAAGATCATATTGCAGCTTATGATGCTTCTATCGTTGAAACTTTAAGAGCACAAGGTGCTGTCATTTTAGGTAAAACTAATCTTACTGAACTTGCATGCTTTAAAACTTTTACTGGTATTAATGGTTTTTCTTCGCTTGGTGGACAAGTATTATGCCCATGGGATATCAATGAAGATCCAAGTGGAAGTTCAACTGGTAGTGCGGTTGCTACTGCACTAAGGCTTGCACCTGTTGCTATTGGTACTGAAACAGGTGGTTCAATCATGTCACCTTCTATGAAGAATGGTATTTATGGTTTAAAGCCTACAATGGGCTTAGTGCCTAGAACAGGTATCCTACCTATATCATCAACATTAGATACAGCTGGTCCAATGGCTAATCATATTTCTGATATAGCAGTACTATTATCATCAATGAAATCAAATGATCCAAAAGATCTTGTGACCCTAAATAAAGATGATATCTATACTGACTACACTAAATACTTACATACAAATAATGTAAAACGTATTGGCCTTGTAAATATGAGTGCATATACAATACCTCATGGTCATAAAGAAATATTTGAGTCAACTTCTAAATCATTAACTTCGTTAGGATATGAATTAATTAATATAGATGTTGAAGAAGTCAAACAAATATATCAAATCATGTTATATGAATTTAAACATGAGATTAATAGATATTTTAAACATGAAGGCTTAGATATTACATTAAAATCTATGATTGCATATAATGAACTTCATCCTGATGAAAATCTTAAATATGGTCAACAAGTATTATTAGATGCAGAAAAAACATCAGGTAATAAAAATGAAGATGCTTATATCAATGCATTAAATGAACGTGAAGCATTCACACATAAAATGGAAAAACTATTTAAGGATAACAACATTGATCTACTTTATTTCGTTCATTATACGAGCATTGGTCCTGAATGTGGCTTTCCTACATTATCTATGCCACTTGGATATAATGATCAAGATATGCCAATAGGTTCATATTTCTTAGCACCTAAATATATGGAATCATCTTTAATTGAAGTCGGTCATAAATTAGAAAAACATTTAAATAAAACATTTGATCCACTAAAAAAATAAATCAGCTAAATTAGCTGATTTTTCTTTTATAATATGCCATTGAATATATATCAATAAATCCAGTTTTTCTATATAAGTTAACTGCTTTATCATTTATACTATCAACTTGAAGATAACTATATTTCACAAATCTCCTTCTCATCTTTATAATGGCTTGTTTTAAAGCATCTTCCCCAAAATGTTTACCTTGATATTTTGGATCAATAATAAATCCAAATATCCACACCTTACGTCTATGATATTCAATCGTGATCTTACCAATTGTCTTTTCATTATGTTTAACAAGATACATAAAAAGTTTACGTTTTCTAGCAGCTTCAGGATAATTGTCAGGATGATAAGGTTTAGTATCTGCTTTCTTGGTGCGATCTAATCTTAAAAGTGTATCTAAATCTTTATTTTTAGCAAGCACTAAATTCAGATGATGTTCTAGCGGAGAAAGTTTTAATTTTGTTTCTCTAATCATTTCATATTCTATATGGTCTTCTTCTAAATTTCTTGATTCAATCCATTTCATCCCAGGTTTAGAATATTGATCACATAATAATAAATATTGATCAAAGCCTCTTCTTTTTAATTCTTTATCTGCATCATTTAACAATTTAGTAAATATGCCTTTATTTCTATAATCTGGATGAATGACTGCACTAATCTCTGGTTCGCCTCGATTAAAATATACAATACCTAAATATCCAATCAGTGAACTACCCACCACTTAACAAGTTTGAAGTGGGGGCTTCTTGGGTAAAGAAAACTAATGTTCTCTAATTGACCAAGCTTAAGACGTCTGTTCCATACGCCTGTTTACTATATTCTATGAGACCTTGTATGCCAATATTAATGGCTGCGTTATGGTCTCTATCCATTTGATTTCCACATGTGCATGTATATGTTCGTTGACTTAATGGTATATCATGTATCTTACCACATACACTACATGTCTTGCTCGATGGATAATATTTGTTAATTTTGATGAGGGTTTTACCTTCATCTTTTAATTTATACTCAAGAAACTTTGTAAACATATGATACGCGGTATCAGAAATTGATTTTCTGAAATGCTTGGTTTTCGCCATTTCAGTTAAATCAAGTGTTTCAATACTGATAACTTCATAATGATTAACTAAATTTCTAGATACTTTGTGTAAGAAATCTTTTCGTTGGTTTTTTATATGTTGATGCAGTTTAGATAGTTTTTGTTTTTGTTCTAGATAGTTCTTAGAGCCTTTATGTCTTCTTGATAAGATGCGAGACTCTTTTTTTAACTTATCTAGAGATTCTTTATAATAATCAGGATAATTAGCTGAATAGCCTAGGCTATCTGTATAGAGTCCATGAAGTGTATAATCAAGACCAATCGATCGTTTAAAGTTTGAATCTATCACTACCTTATCTTTTGACTCAACTCTAAGAGATACATAGTATTTGCCTGCTTCACATTTAACAGTCGCTGCTTTAATCATAGAATCTTTAGGCAGTGTTCTATGATAGTTAAATCTGACATAACCTAGTTTAGGTAGTTTTATATAAGAACCTTCAATTCTAATATTATTATTTGTTTGATGTGTTGTATATGACTGTATAGGGTTATGTCTTGATTTATATCTTGGCGCTTCATGTGTCTTATTAAAGAAATTGTTATATGCTGTTTTTAGATATAGCCAAGTGGTTGTTAGTGCTTGTGAGTCGACTTCATACATATAAGGAAATTGCTCTTTAATATATTTAGGGTTCATATACTTATGACTACTTAATAGTTCATTATGCTCACCAAATAATTCAAAGATAGATTCACGTTCAAATAACAGTGTGTTCCACATTTTACGAACACACCCAAATGTTTGATTGATGATATCTATTTGTACTTGATTAGGTTTTAGTCTATATTTATAGCCTTTAATCATCAAACATCCTCCCCTTGATTTTCAATATATGTTCTAATCACTTCAGTTGTGACACCTCCTGATGTGATTAGACAAAAACTTCTTGACCAAAAATGTGATTTCCATAAATATTTTTTTATGTGTGGATAATGCTTTTTAACCATTCTTGACGTAGAACTCTTATATGCATTAATGAATTTTGATAATTCACTGTTTGGCTCTGCACGAAATAAGATTTGCACATGATCTTTACCATAATTAATTTCTTCTAGATGTAGGTTATAATCAAATCCTATATGAACAAATCTTTCTTTTAAATAGGCACATATTTTATCATCAATCACAGGTTTTCTATATTTTATCACTAAAATAAGATGATAATATAATTTGAACACTGAATGATTATTATTATCTAATTTCACCTTTGTTACCCCATTAATCGTACTTATGACTTATATATTAATTATACCATGAATTTAGTGAAATTTTTATAATTATTTATATTTTTTTAATGTTGGGGTTTCATTCATCTCCCACTTAGACAATCGTCTTGAAGAAGGAGTTTTCTGAAATATTTAGATAAACTAAAAACTCATTGATATCTTCTTGATTCACTTGCTGCACTAACTGTGATAAGACAAATTTTACAGATAACTCAAATTTAAAAGATATTGATTCTAATTCACCAACAAGATCTTCTAAATTTTCTATATCTTCTATATCTTTTTGATCACAATTTTTCTTATATTTAAATTGATATTGATCATTCATATGAAACCTCACTAAGTCAACGCTTTAATATATTTTAACATGTTTTGTTTATCATTTTGAATTGAGATTTTTTTAAGTTATAATATCATTAGTTTGAGTTTCAAAGTGTTTATATAACAATTGTGAGGTGACCAAATGAAACAAAAACATATATATCTATATATATTATTATCAACACTTTTAATGTTATTACTAGGTATTGTTTATAGTTATTCAATATTTAGAATAGAAATTGAATCCATATTTAATGTCAGCAAACAAGAAAGTGCATTACCTTATATGCTTGTTTTACTGTTTTATGCTATCTCTATGGCTTTTAGTGGCGTTTTATATGATAGATATAAAACAATATATATCGCAATCATCGGTTTACTATTAGTTACTTCTGGCTTTATATTATCATCTATATTTAATCAAATGATATTTATTTCATTATTTTATGGTGTCTTAATCGGCAGTGGTATAGGTATTTTATATACATTACCACTTAGGGTAGTTGCTGGTTTTGATCATCCTCATCCGGGTTTTTTAACAGGCATTACTTTAATGGGATTTGGACTATCACCATTAATTTTCGCACCATTGATTGAACAATTATTATCATCAAGAGGTTTATCAGAAACATTTTTCATTCTAGGTGTTATATATTTCATATTATTATGTCCATTAATTCTATTACTAGTTCCTAAAGATAAATTACCAAAAGCAAAGAACAAAATTTCTTTTGACGTTTTAAAAAATAAAGATTTCTATAAAATATATGTTTTATTCTTTATTGGTACTTTCATAGGTTTAACAATGATTGGATTTACAAGTAGTATAGGCGTTGAGGTTTTAGGTATATCTAAAATACATATCGCATTCATCTTAGGAATCTTTTCAATATTTAATGGTGTTGGTAGACCCTTATTTGGTTACTTAAATGATAAGTTGTCATTTAAATATTCAAGTATGATCTCATTTGTCTTAATACTTATCTCTGCAACATCCATGTTATTACTATCTCAAAGTTTTATCATTTTTATCATTTCATTTGTCATCTTCTATATTAACCTTGGAGGATGGCTAGCATTAGCTCCAGCAGCCACCATAAAGACATTTGGGAAAAAAGATTATTCTAAAACTTATGGATTTATGTTTACTGCTTATGGTTTAGGTGCATTTATTGGTAATGGTATATCAAGTCGTATCGTTGATGTTTACAGTTATCAAGGACTCTATATGACTATTGGTGTTCTAGCGCTTTTAGGTATGACTCTATCATTATTCACACTTAGATCCAATAAAAAGTCATCATTATGATAAATTATTATTGATTATTTTTCGTTATTCATGTATAATATGCCATAAAGAGGGGAAAATTATGGCAAAAATTTATAAACACCGCCGAAACGAAAGTATGCTTGGTGATCGAGAAAAACTCGAAAAACAATTTGATGTTGAAGCATCTAATAGCATAGATATGACTAAAGATCTTGATCAACAAAATCACGGCGATTATTTTAACACTTATTCAAAAGACACTTCTCGTGATTATAAAAGCATATTTAAGAACATATTATTTGTCTTATTGATTTTAGTCGTTCTATTTATTGTTTTAAGTATATTATTATAAACATACAAAATGTATTATGGGGAGGCTTCATGCATAGAAAACCGATTAGGGATAATAGAGATCCTATGAAAGGAATCAATATCGCAAAAGGCGAACATGATCAATTATTAAAAAAATCAAGTGAAGTTAAATATGATGAAAATGGAAAACCTATTACAAGTCATAAAATCGATTGGAAAGAAGTTTTTTCTTTCACAAATATCGCTATTTTCTTAGTATCAGGATTCCTACTATATATTCTTATTACTAACTTCTTATAGAGGGAGCATTATGTCATTAAAACAAAAAAGAAAGTTTGATTTAAAGGAATTGTTTTCTGTATCTAATCTTATTATTTATGGACTATTTCTTACAATCGTTTCACTTATTATCAAAAATTTCTAAAAAGAAAAGCATTCTAACAGAATGCTTTTTTTGTATTTTAAAATATATCAATACTTACAGGACAGTGATCACTACCAAGAACTTGATCATGAATGACACTATCTTTTATTTTATCTACTAATCTTTTGCTAGCTACAAAATAATCAATTCTCCATCCAACATTCTTTAATCTTGATTGGAACATATAACTCCACCAAGTATATTGAACTTTTTCTGGATAGAAATATCTAAATGTATCAACAAATCCACTTTCCAATAACTTCGTAAATTTATTTCTTTCTTCATCAGTGAATCCTGGATTTCTCGTGTTTGTTTTAGGGTTCTTAAGATCAATTTCTTGATGAGCTACATTTAAATCTCCTGTGTATACGACTGGCTTCTTCTGATCTAGAGATACTAAGTATGCTCTCATCTGATCTTCAAAATCCATACGTTCATCAAGTCTTAATAATTCTCTTTTAGAATTAGGTACATAACAAGTGACAAAATAGAAATCTTCAAACTCTAAAGTAATCACTCTTCCCTCGTAATTATAACCATGTCCATCAATACCATAAATTACATTTAGTGGTTTTAATCTTGTATAAATCAAAGTGCCAGAATAACCTTTTTTATCGGCACTATTCCAATATTCATCATAACCATCAAATGACCATTCTTTTTGATCTTCTTGCATTTTTGTTTCTTGAATAGCAAAGATATCAGCATCCATTTCTTTGAAGAAATCTTCAAATCCTTTTTTCATTGCTGCTCTTAAACCATTGACATTCCAGCTAACTATTTTCATAGTTCCTCCTTAGTAAGTTCTAATAATTTATTTAGTGATTTTACATATTCTAGTTTTGCCCAATCATACATACCTTGATCTTCGTATTCTCTGTATCCAACTTCTACAGTCATACCAAGACGTTGCCACATCTCATAAAAACACAAACGAATTTGTTCATGTTTATTAAACACATGTTTTTGATAACCATCCAAGAAAGACTTATTGGGTGTCTGTGCAAAATCATGAAAATCATGATTCATCAATGGATCCGCATATAGCATAGTTTGAAAATCTATTAATCCTACAAGCTTGTTATCTTTAACCATAAGATTTCCATCCCATGTATCAGTATGGCATAAATACGGTTTGCTTGCCTCATTTAAAATATGACGATGATTGTTGATTAACATAAGCATGTTCTCTTTATTAATGCCTGGTATGTAAATACTTTTATCACTAGCATCATCATACAACATTTCAAATAATTTATAAACAAATTCACTATTTGTTTTACTAAATGTTTCTTTTAACGCAGGCACACAAAAGTGTTCACTCTCAAATGACAATAACTCTTTTGTAAATACACCAATTTCATATTTCATTTTATCAACTTCAAGATCAGTTGGTCTATCCTTTAGTTGCATTAAAGGTTCCCCTTCAATAAAAGACATAAAGAAATATTCACTATCGGTTAACTCATGAGAGTCATCAAAATATATGAGTTTAGGTATCTCTATTGTTACATGGCCATTTAATTTTTTTAAAACATCAACTTCGGTAAATATACTGCCGTATTCATGACGCATTAAAACAACATCCTTGTGTGGCGCTAACTTTAACACTAACTTTTCATGATCAGCATGAATTAAATAAACAGCATTACTAAATCCACCATGCATAAGTTTAGCTGAAAATACTGAAATATCTCTGTTCAAGGCTTTTTCAGTCATCAACTTTAAAGTTTGTTCCTTTTGATAATACTTTGTTACTGCATGAATATTTTCTCCCATAAAACCACCCCATTTATCGGTTACGTTTATGTTCATATTATCACACAACCTCACAAATTCATCACATATATTTAAAGATTTGATTATAACATGTATAATATATGTTAAGGGGTACTACATATTAAAGGATGATCTACATGAGAAAACAAAAATATTGGTACAAGCTAGATAATGCAGGTAAAGTTTTTCCAGCTGTATCTAAAGATTCTAGATCAAATATCTTCAGACTTTCTTTTTATTTAAATGAAGAAGTTGATCCAATCATTTTGGAACAAGCCGTCAATGAAACACTTCCTAGATTTGAAACATTTGCAGTCCAAATAAAGAACGGTCTTTTTTGGCAATACTTAGGCGCTAATCAACGCTATTTTAAAGTTGAATTAGAACCTTCAAGATTATGCAAACACTTTAAATCATACCAAAATCAAGGCTATCTATTTAAAGTCTATTATTTAAGAAATAAAATCACACTTGAAACATTCCATGCCATTTCAGATGGTACAGGTGGTCTTCATTTCTTAAAATCTATTACATATAAATACCTAAAATTAAAGGGGTATCAAATTGAACATCAAAATAAGATATTAGGTGAATTACCTGTATCTAAAAAAGAGGCTGAAGATACATTCGTCTCAAATTATGATAAAAACAATAAATTAAATCTTAAAGAGGAAAAAGCTTATCATGTCACTGGTGAGGATTTTAACAATCACTGGATGATGATGGTTAAACTTAAATTAAATACCAAAGCTTTTCTTACATATATTAAAGAAACTTATCAAATTACACTGACACAATTCATCACAGCACTTACTGCATATAGTATTTATAGTGAATCTATCGACTTTGTTGGTAGAGGTAAGCCTATTAAATTATTTGTCCCTGTGAATTTAAGACCTTATTTCGATTCAAAAACATTAAGAAACTTCTCTCTATATATCAAATGTACTTATACATCTGATAAAAGAGATTGGACTTTTGAAGATTTTATTGAAGTCACTAAAAAAGATTTCACCGAACAAATTGATAAAGATAAATTAAATCAACGTATCAGTGCATTAGTAGGATTTGAGAAGAATATCGCAATTAGAATGTTACCTCTCGCTTTAAAGAACTTAGCATTCAAAATTGGTTACAACTTATTAGGTGAACAAGTGAACACATGTTCTCTATCTAATTTAGGTATTTGTGATCTTCCTGATGATATGTATCAATATGTGATTGATGCAGATTTTGTTAATTCTTCTACTGGTCTTGGTGTCACTGCACTAAGTATCGGGGATCATTCAAATATAATATTTTCTACACCTAAAAAAGATTTATCAATCATTAATCATTTCATTCAATTTTTAACAAAAGCGAATTTAGATGTAACAATTGATACAAATTATAAGGAGGCATATGATGAAATATTGTAAAACTTGTGATATTCATTATGAAACACCTCTTGAGCATTGTATGTTTTGTCATGGTGATTTAACTGATGAAGATAAAGATGTATTAACATATAATTTTAGACCTGTATTAAAACCAAAAAAGCCTAACTTTTGGTTAAGACTTTTTATTGTTTTAAATTTAGGTTCTATATTTATTACTGTTTTCCTAGATTATTTAAGTGGACTACCATTATCATGGTCTTTGACTGTAGGTACTGTTAATATCTTTTCTATTGTCATCTCACTCATGATTTTCAGTCATTCAATATGGAGCACTAAACTGTCGAAACTATTAATCACAACAGCCATCGGTTTAATCTTAATTGCCCTCACATTAAGAGATATATCTTGGGCACTAGATTATGTCTTCCCATTTGTGATATTAGCGCAACTAGTCATCCTTACAAGTATCATCTTAATAAGACACAAAAAGTGGCTAGATTTATCAACAAATCTATTGTCAATGAGTATCATAGGACTCATTCCTGGTGTTTTATTCTTATTAAAACTTAATACTGTTGTTTGGCCAAGTATCGCATGTGTATCTTATGCATTTCTTACTTTACTTGGGATATTCATCCTACCTTCTAAACAAAGTAGAGAAGAATTTAAATCAAGATTTCATATTTAAAACAAAAGGAAATGAATTTATTGTTCATTTCCTTTTTTGTTATTAAAGATTAAAGTTAATATATAGATTGATATCATCATAAAACCGATTGTTATAAATGTTACAGCTAATGATGTTTGATCAGTTAAATATCCTAATAACGGTGCAAATACAATAATAAATATTGAAGTGAGTTGAGAGTCGATTGAAAGAATAGACGCTCTTCTTTCTTTATCTGCATGATCACCAATAATTTCGACCATTAAAGGTTTACGTAGATTTAGGAATACATAGAGTAATATAAATCCTAAAAAGACGATAAATATATTTGATATGAAAAATCCAATCAATAATGAAGCAAGTCCACTAGTTAGCCACATAAGTTTAGTTAAACGCTCATGATTAGAAAACTTAAGTAGTAAATATGAAAATCTAGATGTTAATGCACTTAAAAAGAAAATAAATGCATACATCATTGCTGAATATATTTCTACGTGATCTGCTGCTGAAATCTGTGGAAATAATAATATTGTAATCGGAATGGATAATAATATCAGTTGCACAAAATCTTTTAGTATTTTAAATGCTGCTTGATAACTTGAAGAACTAATTAAGATACTTCTCATCTTACTATCTTTAAATGCATAACCAATAGTATTTCTACCTTCCTGATAGAATGATTTTAAATTGAATGTGGTTGCTTTCTTACCGTTTAAACTATTAGGATATGAAGCAATCAATAATAAATCAATGACATAAGGTATCACTGCTAAGAAAAATAAAAACTTTAAATCCGGTAAAAAGATAACTAAAACGATTGTGAATAAACTTGAAAACATTGATCCATACATTGAAAAGGATCTTGTTTTGCCATATGTTTTACTCTTTTGATCACTCATATCTTCTTGATCCAAATAAGCCATAATAATTGATTTATGGGTGCCACTTCTAAAAGCTTCACCTAATCCAAATAATACCATCGCTAAGATGAACCAAATAAAACTTCCACCAAGTGCGAACACTAGAAAACTTGCTATATAGAATAAGAAACAAACCATGAGTTCGGTTTTCTTTCCATATTGATCTGCAATCACACCAGAAGGTACTTCAAATATCCATATGATAATTTCTCTAATTGCATATAGTACACCAATATGAAAAGTAGTTAATCCATATGAACTTAAATATATCAATAATACTGGATCAAAAAATCTTAAATTTTTAAAAAAACCATAGAACCCAAATTTGTTAATTTGGTTCTTTTGTTTTCTAGTTAACTCCATAAACAACCTCTACGTAAGAAAAAACATTACCGCAGCAATGTTTATCCATATACTTATTTTAATAAATCATCAACCATAGGTTTTAATGCATCTACCCAAATCTTATAACCTTGTTTTGTTAAGTGAAGTCCATCACCAACAAACAAATCCTCATTTGGATAATCATGTTCTAAGAAATCTTCTGTGACATCTAATACATACAATTGATCATGTTTTAATGCATATCTTTCAATCAGTCTATTCGCGATTTGAACTTGATTTCTAAGTTTCCATCTAGCAATAGATGGTGTGATTGCGATATAGATCATCGGTGTATTAAGTGTTTGAACATGTTTTTTAAAAAACTTTTTAAATCTAGAAAAGACAAGTCTACCTCGTCCTATCTTCTTATATGTCTTATCAATATCATTTGATCCAGAAAAAACTACAACTAATCTTGGATTAAATGGTTTTACAAGGCGATCATAGTAATAAATAGCATCTTTTAATTTAGAGCCGCCAAAACCATGATTTAATACTTTATAACTTTCAAAATCTTCATTGAGTGTATGCCATAATCTGATGCTTGAAGAACCGTAGAAAACAATATCTATATCTTCTCTATCTTTCGATCTAGACTCTATTTCTAAAACTTCTCTTTGCCATAATTCAGATGAATTGACCACTTACACCCACTCCTTTAGATAAGCTTCAATGACAGCCTGTGTACCTTTATCATCAAAACCTTTATCTGATAATATTTGATAAGTCCTTTCAGCAGTTTCTAAGTTGTGTAATGGAAGACTTCCTTTTTCTTCTATTGCTAATTTTAAATCTTTTAAATAATGTTTAATAAAGAATCCAGGTTCATAATCTTTATCAATCATTTTTCTACCATTGTTTTGTGCTTGCCATGATGAGGCAGAACCACCAACAATGACATTTAACATTTTATCTAAGTTTAATCCTTTATTTTGAGCAAGCACTAAAGCTTCTGCAATACCTAATATATTACCTGCAATTACTGTTTGATTACATAGTTTAGCAGTCATCCCTAAACCTTCATGGCCCATATAAGTAATTGTTTTACCCATTTTTTCTAATAAAGGTAATACTTGATTGAATACATCTTCATCGCCACCTACCATAATTGATAGTGTGCCGTTAATCGCACCTAAGTCACCACCTGTGACTGGGGCATCTAACATATGAAGATTTTTTTCTTTAGCATCAACATATAAGTCTTTCGCTAGACTAGGAGATGAAGTTGTCATATCAACTAGTATCGTGCCTGGTTTAGCATTTGGTATCACGATGTCATATACTTCTTTAACATCACTTGGATAACCTACGATTGAAAACACAACTTCTACATCTTGAAGAGCTTCAGTCATCGTTTTAACAGCAGTTACTTTTGGTTCTAATGCTTTCGCTTTTTCATAAGTTCTATTGTAAGCATAAACTTTATGTCCAGCATCACTTAAATGTTTCGCCATGGGTGCACCCATGACACCTGTACCTATAAATAATATGTTCATATCTAAATAATCCTTTCATCCATCCAGTTAATAATATCTGTTCTTACTTTTTCTTGTTCAACATCATTTAGTATTTCATGAAGTGATTGTTCATATATGATAATCTTTTTATCATGTTCATCAATTAAATCATATAATCTTCTACTAAATGATTTAGGTACGATTTCATCTCTACCACCATGAAGGATTAGAATGGGTGTTCTAAATTGATTTAATTTCTTATTTAAATATTTAACACCACTAATCATCATCCCACCAGCAAGTGAAATATAATAATATTTTAAATTTAGAGGATCTTCTTTATATCTATCTTCTACTTCTCTTAAACTTGATAATTTATGATCAGCAAAATTAGTTTTCAATTTAACCCAACTCAACCATTTATATCCTAAAATCTTAAACGGTTTAACATCTTTTAAATAATTGCTAGCTGCTGCAGATGAAACAATACCATGTACATCATGATAAGTCACACCATACATATCAACAATTAATCCACCCATACTATGTCCAAATAAATAGATTGGTAAATTATTTTCTTTTTTAACAGATAAAACAATTTGATGTAGGTCATCAATAAATTGTTTATAATTTTTTAATTTCCCTCTTGGTCCTTCAGTTTGTCCATGGCCTCTTAAATCATATCTAATGACTCGATACTGATTTTCACATAAGGCATCTACAAATTTTTCATATCTTCCGGAATGTTCAGCAATCCCATGAGTCAAAATCAAATTGGCTTTTGGTTTGTCACATTCATGCTTTTTAACGAAAAATAATGTATCATTAATCAACATCATATCACTCCCTTTATTTTAATTATACATGACTTCAAAAATTTAAGTTAAAGTTGTGTTGAATTTTTCTTTATTATTGTATAATAAAAATGGTAAAAGAAGAGGTGGATATATGAAACAAACAGCTTTATATGAAGTGCACAAAAAATTAGGTGCTAAATTAACACCATTTGCGGGATATGATATGCCTCTTTACTATGATGATATCAGCAAAGAACATCTTGCTGTTAGAAGTCATTCGGGGATATTTGACGTCTCTCACATGGGTGAGATCTACATCCAAGGTCAGGATGCCTTAAAATTTGTTAATTATATTGTGACAAACAATATAACAGATGAAAAAGGAAAAGTGACTTATGCATTATTGTTAAATGAAAAAGGACAAATATTAGATGACTTATTAGTTTACACAATTGGACACGATGATTTTGTTGTCGTTGTCAATGCTTCTAACGTTGAAAAAGATTACGCGTGGATTTTAGAACAATCTAAACAATTTAATGTTCAACTTAGAAATTTATCAGATATTTGGAGTGAAGTTGCAATCCAAGGACCTGATGCAGAATCTATTGTTAGCCAATTATTTAATGATTCAATCAAATCATTAAAGTTCATGACATTCATGAACATCCCACATCTTGATCAAGGGGTTATTATTTCAAGAACGGGTTATACAGGCGAAGATGGATTTGAAATCTATGCAGCAAATCATGCTGTTGTAGATATATTTGAAAAAGCAGTTGAACTTGGTGCTAAACCTTGTGGTTTAGGGTCTCGTGATACACTACGTTTTCAAGCAAACTTACCATTATATGGTCATGAAATTGATATGGATATTCATCCATATACTTCAGGATTAAAGTTTGCAGTTAAAATTGATAAAGCATTTATCGGTAAAGATGCTTTATTAAATGATGAAAGTCATAAGACTAAAAAACTTGTAGGTCTTGAATTACTAGAAAGAAATATTCCAAGACAAGGTTATAAAGTCTTTAAAGGTGACAAAGAAATTGGTTATATCACTACTGGTTATTTATTACCACATGTAGATACACCATTAGCGATTGCTTTAATTGATAAAGATGAGTCAACATTAGGCAATGAAGTCACTGTACAAATTAGAAACAAACATATACATGCTAAAGTTAGAAATCGTAAGTTCCTAGATAAGAACTACGTAAAATAGGAGGATTTTTGAAATGATTAAAAAAGGATTACTTTATAGTGAAACACATGAATGGGTACAAGCTGAAGGAAAAACTGCTTATGTAGGTATTTCTGATTACGCTCAAGATACATTAGGTTCAATTGTTTTCGTCGATTTACCATCTGTAGGGGATACAATAAATAAAGGCGAAGTTTTTGGAGCTGTAGAATCAGTAAAAGCTGCTTCTGACTTATATGCACCAGTTGGATTTACAGTTTTAGAAATTAATGAAGCATTAGTTGATGCTCCTGAATTATTAAATGAAGATCCATATACAAACTGGTTATTAAAAGTTGAGTTGTTAGATGAAGGAGAATTAGAAGGTCTACTTGAAGATAATAAGTATGAACTTTGCTGTAAATAATGCATAAATACCTTCCACATACCGAAGAAAATATAAAAGAAATGCTTGAAGTGATTGGCGCTTCTTCTATTGATGAACTCTTCGGACAAATTCCACAATCACTAAGACTTAATAAACCTTATCAAATTCCTAGTCAAATGTCTGATTATAAATTGACTAGACATATGCAAGAACTTGCAAATAAAAATCAAGAGTTTATTGTTTTTAGAGGTGCAGGTAGTTATGATAACTATGTGCCAACACCAGTAAAAGCAATCATCTCTAGAGAAGAATTCTTATCTTCTTATACACCATATCAACCTGAAGTATCACAAGGTACACTTCACTATATCTTTGAATATCAATCAATGATTTGTGAACTTACTGGTATGGATATTTCAAATGCCTCTATGTATGATGGTTCCACATCTACTGCTGAAGCAATGTTTATGGCGTATGCTCAAACAAGAAAAAATAAAATTTTAGTAAGTGCTACACTTAATCCAAGAACGATTGATGTCCTTCGCACTTATGCTATATATAGAAATATTGAGATTGTATTAGTACCTGCTAAAGAAGGTATCACTGATCTTGATTTCGTTAAAGAAAACGCAGAAGATTCAATGGGTTTAATCGTTCAAACACCTAACTATTACGGTATTATTGAAGATTATACTGGTGTTTCAGATATCATTCATGAACACAAAGGACTATTCATTGTTAATCAAGAAGGCCAATCTCTAGCTTTATTTAAAAACGCTGGTGAGTATGGTGCAGATATCGCATGTGGTGAATTACAAGCATTAGGTATTCCTATGGGCTTTGGTGGTCCATATTTAGGATATTTAGCAACAACAACTAAACTGGTAAGAAAAATGCCAGGTCGTATTTGTGGTATGACAACAGATGTTGATGGTAAACCTGCTTTTGTATTAACACTACAAGCTAGAGAACAACATATTAGACGTGCAAAAGCAAATTCTAATATTTGTTCTAATCAATCACTTCTTGCATTATCAGTAACTGTATACTTATCACTTCTTGGTAAACAAGGATTTAAAGGTATCGCTACTGAATCAATGAAGAAAGCTCATTATTTATATAACAAGTTAATTGAAACAAGTTTATTTGAAGCACCTTATAACAAGCCATTCTTTAATGAGTTTGTATTAACACCTAAATTTAATTTAGATGGTTTTAACCAATTCTTAGAAACAGAAAATATATTAGGACCTTTAACTTTAAGTGATTCTAATTTATTATTTGCAGTAACAGAAAAAAGAACAATTGAAGAAATCAATTTATTAGTAGAAAAGGTGGTGGCATATAATGAAAGCCTATGATACATTAATCTTTAACCTTTCTGCTAAAAATCGAGTTGGATACTTAATTGATCAAACAGATTTACCTGAAGTAGATATGCCAACAAATCTACTTAGATCATCTGATGCTAAACTTCCAGAAGCATCAGAATTAGATGTTGTTAGACATTACACAAATGTAAGTCAAAAGAATTTCGGTATTGAAAATGGTTTCTATCCACTTGGATCTTGTACAATGAAATACAATCCAAAAATTAATGATGAACTTGCAAACCTTTCAGGTTTTACAAACATCCATCCATTACAACCTACTTCTTCTATGCAAGGTTTAATGAAGATTTATGATGATCTACAAAAGATGTTATCTGAAATCACTGGTATGCATGCATATTCATTAAATACATTTGCTGGTGCTCATGGTGAGTTAGCTGGTTTAATGATTATTAAAGCATATCATCAAAAACGCAAAGATGATAAAAGACATGTCATTATCGTTCCTGATAGTGCTCATGGAACAAATCCAGCATCTGCTACTGTTTGTGGATTTGATGTTGTAGAAATTAAATCTAATGATGATGGTACAGTAAATATCGCTGCACTTAAAGAAGTTTTAAATGATGAAGTAGCAGGTTTAATGTTAACAAACCCTAATACTGCTGGTGTATTTGAAAAAGACATTTTAGAAGTATCAAGATTAATCCATGAAGTCGGTGGCTTAGTTTATTACGATGGTGCTAATTTAAATGCACTTCTTGGTCATGCTAAACCTGGCGATATGGGCTTTGACATTACACACTTAAATCTACATAAAACATTTAGTACACCACACGGTGGTGGTGGTCCTGGTTCAGGTCCAGTAGGTGTTTGCGAATCACTTGTCGAATTCTTACCTACACCATTTGTTAAAAAAGAAAATGATGTATATGAATTTGTAACACCATCTGATTCTATCGGATCTGTTGGTGCATATTTTGGTAATGCATTAGTCTATATTAGAGCTTATGTTTATATTTTATCTTTAGGTAGAGAAAACTTAGGCGATATTGGATCACTTGCTGTTTTAAATGCAAACTATATCCAAGCATCATTAGAAGATTTATTCTTACTGCCTATTGATGAATACGCAATGCATGAATTTGTATTTGATGGCCTTATTGACCAATCTACAGGTGTTAAGACATTAGATATCGCAAAACGTTTATTAGATTATGGATTCCACGCTCCAACGATTTACTTCCCACTTATTTTCCATCAATCAATGATGATAGAACCTACGGAAGTTGAATCAAAAGAAACGCTTGATTCATTTATTGAGATCATGAGAAAAGTCGCACATGAATCAATCGAAAATCCTGATCTTGTTAAAACTGCACCTCATAACACAGTTGTAAGACGTCTTGATGAAGTGAAAGCAGTTAGACAACCTATATTAAAATTTAAAGATATTAAATAATCGTAAAAACACCTTATCTTTAGGTGTTTTTTCTTATTTACTGTATAATAACTTTGGGTGAATTAACATGAAATATATTATCGCTGATTTAGATGGTACTTTAGTCCATAAAGAACACATCTCAAATCAAACATTAGAAACAATTAAATACTTACAAGAAAACAATATCTTCTTCTCTATCGCAACCGGAAGACATATTGAAGCAGCAAGACATATCATCGAACAATTTAACATTAAACATCCAGTTATTTGTAGTAATGGCGGATTAATTTATGATTATCAAAATGAAAAACTTTTATATCGTAATCAAATTGAAACTGATTATGTTCAAAAAGTTATTGATATCTGTTCTAGCTATACTGCTGATTTCTTATTATATACAACTAAACGTATTGTATCGACAAAGCATGCTAATGAACACTTAAAGGCTAAAATTGGTAAATACAATGGTGAGATTGTTGAACTAAATGAATTAAATCAATTCTTTGATGAAGGTATTGTTAAAATTTTAGTCATTGAAGATGATTTATCTAAACTCAATGAAATAAAACAAAAATTATCTAAATTATCTGAAATATCATATGTTCAAAGTCAACCATTCTTTATAGACATAGGCCATAAAGGATCTTCTAAAGGAAATGCATTAACTCATCTTGCTGAAATCTTAGAGTTTGATTTAAAAGATGCTATAACTATAGGTGATCAAGAAAATGATATATCTATGATTGAAGTTGCAGGTATCGGTGTATCTATGGGTAATGGTACAAAAGACTTAAAAGAAAAAGCAAACTTTATTACGGCTGCTTTTGAAGATGATGGATTTAGTTATGCAATTAGAGAATTGCTTATTAAATAATTAATTATAAACATGTTTTTTCTTTAAACATGTTTTTTTTATGATTATTTAGCAATTATCTTTTTACTATTTCTATATCAGGAATTATATAGTATAATAGATATAAAAACTGGGAGGGATTAATAATGGAAATAATTGTACAAAATTCGAGTGGGAATTCTTTTTTTGTGAGCGAAAATATTTGGTCAGGTAGAATCAGCATTACAGTAGATGGTAAACTTTCACGAAAAATCAGGAGAAATCATTATCAATATGCTGATGATGCAAATACATTTCAAATTGAAAAGAAAGGCAACTCATTATTAGGTATGCAACTTTTAGTCAATGGTGAAGAAATTGAAGTTGTAAGAAAACTCAATACCTTAGAAATTATTTTATCATGTTTACCTTTGATATTAGTCTTGATAGGGGGATTTATTGGTGGTGCACTTGGTGTCATAACTGCAATAATTAATGCTTTTATGATGAGAAAGTTCAATAATGTTATTATTAAAATCGGAGCTTCTCTAGTTCTTGATGTTGTAGCGTTTATCATTTATTTACGAATTGCTGTTGCACTTCTTTCATCATTGTAATATTAAATCTTAAATAAAAATAAAAGACCTATTAGATTTTTCTAATAAGTCTTTTTTTCTTACATTTCCATTTCTTCAATAACTTTTAAAGCAATCTCATCATAAGATTTACCAATAGGTTCATTACCTGCAAATAAGAAACTCTTATCTTTAGGTTGTCCAATAGGAATTTGTCCTAAAACTGGAACACCTAATTTTTTAGCTACAGTAGCACCGCCACCTTCACCAAAGATAAATTCTCTAGCTTGACTACATTCATTGAAATAATAACTCATATTTTCTACAACACCAATCACTTCGTGACCGATATTTTGTGCACCAATACCAGCTTTAACAGCAACGCTTGCTGCATTGATATGTGGCGTTGTAACTACTAGTACTTTTGATTTAGGTACATATGTTTTAACATCTAATGCGACATCACCAGTTCCTGGTGGAAGGTCGATTAAGATTAAATCGATATCATCTTGCCATTTTGTTCCATTAAAGAAATGTACAAGCATTTTACCTAACATAGGACCACGCCACATTAAAGGTTTTTCACTAGGCATAAAGAATTCTGTTGAAATAACTTCAATACCATCTTTTTGTAGGGGAATCATTAACTCATCATCAGTCGCTGATAATGGTTTAATTGGTAATTGTAATACATATGGAATACTTGCTCCATAGACATCAGCATCAATAATACCAATTTTCTTACCTTGTCTAATTAAAGCTTTAGCTAAGTTAGCAGTGACTGTTGATTTACCAACACCACCCTTACCTGAAGCAATCGCTAAATACTTAATAGGTTTTTCGCCTTGCTCAACAAATTCACTTTCAAAGAAGTCAATTTTAATGCCAGGGAAACCAGCTTCAATTTTAACTAAACGAATAATTTCTATTTTAACTTTTTGTTCGTTTTTAGTTTTGTTTCTTAAAAATAATTCTAGCTCAACAACGCCAGTAGGTCCTATGACTAATTTTTTTATACCGCCAACTTGTTCAAATGGCTTTTCAAATCCAGGATCAATGACTTTGCCGATGCGCTCTTTTAATTCATCATATGTCATCATATCGTTTTCACCTCAAAACTATTATAACAAATATATGGTTATTTAGTTACTATAAAACACATCTTCACAAATTTATACTTGCATTTTTTTAAATGTAAGAATAACTCAAAAAAATGTTAAAATATAAATAACCAAACAAGGAGTGATTTTATGCTTAAAGGTATTGCGGTTAGTGAAGGTTATGCAATCGCGAAAATCTTAAAAGTTGAAGATTTTAAGATTAATGTTCTACCTTCTTATATTAAAAACCCTGATAAAGAAATAACAAAATACGAACAAGCAATCGAAAAGAGTATTACTCAATTAAATGAATTAAAAACTAAATATAAAGATAAATTTGATGACGATATGTTATCACTTTTTGATGCACATGTTGCGATGGCATCAGATATTGAAGTCGTTCAAAAAGTTAAATACTTAATCAATAAAGAAAATTATAGTTTAACTTATGCTCTTCAAACTGTTGTTGATGAGTTTCTAAACTTATTTGATATGATGGATGATGAATATTTAAAATCACGTGCTGTTGATTTAAAAGATGTTTCATCACGCATTATGAAAAATGCACTAAATCTACCTATAACAGATTTCGCAACCATTAATGAACCAGTTATATTAGCTATCCATGAATTAACACCAACTCAAGCGACGCAGTTAGATCCTAAATATATCAAAGGATTCATATGTGAAGTTGGTGGTTCTACTTCTCATGCAGCGATTGTTGCTAAATTATTAAACATTCCTGCAATCTTTGGTATCCATGACATGTTTAATCGCGTTAAAGATGATAAAGTAGCGATTTTAGACGGTTTCAAAGGTGAATTGATTATTTCCCCAAGTGAATCGGATATCAAAGCATATGAAGAGAAAATAACATCTTACGCATCTATTCAAGAAGACTTAGAATCATTTAATGATCTTAAATTAAAATCAAAAGATGATCATGTGTATCAATTACTAGTTAATCTTGGATCTCTAGATGATAAGAAATATGTAGATGATATTTTAGTTGATGGTGTTGGTTTATTTAGAACTGAACTTCTATTTATTGAGCATCATAAGATGCCAACATTTGATGAACAATTTAATTTCTATAAAAATATATTAGAATCATTTAAAGATAAACCTGTAACAATTAGGACTCTAGATATTGGTGGCGATAAACCACTTCCATATTTCAAACATGAAACAGAGATCAATCCTGCTCTAGGTAATAGAGGTACTAGACTCATGTTTGAACATCAATCAATTTTTAGAACTCAATTAAAAGCATTACTTAAAGCGAGTGCTTATGGTGATTTAAAAATCATGTTTCCTATGATCGCGACCCTTGAAGAATTTAATAAGGCTAAAGCATTAACTGATGAAGTTGAAGCAGAACTTAAAAACGAAGGAGTCAATATCGGAAAATATCAATTAGGTGTTATGATTGAAATTCCTGCTGCTGCTTTAATTGCTGATGATCTCGCTCAAGTTGTAGATTTCTTCTCAATTGGTACAAATGATTTAGTTCAATATACATTAGCGTCTGATCGAATCAATCAAAAACTCGCATATTTATATCAACCTTTAAATCCTGCCATTTTAAAACTTATTAAAATGACGATTGATGCATCTAAGAAACATGGCATCACAACTTCTGTTTGTGGTGAAATGGCATCAGACCCTAAATCAGCTGAAATTTTATTAGGCTTAGGTGTAGATGCATTATCATGTTCACCTCATGCATGTTTGGAGATTAAACAAGCAATCTCTAATAAAACATCAAGTCAGTTAGAAGATTTAGCAAAACATGTGTTAACCCTAAAATCTTATGATGAAATCATTGATTATTTAATTAAATAGTAAACAAAAAGCCAGTGAATCCCACTGGCTTTTATTTTATGTTTATATTAAAATTCTTTTTTAGGCTTTTGCATTACATAAGTCACAACGACGAAAGTAATTAATATGAGTATACTCCCAATTATATAAGCTGTTAAAGTCGAATCGATATTAAGTCTATGAGAATATATAACACCTAAAACAAATAGAGCAAATAATGCATTAAGGAATAGTAAATTCTTTTTACGTATCTTTATCTTATTTTGATCATGTGTTCTTAAATTCACTGCTGCAATCATCGATAACAACATGATCATATAAATGGTTGTTTTTACAGATATCGTAATCAGGATACTTTGTAATAGATTATAGTAATTATCAGCTTGTGTCTCATGATATAACGCCTGCACTTGCAAACGATCCATCAACGATGGATATATAAACATGATAGCTAGAATTGATACACTGATAAATACAATGATATATTGATTTCTTAATTTCATAACTTACCCCCATGCATAAGTTTATTCATGCTTCTTGATTTTTATTGGAAACTCGACATTTATTTCTTTTGTAACTCTATCAAGATACAAAAATAGAGATATGAAAAATGATAAAGTCATTAATACAGTAATCATAATAAGGACTACCATATAAAAATTGGAAAGAGATACAGTTAAATATCCTCTTACAACTGAAATCAATCTCATCGAATTAGAAAAAAATCTAAATATGATTAAGATTAAACTGACAATCAAAAATACAATCATAGCATCTTCTTGATCTTTATGATACATCAAATATAAATAACTCATTAACCAAAATATATTAAGACCGATTGTAAAAACAATTTGAGCTGTATTATAAAAAGGTATTGGATAATCTATAAAACTAATTAATATTAATAAACTATACAAAATAAAATGTGCAATGAATAAATATAAAAACTTCAAATGATTCTTTTGACTTATCGGTAAGTTAAATATTAAAACCATTAAACAAGTAACAATCAAAAAAACCCATGAAACGACTGACCAATATCCATGCGACAAAATAAAATGAATAACTGTCAATGTAACATATGTAATTGATGAAATTTTAAATATTAAACCATCATTTTTTATTTGCACATAATCACCTTTTATAAGTTTTTAAATATCATCTCTGACTTACGTTTAATAATATCATAGAATGGTATGATCAGTAAAATATTCATAATACTTAATAATAAGAATATCAATTCAGACCCTAAACCAAATGAATGATCTAATAAATAGAAAATCCCACCGTTGATCACAACAAATAAGAAACCAGCTAACATACCAATGATTGCACTTAAGCTTTGCTTAACAATTTCAACATCATTTTTATAGTGCATTTTTGGAAAATATAGATTAACGACTGCATCAGCATAAGATACTAATGCAAGTAATGTTGATGATACTAACATCATTAAAATCACTTGAATAAAAGTCATTTGTAATGAAAAACCAAATAAAATAATGCTAATAATTAAAACTGGTAATACGAGTACTATATTAAAATATACTTTAGAAAACATAACTTTTTCTGCTTTAATCGGTAAACTCTTTAATATCCAGAAATTTTTACCTTCTAATGATAATGTAATTGCTGGTGTATATGCAAGAGCAACTACAAATCCTATGATCAGTGCAATCCCGATGAATGGTTCGATATTTGTCATCTCTAATGTTGATAAAATATCTGACACATCATAAAACTGAGATGCAATAGCAAGTATTGCTAGTAAAACAATACCAAACCCAGCGTTAAGTGCATAAATAGGAATACTAAAGAATTTATTGAATTCTTTTCTAATTAAAATTCTAGTCACTGATTGTTGAGCAATCTTACTTTGTTTTACTTTATGGTTTACATGTTTAGTGATACCATGTTGATTGATTTTAGTTGATAATTTTTCAACACCAAAAATAAATAACACAAAGAATCCTAGATGAGATAGTACTAAATATAATAAACTTAATAAATCGTGATTATAGACTGTATCTTCAAACCAACCAATCGGTGGATAATAATCCTTAAGTCCAGCAACAACGTCAATTTGTCCAGTTAAAGGATTAACAGTTGTAGAATTGATATTAAATTGTAATAACATAATACCAATAAACACACCAAATAAAAGAATGATTTGTAGTATTTTACCAAAGCTAAATTTAGTTGCTAAATAACCAATACCAAGTGAGAATATGGTCATCACCGCAATTGGAACTAACGGAAAAATTATACTTACGATTAAATAAATAATTAATCCAACTAAATCAAACCCTAAGAAATAAAAATATGAAAATAACATTGGTAATACAAATATTAAATTCATTGCATACATCCAACCTAACATCATTGTTAGTTTGGCTGAGAAAATTGTTCTTGATTTTATTGGAAGTGGTGCAACAATATCATAATCTTTGTAGAAAAATAATGTACCACTTGCTCTAAATAAAGTCATCATGATTGGCAGTGTTAGAGAATACATCGCTAAGAAACTTACCATGACATGGATTTGTCCACCTTGATTTAAGACATCAGCAAGATTAAAGAACATAAATCCAAGTCCACCTAATATAGCAACTAAACCATATATAAGTGCAGCCATTAAAGCAATCTTCTTTCCTTTTCCACCATTGATTTGTAATAAACGGTCAATTGAGAAATCTTTAAAATAAACTTTTAGTAATTTGAAATACATTTATTTTTCACTCGCTATTTCCATAAATACAGATTCTAGTGATTGTTTAGAAATAATATCTTCTGTTTTACCGTGTTCTAAGATTTGACCGTTTTTAATAATCGCTACTTTATTACATAATTTTTCAACAACTTCTAAAACATGTGTTGAAAAGAATATTGAAACACCTTCATTACATAATGATTTAAACTCTTCTTTTAAAAGGTAACTTGCTTGAGGATCTAGGCCCACAAAAGGTTCATCAAGTAATAGTACTTTAGGTTTATGAATTAATGCACCAATAATAACAATCTTTTGTTTCATACCATGAGAATATGAGTTGATTGGTTGACCTAATACTTCTGTCATCCCAAACATTGCAGCATATTTTTCAATGTCTTGAATGCGATCTTCAGTTGAAATCTCAAAAACATCAGCCATGAAATTCAAGTAATTAATACCTGTTAATGATTCATAAATATCTGGATTATCTGGAATATAAGCAATTTGCTTTTTAACACCAATTGGATCATCATTGACAGATATATTATTAACTAGAATTTCTCCCTCATCAAAATTAATAATACCTGCAATAGATTTTAATAATGTTGTTTTACCAGCCCCATTGTGTCCAACAAAACCATAAATATCCCCATTTTCAATTTTTAAATTAACATTGTTACATGCTAATTTCTTTCCATCATAACTTTTTGATACATTGATAATTTCTAACATTTAAACCACCCTTTCAGTGAAAACACTAAAAGCCCATTGCTGGGCTTTTTTATCAAACTTCTTTTATTATCGTTAATAACTTTCTTTGATTCATATGTATAACCTGCTTCTTAATCAATTGCGTGAAAACCAGGTATATGATATATATCTGGTTTCACGTCCCCCAATTAATCAAACGATTTCAATCAAGACTCACATGCAGTTTTCCTTCAAGACCACGCTAGTAAAATCTCATATTAACCGCTCTATTCACCCGCTTAGTGAATGTAGCCCTTAATTAACTACAGATATATTATAGCATATTATTATAAATTATTCAAGATTATTATTAAAAATTATTTTTGTTCTTTAGAAATCATATTGATGAATTCATCAACTGTTACTGTTGTCTGATTTTGAGAACCATATGGACGATAAGTTACAAGTCCATCGCTTGTCTCTTTATCACCTAATACAAGTGAATAAGGAATCTTTTGAGATTGTACTTCTCTAATCTTATATCCTAATTTTTCTTCTCTAAAATCTACTTCAACTCTAAATCCATGATTTTGAAGTTTGTTATAAACTTCTTTAGCATATTCCATATGATATTGAAGATTTACAGGTAATATTCTAAGTTGTACTGGTGCTAACCAGAATGGGAATACACCTTTATATTCTTCTGTTAAGTATGCAACAAATCTTTCCATTGTTGATACAATACCTCTATGAATAACTACAGGTCTATGATCATTTTTACCATCTTCGCCAACATATGTTAATTCAAAACGTTCAGGTAATAGGAAGTCTAATTGAATTGTTGATAATGTTTCTGAGTTTCCTAATGCTGTTTTTACTTGTACGTCTAATTTTGGACCGTAGAACGCAGCTTCACCGATTGCTTCAAAATATTTCATACCAAGTTCATCCATCGCTTCTTTAAGCATCTTTTCAGCTTTATTCCACATATCATCATTTGGGAAATATTTTTCTTTATCTTCTTTATCTCTATAGCTTAATCTAAACTCATAATCAGAAATACCGAAATCTTTATATACTTCAAGCATTAGATGAACAGTACGTTTAAATTCATCTTTAATTTGGTCAGGTTTAACAAAGATATGAGCATCATTTAATGTCATTTCTCTTACACGTTGAAGTCCTGATAATGCGCCGCTCTTTTCATAACGGTGCATCATACCAAGTTCAGCGATTCTAATTGGTAATTCTCTATAACTATGAACTTCATTTTTATAGACTAACATGTGATGCGGACAGTTCATTGGACGAAGCACTAACATTTCGCCATCTCCCATGTCCATCGGAGGAAACATAGAGTCTTGATAATGATCCCAGTGACCAGATGTTACATATAATTCTTTACTACCTAAAATAGGTGTATAAACATGAAGATATCCAAGTGAGATTTCTTTATCAGTAATATATCTTTCAATCACACGACGAATAGTCGCACCTTTAGGTAACCAGAATGGTAGACCTTGACCTGCTTCTTTTGATGTAAAGAATAATCCTAATTCTTTACCTAGTTTACGATGATCTCTTTCTTTTCTTTCTTCTAAAAGTTTTAGATAAGCATCTAAATCTTTTTGACTAAAGAAAGATGTACCATAAATTCTTTGAAGCATTTTATTGTTTGAGTTACCTCTCCAATATGCTCCTGCTAAACTTAATAACTTGAAGAATTTAATCTCTTTAGTTGATTGCACATGTCCACCACGGCAAAGATCAACAAAATCACCTTGACGATAAACTGATAGTTGATCGTTTTTATAATCTTCAATGATTTCTAATTTATATGGATCTTTTGCAAAAATTGCTTGAGCTTCTTGATATGTAACTTCTTCTCTAACGATATCAAAGTTTTGCTCAGCTAATATTCTCATTTCTTTTTCTATTTTTAATAAATCTTCATCATTTACTTTTGTATCACCAAAGTCAACATCATAATAGAATCCTTCATCAATATAAGGACCCACACCAAAACAAGCTCCTGGATATAGCTTAGTGATAGCTTGTGCCATTAAATGTGCTGTTGAGTGTCTTAATACATTTAATGAACGTTCATCATCCTTGGTTAATAATGATAAGTCTCCATCTTCAGTTAATGGTCTGTTTAATTCAATGTATTGATCATTGAAGATTGCAGCGACTGATTTTTTGGCTAAACTAATTGATATTGAACTCGCAATATCCTTTGCAGTAACATTTTGTTCATATTGCTTGATGCTTCCATCTGGAAATTTAATGTTAATCATTTGATTCACTCCTTTTATAAATAAAAAAACGCCCTTAGAAATGTCTAAGGACGAATAATCGCGGTACCACCTTAGTTCTAGTTGTTAAACTAGCCCTCAAAAACTTTTAACGCAAGTCATACGGATTATGTTTTCATAACCAACTCCAAGGTAGTCATATCAATCGTTCGTAGCTTACACCGTCCTACGTCGCTTTGTTTGATGACATGTTGTCCTCTTCTTCGTTTTCATTACATATTATAACACCATTTACAAAAAATTGTACTTTTTTCTTTAAAAGATAAAATAATTATTTGTTGATGATACATTAATTAGTAAGTTTTATGATTTCTTGTTTATAAAATTTCATTAACGGTGCTATAGAAGACACAATATATATGACTACAGTAATAATGATTAAATATAGAGCAACATCTATTCTACTATATATAATTCTTATTATATTTGCATTTGTATGAATATATCTATTAATTAAACCATTAACAATTAATAATGCTATATAGCTACTCACTGCTGAAATTAAAGCAATCGGTAAATGATTTATAATAATAATTCTAACTAAATCCATTTTCTTTAATCCTAAAGATAAAAGTATACCAATTTGTTTTTTATTTTGATCAATATTGATGCTAATCAAAAAGTACATAAATAAAACACTTAATAGCACTGTTATAATCGTTAATACACTTAGAACTTGTTTAGTTGTATGAATGAATTGCATTGCCCAATTTACTTGTTCAGATACAGTTGAAATAACATCAATATCTTCTGCATTTAAATATTCAAACAATTCAATGTCTATTTGATCATTTAAATATATTTTAAGCTGTTTGTTTGCTTGATATTCAATATTAATACCTATATGTTTGCTCACATCTAGAAATTCTGATGAATTAAATAGTACAGTGTTCGAATAATCTTCTACGACACCTTTTATGTTATATGTCTTACTCATTGATCTCAAACCATCAATATCATCTAAGTTTAGGGTGATTGTTTTATTATAAACATCTTGATCATAAGCTATTTCAAAGTCTTCTAATATTTTTAATGAGACAACAATATCAGTGTTGCTGAGTGTGTGATCCCCTTCAATACCATCTAGAAAACTGCTTGATACTTCATCAATATTGAAAAAGTCCAGGTTATCATTACTAAGTTGTCCAACATTACGCATAAGTGGAAATTTAATTACTTGATATGTTGTTTGATTCATATAGATTGTCGCATATGTATAGTTTAGATTATGACGATCAATTTGTTCCTTATCAAGTGAATAGTTAGTAACTAAAATATCTTTAATTGTTACACTATGACCATAAATAAGTAATTGATCACCAATTTCGTAAGAAATGCCTGTGTAGCTATATGCTCGTAAACTATCAACTAAGTAATCGGTGATAATGATTTCATGATCATCAACTGCGTATGAATCACTAATTTGAATTGATTTAACTACAGGTAAATAAATGCTTGTTTCACCATCAGGATTGATATCATAATTAAATATATCAGAGAAATTCAAGTCATTAAAACTATATACGTCATCATAACTAGTATCTTTGATGATTTCTTGAAATGATGAATTATTTGATAAGTCCATGTTTTCATCGTTAACAATGACTTCAGATATTTCATTATCTTTATAAATGTTTTTTTGTATTTGATTCATATTTAAAAGATTTAAATTCAATAACAAACCAATAAACAATAGACTCACTAGACTAAATAAGTAAGTAAATATTAGTCTTTTTTTACTTTTGTTTATCGATATGATTTTTCCAAATTCAATCATAGATTTAATCTTTATACTTTGGTTTGGTATTGAAACCAAGGTTTCTAATTGTTCTTTAGTTTCAATCAAATCGTGATCAATAAGTTTACCTTTTTCTAAATCAATCTTGTAATCAAGATATGTCGCCATTAATTCGATATCATGTGAAGCAATAACAATTAAAATATCTTTTGATAACGACTTTAATATATTTAATACGGAGTGAGCATTTTCTTTATCTAAGTTACCTGTAGGCTCATCAGCTAAGATAACCTTACAGCCTTTTACCAAAATTCTACAGATAGCAACTCTTTGTTTTTCACCACCACTAATTTCGCTAGGATAGTTTTCCTTTAAATGACTAATATTTAATTGTGTCATATACTTATCAATAATTTGATCGACATCAGTTGTTACATTTAAAATATCCAAAGAGATTTTTATATTTTGGTATACTGTTAATTCTTCAATTAAATTGAAATTTTGATATATAAAACCAACATATTGATTACGTAAATACCAAGATACATCTTTCTCATTAAGATTTGATAATGCATCATAAGTTACTTTTCCACTTGTTGGTTTTGATATAGCTCCAATAATGTTTAATAATGTGCTTTTACCACTACCACTTTTACCATTTATATGTATTAGCCCTTTAGAAGGTAGACATAATGATACTTCCTTGAGTGCGATGACGTCTTTTTTTTCATTATTATATACCTTGTTAATCTTATTTAGTTTGATCATATTCCACCCCATGGTTTTATCTGTTTTAAATCAAACGTATGAATCTTGATTTAGTCAGCTTTATTATTATGATACTAAACTTTTAATAAAAAAAACAGGGCGTATATGTCCTGTTTTATTATATTAACTATAAAATTATCTCTTTTGATGATTAATTCTTAACCATCTGTTTCATCTTTGGTTTTAACTTTTTATATATCATATCAGACATTGCATAGTGAGCACCTGCATGTAGAATGAAACCTGCAAAGAACTTCACACTCTCACCATTCTTTTTTGTAATGGTCATATAATCTCTGCTATGCATTATTTCTCTATTAGGAAATAATTTTGATGGTTTAGGTGTGATCATTAATAATTCACTTTTTTTAATATCAATATCTATAAAGTTTATAACTTTTCTTTTAAATAATCTATTTAGTATAATTTTATCTTCACAAATCACATTATAATATGTAGCTAAATAAACAATGACACAAGTTACAACAATTAATATTAAATTAATAACTAATATAGGTAAGTAATTATATATTTCATGACCATGCCAAGTATCATGAATCAAGTCTGACATGATTGAAGTATAAGCATATATAATGATAATCACATATAATAAACTTATAAAATATCGGTTCATATATATGACATATTTATACTTGTTTTGATAAATAATCATGTAAACTATCATAGATATATTTACAGCAATAAGAAATAAATAATTATATCTTAAAATTGTATATAATAACTCCAAATGAGTGTCCCCCATACTAATATGTTTAGTGTTTAAAAGGTGTTTCTGTTAATTTAATATAAATCATTAAGTCTTTTAAGCGTTGAATAAGTCTTCCCGCTTTTGATCTTCCTGATTCATCTTTTGTTAAAGTCATTAAATCTAGAAGTTGTAAATGAGAATAATTAGATGACATAAAAACTGGAAGTTTAGCTGATAATCTATATTGTAATACTGGAATTAAGATTTCATCTCTAAACCATGCACTTATATTTTCACCACCAAAGTCATCCATCATTAAAACATCTGCTTGTTTTAACTTATTGACTCTATCTTCTAAGTTACCATCATTCATACCTTGTTTTAAACTTCTTGTTAAATCAGGCATATATACAAATAATACTGTAATGCCACGATCTGCTAACTCTTGAGCAATTGCAGATAATAAATATGATTTACCTGTACCATATTGCCCATGAATATACATACCTTGCTCATATTGATTCACACGATAGTTATCTAAGAAATATTGAGCTGTTTCATAAGCCTTAACTCTTTCTTCGTTATAACAATCAAATCCTGAAAGTGATGCATCTTGAATATAGACTTCGCTATCATAAAATTTTAGGTGTTCTCTCATACGTTGTTTTTTAATTTCAATTGCTTTTTCTCTAGTTGGTCTATAATAGACCTCAATATACGGATCAGTTTTAAGCATGATTTCATAACCATCAATGACAGGTTGTTCCTGTTTTTGAACGATGTATTGATACACTTTATTAATATCTACATCACTGATACGTAAATCTTTAGTTTCTTCATATCCTTCAATCGCTTTTCTCATATCTGATAAATTCATACTTACACCTCCATTTCCGCAATGCGTTTCATATAGTCATCCATCCAATCAGGTTCTCCTGATTTTTTAGGTTTATCTTTTGTTTTCTTCTCAAAAGTAGTTTCCAATTTAGATGCATAAGCAATTGCATCTTCTGTTGTTTGAATACCTTTATTAAGCCAATCATTTAAGACTGTTTCTAAATAGTTTATATGTGGTAGTATACCATCTTTGTTTTTTAAAACCAACATTAATATCACATTGATGATACCTGGTTCAACTTGATTTCTTTCTAATAATTGAAATGCAGTTGATAATGCGATACCTTGTTGATTAACTTTAGCAAACTTTTGAATAATATCATAAGGTTTCGCTTTTTCGATTAAATCAACTTCAGAATTTGATTTTTCTTTGATGGTTAATACTTGATTCTTTTGTTCAAAGTATTGTTTCGCTTTAAAATTTAAAACTTGATAGTTTAAGTTTTGTTTACTTGTAGATGCTAGTTTATACACTTCTACCATATCCATAATGTCATATTGATATACGAAGGCAATCTTTTCTAACGTTTCAACTAACTTCTTATTAAGGAGTGATGAATTTTTAAGTCTTTCAGGTAATGCTTCGACAAATGCGTTAAAATCAAATTCAGATTGAATTGATAAGCCTTTATTTTGAAGTCTACCTTCTAATTCATCATCAACTTTTAGTAACCCTAGTTGTTTAAATTCATATAAAGCATCGAATGTTTTTGATTTATTATCATATCCATTTAAGTCCGGTGTTTCTTTTTTGAACATTTCGACTAATATATTTAAGTTTTTATCACCAATCTCCGATTGAAGATAACTACCAAATACAGTATCTGTTAAATACTGTTTAGCAGTTAGTGGTGTTTTTAATAAATAGATATATTCATCAGCTTTTTGATATGTTTCCATTAAGTTTAGTGCTTCTAATTTATATCTCATTTTTAAAAATTCTGTTTGTTTTAAATCAAGTAAATCAAACAGTATTTGATGGGTTAATGTTTCAATGTTATCTTGATGAATCATTTGATAGAAAGTTGTGTATAATGCATATGATTGCATACCTAAAAGTGGTTGATATAAAAGTGATAACACTTTAAAATCACTCGTCGATAGATCTGATTGCATATAAAGTTTAAATGTCGAACTATTTCTCATGACTTACCTCATCTAATAACTGATCAATTTGTTGATATAATTTCTTCTTGCTGCCTCTATTATCTAAGATGTTATCGGCAAGCATTTTTTTCTCTTCTATATCCATTTGAAGACTGATGCGTTTAATTGCTTCTTTTAGTTTCATCTTATCCCTTTTCATCAATCTTTTAATTTGTACAGATTGTGGAATATAGACTAACCATGTTTGATCACATTCGCTTTGATATCCAACTTCAAATAATAATGGCATATCAATAAATATGATTTGGTATTCTAAAGACTTAATGACCATATCGATTGCTTCAAATACATATGGATGAACAATACTATTTAGTGTTTCCACATTTTCTTTATCATTAAAGACAAATGTTCTTAATTGATCAACAATATTTTGATCAGCATCTAAATCAAATGTCTTAACGACTGTTTTTATCATTTTTTGATTTGTTTTCCATAAATGATGAACAATTTCATCTGAATCAAGGACTTGATATCCTTTTTCACGAAGATACGCTGAAACAGTGGATTTGCCTGTAGCAATTCCACCTGTTAGTCCAATGATTTTATTTTTGGCATCTTGGACAGACATAAGTTCCACGTCCTCCCACTTTAGTTTTTATAATGGTTGTCCCACATATAGGACAAGGCTCTCCTACTTTAGTATGTACATTGAGTTCATTTTGGAATCTTCCATGTACACCTAGACTAGAAGTATAACTTCTTATTGTAGTACCACCTAAGTTAATTGCTTTATCTAATACTTTCCTTGCTGATTCAACAAGTGAGTAAGCTTCTTTTTTTGTGATTTTATTTGCTTTTCTTGTTGGTTTTACTTTACTTAAGAAAAGTGTTTCATCAACATATATATTACCTAAACCAGCAATGATATGCTGATCTAATAATACATTTTTTATTGGTGCAGTTTTTGTATGGATTAATTTATAGAATTTATTTGGATCTAAATCTTTGGGTTCATCACCTAGTTTATTAAGCGGGTATACTTCTTTATACTCATCTTTTGAACATAGGTTAATCGTTCCAAATTTTCTTGTATCATGATATCTCATTTCCATACCATTATCTAGTGAGAATATGACATGCTCATATTTAGATATTTCTACATCATGTTTTTTGATATAGAATTTACCTTCCATACGCATATGCATAATCATCACATCATGATCTAGTATAAATACTAAATATTTTCCATATCTTTCAATATCATTGATCTTTTGTTTTTTAACACGTTCAATGAATTCAAATGGATCCATTTTTATCATTGGCTCATAGTCATAACTCACATCAATAATCGTTTTGTCTTTAACGATATTTAATAATGTACGTCTGACAGTTTCGACCTCTGGTAGTTCTGGCATTTAATCACCCTACTTTAATTCATACCAATTTTGTCCAACATCGCATGATGTTTCTAGTTTAACTTTTAGTTTAACTGCATCACCCATCATTTTTGGTACAAGTTCTTTCATTTCTTCTACTTCATGTGGTGGTACTTGTAAGATGAGCTCATCGTGTACCTGAAGTAATATCTTAGATTGTTTTTTATGTTTCTTTAAATAACGATATAAATCAATCATCGCTTTTTTAAGAATATCCGCTGCACTACCTTGAATTGGTGCATTCAGTGCTAGTCTTTCACCAAACATGCGTTGCATGTATACTGATGATTTTAGTTCTGGAATATATCTTCTTCGATGCATGATTGTTTCTACATATTCATGTTCTTTAGCATATAAAACAATATCTTCCATGTATTGTTTAATCTCTGGATAAAGGTTTAAATATTCATCAATGAATTTTTGAGCCTCTTTTGGTGTTACATGAATATCTTCTGATAAGCTCCATGCACCAATACCATAGATAATACCAAAGTTAACTGCTTTAGCTGCCCTTCTCATCTCAGATGTCACTTCATCTGCATTAAAAATAGCTTTCGCAGTTTTAGTATGAATATCTTCATGATCATTAAATGCTTCAATGAGTTTTTGGACATTTGCCATATCAGCAAGTACACGTAACTCAATTTGTGAGTAGTCAGCACCTAAGAAATAATAACCGCTTTTTGGAATAAATAATTTTCTAATTTCTCTTCCTTCTTCTGTACGAATAGGAATATTTTGTAAATTAGGATCTAGTGAAGATAGACGTCCTGTTGTCGTTAATGCTTGATTATAGATTGTATGAACTTTACCATCATCAAATAGATTTTGTTCAATACCTAAAATATAAGTTGAATGTAGTTTTGTTAATTGTCTATATTCTAAAATTAATGGAATAATTGGATGTGCATCTACTAAGTTATTTAAAACTTCTGCATTTGTTGAATATCCTGTCTTCGTTTTCTTACCATTAGGAAGACCTAATTTTTCAAATAAAATCGTTCCTAATTGTTTTGGACTTGATACAGTGAACTTTTCACCAGCATGATCAATAATATCGGCTTCGATTTTATTGATGCGTTCTAGTAGTTTAGAACCTTGATTAGATAGTTCATCACGATCAACTAATAATCCTTCATATTCCATTTCAGCTAATACTTCTGATAATGGCATTTCTATATCATTAAATAACGCTAATTGTTCACCTTTATTTAAATCTTCTAGCATACGTTCTCTAAGTTGGAATGTAGCTTTCGCTTTTGATGCTACATGTTTTAAATAAAACTCTTTTAATGGAAGACCTTTTTTAGCACCTTTACCATAAACTTGTTCATCATATTGCATATCTTCATAATCAAATGCTGCAGCAATTCTCTTAAACTCTTCTTTACCTAAATGTGCATTAATAATATATGCTGCAATTAATGTATCAAAAGTAACATGTTCAATATCTTTTAATTGCCACATTAAAAATACTTTGATTGCTTTGTAATCATAAACATATTTTTCTAATTTTTCATCAAGTAAGTAATCAGTGAATAAAATTGAACTCATCGCGAATAGTGGATCTAGGAAATAATGTTTCTTGCCATCTGATAATCCGACACCCCATAAATCTGCTTTATGATAATTATAATCACTGAATTCAAAATGAAGTGCTAATCCTGATTTTAAGACTTTTTTAAGCTCACTATCTGTTGTGATTTCAATTGGATCCCATGATTCGACAACAATTGGTTTCTCCATTTTTTTAACAAAGACATGAAGATCATACCCTTGGAAGAATTTCACTAATTCCATTTGATCAACTTCTTGTCTAGCGATATCATCTGCATGAACTTCGATTTCAGCATTGATATCAATCGTTGCTAAATCTTGGCTCATAAATGCTGATTCTTTGTTGTCTCTTATTTTTTCACCTAATTTACCTTTAATTTCATCAGCATGTTCATAAAGGTTTTCAAGTGTTTCATATTGTTTTAATAATTTAATACCTGTTTTTTCACCAACACCAGGAACACCAGGAATATTATCTGAAGAATCACCCATAAGTGCTTTTAAATCAATAAATTGTTCATGAGATAATTCATATTTTTCTAACATCTTAGCAGGTGTAACCGATTCTACTTCTTGCATACCTTTTTTTAACAGGTTCACAGTGACGTTATCATCAACTAATTGAAGTAAGTCTCTATCTGATGAGTATACATCTACCTTATAACCTTTTTCGCTTGCTTGTTTTGCAAGTGTACCAATAATATCATCTGCTTCGTAACCAGCTTTAAAATAAAGTTTAACACCTGATAATTTAATGTATTCATAAATCATTGGAATTTGTTGACCTAGCTCTTCAGGCATTTTAGCACGACCAGCTTTATATTGGTCATATTTTAAATGACGTTTCGTTGGTTCTTTTGTATCAAAAGCAACCAAAACATCAGTTGTTTCATCTGTAACTATTTTTTCAAACATACCTACAAATGCGAATAATGCATTTGTATATACCCCTTTAGATGATTGCATTAGTTTTGCCCCAGGGTATGCTGTTGCGAAATACGCTCTAAACATGATTGAATTGCCATCAATTAACGTAATTTTTTTCATATAGAGACTCCTTTTTTATATTTTATCATGTATGATAATCAATATTTTCCACAATAAATGTGGATAACATAACCAAAAAGGTCATTAAAAACGGAAATGACCTTTATTTTTACCTTTACCTTTTCTTACTTTAGGTTGAAATGCTTGACCAGGATTTCTAGATAGAGATTCCATCTGTTTTGGATCCATATTAGACATTTGCTTCATCATTTTCTTTTGAGCGTCTAATGCATTTCTTAATTTGTTTACATCAGCAACTTGCATACCAGAACCACTTGCGATTCTTGTACGACGTCTACTTGATTTATCAATTAACGAAGGATCTTTTCTTTCTGCTTCTGTCATAGATGAGATAATGACACTCATTTTATCAAATTGTTTGTCATCAACCTGTGAAGCGGCATTTTTAAGATTACCCATACCTGGCATAAAGCCTAGGATCTTAGATACTGAACCCATACGTTTAATCATTTTAAACTGTTTCATTAAGTCATTATAGTTAAATGTATTGCTCATGAGTTTTTCCATCATGTCTTGAGCTTCATCTTCATCAATTGCATCTGTAGCTTTTTCAATTAATGTTAAGACATCACCCATACCAAGAATTCTTGATGCCATACGTTCTGGATGAAACATCTCAAACGTATCCATCTTTTCACCACTTGATGTGAATTTGATAGGAATACCAGAAACTTCACGAATAGATAGTGCGGCACCACCTCTGGTATCACCATCCATTTTAGTAAGGATTGCACCAGTTGCATGAAGTTGATCATGGAAACTTTTTGCAATATTAGCTGCATCTTGACCAGTCATCGCATCAACTGTTAATAAGATTTCTGAAGGATTAGCGATTTCTTTAACATCCACTAATTCTTGCATCATCTTCTCATCAATGTGAAGACGTCCAGCTGTATCTATGATGACAACATCATAGTTGTTATCTTTTGCATATTTTAAACCATTTTTAACAATTTTTCTTGCATCAATTAAGCCTTCTTCATAAACTTCAACATCAATTTGTTTACCAATAATTTTTAATTGATCAATGGCTGCAGGACGGTAAACGTCAGCTGCAATTAATAATACTTTTTTCTTTTCTTGTTTTCTGATATAAACTGCTAATTTACCAATAGATGTTGTCTTCCCTGAACCTTGAAGACCGATAGTCATAAATGTTGTTAAACCACTTGGATTATACTTTAATCCTTCAGCTTCATCACCCATGACTTTTTTAAGTTCTTCATGAACAACTTTAACAACTTGTTGACCAGGGTTTAACCCTTTTAATATTTTTTCACCTATTGCTTGTTCTTTAACATTAGCAATAAATGATTTTACGACTCTAAAGTTAACATCGGCTTCAAGAAGCGATAGTCTAACTTCGCGCATCATTTCATCTATATCTTTTTCATTTAACACACCACGACCTGTAATGCGTCTCATCGCCATCTGCAGACGTGAACTTAAACTAGTTTCTGCCATTATTCATCCAACTTTCCAATCTCATCTAAAAGACTTAAATCTTTAGACTTTTTTATATCGTTTATTAGGTCTTGTCGTTTTAGCATTTTAGTTAATAATGCTAATTTTTCTTCATAATCAATTAAATGTTTTTCAACTTTCTTAATTTGATCATGAACTGCATTACGACTCACATCAAAAATCTCAGCAATCTCTTGCAAAGAATAATCATCATAAAAATAATACTTGAAATATGAAATTTGTTTTTCAGTTAAAAGTTTTTCATATTGTTCAAATAACTGAATTAAATATGCTTTCTTTTCAAATGCTTCCATATTTACCTCTCTTAAAAGAAGTCACTAAATAAATCGTAAATATATTGTTCAATATCAAAATAGACAAGATCATCAATCTTCTCACCTAAACCAACATATTTAATAGGCACACCATATAAATGTCTAATAGCTAGTACAATACCACCTTTGGCTGTACCATCTAATTTCGTTAATATAACACCTGTAACATCAGTTGCTTCTTTAAATACTTCCGCTTGTCTCATCCCATTTTGTCCAGTTGTAGCATCAATGACTAATAAAGTCTCTTGTGGTGCATTTGGACAAGTCTTTTGAATGACTCTATGCATTTTCTCTAATTCTTTCATAAGATTAACTTTAGTTTGAAGTCTACCTGCTGTATCACATAATACAACATCATATCCTTCCTTCTTAGCTAATTCTAACGCATCAAACATGACACTTGATGGATCTGACCCTTCTGCTTTAGTAAATACATAACAACCACTGCGTTCACCCCAAATTTTTAATTGGTCAATCGCACCAGCTCTAAATGTATCCCCAGCAACAAGCATCACTTTTTTACCTTGGTTTTTAAATTGTTTTGCAAGCTTACCAATTGTTGTAGTTTTACCTACCCCATTAACACCTACAAATAAATAAACATTTAATTCATCTTCATCATATTTAAGTTCAGTTTGTACAAACTCACCTTGTAAGTAAATCTCAAATAAACCATCAACAATCATTTCTGTTAATGCTTTTGGATCTGTTACATGTTTAGTTTTAACATCTTCTCTTAATTTATCAATAAAATATACAACTGTATCAACACCGATATCAGCTTGTATAAAGATATCTTCTAATGCATCAAATAGATCATCATCAATTTGACTTGATTGATCTAATATCGCTTTTAATGTAGAAAAATTTTGTTTTGTCTTATGTAATCCTAATTGATATTTATCGTTCTTTTTATTTTTAGAAAAAAGACGTTGAAATAATCCCATTTCATCACCTCAAACTTATACTTATTATAACATATTCAAAAAGAAAACCGAAAGGTTAGTCTTCCGGTAATTCTTTAACAAATGTAATTAATTGATCATAGTTCAAATGATTGCTCATTTCTTCTACATATTCTAAATAAACAATCTCACGTGCTTTGTTTAAAACAAAGATTGAACGTGCTTCTAATCTTAATTCTTTCATAAGTGTTCCATACTTAGTTGCGAAGTCTAAATCAATATAATCACTTAGTGTAATGACATTATCTAGTCCAGCATTACCACACCATCTAGCTTGAGCATATGGTAGGTCATTACTAATTGTTAGAACAGTTACATCTTCTCTTTCAGTTAATTCTTTATTTACAGTTCTTGTTTGCATATCACAAACTGTTGTATCAATTGATGGCACAACATTTAATATGATATATTTTGATTTAAAATCTGATAAATTTACAGTTTCACCCTTGTTGTTAACGACATGGAAATCAGGTGCACTGTCTCCAACCTGTTTAGTGTCACCTAATAAGGTAACAGGTCTTCCTTTAAAAGTCTTCATGAAAATCATCCTCCAATTTCCAAAAAATATTATAACACATATTATAAATATGTGTAAAAAAAAAGCGGCCCCTAGATTTTTATCTAGGGACCAATTAAGGGGATTTTGCGTGTACTTAAAGTACACTAAATAGGGGATAAGTAACATCCTAATTTTTGGATGCATATTTATATTATCACTTTTATTTCAAAATGTAAAGCATAAAATACTTTCACATAATTTACATTAATTTAGTCTTTCTTTATATATCTACACTTAGGAAAACCACTGCATGCAAGGAACTCTCCATAGCGAGATGTTCTCACAACTAAAGGTTTACCACACTCTGGACATATCTCATCAGTGATCTTAGGTTCAATCTTCTTCATTTCTTTTTGAGCTTTTTCAACCATTGGTATAAAAGCATTATAGAATTCACCAACAAGTTTCACACCTGATGCTCTATCTTCTGCAATATGGTCAAGTGCATCTTCCATTTTTGATGTGAATTCAACATCAATAATTGTGTTAAAGAACTCACCTAATTTTTCAGATGTTAGTTTACCTGGATCAGTAGGAACGAATCGTTTAGATTCTAATTTTACATAATCTCTAGCTTTTAATGTTTGTAGTGTTTGAGCATAGGTTGAAGGTCTACCAATACCAAGTGATTCCATTTCTTTAATTAGAGATGCTTCACTATATCTTGTAGGTGGTGTTGTTTCTTTTTCAAACAACTCAATTTCTTTAGCTTCAAGTTCTTGTCCTACTTCTAGTTTAGGTAGTTTTTTGATTTTCGGTTTTTGATCATCAAATACTTTATAATGTCCATCAAATTTTTCAGTTAAACCATCAGTCATATAAACATGACCATTTGATTCAATTGAAACTTTAGTTGCTTCAAATACAGCTGGTGCCATTAATGATGCAACAGTTCTTTCATAAATACGTTTATATAACTTATATTCATCTTTAGATAAGAATACTTGAATTGATTCTGGTGTATTTTTAAGTGATGTTGGACGGATCGCCTCATGTGCATCTTGTGCATTATCACTTGTCGTTACTTTATATTTACCTAAATACTCTTTACCATACTTTGATTCAATATATTTTTTAGTTTCTGCAACAAATGGTGCAGCTAATCTTGTTGAATCAGTACGCATATAAGTAATTAAACCCATCATTTCACCATTGATATCAATACCTTCATATAATTCTTGTGCAACTCTCATTGTTTTAGTTGCACTCATATATAAATAGTTAATAGCATCTTGTTGTAATGTTGATGTAATAAATGGTGCTTTTGGATTACGAATAGAATCTTTAACATCAATTTTAGTGATTTTAAATGGATTTGTAGATTCTGCCTTAATCTTATCTGCTTCTTCCTTACTTAATCTAGTTTTTGCTGGAATGACATAATCAGCTTTAAACTTAGGGAAAATCGCATCTAATTCATAATACTTTTCAGGTACGAATGCATCAATCTTCTTTTCCAAGTCAACAATAAGTTTTAAAGCGACTGATTGTACACGTCCTGCAGATTTAGTTTTAATTTTTGATTGTAATAATTTTGATAATTTAAATCCAATGATTCTATCAACGATACGTCTTGCTTCTTGTGAGTTTACTAAGCTTTGATCAATCTTTCTTGGATGATCTAATGCTTCTTGAACTGCTTGTTTTGTAATCTCTCTAAATATAATTCTATTATTTTGATCTAAGTCTAGACCTAAAATTTGCGCTAAATGCCAGCCAATTGCCTCACCTTCACGGTCAGGGTCGGTTGCGATTAAAACATCTTTACCTTTAGCGGCAGCTTTTAATTCTTTAATTACTTGCTTTTTACCTTTAATAGGTACGTATGATGGTTGGAAATCATTTTCTATATCAACACCTAATCCATCTTTACCAGAAATCGCAAGATCTCTAATATGTCCTTTTGACGATAGAACTGTTGTTCCATCACCTAAATACGATTGAATAGTTTTTGATTTAGATGGTGATTCCACTATAATTAGTTTTTCAGTCATGTAAACACTCCGTTTCCATATCTATTATAGTAAACAAAAAATGAAAGTCAAGCAAAAAATATTTTGATGCTTTCTATATATATTTATATAATATATATGTTTTTCTTACTTTATTTTATGTGAAAACTCCCATAAATACTTTTAACAAAAAAAGATAAATTTTTCTACAATTCATCTTTTATCATTTTAAGCATCTTTAATTCACGATATATCCAATTATAATTTTTAGTATTTGTTTTAATGAGTTTTTCACATTGATCAATAGCTTCATCAATATCTATCTTAATTAATTTATATCCATACTCTTTCTCATATTGATCAAAATCTCGATGTTCACTCTTATGTTTGATTTCACAAAGATAATAATATGATGTCATCATAAAGACCTCATTTGAGTCAAATATAGATTTTCTTTTTTCTATACAATAACCAAATGGTTCAATCTTATCAGTAATCGTTAATCCTGCTTCTTCTAAGACTTCTCTTTTAAGTGTTTCAATTAAAGTTTCATTAGGTTCTTGACCACCACCAATGAATTTTAAATCATGATATTTATCACTTGTAATCATATATAGAAAAGGCTTTTCATAGAAAATAGCTTTTGAAGCAATACGATTTGTTATTTTATCACTATCTTTATAATCTTTTAAATCAAGTTCAAACAGCTTTCTCATAGCGTTTCTTACCTTCTTTAATCATTGATTTAATAGGCTCATATGTTTTTCTATGTATTGGTGTGTATCCATATTGTTCTAACATTTCTTTATGAAGTTTAGTGCCATATCCTTTATGTTTAGAAAAGCCGAACTCTGGAAATATTTTATCCATCTCTTCCATATACTTATCTCTTGTTGTTTTAGCAACAATGGATGCAGCAGCAATACTAATACTCTTTTGGTCACCCTTAATAATTGATTCTGATGGTACTTCATGTTCAATTGGCATTGCATCAATTAATAAAAACTCAGGTTTTATCTTTAATTTTTCCACAGCTGAGATCATCGCTTCTCTTGCTGCACGATAAATATTAATCTTATCAATTTCTTCAACAGAACACATACCAATGCCGATAGCTAATGCATGTTCTTTGATTTCTTCTAATGCTAGATTTCTTTGTCGCTCAGATAATTTCTTACTATCATCAACATATTTCAATTTAGCACCTGGCTTTAATATCACTGCAGCAGCAACCACAGGTCCTGCTAAAGGTCCTCTACCTGCTTCATCAATACCTGCAACATATTTAAGTCCTAGTTTATATAGTTTTTCTTCATACTCATATAAATTAAAGTCTGTCAAAAGATAGACCTCCTAATTGTTTACCTCTAATATCTGTTAATATGATTTGATATACACGATCATAATTAATTTCGTTACCCCTTAATAAAGCGCCACGTTTTCTACCAATTTGATCAAGCATTTCAACAAATTCCATATCTTTAGTGATGTCATATCTTAACTCTAATTGTTTAAAGTAATGTTCTTTTAAAAACATTAACGCATAATGACATACATCATCCAAAGGTAGAATATGATCTTTGATCGCACCTGTGATAGCTAAGTGATACGCAACTTTAATATCATCAAATTTTGGCCATAATACACCTGGTGTATCTAGCAATTCAAATTCATTTGATAATTTAATCCATTGTTGAGACTTAGTGACACCTGGTGTATTACCTACACGAGTCGCTTTTTTATTAGCAAGTGCATTAATCAATGTAGATTTACCAACATTAGGTATACCTAATATCATCGTTCTAATTGCTCTTTGTTTTAATCCTTTGCTTGCTTGTTTTTGATATTTATCATCTAAAATATCAACACAAGCTTGATATATTTTATTCACATTTTTTCGTTTATTGGCATCGATCGCAAGCGTATGATAACCTTCAGTTTTAAAATGTTGGTCAAATTCTTTTAATATTCTTGGATCAGCTAAATCCATTTTATTAAATAGTATCAATACTGGTTTTTTGCTCACAATCTTTAAGATTTCAGGATTCATTGAAGATAATGGTAGTCTTGCATCTAATAAGACCATGACCATATCCATTAATTTAATGCGTTCTTTAATTTCTCTAATTGATTTGAACATATGTCCAGGATACCACTGGATTTGTTTTTCCTTTTGTTGTTTCTCTTCGTTCATTTAAATTCCTCCAAACGGTGATAAACGATAAATAACTCTACCTACGACATCTTCCTTATATATAGCACCTAAATCTCTACTATCAATTGAATTGTCTTCATTATCACCAAACACTAAATAACGACCATCTTTAATTTGGTTATTTTCATCTAGTGCTTCTCTTATTAAATCTCTTTCATCATAGATACTATTATTCATTTGAGTCACTGATGTATTGATTTGGGCAACATATTCTTTGCCCTCTGGATTATATACTGGTTCTCCATTAATTAATATTAAATATGTATTCACATTGATAAATTGGAATGCCACTGTATCACCAGGTATACCATAAACGCGTTTGACATAATAATCTGCTTCACCTTTATGATTAGGATAGTGTTCAGTGTAAATATTAACAATCACAATATCATTTCTTTTAGGTTGATATGAATAATGATAGATTAATACTGAATCTCCACTGTCTAAAGTAGGATTCATAGAATTTTGGAATACAGTTGCTGATGAGATAAAAAACATAAATACCATTAATACAACCATTAATGACATACTTATAAATCTAAACCAATCAACCACTTCGATCGCAAAATCTGATAAAGTCTTTTTATTTAAAAGTGCGAAGGCTAAAGTTGCAAAAGCAACTATTGTTGCCAATACAAATACAGTAATTGGCCAAGTGTAATAAATTGGGCTTGTATCCAAAATAAAAAGGATGATTGAGGTTATAACAAGCGCCAGACTTACCATTAAGTATATATATACATGCTGTTTTTTCATTTCAATCAACCTCTTCTTATATTTATTCTTTTCCTAATACATCATTTAATTCTGATATATTCATTAATACTTCTCTAGCTTTTGTACCTTGACTTGCAGATACAATATTGTAATATTCTAGCATTTCAACAATTTTTTGTGCTCTATTAAAACCAATTTCAAATTGTTTTTGTAAGCTATTGATCGATGCATTTTGATTTTCAACAACATAATAAGCAACATCTTCAAATAACTCATCAGATGCAATTTCATTTAATTCGACTTGTTGTTTTAAATCTTCATGTGCAAATACATAATCTGGTTTATTATGATCTCTAATGAAATCTGTGATTGCATAAATCTCATCATCAGGAATATAAGCACCTTGAAGACGATGCGCACGATCTTCTCTCTTTAAGAGCATATCACCTTTACCAAGTAATGTTTCAGCACCAGCACCATCTAAAATAGTCGTTGAATCAACAAATGATGCAACTCTAAATGCGATTCTTGCTGGAATATTTGATTTAATCGTACCTTTAACAACGTCAGTTGTTGGTCTTTGAGTTGCAACTAATAAATGGATCCCTGCAGCTCTGGCTTTTTGTGTAATTCTTTGGATTGCATCTTCAACTTCATGTGCAGCAACCATCATTAAATCTGCTAACTCATCAATAATAATAACGATGTAAGGCATTTTTTCTGCATCAACTAAACCGCGTTTAATATTGTGGTTATATGATTTGATATCTCTACTTCTTGAACTTGCGAATTTTTGATATCGTTTATCCATTTCAGTCACTGCCCAGTTAAGTGCTTGAGCAGCCATTTTAGCATCAGTAATGACTGGAGTAATTAAGTGTGGAAGATCATTATATGGTGTTAATTCAACCATTTTAGGGTCAATTAAAATCAATTTTAAATCTTCTGGTGAATTCTTTAGTAATAAACTTACTAAAATTGTATTCACACATACACTCTTACCACTATTTGTCGCACCAGCAATTAACCCATGAGGCATTGACTGAATATCAACAAATATATCTTCACCATCAATATCAACACCAAGTGCGACTTTTAATGGATGATCTTTTTCTAAGAACTTAGGATTAGAAATCACATTACCATATGCAACAATTTCAGTTTGCACATTTGGTACTTCTAGTCCAACATATGGTTTACCTGGAATTGGTGCTTCAATACGAATTGACTTAGATGCTAGGCTCATCATTAAGTTATCTGAAATATTTGAGATTCTTTTAACATTAACACCTGGTTCTAATGCAATTTCATATCTAGTAACCGTAGGTCCTTTTTTACTTGTCTTGACAGAACCTTCAATACCAAACTCTTGAAGTGTCGCGTTTATCACATCTATTTGATCTAATAACCATTGAGGTTGTTCATCTAAATTTCTATCTTTTTTAGAGAATAAGTTAATATGTGGATATGTGTATTGTTTTCTCTCAGGTTCGATAAATCGAGGTTTTGGTTTTTCAGCTTTTTCTTCAACTGGAGCACTACCAAAATCAGATGAAACAACACCTTTATTTGTTTGTTTTAATGCTTCAAACTCTTGATCTCTTCGCTTAAATGTCTCAAAGACAGGCTCTTCATTTCTAGGTTTTTGTTCAACTACTGGAGCTTCATTAACTTCAGGTTCCATTTCAACAAATTTCTTCACCTTAGGTTCAAATGAAGGTAATATATGTTTTTCTTGTGGTTCTTCACGTTCAACAAAGTTTGTACTAATTGGTTTTAATTGAGGTGCTTTAGGTTCCTCTTTTTTACCAATTTGCGGTGAAGTCTCTAATGATGACTTACCAAAGTATTCTTCTCTTGTACGATCAGTGACGATATTTGTAAATTCATAATATTTTGTACCGTATTTTTGAACGGCTTCTTTATCAGATAACTTTTGTTTCGTTCTAAACGCGTCAAATCGCTTAGTTGTATCACCAAGTGTTTTAACTTGGAAAGGTACAGTAACAACATCTTTAACCTTAGTACCAAAAATAGGCGAAACAAAGTGTGTGGTTTCATATGTCTTTTTGCCACCACGTATACCTTCATATTTAGGGAATTGAAAAATCAGAAATTCTTTTTTAGGTAATTCTATCGGTTCGACTTGTTTATTTCTCTTCAAGACTTTCACCTTCCTTTTGAACATCTTCTTTAATCATTTCATATAAATCGCCAATACCAGTCTCTAATTCTTTCTCAAGATTAAATACTTTCTTACTGTAAATCTTGTAAGTCTCTTCACCAGTAATACTAATTAATGATAGACCTATGCGTAAGACAACAACATTAAGCATTGTTTCTTTAGTGAATTTACGAATCCAATAAACAGGATTTACTGCATTCAATGTCGCGAATGCTACTTTTGATATTTTAGAATATGATTTCGCTGCTTTACCAACGAGTGAATCATCAACTTTAGTTTTTATATCTGTCATTTCTTTAATTTTAGCTAATGTGAATCCTCTGGTTAATGCGAGTATTCTACCTTGTAATAATTGATCTAGTCGATCAGTAATATAATGACTTAACTTTAATGTTTCATCAATGGTTAATTCAAGATAAGGATATTTTGAATATGGATAAAATTTCTTTGATATATCAATTGATAATTCTTGAATGATTTCAAATAGATAATTATACATACCTTTTTCATTTCTTAACTCTTTATTCTTAAATTGATTTTGTGCATCTTCAATGAGCCATTTAATTTCTTCTTCATCGATATCTGCTTCATCAACTTTTTTTAATCTGGAATTTTTATTGAGTCCAGTCAGTACTGCATATATATACAATAAAAAAAGCAGTACGAAGCCAAAGCTTATACCGAGTAAAAAACTTATTAATATGCCAAAATCTAATTCAATTGGTCCAATACTTAGTAGTATATTCAAATGCATCAGCTCCTATTTTTTATTATATCATGCTAATGATATAACATAAAGTGTCTTAACTTCTTATTGTTTTAACAAAATATGTATGTTTTTGTTTATAACATGTATAATTTTTTAAAATTTGTAATTTTTATCATATAATTAAAGAGAGGTGAGAACATGAAAAAATATTTTATTGCATGTGATATCGACGGTACTTTACTTAATAAAAAAGGTGAATTATTACCTGAAGTCATTGAAACATTAAACAAAGTTGCAGCATTAGGCCATATTGTAGTTATTGCAACAGGACGTCCATTAGCAGGGAGCCTAGCTATTTATAAACAATTAGGTATTGATTTTCCAATCATTACAGATAATGGAGCTTCTATTGATTGGCCAGAACACATTGAGTTTGCCAAACAAAGAACTTATATTCCTATAAAAGTTATGAAAACTTTATTTGAATTCTCTAAAGATCATATTACAACATCTTTCTTTAGTAATGAAAATACAGTTTATGCATATAAGTATGATAAACGTTTAGAGGCATTATTTACAGGTCTTGATTCACGCGTCTTAATTGAAGATGAATATACGAATCTAGATATTGAACCATCTGGTATGATATTTGTGATGCAAAATGATTTTGTCGATCAATTTGAAAATTGGATTTTAACCCAATACCCAAACACTTTATCATTTAGACAATGGGGTAGTGATGCGAAGAACACGATATATGAAGTCTATTTAAAACATACTTCAAAAGCATCAGCAATCCGTTACTTATTAAACTATTATAACATTGATCCTAAAAATACGATTGCTTTTGGTGATGGTCATAATGATTTAGAAATGATTGGTGAAATGAGTTTTGGTATCGCGATGCAAAATGGTGTCGATGAATTAAAAGAAGTTGCTTATCAAGTGACTGATGTTGATAATGATCATGCTGGACTTGCAAAATACTTACAAAAATTCTTTAATTTAGATTAAAAAAAGGCGATTAATTTCGCCTTTTTGTTACAATAATTCAACTTTAAATACAATAGGATAAGCTTTTTGCTTGTCCTTTGTTATTATGATAAGACCATCTTTTTCATGCTTGAAAGTTATTTTTTCATCTGAACCTAATAAAGTTATTTTTTCGATCGGACTAAAGATGCCTTCTTCGTTATGTTCAGTTGATCTACTTAAATTTTTTACAATAAATGTATCTTCATCTTTGGGATTTAATACATGGACATAGATTGCACCATGATTTGTCGTAAATCTAAAATCCTTTGAAGTGTATAGCGCTTGTTTTTCGCTAAATTTACCTTCATCTTCTTTTGTAGGTCCTTCACCAAATACTAAATATGGTTTTGATTCATAAATGGCTTGGCCATTAATTTTTAACCAGTTACCTACTTCTTTGAGTAAATTAACTTCATATGCTGGCATTTTACCATTCGCTTTAGGTCCGATATTTAATAATAAATTCCCATTTTTTGAAACTACATCAATCAGTAATGTAATGATTTCATAAGTTGATTTATAATCAAGCGAATCAGTATAGCACCATGAGTTATTCGCGATGGCTGTTTCTGTTTGCCAATCAAAATGCTTTAATTCAGAAAACTTACCACGCTCAATTTCGATAATACCACTTCCATATACAAAAGCATCATGCTTATAACTAATTGAGACTTCTTGTCCTCTGTTTGCTGCATCATTATAATAATATGCTGCAAGCATTTTTAAATATGGTTTAAATGCTTGATGTTGAATCCACCAATCAAAATAGAGAATACTTGGATGAAATCTATCAATGATTTCAACAGTTCTTTCTAACCAATCTTCTAAAAATTCTTTTGAAGGGGTTGGTTTACTATCGAACTCATATGCACCTTTTTCTTCTTCTGATGGCCAGTAAAAATCACCTTTTTTTAAATCATCAGATATATCAGAATCAAACTTACGACCATGACTCATAAAAAACCAATGTTCTGCGCGATGAGTTGATGTACAAAACTTAAGACCTTCATCTAGAAAAGCTTCTTTTAATTCTAATATGATATCTCTTTTTGGTCCCATTTTATAAGCATTCCAATCTGAAATATCACTTTGATACATTTGAAATCCATCATGATGCTCAGCAACCGGAAATACATATCTAGCACCTGAGTCTTTAATAATTTTAGCCCAAAGCTTTGGATCAAATTTTTCTGCTTTAAATAAATTTATAAAGTGTTGATATCCAAAATCTTTATGATTTCCATATGTTTTTACATGATAATCAAACTCTTCCATGCCTTTGATATACATATTTCTTGAATACCACTCGTTGTTGTGTGCCGGGACACTATATAAGCCCCAATGGATAAAAACGCCAAATTTGTCATTTTTAAACCATTTAGGCAGTATTTGTTGTTGAAGCGATGCCCATTTCGGTTCATAAGGCCCTTGATCAATGATTTTTTGGATATCTTTAATCGTTTTAGCCATATTAAACCTCAATTTCACCAAATAAAACTTGGTCTACTATTGATTTTGCAATGATGACTTTATATTTACCTTTTTTGATATCATATGTTCTAGTTTCTTCATTAAAGAAATTAAGTTCTTTCTTATAAAGTGTTAATACAACTTCTTCTTGGTCATGTTTATGTACGAAGATTTTTTTGAATGCTTTAAGTATAGGTACTTGATGTGGATCATCTTCATGAATCACATAAAGCTCTACAATCTCTTTACCATCAACATCACTTTCATTTTTAAGTTGAAATGTAATAGAGAATGTTTCACTGCAAGTATCAATGTTTAAATCTTCATATGCAAAAGATGCATAAGAAAGGCCATATCCAAATGGAAATATTGGTTTAATATTTTGTTTCATGAAATGTCTATAACCAACATCCATACCTTCTGCATATCTTACTTTATCAGTGCCTGGAAATTCACCAATTGAATGAGATGGATAATCTTCTAATTTTTCTGCGAAAGTTGTTGTTAGTTTCGCTGATGGATTAACATCACCAAAAATTATGTCAACAAGCGCGTGTCCACCTTCCATACCATTATAGCTTGACCATAATAATGCATTGGCTTTATCTACCCAAGGCATTTTAACAGCTGATCCAGATAACATATGAATGACCATATCTGGTCTAACATCTAATAAGGCATCTATTAAATCATCTTGTCCAAATGGAAGATCCATATGTGATCGATCTTGTCCTTCTAAGTCATAAGTATGATTAAGTCCTCCAAAAAAGAATACTTGATCATAATCTTTAGCAAGACTTACCGCCTCTTCTTTTAATTTCTTTCTTTGATCTAGAACTGATTTAGAAAATTGTTCTCTTTCATCTTGTTTTGTTTCTAAACTTGATTCTTGCCAATTTTCTGCTTGTTCAGTTTTAGGATCGTGGATATAATAACCTTTAACAAAATCAACTTGTGTATTTCCACCAAGTTTCATTTTTAATGCCATCAAAGGCGTAATTTCATATAATGCTTTAATCTCTGCACTTCCACCTTCATTAGATTGAAGTTTTACGGCATTATCACCAATTACTAATACTTTTTTAGGTATTTCTTTTATCGGTAATATATGTTCATTTTTTAATAAACATATTGTTTCTTTCGCTATTTCATATGTAATTTCTTGATGTTGACGTTTATTGTATGATCCCTTATTTCTGATATCTTTATCATCTAACATATGAAGTTTATCCATCACTGTTAAGATATTTTTAACTTTTAAATCAACTAGCGCTTCATCTATTTCGCCTGATTTAACTTTTTCTAATAAAGGATTAGCCATAAAGTAATCATCAAAGTTAGGTGTCACACTCATTTCAACATCAATACCTGATTTAGCAGCTAGGTCTGTGTTATTAACTGCAAACCAATCAGATACAACCATGTTTTTGAAGCCCCATTCATCTCTTAAAACTTTATTAAGTAGTGTTTCACTTTGAGAACAATGTTCGCCATTAATTTTATTATAAGCACCCATCAGTGCATAAGCATCACCATAATGCACAACATCTCTAAATGCTTTTAAATATATTTCATGTAATGGTTTTTGATCGATAATCACATCAACTTTTAGTCGATCTGTTTCTTGATTGTTTGCTGCAAAATGTTTCACACAACAAGATACATCTCTTGATTGAATACCTTTAACCATAGGCACAGCCATTCTAGCAGTTAAATATGGATCTTCTGATAAATACTCAAAATTACGTCCACATAAAGGTGAACGATCAATATTGATTGAAGGTGCTAAGATCATATCTTTACCACGACCTCTAGCTTCTTCACCTAAAACATATCCATATTGATATGATAAATCTTTATTCCAAGAAGATGCGATTGCACGTCCACTTGGCAAATAAGTTACATAGTCATCTGATAGATTCAATGTTTCCCATTTATCGTTTGTAAACTCTTGTCTAACACCCATTGGACCATCAGCCATTTTAAAAGGGGGTATCCCTAATCTTGGGACCCCTTTTGTTTTAAATAATCCATCGCCATGGATCATACCAATTTTTTCTTCAATTGTTAAAGCTTTAATTAAATCGTCTATTTTTCTTCCCATATGCAAACCTCTACTTCATTTCAATAGATATTTTTTGATCTTTACCTGCTTGAACATCAACAATCAATTCTCCATTTGTTAAATTGCCATCAATAATTTTAACCGTACATGGTTTTTGATTTGTTATGTTGATTTCATAAGTATCACTAGATCTTTTGATTGATACATCTATTTTAATTTTATCATCTAAGCCATAGACCTGTCTATGTGCACAATGACCATCATTTAGTTGATATACTTCTAGTAATACATCTTCTTCGTAATCATATTCACTATTAGAATCAATAGCACCAATAGGAAGAATTTGATTCGGTCTTACAAATAGTGGAAGACTGAAATAATCATGTTGATCTTTGATGAAACGTCCACCTTGAATGGCTTCTTTCGTAAAGTAATTTGTCCATAGACCTTCTGGTAAATAGTAATCACCAATACCTTGATCATTGAAAATTGGTGCGACTAGTAAACTATCACCTAACATATATTGTTTATCTAGGAATGCTGCTGTTTGGTCTTCATTAAATTCTAATACCATTGCACGCATTGTTGGTATACCTTTTTCATGTGCTTCATGAGAAATACCATATATATAAGGCATTAATTTTGCTTTTAATTTTGTAAATGCACGTAGCACATCTACTGCTTCTTGATCATATACCCAAGGTACACGATAACTTGTAGATCCATGTAATCTAGAATGTGAAGAAAGTAGACCAAATTGACACCAACGTTTATATACATCTGCAGTTGATGTTGATTCAAAACCACCAATGTCATGACTCCAATAGCCAAATCCACTCATTGTTAATGAAAGTCCACCACGTAATGATTGTGCCATAGCGCCATAATTACTCCAGCAATCTCCACCCCAATGTACCGGAAATTTTTGACCACCAGCAGTTGCTGATCTTGCAAATACAATAGCATCATCTTCACCTTTAACTTTTTGAACTAATTCAAAGACTGCTTTGTTGTATAAATATGTGTAATAGTTATGCATTTTATGTGGATTAGATTTATCAAAATAAACAACATCCGTTGGGATTCTTTCACCAAAGTCAGTTTTAAATGTATCAACACCCATATCCATCAATGCTTCTAATTTATCTTGATACCATTTAGTCGCTGCAGGATTTGTAAAATCTACAACTGCCATACCTGGCTGCCACATATCCCATTGCCATACATCACCATTAGCTTTATGAACAAAATATCCTTTATCCATACCTTCATCAAATAAAATTGAATCTTGTGCAATATAAGGATTAATCCAAACACAAACTTTAATGCCTAAATCATGAATTTTCTTAATAAGTTTTTTAGGATCTTTAAAGACTCTTTCATCCCATACGAAATCAGTCCAATGGAAATCTTTCATCCAGAAACAATCGAAATGGAATACTTTTAATGGAATATCTCTTTCAATCATACCGTTAATAAAACTCATGACTGTATCTTCATCATAATTAGTCGTAAATGAAGTTGATAACCATAGGCCATAAGTCCAAGGTTTTGGTAATGCTGGCTTTCCTGTTACATCAGTATATCTTGAAATAACATCTTTTAAAGATGGTCCATTAAATACGAAATAATCAAGTGATTCTCCGTTAACTGAAAAGCCTACTTTTTCGACATTTTCAGAAGCAACTTCAAATGAAACTTTTTCAGGATGATTCACAAATACACCATAACCTTTATTCGTTAAATAAAACGGAATATTTTTATATGATTGATATGTCGAAGTACCACCATCTTCATTCCACATATCAACTACTTGTCCATTTTTAACAAATGGTGTAAATCTTTCACCTAAACCATAAACATTTTCACCTACTGAAAGACTAAGACGTTGTTGGAAAAAGCTGTTTTCGTAAGTTGCTTTATCATAAGCATCACCTTTCCAGTCAGCTTTGATATAGCCATAATCGCGATTTGTTGATTGTGTTAAAAGTTCTTCATCACGATAATATTTCATAGAGAAATCTTTTTTATCCATTACAAGCTTCAACGAACCACTCATCACAACTATTTCATCTTCATTTGAGATATAGTTTAAGTTTTGAGTTGATGGTTCTAACTCAAAATGAGGACCGTAATCTTTAATCCCTTTATAGTGATATGCTCTTACTCTAATAACATCAGGAAATGGTGTAGAAATTTCAATAGTTAAATTGATCCCACCTAAAGTATCTCCACGATGTTTTATATAATGTGTTGGTGTTGTTAATATTAACTTATCACCAATAACTTTTTCAAAATATACTTCTTTTGGGCTAAACAATTGAAACCCTTCTTGCATCAACCATTGACCATTTGTAAATTTCATGTATTTATCTCCTTTATTTCATAAATTTGATCCATTTTAAATCAAAGTCACTACCAGGTAAAAAGATAATATCTAAAAATCCCCTACCTAAATATGGTTCAATCTCAAATGTTTTAATATCAAAATCTTGTGTATGTGTAAAATCAACTAATTGATCTTTTCTTGTGCCATCTTTTTTAGTAAATCTTAACTTGATTGAGTTTTTGTCATTATGAGATTTACCACATATCATCACTTTAGAACAGCCTTCATCAAAATTCAAATCATTAAATGTAAATGAAACATTATTTCCAATATGTGACATACCCCAATCAGTCTTATGATATGAATCTCCATAATAACTATCAGATGATAATATATCTAATTGTTCATATGTTCTATTTAATGTTTTAAATACAAATCCTTTGAAATTGATTTTCTCACCCATTTCAAACGTTATTGTCTTTATACCGCTAAGTTTTTCTTTTAATTTAAATGTCTGTTCTTGGAAAACATCCCATATAGTATCTATTTGATATGTTAATGTATCAAAAAGTTTGCCATCTACATATAGTTTAACATCATGTGCAATACTTTCAAATGCGAAAATAGATAATGTGATTTCATTCGTACCATGATGACCAAAATCTATATTTTTATAGGTAAGTGAAGCATTTTCCCCACTTGCTCCAGTAAACATGGATTTTTCTTTTGCACTGCCAACAGGTCCAGTTGATTGATCATAAATTGCTGCTGCTATCAATTCATAAGGATTTTTATTTAGTGATCCAAACCCATTGATATCAAAAGATATAGATGCATATAAATCAGGATGTGTTTTATGGTTATAGACTGCACATTTTAGTATGCAATGACCATCACCTAAAGCAGAAATCATGATACCTTCTTCGACTTCTTTAATGTCTGCGATATCTGAAGGAACTGCATGTTTATTTACAATTGTCCATCTTAAGTCCTGTTTAGCTGCATTTTTTGGATAAGTCATAGCTTTAACAAATTGGCTTGGATTTGACTTATCTAATTTTGTACTACCATCAATGATCAATTGAATTTCATTAATTGGTATATCTTGATCTTCTAATTTATTCATATCAAATAAACTTAAGTCTGTAATTTGTTCTAAAGACTTAGCATATAAAGCTTCATCGTCTAGTTTAGTTTCTAAAGACTCTAGATGTATATTTACAGTTTTTAGATTTGGTGCTTTTATTTCTATATCAATATCACCTGGTAATAGTGTAGAACTTATAAATGCTTTTAGATGACCTGAAAACATATGTTTAACATTTGTTTTATATTGACTAAAATCAGAACTATCACCATTATCAAGACCGATGAGTTTAGCTTCTCCAGATACTTTTATTTCAACTGGTAGCTTTGCATTCCAGACTTTGTGATTATTTTTATCGACTGCATAGATAGTAACTTCTAAAATGTCTTTATCATTTGCATATAAACTGTTTTTGTTTATTTCAACTTTAAGCTCATATGGATCATCAAATGAATGTCTGATACATCTAGCTACTTCTATGCCTTCTTTATCGTAAGCGATAGCTTTGAGTTCTCCTTTTTCAAAAGGAATTTTAAACGTCGGTACGATATCTATATCATGTTTTATATTAATATCTCTACTTTCGATTAATCTATCATTTAAAAATAATTTAAAATGGGCAGCGTTTGTCGTAACTCTCACATCAATCATTTGATTAGGCGCGAAGTTCCAATATGGAAATATATGAATCATCGGATCTTTATGCCAAGATGCTTTATATACATAAAATGAATCTTTTGCAAATCCTGCTGTATCTATTTGTCCAAAATAAGCATTCTTGGTGTCATATGGTGTTGGTTCACCAATATAATCATGACCAGTCCAAATAAATGTACCAAGTGAGTATTTTATGTCTCTATCATCAGTGATACATTTTTCTGATGATTTAGCACCCCAACCAGTCACACTGTTACCTAGTGAAGAACATTGCTTATCATCATCAACTAATAATGCTTTATCATATGGAAAATGATAAATACCTCTACTTTGTACCGTAGATGATGTTTCACTACCATATATGATCCAATCAGGATGTTTTTTATGGTGTTCTTCATATAATCTTTCTGTATAGTTATAACCTGCACACTTAACGATATCTGCACATTTTTGTGCACCTTCCCAAGGCATGAAATTAGATGCTAGGGTTACTTGTGCATTATTATTGTAATCATATTTTAATACTAACTCTTTTAATCGTTTTGTTACTTCTTGTCCACGATCTGATGCATGTGTATCATAGATTTCATTACCTATACTCCACATTAAATTAGATACATGGTTTCTATCTCTTTTAACCCAACTTTCAACATCTTTATTTATCCAATCTTTAAAATGTCTTGCATAATCAAACGTTGTTTTAGGTCTTTCCCAAACATCCAATATCTCATTATCAATATAGAAGCCAAGTTCATCAGCAAGCTCCATAAATATTTTTGATGCGGGATTATGTGCTGTTCTTATCGCGTTAACACCCATTTCTTTAAGGTGCAACATACGACTTCGAATCATACTTTCGTTATTGACTGCGCCAAATGCGCCTAAATCATGGTGTTCACAAACACCATTTAGTTTTGTATATTTTCCATTAATAAATAAACCTTTATCAGGATCCATAAATACATCTTTAAATCCTACTTTTTGAACATATTCATCCACAACTTCATCATCTACGATTAAAGATGACCTTAACTCATATAAATGTGGATTGTTGTGATCCCATAAAAATGGGTTTACTATATTGATCACTTGATGATCTGTTTCTTTATTAACGATATTTGATGATGCTTCAACTAATTCATCTTTATAAAAAAGTTGATGCTTCAATTGTGCTTCATTAAAAACATGTAGATCAGCATCAATTGTCATGTCAAAACCATCTTTAATTTTAGATGTAGAAACATATATACCACGGTGTTTTATATGATTATCCTTTTGTCTTACGATCAAATAAACATCACGATAAATACCTGCACCTGAGTACCATCTAGAATTTGGTGATTCATAGACAACTTGAACGATGATTTCATTATCACCTTCAACTAAATATTTTGTCATATTAACAATAAATTCAGTATATCCATGCTTCCACTCTTTAACTAAATGTCTATTGATATATACTTTTGCATCTTGATAAATAGCATCAAAAAGAAGAAGATACTCTGCTCCTTCTAATGTTTCAATTGTTAAAGTTTTTTTATACCATCCTGATGAAGCTTCATATAAATCTTTTGTGTTATATATAAGCCAATCATGAGGTAATGCCACATCTTGAAATGTGGCATTCTCTATAACATGATTTAATTTTGCGTGTGTTTCTTGTTTTGAAAATGACCAAAAATAATTAAATTTTTCTTTTTGATATTTCCCTTTAATAAGTTTCACAATAAAACTCCTGTTTATTATTCTTCTGGTGTGTCTGGATTAGGATTAACATAATTAAATGTTACTTGTAAAGTATAAATTTCTGCTAAGTTTAATGCATCCAATACTTCTGGTGTCGCAAATTGTAATAAGTTAGGATTTAATGTTCTAGCATCTTCTGGAAGTGCTGATACCCATTGATTATATAAATTTGCACGTGTTGTAATACCATCATCAGATGCTGTATAAGGAATTTTAGCTGGGAAGAATTCATAGACTTCACCATTGATTAGAATTTCTTTTACATCAATAATATATCCTTCGAAGTTAATTTCACCATAAGATACACCAACTGCACAGAATACTACACCATTAGCATAACCTTGTTCTGTACCTGTAAAATCTAATGAAACTACAAATGTACCTTCACCATTGACTTCTTGGTCAACTGCGACAATACCAATTCCTTTATCAGCTGGATTATAAGTATCACCAACACTATAACTATTACTCCATGCTGCATCACTAAACATAATCCATGCATATGATTGACCACCAACAACAACGTTTCCGTTTTCTTCATCTCTTTGTTTAGCTAATTCGATTGCAGCTGCCATTTCTACTTCTGCTGCATCAACTAAATCTTCATATGATGTATCTGCTAGAGATTCATTATTCATTGATTGATAGAAAGCTAGTAGGTCAGCATCAATAAAGTCTAATGTATCTTTTCTAAAGAATGCATTTGTATCCCATAAGAATGAAGCATATCCATAAATATTACAGTTATTAATAAAGTTTGTTGTAAACTCTAATGTTCTTTGTTTTAATGTACCATCTGATTTTAATAGTACCCCATATTCACCAATAATAACACCATAGCCTTCTTCTGTGAAAACAGTCATCATTTCTAAGAAGTCATTTTGAGCATTATACTCAATTTCAGAACCCCAGATTTGATCCCCACCTGATCCACAGTAGTTCCAAGGTGTGTAATAATGTACTGATACTAATAATTTAGAATCTGCTGTATCAGTTGGCATTTCAAATCTTTCATCAACAGTTAATGTAATATCAGTGTTAAACCCTGCAATAAGTAAGAATCTATCAGCATTTTTACCACCCGATTCACGAATTGTGTCTACAAAAGCTTGATTAATCATATTAGTTGCTTCATATTTTTGGTCGTCAGTTTGTAAATATCCTGAATCTTCAGCAACATCTCTATCATTTAATCTATCACCTAATTCTTCATTAGCTGATTCAAAGATTAAACGATATGAATAATCTTGATAATATTCAGCAATTTGGCTCCACATAGATGTATATAAATCCATAGCATCATCTCTTACAGATTCTGTATTAGAACCAAACATACCCCACCAACCACCATCCCAGTGGTCATTAATAATGACAAACATTTCAGCATCAATTGCATAATTAATAATTTCACCTACACGGTTTAAATAACTATCAGCAATCGTATAATCTCCATCTTCATAATTCATTGTATTTGTCCAAGCTACAGGAATTCTAATAGAATCAAATCCTGAGTCTTTCATACCTTGAATCATTTCAGCAGTTGTTACTGGTTGTCCCCAAAAAGTTTCATACGCTGTTGGATCAGCATCAGTACCTAAATATTCTTCCTGACGTCCCCATGATTCCATCGTATTCCCTAAGTTTGTACCATTACCTAGTGCATCTTGAACTTCTAGTGAGTTCATATTTTTAATAGCAGCTTCCATATCAATTTCCCATGAAGCGTGAAGAGTTATTTCACTTGTTACTTCAGTAGAAAAATCATAAGGTACTGTTTCATCATCTAAATACCAATAACTAAAGAATGCACCTTCTTTAGTAGGATCTGTTGGTTCAGTCGCTTGACTACCACCAGCAATTTCTTGACTTTCAACAGTTGATCCGCCATCACTGTCAAAACTTACAACATACGTTTTGCCACAACTTGCTAAAAGTAGCAAGGGTAAAACCAGTAAAAATAAACCTAATACTTTCTTCATATTTTTTTCTCCCTCTTAAAAGTAAATAAAGAGATATTAATAATTTAATACCTCTTTAATAATTCATGATTGATTATCTTCATCAATTTTCTTAAAAAAGTACATAGCAAATGAACTTATCAAATACATAATTGAAACTGGTCCAATTAAAATCCCAAAAAATATCAATGTGTAATTAAATTGAAATAACAGAACTAATATTGCAATCAGTAACCATAATAATAATGTTCTTAAAAAATATTTTGTTGAAATGTTTTTTGAATTAATGAGTGCATCTTTTACTGTTGATTCATATCTTGCAATAATCGCAAACGCATATAACAGATGGAATAGCCCTACAGCAATAATGATAATTGCTGCAAATAATAAGAAGATTGTTGCATCAGGCACTTTGATCAATATTTCTATACAAAGGTATCCAGCATAACCGACAAATAATGCGATTAACCCTAAAGGTATACCTTGTTTGAAATTTTGTTTAAATGCACTGATAAACTGTTTTGCAACATTAGCTTCTTGGTCATCAACCATCTTCAGTGATACTGAAAATACCGCGACTGTTGCTGAACCTATTGTAAAAATTGGAATACTAAAAACAATCCATAGAAAATTAAGTATGGTAATTTGTAATAATGTTGTTAAAAATTTATATAGTTTTCCATTGATTGATAATAAATTCATGTGTACCTCTGTATTTTATTATGATGCGTTTCTTACTGCTTCTTCAGCCATGTATCTTAATGCAGCTTCATTTTGTCCCCAAGCTAAACATTCATCATATCCATAATTATTTGCTTGATCGATCATTTCGTTCACTAAGAATCTAAATTGAGCATCATTACCTGCATACATTGCATTCCAAGAGTTATTAACGATAGAATTCGTAACTTGTGCCCAAAGTAATTTTAACTCTGAAGATTGTTTAGATTCAGCATATGCAGAACCTAATGAAACTTTATAGTCACGACCTTCTAAATATGATTGAACATCAGTAGCACCTGTAGCAGTACGCCAAGCAGTTTCTAAATCGTTTTTAGCGCCTACCATATTACTTGCCCAGTAATCATCATTAAATCTTTCACCTACTGGAGAATCTGGATTGATGTTATCTAGTGAGTAAGTATTATTATTAATTGGATCTACACCATCTGTCCAGTTTCCAGAATAACCTGAATCTTCTGGGAATGCTGTATCACCATCATTTTTCATTTCTAAACCTAATTCAGTATAGTAAGTGTATCCATCTTCATCATAATCCCATGTAACGCCTTGAGGTCCATAAGTTTTAGTCATGATACCTTCTGGAGTTGCTAACCAGTTAATGATTTCCATAACTTTTTCTGGGTATTGAGATTGTGCACCAATTGACCAAACACGGTTACCACCCATAACGTTCATACCATATGATATCGGAGTAGCTTCGTTTGGTGCCATAGGTAACATCATTTTATTTTCATCAATATGATCTTGTGTATTATACACATCAGATCCTGAATAATTAAAGATTGAGAAGAATGTACCACCATTAGCTACTTTTTCAGTTGCTGCTGAGAAAGTATTCGTTAATGAATCTGGATCTAATAAATCATTTTGATATAGTTTATTAAAAAATTCTAATGATTTTAAGTAAGGTCCATATTCACCAGTATCTGGATCAATATATAATGCATCATAGAATTGACCTGTTTCAACATCATATAATCCCATATTTAATTCATCATATCCCCAATAAGCAGTTGCAAATGCTTTAACATACATAACCATATTGCCATCCCAATCTGGCCATATAGAAGTTGCATATGTTGGTGAACCAGCTTCATCAGTTGGTTCTAATGCTTTCATATCTAACATTAATTGTAGGTAATCATCTAAATCATTAACGACTGGATTACCTAATCTTTGATATAAATCATATCTAATATCCCAAGTATAGAAGAATGATTCATGTTCATCACTTGAAAAAGCAACGTTATGTCCAAAACCATATATATTACCATCCCCTGATACTTCTCTATTTTTGTTTAGAGCAGCTTGCATATTTTCCCAAATATATGGACCATATGTTTGTACTAAATCTTCTGATTCCCAATCAAATAACATGCCTTTTTCAACAGCATTTTGATATTGGTCACCATCAGCACCCCAAACGACTAAGTCACCAAGATTACCATTTTCCATACGTGTTTCATATGTACCTTCTGCATCAGGAACGATGAGAAGTTCGACATTGAAACGTTTCATAAGTTCATCTGCAAACCAACCAGATGCTAAACCTGAAGAGTTTGCTAATTGCGTATAAACTGTTAGTTGTACTGGATCGCCTTTAGGTACAACTGTTTCTCTACAGCTAATAAGTGTTACGCTTAAGGCTACAACAACTAATAAACTAAATATTTTTTTCATATTCTCTCCTTTAAAACTTATCTATTATCCTTTTACCGCACCGAGCATAATACCTTTTTCAAAATATCTCATCATGAATGGGTATACGCATAGGATTGGTAATATAGTTACCATTGAAATCGTGTATTGAATAACTCTGACATTTAATGCACTAGTAATTGCACTTGGGTCAGATTGAAGCAATGCTTCTAAGTTACTATTACTTGTTAAATAAATATATAATCTATGCTGAATTGTATATAATTCAGGTGAATTCGCCATCAAGATTAATGAATCAATAAATGAATTCCAATGACCAACAGCTCCAAAGATTGCAATGGTTGCTAGAATTGGCTTTGAAAGTGGGAATATGATCGATGTAAATACTTTGAAGTATCCAGCACCATCCATAAATGCACTTTCTTCTAATTCTGTCGGAATTGATTCTATATATGTTTTAACTAAGATAATGTTAAATGGTGCAACGATACCTGGGATAATATAACCCATGAATGTATCTGTTAAACCTAACATACTCATATTTAAGTACCAAGGAATAATCCCTGCGTTAAAGTACATTGTAATAATTAAGAAACGATACCAAAACTTTCTATTTTGCATTTCTTTTTTAGTCACTAAATAACCAGCAAACGCAGAAGCTAAAACCATAAGAGATGTCCCTATAACTGTTCTACCAACAGAAACTAGAAATGATGTTCCTAAATCTTTAACATTTCTAAGGGCAAGATAATTACTTAAATGCATACCTCTAGGAATGAAATTAATCGCACCTCTTAATACAAGATCATTATCAGAAATCGTATTAATAAATAAATAATAAAACGGGAATAAACATGCTAATGTAAATAATGTAAACCCTGTATAGTTAAGGACGTGGAATAGTTTATCTACCCAACTATCATCACCTTTGATCTTATTACTTATAGGTTTCTTTTGTATTGTATTATTCATGATTCATCCTCCTATAGTACACTCTCACCACGAACAAACTTAGAAAGTTTATTCACAGTAAGTAACAATGTCACACTAATAAGTGATTTGAACATACCAATTAATGTTGATAGAGGTATACTACCTTGATCAATACCTAATTGATAAACATATAAATCCAGTACAGTAATATTGGTATCATTAGATGAATTATGGAATACGTAATATTGGTCCATACCATTTGATAAAATGGCTGCTACCGATAAGACTAATAATACAAAGTATGTAGGTAGAATTGATGGGATTGTAATATATCGCATTTTTTGGAAACGATTAGCACCATCAACTTTTGCAGATTCATATAGCACAGGATCAATACTAGAGATTGCTGCAATATAAATAATTGCACTCCATCCTAGACCTTTCCATAAACCCCATAACCACATTTTAAACCAAGTACCTTCATTACCTGTTAAATAGTTTGTGGGTTCTTGAATCCAACCTAAATCTAATAAGAAATTATTAATAAATCCATCTGTAGAAAATACAGCGATTGCTAAAGCATATACTAATACCCAACTGATAAAGTTTGGGATTGTTGTAAATATTTGAACTAAACGTTTAAATCTTGTTGAAGTAATTTCAGCTAAGAATACTGCAAATACCATTGGTATCCAGCTACCTGCAATACCTAAACCACTCATGATTAACGTATTTCTTAATACACGAACCATTGTCTCTCTTGTTCCTGAATTATTAAGTAGTTGTTTAAACCAATAAAATCCAACAAAGTTATCGAAAGAGAGTGTATCTCCTGCTTGATAATCAAAGAATGAATATCTCCATCCCCATAATGGTAGATACATAAATAGTAATACTAGTATTGCAATTGGCAAATACATAACAAGTAATTGTTTACTTCTTGCCATTTCATACTTCATGTCTTTATCTGGTTTTGGTGTTAATAGTAATAATACTAATGACATTATTAATAGAATAACAGCAATTGCCATAAATATCCAAATACCATTTGGTGCTTGTGCTTGAATTGATGCTTGTCCTTCTGTCGATGCAATTAATGTATAAGCTAGATAAATACCAATTGCACCAATAATTGTTAATAAATTAGTAAAAACACTAATCAAATATACTAATTTTTTAAATTTTAGATTCCCTAATGATAATGCTGCTAGAACACCAGTTGCAACAATTGATAATACCATCAATAAGCTTGATAGATGTAATAAGTGGAAATCAAATGGATAAGCCCATCCATTATTAAATGCTCTTTGTACGAATTCTGTGATTCGATCATAACTCATAGCAGAAGTAAATAATGACATGTTTTCATTTATCAATACCGTTACTCTTGCCGGATTCAAACTAGAAACTAACATCATGGCAGCAATGATAACTGTAATTGCTCTCATTATGTATTCTAGATATTGATATCCTCTTGTCTTATGCGTGTCGTTTTTCATCTTTACCTCCATAAAATAAATATAAGTTGTAAGAGAAAGGCGAACCTTTCTCTTACGAACTATACTTTAAAACTTAATTTAAATCTTATTCTGCTGGAACTGGTAGACCAGTACCTGAAATTGTAAATTCAACACTAATTGTTGATGTTGGTGTAAGTAATGTAGGATCAACTACTGGTTTATCTTGAGTACCTGTACCATAGATATTATATAATTCAATTCTAAATGTACCTTTGGCTTCAATATCACCCATAAGAATATTTGAATGATTTACTGCGACTTCTACGCCATCAATGTAAACTTTAAGTGTTACAGTTGCGTCAGTCACCATTAAGTCACCATTTTCATCTTCAGTTAATGAACCAACATAAGCCATTGCAGTCGCAAATTCAGGAATATCAATTAAGAATACTTGAGCTGTTACTGCTTGAGCTGTTGCACCAAGATCAGCTGCACTAAGTGATACTGTGTATGTACCATCACCTGTAATTACTGCATCTCCTGAAGTACCACCTTCATATTGTTGCCATCCTGTAGTACCACCATCAGCAGCAAACATCATAAATGCTGTAAATGATTCAGGAAGTTCATATGGAGCACCTGTAACTCTTTCACCAGAAACGATTGTAAATGTAATTTCAATATTTTCAACATTGCCAAGTCCAGATAGATCAAGAGGAATAGCAGATACGTCTTCGTATACTGAAGTTTCTAATAGACGAGCAAGTTCAGGAATTTCTGTAACAGTACTGTTTACAAGATTTACTCTTGTTTCTGTACCATTATTTGAGTAAGTATAATAATCGCTAATTGTAACAGCTGCATCATTAACTTTAATTTCATCGATTTGTAATCTGTTGAATGGGAAGTATTCTTCTCCACCTAATACTTCAACATCTAAGAAATATATATCAGAAATATAACCATCATCAAGACCAGTGAAATCTACACTTACAGTATATTGACCATATCCTGTAACTGCTGCTGTAGTCGCAACGATATCAGAATTACTTGATGCTTCATCACCATACCAGTAACTTTCATCAAATGCTGCATTAGTTACATTGATATAAGCTGTTGTACCACCTTCTGGAAGAGGTTTAGCATATCCTAATTCATAACCTTCAGAAATCTTAAATGTTACTGACACTGTCGATACAGTAGCCATATCTGCATCGTCAACTGGTATTGCAGAGATATCTCCAAATTTACCATCAGCTGTACGACCTTCTTCAACTTCACCAACCCATTCATTATAAAGGTTAGTTCTTGTTGTAACACCGTTATCTGTTGATGTATATGTAGAACCAACTTCTACTTCTTCACCATTAATAACAACTGAAAGAATTTCCATAAATGAATTTTGTAAATAGAATTCACCATACATAACTTCTACATCGAAGAATGCAACACCTGTACCAGGAGCATCTGAAATATCAAATGAAGTTGTGTATGTACCATAATCTGTCACTAATGGTCTAACTGTTGTTTCAGTATCATAAGATGTTACTTGCCAATCAGAAGATGCATAGTTAAGTGTAGCATATGGTGTAATATCAACTAATGTAAATGTAACTTCAATTGTATCAATCACTACATCTGCAAATGCTGAAATATCAAGAGGGATTGGTGTTGAATCTTCTAATCCTGCAATCATTGATCGACCTTCAGTTACTTCTGAAACCCAACTATTATATATATTGACTCTTGTATCCATCTTATTATCAGATGTTGTATAGTAATTACCTAATAATGTGACGACTTCATCGTTTTCATTAAGTTCAAATGAAACTTCATTGCCATTAATTAAAATTGAATCAATTTGAATTGCTGAATAATCAAAGAAGAATTCAGCTGATGAGATTTCTACATCTAAGAACGCTACACCTTTACCTGGTTTTTCTGCATCTGAGAAATCAAGTCCTACTGTATATTGACCAAAATCTGTTACTGAAACTTCAGTAGCATTATCTGAGCCACCACCCCAATAAGATGTATTCCAATCACCTGATGCAAATTTAACTGCTGCAGTAGGTGTTAAATCTACTAATGTAAATGTTACTTCAATTGAATTAATATCAACATCAGCAAATTGTGCGATATCTAATGGTGCTGCAGTAAGGTCAGCATAACCACCATTTTTAGAACGTCCTTCAACGACTTCTGATACCCAACCATTATATAGATTAGTTCTAGTATTAACGCCATCGTCACTAGAAGTATAATAGTTACCAATTAATGAAACTGTTTCATCAGCCTCATTGATTTCATATGCATATTCTGTATCATTGATTTTAATTGAATCAATTTGCATATAACCATAAGGGAATGCAATTTCACCATTCTTGATTTCTACATCAAAGAAAATGAAACCATTACCTGGATTAGATGATAAGTCTAATGATACTGTATATTGACCAAATCCAGTAACTTCAACTTTAGAAGCATTTTCGCTATCTTCACCCCAGTAAGAAACTCCCCAGTCAGATGCTGCATACATAATGCTTGCTTCAACAACTTCATCTGCTAATACTGTAATATCAACACTATATGATTGTGATATAGTTTGACCTGGTGTATTAACCAATTCAATAGTCACTGTTGCTGTTAAGGTAACAACTGCATCTGCTTGGCCTAAATGTGGTCTAGATATAGAAACAGCTACTGAACCATCTGCAGGTTCTCCTATAGAAGCAACTTCACTATTACTTGATTTCCATGCAACTGTAACATCATTAGTTAATTCAGTTGGTAATGTAAAACCTTCTTCGATCGCATTAGGATCAACTACTGAAGTACTTAAAGATGCAACTGCTGCTTCAAGTTGTGCTACTGCTGGATCATCTACTGGAAGTGGTGTAGGTTCGTCTTCTTGACAACTTACAACAAAAAGTCCAATAGAAACAATAGCTAGTAAAAATAATATTTTTTTCATATTTCTCTCCTTTTTTCTATTTACTAAAAGCTTTCGCTTTTTAAAGAACTAACTTAATTGGTAAATAAATGATATAAAACTATGCTCGCTCTTAAAGTTTATATATCAGGTAAAACTGTTTAAATATTATATTTCATTTTGTAATGTCTTCAATGTTGGATAAATCTTAATGAATTTTTGATATTTTTGATCATAAAGTTCCACTAGAGATTGTTCCGGCAAGAAATGATCTTTTATTTTAACAATGTTTTGACAAGCATCTTTAACAGTCGGATAAGTTTCGCATCCAACCATGGCAGTAATTGCTGCACCAAATGCTGGTCCTTCTTCAATTTGTAACCTTTCTACTTTCTTATTAAATATAGTTGCGATCAATTGTGCCCATTTTTCACTTTTTGCTCCGCCACCTGTGATTTTAATGGTTTCTATTTTTGATCCCAGTTTTTCAATTAACTCAAATGTTTGCTTAAGAGCAAATGTAATACCTTCAATGACTGCTCTATCTAAATGTTCTTTTCTATGATGAAGTTTAAGTCCATATAATACACCTTGTGCATATGGATCATTAATTGGTGATCTTTCTCCACTTAAATAAGGAAGAAAATATAGATCTTCATCTGGTTTAGCAAATGATATTTTTTTGAAATAATCTTGATAATCAAAATTCTCAAATATTTGTTCACTCCACCATTTAAGTGCACCAGCAGCATTTAACATGACACCCATCATCATGTAATGATGATTTGCATGACAATATGATTGTAGATAACTTTTAGTGTCGATACTAAAATGATCATTTGCAACAAATACAACTCCGCTTGTACCTAATGAAACACTGCAATGTCCATCTTCAACAACACCTACACCAATCGCTCCCATAGATTGATCGCCACCACCACAAGTCACTTTAATATCTTGAGTTATTGATAAAGTTTTTTTAATGTCTTCTTTTATGATACCAATAACTTCATCACTTTCAAATATCTTAGGACACATTGTTTCATTTAATCCTAAAATAGCTAACATTTGTTCACTATATCTGCGATGTTTTACATCAAAATATAGTGTGCCTGATGTATCTGTTGTATCACTTGCAAATACACCTGTTAATTTATATATTAAATAATCCTTTGGTAACATCACTTTTGATATTTTTTCAAATATTTCTGGTTCATTGTTTTTCACCCATAATACTTTAGGTGCCGTTAACCCAGTTAAGGCAATATTACCTGTTTCATCTAGAAGTGTTTCTAGACCAATTTGATTATTTAAATACTCTACTTCTTTAACTGTTCTTTGGTCATTCCATAATAATGCATTTCTTAGTACTTGATCGTCTTCTCCCAAAAGAACAAGTCCATGCATTTGTCCTGAAAATCCTATACCTTGTATATGATCTTCATGACCTCTTACGATTTCTTTTAATCCTTCAACTGTTTCTTCTAACCAAACATTCGGATCTTGTTCAGTCCAACCAGATGCTGGTATGATTAATGGATATGATTTAGTTACTGAATGATGGATATTGCCATCTTTATCCACGAGTATTAATTTGACGCCTGATGTACCTAAATCAACACCTATAAACATATGTTTCTCCTATCCAAGAATATATTGATTAATAATCATTTCTAGTAATTCTTGTCTTCCTGATTCGTTTGGTTCTAATGTTTCTTTATTCAATACATATGATTCAAGTGATTTGAAATCAACTTCGCCATCGATGATTTGTTTACCAATACCTGAATGATATGAACGATATCTTTCTTCTAAATTATCTTCTAGTACACGATCTTCGTATAACTTAGCTGCGATTTTTAATCCTGCAGCAAATGTATCCATACCTGCAATGTGTACAAGTAATAAATCTTCTTTTGTAAATGATGCTCTTCTAATCTTAGCATCAAAGTTAAATCCTCCAGGTACGCCACCTGCTCTGATGATTTCATACATGATGAGTACTGCATCAGTAATGTTAGTAGGAAATTGATCTGTATCCCATCCTAGTAATAAATCACCTTGATTAGCATCAATACTACCTAACACACCGTTATCTGCGCAATATCTAATCTCATGTTGCATTGTATGTCCTGATAGTGTTGCATGATTTGTTTCTAAATTCACTTTGAATCTATCAATCAAATCATATTTTCTAAGGAATGCAGTTACTGTAGCTGCATCGAAATCATATTGATGTTTCGTTGGTTCTTTTGGTTTTGGTTCAATGAAGAACTCACCATCAAATCCAATCTCATCTGCATATTTAACTGCAAGTTTTAAAAATCTTGCAAAATTATCTTGTTCTAATTGAACGTTTGTATTCAGTAGTGTTTCATAACCTTCTCTACCACCCCAAAATACATAACCTTGTCCATTTAATCGTTTTGTAATTTCAATCGCTTTTTTTGTTTGTGCTGCACTAAATGCAAATATATCAGCATTTGGTGAAGTTGATGCACCATTAACAAAACGTTTATTTCTAAAAAGATTTGCTGTACCCCATAATAATTTAATACCAGTACGTTTCATTTCTTTTTCTATTTCATCTACAATGATATCTAAGTTTTTATTTGATTCTTCTAATGTCTCACCTTCTGGAGCGATATCTCTATCATGGAAACAAAAATACTCAATGCCTAATTTTTCCATAATTTCAAAACCGACTTTAACTCTAACCTTCGCTCTTTCCATTGGATCTTGATTTGCATCATCCCAAGGTCTTTCAACTGTTGCATCTCCAAATGGATCCCCACCATCACCAGTTAACGTATGCCAATATGCCATCGCGAATTTGAAATGATCCTTCATTTTCTTACCTAATATAACTTCATCCTTATTATAGTATTTAAAAGAAAATGGATTTCTGCTTGTTGAACCTTCAAATTCAACTTTTTTGATTTCATTATAGTATTTCATCATATTCTCCTTAAATTAAACAAATATAAGCGCTTTCACTCTATATTTAAAATATATTGCTGTTTTTTCAGCAATAATAAATTATATTCATAAAGAATATACATCTTGTAAATATCTTTATTTAGTTAGTGAAACGTAAGAAAGTTTAAGTGTTAAACTATCTTTTAAATGCACTGTTAGTTTATCATTTAAATTAAGTTTTGTAAAGCACTTTTTTTATTTTATTTTTAAATGCCATTTGAAAATATTTTATTTATATTTTTTATTAATTAAATGATAGTTTGATTGCTAATGAAATTCTTTTCATATATAATGGTTATAAGTGTAAGAGGTGAGTTTATGAAACCAGCTAATTCCCAATCCGTAAAATTAGTAAATACAAATATTGTTGTTGAAAAAATATTCGAGTTAAGAGAAACATCTAGAATCGAATTAGCAAGATTAACAACACTCAATAAGGCCACTGTTTCTTCTATTGTTCAAGACCTTATAGACAAAGGTATTGTCATTGAAACAAAGAAAAGCATTAAAACAAGCGGTCGAAGTGCAAACGTCATCGCATTAAATAAAAATGCTGGACGTATTTTAAGTATCGAACTATTAACACATTCACTATATGGTATCGTAAGTAATTTATATGGTGAAATCTTATATGAAATCCATAAAGATGTTGAAACACCAGAATTTGGACCATATTTAAAAATACTTCTTTCAAGTATTGATGAATTAAAAGAAAACACCCACGACTCAACTTATGGCGTTATCGGTATCGGTATTGGTGTTTATGGTATTTTAGATAAAAGTAAAAAAATTAAATATGCACCATTTACTTCATGGAAAGATATTGATTTAAAAGAAATCGTTGAAGAATATACTGGCGTTGAAACATATGTCGAAAATGAAGCTAATATTTCTGCGATTGGTGAACATATCGTATATCCTGATCAAGAAAACTTAGTATCACTTAATGTTGGTATTGGTGTTGGTATGGGTATCGTTATTGACAATCAGTTATATACTGGTGAAAATGGATATGCAGGTGAAATTGGGCATAATATTTTAATCCCTAACGGAAAGAAATGTGTTTGTGGTAATTATGGTTGCTTAGAAAAATATATCTCTGATCCTGCAATTGAAGAAAGATATTTTGAATTAACTGATAAACTAATTAAAATCGATGACTTCATCAAATTAAAACAACAAGGCGATGCAGATGCACAAAGAGTTTATGAAGAGTTCATATCTTATTTATCAATTACCATTAACAATATCTCATTATCTTTAAATCCTAAGATTATGATAGTTAATAGTAAAATTGTTGAACAAATACCAGAGAGTCTCTCTCATGTAAAAAACAATTTAAGATCTAAAATTATGTCATTAGAGATTTTATCTACTTCTAAGTTTAGATCTAAAAAGAATGTATTAGGATTAGCACATGTGTTAATTCAAAACTTCTTAAATGTTGCAAATCATAAAATCTAATTAGTTTTATAAACAAAACACCTAAATCGAATTCACTTCGAAATAGGTGTTTTTTATTTATGTACAATAAATATTTTTCAACATATAAATTTAATACATTTTCAATGCTCTTTTATTTCCAAAATACTCATATACAAATTTCAATTTTCTATCCTATAAATTTGATTAATAAGATACGGTAATTCTTTATACAACTTTGTCCTACAATACGCATTATCTTCGTCTATATTACAAAGATATGTTCTATCCTCTAGAATCCATTCGTAACCATGAAAATTGAAGACTGTCATTGATACTACATATTTTATTATAGACTTAAATTTTCTCTCTTTAATCCATTCTTCTGGTTGTTTTACATCAATAACTCTTATAACATTTTTTTCATCAATGAATTCAAGTCTGAATATATCTCCAGAAGGTACTAGAACTAAATAGTAGTTATCACACTTTTTTTTAAATAATTTGAATTTTTTCATTTCAAACATCGCAAACACTTTTGATTCAATTGCCTTATTATTATAATTAAATAGTAGTTTCATTCTAACCCTTCCTTAAGAAATGATCATCTATATAGTAAAATATTAACCTTTATCATCTAATAATATACAACATCTGGATGACGATCATAACCAACTATATCAGTGCTACTCTCACCATTGATTGTTACTGTGAAGGTTGAATTAACAATTGGATAAATATTTATCGATCCTGCTATACCGCCACCATATACATCAGTTATAATTATTGCGTTCGCATAAGAAGACTCTATGCCATGTTTTCTATACATACTTTGTGTAGAACCACCATATCCAATAATACCACCAATACCGAAATCATTAGTTCTTGTTGCACCTTCTTGTAATTGTCCGACAAGAGTACCTTCATATTGGCAATTATAAATATAATCATAGTTACTTGAACCAATGATACCTCCAGTATATATTTGTGCTTTGATTTCTCCACTCACTTGACAATTAATAATTATTGATTGTGATGAGCTAGCTGATATACCTCCACCCCATGCACCAAGTGAACCTATAAAATCTGAAACATCAATATTTACATCTTCTAAGATGATACCATCAATGTATGCATGAACTGTTGATCCAAATAAAGCACCATGAACCCCACCATTTGGACCATGATAAACATTATCTGAAGATGTAATTGTTAAATGACTAATTGTATATCCATCAGGATTGATAAACATCCCGGTAAATCCATTACCAGCAGGTGCATTCCCAATCGGTTCCCAGTCAATACCACTAAGATCTATATCTGATTTTAATATGAACTTACCTGCTTTATTATTATTCATCGCTTGTAATTCTTCTGCTGTATGTATTTCTACCATTTGATTTTCATTAATAGTAACAACTTGTCCAATAGTTTTTAAATATTGAGTCGTGTCATCAATGACACATATGTTTAAGTATGCAACCCCACTACCGGTACCGATGATTTTGTTTCCACTTACAATAAAAACACTATTGTCAGAACTTCGTAAATAAACTAAATTATGATCAATACCCGTATTTTCTACTAATCCATTTAGATCAACTTCCAACGGTTGCCAAGCATCTACAGTAAATAATTGTTTTTCAATGCCATCAATCACATTTGTTACACCACTTGGAAAAATACTCCAAACAACAGTTACACCGTCATTCCAATTAATATCCCACTGCTCACCAGCTGAAGCTAATCCACTATATATTGTGGTTACCTCTGAATATGAAACTATTGTTTCACCTATGACTGTTGTAGTACCTTCAATAATTAATTGTTTAATATTTGGCGAGTTATAAAAAGCTCTATCTCCAATTTCATTAAGACTGCCATCTAAATCAATTGTCACATCTATTAAGTTGGGATTATTCATAAATGCTTCATCACCAATGATATCAACAGTCTCAGGGATAAACACAGATCTCATAATACCATTAGAGAATCCATTTTCTTCTATCTTGATGATTGGATATCCATTATATGTTTCAGGAATAACAATATCATCTAAATATTTAGCTCTACCGATACTAATTGAGTATCCTGTAAGATCTCCTAGATTTCCAATTGGATAGTAATCAAAAAGTCTTGCTTGATCACTTTCATATGAATCTCCCGCATATACACCTGTATCAATACCATCTAATAACCAGTTTCCATCTCCACTAATATCTGGTATTGCACCATCTTGCCCATCTTCACCTGGTAATCCTGGCAATCCTTGTTCACCTTGGATACCTTGAACTCCTTGTTCACCTTGGATACCTTGAGTTCCCTGTTCGCCTTGGATCCCTTGTTCTCCTTGGATGCCTTGCTCACCTTGAACTCCTTGTTCGCCTTGGATGCCTTGCTCTCCCTGTATACCTTGGATGCCTTGAATACCTTGTTCTCCCTCTAATGAAGCACAAGCAACAAATAAAAAACTTAATGAAACTAAGCTTACAAATAAAATGATTTTTTTCAACATAATGTCCCCCTATATTTTTGACATATATTTATATATACATTTCTATTTTTTATTATACCTCAAAAAAATTAAATAAACTATATTAGTTTATTTGATTTATAATTATAGATACTAATCTATTTGTATAGTTAGTTTTTAAAATAAAAAAACCAAATATCAAAGATATTCGGCTTAATTAGCTAATGGCGATGCACGAGAGATTCGAACTCCCGACCGACGGCTTAGAAGGCCGTTGCTCTATCCAGCTGAGCTAGTGCACCAATTCGGTCAGCGTTATTTATTATAACGTAAACCTGACCAATTGTAAAGACATTTTGTTAAATAAAATTATTTAATTTTACCAATTTCAGATACTTTATCTAAAAGTGTAAGAAAAGTTTTAGTATCTTCTTCACCTAAGTGGTTAACTAAGATCTCAATTGGACGATAATATTCATCTCTAATTGATTCAACATAAGTTTTACCTTCTAGTGTAAGTCTGATATAAACAACTCTTAAATCTTTTTCTGAAGGTATTTTTTCAATATAGTTTTTTTCAACTAATTCATTAACTTTATGTGTGACTGCAGGTAATGTTACTTTTAATGTTTTAGCAATATCTGAAATCATGATTTTTTCATTTAAATCACAGAACGCAACACAAAATAATACCATGATATCGGCATCACTTAATTTTGTGTTCATTCTTGAATAAATACCTGATCTTCTAAAAATTCTAAGTGCACGATCTAACTTTTGTAATGTTTGGTAATCTTTCTTTTCCATGTGTGCACCTCCTTCTTATTCCTATATTTTAATCTTAATATATCATAAATATTTTTTATAATAGCTCAAGATTTGTTCGTTTTTTATTTTAGTTGCTTCATCAGCAACTTCAATAATACGTTCGATTCTTTTTATTTGTGACTGATAATATTTTTTTGATTCTTTTTTGGTTTTTAACATTGGACCAACATAAATATCTTCATCTGTTAATGTCATTTTGCCTTTAATAGCTTTAATCATAACATAATAGAATTTATCATAAACCACAAATTCATCAACGATCGTATAACCATTGTCCATCAAATAAACTCTTAAGACATCATGTTTATCATTTGGTTGTAGAAAATAAGTATTTTCTAAATGTGGCTCATTTAATATATCCATGATGGTATAAACACCCATGCCTGCAATTAACACTGCATCATATGCGCTTTTTACATCTTTAAAGCCATCTGATTGAATAAACTCAACATCATATCCTCTTAAGTTTTTCATCGCTGATTTTAAAGGTAATTCACCAATGTCAGCAGCAATCCCTTTTTTGATATAACCTAAATCGATTGCTTCTTTTAAGACCAGACCATGGTCAGTACCAATATCAAGTACTGTATCATAACCTTTAAGTAGACTTGATAGAAATGATAAGCGTTTCTTATTTGCCATGATAGATTTCTTTTAATTTGTTTTGTCTAGATGGTGATCTTAGTTTTCTTAAAGCTTTCGCTTCAATTTGTCTAATACGTTCACGTGTAACACCAAACTCACGACCAACTTCTTCTAACGTATGGTTTTTACCATCGTATAGACCATAACGAAGTCTTAATACTTTTTCTTCTCTATCAGTTAAAGTTTCTAAAACTTCATCTAATACTTGCTTAATCATATCTTGAATCATCACTTCATGTGGTGTAAGTGCATTAGGATCACTAATGAAATCACCTAATGAAGAATCTTCTTCTTCACCAACATGTGCTTCTAAAGAAATAGGTTCTTTAGCGATTCTTTGAATGTTTTGAACTTTCTCAGGTGTAATACCCATTTTTTCAGCAATTTCTTCAACACTTGGGTCTCTACCTAAATCTTGAATTAATTGTCTTTGAATTCTAATCATCTTATTGATTGTTTCAACCATATGAACTGGAATTCTAATTGTTCTAGCTTGGTCAGCTACCGCTCTAGTAATCGCTTGTCTAATCCACCATGTCGCATATGTAGAGAACTTAAATCCTTTTTCATAATCGAATTTATCTACAGCTCTCATAAGACCCATGTTACCTTCTTGAATTAAATCAAGGAATAATAATCCACGGCCTACATATCTTTTAGCAATTGAGACAACCAAACGATAGTTTGCTTCAACTAATTTATTTTTAGCATATTGTGCTAAATCTACTAAATCTTTTAATTCTTGCGCATCTTTATCAGATAAATCTAATTCACCAGATTCAAACATATCTAATTGTTCTTTCGCATAACGTCCATTAGATACTTTAATAGCGTAATCTTGTTCTTGTTCTTGATTTAAAAGTGGAATTTGTCCAATTTCTTTTAAATACATACGTACTGGATCATCTGTTTTAATTGAAGATGCAATTGTTTCAATATTTAATAATTCTTCTTCTTCAACTTCTAATCCAGATAAAGATAGGTCATCTGGTTCTGAGTCATCATTTGAATCATCGTCATCATCATCGTCATCGTTATCAATAACAAGTTCAACCATTTCTGTTTCTTCATCGTCATCATCTGCTTCTAAGATGTCAATATTTTTATCAAGTAATTCTTTTTCAATGAGATAGTAATCTTGTGATCCTGGTTTCGCATAAACTGCAACATCAGCAATCGTTACATATTTATCTTCACCAGCTTTTTTACTTAATGCACTAAGTATTTTCTTAAGTTCCATAAGTACCTCCATTTTTTTTCATAAAAGAAATAAGTTCGATATACTCTTTTTCTTCTTCCGAAGTCATTTGTCCAAGTTCTAATAAGCCCTTTAAATATTCTAATTTTCTTTTTTTCGCGGCATTCTTTACATGGCCAAGATAATCTTCATAAGTCGATTTCGATATCTCAACATTCTTTTGGTAAAACATTTCTGTTAATACATGATTTTCAAAGTATGATCTTTGATCATGCGTTAAATGATCTTTAAAATCGTCGATATCCATTATATCATGTTCTTCATAATAATCATGAATCTTTAACCTAATCGATGATACAACAGGGTCTGCATAGTCAGTTGTTGATAAAAAACTTTCTATAAACTCAGCGTCTTCCTTAGATCTAAGCATCACGATAATTAATAATCTTTCAGCTTTTTCATATTTATCTACGATTGTTTGTTTGATTTTTTCATCGATTGGTTTAGGTTTTGGCGGTTCTTGATAATAAACCTCTTCCCTTCTTACAACGATGTCATCTTCTTTTATATTTAATTGAGTTGCAAGTCTATGTTTATAAATAGATACGATGGCTGGATCAGCACCTCTTAACATCTGTGTGATCTTTTGTTTAAATGCTTTAACATCATTTGCATTACTCAAATTTAAACCTTGCTTATAATACTCATATCTAAATTGATATGGGTCTATAATGAACTCTCCAAAGAGTTGTTCATATTTATCTGGACCATATGCATTAATAAATTCATCTGGATCCATTTTTTCAGGAATAACTAATACTTCAGTCTTTAATCCTGTTTTTTCTAAAATTGGAATAGCGTGATCGGTTGCTTTTTGACCAGCTGCATCACCATCATAAGCAACAACAATTGAAGGTGAAAATCTTCTTAGTAGTGCTGCTTGTTGTCTTGTAAGAGCTGTACCCATGGTTGCTACACCATTTTTAACACCTGCTTGATATGAACTAATCACATCAAAAAAGCCTTCAAATAAAACAACTTGTTTACTCTTTCTAATTTCACTTAAACCTTCATATAAATGATACATTAATTGACCTTTTTTAAATATGATTGTTTCAGGACTATTAATGTATTTAACTTGTTCTTTCTTAGATAGTGTTCGACCACTAAAGCCAACAACTTGTCCATCAGGATTCGTAATTGGAAATATCACACGATCACTAAATAAATCATAATATTTACCGTTTTGGTCCTGTTTAACAATCCCAAGTTTAATCATATCTGATACGGCATAACCTTTATCTTTTAATACTTGATAAAGTGTATCACCATAAGTTGGTGCATAACCAAGTCTAAAATGATCAATCGTATTTGGTTCAGTATGACGTTTTAATAAATAATCATAAGCAGTTTGTCCTGCTTTACTATTTTTCAAATTAAAACTATAAAACGATGCAGTTTCATCCATCATTTCATATAGTTTTTCATAAGGATTCTTTTTAATGACTGTTTTTTTAACTTCAATGCCTGCGCGTTCAGCTAAAGCTTCAGCAGCAGCATCAAATGATATATTTTTAATCTTACGATAAAAATTAATTGGATTACCACCTTCACCGCATCCCATACATTTACAAATGTTTTTTTCAGGGGAAACAGAGAAACTTGGTGATTTTTCATCATGAAAAGGGCATAGTCCCATATAGTTTTTACCGCGCTTTTGTAAATCTACAAATTCACTAACTAAATCAAGGATTGGGGTTTTACTATTGATTTCTTCAATGAGCTTATTATCCATGATACCTCTCCTTTTCTATGATTAATGTATCAATTAATATTTTGTTTGCTCTTTGATATATGCTTTAAGTTCACTAATTGGAATTCTTACTTGTTCCATTGTATCTCTATTTCTTACTGTTACTGACTTAGTTTCTTCTGTATCATGGTCAACTGTTACACAAAGATAAGTACCAATAGCATCTTGTCTTCTATAACGTTTACCAATGTTTTGAGTTTCATCATAAGTAACATCAAATTCTTCAGATAAGAAATTAAATAATTCTAATGATTTTTCAGCATGTAACTTTTTAACAAGTGGAAGTACAGCAACTTTAAATGGTGCAAGTTTTGGATGTAATCTTAACACTTGTCTTTTACTACCATCTGCTAAAGTCTCATTATCATAAGCACTAAATAAGAAAGTTAAGACTAATCTTTCAACACCTACTGCTGGTTCAACAACATATGGTAGATATCTCTCATTTGTTTCTGGATCTAAATATTCTAGGTTTTCACCTGAATGATTTTGGTGTGCATTTAAATCATAATTTGTTCTAGATGCAATACCCCATAATTCATCAAAGCCCCATGGGAATTTAAATTGAATATCAGTTGTCGCATTAGAGTAATGAGATAACGCTTCTGGTTTGTGATCATCAAATCTTAAGTTATCAGGAGATACACCTAAGTTTAATAACCAATCCATACAAAATTGTTTCCAGTAACTAAACCATTCTAATTCAGTACCTGGCTTACAGAAAAATTCCATTTCCATTTGTTCAAATTCTCTTGTTCTAAAAATGAAGTTACCTGGTGTAATTTCATTTCTAAATGATTTACCAACTTGGCAAACACCAAAAGGTAATTTTTTACGAGAAGTTCTTTGGATATTTTTAAAGTTAATAAAAATCCCTTGAGCTGTCTCAGGTCTTAAATAAATGTCATTTGCTTGCTCAGCAACAACACCTTGTTGTGTTTTAAACATCATATTGAAAGCACGAATAGGCAAGAAGTCATGTGCACCACAATTAGGGCATTTCACTTCATGGTCTAGAAGATATTGATACATCTGATCCGTATTCATTGAATCCGGTTCAGCATTAGGATCAAATTCTTCGATTAATTTATCTGCTCTAAAACGATTATTACAACTTCTACATTCAGTTAAAGGATCGCTAAAGCCACCTACGTGTCCACTCGCTTCCCAAACTTTTGAATTTAATAAAATTGAACTATCGAATAGAACGTTATATGGTGATTGTCTTTGGAACTTTTGAATCCAAGCATCTTTAATGTTTTTCTTAAGGATACTTCCAAGTGGACCATAATCCCAAGTGTTTGCTAATCCCCCGTATAATTCAGAACCTTGATAAATAAATCCGGTTGATTTTGCTAATTGTACAATTTGATCTAATGTCGTCATATGTTTACTCCTATGCTATGTTTTTTAACTTTGTATGCAAATGATACTCGTAGTATTTTAAAATAAAAGATTCAATTCTTTGAATTGAGTCATCTAAAACTTCACTATGTTCATTATAAGGTAAATAAGTGAGTTTTAAAAGTGAAATCGCATCTTTTGTATCTAAATCACAAAAATAGCCTTCATTTTCATAAACAAGGCCACCTTTTTGGATACTGACGCCTTTAACAGTTCTGCCATCTGCAGCTAAATTGAGCTCATAACCAAGTGGTTTTAATATCTTCAAACTAAATGCTAGTGAAGCTTTTTTAATGTTTTCTTGATCAAGTGCAGAAACTATTTCTTGATAGATTTTTTCATGATGTTCTATATCAATCATAAACTTATCAACAATCTCTAAAATGAGTGCTGCATATTTTGTGTCAAGAAAATCATTTTTAATCGTTTGATAATCATTAATCACTTTGGGGTTTTTTAGCGTCATGAACGTTTTATCTCCCATTGCAGCATCAAATGATATGCGTGTTAAAAATTGTCCGATAACTCTTGTTTTTTGGTTTAATTTTTGCGCACCTTTAGCGAGCAAAGTAAGCTTACCATTTTCGCTATACACAAATAATAATCTTGATGATTCTAAGTATGGTTGGATCTTATAAATGATGCCTTCCATTAGAAATCACCAACACCATATGCAGCTAAATCACTTTCTCGATTTCGCCAGTCTTTTTTTATTTTTATCCATAAAGATAAATGTATTTTCTTATCTAATTCTTTATTAATTTCTTTTCTTGCTAATGTTCCGATTTGCTTAATTTTTTCACCTTGATGTCCAATTAAAATCTTCTTTTGTGAAGATCTTTCTACAATAATTAAAGCATCAACATCAAGTTGTTTATTCTCTTTATTTTCTTCTAATCTTTCAATCACGACAGCAACTGAATGTGGCACTTCTTGCTCAGTTAGATATAAGATTTTTTCACGAATAAACTCAGACATTAAAGTCGTCTCTGATTGATCTGATTGCATATCATCAGGATAGAATTTAGGTCCTTCAGGTAGATATGAAATAAGTCCATCTCTTAGACGTTCTAAATGTGTTTTATCTTTCGCTGATAATGGGAAAAATCCTTCGAATTTATAAGCACTCAAATAACTTAATATTATCTCATCAATTTGTGCTTTTGTGCCTAATTGATCAATCTTATTAATGATTAAAAATACAGGTACTTTTAAACTCTCAAAATATTTAATGATATGTGTTTCAGCTGCACCTAATTTTTTATCTACGACAAAACATACAAGATCGACATCTTGTAAGCTTTGAACAGCTATCTTATCTATTCTTTGGTTCAGTAAATCTTTACCTTTATGCATACCTGGTGTATCAACAAAGACCATTTGATAATCATCTGTTGTAATTAATCCAGAGATTCTATGTCTTGTTGTTTGAGGTTTTTCTGATGTAATCGCAACCTTCTTACCAATAAGTGCATTTAATAAAGTAGATTTACCAACGTTTGGTCTACCAACGATTGCTATAAATCCTGATTTATATGCCATATTATTCCTCTATATAAGTATTAAATGCGTAAGGAAGTAAATCTTCCTTAGTCACTTCTTTTGTTTTTCCATCTGTATTTGCTAATACGATTTTCACATCATCTGGTAGTAATTCTTGCATCACTTGTCTACAAGCACCACAAGGAGATACTGGATCATGTGTATCAGCAACAACTGTAATTGATTTAATATCTTCTTTTTTATAGCCTTGGCTATAAAGCGAGAAGATTGCACTTCTTTCTGCACAGTTAGTCATACTAAATGCAGCATTTTCAATATTAGCACCATGAACAAATGAACCATCTTTTAATTCAATTGCCGCACCAACCTTAAAATGTGAGTAAGGCGTATATGCCTTAAGTCTTGCTTTTTTTGCTTCTTCTAAACTTTTCATTTATTTCACCCTTTCGAGTTTCGCTCTCTTTAATATTTTTTCTTGAGCAGCGATCATTTCTTTTTCTTCTTCAGGACTATGATGGTCATAGCCTTTTAAATGTAGATATCCATGAACAGATAAAAATCCAACTTCGCGTTCAAATGAATGTCCGTAATCTTTAGCTTGGTCTCTTGCTTTATCTAGACAGATAAAAATATCACCTAAAGATTTATCACCAACTTCATCATTTGGAAAACTTAGAACATCTGTTGGTTTATCCATATCACGATAAGTCTTATTTAACTCGTGAATTTGTTCTAGACTTACAAAAACTACTTGCATTGTCTTATTAAAATCCCATACTTTTTTAAAAATTGATTTAATTAATTTAACAACTTCATCAACGTTTTCTTCAGTTTGATTAAAATAACTTAGTTTCATGAGATTCATACCTTTCAAGAATATGTTGAACAAGTGGATGTCTAATGACATCAATACGTTCAAAAGCAATCACTTTAATATCATCTAATGTGTGTAGGAGTCCAACTGCATGTCCTAACCCAGATATGTGATGACTTGATAAATCTGTTTGACTAGGATCTCCTGTTATTACCATCTTAGATGCAAACCCTAATCTTGTTAAAAACATCTTCATTTGTGCTCTAGTCGTATTTTGAGCTTCATCTAAAATGACAAATGCATTTTCCAATGTACGACCACGCATATATGCAAGTGGTGCAATCTCAATAATACCTTTTTCCATATATTGTGTTGTTTGTGCAACACCTAACATCTCATATAGTGCATCATATAATGGCACTAAATATGGATCAATCTTTTCCTTTAAATCACCTGGTAAGAACCCTAGATTCTCTCCAGCTTCAACGACTGGTCTTGTTAAAATAAGTTTTTTAACTTTACCTTTTTTAAGTGCTGCAACAGCACTTGCAACTGCTAAATAAGTTTTACCAGTACCAGCAGGACCTACACCAAATGTAAGATCATATTTATTAATTGCGTTAATATATGCTAATTGATTAAAAGTTTTAGCAAATATCCCCTTACCTTGGTCATTGATTAAAACAGCGTTTCTCTGTTTATAAAGCTCAATAATACCATCTAATTTATCTTTTTCTGCTAATTTGATGATATACATAACATCACGTTCATATAATTGAATATTAAGATTAGCGAGTTCTACCAAAACAGCAAAAATAGTCTCCAAAAGCGCTATTTGTTCTTGTTTCGCATCCGTAATAATGTCCGTACCTCTGACTGACACAGATATGCCCAAATATTGCTTGAAAACTAATAAATTTCTATCTTGTACACCGACTAATCGACTGATTGACTCAGCATGATTTATTTGTTGGCTTAATTTCATTAAATACGCTCCTTATTTGTGTAATCAATTATACCATTTTAGTTAAAAATATTAAAGTTTTTTAAGTATATTTAATTATAATAAACAATAAAAAACGCACCTTTTCAGATGCGTTATTAGAAGTTTTACTTATTCTTTTTGCGTGCTGCACGAGCTGCGTCTTTACGTTGAACACTTGGTTTTACGTAAAATTCACGTTTGCGTGCTTCTTGAAGGTTTCCAGCTTTAGAAACATCACGTTTGAAACGACGTAAAGCATCTTCTAATGATTCTTTTTCGCGAACTATTGTTTTAGGCATGTACTGCCCTCCTTCCACGCTTAGTATGTCAAGCCGTAGTTATTATATACGATTTTATAGCATTTGTCAAAGAGATTTGCTATTTTCATGCATGAAAAAACTTAAGGCTGATAGTGAAGCCGATTCTGTTGGTAAAATATAGTGTCCAAGTGAAATAAATTTAGCATTTAGTGATTTAAAGTATGTTCTTTCACTATCACTAATACCACCCTCAGGTCCTATAATGACGATATATTTTTTATCATAATCAAGTGGTAATAAAGATTTAATATCTTTCATATGTTCATCTTCATCACATATAATAATTTCATCAAATTTTTTAAAATCTATTTCTGTTAATTTTGATGTCATTTCTATTTTAGGCACATCAAAACGATGGGCTAATTCAGCAGCTTCTTTTGCTATAGCAAACAGTCTATCTTCTTTAAACCCTTTATTTTCTAATTTAGCAATTGATCGATCCATACCACTAAAAATAATTTTAGATGCACCATAGACAGTTGCGTATTTACTTACATATTCCATTTTATTTTTCTTCGGAAGTCCTTGAAGTAAAGTAACATCATAATGTGATTTAGCTTCTAAGCGTTCTAATTCGCGATATGAGACTTCTTTTTCGTTAATCTCAATTTCTACCAGTGCGCAAATTCTATTAGCACATACGATAATTTTATCGTTATTACGCATACGCATCACTTTAATGATATGATGTGCATCTGATCCTTCAATTTTTCCATTTAATTGTTCTACAAAATATCTTTGTGGCATATTCTCACCTTTATTTCATAAAAAAAGTGTTCCTAAGAACACTCTTTTGATTAATGTAAATTGTTTGATAACACTACAGATGCTACTAATAAAACAGCTGTAATGACTGATGCTCTTGTTAAAAATAATTCAAATCCGCGTTCTTTTTTATTTTTAAATAACTCTGATTTTTCTCCACTAAAAGCATCACTAATATCTTCATTTGAGCTTTGTAGCATCACTAATATAATCATAGCTATAGCAAACACAACTACTAAATAATCTATCCAGTACATAAGCATCCTCCTAAAATTTCAATTTATGATACCAAATTTTGATATTTTTGTCAATGAAATTTAAGTGTGTTATGATTGGAAATCAACTAAATCGTCAATCATTGCTTGTGTTGATGTAAATCCACCTGGTGCAATGTACCATGCTTCACCTGTTAAGATGTAGATATCATCGTTTTGTCCAGCAGTTGTTCCTGCAATTAAACTGTTAGCAAGAACTGTATCAGTTGTACCTTCATTACCAATTGCAGCACCTCTATCCATTAAGAATAATACTTCTGGATTTACAGCTGCTACATATTCATAACCAACAACTTCACCATGTGATCCACCTTCTTCAGCTGAGCTATCTGCAGCTACAAATCCGAATTCATCATGTAAGACTGCAAAGCGTCCTGTTGGTCCATAAAATGATAATGATTCTCCATTAACTAAAATGAATAATGCACTATAATCTTTAGCAGTTTCTTTGATTAATGCCATACCATCTGTTAATGCAGTTAATTCAGTTTCAATAGCATCACTTACTGATGGGAAGATTAATCCTAAGTTATTAGCGTTTCTTGTTAAACCTTCTGAATATTCTCCGTAAGTTAAACTTACATCTAAGATATCAGCGTTTGGATATGATTCTTTTAATGTATCATATGCACCAGCTGAGCGAGATCCAATAATAATTAATTCTGGATTAAATAAATCTAGAGCATCCCAGTCAGGCATAAATAATGTACCAACATTATAATATGTGTCTGTATCAAAATCTTCTAAGAATGATGGAAGGTTTGATTTAACAACACCTAACATTTGAATTGATGTGTTTTCTAATCCAACAACATCTAAGATATCTAATGCATCATAACTAAAAATCGCAACTCTTGCTGGATTTGTTAAAAATGTTTCAGTTACTTCTTGTTTTGTAGCATTTGTTGAATCCCATGAAGTCCCAGCTTCATTTGTAACACCACCTGTTGTTACTGTATGTGTAATACTTACTTCGTTTCTATCTGTTGTATCTGTATCATTAGATGCCGTTCCACAAGCAACTAATGTTAAAGTTAATACTAATGTAGCCATAGCCATTAATAACTTTTTCATCTATAATTCTCCTTTTGTTTATTTATCTATTGTTAACACTTTTTCTAAAGTGTCTTCTGTTTGGTTATAATATAAGCACACTTTTTTACCATTGAATCCAGCGATACAGAAATCATGGTCAAATACATGATCTAAAATCTCTTTATCAATCATGTGGTCAATATGTCCTTGATCAATTAATTCACCATTCTTCATCGCGATAATATGATCAGAAAATGCAGCAGCAAAATTAATATCATGCATAACAACAACAATAGTCTTGTTTAATTCTTTAACAAGTTTTTGAAGTAATTGCATCATCTCTACACCATATTTAATATCAAGATTATTAAGTGGTTCATCAAGTAAGATATATTTTGTATCTTGAGCAATAATCATTGCGATATATGCTCTTTGTCTTTGTCCACCTGATAATTGATCAATATATTGATTTTCGATGTCTTTTAAATCCATATACGATAAAGCTTCTTCAATTTTATCTTCATCTTCTTTTTTAAGTCTACCTTTTGAATAAGGGAAACGTCCAAAAGTAACGAGTTCTCTAACTGTGACTCGCATAGAAATATGATTTGTTTGTTTTAAGATAGCAAGTTTTTTAGCGATATCAGTTGTTTTCATATCTTTCATTGATACACCATCAAGTTTTACATCACCATGGTCTTGTTCCAAGAGTCTTGCGATGATACTTAATAATGTTGATTTACCAGCACCATTAGAACCAATAAGTGCAGTGATTTGACCATCAGGTATGGTTAAACTTACGTTATTTAATACAAGATGTTCATGATATGATTTTGATATGTCTTTGACTTCAATCATATACGATTCTCCTTTAGAATAAGATAAATCATATACATACCACCAAACATAGAAATGATCACTGGTACTGTTGTTCTATAATCAAATTCAGAAACAATCGTTTGTCCTAAAACAAGGAAAACAATCGCGATTAAACTTGATAGAATCATCAGTGGTAGATGTCTATATGTTTTAAGTAGTTCTCTTGCAATATTGACTGCAATTAAACCAAGAAATGATATCGGTCCAATTAAAGCAGTCGCTATAGACATTGCAATCGCAATATAAATAAAATTCTTATTCATTAATTTGTAATATGGCACACCTAAATTAATCGCTTCTTGTTCACCTAAACTCATCACATCAAATGTACGATGATTTTTAACGATTAAACCAATAATTAAAATCATTAATGGTACCACAAGCATAATAATCGATGTATTCATATTTGTAATGGACACTTCTGTCCTTATCGCTAGATACTGAAATTCATCAGGATCCATAATGGTTTGTAAAAATTGTGCTATGCTTCTCGTTAATGTTGAAATAATCATCCCAATTAATAACAAGAAAATAATATGATTACGTTGTTTCTTTAAGACGGTTGCATATAACAATAAGGTTAACCCTACCATCACAAGCGTTGTCACAACATAATTTAAATAAGGATTGGTGTAGAATATACTACTTGATGTTAAAAAGAATATAATCATTGTTTGTGATAATACGAATATTGAATCAAAACCTATTAAACTAGGTGTTAATATTCTGTTATGTGTAAATGTTTGAAATGTTAGTGCAGTCACTGATATTAATATACCTGCTGTAACCATGGCTAATACTTGGAAGAAACGGCGATTTAAAATTTTTAATATCGCTTCTCTCATCACAAGTCTTTGCGCTGGATCATCAGGAAATAGGTCATAAGGTGATGTAATCATCCAAAATGCTAAATACGCAATAATGGATAACACTGCTAAAGCAGTAACAATAATAAATGTTAATTTAGCGCTACGACTCATGTTTCATTCTCACTAATATCATTGTTAAGAAGATGATTGCGCCTGTCACACCCATCGTAAATGTAATGGATACTTCATAAGGATAAACAATCACTCTACTTATAATATCGTTTAATAAAACAAATGACGAACCGAACAAGGCAACATCTAACATTGTTTTCTTAACATCATCACCATAAAATCTAGTCATTAAATTTGGAACGACTAAGCCAATAAAAGGTAGGGCACCAACCATCACAAATGTCACTGCAGTGATTAAGGACACAACAAACAATCCTATGATCATGATCTTTTGATAATTGACACCTAAATTTTTAGCAAAGTCTTCACCCATCCCAATGATAGAAAATCTTGTCGCATAAAAAAATGCGATAATCATCACTGGTATAACTAAATATAATAATTCATATGTTCCTGCTACTTTATTTCCAAATCCACCGACACCAATCGTGTTTAAAAACTGTAGGGCATTAAACTGGTGTGCGATAAATGTCGCAATCGCAGAAATCATCGCACCATACATCATCCCAATTAATGGTATATATACAATGTTCTTAAATTGTATCTTTTGTACAACAAGCATAAATAATATTGTTGATATCATCGCGAACACTAATGCAAACAACGTTTTGGCATATGTTGATTGGTTACCCATAATGATATAACCAAGCAATACACCTAAGACTGCCGCATTGGTAGTACCTGCTGTTGTTGGTGATACAAATTTGTTTCTACTGATTGCTTGCATAATCAGTCCGGCAACGGACATAGATGCAGCAGCTAATATGATTGAGACTGTTCTAGGAATTCTAGAAACTGTTAACACATATAAGGCATCTTCATCCCCAGAAAAAAGTGCACGATATGAAAAATCAAGTACACCTATTCTAATGGATAGTAAGACTAAGCCTATAAAAACAATGACTAATAATAATCTTTTATTCTGAAGTTTTTTCAACATATGGTTGAAGCAACGCTAATTCATAGTAATTTGCTTCCATCCCTAGTACACCTTCAGGTTTTTGATGATGCGTGTTATTCTTATCTCTATGCATTGCAATATGTTCAGGACTTCCTTCCCATCTATAGAATGCTTTTTTATCTTCAAAATAAGTACTGATGTTTACAACATCAAATGCTTTATTTTTTTTATCTATAAGAATTTCACGTTTTATGAAACCTTTAAAGTTAAATACTGGAGATTGACGGTCAAATTTAGCAATGAGTTTTGCTGTTGAGTCTTTCTCGATTTTAATCTTTCGACTTATGACATACATCAAGAACACCTCCTCTTTTTTCTTTTAGCACACCTACATTCTATAGATTTACATATGCATTTTCAAAGATAATGATAAAGATTATAATTTAGAATTATATTTATAATAAATAATGATTATAAATAAAAAAACCGCATAAACATGCGATTTTAGTTTGAAATTCTAACGATTAACTTGAATGATGTGCAGGCACACCTTTTAATCTTGAATTAGCTGGTGCATCTTTAACAACAACTGCACCTGCAGCTACAACGCTATTATCTCCGATATGAACTGGTCCAATAATTGAAGCACCTGCATAGACAATGACACCATTACCTAGTTTAGGGTGTCTATCCACTTTTTCAAAAGTATTAGCACCTAATGTAACACCATGATAAAGTACACATGCATCGCCGATAACAGCTGTTTCGCCAATCACAGTACCCATACCATGATCAATAAATACACCTGTACCGATTTTAGCAGCTGGATGAATATCAATACCTGTAATTCTTCTTGTTCTATATGCAATCCATCTAGCACGATTCAATCTACCTTTGTTCCAAAGTTTATGTGCTCTTCTATGTCTTCTAAGTGCAATAACCCCTGGATATGTAAAATAAACCATGAAGCAGCAAGGTGCTGCTGGATCGTATAACTTAGCTGCACGTACATCTTTAATTGTGCATTCTAATTTTTTCATCTATATAACTCCGTCGATAAATATCTTTCTCCAGTATCAGGAATAATGACAACAATTGTTTTTCCTTCATTTTCTGGTTTTTGTGCAATTTTGGTTGCTGCAAAGAGTGCAGCACCTGATGATATACCTGCAAATACACCTTCTGATTTGGCAAGTAATCTTGCTGTATCCATTGCATCTTGATCAGCTACATTAATATAATCATCAAAAACATTTTTATCTACAATGCCAGGCATGAAACCAGGTCCAATACCTTGAATTTTTGATGATCCTGCAACACCAGTTGTAACAAAACTATTTGTTAATGGTTCTACAGCTACTACTCTAATATCTTTAATATGTTCTTTTAAATAAGTACCTGTACCAGTAATTGTACCACCAGTCCCGATACCTGCAACAAAGAAATCTAAATCTCCATCTGTATCTCTTAAAATCTCAGGTCCTGTTGTTTTAATATGAACAGCAGGATTTGCTGGATTATCAAATTGCATAGGCATTAAATAATTTGAATCATTTTCAACTATTTCTTTTGCTTTTGCTACTGATCCTACCATACCTTTTGTTTTATCTGTTAAGATTAATTTTGCACCTAGTGCTTTTACAATTTGTTTTCTTTCATCTGAAACAGATTCAGGCATCACTAATGTTAAATCATATTGTTTCGCTGCACATATAAAAGCAAGCCCAATACCAGTGTTACCACTAGTTGGCTCAATAAATTTTGTGTTTTCGTTTACTAATCCTTTTTCCTCTAATGATTCGATTAAAGACATGGCTAATCGATCTTTAACACTACTCATTGGATTAAACATTTCTAGTTTCGCGATAATTTTAGCCTTAGCACCGACTAACTTTTCATAATGATTTAGTCTTAATAAAGGCGTGTCTCCTACAAGTTCTACATAATTATTATATATTTTTGACATAACTATCGTCCTTTCTGTGTTTACTATTATACTGCTTTTTACTTTATAATTGTTGTAAAATGCTATATAATTTACAAAGTAAAGGATGATGAAAATATGCAAATACAAAAATATACTTTAGGTAACCTAAGAAGCAATTGTTATATTGTTTTTAATGAGACTAATGCGTTTGTTATAGACCCAGGTTTTGAAAACGATTTAGTTTATAAATTTTTAGAAAATCAAGATTTAAAACTTGATTTTATCTATTTAACACATGGTCATTATGATCATATTAGTGGCGTTAAACAATTAAAATCAATATATCCTGATGCTCCTGTTTATGCCCCTAAAAAAGATTTATGGTGGATGACCACTTATTATGAACAAAAATTTAATGATACAGTGCCTCTAGATCATTTAATCGGTGAACCATTTACAATGGATTGGCAAGATTTAACATTAGAAGTCTTTGATACACCTGGTCATTCAGATGGTGGTACGATTTTATATATCAAAGACATTGATGTATTATTCTCTGGAGATACCCTCTTCTTCCAAACAATTGGTAGAACTGATATACCTTATTCAGATACTGATACCTTAATCGAAAGTGTTAAAAAAATATATCAATTAATACCAGATGAAACCCGTGTTTATCCAGGTCATGGTAAACCAACAAGCATTGGGCATGAGAAAAAATATAACCCTTTTGTCAAAGGATAGAACTAAACAATCTTTTAATAGATTGTTTTTTTTATAGATAAATATGTTAAAATAATTTTAATAAAAGAGGAACATGACTATGATTAAGCAAGTAGATAATATCAAACTTTTGAAACAATTTATCGAATTTCCAAAAACACTATATAAGGATGAACCACATTATGTTCATCCATTATATGCAATTCTAACCAAAGAATTGAAAAAACTTATTTTAAGGGATAAAACATATAAAGCATTTATTTATATTGAAGATAAAAAAATCGTTGGTCGTATATTAATTACATATGATAAGAGCAACCACAGACATGAAGAAGTCTGTTATTTTAGTATGCTCGATATGATTGATGATATCGATATAACTAAAGCCTTATTTGATGAAGTCTATCAAGATATGAAAGATCATCAAATCAATTATTTAGAAGGTACATTTACACCTTATGATCCAGATACAAGACGTGGTATCTTAATCCAAGGTTTTGATAGTGATCCTTCACTATTTACAAGTTATAATTATGCTTATTATCAAAACCACTTAGATTCTTTAGGATTTACAAAAGCTTTTGACACTTTCCTTCTAGATGGTGGAGAGATTAGCCAAAAGAGTGGACGTTTATTAAAACGCGTGCATGATTATGCTGTTAAGCATGATAACATTAGAATTGATTTTCTTAATATCAATGATATAGATAGCGAAGTCGAAGATATCTATCACGTCTTAGATGATGCCCATAATGATATCATTTATCAAGAAACACCAACTAAAGAAATGTTACACGATGGTTTTAGACAATTAAAAGCATTTATCAATCCTGAGTTTGTGACTATCGCTAGACGTAATGAAGATAACAAACCGATTGGTTTTGCGATGGTTCTACCTGATTTTAATCAGGTGATTAAAAAAGCTAAAGGACAAGTTTGGAAATTTCCTTTCATCAATCGAAAGAAAACAATCAATCAAGCAATTGGTAAATTACAATATGTCATTCCAATGTATCAAAATAAAGGTACGATGGCTGCGATGTATTATCATATTTATGAATCACTTAAGAAACATGGTATTACTTCTATTGATATGGGTACGATGATGGAAGAAAATTATAAAGCATTTAATCATTTTTCTAAATTTGGTGGTTCTCTTAAAAAAGTCTTTAGAATTTATGGAAAGGAAATCTAATCATGCTAACACTCATATTACAACTCATCATGATACTTGTTATACCTTTTCTAATTTTGAAATATCAAAAATTTGTGATTACAAAATGGTTTGGAACAGTCGGTACCGCATATGTTGGTGGTATCGTTGCTGCGATACTTATATATTATTTAAATCAATTAGGTGTACCTATTGTTTTAAATAAAGATCTAGGAGAAATTACTTCTCATATATCAATTACACTTGCAATACCTTTATTATTATTTAGTGCTAATTTAAAAGCTGCCACTAAATTATCTAAAAAAGTATTAATGTCATTTGCTTCATTAATCATTTCTGCGACAGTTATGGCTTTTATTGTCAATTATACATTTGCACAAAATATGTCAAATGGATCAATCATATCTGCTATGTCAGTTGGGATGTATACAGGTGGTACACCTAATTTCAATGCGATTGGTAAAATGTTTTTCCTTGATAATTCAATTATCGCATTAGCTAATTTATCAGATATGATGATAGGTGCATTATTCTATGTGTTCTTATTAACAATAGCAAAACCATTCTTTAAATTATTTCTTAAACCTTCAAATGATGGTTATCAAAAAGAAAATGTTGAAGAACTTATGGATACAGATAATTTTTCTACAACTTCTTTTAAATGGTCTAAAGATTTATTTAAAGCCATCGGCATTAGTTTCCTTGGTGTTTTAGGTAGTGCAATTATTGGTCTACTTATTTGGATAGCACTTGGTATGGAAGATGGTAGAATGAATGACTTTTTAGTACCTACGATGTTAATTGGTGTAACACTATATGGTATTATTATTGCGTTAAAATCAAAAATGCATACAGTCAAACATACGAATATCACTGGACAATATGCAATTTTAGTATTCTCATTTGCGCTTGCATCATCCATGGATTTAACACAAATAGGTTCTAACCTTATACCAACATTAACGATACTATCTGTCATGACTTTAGGAACAACTATCATACATTTAATCATTAGTGCAATCATGAAGACTGATGTTGATTGTGCAATTGTGACATTAACAGCTGGTGTTTATGGTCCAGCATTCATTCCAGCAATTACGAAACAAATTAAAAACGAAGACCTAACAGTCCCTGGTTTAATTACTGGTTCTGTTGGATATGCCATTGGTACTTTCCTTGGTTATATACTAGGTATTATTTTCTTACTTTAAAAAATAAAATGGAATCCGAAGATTCCATTTTTTTATTGCTTATAATTTGTTTGCTGCTTCAACAGCTGCATCATAATTAGGATGACCAGCCATTTCATCTAGATATTCAGTATAAACAACTTCATTATTTTCATTTAAGATAATAACTGCTCTCGCTAATAATCGAAATTCATTCATTAATAAACCATATTTGTTCGCGAAATCTAAATCTTTATGATCACTTAATGTAATCACATGATCTAGACCACTTGCACCACACCAGCGTGCTTGTGCAAAAGGTAGGTCAAGTGAAATAGTTAATACAACTGCATTTTCTTTTTCGCCTAATCTTTGGTTGAATGTTCTTGTTTGTGTTGAACAAATACCAGTGTCTAATGAAGGAACAACACTAATTATTTTTACTTTACCATCATAATCTGATAATGATACTTTACTAAAATCGTTTGTTACTACTGTGAAATTAGGTGCTTTGTCACCTACTTTTAATAAAGGATTGCCTCCAAGTGTTACTGGAGCGCCACCAAAACTTTTACCCATAATAAATCTCCTCGGTTTTTAATTATTTTTATTTCCACTCATATCTTATAAAAAATTTAATTAAATTGCGAATTATACGCATAAAAAAACTCACAATGTATACCTACATTATGAGTCATTTTCTTATTTTTGTTTTAGTATGACTAGTGTTTCAATTGATGTAGTATGATGAAACATTCTAATTGGATGAATATGTGTTACTTCATATTTATCACTTAATAATGAAACATCTCTAGCAAGTGTTTTAACATCACATGATACATAGATGATTTGTTTGAAATTCATCTCTAATACTTTATTAACAAATAGCTTTAACAAGCCATTTCTTGGTGGATCTACAAGTAATACATCACCGTGATAATTTTCAATCACTTCTTCAGCCTTAGCTTCAACTATATTAATTTTATCTAAATGATATTTTTCTTTAATTGATTTAGCCATTCTAGTGTTTTGTTTACTTGATTCTATCATATCAATTTCATCAACAACATCAACTAGTGAAAGACCGAATGTTCCAATACCACTATATGCTTCAACTAATAAACTATCTCTTAAAATATAATCTTTAATTTTGTCAAAAACTAATTTCATCACAGGATAGTTAATTTGAAAGAAACTTCTATCGTTGATTGGTAATTCAAATTTATTCAACTTTTGAATAATTTGATTTTCTCCATATAAAACTATACTTTGTCTACCTAAGATATTTCTTGGGTGATCTTTTAAGTTTAATGTAATACCTACAACTTCTTTTTCACTGCTGAGTCTTTTAACAATTAAATCAAGGCCTTTTACTTTATCTTTTTTAGAGACGAAAGTAATTAAGATTTGTCCTTCTTCATTTGTTCTAAAGACAACATGTGTTAAAGCATTTCTTTCAACTGGCATATGTGATCGATTAATCGTATTAAGAAATTTATTTGTTACTTTATCAGCTAAAACAAATTGTTGTGTTTCAGTTAATAAATAGTTTTTAAGATATAAACCTAATTTAATCACTGGTTCATCCATAACATGGAATACACTTTTATTACGATAATTGATATATCTATCATCTTGAATTGTTTCTTCAAGTTCAACATCCATTTGTGCAACTTTAGAAAATGTTTCTTTTGTGATCTTTTCTTGCCATTTAACTTGTTCTAGTTTGTCTAGGTGATATAATTCAATGCTCCCTAAAAGACTAGAGTCATGGACTCTTTTTTTACTAAATGACTTTAGTTCTACAAGTTCTGCATTCGCAAAATTCTTGTTAACTTTTTTTATTTCTACTAATGCTTTTTCTCCAGTTAAAACACCTGGAACAAAAATAACATAGTTTTCATATCGAGCAACACCTTGACCTTGATAATCAAGATCGATTGCTTCTATTTCTAATTGTCTACCAACAGTTACCATCGTTATCATCTTCTTTATAATATTTTGCGAGACCGCCTAATGCTGTCTCTTTATATGAGTTATTCATATCTAACCCTGTTTGATACATCGTTTCAATCACTGTATCAAATGATATTTTTCTTGAATCCGTTAAGAAGTATGCTAATCTAGATGCATTCATTGCGCGAAGTGCAGCAACTGCATTTCGTTCTATACATGGAATTTGAACATAACCATTGACTGGATCACAAGTTAATCCTAAGTGATGTTCCATCGCGATTTCTGCGGCATATTCTATTTGATTAATATTTTGATTTAATAAGTAAGCATGAGCAGCTGCAGCCATTGAACATGCACTACCAACTTCTGCTTGGCATCCAGCAACAGCACCACTAATCGATGCGTTATATTTAATTAAGTTACCAAATAATCCAGCAACAGCTAATGCTTCTATAATCTTTTGTTCTCTAATAAAATCATGTTTTTCTAATGTGTAGTAAAGTACTGAAGGTAGAATACCACATGCACCACAAGTTGGTGCAGTGACAATAAGGCCACCTGATGCATTTTCTTCTGAAACACCATAAGCATAAGCACTTACCATTCTATTTTCAGTAATCTCAGGCATTTCACCTTCTGATGATCTTACATATAACTCATTAGATTTACGCTTCATTTTTAGTGGACCTGGCAATACCCCTTTTGTATGGATACCTCGGTCTACTGAAGCCTTCATCGCTTCCCATATCTCTTTTAAGTAATCTAGGATATCTTCACCTTCAACTTTTAAGACATACTCATATAGACTCATATGTTGTTGTTTACAATATCTTTGAATTTGTTTAAATGAATTATGTGGATATATTTCTTTTTCAGTTTTCTCATCACCTTCAAAAATGATTCTACCACCACCAACACTCATCACATTGTAACTACCAAGTAATAGATCATCTTGATATGCTTCAATAGTTAGATAATTAGGATGTTTTTCCAAATCAATTTCAGTTGAGAAAATAACTTCTGCTGGTTCAAGTTCTAAAATAATAGATTTATCAGTTAAATGTCCTTGACCAGTTAATGCAAGTGAATTATATAATTTAATTTTAAATATATTAGCTTCACTATGTTTTTCTTTAATCTGTTTTGCTGCTTTTGCAGGTCCCATCGTATGTGAACTTGATGGACCATGTCCTATTTGATATAGGGAACGAATTGAATACATGTTTCTATATTTCCTTTTCTTCTACAAGTAATTAACTAAATTTTTTCTTTAAATAATCCACGTAATATTGTGGGTTGAAATTTTCCTTTGTTGCGATATTTAATATTTCTTTTGGCGTTTTAGATTCACCAAATCTATGAATATGTTCTTTTAGCCATAGATTGATTCTTGCGTGGTCTTGATTTTGAATCGCAATTTCTACATTGAAATCTTTATTCATTGCTTCATACATTTGAGCAGCATATGCTGAACCTAATGCATAAGTTGGGAAATAACCAATTGATCCACCTGACCAGTGAATATCTTGTAAAATACCTTCTTGATCATTTTTAGGTCTTTTACCAACATATTTAGAGTATAGACTATTCCATTTTTTAGGTAGGTCTTCAACTTTAACTTTGCCGTTAATAATTAATTTTTCTAATTCATAACGTACAAGTACATGAAGTGAATATGTTAATTCATCTGCTTCAATTCTAATTAAAGATTTTTTTGCTTGATTAACATACTTATAAAAATCCACGACAGTAGTATCTTTTAATTGTTTAGGGAATAATGATTGAAGTTTAGGATAATGTTGTTCCCAAAAAGCATAAGAGCGTCCAATCATATTTTCTGCCATACGTGATTGTGATTCATGGATACCTAATGAACTACCGCCATGTAGATTTGTATCATCATATTTTTCATCATTTTGTAATTCATAAATGGCATGTCCCATTTCATGAATTGTTGAAAAGATTGAAGAAATAATATTATCTTCATGATAATGTGTCGTAATTCTTGTGTCTCTACTACTTACACCTGAAGTAAATGGATGTGCACTTTCTTTTAAAACTGCACGATTTTGATCATATTCAAAAACATCCATTAAATATTTTGAAAACTCTTCTTGTTTGTCAGCAGGGAAAACACCTTTTGTTAATCTACGACTAAACTTAGGACCCTTTTGTTTTGTAACTTCTTGAGCAAATGGCACTAATTGTTCTTTAATCACATCAAAGAATTGATCATAATCTTTAACGCCGAATCCAGGCTCATATAAATCTAGTAATACATCGTATCCTTTGATTTCGTCAGTTGCTAAATATTTAGCGATTTTTTTATTATAATCTATAATTTTAGCAAGTGTTGGTGCATATAGGCTATAATCATTTTTTTCTTTAGCTTCTTTCCAAACAGCTGGTCCTTGTTGTACAAGTAGGCCATATGCTAAGTATTCTTCTTTTGGCATATTCTTAATCAGTCTTAAGTTCTTATATGCTTTTTTGATTTCTACTTTAAAATCTTCATCTTCTAAATCATTTAAATGATCAAATAGATATTCAATAGCTTCTACATATTTAGGATCTGATTCTAATTTATATGCTTCTTCATATAAAATCGCGAACTGTTTGTCTCCAAATACAGCAGCTTCTTTAGGTGCTTCAGTTTCTTGATCCCATGAATACAACCAGATGAAATATCCATAAGCTCTAATCTTCTTACTTACCTCTTGGTAAATGTTTATATATTCATTCATAAACATCGCCTCCATTCACAAGTTATTATAGCAGAACAAAAATAATTTAACAATTACTCTTTTAAAACGACACCTTATCCAAATAGATAAGTTCGTTTGGGCGTGTTCCAACCCTTAAACCCTGTCCCTAAGGCATTAGGCTTACATTTTCTAATGATATTTAATGAAGCATTTAAATCTGCATTAATTAAAGTACCATCTTTGCTACGATAGAGTCCTCTTTTGATTCTTCTACCAGAAAACTCTTGGTGATTAAATGTATCTTGGTCAATAAAAGAAGCTACTGATGTATAAGATTCATTAATCACTTGACACTTAATATCATAAGATGCAGCTAAAGTGATGATTCGATCTCTTAATCGAGCAATTGGTATAGCTCTAAACCACTGATTGCTTTGTTTATTTGTTTTGATATCTTTAAATCCTTCATTATATCCAATAATGATTTCTTTAACATTTTCATATCTAGCATGGTCTATGATGAGTCTAGCTGCTTTATTAATACCATAAGTCATTTGATTGTTTCTTTTTTCTATTAAAGATATCATCTTTCTTGTAAGGATATGTTGGTTTTCTCTAAGCGATGCTAACTTTGACATTTGTTTAGCATATCTTTGATTCATACTTTTGAGTCTTAAGCCATCAATGAGTAAATGATGCCCATTTCCAAGTGCACACATCGCTAAGTTATTATAGCCAAAGTCTATACCCATGACTTCTTTTGTTACTGTTTCATTTTGTTTTATATCATCATCTTCATAGACATGTATCACTTCAATGTATTTGCCATCATATTTTTCTTTGATGGTGATTTCTTTAATTTTCTTATTTGTTATACATTTTGGTGTCTCTATCTTTATGGATAAGGTTTCAATTTCTAATAATGATGTTTGATACTTTTTTATTTTTTTTGATATGTCTTCATAGTTTTTAGATACTTTTTTAATGAAATTCCCTCTTGGTAATATATACACATCTTCATTTGGCTTATAAACCATTCGATCAATTAATGCATAAAAACTATCTTTTCCTAAATATCTGGGTAATCTTACTTTTTTACTTTTCTTTGACTTCATTGATCCAAAGAATGCTTTCATTGCTTCATCTACTTTTCTAATCACTGATTGTCCTAAAGTTGTTGATAAGGTTCTATAATGGATGCTATCTTTTAATAACTTATAATTATCAATATATGTTAAATACTCTCCATGTTCAAAATAGTGTTGTCTTACATTATATAACGCTTGGTTGTATAAATGTTTAGATTCACGCATTAAAAAAAGTAAAAACTTTTGATTATTTTTACTTAAATATAGTTTAGTCTTTATAGTTTTATAGTGCATAGAAGTTCCCCCTTCCTTCAAATGTTTTTTTCACCTTTATTATACCATTTTTATGGTCTAGTTGAAAGGTTTAACATAATGTTTATAAAGCGATAAATCATCTAGAAAAGGAGTACTTCCATAGATAATAAAAAAAGCACTTATAAGTGCTTTTGTTTTGGTTAATCTTTTACATGAAAATGAACTGTACCAACAACTTCATCTTCTTCAACTTTAATGACGTTTTTTGTATCTTTAGGGATATCTTGTGCTTTATATGTTGCATAGAAACATCCAACTGGAATTGTTTCATCACCAACATTTAAATCTAGATAAACCATTTCGTCTCGAATAACTTCATCGATTTGAATAATAGATTCATCATTAACATCTTTAAGTAATGCATTTTTTACAATTGCTTCATGATTTTCATCATCTAATTTAAATAAAACTTTCAAATCATCTTCAACTAAAAAACCACGTACACGTTTTGGTTTATTAGCCCAATTAGTTGTACCAAGGATTTCATAAGTATAACTTGCATTATCAAAAGCTTCATTTAAATCATTTTGCCCTTGATAATGTTTAACTTCTTTTTTAACTTTTTGTTCTAAAGCTCTTGCTGAATCATTAATTGCTTTAGATGAGTCATCAACCCATTTTTTAAATTTATCGAAACCTTTTCCCATGGTTCCACCCCTTTACTACTATTTTTATTTATCTTTGTTTTATTTTATTATACAATAAAATTTATATTTTAATCACTTATCTTTATTAAATCGCTGTGATAAACATGAGTGTTGCAATACTAAAATATATGACTAATGAAATAATATCGTTAATGGTTGTCATCATTGGTCCAGATGCAGATGCTGGATCAATACCAAACTTATCAAATGTGATCGGTACGATACTTCCTAAGAATGAAGATACAAACATTGCAATTGATAATGCCATAAACACTGCAAATGCAACTTCTACAGGGTTTTGATTTGATATATTTAATATTGATAAATAAATACTTACAAACGCAAATGCTACGACACCTAATAATAAACTATTTATTAAGCCTATCGTTACTTCTTTTAATACATGTTTTTTCGCACGATGAGGCTCTTTATAATCTTTTTGATGAATACCCAAAATAGTCACCGCTAAACTTTGTGTACCCATGTTACCAGCCATACCTAAAATCATTGGTTGGAATAATACAAGTACAGTTACTTGTTCAATAGTTGCTGAGAAATTAGATAATATTGTAATTGTTAAAAGATTTAAGAACACGCCAATAAATAACCATGGGAGTCTTTGCTTAGATCTTTCGAATGGTGTTAAAGTGACATCGTGATCTGAAATTTGTGAGAATGAATCATAGTCTTCTTCATAATCTTCAATAAGTTCATCGAAGATATCATCAGCAGTAATAATACCAATAATTCGATGAGACTCATCAATGACTGGTATCACATTTCTATCATAGTCAAGTACGATTTGAATCGCTTCTTCAATTGGATCATTTGCATTGACATAAGGAAAATCATCAATAAGCATATTTGATAATAACTGATTAGGTCTTGCAATGATTAAGTCTCTTAAGTCGACTAAACCAATACATTTTTTATCATCATCAACAATAAATACAGTATCGATATAATCATTATCTTTTGATTTAGTAATGATTAAATTAGTAGCTTCTTTGATTGTTAATCCAACAGGTATAGTGAAGAAATCAGTCATCATGATAGATGCTGCTTCATCTTCATCATAAGTTAAAAGTAATTGAATGGTTTTTGCTTTAACTTTTGAAAGTAGACCGACTAATTCATGTCTCTTTTCTTCATCTTCATATAATTCAATAAATGCTTTTAATTCATCTGTTTCAAGTTTTCTAAGTAATGATTTTCTTGTGTTTGGTTGAATGAGATCAAAGATTTCTATTTGATCTTCTTCATCTAATTCAACAAATACTTCTACTAATATATCTAAATTAATTAAATGCAGTAATCTTTTTTTCTCATCTAAATCAAATGTTTGATACATTTGTGCAATATCATATGGATATAAATGCGATAATACTTTTTTAATTGATTCATCTGAATGTTTAAAATTTATTTTTTGTCTCATAATATCACCCCTATTAAAAGAGTCGCAAGACCAAAATAAACAAACACTGTTGTCATATCTAGTAAAGTCGTAATCATAGGACCAGATGCTACTGCGGGATCTAGTTTAACGAGTTTTAAAAATGATGGCACTAAAATCGCGATCACTGGTGCTAGGATAACAGTTGTCATCAATGCAAGTGAAACAATGATTGCCATTCTTATAGGTTCTACCACGATTGCATCTTGGATACTAGAAAACGCATAAGTAATTACAAAAGCGAGAATTGCTATTGCAACTGCATTCATGATGCCTGTAAGTATTTCTTTCATTGCGTTTTTAAACAGATGTTCTTCTTCTGAGGCAAATGATTTTAATGTAACAGCTAATGTTTGAGTTGCGACATTACCTGCAGCACCACTAATCATTGGTTGAAATATAACAATCACTGCAACAGTTGTAATAATATCTGAGAACATGTTTGTTAACATCGATACAGGAATAGATACAAACAATAACATTAAAAGCCAAGGAAGGCGATGTAATGCGATTTTAAACGCATGCCCTTCAACTGTTTCAGGTAACGCAGCAAGTCTTTCAAAGTCTTCCTGTGCTTCTTCTTCATAAACATCTAATGCATCATCAAGTGTAACCATACCTAGTAAAACACCGTCGTCATTAACGACAGGCATTTCATACATATTATATTGATTAATCATTTGTATCGTTGTATTAATTGAATCTTTATCATGAATGAATGGTGATGGTTCCATAATTGATTCTACTAATAAAGGTGATTTAGCCTTTAATAGATCTTTTAGTTGAACCACACCGATTAATTGTTTTGTTTCATTTGTAACAAATAAACTTGAAATTGTTTCAACTTCAGGTGCTTCTTTAATTACTTTTTTGGTTGCTTTTTTAACATCCATATCTTTTCCAATCGTTATAAAAAGATTGGTCATTAGTGACCCTGCTTCATCTTCATCATATGAAAATAAAGATAGGACATCCGAAGTTTCATCCAACGCTTCAATTAATTCTTCTTGTTCATCATCATCTAATGCTTGAATAATATCAACAGCATCATCTGGCTCCATGAACTCAACTAAAGCTTTTTGTTTTTTAATATCAAAATTAGATAGAATTTCAGCAGCCTCTTCAGGATCAAGATATGAAACGATATCTGCTAATGATTCATGATCTAATAATTCAAATAATTGTTCTTGTAGTAATTCATCAAGTGATAAAAAGTCTTGGGCTAAATCATAACCATGTGATTGCTCAATATATGCTTTTATGTCATTGATGTTTTGTTGTTCAAGCAAAGTTTTAAACATGATTACTCACCCCTTCTATTTTATAGTTTTTCGACAAATATCATCTTTGATGTTTTATTGGATAAGATGATTTCTTTATCACCGTTTCCAATTTTAATCATACCATTAAAATCATCTTTATGGATGACTTCATACGTATTATTAATAGAAATTTGATGTTTATTTAAAAATAATAATAAATCTTTATGATCTAATACGCGTACTACCTTAAATGTTTCACCAAGTGCTAATTCAAAAATGCTAATACGTGAGAATTTAGACATTTGTCCATCTCTATTTGGAATTGGATTACCATGTTGACAATATTTAGGGAAATCTAGTAACGCTTCTAGTTTATCAATTAATAGCTCACTAGAGGCGTGTTCTAATTTTTCTGCATCCTCATGAACTTCTTCCCAGTTATATCCTAATTTTTCAGTAAGAAAAACTTCCCACATACGATGTGCTCTAAGTAATCTTATTGATTCGTTAATACCTGTCTTTGTTAAATGTACACCTTTATATGGAATAAATTTAACAAGTTTCTTTTGAACTAACTTCTTAATCATTTCATTAACTGATTGATCACTAAAGCCAAAGTTATCTGCAATCTCATTAGTTTTGCAGATATCTTCTTTTCTTTGTATCGTTAATTCATATATCGTTTTTATATAATCTTCTTCTGCTCTATTCATATTATATACCTATCCTAACGCGACATCTAATATCATCATAATGATGAATCCAGCCATAACACCAAGCGTTGCAAAATGGGCACCTTTAGATGATTGTCTTTGTTGAGCCTCAGGTATTAATTCTTCAACAACAACATAAATCATCGCACCTGCAGCAAACGCTAATGCATAAGGTAGAATTACTTGCATGCTTACAACAAGAATAACACCTATAATTGCAGAAATAGGTTCAACTAAACCTGATGCTTGACCTAACATAAATGCTTTAAATCTAGAAATCTTACCTTCTTGTCTTAAAGGAATAGATACCGCTGCACCTTCAGGAAAGTTTTGAATACCAATACCTACAGCTAATCCAATAGCACCTAATGTCGCTGACATTACATCACCAGTTGCAAATTGAATCGCACCAAATGCAACCCCAACTGCTAAACCTTCAGGTATGTTATGTAATGTAATAGAAAATACTAATAAGATATTTCTTTTTAATTTTGTATGAATACCTTCTACTTCATGATTAGGACCAAAGTGCATATGTGGAATTGTTTTATCTGCGATATATAAGAATACACCACCAAGTGCAAATCCAATAGCAACAACAACCCAAGCAATCGCACCTTGTTCATTAGCCATATCAATGGCTGGTGCTAATAAGCTCCAGAAACTTGCAGCAATCATAACACCTGATGCAAATCCTAACATTAAATTGAAAACATGTCTTTCAATTGTTTTAAAGAAAAATACGAGTGCTGCACCAAGTGCAGTCATCCCCCATGTAAAAGTTGTACCTAATAAAGCTTGTATCCAAAGGTCTAATGACATAAACCAGTTTAACATATAATCACCTCTAATTTTTTAAGGATAACCTTAATTCTATATTAAGTATAGCATAATTAAATTAAAGTGGCAACAAAAAAAGAACTAACCTATAAAGATTAGTTCCTATAACTTAATTATCTATCTGAGACTCAATCAACATATTATGAGGATAAAAATGTAGAGCGGTCATGCTGCCAGGTGAGTCAATTAAATACATATAATTATACATATATTCAATATCATCAATACTTTGAAATAAACTTTCAAATATATACGTCTGATCTTTATATATAAATTCTCCACTACGATCTTTACTTTCATCATAGTCTTCAACAATAATACCATCATCAGTAAATATGTATTTTGAAACACTATCATCATGTTCACTATAAATATAATCCGTTTCATCATAATGATATTCATCATTGTAGTTAATAAGTGATGATTCAACAACAAACGATTCTATCGTAGAAATATCAGAAATAGTCATACCTAAAAATACTTGATTATTACGATTAAACGAAATAGTTCTTTTACTCATAATAGGATAACCACCAGAATACCCTTCTTCCATTTCATCAGTTACTACAATCTGATCATGTGATTGATAATATCTGTATATCTTATTTATGAATATACCTTGATCATCATAGTGATTCAAATTAAATGTATGTGTATAATTTTGATCTGTGACACGACCATATAGCAATCGCAAATTATTAATTTCATCTCTTATTTCTAAATTTGTTTGATTTTCACTTGTTATTAATTGGGAACTATATATAACAGTATCATAGTCAGTGTACTCATAATTATCTTCGTCTGTTGAAATAAATGGTTCATCTGTTAAATAATTCAATTTTTCAACAACTTTTGAGTTGTTTTCAGTCGTATAGAATTTATTACCGTCTATCGTATTTTCTACAGTTCTCTCTATTTTAGTTGAGATTGTATACCCACCATCATCTTCAAAACTATAATTATGTCTCACTTCAAGATATGTTATATCTACACTTTGCACTTCACCTTTTAACCTATAATTAAGCACAACTTTAACATGTATATTAATATCTGAATTAGTCATATTATAGATAATATTATTACCTGAAAGATTTGCACTACGAATCTCACCAAAAATATATTCATCTGCTTCAAAAATCAATTGGTTATCTCCATTATATGTATAAACCACATTGCTTATTTCACTTGTATTATATCGATTTCTATAAAGGAAATTTCCATATAAGTCATAATATGCTGTGTTTTTATAAGGTGGTATGACCCTAGTTTCAATATAATTCATTTGATAATTACTCATAAAAATAGCTGCTACAATATATAATCCAATTGATAATGATATAATAAGATATTTTACAACTTGGTGAAGTCTATACTTATTAAACAGTTCTTTTACGTATAAATAAGTTATGAGTAAAAGTAATGATACTGCGATGCCATATAAACTAACATGTCTAAAGTAGAACCAAAACCTATTATAATAAGGCACATTAAAAAGTAATACAACGATAAAAAGAGATACTAACACTGTGAGTGTTATACGCATCCATGCAATTTTATTTTTTTCCATAAGTCTCCTTTCATATATATAAAATTGTCTTTATACATATGAATCTCAACAACGCATGACCATCGGTCTTAATTTATTTATATTTAAATATTTATATGTTTTTAGTATGTGAATTTTACTATTTTTAAATTTCGGATATTTATATGTATTAAATTTAAATGTATATGATATTTCAACAACAAGCATCATGAGCATTAATATGATGATTGCATATACTAATGGTATACCTATAGTTATGATAAGTATGTATGGTAGGTACTCAAATATATCAATTGGTCTAAATATAACAACTGTAAGTGATGATAATCTTATATATTGAAAAACCATCAATGATATAACAGTGATGATACCTAGTATGATATATAATTTATGAGAATGCTTATTTGTACTCATAATCCCACCCGTTTTTTGTTATATTATAGCACTAAAAAAAAGAAAAGTGAAGATTACTCTCCACCAATCATTAATTCTTTAATATAAACATTAGGACTTCCAATGAATGAAGTTGTAAATTCTAACTCTTTATCCATTGAATGAATGTTTTTAATCATCTTATAGAAATTACCTGATACAACGATCATCTTAATTGGATGATCAATTTTACCATCTTTGATTTTAAAGCCGCCAGCTTGAGCACTAAACTCACCTGATACAGCATTAACACCAGCATGTAACCCTACTAAGTCAGTAATATATACACCATCAGCAATATCTTTAATCATTTCATCAAATGATAAAGTACCTGGTTCTACATATAGATTAGTTGATGAAATGCCACCTCTAAATCCATGTCCTGTAGGTGCTTCATTAAAGATTGCTGCTGTTTTCAAGTTATGCATGAATCCTTTAAATACACCATCTTTAATTAAGTATTTTTGTGAACATGCAACACCTTCATCATCAAATGGTGTTTTAAATAATGCTTTATCTGTTAAAGGATCATCAACCAAATTAAATGATGGTACTGCGACTTCTTCTCCAACTTTATCTTTAAGTTGAGTTAAATTACGATATGCTGATTCACCACTAAATGTTGATGAGAATGCACCTAATAGATTAGCAAACATATTTTGTTTAAAGACAACTGGATATGATCCTGATTTGATTGTTTTACCACCAAGTTTAGCAACACCAGTTTCAATAGTCTTAGCTGCTAATGCGATTGGATCAATATCATTGAAATCTTTAACTAGTTTAATTTCAAATGCTGTTTTAATATCTTCATCTTTTTTAAATACACCAATTGCATAAACATATGCATATGTATTTTCTTTTTCTAAGTTTAAACCTTTAGAATTAACTAATACTGTTTTTGAAGCAACTTCTTGATAAACAGTTGTTTCTAATTGAGAAACATATTCATTTTTAAGTACTTCTGATTCTAATGTTTTAACTAATTCAATTTTTTTTGCCATCGGTACTGATGAAAAATCAAATGGTTTTTCATCTACTTCAGGATATTTTTCTGAACCTTCATAAATAATTGCTGGTTCTTTAACTGAAATTGCTTTTGCATTTTCAATTAATGCATCTAGATAGATTTCTGCATTGTCATCTGATAAATTTTCAAAGTAAACTCTTGCTAATTTATCGTCATAGACACCACGAATTGATACAGATGATACATTACTTACAACATTTTGGTCTACTTTACCTTCATAAAAAGATAATTTTAAACTCTTTGATTGTGTTGAGAAAATTTCAAGGTCTGTAATGCCTTTTTTAAGTCCTAATTCTAACCATTTTTCAAACATTATTTTTGCCCTCCATTTCCACCAACAGTCATTTCAGATACACGGATTGTAGGTTGCCCTACATCTACAGGTACACTACCTGATAATGAACCACACATACCTTGACCAAATTCTAAGTTGTCAGCGACTCTATCAATTTTAAATAATACATCTTTACCATGACCAACAAGCATTGCACCACGTACAGCAGTTGTTAATTTACCATCTTCGATCATATAGCCTTCAGAAACTGCAAAGTTAAATTCACCTGTTGCTGGATCAACTGTACCACCACCAAGTTTTTTAGCATATAGACCATATTTAGTATCTTTAATGATATCTTCTGGTTTATCTTTACCTGGAGCGATATAAGTTGAGTTCATACGTGAAGTTGGTGAGAATTTATATGATTGACGTCTACCAGAACCTGTAGGTTCCATTTTCATCTTACGGGCATTTCTGTAGTCAATTAAATAACCTTTTAATACACCATCTTCAATTAATAAGTTCTTTTGAGTAGCTCTACCTTCATCATCAAATGATAAGCGACCCCAAGCACCATCAACATCTCCATCATCATAAGCAGTGACTAAGTCAGACCCAACTTTTTCACCAAGTTTACCAACAAATGGTGATAAACCTTTAGCGATTGCAGTAGCTTCTAATGGATGTCCACATGCTTCATGGAAAATAACGCCACCAAAGCCATTGTTTAATACAACCGGCATTGTTTGAGCAACAATATCTTCAGCTGTTAAGAATTTAATTGCACTAATAGCAACTTCTTTAGCATATGCATCATAATCTATTTCATCAAATATTTCAAAGCCCATGTATCTACCTTGTGATTCATATGCTTGTTGCATATTTTCACCATCTTTAGATACACCAACAATAAATACTCTAGTGTATACACGTAAATCATCTTGATATACACCTTCAGTATTACAAATAAGTACTTTTTGTTCTGTTTCAGAAAGTGCGATAATTGATTGAATAATTCTTTCATCATGTTCACTTACAATTTTAGATAAATGAATTAATTTTTCAGCACGTTCATCATTTGTTACTGATGCGATTGGTCTTTTAATAACAGTGTTATAAGGTTTCTTTTCACCTAATGGCACAACTTTTGTTAAAGGACCATTAAATGATGCTTTTAAGTTATTAACAACTTCTAATAAACTATCATAACTTACATCATTTGTATAACCATAGACTTCATCAACGCCTAAGATTAATCTTACACCTGCGCCATGAACGTTATTACGTCCAACGCTTGTAACATCTCCCGATGTCACTCTTGTGTTTTGAGAATGCGTATCTTCAAAGAATATTTCCGCAAAATCCGCACCTGTGGATAAGGCTTCATTAAGTAAAGCTTGAATCTCGTTTTTTTCTATCATTTAGCTTCTCCTTCTAGAGGTGAATCATCATATTGTAATTTATAAAGATTGTAGTATAATCCTTCTTTTTGCAATAAATCTTGATGACTACCCATTTCTATTATTTTACCTTTTTGCATAACTATAATTTTATCACTGTGTTGAATTGTTGATAATCTATGTGCAACGATTAACATCGTTGATATATTCATCATCTTTTCAAGTGATGCTTGAATTAACTCTTCTGTTTCACTATCAATATTCGCAGTTGCTTCATCTAAAATCATTAATGATGGTTTATAAACAAGTGCTCTTGCAAATGAAATCAGTTGTCTTTGACCACTAGAGAAGTTATTACCACGTTCTAATACAACATGATCATATCCATCTGGTAGTTTATCAATAAATGTATTTGCACCAACATATTCTGATGCTGCTTTAATCTCATCATCTGAGATATTTTCTTCGCTTAGTGAAATATTATTTTTAATTGATCCACTAAATAAGAATACATCTTGTAGCATTTGACCAATATGTTTTCTAAGTGATGATCGCTTAATATCTTTAATATCAATGCCATCAATTAAAATTTGACCTTTTTGAATATCATAATTTCTAACAATTAAACTTAATATCGTTGTTTTACCAGAACCTGTAGCACCTACGAATGCGACAGTATCTCCAGGATTGACTTTAAAGCTTATACCTTTTAATACCCATTCATCAGGAATATATGAGAACCATACATCCTTAAATTCAATAGATCCAGTAAATGTTTCTAATTCAATCGCATCTTCTTTATCAACAATTGTTGGTTCTGTATCTAATACATCAAATATTTTTTCAGCACTTGCAAATGCATTTTGTAATGTATTAAATTGTTCAGCAATTTGTTGAACTGGTTGGAACAATTCAGATACTAAACGATAGAATGTAAATAACATACCTGCTGTTAATATACCTGCATATACATCTTGATAACCAAAATAAAGTGTTGCGACAATCGCAGCTGCAGAGATTCCATAGATTAATGGTCTATAAATACCAAATACTAAGATTTCTCTAATATAACTTTTACGTAACAACGCATTTTTATCACCAAATTCTTTAATCTTTTTATCTTCTTGATTAAATATTTGAGTAACTTTCATGCCAGATAAATTTTCTGATAAGTATGCATTAATTTCTGATACATTTGATCTAACAATTCTATAATTCGCTCTTGAATATTTTCTAAATACAAAACTTGCATATAATACGATTGGAAATGCAATTACGACAATGATTGCCATTCTTGCATTAATCACAAATAATGCGATAAATACACCAAATAAATATAAGATGTTTCTAAGTAAATTTACTGAAACATTCGTATACATCTCTGATAAAGAGTTTGTATCATTCATAACTCTTGTTACTAATTTACCAACAGGTAATTCATTAACTTGTTCAATTGATAAGTTTTCAATATGATTAAATACTTCTTCACGTAGAGATACAATTGTTTTTTGTCCTATTTTTTGTAACATGATACTTTGAATATAACTCATTAAGTTACCTGCTACAACCATGATAATGAAGAATACACTAATGAAAATCATTGTTGCTATTTTTTCATCTCTTGGAATATCAGCACTAACATTATCAATTGTAAGTCCTAATAAGAATGTCGGTAATAATTGTACAAATACTGCTGCTATCATTAATAAGGCAACAATAATCAATTGTTTCTTATATGGAATCATGTATTTAAGTAATCTAGTTAAGACCTGTCTATCTGTTTTTAATCTTGTGTTTTCTTTAAAGTCTTTCATTATGATTCACCACCTTCCACAAGTGCTTCAAGTTGTTGACGTTTAACCATGTCAGCATACTCAGGACTTGTTTTAAGAAGTTTCGTATGTGAACCAACAGCGATCACATGACCATCTTCAAGTAAGATAATTTTATCCATTTTTCTTACTGTAGAAATACGGTGTGCGATAAATATTGTCGTTTTACCTTTTCTAATACGGTGAAGATTACTAATAATTGCATCTTCAGTTTTAGTATCAACCGCTGATACTGAATCATCTAATATAAGAATTTCAGGGTCTTTAGCTAAAGCTCTAGCAATACTAATTCTTTGTTTTTGACCACCTGATACAGTAACACCACGTTCTCCAAGCACAGTTTCAAATCCGTGACTGAAATCCATAATATTTTGATATACATCAGATAATTTAGCTGCTTCTTCAACTATATCTTGATAATCTCCATCATGAGAGAATCCAATATTTTCTTTAATCGTTGTAGAGAATAAGAAATTATCTTGTGGTACATAACCGATTGTTTCTCTAACTTTTTTAACAGGTAATTTCATAATATCTTTATCTCCAATAAAGAGATGTCCTTCATCGACATTATATGTTCTAAGGAATAAATCAACTAATGATGATTTCCCGCTACCTGTACGACCTAAAATACCAACCATTTCACCAGCTTTAATTTCAAATGATACATCTTTTAATACATTTGTATCTCCATCTGGATATTGGAATGTTAAATTTTTTAAAGTGATACTTGGTTTTAATGGACCATTGTGATCTTCAACATTTTGATCTCTAATGTCAATTGGTGCATCTAAGAAACTTTCAATACGTTGAGCACTTGCTGTTGCTTGTCCTTGAACTGCAACAAATTGAGATAGTGCCATCACTGGCCATATCAGTGTTGTAAAGTATGTGAAGTAAGTTGTTAAGTTACCTGAAGTAAAACCAACACCATTTGAGTTGATGACTAGGAAACTACCAAATACAACAATAAATAGCACAACAAAGTTGATGCCAATTGAAATGATAATATTGATCCCCACCATATGTTTAACAAAGTTAATTTGTTTTTGATAGAACTTATCATTTTTCTTTTGGAAGAAAGCTAATTCTTTTAATTCTCTAACAAAAGCTTTAATAACACGGATACCTGAGAAGTTTTCTTGTGTGAAATCACTTAAATCTTCAAATGCTTCTTGTCTTTCTTTGAACTTAGCTGATATGACTTTTCGAACAAATATCATAATAAATGTAAGAATAACCATTGGGATAGCTGCGATAATTGTTAATCTAGGATTCATGACTGCCATTTTATATAATGCAATACCACCTAAAGCTAATCCATCAACAAGCATTAATAAACCCATACCATAAGATCTTCTAACTGCTTCTAAATCATTAATGAAGTAAGTCATTAAACTACCAACTTTTTCATTATTATAGAAGTTTTGTGATAATTTAGTTGCATGAACGAACATTTCATTTCTAAGATCTGTTTCAATTTTTCTAGATGTACCGAAAATCGTGTATCTCCATAAAAATCTACCAATCATAACAACAAATGAAATAATTGCTGTGTTTGCAATTAAATTTAAAATGAAACTCTCTCCATCAATGGCATTTACTAAAGATAATGCTTCAGTTGATGACATGAGATTTTGTAAGTCTGTCTCAGGATTGAAAACATCGATAATATTTCCTATATATTCAGGTACTCTCAACTGCATATAATCAATAATAACTAATACAGCAATACCTATAAAGAATGCAAAGAAATATCTCAAATAAAACTTCCTGAAATGTTTTTGGAACAACATATTTTAATACCTTCCGATCTAACCTCGCTTATTTTAAATTATAACATTATATGTTATAGATAATAAAAAAACGTTTATAGAAAACGTTTTTATTATATACTTTTTAACTATTCAACGAAAATTCTAATTTTGTCGCCATCAGCAGATTCAATGTTAACAATTTCGCCTTCAACACCGTTTGTTACCATTTGTACAATAGCATCAACATCGATATCTAAGTCATTAACTTTGCCATTGAATTTAGTTGTTTTTAATAATTTAGCGAACTCAACTGGGATTTGAACTCTCACTTTGTCGCCATCTTCTGAATCAACTAAGATCTTTAACATTTTAAATGATCCTTTTTTACCTTTGTTAATAATAACTTCTTGATTAAAGTCTGTTTTATCATCGCTTAATGCATTTAATAACTTTTCAGCTTCATCTGCTGTAATTGTACCTTGTGATAACATTTCTAAGATGTTTTTTCTTTCTTCTTTTAATTGATCTTTACTCATATTTATATGCTCCTAATCTAAGATTTTTTAATTCTCTAATCGCTCTTTCTCTAGACATTGTGCCTTGAGATAATTTTTTATATATTCTGACTCTTTCATCAGAAAAGATTGATGTGTTCATATGTATTCTCCTCTTTTTAATTATTTTAATTTATTGAGAAGTTCCATTGCCTCAGCTGCTGTGATTTCTTTATTCTTTAACTTTTTTACGATGTCAATTTTTGATTGAACCTTTGAATTGATTACTTCAACTTCATCTTCTTTTTCAAAGTCATCATTATTGTTAGCATCATAGCCTAATTCGCTAATAACATCGTCTAACATTTTTTTAACTGTTGGGTAACTGATATTAAGTTCTTTTTCAATCGCTTTAATGTTACCTCTATTTTTAACAAATACTTCAATAAAATATAATTTATCAGTATTTAAATAATTGAATTTTGAAAGTGTGAAATCACCATCGATTGCTGTCCCACAATGATCACATTCTAATCTCACTACTTTTAATTCATGGCTACAAACTGGACATGTAGATATAACTGGGTATTTTGCTTTCACTTTTAAATCCTCCTATATGGTTTTGATTAAGATATTAGCATCGTCTTGCGCCTGGACATCAACTAATAATCCTTTATGTGTCACAAGGTCTAATATTTGATCATGTGTTAATGGAATATTTTCTAATCCCATCTTGCCTTGTGATTTTTTCATAACAAGCTTAAGAATTAATCTTACAAACAACATTGGTACTGGTAAAAAGAATAAAGTTTTTAACAACACATTGGCTGCCTTCTCGTCTTTAATATCAAATCTTAATTTAATGAAGTGAGCTCTTCTAACCTTATATTGTTTTTTATATAAGAGCTTATATGCTTCATCAACTGTGATTTCTTTTTGATTTAATTTATCTAATACTTCATATTTTTTCATAAAATCACCTTGAAACTTAATTTTTTTAACTTACACATTGATTATATTAAGTTTTTATTTAAATGTCAACACTTTTATTCGAAAAAAGTTAATTTTATTAATATTGACCTTAATTTTTTTAATTTTTGGCTTAATTTTATTGATTTTCATGATATTTTAGTTAATTTGTTGTATAATTAGTGATAGAAAAACATAAATAAGGAGTACAAAAATGAACACTTTAGTAGAAAGATTTTTAAGATATGTGAAAATTGACACTCAATCTGACCATGAATCAACAACTTTTCCTTCAACTGAAAAACAAAAAGATTTATCAAGATTATTAGTTGAAGAATTAAAAGAATTCGGTTTAGATGCATATTTAGATAAAGATGGATATGTCTATTCTAAAATACCTGCAAATGTAGAAAATAAAAAGGCAATCGGTTTAATTGCTCACGTTGATACTTCTCCTGATGCACCAGGAAAAGATGTAAATCCTAGAATTATTGAAAAATATGATGGATCAAAAATTGATTTAAATGATACTTTATCAATGCATCCTGATCAATTCCCTAGTTTATCAAGAGTCATTGGTGATGATATCATCGTAACAGATGGTAACACTTTATTAGGTGCTGATGATAAATGTGGTGTAGCAGAAATTATGGAAGTTGCTAAATACTTCACATCAAATCCTGATGAAAAACATGGTGACATTTATATTTGCTTTACACCTGATGAAGAAATTGGACAAGGTGCTGATCGCTTTGATTTTGATTTCTTTAAAGCTGATTTCGCTTATACTGCAGATGGTAGTGAAGTTGGTGGTATCGAATATGAAAATTTTAATGCCGCAAGTGCTTCTCTAAAATTTACTGGTAAATCAATTCACCCAGGGTCATCTAAAAATAAAATGATTAATGCACTACATTTAGCAATGGAATTCCATTCATTACTTCCTGAGTTCTTAAATCCTGCATATACTGAAAAATATGAAGGCTTTAATCACTTAACAGGTATGAAGGGTGAAGTTGAATATGCTTATAGTCATTACATCATTAGAAATCATGATAAAGAAAAATTCAACAAACAAAAAGAAGACTTTAATACAATCGCGACTTACATGAACAATAAATATGGTTATGAAGTTGTGACTGTAGAATTAAAAGATAGTTATTATAACATGTATGATATCATCAAAGATCATATGGAAGTTATTGACCTTGCTGTTGAAGCTACTAAAAACTGTGGCGTTACACCTTCTATTGAACCAATTAGAGGTGGAACTGATGGTGCAAGACTTACATATGATGGTCTAATTTGTCCTAATATCGGAACTGGTGGATATCAATTCCATGGTCGTTTAGAATTCGCATCAATCAATCAAATGCATAAAGCAGTTGAAATATTTAAAGAAATTATTAAAGTTAACGCTAAATAATACAAAAAAAGCCTTGTTCTATTGAACGAGGCTTTTCTTTCTATATATATATGATTAGTTTTGGAATTTACTTTTTTGTAGTTTTTCGTAATTGTTAATAGAGTACATAAGTTGTACTGCCTTTTCAAATCCTTGCGCAGCAGCTTTTTCCCATAACTCTCTAGCTTTATCTTCATCTTTTAATACAATATCGCCTGCAAAATAGATCATACCTAAATTATACTGTGCAATCGGTAGACCTTGTTCTGCCGATTTTTCATACCAATAAAGTGCTTTTTGATCACTTTGTTCAATACCATCACCTTTTTGATACATAACAGCTAAGTTATATTGAGCATTAGGATGTCCTTGCTTTGCAGCTTCTCCTAAAAGTTTAGCGGCTGATACAAAATCAGGTTTATCTTGTCTAATTAGCAATAACGCTAGATGATATAGAGCATCTCTATCTTTAGCAAGTGCAGCTTTTTCATACCAAATAATCGCATCTTCATCACTTTGTGCAACACCTTTACCATATTGATAGTAAAAACCAACATAGTAACATGCTTCAATATGATTTTGTTTTGCAGCAACTAAAAACCATTCAAATGCACGCATTGGATGTTTTTTATCTCTTTCATGTAATAATTTACCTAGAGAATAAGCAGCAAGCGCATATTGTTGAGATGCAGCTTTCTCTAAAAAGAACTCTGCTTTTCTAAAATCTTCTTTTTCTAATGCTATCATCGCTAATGCATATTGTGCATAAGGATGATCTTGTGCTGCAGCTTGTTCATAATACGGGATTGCTTTATCTGTTTGGTTAGAATCATCACCTAATGTTTCATAAATCATACCTAACATATATTGTGAATCACTATATCCTTTTTGTGCAGCTTTTTGTAGCCATTCAATGGCTGTGAAAATATATCTTTGAATTGAGAATCCATAATAGTAATAAGTACCCATAATATGCATACTTACCGCGTCATCATTAGATGCCTCAATCATTAACATTTGATAACTTTCTGTAAAAAATTCTTGTGCTAGTTTTTCATCTTTTTCAACACCTGACCCACTGTGATACATTAGTCCAAGTGCATAACCACATTTAGCACTACCTAATTCTCTACCTTCATTATATAAAGCCATGGCTTTTTCAAAATCAAGCGTTACACCATCACCTAATCCATAGAAACGTCCTAAAAAGTAATATGCATCTGCATATCCTTGACTAGAAGCTTCTTCAAAATGTTGAATTGCTGATAAAATATTTTTCTTTGGTGTATTTAATAAATAGTGTGCTAATGCTTGATCATAATGTGTTTTTGCGTTCATAAAATCATCTCCATATATATGATAACATACTCTAAAAAATATTATAAAAATAAAGACTATCTTGACAGATAATCTTCATTTTTTGTCATTTATTCTAAATAAGGCGGTAATTGAAACTGCTGTTCACTAGGAACTGTACGATTCGTATAGAATATACTTGATCCATCAAAATATCCTAATTGATATTCATAAACTGTAACATCAAGATATGAAGCAGCATGATCATATGTAAAAACCTCATCTTTGTTAAATATACTATCAAAAAAACTTACATCTCTTAAAATGCTTTCTCTTATTGAATAACCATAAGATTCTTTTACAACACTTTGATAATTGATTATACCAAGTATAGTTGGGTCTGCTTTTACAATACGATATAGTTTTTGATTGGGTTCATTCTTTATGAGTTCACTGGAATATACAAATCTACTATCAATATCATTTTGAATCATCCCTGTGGCATCATAGTGATTCATTATATTCCCGAATTCATTGATTTCAAAACGCGATGTTTCCTCTATTCTAGTACTTCCTAATTCATAAATAATTTCTTTATTTATAGCATTTTGATTCATCCTTAAATCTACAGTCTCGATTTTAACTGTTTCGATATATCGATTAAATTGATATACTTTTGAGGTATCTGAGTTATTTTTATCTAAAATTATGTCATAAGATAATTCATCATCAACACCATCAGTTTGTTTATACATGTGCTTTGTGATCGATTCAGTCGTTTCACTATCATCAACTAAATGATAAATAGTTGTTCTTGTATTCGTTTCATCGATAACAAGTGAATCTAAATCGTACTGTTCTATTTCTTCAATTGACATCATAAGAATTGATGAACCTTTGTGTCCTTCACTAAATTCAAAATAACCTTGATCACTTTGACTATAATCCCCTGTATAGATATATTTATCAACTTGACCAAGTACAACGTCATCTGCATAAAAAATCATTTTAGTAGTTTTTACAACCTCATGTTGAGCGATTTTAGTGCCATCATATGTTAATTTTATTTCATATGAGTATTTTGTTACCATACGGTTTATATCATAATCTTGAATATTTAACGGACTAAACTCGTTTTTATTTTTATCAATTGTATATTCAAAAATAACTTCTAATTCATTATCTGTTTGATTTACATAAGAAGGTTGATAATCTTGAATACCTGTATATGATGAAAATATCAGATGATGATATTGATCATAAAACTGATGATAAGTTTGATAATATTCTGTGTTTAATTTTACATATGTAAATTGTAGTGATGCTATTGTTACAACAATACCCGTAAATATAATCACTTTGAATATATGTAAGGTATTTAACCATTTTGTCTTTATATCATATTTCTTAGTGATTCTTTTATCAATAAATTGCAATAAATCAAATACTACTATACCAATAATCATAAGTAAACATATTTGTTGTACATAAAATATAGTATTTGCTATATTGTCAAAAAAACTAACTACAATGACAAAAAGACTTAGTACAATAAGTACTATGCTTTTAATATTTTTCATTTATTTTCTCCTTTTATTTTATTTAATTAGATAAAAAGAGATTGTCAACAACGAATCACTTGTTTTGAATCGAAGTATATTTGAATTGTTTTAATCATTTCATGATATGTTTTTTTAATTGGTTTAAACGTAATGATTTTAATTGTTTTTATTCTAGGTAGTTGAACAATTATCTCAATAGTTAAAATTAATGGAATTGCATAGAAAAAAGCAACCATCAAAATAGCCATTGAAATAAGACTTATATTAAAAATGATTGGTTGCTCTAAATGTACTTGATCAGGTATCGTATCGATTGAAGAAAATCTAAAAATTTGCATAAAAACAACCATGATAAAAATCACGATCATTGAAATATTTGAAATTTTCTTCATTGATAACTTCATTGTAATACCCCCATATTATATTTAAATTATACAACATATATATTACATTGTAAATTTAATCTTCACTTACTGCTTTTATGAGGACTTCAATGTCTATTAAATTTTTACGATCTAATATGTAATCCCAATGTGTATGAATGAAATGATTCATCGCTTTTTCTTCTTCTGAACTTGCTAGAACTAATACTAAAATAATTTCTCTTAATTTAAAGAACATTGGTAATTGTCTTAAAGATTCTTCAGAAATAGGATGATACTTTCTATAACCCTTTAAAAACGTTTTAAGGAAATTTATTAATTTCTCTTGTGCATCATCTTCTATGTTCCAAAAGAGAAATGAGTAGAATAATATAATTGCAATATCTGAAATTTTATATTTGTAACTAGCATCATCAAAGTCAAAAAATGTTAATTTCTTCCCATCATAAAACATGTTGTGAAAATGTAGATCGGTATGTATAAGTCCAAATGTTTCTCTTGTTTCTTCGATTTTATTGATATTAAATATGAGATCATCATGTATATCATAAATACCTTCATATTTTTTAGGTAAGTATTTCTTTGACACACTTATATAGTCTTCTTCATCAAATCTATATCTTTTATGTTTAGGTTTAAAGTCATTAGTAAGACTATGTAATTTACCTACTTCTTCACCAAAATATTTAACAAATGCTTGATCGTTAATCTCATCCTTTATAAATGTACCAGGTGCTTTATTAAATAAACACACACTAAAGTACCCTTGATTAGCATCAAATATTTCTATAAATTCGTTATGCTTTGATGGTATGACCATTGAAACACTTGCATCATGCTTATTCAAATAATCAATAAATTCTAATTCCGCTAACACATAGTCGCTTACTCTATGCGAAGAATGAACAAATCTTAATATATATGCTTGATCATTTTTTCTACATTCATAAACAAGGTTTTCAAATCCACCATGAAAATGACACTCTTCTTTATTAAAAGAAAATGCTTGAAAAGCATCTTCTATAATTTTATCCGTTAGTAAATCTTTAATAAATGATTCCATTTATACCTCTTTATACGATTTTTAGTAAATCTAATATATTCGTAAATTTATAATCTGCTTCCTCACTACTCATCGCATCTCCAACTGCGATAGCAACCATGCCTGCTCGTTTTGCTGCTGTTATACCAGCATGAGCATCTTCTACGACAGCACAATATTTTGGATCAATTTGTAGTTTCTTTGCTGCAACCAAAAATACTTCTGGGTCCGGTTTACTTCTAATAACATCCGTACCATCAGAAATAGCTTCAAAAGTTTTTAGTAGTCCAATATGTTCTAATATTATTTGTGCATTTCTACTAGAAGAACCAATAGCGATTTGGATATTTTTTTCTTTTAAAGTCTCTAATACCTTATTAATGCCAGGTAGTATATCTTCTTCAGTAAGTTTTGATAATAATGTTTTATAATATTCATTCTTATAATCCATAAGTGCTTGTTTTTCTTCATCTGAATATGTTTTTTCTGATTTTTCTAGAATAATATCTAATGATGCAGCTCTTGATACACCTCTTAATCTGTGATTAATCTCTTTATTAAACTCTATGCCTTGTTTGTCCGCCATCTTCTTCCATGCTTCATAATGAAGCTCGTCTGTCGACACGATAACACCATCTAGATCGAATATAATTGCTTTAATCATCTTAATCACCTCATATACTTTCTACCTTTAGTATAAAACATTTGAATACCTTAATTCAAATAAAAAAGAGTTCAGTTTAAACTGAACCCTTTAATTAATTTAATTATTTTTTATATTGGCTTAAGTTTTTTCTCATTGCCCCTGATGTATTTTTATACATGTAATTCCATGCTACCCATACACCGATTGCTGCAAATAATACTGTTTGAAGTAAGATTGGTGTTAACGTGAATGTTTCACCAGCTTCAAGAACAATTTCACCACTTTGAATCCAAGCATCTACCATGCTGTAATAACCAAAACTCATTAACGCTGCAAGTGCAAGAGATAACACACTAATCACAGTAACTGCTTGAGTTGTTTTTGGCGCGCCACTCTTACGATAAAAATAGAATGATGCAAATGGAATAAGTGCGAATAATAATCCAATTAAATAGCTAAATAAGAATAACGCTATTGCTGCTGGAATTGCACCTAATACAGCACCAAGTACTGCGCCAACAATACCTTTACTATATGAACCGCTATCATGTGCTTGAAGTGATTTTTCAGCTTCTTCTAAGAACTTGTCTACACAAGCATCATGAACATGAATATTTGCCCCTTCGATAGTTCTTACGCCATCTAATGCTTCTGTAGACCCACAGAATGGACAATAATCTAAATCTTTAACGCCTAAATCATTTAAAACTTTTGTTACTTTTTCGACTTTTTCATCGAATTTCTCTGCTGAAATGTTTTTCTTAATTGGTAGATAAGCTGCGTTACTAGCTAAACCTACATTTTGAATGTATAGGCCGTTAATACCATTCGCTTTTCTAATTTTCGCTTGCATTGGCTTGTCTAACTCACTATTAGTTACAATTGCTAATGCTGTTTGCTTCATACGTCCAATTGCCATTTCCACTAGTTGTACTTTAAAACCATTTACTACTTTTGACGGTACTTCATTTTCGATTGTCATACCTAATTTTGCTGCTAACTCTGATGTTTTCATAAATCCTCCCTATTTCTTTTAAAGTTACCATAATAATTATAAATAAAAAAAGCCTTTAAAACAAGGCTTTTTGCAAACTATTTAGATATATTTCATATCCTTTGTCATTTAAATGAACACCGTCTTTTGTCAAATCTAATTTTAGTTCATATTGTTCATTTACTAACGCTTTAAATAACGGTATGATTTTGTATCTTTTTTGCTCATTTAGCATATCATTTAATTGATCACTATCATCTAAATTTCTATATTTTACAAACATTTGATGAGGAAAATCACTTTTATTAATTGGTGTTAGTTCGGCTATATATATTTCAACATCTTTTACTTGTTCTTTAATCGTATCACAAATATTCATGATATTTCTATATGTTTCTTCAGTATTTAAATCCGTTAATACAAAGTCATTTAAACCAATACCTAATAATAATTTCTTAGGTTTTAATCTAATCGCCTGTTCTATACGTTTTAAAACGCCTATAGTCGTGTCCCCTGGAATACCTAGGTTATGAACCCTATCATTTAACTTAAAGGATTTAAGCGGAAAATATGCGATCATTGAATCCCCTAGAAAGACGATATCTTTATTTGGTTCTAATGATTCAAATCTTTTTATATGTCTTTTGTAGTCAGCATCAATGACTGCTTTTAATACGGTTAAATCTTTTTCCATCTTATCCTCACTGTGATCTTAATTCAAAAATTAAATCTCTAATTTCTGCAGCTTTTTCAAAATCTAGTGCTTTAGCTGCTTCATTCATTTGTTTTTCTAAATCTTTAATTGTTTCTTTAACTTTTTGTTTAGACATTCTTTCATATGATTTATCTTCTTCAAGAATCTCTTCTTTCATAGAGATTTGTTCACGAATGTCTTTTTGTACAGTAACTGGTTCTACACCATTTTCTTCATTAAACTTAATTTGAAGTTCTCTACGTCTTGCAGTTTCATCAATCGCGTATTGCATCGCTTGTGATATTGAATCTGCATACATGATGACGCGTCCGTTTTGATTTCTTGCGGCACGTCCAATTGTTTGTATTAAACTTCGTTCAGATCTTAAGAAACCTTGTTTATCAGCATCTAGTATCGCGACTAAACTTACCTCAGGTAAATCAAGTCCTTCTCTAAGTAAGTTAATACCAATTAAACAATCATATTTACCTAATCTTAAATCTCTTAATATTCTAATACGTTCTAATGATTTAATCTCACTATGTAGATATGCGACCTTTAGTCCTAGTTCTTTAAAATATTTCGTTAAATCTTCACTCATGCGAATAGTTAAAGTTGTAACTAATACACGTTCATTTCTAGCAACTCTTTCTTTAATCTCAAAATAAAGATCATCCATTTGACCATGTGTCTTTCTAATCTCAATTTCAGGATCTAATAAATATGTTGGTCTAATGATTTGTTCAACAACTGGAATACCTTTTTCTTTTTCATAAGCACCAGGTGTTGCTGATAAATAAATGATTTTATCTAATTTTTGTTCAAATTCATCAAATCTAAGTGGTCTATTATCTAGTGCTGAAGGTAGTCTAAATCCATGTTCTACTAATGTCGTTTTTCTTGATCTATCACCTGCATACATACCTCTAACTTGTGGAATTGTAACATGCGATTCATCAATAATAAGCAAGAAATCATCACCAAAGAAATCAATTAAAGTATCTGGTGTTTCTCCTGCTTCTCTAAGTGATAAGTGTCTTGAATAGTTTTCAATACCACTACACATACCAATTTCTTCTAGCATTTCAATATCATATTTTGTACGTTGCTCGATACGCTGTGCTTCTAACAACATATTATTTTGTTTAAAGTATAAAATTTGTTCTTGTAACTCATTTTTAATTCTTCTAATCGTTTCATTTAACTTCTCTTTATTTGTCATAAAGTGAGTCGCTGGAAATATAGATACATATTTTAGAGACTCATAAGCTTGACCTGTTAAAACATCAAATGTTTTGATCTCTTCTATTTCATCACCAAAAAATGATACTCTTATCCCCATTGCACGTTCATATGCAGGAATCACTTCAATGATGTCGCCTCTTACTCTAAATGTACCGCGATGAAAATCCATATCATTTCTTTGATATGTTAGTTCTACTAACTTATTGATCATATTGTCTCTACCATATTCATGACCAACACGTAGATACATCATTGAGTTTTTATAGTCATCAGGATCACCGATACCGTATATACAAGAAACAGACGCGACAACTATCACATCATCAGCATCTAATAAAGAAGCTGTGGCACTATGTCGCATTTCATCAATTTCATCATTTATTGATGAATCTTTTTCAATATATGTATCAGATGAAACAACATATGCTTCTGGTTGATAATAATCATAATATGAAATAAAGTATTCAACTCTATTATTCGGAAAGAATGCTTTTAATTCGCCATAAAGTTGACCCGCTAATGTTTTATTAGGTGCTAATATTAAAGTCTTCTTTTGAAGCTTTTGAATGACATTAGCCATTGTAAAAGTCTTACCTGTACCTGTGGCACCAAGCAATACTTGTTCCTTATGTCCATTGTCTAGATTGTCTTGTAATTTTTCAATCGCTTTAATTTGATCACCACGAGGTGTATAAGGCGCTTTTAATTCAAACATATATGATTACATCCTTTATTTATATCTATCAAAATTATAACATAAAAAAAGTCTTACTTGTGAGAATCCACAGTAAGACTTTTAATTGTTATTAAATATCTTTATCGATTTCTTTAGGTTTTGGAATTAATACATCTTGAGGCACATAAAGTGGCTCAATAACAGAACTTGCTACATTCATTAAATGATCGGCAATTCTTTCTAAATTCGCTAAGATATCAACATAGTTTTCTGCAATACCATGTTTAATCTCACCTTTTTTAAGTCTTTCAATATGACGATATCTATATTTTTCTTCAAGTTCATCAATTTTATCTTCAAGTTTAATAACTTCTTTAGCTTTATCAATATCTTGATTTTCAAATGCATATAATGTATCATCAATCATTTGTTCGATAATTTCAAACATGTGTGTTAATTCTTTTCTACCATTTTCACTTAATACTTGATTTTCTTGATATCTTTCAACAAAGAAATCAGTAATATTTGTTAAGTGGTCACCAATACGTTCAAAGTCTTTGATTGTATCTAAGTCTCTTGAAAGTTTTGTTGAGTTTACTGAATCAAGCCCTGCTTGAGATACTTTGATTAAGTAATCATGTAGTTTTGTATTATAAATATCTAATATGTTTTCATTTTGATAAGCTTCTTGAACTAATTGAGGTTGATCTTCTCTACTATAAGCTAGAGCAATGCCTAAATAATCTTTAACTACTGAACCCATATATAGAATTGCTTTTTGAACAAATTCTAATGCAAGCGTTGGAGATTCTTCAATAAGTTTTTCATCAAACATATCTTCTGGGATAAGATGTTTACTCTTATCTTTAACAAACATCTTAGATAATTTTATCATTGGATTAATGAACCAGAATAATAATACTGTCATAGTGATATTTTGGAATGCATGTGCTAACGCGATTGTTAGTTTCGCATAAGGTGATAAGAATCTTTCTTCGAACCACGCTACAAAATGTTCATAAGGATATAGAATCACTAAGAAGACGAACATTGATAATAAGTTAAATAAGATGTGAATAAATGATGCTCTCTTACTTTCTGTATTACCACCAATTGATGCTAATAATGCTGTAATGGTTGTACCTACGTTTGCACCTAATAAAATAGGAATTGCGCCATTTAATGAAATAGACTCTACACCTTCAGCATTTAATGCATAAAGTGTTTGTAAGATACCAATTGCAGCTGATGATGATTGCACTGCCATTGTAAAGACTGTACCAAATATAGATCCTAAGAACCAATTTGTTGAGAATACATGGAACATATCAGTTGCTGCTTGTGTTTGAGATAATGGCTTAAGGCCAGCACTCATTGTTTGTAATCCATAGAACAACATACCTAAACCGATAATAACGCCACCAAAGTGTTTGATTTTCTTGTTTTTAAAGAAAAACATAATCACACCAACAGCTAGAATATATAATCCATATTTAGCAATCGGTAATGAAATAATGAACGCTGTAACGGTTGTACCAATATTGGCACCCATGATAATACCAACTGATTGTGGTAATGTCATAAGACCTGAACGAACTAACCCGATCATTAAGGCTGTCGTTCCTGATGAAGATTGAATAAGCATTGTAAGAATGATACCTACAAAGATACCTTTAAGTGGTGTGTTTGTTGCTTTTTCAATAATAAGTTTAAGTTTATTACCTGCTGCAAGCTTAAGTGAGTCACTCATCATGTTGATCCCAAATAAGAATAGTGCAAGTCCCCCAATAACATTCATGACTTGTGTTGAAATGTCACTGATTAAAATAGGCATAGTTATCCTCCTAAGATTTGTACCATATTTATTTTACATAAAATTTACTCAAAAAGAAACTAAAATTAGAAAAAAACCTAAATATAAATATTTAGGCTTTTATATGTTATGTTTATATATTGTTAAGACTTCGTTTACAAAGCCATTTACAGGTTTTGACTATTTATTTTTGATGGGATAAAATAATTTTTACAAACTGTAAAATATATCATAAATAAATAGATAACAATACCTACTGCTAAAAATCTATACATATAGATATAAATAGCACCTATATTGATAAAGGCTATAAGACCGATAAAAACGTATGCTATTCTGATATATGCTTTATAGGCGATTAGTTCTATTGTAGCAAGCATTAATAGTATACCCATAAATATAATAGGCACTTGATACATGATTGGTTTAATTGCTGAAATCATTCTCGTTGCCCATGGTAAATAAATAAGAGCTCCTAAAAATAACAGTAATACAAATATTTGAATCACAATGATAATTCTATGTAATTTGTGTTTAGTCATGATGTCCCCCTTTATATCTTTTATATCTACATTTTACCATAAAAAAGACCTACACTATGTGAAGGTCTTTTGATTCATTATTATCTTGGATTTTTAATGTTTGCATGTGCTGCAGCAAGTCTAGCAATTGGCACTCTAAATGGTGAACAAGATACATATGTTAAACCGATGTTGTGACAGAATTCTACTGATTCTGGATCTCCACCATGTTCTCCACAAATACCAAGTTTGATATTAGGTCTTGTTTCGCTACCTAGTTTAGCAGCCATTTTCATTAATTTACCAACACCATTTTGATCGATATGAGCGAAAGGATCATTTTCAAATACTTTCTTTTCATAATAATCATGTAAGAATTTACCAGCGTCATCGCGGCTAAATCCAAATGTCATTTGTGTTAAGTCATTTGTACCAAAACTGAAGAATTCTGCTTCTTTTGCAATTTCATCAGCAAGTAATGCAGCTCTTGGAATTTCAATCATTGTACCTACATGATACTCAAGTGATGCATTTGCATCTTTAATGATTTTATCAGCAGTTTGAACGACTACATTTTTAATGTATTTTAATTCCTTAACATCACCAACAAGTGGAATCATAATTTCAGGAACAACATTTAACCCTTCTTTTTGTACTTCTAATGCAGCTTCAATTACTGCTTTTGTTTGCATTTCTGCAATTTCTGGATAAGTAATACTTAAACGAACACCTCGGTGACCTAACATTGGATTAGATTCATGTAATTCAATGATCGTCGCAGTAAGTTCATTTGTAGGAATACCCATATCTTTAGCTAATGCTACAATATCATCATTTTCAGTTGGAAGGAATTCATGAAGTGGTGGATCTAAGTAACGGATTGTTACTGGATAACCTTTCATTTCCTTATATAACTCAATAAAGTCTGATTTTTGCATTGGAAGAATTTTTTCTAATGCTTTTTTACGTTCTTCTTGGTTTTTAGCTGCAATCATTTCACGTACTGCAGAAATTCTACCTTCTTCAAAGAACATATGTTCTGTTCTACATAATCCAATACCATGAGCACCATAGCCATAAGCAACTTTAGCATCTCTTGGATTATCAGCATTTGCACGAACGTCAAGTGAGCGATATTGGTCAGCCCAAGCCATTAATGTTTCAAAATCACCAGATACAGTCGCATCTTTAGTTTCTACTTTTTGGCCATAAACTTTACCAGTTGAACCATCTAATGAAATCCAATCGCCTTCATTAAATTTCTCACCTGAAACTTCAAAATATTTTTCATCTTCATAAACATGTACTTGACCAGCACCTGCAACACAACAAGTCCCCATTCCTCTCGCGACTACGGCTGCGTGTGATGTCATACCACCACGTGCTGTTAAAATACCTCTAGCGATTGCCATACCTTCAATATCTTCAGGTGAAGTTTCTTCACGTACTAAGATTACAGGTAGACCATCTTTTTCATTTAATTCCTTCGCTCTTTCCGCTGTGAAAACTACTCGACCAGTAGCTGCACCAGGTGATGCATTTAAACCAGTCGTAATAAGTTTAGCCTCAGCTAAAGCTTTAGGATCAAATTGTGGATGCAGTAGTGAATCTAATTGTTTAGGTTCTACTTTTAATACTGCTTCTTTTTCTGATAAAACGCCTTCTTTAACTAAATCAATCGCGATTTTTAAAGCTGCTTGAGCAGTACGTTTACCATTTCTTGTTTGTAGCATAAAAAGTTTACCACGTTCAATCGTAAACTCCATATCTTGCATATCACGATAATGCGCTTCAAGTTTCTTCGCAATATCTTGGAAATCTTTATATAAAGATGGATTATCTTTCTTTAAATCAGCAATCGGTTTAGGTGTTCTAATACCTGCAACAACGTCTTCACCTTGTGCATTAAATAAGTATTCACCATATAATTCATGTTCTCCAGTTGATGGGTTTCTAGTGAATGCTACACCTGTACCTGAATCATCACCCATGTTACCAAATACCATTGATTGTACATTAACAGCAGTTCCCCATTCGTAAGGAATGTTGTTAAGTCTACGATAAGTATTCGCTCTAGGGTTATCCCATGATCTAAATACAGCAGTAATCGCTTCGATTAGCTGTTCTTTTGGATCTTGAGGGAAAGGTTCGCCTTTAAGTTCTAAATATTTCGCCTTATATTCAGTCACTAAAGCTTTCATATCTTCTGCATCTAACTCAGTGTCTTGTTCAACACCTTTAGCTTTTTTAGCTTTCGTTAATAATGCTTCAAAATGTTCTTTGTTTATATCCATAACAACGTCTGCAAACATTTGCATAAAACGTCTATATGAATCATAAGCAAAGCGTGGGTTATTTGTTAATTTAGCAAGTCCTAAAACTGCTTCATCATTTAACCCTAGGTTAAGAATTGTATCCATCATACCTGGCATTGAAGCTCTCGCACCAGATCGTACAGATACTAAGAAAGGATCATTTGAATCCCCGAATTTTTTTTGGACTACTTTCTCGGTTTCATGAAGCGCGTCATTAATTTGTTTAATGATCGTATCCGCTATGACTTTCCCATTGTCATAATACGCATTACATGCTTCCGTAGTCACAGTGAAACCTTGAGGCACTGGCATTCCCAAAGATGTCATTTCCGCTAAGTTTGCCCCTTTGCCTCCGAGAAGATTACGCATGCTAGCATTACCTTCTTTGAACAAATAAACATACTTGGTCATTGCATTTTCTCCCTTATGTAATTTTATTTATAAAATAATTTCTTATTAAGAAACTTTTTTAACTAAACTATATAATTCGCTCTTTGGTCTTCTTTGATCAACGATGTTTGCAAATGGTAAGTGAATCATACGATTATCTCTAATACCAACACATACGCCATGAATATCATCTTTTAATAATTCTACAGCATATGCGCCCATACGTGATCCAAGAATACGGTCATCAGGACAAGGGTTTCCACCTCTTTGGATATATCCTAGAACTGTTGCTCTTGAACTGAATCCTGATAATTCTGAAATTTCTTTTGCTAAAGCATGAACATCTAATAATTTTTCAGTAACAACAATAACTGCATGTCGTCTACCTTCATTTTTATATCTTTCGATTGCTTTAATCATTTCTTGTTTATTAACTGGATTTTCAGGTGTAATGATGAATTCTGCGCCACCACAGATACCAGCATATACAGCTAAATCTCCACTTCTACGTCCCATAACTTCGATAATAGAAACTCTTTGGTGAGAGTTTGAAGTATCTCTTAATTTATCGATTGCATCAACGATTGTTTCAGTCGCTGTTGCAAACCCTATCGTAAAATCAGTACCTGCAATATCGTTATCGATTGTTCCAGGTAACCCGATTGTTTTAACACCTGATTTTGATAATTCCATAGCACCATGATATGTACCATCACCACCGATAGTAACAAGTGCATCAATGCCATGTTCTTTCATATTATCAATTGCTATTTGTCTTACTTTTGGATCTTTAAATTCAGGTAATCTAGACGTACCTAAAAAAGTACCTCCACGACTTAGCATACCAGATACACTTTGGTGGCTTAATGTTACATAGTCTCCTTCAACAAGACCTTTATATCCATCTTTGACACCGACGATTTCATATCCATATACTTCTCCGGTTCTTACAACTGCTCTAACAGCAGCGTTCATACCAGGTGCGTCTCCCCCTGATGTTAATACAGCAATTTTCATGTCTTACAACTCCTCTTGAAACTCTCATACTTTGTCAATGCCATTATACCATATATTTTTATGCAATGTTTCATGTAAGTAACATTTTTTTACATTATGTGAAAACGATTTTAACTGTTATTTTAGACGATTCAATGTTATAATAAAAGAAAAAAGAAATTGGTGGTATTCAATATGAAAAACTTAAAAGGTGCCGCGCTACTTGGACAATCAGGTGGACCTACTAGCGTTATTAATGCAAGTGCAGCCGGCGTATTTCTTGAAGCTTTAAAACAAGAAAGTATTACAGAAGTTTATGGTGCTGTCCACGGCATCAGAGGGATCTTAGATGAAGAATTTTATGATATCAGTCAAGAAGATCCAGAAGAATTATTAAGATTAAAAAACACACCTTCTTCAGCAATCGGAAGTGTTCGTTATAAAATGAAAAATCTTAAGAAAGACGATAGCGAATATGCACGTCTTTTAGAAGTATTTAGAAAATACAATATCCGTTACTTCTTCTATAATGGTGGTAACGATTCAATGGATACATGTAATAAAATCAGTAAATATTTCAAAAATGCTGGTTGGGATTGCAATGTTATGGGTGTACCTAAAACAATTGATAACGATTTAAATGTAACTGACCACTCTCCAGGTTATGCAAGTGCTGCTAAATATGTAGCAACTACTTTCATGGAATTATATCAAGATGCAATGGTTTATGACATTCCTCAAGTAACTATCGTAGAAGTTATGGGTAGAAATGCTGGTTGGTTAGTTGCTGCTTCAGCTCTTGCTTCATTCAAAGGTGCAGGTCCTGACTTAACTTACTTACCTGAAGTACCATTTGACACTGAAGAATTCATGGATGACTTAAGAGGCGTTCTTGAGAAAAAAGGAAAAGCAATTATTGCGATTTCTGAAGGTGTTAAAACTAAAGAAGGTAAATACTTACCTGAATTATTTGGAGAATTAAAAACAGATGCATTCGGACATGCTCAATTAGGTGGTGCTGCACAAGCATTAGCTGACGCTGTTAAAAATAACTTTGATTTAAAAGTTCGTGCAATCGAATTCTCATTAATCCAAAGATCTGCTGCTCACTTAGCATCTAAAGTTGATGTTAAAGAAGCATTTGAAGTTGGTAAACGTGCTGTTAAAGCTGCTGTATCAGGAACAACTGATAGAATGATCGGTTTCAAACGTGTTTCATCAAATCCTTATAAAGTTAAATATGTTAAAATTCCTTTAACTAAAGCTGCTAACACAGAACAAAAAGTACCACTTGAATGGATTAAACCACGTGGTCAAGGTTTAACTCAAGAGTTTATTGATTATGCTCTTCCATTAATCCAAGGCGATGACAAAGCGAAACTTGAAGATGGTCTTCCAAGATTCGCACAACTTAAAAAAGTTAGAGTTGCTAAAAAATAATTAAGTAAAATAAAAGTCTTAGTTCTTACTAAGACTTTTTTTATGTCTTAAATCATGTATAATATAATAAATAAACATTTAAGAAAGAGGTACTATATGGAAATATTTCAAACGTGGTGGGTCTACTTTTTTGTAGGTGTCATTTTACTTTATGTTCTAGCCCAATCAGTCGTCGCACTACTTAAAGCAAGAAATCAAGCAGTAAAATTAGGATTTACAAAAAAACAAATCCAACAAGTGATATCATCATCAGCAATCTTTAGTATTGCACCATCGATTGCAATCCTTATTAGTTTAGTTGTCTTATCTCAAATCTTCGGTCCTTGGATTGCCGGACTCAGATTAGGTACACTTGGTGCAGTAACTTATGAATTACCTGCTGCTATAAACGTTATTGAAGGTGCATTTGGTGCAGATATCAATGGCGTGTTAACAAGTGAAATGGTTGTCACAGCTTTATGGGTTATGACTCTTGGATGTATTCCACCATTATTATTAGTACCATTCTTTTATAAAAAGATTAGTTCTAAGTTTAATGATATTAAAGAAAAGAACAGCGAATGGAAAGATATTTTAATGGATTCACTTTTCTTAGGTATGATTTCAGCATTCTTAGGTTATGTTGTAGCCCCTATAACAAATGATTCAGGTGAAACTTATATCTCACTATTAGCAATCATCGTTTTAATCTCTTCTGCTGTTTTAATTGCAGTCTTTGGTTTGCTTTCTAATAAAAAAGGATTTAATTGGTTAAAAAACTATGCATTACCACTTTCAATGGTATTAGCAATGGCTTTAGCAATATTATATGCATCATGGGGGGTGAGATAAATGAAAAGTACATATATGGATCAAATTCATAGAGAAGGTAAGTTATGGATGTTAGGTGCTTTAATCTTGTTTTTATCTCTTCCACTATCTATTAGTTTAGTGACAGGTGTATGGCCACCTCTAAACTATTTCATTTCAGGGTTTGCTGCTACAGCAATTATTTTCTGGCCAGTAACTACCATTGAAGTTTTCACATTCTCTCCAATGATAGGTAGTGCATCTTATCTAGCCTTTGTTACAGGTAATTTATCTGGTATGAAAGTTCCTGCAGCATTAAATGCTCAAGAAGCTTTAAATATTGAAAAAGGCTCTGAAGAGGCAGATGTTATCTCAATGATTGCAGTTGCTTCATCTTCAATAACAACTACCCTTATTATTGTTATTGGTATATTTTTATTAGTACCTTTAACACCAATTTTAGAAGCAGATGCTTTATCTCCAGCATTTGATAACATATTACCCGCTTTATTTGGGGCACTAGGAGTCGTATTTATTTCTAAACGCTGGAAAATATCAATCATACCTATAGTATTCATGTTAATCTTCTTCTTAGTCGTACCTGGCGCAGGTGGACTTGTAGGTATCATGGTTCCAGTAGGTGTCATTCTGACAGTAACAACTGCTTATTTCTTCCATAAGAAGGGATTGATTTAGATGTGGTATTATTATCTCATTGGTTTCGTAAGTTTACTCATACTAATCATTATCGTTAGAACTTTAATTCACAAAAAATCACTAGAAAATGTAGATATTGAAAAATTAGACATCGACGAAGATAAACCAATCCAAGCACTTTCAAAAAAAATTCAAATACCTACAGTCTCATATCGTGAAGAAGATCGCATCAACAAACAAGCATTTACTGATTTTAAAAATTTATTAAAATCTGATTATCCAAAAATTAATGAACATGCAACTTATCAAGAAATTGGCACTGGTGTGATGTTTCACATCAAAGGTGAAAAAAGTGATGAACCGATTGTTTTAATGGCACATTTTGATGTTGTTCCTGTATCAAAGAATTGGGAAAAAGATCCATTTGGTGGAGAAATTGATGATACGCATGTTCATGGTAGAGGTACCCTAGATACCAAAGTCACTGTGAATGCTGTAATGGAATCTGTTGAATATGTGTTAAGTCAAAACCATCAATTTAAACAAGATATTTATATTGCATTCTCTGGTGAAGAAGAAATCAATGGTCCTACTCAAAAAATGATGGTTGAATATTTTAAAACAAACAACATCAAACCTTATATGGTTCTAGATGAAGGTGGGGCAATCGTTTCTAATATGTTCCCTGGTGTTAGCGAGAAAGTTGCAGTTATTGGTATTGCTGAAAAAGGTTATGTCAATATAGAATTAAAGGCTAAGTCAAAAGGTGGTCATGCATCAACACCACCAAAAGAAACACCAGTAACAATGCTATCTACTGCTGTTCATAAACTAAACCATTCTAAAAAGTTTAAAATGAGATTAACTTCTCCTATTAGAACAATGTTTGATCATATTACACCTTATTCTAAAAACTTCCCTATAAGAATGATATTTGCTAACATTTGGTTATTTAAACCTTTAATCAAATTGATTGCTAAATTATCTGGTGGTGAGTTGTATGCAATGTTTAAATCAACATTAGCATTTACAATCGCTAAAGGTAGTCCAGCATTAAACGTATTACCTAATGAAGCAAGTTTCTGTATCAACATCAGAATTAGACCTGAAGAAACTTCTAAGGATATCGTCTCTAAAATAAAAGACATCATCAAAAATGATGATATCGAAGTTAATATCATTGAAATCTCTGAACCAACTAAGACTTCAATCATTGATGATGCTTTCTTATTAATCGATCAAGCCATTAAAAAAACTTGGGATAAAACAATCGTCTCACCTTATTTAATGGTTGCTACAACTGATTCAAGACATTATCATGAGATATGTGATCGTGTTTATAAATTCGCACCATATGATGTTACTTCTGCTGATTTGAAACTCATTCATGGTGATGATGAAAAAATAACTAAATTAAACGTTGTTAACTCAGTAAAATTTTATATTCATTTACTTAAACAACTGTAAAAAAATAGGTGCTCCCAAATTGGGAACACCTTTTTTTGTTTAATATATCTTAGTTGTTATTGATGATGAAGTCTCTTAAGTCATTTCTAATGACTACTGTGACACCATAAGCATCTGTTGTTCTAGTAACAACTGGGAATACGATTTGATCACTTGACGCACCGTCTAATAAGTTGTCTAAGAAGTAGTAAGTAATCGTTAAACTATTATTTGTACTATTTGTAAATATTGTAGTAACTTGAGTATCATCACTAAATGCGCTTAATACATTACCTGAGTTAATATTTGAGAATTCACTAATACTATTAATACCTAAAGTATTTAAGTCATCAATAAACCCTTGGATTTCAACTGCTTTAATGTAATCACCGCTATAAGCGATTGTACCAATTGAACTAATTGAACTATCTAATGCATCAGATATCATGTTATGAACAATATATGAATCATATGGATCAGATATACCATTGTCACCTAAACCTACATAATGTAGAGATTGTAGGTTAGCAACACTTAAGCTTGATGCATCAAATGATGCTGATAAGTCAGCTAATCCCATAATAGTCATCGCTTCTACTGTTGCATACATTTCATCAATGTTTAAGTTACCTGGAACTAAGTAACCACTATCGTAGTTATCTTCGCCAACTAATGCATAAGCTTCAGGAACATCAACGTTAGCACTAATCATACCTTCAGAGATTTGACGATAGATGATTAATGAATCAAGATCTAATAATGCTGTAATCTTAGTTGGAGTTAATCCATTATTTGCAAATGACATTGCACCTAATGTACCATTTGTATCATTACCATTTAAGATTAATACTGCATCAATAACAGCTTGTAATTCATCTGCTAATATATCTGCTTCTGTATTTGTCATATAAACATTTGTTGGTCTATTTGTTATTGTTGATGCAACTGCATCAGAGATCATATGGTGAACAATATATGATTGATATTCATCTGTAACTGGATCAATACCTAAACCTACATAATGTAGATCTTGTAGATTGGCAAATGTAATACCACTTGGATCAAATGCACCTGATAAATCAGATATACCCATAATGTTCATTGCTTCTACTAACGCATACATTTCTGTAATTGTTAAGTCACCAGTACCATATGATGGATCATAGTTTGTATCACCAGATTCAGCATAAGCTTCAGATACATCTAAGTTAGCACTTATAATACCTTCTGAAATTTGTCTATCAACGATTAATGAATTTAAGTCTAATAAATCAGAAATCTTACTTGGCGTTAAGCCACCATTAGCAAATGACATTGTGCCTAAAGTAGCATTTGGATCAGTATTTAAGATTGATACTGCACTAATGACACCTTGAACTTCTGCTGCTGTAATATCATTGACACTATTTGTCATATAAACTGTTGAAGGTCTATTTGTTAACGCTGATTGGATACCATCAGAAATCATATGATGAACGATAACTGAATCATAAGTATCAGTTACTGGATCTGTACCTAAACCAATATAGTGTAGGTTTTGAAGTTTAGCAACTGTAATTGAATTAGGATCAAATGAACCTGATAAATCACTAATACCCATTTCATTCATTGCTGCAACTAATGCATACATTTCAGAAATCTTAAGATCACCTGTTGCATAACCTGGATCATAATTCGTATCAGTAGCAATTGCATATGCTTCACTAATATCTAAGTTAGCACTTCTAATACCTTCTGAGATTTGACGATCAACGATTACTGAATTTAAATCAAGAAGATCTTCAATCTTATCTGGAGTAAGTCCGTTATTTGCAAATGACATTGTGCCTAAAGTTGCATTTGGATCAGTATTTAATACGGCAACTGCACTGATCACACCTTGAACTTCTGCTGCTGTAATATCATTTTCACTATTTGACATATAAACTGTTGTTGGAATATTTGTTAATACACCTAGAACACCATCAGAAATCATATGATGAACGATTGTTGAATCATATGGATCAGATACACCATTATCACCTAAACCAATATAGTGTAGGTTTTGTAATTGAGTCACTGTAATTGTATTTGGATCAAATGAACCTGATAAATCACTAATACCCATTTCATTCATTGCTGCAACTAAACCATACATTTCATTTATAGTTAAGTTACCTTCAACATATGCTGCATCATAATTTGGTGCACCAACTGTTGTATATGCTTCTGCAACGTCTAATCCAGCACTAATAATACCACTTGAGATTTGACGATAAATGATTAATGAATCTAAGTCTAATAAACTTTCAATTTTAGCAGCTGTTAAGCCACCATTTGCAAATGACATTGAAGCTAGTGATGCATTTGGATCAGTATTTAATACTGCAATTGCACTAATGACACCTTGTACTTCATCAGCTAAAATATCATCATTTGCCATATATACATTATAAGGAAGGTTTGTAACAGCAGATTTAATACCATCTGAAATCATTCTATGTAGAATTGATGAATCATATGGATCAGATACACCATTATCACCTAAACCTAAGTAATGTAGATTTTGGATTTGAGCTTGTGTTAAGTTATCTGCACTAAGTGATGCAGAGAAATCATTAATACCCATCACTGTCATTGATTCAATTAATGCTTGAACTTCATCTGCAAGCATTCTATCTGTTCCAGATGCGTTTGTATATGCTTCTGGAAGTGATACAACATCAACTGATAATGCTGTTTCTATTTGTTCATAGATTAACACATGAATGATATATGAATCATATTGTTCATCAACTGGATCAGTACCTAAACCTAAGTAATGTAGATCCTGTAATTCAGCAGGTCCAACATTATCAACTGAAATTGCGACTGATAAGTCTGAAATACCCATCACTGTCATTGATTCAATTAATGCTTGGATTTCATCTGCATTCATTCTTGATGTACCACTTGAAGTGTTATATGCTTCAGGAATAGTTGTATCATCAATTGTTAATGCTGTTTCTATTTGTTCTGTAATTAAATTATGAATGATATAGGAATCATATTGTTCATCTACTGGGTCTGTACCTAAACCTAAATAATGAAGATCTTGTAAATCTGATACATCAACAGCATCTACAGATACTGCAACTGAGAAGTCAGATATACCCATCACTGACATTGATTCAATTAATGCTGATATTTCATCTGCATTTAATCTAGATGTTCCACTTGAAGTATTATAAGCTTCTGGAAGTGTCACATCATCAACTGATAATGCAGTTTCTATTTGATCAGTAATTAAAGTATGAATAATGTATGAATCATATAAATCATCGACTGGATCTGTACCTAAACCTAAATAATGTAGGTCTGCTAGATCATTTGGTCCAACAGTATCAACAGCGAATGAAGACGTTAAGTCAGTTAATCCAAGAACTGTCATGGATGCGACTAATGCTTTCATTTCATCTGATAAAATACGATCAACACCAGCAGTTGTTTCATATGCTTCTGGAACTGTTGTGTTATCAATTGTTAAGGCTTCCTCTATTTGATCTGAGATCATTTGATTAATGATTACAGAGTTTAATGCTAGAACAGCTTCAAGATCACTAATTGTAATTGTATTAGGATCAATTGCGTTAGGATCACTACCAACAATATCAAATACACCTAATACATTAATAATTTCAGTGTCTTTAATCATGCCATCATAGAATCCACCATCACTATAATATGCGTCTAATGGGATTGTTAATCCTGTATCACCAGGGTTAACAGCTTCATTAGCTTTAATCATTAAATCAACAACTGTATATAAGTATAGAGAACTTAATAAATCAGTTTGTTCTTGTGTTGTTAAATCAGTCACTGTATCAATACCAATATCTAAGTTATCAAAATCAGAGATACCCATTAATACAAGACTATCGAATAATTTATGAATTTGTAATTGTGATAATCTTGATTCTGTATCATAAGCATTTGTTGGAAGACTAAAATCAGCAGATGTAAATTGACCAGCACCGATTAAATCAACAATCGTATCTGATAACAACATTTGACTTATCTTATCTCTTAAGAAAATACTATTTAAGAAAATATCAAGATCATCTTCTGTTTGTGAGTAAGTATTTAATGTTGGCATTGCAATAATTGTTCCAACATCTAAATCAGTTTCTCCACCAAATCCTAACATCTTAAATGAAACCATTAAGTTTCTTAGTTCTACTCTAGTGATAAATCCATTTTCAACACCTGTAGTACCTTGTGCATCAGTTGGAACACTCATATCAAGTGTTACTGGATCATCACCAAATGCACCACTCATTGCGTCTTCAGCATAAGATGCGAATCCTTCATTACCAATAAGTCTTGATAAGACAACATAAATAAAGTCAGATGCAATAAATGTGGCAAAGTCATCATCTTCATTGCTAGGATCAATCATATTTGTAAATGTTTCTAATCCTAATTCATCTAGGGAACCAAGTGTACCAAGTGATTCAAAGATTCTTCTAAACTCTGCTTTAGGGATTCGATCTTCTTCGATTGGTGTAATAGCTGTGCCAACATCAGCAGTTTGACCTAACATTTCATCTGGAATTGATAAGTCTAATGTAGAAAAATCTGCACCACCTAATGAACTACCTAAAGTATCACCAACATAACTAGATAAACTATCAAGTTGAAGGATTTTATCAATTACTGTATAGATGTAATCAGATGAGAAGAATTTATCAAAATCATCTTCACCTGTTTCAGGATCTTCTACAACTAAATTTGTAAATGTTTCTAATCCAATACTTCCAAATGCATCAGTACCTTCTAATTTAAGTGCTTGAACCATTTGGAAAATATGTGTAATTTCTCCATCAACTAAAACTGGGCCATTAACGAGTAATGGTTCAGGTGCGAAGAAATCAGAAGGAATATCAAATATATCTTGTGCATCATTAAGTGTTGTTGCTAGTCCTGCTTGGAAGTCAGTGTCTAATAACATTTCACTAACAATACCTTTTAATAAATCAGTTTCAACAAATGCTTCTAATTCAGCTTCTGTCAAATCATTATATGCGCTAAAGTAAATACTTAAATCATCAAATGTAAATTCACTTAAAGTTTCAAATCCAAGATCATCATTAAGTGCACTTGCAAATGTAGCAAGCCCTTGGATGAAATCAGTAAATACACCTGTATTTAATGCACCATCAGTCTTTAAATGAGTTGGTGTAGATATAACATAATCTAAAAATGTAATTTCTTGTGAATCAATTAAATTAGCAATCGTTGATCTTAATACTAATGAACTATCAAGTGAACTAAAGGCATCACTTGCAGTTTGTTGATCACTAAACTGCGTAATGATTTCTACTGGCATTGAACCCGTATCACCAAATAATTCGCTCATATCTTTAACAGATAATGTAATACCATCTGTTTCACCAATTGCAGTAGCAATATCAAATATAGCACCAACTAGTGATGTTATTTCAGATGACCATGCAGCTGATTCTATATCTGCAGTTGACAAACTATCAGGTATTGCAATAACATCTGATAATGATCCTTCATCGGTTGCGAATTTTTTCGCGTAGAATGCGATATTATAAAATACTAAATCTGAACGTTTTGTTTCTAATAATAAATCATCGCTTAATACTGATAATAAATTTGTTAAGTCTATATCTTCATAAGATCCGCTTGTATAATTATCATTTAAGAATACACCTACATCATGAACCATACCTAATATAGATACAAATTCTTCATCCATAGAAAATGTAGTAGGTAGATATACTTGTTCTTGTAAATCAAAATTATTAACTATTAAATCTGCAACATCTTCATCGATTCTGCTTAAGATTTGTAAATCATCAAACGCTTTAATAAATGCTTGATAATCTGCATCTGGCATCGCACCAAAGTCTGCAAATAATTGTAATTTTTCTTCTTGTGTTAAACTACCAAAGTTTTGAAGGCTATTCGTATCAGCGAATGTATAAACACCTTCAACGATGTTTAAGATATTCACGAATTCTTGACCTAATTCAAAATCATATTGATCAGTATCATCTAAAACGATGCTTTGAACTATTTCTTTTAAATCTTCATCAGTTAAGAATTGATCAATAAGCTGTGGTGCTAATGTTTCTAATGCTGAATTTACGATTGCTGAATCTGTAAATATGTACGAAACGATATCTCTTACATCATCCATATTATTAGCAACTAATTCATCAATGTAAGTTGCATAATCAGGATTGTCTACTAAAATATCTTGTAAGCTAAGTTGAACGACACTTTGATAAATATTATCGAAATTAGTGAATTCACCTTCCCAAAAACCATCTTGAGAGAAATCATCACTTAATTGACTTGCGACAGTATCATCAATTGAATCTCCACCGATTTCATATAATGCATAATCAGCTAATATAGGTAGTGCATGCATTAAAATATCAATTTCAGTGATTTGGTGAATGATTGCAGATACCCAATCAGGATTTTGATTTTCTAATATAACACCTAAATCTCCACCTGAATTAATGATTGCATCTAAATTTGTTGGACCATATTCATCAGAAGCTATAACTTCTAATAAACCTGAGAAATCAGAAATAATTTCTTTAAATACAGAAACCTTATCATCTGCTTCTGTAATAAATGCTAGACGATCTCTTAAATATGCTTCTTTTTCTGCATTTGTTTCTTTCCAACTAATCATATCCAGCATTGTTTGGTCCTGAAGTACGGTATCAATACCATATTCAATTGCAACCGGGAATAGATAAGCTAGCAATGAGGATTCTTCGACATAACCCATAAGCTGTGCTAGGTTTTGTTGATCTTCTGCATCTAATGAATTAAGATCGAAATCTTCTTCTAAATATCCATTATTAATAATAATTGATGTGACATCAATTAAAATTTGTAATTCTCTAATAAAATTAACATCATATGTTTCTTCATCATAAACTGCTTGAACAGTAAAGACTTCATCAAAAACATATTGATCAAAAGGAACACCATCAACAGTAATTTGTCTAAACACTTGACTAATACCGTTTTGATCCATATCTTTTACTTGATTTAAATAATCAATAACTTCTTGTGGGATTTGCATACCTAATGTATCAGATACGACCCCTACCTCAACTGTGTCAGAAGGTTGATTTATATTTTGTAAAGCTTCTGTATCAATGACTGATACAAAACTTGCCATGACTGTAACTGGAATTAAAATAAGAAATGCAACAATCATACCATTGATACCACCAAAAAGCCCACCTAATAGGCGACTAAGTGCACCTTTTTGTATCTTCTTGCTTGGTTTGATTGGACGACCCTTTTCATCAGTTTCGCCTTCAATGTTTCTATTTTGATGTCTAATGATTGCTTTTTTAATACCAAATGCCCATATTGGTCTAAATAAAATCAATGACAACAAACGTTTCATGATTGGCATTAACGTAAAGAAGAATACGATACGTAGAATTAAATCGATGAATAAGAATAATGTTGCTGTGATACCAGGATCATTTAAATAAGACATATATGGATCAAGGAAACCACCAGCATAACTATTAATCGTATTAAAAAAGTCAGCTTCTGGAATAAAATTAAAAACGAGTCTGATAGAGACTTGTGAAATCAAGAAGATGACTACTACTGTTGTTATGATATTTGTGATAACGAAATAGAGGGATTTTTGGGCACCTCTAAAAAAACCTATTAAAAAGTGTAATCCGATGAGTCCTCCAATTAGTAACCACTGGAGTGTCAGTAAATCAGGAATAGAAGTGGGCATAGTAAATCCGCCTTTCGTTATTTATTTATATTCTAACTAGATTTTATCAAATATTTTTTTTATTTACAATAAAACGCTCCCAATGTAAAGATTTAGTGAATAAACACTAGTGTTTTATTCATTTGGATTAACATGCACCATACAGTGAATAACTTTTGGAAACTGATCTTCTACCTTGTCGTGGACATTTTCAGCTATTTTATGTGCAAGATTTAAACTCATATTTGCTTCTACTGCGATTTCAACATCAACATAGACATTTGTCATATGCATTCTAATCTTTAAATCATCAATTTTGATAACACCTTCACAGTTCGAAATGAAATCAAACATTTTGTCAATATATGATTGTTCTGGTGCTTGATCAGTTAAGTATGAAATGGCTTCTTTAAGCGTTGTCACTGCTAATCTTAAAATTAAGAATACGATGACAATCGCTGCGATGTAATCGAATATGATAAATCCAAATCTCGCTAGCACAATCCCTATTAAAGTAAATGATGTAGCAAGCATATCTAATGCATGATTTTGAGATTCAGCTTTGAGTGTTGGATGTTTAGATGCAGTATATAATTTATGATAAAATGCTGCTAAAAATAATTTAATAACAAGTGCAACTATAGATGTATATAATGTAAAAATTGTTGGTGTATTGGCACCTGCTTGATTACCAACAAATGTGATAAGACTTTCAGTCGTTGAGACAAATAATAACACTGATGTCATTAAGAAAATCATACCAAGTGCAAAGTATGCAATACCTTCAAATTTTTGATGACCATATGGATGATCTTCATCAGGTTTTTTATTAGATATTTTTAAAACAAAATATATAAGTAAACTCATGACAACATCTGATAATGAGTTGAAACCATCTGTAATCAAAGCCTCTGAATGTCCCATATAACCAAAGATAAGTTTGATGACAGTTAGTAGGATGTTAAAAACAATCCCTATAATGATTGCGATTTCTAATTTCTTTTGATTCATTTTTGATACCTCTATTTTATTTCATTCATTGATTGAACAATGTATGAAGTTTTATCTCTATAGATGTTTTTCTTTAATTCGAATATTTTTACATCTTGATTGATTTGTTTTTTGTATTTTGCATAGACAGCTGTAAACATCGTCACTTCTAATTGCATGGTGCCATCATCTAATGTTAAAAATGCCATCTTTTGATTTTGCTTTGTTGTTATCTCTTTGTAACTAGATATAAAAGCCAACGTTTTAAATTGATTAAACTCGTCTTTATTTGATAAAGATTTTAAATGATTTTTTTCAATCACATCTTTATATGCGACAAGTGGATGATAATTGATATTAAATCCGATTGCTTCTTTCTCATGTTCAGCAAGCACGCTAAAAGGATAATCCTCATACATCTTCATTTGGAAGTCTTGGATATATTTGTTATATCCCGTTTCATCAAATGATTTATGTTCTAGTAATGTATGTTGATTTAGCTTAAATGATTTTAGTGCATCAGCATAAATAAGCATTTCAATATTTTTTTGATTTAATACAGATTTCACTCTTTGCTTGAAATCTTGATAATCTTTAAAAGGTCCATCTTTTTGAACTTCTAAGAATTTTTCTACTTGGATTTTACCAAAACTCTTAACTTTATTTAATGGCATTAAGATGCCATCATCAACTAATTTATATTGATCACTACTTAAGTTAACATCTGGTGTTAAGATTGATATGCCATGTTTTCTCATATCAGTTAAATAATCATAAGTTAAAGCATCATTTCCTATCACATGATTTAATAAAATAGTCATGAATTCTTTATAATAATTTACCTTTAAGTAAGCCATTTGATATGCGACTAATGCATAAGAAACACTATGACTTCTATTAAATCCATAATCAGCAAATTTAACAATATAATCATAGATTGTGGTCGCGATATCTTTTGAGTGATTTTTTTGCATACACTTAGACACGAATCGTTTACGTTCTTCTTCTAAGATATCTAAATTCTTTTTAGCGATACCACGTCTTAAAATATCTGCTTCAGCCAAAGTATACCCCGCGAACTCACTAGCAATTTTCATAATTTGTTCTTGGTAGACGATGATACCATAAGTTTGTTTTAAAATAGGTTCTAAATCTTTGTGGATATATGTAAATGGTTCTCCATTCTTGCGCGCAATAAAATCATCAATAAGATCCATTGGTCCTGGTCTAAATAAAGCTAATAAAGCAATAATATCTTCAAATTCTTTCGGTTGATATTTTCTAAGTACATTTCTCATCCCTGACGATTCTAATTGGAAAACACCAAAAGTATCAGCCTCTGATAATAATTGATAAACTGCTTTGTTATTTAAAGGTATTTGATTTAGATCAAAGTTTTTATCTTTTTGATTAATCAATTTGCATACATCATGAATAATCGTTAAATTTCTGATGCCTAAAAAATCTATTTTTAACAATCCTAATTTTTCTAAATCAGATTGTTCAAATTGTGATTGATAAAATCCATTGCTACCTTCTTGTAAAGGTATAGATTTTGTTAAATCTTGTTTAGCTAAAATCATACCGGCTGCATGTGTTCCAGTATGTCTTGGAAGTCCTTCTATTTTTTTACTTACTTCCATTAAACGCATGACTTCATGATCAGTCTCATCGATATTATCGTTGATGACATTTTTAATCATACCACCAACTCTTTGGTGATCAATATCCATCACTCTTGCGATATCTCTCATTGAAGACTTAACTGCAAACGTTCCAAAAGTCACGATTGAAATAACATGATTCTTTCCATATTTCTCCTGTACATATTTTAAAACAATGTCTCTTTTGTTATCAGGGAAATCTAGATCAATATCAGGCATTGTGATTCTTTCTGGATTTAAGAATCGCTCAAATAATAAATCATATTCAATTGGATCAATATCAGTAATGCCTAGACAATATGAAACAAGTGACCCTGCTGCAGAACCTCTACCAGGACCAACTAATATATCATTTTGTTTAGCAAATCTAACAAAATCAAATACGATTAAGAAATAATGGTCATAACCCATTTTGTGAATAATATTTAATTCATGTAATAATCGTTTTTGATATATATCATCGTTTTTGATTTTCTTACTTGCTAGTCTCTTCTTTAAACCTTTAATTGATAATGATTTCAAGTATGCACTACCTGTGGCACCCTTAGTGTCATATGTAGGCATATCATATGCTGGAAATGATAATTCAAATTTAATACTTTTAATGATACTTTCTGCAGTATCAAATACAAATGCATAATCAGCAAACATATCAAGTAATTCTTTTTTACTTAATAGTGCATAATTTGCATCTTGTTTCATTTCATGATTACTATTATCAATTTTAATTAAAGCTTCATAAGCTTCTTTATCTTCTGATTTAAAATATGATGATTGATGAATTGGACATAGCTTAACTTTTGTTTGTTCACTTAATTCATATAATTTAGGTGCTACTTTAAATTCAGCATCAAATGTATCAAGTGATAAACCTAAATAAAAATCATCAAATAATTGATTAAAATGCATGATATCTTCATATGCTAAATCAAAAGTATCATTTAAGATATGTTTATTAATCACTGATGTTTGACCAGCAGTGATAAAAATGAGTCCTTTTTGGACTTTCTTTAACAACTCTAAATTCACTTGACCAATAGATTTCATATATGCTAGTTTAAGTAGATTTTTATAACCTACATCATTTTTAACATAAACAAGAAAATCTGTTTCGTATAAATCTTCAGTCACATGTACTTTAAGTCCTAAAATAGGTTTAATATCATATTTTTTTGCAAGCAAAAACAACTGATAAGCACCATAAAGTTGATCATCAGATAAAGCGATATAATCATATTTATTTTCTTTAATTTGTTTGATTAATGGTTCTAAAGGCATTGTATTATTTAACATACTGTATGCACTTTGAATATAGAAAATACCAAACATGAAATCACCTACTACTAATATTATAACAACATTAAAACTAAACTCTAAAAAAAAATGCTAAATCAGCATTTTTTTATATATATACTCTTAATCGTACTAGAATGCAGCGAATCCTTCACCAAATTCAATACATTGATCTTCTTCTTCGCTACTTGGTGTAGAGTTGATCTTCAATCCAAGTTCATATAAATCGGCACCAGCGTCTCTTGCACGATCCTCCCAAGCATCCATCCATTCACCTTCACCCCAGCCATAAGATCCAAATAATGCAATCTTCTTACCAGTTAAAAGCCCTTCAGCTTCTTCAAAGAATGGTTCAAATTCATCTTCTTCTAAAGTCTCAACACCCATTGATGGACATCCGAAAACAACTTTATCAAAAGCTTCCACTTCTGATGCTTCAACAGCATCAACAGTTCTATAGTCTACAGTTTCACCTGCATTTTCTAATCCTTCTTTTATCTTTTCTGCCATGATCTCTGTATTACCAGTACCAGTCCAGTAAACCAACAAAACGTTTGCCATGATATGCTCTCCTTTACGTTTTAAGATACGTAATTTATTATAATGTATTTCATAAATGATGTCAAAACATACAACTTATTTCTAATGATACTTTTTATAGATATAAAACGCTGAAAATATAGATGCTAACAAGACAATAATTACCGGGATAAATTGTTCTATTTCATATGTGAATTCATCTTGTTCTATATATATTTTTCTAATATGTTTTATATAATTTCCTCGTTCATCTTGAATGACATATGTTAAATACTGAATACCCTCTAAAGATGTATCAATATATGAGGCATCATAATATATTTCATAGTTTGAACGATCAATTACTTCGATACCTTCTAAGTAATTGATTGCTGCATTCATATCAACGTGAAGGTCAGTCATTGTAACTTCTGGTTGTTCATAATCATCAATATATAGATAGAGTATAACTTCTTCTCTATTCTTGGATAAATCTTCAATACTATATTTAACTTCATAACAGTTAACTTCATTATATGATATATCTTCTTCAATTAAAACATCATTCATACTTAATTCATCATAATTATCAGATACTTCAGATATATAGCTGGTTAAATCAATTGGATCATGGTCTAAATTCAAATAAACTTTTGTCGTTGAAAGTGTCAATATAGGATCAATGATATCAATCACATAAACCTGTGTAAGATATGTTTGTTTGTTATTTGATAGGTCATATGCATAAACAATAAGATCATATGTGCCTATATGTAAGTAATCAATATCATCAGTTAAAATTTCAAATGTAATATTTGCTTGATCGTCATATTGATCACTAAATTCAAAATAACTTGCATAATCAATTTCATTAAACTGTGTTATAACAATCTCGTTATTTTGTATAATCTCTGGTGATACTCGATCAATGATTTCAATATAACCATAATAATAAGCAACATTTTTACTTGGATCTTTAACTGTGACAATCAGTTGATATTTATCAACTTTATTCATATCAATATCGTAATCAAAATCAATAGTTAAAGCTTCTCTTTTATAATAATTATCAAAGATATCAAAATAGGTTTCAATAAATGGCATTTCATTACCCACATCAAAAATCAGTGGTTCTAATAATAGAATCTCTGGTATAGTTTCATCAACGACTAAAACTTCTACGGTTTCTTTTGTGATGTTATTAGATTGATCTGATACTTCATAATAGATATGATAAGATCCTAATCTATTGATATCAATATCATAGATATATGATACATCCGCGATATCTAAATCATCATAGTTGTCTTCAATTAAGATGACGTAGTCTTCTAAATGTTCTAATGCTTCTTGATCAAAGACTTGAAGTATAATTTCGTCTCTAACGATTAAATTGGGTGCTTCATGATCTGTAATCACAAGTTCATAGCTACGTGTTGTAGATAAATTTGATTGATCAGTAACGGTGATTTCAATGCTATATTTTCCTAATTTCGAATAATCAACAGATGAATCATCTAAACTAATGGTTAATATATCATCAGTATTATCACTAAACTCAAAATAATCATCTATGATGAAACTATCACTTCCATAATTAAGTATGACATCATCTGTTTTAGTGATGGTTGGAGGTATTTGATCAATGACTTTAATATTAGCAGATGCGAAGGTCCTATTATATGACGTGTCATAGACTTGATAATAGATTTTATATGTTCCAACTTGATTTGTATTGACTTGAGATGAATCAACTTTTAAAGTTAAATATTCAATATCATCATAATTGTCAGTATAAGTAAGACCTTCTAATAAATCAGGTAAGTCATCACCCACATTAATTTCAAAACTAGGTATGTATGTAAATCTAGGCGATATTTCATCAACAACATGAAAATAAACGGTTGTTGTGGTTCTTATATCGTATGCTTCAAAATAAACTTCATAATCAATTGCGTAAGTTTTAACATAACTAGTTTGTACTGTTGTTATAAACGTACGATTGACACCATTATAAATATATGTAGCTTCTGTATCTATAAGTTCACCTTCGATATATAGACTAGCTTGTGGTATATCCACATAATCTTCAATTGGTGTATTTAAAACGACATCGATATCTGTATCTTCCCATACAACTTGATAAGGACCAAGAATACCTATTAATGCTAATAAAAAAGACATATGATCACCTCTAAATAATACTAGAGATACATATGTCTTTTTACTACTAGAAATTATATTCTTGTTCTTTTTCTTTGAAAAATTGATTTTTATAAAGGTTAAAATATTTACCTCGTTTTTGAATCAATTCATCATGTGAACCCATTTCGACAATTTTACCCATTTCAAGCATCACGATGATATCAGCGTTAACAATCGTTGATAATCTATGTGCTACGATAAAGCTTGTACGATCTTTTAATAATTTATTGGTTGCTTCTTGAAGTACTTCTTCAGTTTCAGAGTCGATTGAAGATGTTGCTTCATCTAAAATTAATATTCTAGGATCAGCCAAGATTGCTCTTGCAAATGAAATCAATTGTTTTTGTCCAACTGATAACAAGTTACCACCTTCACCAACAAATGTGTCATAACCTTTTTCTAATTTTTCAACAAATTTGTTTATACCAACACTTTTTGCTGCTTCAATGACTTCTTCATCTGTCGCTTTTAAGTTCCCATATCTGATATTTTCTAGGATAGATGTTGAGAAAAGTTGGGGCGATTGTAATACATACCCTAGTCTCTTATGTAGCCAGTGTATGCTTCTTTCTCTATAGTCACTACCATCAATTAAAATCTCTCCAGATACTGGTTCATAGAATCTTGATAAAAGATTCACAAAAGATGTTTTTCCAGATCCTGTGTGTCCTACTAATGCAACAGATTTTCCTGCTTCAACTTTGAAGTTGAAATTTTTAAATATCGTTTCATTTTCATTGTAATAAAAATCAATATTTTTAAATTCTACACTTCCTTTTAATGGTTCCCAATCACTTTCTTTATCATCAAAGATTGTACCATATGCTTCAATCACATCAGGACGGTCTACGATTTCTGGTTTAGTTTCGATTAAACCTACGATACGTTCTGCTGATGCTTGAGCATTTTGGAAATCTGATAATATTCTAGAAATTGCCATAACCGGTTCAAAGAAGTTTACTGTATATGATAGGAACATTTGTAATGTACCTACTGTTATAAGTGCACCTAATACGTATTGACTACCATTGATCATTGTCGTTGAGACAGCGAAATATGCAATAATTAAAATCACTGATGAAAAGAATGCTGTTGTAATTTGAGCTTTGACACTTGCTCTTCTAAGTTTTTGAGCAGTTTCTCTAAACTCATCATAGTTATCTTCTTCAATCGTTAATGATTTAGTTGTTTTTGCACCTTGGAATCCTTCATTGTATTGTGCTGTTAATGACGAATTATGCTTTTTAGCATCTCGATATTGTTTTAATATACGTTTTTGAAAGAAGAACGCGATAAAGAACATCACTGGTAAGAATGCGATGATCACTAATGCTAACTTCCAAAAAGTGATTAATAAGACAATAATCGTTAGAAGCATTGTAAGACCTGCCCAGATAAAATCTACAAGTCCCCAAGAAATGATTAATGAAAGTTTTCTTGCATCTGATGTCATTCTCGCCATAATCCAACCATGAGGTGTTTTATCAAAATATCCATATGATAATTTTTGAATGTTTTCAAATGCTTCTTTTCTTAATTCATAACTTGTTTCTGCTTCAATGACACCTGCTTGACGGATAAATCCCCAAACAGATAATCCAAAACCAACTGCGAGCATCATATATGCCGCTATATAAATTGGCCAAGTTTCATATTCTCCACCGTAGAAAAATGTATCAATAGCATATCGATTAAATAATGGAATAGAAGCTTCCAAGATCGCTAATAATCCTGAAAATACGATAAGCTTTCTAATTCTACTTTTTGATTTAAAAATAATTTTTAATATTTTTTTCCATGTTTGAAAACTAAACTTGGCTTGGACATCTTGATCATCTTCATGAAACATGATTATCACCTGCCTTTATCATTTGTTCAAACTCTTCTTCCAATCGACCTTGAATATTCCAAAGTTTCTTATATAAGCCATCTTTGTTTTTAAGTGTCTCATGGGTACCGATATCTTGTACTTTTCCTTCATCAATAACGATGATCTTATCGGCTTCTTTAGCTGTTGTAATACGGTGTGTAATAATGATTGTTGTATGTTTATAGTTTTTCTCTAATAACGCTTGTCTAATCATTAAGTCCGTTTGTGTATCAACAGCGCTTAATGCATCATCAAATACTAGGATTGGATGATCTTGTACTAATACTCTGGCAATCGCAACTCTTTGTTTTTGACCACCTGAAAGTGTTGTACCTTTCTCACCAACTAATGTTTGATATCCTTGTTTAAATGTATCTATATCTTTTTGAAGTGCTGCAGTAGTCGCTGCTTGAACGACTCTATCTTCTTTTAATGTTTTATTTGTAATCGCAATATTTTCAAATACTGTTTTTGAATATAAGAATGGTTCTTGTAGAACAACACCCATTTGTGAACGGATATTTTTCTTCTTGATATCTTTTAATGGTGTGCCATCAATTAAGATTTCACCTGCATTATAATCATACATTCTCATAAGTAGATGAATAATTGTTGATTTACCAGATCCAGTTCTACCGATAATCGCGACAGTCTCACCCGCATTAATTTTAAAATTAACATCTTCTAATAAATGAGATGTGCTATCATCAAATTTAAATGATACGTTTTTAAATTCTATGTCACCTTTAACTGTAACTTCTTTTGTACCATCATTTAAGAACTCACTTGGATGATTTAGTATCTCATGGATACGATCTGATGAAACTAAAGATTTACCGAAATCATTAATTAATCGACCTAATCCACGCACTGGCCAAATAAGCATACCGACAAGTGCAAGTGAAGCAATAATATCTTCTACACCCATCGTGCCTTGTTGTGATGCGTATATACCGATTGCGATAATCACTAAGTATTGAGTGAAACTAAGTAAATCCATAGATCCCCAATAGAATGCACTAATTCTACTTACTTTAATGATTGAGTCTGCATATACTCTATTTTTTTCATCCATTTTATCTAATTCAAATTTTTCATTAGCAAAAGCTCTGACAACTTTCAATCCTGATAAATTTTCTTGTACGACAGTAATCATTTTCGCTTCATGCTCTTCAACTGCTAAGAACATCTTATCTACTTTTTTAAAGTAGAAGATTGATGCAAATCCAATTAAAGGAATAATTGATAATGATACCCATACCATTGTCGGATTGATCAAAATTAATTGATACGCTCCAAAATACAATGTAACGATTAAATATATAAAGTCCAACATACGTGTTGTTAAAAAACTTGTTACTGTTTCAATATCTGTTGTTACACGTTGAATTAAATCCCCTGTGTCTACATTATTGTGAAATTTGTAATCTAGGCTTTGAATGTGACTGTATAAATTGTTTCTGTGTTTTTCTGACATTCTTTCGAAAAGATTGCCTTTAATCCACATTTCAAAAAATCGCATTGTAAAACGAAATACTTGTAAGATTACAAGCCCTAAAGCAATTCTCATGACAATATTTAATGTATCCCCGCCATTTTGAAAAAAGGTAATCAAAAAAGAAGGAAGATGTACTTCACTATCTGAAGGTGTAAAACTACCTACAATGACTCTTGGATCATTTAAAAGTGTTTTAAATAAATATTGTGTGAATAAAGGTACATTTGAGTATGTATATTGATGAATAATCACGAAGATTACTGCAACACCAAATAATGCCCAAAAACCTTTTGCCAGTTTAAATAATTTTATAACTCGCATTTCTTTCTATCTCCTCCTGCCCCAAGATAGTATACTTTAAAAATGTTGATTTAGTCAATAAAACGACCGAATAAAATAAGCTTTTCGGTCGTTTTGTTTAATTTTGATTAAGTTGTCTAATCATCGGCAAATATTTATTAATAACTTCGGTTGCTTCTTTATAAAAATGATGTGTTTTAAATAAGTTAAATCCATCCATCATTAAGTAATATAAAACAGGTATTTCATCAGTTAGATGTTTGAAACCTAAAATCTCTGTTCTTAAGTAATCTAGTTGTTCTTCTTTAGAACCTTGATGCTTATATTTTAGATGTCTTATGATAATTTCTGCTGATTTTTCGTAGTGGTCATTTAAACTTAATTTAGATAATACTTGTTGTAATTTATTAAGATTATGAGTTCGCTCTAATGATTGTAGATAATATTTTAATGAGAAATCATCGTCGTGATCAAATTCTGTTAGTGAGATAACTTTATCATATGCATGATTATCAAACAACCCTTTAATCAAAATGTTTTTACATGTGTCAGGTTGTTTAATCAATTCTTGATGATCCATTTTAGAAAGCTTTTGATACATACTTTGTCGTTCCAATTCTATTAAAGGAATCTCATCAAAGTATTGTTGTTTAATTAAGTGTTCTTTATAACTTGAATATATTTTTTCATAATATAAAAACTGTCTAAGTTTTAAAGCATTTCTTAATAACCATTTTTCTTGAATTAATTTCATGATTTCATCATCTTTTTCTACAGTCATTAATCTTAATACTTCTTTAGCATCACTATATCTTAATTGCTTATATAGTAAAATGTTTGTTACTGCTAATGCAAAGTTTAATGATCTAGTTGGAAGATTTGTCATAAATAATGATAAATCATAAAACAAATGCTCTGCTTGTTGATATTTCTTTACAAGCACTAGGTATCCAAATCTTAAAAGAAATGTTTGATAATCTTCATAATGAGCAGTTGGCTCTTCTTCTTTATATGTTTCTTCTAAAAATAAAGCTTTAATCATTTTATCAAGATCTTCTTCATAATGATTTTCAGTTTCTTCCTCTTCATCCATTTTATAACGATCTTTTAATTGTTTAACGTATTGTTTAGTTGGTTTTATAAGATTGTTTTCTACTTTGGATAAATAAGAAACACTACATATATCAACTGATCCTTCTTCTAAAGTTAATTGAAGTTCCTTTCTTTTGTACTTTAATTTTGATCCTATAGGACTTTTTTCTAAATTTTCACCCCTCTTTGATATATGACTCTTTACTTCATAAATACTAAACCTCATAATGCCCTCCCTTTATTTTATGGATATTTTATAAGATAATTTCAAATTCAAATCCATAAATAGAATATATATATGTTAATATATTAAACAAAGGGAGTTGATTATCATGATAAGATTTGGAATCGTTGGTGCAGGTGGCATTGCACACAAGTTTTCTAGAGACTTAAAACTTGTTGAAGGTGCTAGATTAGAAGCTGTATCAGCAAGAAATATCGGCAAAGCATTAAAATATCAAAAAGCATATAATACACCATTAGCATTTGGATCATATGAGGAGATGGCTCATAGTGATCAAGTTGATGCTGTTTATATTGCAACACCTCATAAATTTCATTATGAGCATGCCTTAATGTTTATTAAAGCTGGTAAACATGTATTAATAGAAAAACCTATTACTGTTAATAAAAAAGAGTTAGAGTTATTAATTAAAGAAGCAAAAGCACATAAAGTGTTAATGATGGAAGCGATGTGGACTTATTTCTTACCTGCAACACTTTGGTTAAAGAAAGTTATTGACCACAATATTTTAGGTAAACTCAAAAAAGCTACTATTAAGTTTGGATTCCCAATTACACTAGGTAAATCAGCAGATGGACGTTTACTTAATCCTAATCTTGCTGGTGGAGGATTATTAGATCTAGGTGTTTATAACGTTTATTATTATATGTTATTATCAAAAACACCGATGAAATCAATCTCAACTAAAGCAGTGATGTCAAGAACTGGTGTTGATAATGATGGTGTCATTAAAATCATCAATGAAGATCAAACTGAATTTATCTTAAAGTATAGTATGACGAAAATTTTAGGTGATGTTGCAAAACTTGAATTTGAATTCGGTACAGTTACCATGAAAGGTTTCCATGGTTGTGAGCACATTATCTTAAATGGTAAGTCTATATATCTACCTCATAAAGGTGAGGGATTCACACATGAAATTGAGTCATTTGTAGATAATATTACTAATGGCCAATTAGAAAATGAAGTGATTACATATGATAAATCACTAACGTCTATGGGCTATCTGGATTTAATTCGAGATAAAATCAATTTAAAATATCCGTTTGAATAACAAAAAAGTGAGAAATTATTTCTCACTTTTTTTATCATTTTCTTAATTAACTATTTATTTATTCTGGTGCTATTGAAGAAGATAAGTTGATAGATAAGTTCCCGTTCTTAACTCTCACTTCATCAATAAATTCTTTTTGTTGTTTAATATCTTTAAAAACAACTGCATATGTTAATTCAAAAATAGTACCAAAATCAGTAGTCTTCATTTTCATAAGTTTATATGTTTTTAAATATTTATCGAAAACACCTTGAAATACTTCGTAATAATCTAAATTCTCAGGCATTTGTAATTTCAACTTCATATACTCATTTTTTGATTTTTCCCAATCAAATAAATAAATTCCTAATAATACAAGATTAATGAAAACAACAACTAATACTGTTAATCCTATATAACCTAAGGAAAGACCTAATCCGACAGCAACTGTTGTTAAAATATAGCTAATATCTCTTGAATTACTAATGCTCATTCTAAAGCGGACTAATGTAAAAATACCTGCTAAAGAAAATGCCCTTGCAATATTATTGTTCACTAAAATAATAATTATAGAAACAACAATTGGTAATATAATCAATGTTGATACAAATGTAGGTTCATAAGGATTTTTTCTATTTGTAATGCGAAATACTACGCTTATAAGAATCCCTAAAATCAGTGAAATCACTAGAATAACCAGCACATTTACAATTGTTAATTCTGATAAATCAATCATATAATTCATCTAATATATTCTTGTATACTCAAAACTGTAATAATAGATTAAGTATAGCTTCCTTTCTATCTATTGTTATAATTAATTAAGCACTGTGGATTTGTGTCATACATGTATAGCTTTGACTATTATAGGATACTCTTACCACAGTTCTTATTTTTTAATGTCAATCAGTAAGTTAGCGCTCGACGCTTCATCACAAGACTACATAAATAAGAAATCTGTGACTTACCCAGTGCTAAGACTTAATTGGAGGTGTTTTTATGTACTTCATCGGCATTGATATTTCTAAGTACAAACACGACTGCTTCATAGCTACTGAAGCAGGTATTACAATCAAAGCATTCAGCTTTGACAACAATCGTATAGGTTTCGATTTATTTCTTGAAACACTTAAATCACTTGATAAATCACAAGAAATAAGAATAGGTCTTGAGTCAACAGGACACTATGGATCAAACCTTAAACAGTTCATCACATCAAATAACTACACTTATCTGGAATTCAACCCTTACTTAACGCACATGTTCTCAAAGGCATTATCGTTACGTAAGACAAAAAACAGATAAAGTTGACGCAAAAACCATTTCAAGTATGCTAGGTTCTGTTGACTACAAGACCTTACATACTAGATTTTACCACATCAATGAATTAAAACAATTAGTTCGATATCGCCATGTTCAAATGGTGAAACGGTCTAAAACATTAATCGAACTAACAAATATCTTAGATCGCATCTTTCCTGAGTATAAACCCTTTTTCAACGAAAGACTCGTTGGTAGTGCGATTTATATGCTTAAGAAGTTTAAGTCAAGAGCAAGAATTTCCAAGCTTTCTAACAAAGATTATGAATCTATTAGAAGTTATTCCAAAGGAAAAATCACTTATGTAAAGGTTCAAAAACTTAAATCTTTAGCTAAATCATCTGTTGGTTATGAAACTAAGACTGATCTCTTACTTCTTAAACACATCATTAAACATTATGAGGAATTATCAATTACACTTGATTCAATTGAAGGAGAAATCCTATCACTCATGAAAGATATACCTCAAACATTGACATCCATACCTGGCATATCACTTATTTCAGCAGCAATCATCATCGCTGAATTAGGTGATTTCAAAAACTTTACGAATTCTGCTCAAATTGTTTCATTTGCAGGACTCGATACATCAGTTAATCAATCTGGAACAATGGAAACTAGAGGTCATCTTGTCAAACGTGGTTCTGGATTACTTCGAATGACTTTTTGGCAAATCACGTTCTCAAGTTTGAGATTAAATCCAACACTTTATGACTACTACCTTAAGAAGCGTTCTGAAGGTAAACATCATAAAGTCGCGATGGTTCACACTGTAAGAAAACTCATACGTGCAATTTATCATTTAGGTGTCAATAAATTGACATTTGATTATTCACAATTCAAATAATCAAATGAGGGTGTAGCTACCTCTTCATGATTTATATTTAATATTTAGACTTCCTAGTGAGGTCTTTTACCGTTTAATTAAATTACACGCTTGACTTATTATAGTAAGTCTCCTTACTAATTATTTTTTGATAAGCTGTTCCATATTTTGAAAATGAGTGTTTATAAATATTTAAAGATGTGAGTACTTGAGTTAACCATAAAGGAAAATTATAAGATGTTTTAATTTCTAAAACATAATAATCATCAATTAACAAGGCGTGTTCTTCGTGATTATGGAATTTAATATTAGAATCAAATGTGATTCTCAAATCACTATCTTTCATATAATACGCTTCTCTATCATAGCTAATCATTGCTGATGGTTTAAGATGAAATGTAGTCATCATATAATCAATCATCTTAATCATTTGTTGATCATAATAACTTTCGAATGTTGGTTTTATTTGATGATTAATATAGTTTAAATAATCAATATACCTCAAATACAATCTTCTTTTATTAACCTTACCTCTAAATTTCTTTTTAATTTCTAAAAATATAATGTCATCAGAAACTAGTGGATATTTATAACTTCTCATTCTTAATTTTTCTTTATAACTTGGTTTAGCGATTGAAGTTTTGATGTTTTGATAATCTGTAGAGTCAAAGTAATGACTATATATCGTATACGGTCCATCAATTGCATATGAATCTCTTATAAGTTTTATGTTAAATACTTGCTCTAATTGCGCTTTTAAATCCTTGTGAATGATATATTTCTCTTCATATCGACTAAATGTTTGAATCATTTAAAACTCCTTTTAAATCAAAATTATTTGATTTATTGAATAGCATGACTACTTTCATACTTCTTTCCAAAATATTCATGTGACCATTTGAATTTGAACTTTCTAATAACTATATCTATTAAGAATAAAATCATTAAAAATAGAATCAGTATAACTGTCATGTCTAGTTCTTGTGTAATTGTTTGAAACTCTTCACTGAAAATATCATCTAAATCATGTAAAAATGCTCCCTGACCATTTTCAGCTATCTTTTCCATCGTATATATTGCACTTTCATAATCATATACTTGACTGTATTCAGATGAATAAGAGAATGTATGGTATTGAATCAATTCAGAAATTACATTTCCTTGACTATCATACTTAAACACATTTAATTCATAGAGCCCAGAAGCATCATTGTTGAACGATCCACCAAAAGTTGTCTTAGATATCGTTGATAGCGGCACTCTAATGACATCTCCATTAGGATTAGTGATTTGTGCTTGTATTACTTCACCATCATTTAAATTTGTTCTAACGCGAATACCTGTTTCATAATTATTTTCAATAAAAGACATATTCATATCGGTTTGGGCTATATCATTGCTAGGCAATACACTAGCAACCATACCTCTTATAAATGCTTTACCAATGAAATCTTGATTAAACGTATATGAAAAACTATTTTCTTGACCTGATAAATCACTCGTGAAACTTGCAACGCGTCCTGTACCCCCGTCTGGAATCCAAATAGCAAACAATGGATCACCTTGCTCAGTTTCAACAACTAAATTTGCATTACTTTTGATACGTGTTCCATAATAACCATCTAATTCTGGCATAGTAGAAATACTTGAAATTGCAGGGATGACTTGATTGATGATACCTGTAAAAGGTACTTCGTTAATAAAATCTCCACTTTGTGCTTGTTGTGTATCATCTAACATAACATTATATAACTGGTTTTCATTTTCCACTCGATAATAATTACCTCTTCCATTAAAGGTTTTAACCATTGCTTCGACCTTTGCAGGATCTAAATCATTTTCTCCTTCAACACCTAATGCAATCGCTGATAGTGATATACCATCCATAGAGTTAATCAGAGACATATATTGTGTCTCATCATCTTGTGGTCCACCATCAGTAAGGAAAATGATATGTTTTTGTGCATTATCAAATCTAGAGTCATTCAACATTTCTTTAGCTTTTTGTAAACCTTGAATATACTGAGTACCACTGCCCGATTCAATATCATTTATTTGTGGAATAATACTATCTTTATTACTAACAGATGTCATTTCAATGACATCTTTTAAATTTGCATCAAATGTTACTAACCCAAATTGATGTGAAGTTTCTCCATTTTGACTAGCAAGTGCTTCTAAACTAGCGATAGCGCCAGATTTTGCTAATTGTAGTTTAGTTGATCCATTGGATGTCATACTACCAGAAGCATCCATCACAATAACAACAGCCATCGCTTTAGGATCCGTACTAGACTCTAAAGGCAATAAATTAGAGAATGTTGTATCAACTCCATCACCAATCATATCTTCTTTTTGATATGCTCTATTTCCACCAATTGCAAGTAATCCACCACCATAGTTTTTCACATAACTTTCTAAAATGTTTTGGAATCCTGCATTGACTAAATCACTATTTTTAACATTCATTAAAATGATTTCTCTATATTGAATAAGTGTATTGATAGATGTCGGTAAATTATTAACTTGATAAACATCTATATCATATCCAACATCAGTTAATATGCTATTTACACTATCTGACTCGTGTTCAACACCTTCAATAATCATGAGTTTGCTTGTTGTTTCACGATCAATATTTATAAAGGCATATGAAACATTATTTTCTATTCTTGTATCAACTTCTTCTGTCACAAGATCAAATTTAATTTGAGTAACACCAAAATCATTAAATGCATGAATCACTTGGATTTGATTTAGTCCTTTGACTATATCTAATTCAATAGATTCATTAATACTTTCGTCTGATTCATTAATATACTCAACATGAAGTGTCGCACTAGTTTCCATAGTACTATCAATTTGAATACTCATTTCAGTATCAATACCAATTTGAATACCTGATGGAATAAATACATTAGTTATTTGTGCATCGTTTGCCATTGATGTTGGCTCAACATACAATACATCAACTCTTGTTCCTAAACTTGATATATTTTTAGCTGCTGCTAAACTATTACCTTCTGTTTGAATACCATCACTAAGTAGTATAATTCTCCCTTGCTCTGGAACATTTAGTTCTTCAAAGGCATACAATAATGCATCTTCTATTTTTGTTGCTGATTGATTTTCATCAAAAGTGTAAGTAGCATAGTTTTCATATGCTTCTTCATGATTAGTAGTCAGTTTCACTTGTGAAATGGAATCTTGTGCAAATAAGACAAAACCCAAACGATAATCACTTGGTATTTCACTTACTATCGTTTCTATCTTTTGTTGATAGACTGCTTGATTAGTATCAGTACTTGCTGACTTATCGACAAGAATAATCACATCGCTTTTTGTTGCAACATAAGATCTTTCTATTTGAATACCAGCCAATACTAAAATTAAGGCTATCGAAATTACAATATGAATAACTAGAGATACAACTCTATTTTTCATTCTTCTATTTTTAGGTGGCATACCAAAATATGGTCTTAATGCTAATGCAATTACGGGAATTAATAGTAATAATAACCATGCATATTTAAAACTTATATTAATACTGTTCACGATATTGCACCTCCCATTCTACCAAGACTAAAACTAATAAGAATGCGGCAAGGTAAGGTAATAGACTATACAATTCATCTCTAAGATTAAATGTTGATTGGTCTTGTGATACTTGTGGAGTTTCAATCACATCACCTACAAAACTAAAATCACTTTCATTTCTTGAAATACGCACATAAAAGCTTTTAGTGATTGTTCTACCATCACTTAATTGTTGAATCACTTCATATGTTCCTACTTCATTAAGTTCATATTCGAATGGAAATTGATCAAATGTTTCAGATTCTCCATCATGTGAAATTAATACGGTTTCTGTCATTGGATTTGTATTAATTTCCACTGTTTCACCTGCATTATATATATCTTTATCAAAAGTTTTAACTAATGAATAATCACTTAAATTTCTAACTAGTACTGGAAAATCTATAAATAAAATTGGTAAGTTTGAATATGCTAGGCCGAATGCAAATATTGATACCTTAACACCATCAATATTCTTAGTTAGTAACATTGGATCACTATCATAGCTAAGAATAACACTATAGCTTGGATCATAATCAAGTTCTTGATATTTTGACACTGTGATATTTCCTGGTGTAACTTGTCTCATTAACGTTTGATAAATATCACTACTTGTATCATTTCCCATCAGGCTTACATTATCAACTGTAATTACATCAACAATATTTACACCTAAATCTATCGGTAATTCATTTGGATCGAATATCCAAATAGCACCATCTTCAGGAAGTGATTCTGGTACTGTTTCACTATATATATATAAATCGAATCCAGTTGATTCAGCTTCTTCTAAATCATTAACGAATGTTATATCTAGCCCTTTTTCAAGCGCTCTTAAAGAACTCGTCAAATATTCACGAGTTGAATCTACATGTTCAGTTGTATCAGTACTTACAATTTGAATTCTAAACTTAGATTCGTTACTATAGTACATTAACGTATTATCATATGAGAAGTCATCTTCTATTTCCAATAATTCTAAACTTGCAACATCAAAATCATGCTCATCAAAATCATCAATTTTCCAAGTGATGTGACTTACAATACCATCTTTTAAATCTACAGTCATAGAGTCTTCATGGAATCCATCTGTTTTAAGTTCTAATAATAAATTAGAAACATCTTCACCATAACTGACTAAATCAATTTCAAATACATAATTAAGACTTAAATCCATTTCACCTTTAAAATCTAAAATCGCTACATTCCATTCATTATTTGACATATTTATAATATCAACAGTCCCTGGATCGTTATACTCTTCATTTGTATAATACAATATTTCAACTGATGGATTAATTTCAACAATATCCTCAGTGAGTAACATAGCATCATCAATATTTGAAATTGCATAATCTGATTGAATTTGAGATAAAGTGTTTTTTACATATTCAAATGATTCAGTTCGATAAATAAGTATGTTTGATTCTTGACCAGCTGTTATTAATGTGAATTTATCATTGTTGTTAATCGTTCTTCTTGCGAGTGATTCTATATCACTTATTGCGTTTTCCAAACGAGTGTTTCCTCTTTGATCAGCTAACATACTTGCAGAAATATCTAATATAACAATTTTTTCACCAGTCTCAGACTGTAATACAATATTTGGTTTCATTAAAATGGCAGTCATCATTAGTAAAATTAATATTTGTAGAATCAATAATAATGAGCTTTTAATCCATTCAAAAGGGATTTTCTTTTTCTTATATTTTAAACTTAATTTCCATATCAAACTACTTGATATCATTTGTTCTTGATATTTCGGTTTTAAAATATAAATGATAATAAGTAATAAAATACTGATGAGACCAAGTAAACCGAATAAATTAAGAAATGTCATTTTACGGTACCTACCTGTTCTAGCTTTTGAAAAATTAATTTTTCGATGCTTTCTTCACTATTAGCAACAATAAAATGAACACCTCTTGATGTACAAAATTTCTTAATATCGTCTTGATAATCTTTAAGTGCTAACTTATATGCCTCAATATCACTTTTAGATATTTTCATCTTGAAATTTCTATCATCTAAAGGATGTGTTGTTTCACAATCAACTAATTGAATACGTCCAGTATAACCAGGATCTATTTCTTGTGGAGTTAAAACTTGTATGAGGATAACTTGTTTCTTTTTGTAGAGCAAATAATCCACAGCTTTTTTCCAATTGTTTTCTGATAAAAAATCTGAAACAATGACACATAAACCATCATTTGAGCCAATTTCTGGTATTGATAAAATCGCATCATCAATATTAACCTCACCATAAAAATCCACAGTTTCTAATTTAGAAACGGCACGATAATATGCATCTTTTCCTGTGATGACGCCTTCAACACTTTCAGCTTTATTCCCATGAATCATATGGAGTTGTAATCTATCCATATTGTGAATTGCTAAATATCCAATTGCTGCACTAGTTTTTAATGCGAATTTTGCTTTATTTGGGTTTATTTTTTCCATTGAAGCTGAGCAATCAAGAAACACTTGTGTAATCATTTGACGCTCATCAACAAATAGTTTGATAAAATGTTTTTCAAAACGACTATATAGATTCCAATCTATATGTCGCAAATCATCACCTAATACGTATTCTCTAAAATCAGCAAATTCAACTGTTGATCCGTATGATTTTGTTCGATGATTACCTCCGAAAAAACCTCTCATTGGAATTCCCATATGGAAACTCAATGTTTCTAGACGACTAATAAACCCATCATCTATAATTGTATGTTTCATTATGCTTGTTTACCACTGATTTCTTCTTTTAATACTTCTTTCTTTGAAGTTGTTACATCACTTACCATTGTTTGTCCTAATTCTTTAATGATTTTTTCAATGATAGCATCTGCAGATAATTGTTCTGTAATTGCTTCAAAATTTAATTTAATTCTATGACGTAATACCATCAATGCTAAGGCATTAATATCTTTATACGATACATTATATCTACCATCCATTAATGCTCTAACTTTCGCTGCAGTAATTAATGCTTGAGCAGCACGTGGACTTGCTCCAAATCTTACATATTTAATAGATGTATGTGTTGCCACTTCACTATGAGGATGTGTTGCTAAAGTAAGTTTCATCGCATAGTTCATTACATCTTCAGCAATAGGTATTTCTTTTGCTACACTTCTCATGGATAATAAATCTTTTGCATCACAAACACCTTCTGCAGTTTCATCCATTGTAATTTGAGTAATATTAACGATTCTACCTAGTTCTTCTAAATTAGGATATGAAACAATTAACTTGAACATAAATCTATCCATTTGTGCTTCAGGGAGCGGATATGTACCATCTTGTTCAATAGGATTTTGAGTTGCTAATACAAAGAAAGGTTCTTTAAGTGCTCTTGATTTACCCATAACTGTGACTGTATGTTCTTGCATTGCTTCTAGTAATGCACTTTGAGTTTTAGGTGTTGCACGGTTAATCTCATCAGCTAGAATGATATTACTAAAAATTGGTCCTTGTTGGAATTCAAACTTTGAGTTGCCATGTTCATCTTTAACAATAATATTTGTACCTGTAACATCAGCTGGCATTAGATCTGGGGTGAATTGAATTCTTGAGAAAGGCAATTTAAATACACGCCCTAATGTTCTTACAAGTCTTGTTTTACCAACACCTGGAACACCTTCTAATAATACATTCCCACCAGCTATCATTGCGATAACTGCACCTTCTACTACTTCATTTTGTCCAATTAGATCTTTACCAATTTGTTTAAATATTTCTTTTACTTGTTCTTCAAACTTTAATATTTCTTTTTCTGTTATCATCGTATTTTTCTCCATTTTCTTATTCAACTTCTTCTTTTTCTACATTTTGTAAATAGTTATTAATTAATTGAATAAGTTCTTCTTCTGTAATTTGTCCAGATTCTAACATATCAATCATTTCGTTTCTTATTTCATCATAAATCTCTTGTGAAAACTCAGTTTGACCATCTATGATGACAGGTGTATTTGTTGAATTGCTATTCCCTTCATCATTGCTTTCATCTTGAGGTTCCTCTTCAGCAGGTCTATCAGGATTATCTTGCAATTCATCTATTGCATCTTGTATCGCGTCCTGAATTTCTTCTTCTGCCTGTTCTTCATCTTGTGAACTCAAACTTTCACCTAACTGTTCAAGTATTTCTTGAAGTTCATCTCCTAACTCATCAGGCAAATCACCATCAATTTTTGGAATGAGTTGTCTTAACAGTTCTATGAGATCTTCTAATTCTTGTTCTAAAGATGGATCTTTAATATCAGCATCTTCTACCGATTGTTCAATATCATCTGCTAATTGTTTTATATATGCCTTCATCTCTGTAACTGACATAGCGACAAAGTCAGTCACTATTTGATCAATTGTTTGAGCAATCACTTCTTCACTACCATCTTGGAATGCTAATCCTAATGCTTCAGTTGAATCATGTGTGATTAACTCTTCAATAATTGTTGTTTTCTCATTTATATAACTATCAATTAAATCTTGTATTTCTTTTCTTGTTTCTTCAATTCTAGCAATTTTTCTAGATGTCGTTGTTTCTAATTTGATATCAATTTCTAATTGATCAATAATCTCGTGTAATTCAATTTTTAATTGATCACTAACATCTGCATTATCTACGATGTTTCTCAAGTCTTCAATTAATTTTTCAATAAGTTTATCTTCTTCAGTTTGTTCAACGATTGGTGGTTCAATAATGGTATTATTAGCTCTAATCGTCGATACTGTAGTCATTGTAATCGCCAACAGTGCGATGATACCTAATGCTATTGTTGGTTTTATTATGCTCATAAATTTAAATTGTTTAATATTGATTTCTTCTAATTTATGATTCGCATTTAATCTTTGCTTTTCTAAAATAGGTTGATCTTGGTTTTCGTATTCAACCATCGTAATAACTCTTTCATCTAAAGATAACTGTTTGTCAAGTCTAGTTGCTGTTTCTTTTATGTCAATTCTAAAAACAAAATATTTAAATAACGCTGAAGATACAAGAGAAACGGTGAACCAAACGATTAAAATCATCCAGATGCCGTGACTTTTATTGATGTAATATATTACAGCTAAAACAAATGCGATTGTAAAACCTATACCAAAACCATATATCAATGATTTTAATATGGATTCAATCTTTAATTTGTTATGAAATTTTTGTAATCTTTCTTTAATCATATGATTCACCTCTTGTATTATAATTTATTAATTATTTATCCAGCAAAATTGAACACAAATACTTTTGGATCTGAATTTTCATGTGTTGTTTGATTTCCTACCATAATGAAATGTGCTGTATATTCACCTGGTGTTAAGCCATATAGTAAACCATTAGCATCTCCAGGTGTTTGGAAAAATATTACACTACCTTCGTTAGTATAATTACCTGATCTTACCAATGTTTCACCTTGATAGATTTCTACGATATATTGTCCAGTTGCCCATCCATTTGGATTAAAAGTAGCTGGTCTTTCAATTGCATAATGTCCGTTATTTGCAACATTTGCTTGAATAAGTAGTCCACTTGCATCAACTTTTGATAAACTACCTGAAAGATTATATCCAATAGTTTCACTACTTGCATCATAGCCTGTTGCTACTGCTTCTACTCTAATTGTGTAGACGCCTTCTTCTGTTGGTAATGTTGCACTTAATGTTTCACTTGATAATACATTTGTTAATAATGTTTCTTCTGCTTCGCCAAGTTTTGCATACACATTATAACTTTCTGCATTTGTAACTGCATCCCATGTTAATACACCTTCTGTGATCACTAAGTTTGCTGGTGTTCCTAATGCTTGTTGTGGTAATGTGAATGCCACTGCACCTGATGCTGCTGAATCACTATAGTTTACGCCATCTCCGATTGCTTCAAATGTTGCCATATATTCTACGCCTGATGATAATGTTGCTTTCCCTGCTTCACTGATGAAGTATTGTCCACCTTGTGATGCATTCACTTCTACTAATACTTCTTCACCATTTAATGTCACTGTGATTCTCATGTTCCCTGAGTATCCTTCTGCTGCGTATGCTGCATATGCGAAGAACTCTGGTCCTGCTTGCCATACAAATCCTACTGGTGCTGGTAATGCTGTTAATGTCCCTGCTAAATTGTATGTGATTGTTTCACTACTTGCATCATAGCCTGTTGCTACTGCTTCTACTCTAATTGTGTAGACGCCTTCTTCTGTTGGTAATGTTGCACTTAATGTTTCACTTGATAATACATTTGTTAATAATGTTTCTTCTGCTTCGCCAAGTTTTGCATACACATTATAACTTTCTGCATTTGTAACTGCATCCCATGTTAATACACCTTCTGTGATCACTAAGTTTGCTGGTGTTCCTAATGCTTGTTGTGGTAATGTGAATGCCACTGCACCTGATGCTGCTGAATCACTATAGTTTAAGCCATCTCCGATTGCTTCAAATGTTGCCATATATTCTACGCCTGATGATAATGTTGCTTTCCCTGCTTCACTGATGAAGTATTGTCCACCTTGTGATGCATTCACTTCTACTAATACTTCTTCACCATTTAATGTCACTGTGATTCTCATGTTCCCTGAGTATCCTTCTGCTGCGTATGCTGCATATGCGAAGAACTCTGGTCCTGCTTGCCATACAAATCCTACTGGTGCTGGTAATGCTGTTAATGTCCCTGCTAAATTGTATGTGATTGTTTCACTACTTGCATCATAGCCTGTTGCTACTGCTTCTACTCTAATTGTGTAGACGCCTTCTTCTGTTGGTAATGTTGCACTTAATGTTTCACTTGATAATACATTTGTTAATAATGTTTCTTCTGCTTCGCCAAGTTTTGCATACACATTATAACTTTCTGCATTTGTAACTGCATCCCATGTTAATACACCTTCTGTGATCACTAAGTTTGCTGGTGTTCCTAATGCTTGTTGTGGTAATGTGAATGCCACTGCACCTGATGCTGCTGAATCACTATAGTTTAAGCCATCTCCGATTGCTTCAAATGTTGCCATATATTCTACGCCTGATGATAATGTTGCTTTCCCTGCTTCACTGATGAAGTATTGTCCACCTTGTGATGCATTCACTTCTACTAATACTTCTTCACCATTTAATGTCACTGTGATTCTCATGTTCCCTGAGTATCCTTCTGCTGCGTATGCTGCATATGCGAAGAACTCTGGTCCTGATTGCCATACAAATCCTACTGGTGCTGCAAGTGTTGGTAATACATATTGTTTAACTGTAACTGTAAAGACCTTTTCTTCAGTTACACCTAAATAGCTTAATGTTGCTGTTAATTCAACAGTGATATCGCCCTCTAATGATCTTGTTACTTCACCTGTATTACTAATAGCTTTATGATTACTTTCCCAAGAAACAGTCACATCACCAATTGTTGTTGGAAGTGTGATGTCTTCTTCAACTTCTGTAACTAATGTTAATCCATCAACAGCATCTTCTAATGTAGCATCTTGTGATACAACTACTGTAAAGACTTTATCTTGACTTACACCTTTATAAGTTAAAGTCGCTGTTAATTCTACTGTTACATCTTCAGTTAATGATTGTGTTACTTCACCTGTATCACTAATTGCCGCATTGTTGCTTGCCCAACTTATTGCCACATCACCACTTGTTGTAGGTAATGTGATATCTGTTGAGACACTTGCATCTAAAGTTAATTGTGCCACTGCATCAACTAAAGTTTCATCTTGTAATACAATTACAGTAAATTCTTTAGTATCAGTTTCGCCATTAAAAGTTAATGTAGCAGTTAGTGTAACTGTAACATCTTCAGTTAATGATTGTGTTACTACACCTGTATTACTAATTGCTGCGTTATCGCTTGCCCAAGTAATATTTACAACATTTGTTTCACCAATTGTTGCAGGTAATGTCATATCTGTTGAAACACTACTATCAATAACCAATGATGCTTTTGCATCTGTTAAGATACTTTGTTTTTCTACAACAATACTAAATGTTTTTGTATCGCTTTCTTCACCGATAGTAAGTGTTGCTGTTAATGTAACTGTTACATCATCAGTAGCTGATCTTGTAACTACACCTTCATTTGTAATTGCTGCATTGTCACTTGACCAACTAATTGTTACACCGTTAATTTCAGTTAATAAAGTTAAATCTACAGTTGTTGTAGCTGGTAAAGTTAACCCAGTTTTAACTGTGTTTAATTTAGTTAAATCTGTGTTTTCTACAATTGGACTTACAGAAACTGTATAGTCTCTAGAAAACTCAATGCCATCTCCAGTAAATTGAACTGTGATTGTCACCTCTGTAACAACATCAATTGAAGATGCATCAACAACACCATCATTTGAAATAATGTCTGTGTTTCCACTCGTCCAACTTATACTAATATCTTGATATTTATCACTGATACTAAATACATCGCCATCTTGTAAAGTAATATTTGCTAATGTTGTATCCATTTCAGCTAATGCTTCATCAAGCAAAGCATTTGATTTACAACCAATTAGTAATAATGTTGTAAATAGGAACATGACTACTAAAAATACTCCCTTAAATCCTTTTTTCATCTTTTTCTCCTTTAAAGAATCTTATTTGTTAATCCATCTAAATAGATGAAATTAAATACCTATTAATATCCTGCGAAATCAAACACGAATATTGCTGGATCGGAATTTAAATGTGTTGTTTGATTTCCCACCATGATGAAATGTGCTGTATATTGTCCTGGAGTTAATCCATACAATAATCCATTGGCGTCATTTGGATATTGGAAGAATACGACAGTGCCACCATTGTCATAGTTTCCAGTTCTAACCAATGTATCTCCTTGATATATTTCTATGATATATTGACCAGTTACCCAACCTTCTGGGTTAAAGTTAGCTGGTTTTTCGATTGCATAATGTCCATTATTAACAACGTTTGCTTGAATAAGTAGTCCACTTGAATCAACTTTTGTTAAAGATTGTGTAATTGTATATTCAACACTATTACTACTTGTTGAATTTGAGTAGTATACGTAATCTCCTTTTGCGACAACTACAACATTATAAGTACCTGCAGCATTCGTGATATTAATAAGATCAAATGAAGTTTCATTAGTACTTACAGTTAAATCATTGACTTGAATTTCATAACCATTTGCATTTGAAATTGCATCCCATGAGATAATATTTGTTTCACTATCTAATGAAATCACTGGTGCGTCTAGTGCTGTTAGTTCTTCAGCTGCAACGATATAATTGATAACTGCACTATTATCACCTCTACCATCAGCAGTTGCAATGACTTTGACTTGATAATTTCCTAATTCAACTGGTAATGTAACTGATAATGCATCTGTAGATAATACTGTTGCAAATAACACTTCATTTGCATTCCCATTTTTAGTATAGATTTCATAACTTGTTGCATCAGCTACTGCATCCCATGTTAATACACCTTCTGTAATAACAAGATTTGTTGGTGCATCTAATAATACAATTGGAATTGTAAATCCAATAGGTCCAGTAGGTTCTGAATCACTATAATTGATACCATCTGCTACAGCAATAAATGTTGCCATATATTCTACGTTGTATTCAAACTGATCAATAATTGCTGATATTGAGAATTGACCACCACTTGAAATATTTTCATAAACGATTGTGTCATATCCTTCTGCAGTAAATGTCGCAATTAAACTTCCACCATAGCCTTCAGCTGTATAACTTGCATACGCGAAGAAATTAAAGTCACTTTGCCATACGAATCCTACTGGTGTAGGTAATTGTTGACTTGGTTCTACTTTGACTGTTAAATTAAATGTCTTATCAACACTTGTACCTTCATATGTTAAAGTCGCTACCAATGTTACTGGAATATCTTCCGTGAGTGATCTTGTCACTTCACCTGTATTGCTAATAGCTGCATTGTTACTTGACCAAGAAACAGTGACATCACCAATTTCTGTGACTAATACTAAATCTCTTACAACGATTTCATCAATTAATAATCCATCAACTGCTTCACTAAGTGTTGTATCTTGTAACACAACAACCGCAAACTCTTTAGTCACTGTCTCACCTTCAAATGATAGTGTTGCAGTTAAGTTAACTGTTACATCTTCTGTCAGTGATCTTGTTACTTCACCTGTATGACTAATAGCTGCGTTATCACTTGACCAAGTGACTTGAATTACATATGTTTCGCCTATTGTTGTAGGTAAAATCATATCTTCTGTGACGCTCGTGTCTATAACTAATGCATCTTTACCTTCATCTAATACATGAATTTGTTTAACGATAACTGTAAATACTTTCGTATCACTTTCTTCTCCACTTGTAAATGTCGCAGTTAAAGTCACAGTGACATCTTCTGTCAGTGATCTTGTTACTTCACCTGTATTACTAATAGCTGCATGATTACTTTCCCAAGTAATTGAAACACCATTAGAAGATGTGATTAATTCAAAATCTTCCATAACTTCTGTTGCTAAAACTAAATTTTCTTTAACCAATTTAATTTTTGCTTCATCTTCATTTAAATCAGGATCTGGATCCGGATTTGGATCAACAACAGGTGTGTAATATACCGTTACATAGTATTCTCTCATCTCTTCTTGATCATCTTCAACAAATGTAACAATGATCTTGACTTGAATATCAGTTGTTAGTCCTGTTGTATTAACAAGTCCTTCACTATTGATAACTGTATCGGTGCTTTCCCATGTTATAGATACATTTTGATAAGTTGTATCTAAAACGAATCTATCTCCATCCTCAAAACCTAATTCGCTCATTTTGCCATCTATATATTGTATTGCTTCTTCCATATAGTCTTTTGGTCTACAACCAACTATGGTTATCACTAATGCCAATATCATGATAACTTGTAAAAAAACTTTCTTTAAATGCATTATATTTTCTCCTTTTATTTGTCAGGTATTATGACCATTCATCGTCTAACCATAAAATTCTACTTAATAACCATGATTTTAATTCATTGACACTTGTTTCCCAGCCACTCTCAGCTGCACTTAATGATGCATAATGAATGTACGTACTATCTGTTTCTGCAACTAATCCCTCAATCGTTGCATTCATTGACCAAAAATAGTAATTTTTTGCTAATGTTTCCTTGTGTTCAATAATAAAATCATCCGTTATAGTTTGATTAATAAATTGTGTTAAATCATTAGAAATTTCTTGCCATCTATTTCTAACTTCATTTTTAAATGCTGGAACTTGTAATAATGCTAAATATAGTTCACTTGCTGTGTGACTTGATTCTGTTTCAACTGAACCAGCAACATAAATACCACTATATGATTGATTACCTCTGTTCTTTCCAGCTGATGAATCAAAATCCCAAGGTGGGCCAGCGTACAGTTTACCCCCTGCTTTTTTATACATATAGAATGAACTCCATCCAGTATCTGCGTTTTTAAACAATTCATGTAATATGTACATATCAACAAATGATGGTATATCTACCAAACTTTCAAATGTTTGATAAGCCGCACTGTCATGAGGTGCATTAAGTGCTGCTGTTAAAGCGTTACTTGTATAATCTTTTATAAACTGTATTTGTTGCCTAAATTGACTCTCGCTAATATTTTCATCTAAATAATCATCTGAATCAGGTGATTTTACAGAAAATCCATAGCGATATCCATTAACCATAAAGTAGTCAATACCAAGAATACCTTCATTTGATGCATAAGCATCATATTCAATTAAATATCCTGTATCATTTACACCATATTCTGAATCAACATCAACTCTATTATTGGCGTCTCTTATATGTTCGGCTAATATATATACGCCACGATATTCACCATTAACATATAATTCAACCCAATTTGTTGAACTTGCATATTCAATATTCGAAAAGACTTCTTTAGTCATATCAAACGCTAAAATTGTTTTTAACAATGTTGGATCATAGAAATTAGCACCTGCTAGTAATACCCAATGTTTTGATTTCGCTTCTCCAAAGAGACTTTGTTTCTCAAAAAATTTAATTCTATATCCGCGCTTTGGTCCAGAATTATCCCAAGAACCATTTCCTCTACCTTTAAATTCAGCACTTAGCGAACTTATCTCATTATCTAGATCATCATCATAAATCGTTATTTGACTGTTTGTATAATCATCTCTATTGACGCTGGTTAAAGTTTTATTATTTTCTAAATTAATAAATAACTTAGGTAATGAAGATGACTCATTATTCATATGATCTTCACTATTTAGCCAAGAAGCTTCTAATGTTATTGTATTGTCTGGCATTGTCTCAAATATATAAGGTCTATTATCTAGTTGCCAACCTTCAAAGAACTTACCAGATAATTTCGGTGAAATATTGGGACTTTCGATTTCATCTCCAAATTCACCTACAACTGGTTGAATGACTAAATCTGTACCAGTGTTGAAGAAGATTGCTACTGATCCTTTATCCCAAACAGCGGTTAAAACTAAATCACGTGTTGGCATGACTTCATCATCAAACTCTAAGTCGTTTAGTGCCCAATGTGAAAAAGATGAGTATTCTCCATTTGATTCTGTGTATTCCGGAATCGGTAATGTTGGAATATTTTCACCTGACATCACATATATAGGTTCGATGTATTCACTTGACATCGTTAAGAATTCTATTTTAAATTCCCCTTGTAATAACACCCAATTTGCATATAGTGTAATTGATTCACTTGGAAATCTTGTTAATCTATATGCATTTCCTTCTGAATCAACCCAACCATCAAAAACATATCCTTCTCTTGTTGGATCATCTGGTACTGTAATATTTTTACCTGGATCACCAGAAATTGAATCTATCGTGATCCCTTCAACTTGTGTATCGAAGGTAATTGTCACATGATTATCATTAATCTGGTTTTCACTACATCCCACTAAAATAACTACTAAAAAAATAGCTATAATCGCCTGTATAAATTTTATCTGCATGTATTCTCCCTTTTAGGAAACCGGTTTCCTTAATGTTTAAAAAAAAATATAGTGATAACGCTTACTTCTTGAGTATTATATTCCTCTATACTCATTATGTCAAGTAAACTTGTAACTTTATCACTATATTCTAAATAAACTGCTTATTTATATTTGTTTTCATACTTACATATATCAAATAATGGACAGCCAGCACATTTTGGATTTTTAGCTAAGCAATGATATCTACCAAAAAATATCAACTGATGATGCATCTTAGTCCAAAACTCTTTTGGAATCTTTTTATATAATTTCTTTTCAATTTGCAAGACATTATCATCTTTTTTAGCTAAACCTAATCTAACAGATACTCTTGCTACATGCGTATCAACTGCAAGTGCAGGAATGCCAAATGCATTACTTAAAACAACGTTTGCTGTTTTACGTCCAACACCAGGAAGAGCCTCTAATGATTTTCTATCACTAGGAACCTCGCCATGATGTAATTCTACTAATGTTTTAGATAATGCGACTATATTTTTAGCTTTATTTCTATATAAACCAATTTTCTTAATATATGTTTCTACATCATGAACTTCAGCTTCACCTAAATCCTCAGGCGTCGGATATCGATCAAATAATGCAGGTGTCACTTTATTGACACTCACATCAGTTGTTTGTGCACTTAAGACAACAGCAACCAATAACTCAAATGTATTTTTATGTGTTAATTCTACATGAGCGTCAGGAAACATATCATTTAAAACATCTAAGATTTTTGTTACGCGTTCTTGTTGTGTCATTTTAATTTCTTAAACACATTATCAAGTGCTTGCTCCATATCTTGGTCTATTTCTTTTTGAGCAGGAATCTGTTGTGTTAAAATACGTTCAACAAATTTAATGCCAATTTGACCACCAGATGATTCTATCGCTTTTGTAATATCTTCATGGCTATAATCTTTTTGTTCATACCATACACGAATGTTTTCTAATTCATATCCTTTTAATACACGACCTAAGCCTTGTTCAAATCTTTTAATTGTTTCAGACACTTGATTTTCAAACGCTTCTCTTTTTTTAGCATTTTCATCATCAATTAATAATTGTTCAACACGTTCAAATACTTCACTCATATGAAACACTTCACGTTCTTTACCATCTTTTTGAACTTCTAATGTTAATGATACTAATCCTTTATCTAATAATGATTCAACAATTTCAGCAATCTCATTTTGATTATAATCGACTCTTCTAGAAATAGCGAGCACAGAAAAAGTACGTCTCTTCTTATAGATATCTAACAATGCTAATAAGACAGTAACTTCAGGCATAGTTAAATCAAGACGTTTATATTGTTTAAATAATAACTTTTCTATGGCAAACCCATATTCATCAAATAATCTCTTAAGAATCATAAGTGCCTTTCTTTAATGCTGCTTTAGCTGCATTTTGTTCTGCTTCTTTTTTTGTTTTACCGTGACCAGTCCCAAGTGTAATATGGTTATCTAATTTAACAACAGCTTGAAACTTTCTATTATGTGATGGTCCAGTTTCATTTACGATATGATAACTGATATTTCTTCTACCACCACTTTGAATATATTCTTGTAGTGTTGACTTATAGTCTTTGATATCTAACCATGCTTCATTTAAATGAGGAACGATTAATTGTTCAAACATCTTTTTAGTTTCAGCATAACCTAGATCTAAATAAGTAGCCCCCATAAAAGCTTCAAATGCATCCGCGATCATCGCGTCATTCGCACCTTTTTGAGTTTCCCCTTTTCCAAGTCGTAAATAATCTTTTAAATCAATTTTCTCGGCGTAGATCACAAGACCTTCTTCACATACAGCTTTTGCACGTTTTTTAGTCATGACACCTTCGCTGGCTAAATTCAACTTATAAAGATAATCGCTCATCATCAATTCAATGACTGCATCTCCTAAGAACTCTAACTTCTCATTGTTTTCTGTTTGATTCTCATATGCATAAGAAGAATGAGTTAATGCAACTTCATAGAGTGATTCATCCTTATAAGGAAGATTTAGCTTTTCTAACAAAGCTTTAATCATATTATTCTTCCTTTTCCCTATTTTCTAATGTATTTGAAACGATATTAATAATATCGGCTTCCACCATTTCTTTTGCTTGTCTGATACCATTAAAGAATGCATATGCATCAGATGATCCATGTGCTTTAATAACAATACCGTTTAAGCCCATTAATAATGCACCACCAATTTCTGATGCATCTAAAGATTTTTTAAATTTAGTTAAAGTTTTTTTCATGAATAACGCACCAATCTTAGATAAGAATGAAGCTTTAATTTCACGCTTTAAAACCATACCTAAACCTTTAGCAGTACCCTCCATAGATTTCATGACGATATTCGCTGTAAATCCATCACTTAAGAAAATGTCTGCTTCACTTGTAAATATTTCTTTAGGCTCTAAGTTACCATAGAAATTAACAACGTCACTTTCTTTTAATAACTTAAATGTTTCTTTATCTAACTCTCTACCTTTACCTTCTTCAGTACCAATATTGATTAAGGCAACTTGAGGGTTTTCTCTTTTTAATAATTTTTCAGCCATGACACTCGCATAAACTGCAAAATCATGTAAGTGTTCAGGTCTAAGTTCAACGTTCGCGCCTGAATCAAGTAAGATTCTTCCTCTGCCATCATATGATGGTACGATAGGTGCAATCGCTACTCTCCTCATTAAAGGCATACGCTTAACAATAAAATGCCCAGCAACAACTAAAGCTTGTGTCGGACCTGAACTTACAATTGCGTCAGCTTCATTGTCTTTAACAGCTTTCATTGCTAGAAACATAGATGCTTCTTTATTTGTTCTATATTGTTTAATTGGGTCTTTTTCACCCATATCTAGAAAGTATGGTGTATGTACAACTTTTAATCTTGGATGTGCTTCTAAATAAGGAGCCATTTTTGACTCATCACCAAAGATTGTAATTTCAACATCTTCAAATTTCTTTAAAGCTAATAATGTTCCTTGTACAATCTCTTTAGGTGCGTAATCGCCACCCATGCCATCTACTGCTATTCTAATCATAATTAACCTCACTCGTTATTTCGCTTATACTCTAAATATTATATCATATTTTCATTGACTCTTTAATGTAGTTTCTTAAATATCTGTACTTGTTATTTGTTTTAAAATCCTTTTGTTTAAGTAATGAAAAGACATCTTTTTGTGCAGTTTCAATAATTTTTTGATCACTCATGATATCAAGAAAATTAAATTTAAAATATCCACTTTGTTCTTTTCCTATGAAATCACCTGGACCTCTAAGTTTTAGATCATAGTTTGCAAGTTCAAATCCATCACTGATTTCTGATAAAAGTTGAAGTCTTTCAATATCATCTTTTTCACTAATTAAATAACAATAACTCTTTAATTCATTTCTACCAATTCTACCTCTTAGTTGATGCAGTTGTGATAGACCAAAATTCTCAGCAGAAAATATTACCATGAGTGTAGCCGTTGATATATCGATACCAACTTCAATCATGGTTGTTGATAATAAGATACTAGGTTTGCTCATAAAGTTTTGCATAGCCATATCTTGTTCATCTTTTGTAAGCTTACCATGCAAGATATGAATAGGAGCATCCATCCTATCTTTTAATAGTTCATAAGTAGATTCTATATTGTCATCAACCTTATCTGAAGTAATCGCAGGTACGACAATATATGCATGATGTCCAAGTTTAATCTCCGAGTCTATCTTTTTAAATATATCATCTAATTTATCTTTAGCTAAATAGATCGTTTCTATTGGTTCTTTTTGTTTTGGTTTCTCTTTAATGATTGATACATTTTGTCCACCAAATGTCATCATCGCTAAAGTTCGTGGAATTGGTGTTGCAGTTAAATACAAGACATCTTTAGAATGTGACTTATTTAGTAGTGTTTGTCTAGTATCAACACCAAATTTATGTTGTTCATCAATCACGACAAGACCTAATTTAGAAAATTCAACGTAGTCTTCAATTAATGCATGAGTTCCAACAATAAGGTCATATTCATGAGCTTTGATTGCTTGAATCATCTTTTTCTTGTTTGGTGTTTTTTGGGTTAGTAAAGCAATTCTTAAAGTTGGCGCAAGTTTTTTATATGTTTTATATTGCTGTTCAGCAAGTAAATTAGTCGGTGCCATAAATACAGCTTGTTCCCTCATGGAAACAACTGCCATAATCGCAATTAACGCGACAATTGTTTTTCCAGATCCAACATCACCTTGAATCAGTCTAAACATCGCATGATCTTTCTTAAAATCACGATAAATATCGTTTACAGCGTTTTTTTGATCATTTGTTAGCTCATAGGGAATCGTTTTAATAAAATCCCTTACGTAGGCGATATCATAGGCTTTAGGTAGTCTATTGATGAATTGTGACTGATCAGATACTACTTTAAGTTCTAGGAAGAAAGCTTCCTCATATTTTAATCTTCTAATCGCTTGATCAACATCACTAAAATTTAGTGGCATATGAATCTTTTTATATGCATCAATTCTTGATACTAAATGATATTTGTTAATTAAATCTCTAGGAACAACTTCAAATATTTGAACTTGTTCAGCGTCAAAAATATTTTTAACTGCTATATGAATTAAACTATCACTAACATCTTTAATTCTATAGATCGGTTTAATATTAAAATCGTCTATTTTAGTTTTTATATCTGTAGCAAGTAATTGTGAACGATATAAATTATAAGTACCTTGTATGATGATATCTTGTTCTTCTTTGATTTGTTTAGATAAATATTTTCTGTTGAAAATAATGACATGAATCACTTGATCATATACCTTAATATCAAAAGTTGTAGAAAAAACTTTGCCATAAGGATTATCTTTTAACTGAGAACATACAGTAGCTCTTAATGTGATTTTAGCATTATGATACATCTCAGATGGTTTAGTAATAAAGAAATCTTGATAGCCTTTTGGTACGTTTAAAATAAGGTCATAGGTTGACCATATATTAGCATTTCTTAGTTTTCTTAAAGTTTGTGGTCCAATACCTTGAACCTTATCAAGTTTTATTTCCAAGTTATCACCTATTGTTATTATATCAAAGTTATTAAAAAGTAAAAAAGACATTCCATTATGAAATGTCTAAATCTACTTTTAATACTTATTAATAGTGTCAGCAATCTTCTTCCATCTATTTGCATAAGACTTAATTTCTTTATAAGTAAGTCCTTTTGTATTAGATCTATTCATTGGAAAATCCAGTTTTAATATTTTTAAGAAATCTATATATTTATGGATTTCATTTTGACTAATAAGATACTCAACTTTATCTAACAACTCATCAGCATAATTTTCAAGTATTACAGACGCTGATCCATATTTATTTATGATGTCATCATCATGTGAACCAATGATAAACAAATCCTTAAAAGACAACATAGGCAAACGATAGTATCCATTTTCTGGACCCCATCCAAAATCATATAATTCTAAAGGCTTCCATTTTGTTCCTTCATCATCTATATAAGTATCACTATTAAACAATTTTAGACCAAAATGTTCAGGTTTACTTTTATTAAAATGCATGCTCATCATAAAATATTTCATTGATATATCCTTATCCACAGCTTAATATGTTCATCAACATGAATCTTTTTACAAAATTAAAATCGCTAGTTCCTGTTAAATCAGCATCTTCTCTGATTAATTGATTTAGTGCTCCTAATGATAATCAAACTGTTCAATAATTATTATTGCATGATCTTGAATCATATCAAGTTTCATTTCCAAGTTATTACATAATGTTGTAATATCAAATGTATTTATTATAAGTGAGTCTTTTGTGCTAGATCAATTGATTTCATTTTAGTTATTTATTTTAGTATCACACTAAATTTTTTCTCTTTTATGTAAGATTGCAACTCGTCTGTAATTGGAATTCTTGCAAATCTATTTTTTTTGTTATCTATGTTTTGCCATAATAATTTTCTATCCCTTTTCTTATCAAATCTATCAATGAATATATAACAATCAACTCCATGGTCCTTTGTAAATATTGATAACTTTTTTTGTACAATCTGTTTAACATCTGAAAAATAAGTTTCTTTAACTATCCCAAATAAGTTTTTTATTATAATTTTATCATCAAAAATATAATACCATTGTATTTGTTGAAGAAATACTAATGACAAAAAAACTACTAGTATGCCCCACAGTATGATTGGAACTAAGGACATTTCTTCACCCTTCATAGTTTCTATAATAACTACCGCAATAAATGTTGTTATATTAAATCCTATGGCAATCTTAATTCCTAGAATTTTATGATGTAATGGCTTTATTTTAATAATTGACATATGTACCTCTTAAAGTATCTAAGTATTTTTTTATTTTGCTTCGACGCTCTTTTATATCGTTCAATGTGTATGAAGACATATTTGGAATATCTTTTGTGGCCAAAGCAACTCTAAACCATCAAAAGGCAAACTTCCTTATTAGAAACTCCTTTTAATTGATGATGTTGAATTCAATAACAATTTGACTTTTAGGTAAAAACTTTACTATAACTTCATCTCCGATTTCTAAATCACCTATAGGCATAAAATAGTATTCTTCTCCATCTATTGTCACAAGGTATGCTACAACATATTCGCCTTCTACCATAAAACGTTGCTGCTGCTCTGCTCTTTCAAATTTAGTAATCTCACCTATAATCTGTGATGTTTGTGAAGTGTCTTCTTGAGATAGCGGGAAACCATATTTTAGATTTTGATATGCACCATTAATTGCTATTACACTTGATACTATAAAGAGTACACTTACTATGATTTGTTTTATTTTTTTTGATCTTAACAACCATACTATTGCAGCAATCAAAATTAGCACACTAATACATAATGTTAATAATGGAAATAAAAATAAGCGTTGAATATATTCGTCAATTGAAAAAACCACTTCTGCTTCCCTCCCAACATAATACCCAATTGACACCAATATATGACATAAACATTATTCTCATTAGCATTCCCCTATAAAATAATATAGTCAAATTGTGTATTGTTGTTGTTTTTGTATTTATTATTTATATTTTAATATAAAGCAATGAGAAAATAAAGGATATTTTATTTCCACTAAAAAGATTTTATGAATGCTTTTTAAATAAAAACAAAAAGTATCACATATAACATGATACTTTTTCTATTTTAAATTGATTATATTATTTTCTAAGTAACCTCATCGCGTTTAACACTGCAATGAGTGAAACCCCAACATCTGCAAATATTGCCATCCACATATTCGCAAACCCAAAAGCACCTAATATTAATACAATAAACTTAATACCTAAAGCTAATACAATATTTTGAATCACATTTTTCTTTGTTAAATTAGATACTTTGATTGCTTCTATTAATAATGTAGGATCATCATTCATGATCACTGCATCACTTGCTTCTATTGCTGCATCACTACCTAATGTCCCCATAGAAATACCAAGGTCTGCAGTAATTAATACCATTGAGTCATTAACACCATCACCTAAGAATGCGACCTTTTCAAATCCTTTTAAGTTTTGGACAATAACCGCTTTATCTTCTGGTGAGACTTCAGCATATACAGTATCTAGACCTAATGTTTTTCCAACACTGCTTGCGACACTTAATTGGTCACCGGTAACAAGCGATACTTTCTTACCCATATTTTTTAATGTATCAATGAATGGTTTAACATTATCTTTAATTTTATCTTCTAAAGTGATATAACCTATCACATCTTTGTTTTTAACAACATAAATTAATAATAAATCACTTTGATTTTCTTTATATGAAATATTTAATTCATCAAGTAATTTTTTATTACCTACCATAACTTTATGACCTTTGTAAGTACCAGTTAAACCTTTACCAAAAACCTCTTGGACATCTTTTAACTCATCAAATGTAATATCTTTTTGATAATAAGCTACAATTGATTTAGCAATCGGATGCGTTGATTGAGACTCAAGGGTTGCTGCTATTTCTAATACTTGATCTTGGTTATCTCCAGATATATCAACAACGCTAAATTTACCTTCTGTTAAAGTACCTGTTTTATCAAAGACAAAATGATCTATTTGTTCAATTGTTTCTAAATCTGATCCACTTTTTACAAGTATACCTTTTCTAGATGATAAACCAATACCTGCATAAAAAGATAGAGGTATAGATAAAACTAGTGCACATGGACAACTAATGACTAAGAATATTAATGCACGTTCAACAAAGATACTTAATGAATCTATGTAAGTTATATCATTTATGATCATATCAAATAATGGTACTAAAAATGCTAACAATAATGCAGCACCTACAACAATAGGTGTATAGTATCTTGCAAATTTCGTCATGAATTTTTCTGCTTTAGCTTTTTTCATACTATTAGATTCTACAAAATCAATCATCTTTTGTAGACTAGAATCTTTAAACGCTTTTTCTACTTTTACATATACTGGTGCTGACAAGTTAATCACACCAGCAGGAAGATTCATTTGATCTTTTGAATCAACAGGTAATGATTCACCAGTCATAGAACTAAAATCAAATGAAGACTTGCCATCAATTAATATAGAATCTGTTGGCATCACTTCACCTGCTTTAACAAAAACAATATCACCTATATGTAAATCTTCAGGATGTAAATCAGTCATTTCATCATTGACTACTTTATGTGCTACAGGTGGTTTTAAATCAAGCAGTGATTGGATGCTTTTTCGTGATCTATTGACTGCGACATCTTGAAAATACTCACCGACTTGATAAAACACCATAACTGCAACCCCTTCGATATATTCACCTAAAATAAGTGCACCAATTGTCGCGATTACCATTAAGATGTGCTCATCAAATACTTGACCTTTAAATAAGTTTTTAAACGCCTTAATAATAATTCTATATGAAATAAACAAATAACTTATGATATAAAGTAAATTCATATAAATACTTTGGATACCTAATAAATGTTCAAAGATTAATACAACCAATAATAATGTAATACCTATGCCCCAAAACATATATTTAATATCAATATCTTTTTGATTTTTTTCAATCACTTCATCTTTATGTCTGATGCTTACTTCTGGTTCTACAGATTTAGCAATTTCATTCATATAGTTTAAATTGATTTCTTCATCACTTTCAATGATGACTTTAGATTTAGCAAAATCAACTTTAGCATCTTTAATACCTTTGGCAGTTTTTAAAGAGTTTTCAACTTTAAGTGCACAATTTGCACAATCTATATCATGGATGTCATATGTTTTCTTCATCGTGTTCCTCCATTAAATGATTTAATGCTTGTTCAAAGATTAAATGTACATGATTATCAGCTAATCGATAAAATCTTGTTTTACCTTCTTTTCTTGTTCTAACTAAATCTACATCTTTAAGCGTTTTGAGTTGATGTGATATTGCTGATTGTGTCATATTAAGAATCACTGAAATATCACAAACACAAAGTTCATGTTTTTTAAGAGCATATAATATCTTCATTCTAGTAGGATCCGCAATCGCTTTAAAAAAGCGACTCATCTTTTCACTAAAATCTTCACTAATAATTGATGCTTGTACTTCTTTTACTGTATCTTCATGGACAAATACTGTCTCACATGTATATGTATCTTTCACATTTTACCTTCTTTCATATGAATACTTGCTCATATATTCATATAATACCATAAAGAAAAAAGTAATACAACACTTAGCAAATAAATATAGAAGGAAAATTTATGAGATAATTTTGTGTTGTATTACTTGGTTGATTAAATATAAGCGACTACTTGATAGTCTTTAATATCTTTATTATATGCAATGACACTTGAAGTTTGCATATCACCATTAACTTTTAATTGACCTTTAAGATTTTCATCTCTTACGACTTCAATCTTGTAAGTTGCGCCTCTAAAGATTCTTGTGATTTTAACATCTTCAATTTCTTTAGCTAAGACAGGTGCTACTTCTAAGCCATCTAAATGTGCTCTTACACCTAAAATATGTTGACTTGCTGCAACAAACGTCCAAGATGCAGTCCCAGTTAACCAACTGTTTTTAGCTTCTCCGTAATGATATGCACTACGTCCTGCAATAGTTTGAGAATATACATATGGTTCTGTCTTATGGATTTCACTCTTATCTTCGATATATGCAGGTGCATTTCTCTTATATAAGTCAAATGCTTCTTCGGCATGACCAACAGTCGTGTGACCAATAACAACCCATGGATTGTTATGACAGAACACTGATCCATTTTCTTTATATCCTGGAGGATATGAAGATATTTCACCTAATTCTAGATGATATTTTGTATATGGTGGATATAACAATTCAACACCATAATCATTTTTTAAATATTTATCAGCACTAAGTACTGCTTTTTTAGCAAACTCTTTTCCACCAATTTCTGCCATTGAACAGAAACCTTGTGGCTCAACATAGATTTTGCCTTCTTCGTTATCTTTAGAACCAATCTTAGTACCAAATGCGTCATATGCCCTTAAGTACCAATCACCATCCCAGCCATGTTTAACAACTGCTTCTTCGATTGCTTTAATTGCTTCTTTTACAACTTTAGCTTCATCTTTTCTATCTGTTTTTTCACAAATATCAACATAAGCTTTACCATAATAAACAAACATACCTGCAATAAATACTGATTCTGCAATACCTGTTTCTTTATTTTCAGTTGTTTGAAAAGATTCACCAGGCGTTTCAGAGAAACAGTTTAAATTTAGGCAATCATTCCAGTCAGCTCTACCAATTAAAGGTAGACCATGTGGTCCTAAATGTTCCATTGTAAAATGAATACTTCTGTATAAATGATCAAATAATGGTTGTTCACTACCCACTTCATTATTATAAGGTACAGGTTCATCTAAAATTGAGTAATCACCTGTTTCTTTAATATAAGCAGATACTGATCCAATGAGCCATAGTGGATCATCATTAAATCCACCACCGATATCTGCATTACCTTTTTTAGTTAATGGTTGATATTGATGATACGTAGATCCATCAGGTAATTGAATAGATGCGATATCTATGATACGTTCTCTTGAACGTTCTGGAATCATATGAACAAAACCTAGAATATCTTGACAGCTATCTCTAAATCCCATACCTCTACCAGTACCTGATTCAAAATAAGACGCTGAACGACTCATGTTAAATGTTGTCATACATTGGTATTGATTCCAAATATTGACCATTCTATTTAATTCAACTTGATTAGATTCTACTTGATATTTAGATAAAATATTATCCCAAGTTTGTTTTAACTCATTTAATGTTTTATCAATTGAATCTATATCTTTATATTTTTCAATCATTTGCTGTGCATATGATTTATTAATCACATCATCAGCAATAAACTTATCTTCTTCCTTATTTTCTCCATAACCTAATTGGAAAATATAAGTTTTTTCTTCACCTGGTTTTAAGTCAACAGTTAATTCAAGACTCGCGATTGGTGAACGACCACTTGCTATAGAGTTTTTAGACCTACCTTCAAAAACTACTTCTGGTTCATTCCATCCATTATAGTTACCTAAAAAAGATAGACGGTCTGTATCAAAGCCTGTAACATCATGATTCACATGATAAAACGCATAATGGTTTCTACGCTCTCTATATTCTGTCTTATGATATACAGTATTATTTTCAACTTCAACTTCTGCAATATTTAAATTTCTTTGGAAATTAGTTTGATCATCAACTGCATTCCATAATGCCCATTCAACCAAACCATATACTTTAAGTGATTTATTCAAATCACTATGATTTCTAATTTTAACTACATGTAATTCAACTTGATCTTCAACTGGTACTGTATAAGTTACTTCAGTTTCAATACCATTTTTAGATCCTTTAATGATTGTATATCCCATACCATGACGACATACATATTCATCAAGTTTTGTTTTCATTGGCATGAAGCCTGGATTCCAAACATCATGTCCATCTTTAATATAATAATATCTACCACCAAAATCGACTGGGACATTATTATAACGATATCTTGTTAATCTTCTAAGCTTCGCATCTTGATAAAATGTGTAGCCTCCACCTGTGTTTGATATCAAACCATAAAAACCATTTGTTCCTAGATAGTTAATCCAAGGATTTGGTGTTAAAGGTTCAGTGATAACATATTCTCTTTTTGCGTCGTCAAAATGTCCGTATTTCATGATTTTTCTCCCTAATTACAAACTTTGTTTAAGTGTTAAACTAAATGGTTACAACACTATAATAACAAATAATTGGTTTGATATACAGTATAAATTCAAATTTTCTTTTATTAATATAAATTTCATCTATAAATTTATGCTCTATATTATTTTATTTAATATAATTAGCAATGCCGCGAACATATATTTTTGGAGAAAAAACAATATCTTAAAATTAAGATAATTCACGGCATTGCTTAAAACACTTTCTTACTCTATTACCCTTTAACACTTCCTAGGGTAACACCTTTAATAATTTTCTTCGATAATGCTAAATATATAACTAACATCGGAATAATTGCTATTACCATTAACATGTAGACAGGACCTAAATCAAATGAATCAGGACTTGAGCTTGTAAGTAATGAAATCACAATAGGAATTGTCTTCTTCTCAGGAGAAGTTAAGATGAGATTTGGTAAATAGAAATTATTCCATGATGCTACAAAGCTAAAGATGAATTGTACAGCAATCGCTGGACTAATCATTGGTAATACTAATTTATGGAATGTATTAATTTCACTTGACCCATCGACTCTCGCTGATTCTATAACTTCATATGGAAGTACAGAATCCATGTATTGCTTGATAAAGAAGAATGTCGCTGGTGCTGCAATAGTTGGTATGATCAAGATCCAGAAATTATCTAATAATCTATATTTAAATAAGATTGCGATAAGACCTGCTGAAGCTATTTGTGTAGGAATCATCATAATAACTAAGATGAATGTATAAATAGTCTTTCTACCTTTAAAGCGATATAAATGAATTGCATACGCTGTCATTGCACTAAAGTATGTTGTAAGTATTGCTGTTGATAATGAAATGAATACACTATTAAGTAATGCTCTACCTACATGCAAGTTTTGATTTGCTAATAAGTTATTAAAATTTGTCATGAATTGTGTAGATGGTTTTAAACTCTCAAAGAATCTTAAGACATTTTGGATAAATGTTGCATCACCTAACAGGTTAAATCCACGTTGAATATCCGTATGTGTCTTAGTTGAGTTAACAATTAATAAATAGAATATAAATATAATCACAAGCGTAAATAGTGAGAATATAAAATATACTAATGCGCGTTGAATAAAGATGATGAGTTTTTCTGATGAAATACTCTTCTTCTTTTTCTTCACAGGATTATTCTTTAAAAATTCTTGACGTTTTAAATATAATTGATAACGTTTATTTCTGTATGACTCAATAAAGTTATGTTTTTCAAAGAAAGATTTAACTTTAATCATTAATTTAGAAGGTTCTTTTTCTACTTCTGGTTTTTCATTATCTGTACCTAAGAATTTAAAGAAGATAAAACTAATTGCACCTGTAATGATAAATACAATAACTGATACAGCACCTGCAAGACCTAATTGTTTACTTGGTCCTAATAATTTAGATAAATACATCATAATTGTCATTGTAGAGAAGTTAGGTCCACCATCACCTTCTGAGAAGATATATGGTATATCAAACATTTGAATACCACCGATTAATGATGTTACTAATACAAAGAGCATAATCGGTTTTAATAATGGTAGAATAATCTTCATAAATATCTTAGAACTTGATGCACCATCAATTTGAGCTGATTCAATAACTGTTTGATCAATACCCATAATACCTGCCATCAGTAATATGGTTGTATTACCAAACCACATGATAAAGTTCATTAATGCGATAATTGATCGTGCTGATGTTCCACTGTTAACGAAACTAAATGTTGAATCAACGATACCTGCATTAATTAATAATGTTTCGATTGGACCTTTCGTTCCAAATAATTGCATAAATAACATTGAAAATGCTGCTGCCATCACTAGATTAGGCATATACATAATCGTTTTATAGAAACTACTACCTTTAATTTTTAATCTAATACTTGTAAACCATAAGGCAAACAATAATGAAATTAGTAATTGTGGAATGAATCCCATCAACCACATAATCATTGTGTTACCAAAATACTTAAATAGTTTTTCTGATCCTGTTTCAAATACAGACACATAGTTTTGAAGTCCAATAAAATTAGGGCCAATGATACTTAACCCCTGTTGTCTATATTCAAAGAAACTGTAATAGAATGTTGATAATAATGGAATCAAAGAAAAAACAAAATAAACAACGAGAAATGGTATTAGAAATTTATAACCCCAATTATTGTAATTTACTCTAGTCTTTTTTGACTTTTCTTTGATAGGATTGTTATTCATCTTGAGTTGCATATTTTTCTCCTTAAATAACTAATGTTAATAATGAGGAGACTAGGTCTCCCCATTATCTATAACATAGTTTTAATTTTTAGCTATATGATGGTTCTGCTGGATATGAAGATGGGAAAGTTAATTCTGGATATAAAGTTGAAACAGCTGTTTCAAAGTTAGCCCATGCAGTATCCCAATCTACTTCACCAGTGAAGTAATCACTAAATGCTGTTTGAATACTTTCATTTAAACCTTGATCATAAGGTGATGTGTTGCTCATATCAATTTCATCAGCAGCGCTGTTGAATAATGCGATATGATTTTGACCACCTAAGAAATCTGAACCATAGTCTGGATCGTTTGCGATTTGATCCATACCTGATTTGTTATTAGTATAATCTTGAGTTGTTAATGTAATATCTTTAGCAATAGAACTGTTCATAGTTAATGTAACCATAACATCTCTAACTAATGAAGGATTATCAGTACCTACAGCACCTACAATCCAAGTACCACCCCAATAGTAACTTGCAGGACCTTCTACAACGCCCCAGTCACCATAAATACCATTACCTACTTCAGCAGGTTGGCTTGAATCTTCTAATGAGTTACCAAGTAATGTGAAGTTGATTCCCCAAGTTGAATAGAAGAAACCAAATACGTTTCCATCAGGACCTTGATCAGCTGCCCAACCTTCGCTCCATAATGAGTTACCATTGTTATAACCGTTATTTGAATAAGTTTTAGTTTGTTCAATCCAGTTAACAACTTGATCATCAATTCTAACTTCTGTACCATTTACCCATTTACCACTAAAGTTATTTGAGAATGTACGGTATGCATCATCATAACCTGAAAGCATGAAGTAACCATCATCTTTCATATCTGCTGCTACTGTATTGAATTTATCCCAATCAGAGATAGCTGCTTGTACTGTTGCAGGATCATCAGATCCTAATACTTCAGTAGCAATTGATCTTCTGTATGCGAATAAACCTGGAGTTGCTTGCCATGAAGTTGCTCTTAAGTTGCCATCACTATCAGTTACGATATCTTTAGTATATTGATATTGGTCAGCTAATAATTCTGGATCAATACCTAAATCATCAACTAAATCTAATGCTACAGGATCACCATCAACATCAGTATATTTTCTTGCATAATCTGCTTCAATTAAGAAAATATCGATTTTTTCATCATCTGCAGCAGATGATTGGTTTAATAACGCTTCATCAAGTGCTGTTTGGTAACCATTGTTATCGTTAGCAACGATAATCCATTTAACTTCTGTACCATCTACTAATAAATCATTACCATTATCTAATGTTTTAACATATGATGGATAGAAAGCTCTAAAACGATCTTGGAACTCAGTGTTCCACGCACGAATAACTAATACATCACCTTCATCAGATGAAGCACCAGAACCACCGTTGTCATCACATGCAAATAATCCAAGTGCAACAACGAATGTCAATAGAAATAAAACTATTTTTTTCATTATGTAACTCTCCCTTTTTATTTTTTTCATAGACTCCCTATGATTGTTACCTAAATATCTTTAATTGTTTGACCTTCTTGTAGATGACCTTTAATAATAACCTGTTGTGCGATATATGTCTTAGGTGTTTCAATCATTTGGACTAGCTGCATCACTGATGCTTTTCCAATTTGATAAGAGTCTTGCACATAGGTAGTTAACTTCGGTCTAAGAATACGAGATAAGTAAATACCATCATATCCTACTACACTTATATCATCAGGAATTTTCAATCCATGTTTTTCTATCTCTGATAATCCACCCATGTATGAGTAATCATCAGGATAAATGATACAAGTTGGAGGTTCTTCTAAACTTAGTAGTTCTCTTGTTGCTAAACCACTATTTTTAGGAATATGGTAAAGCGCTGGTTTTACATATTTTTTATGAACTTGAATCCCAAGTTCTGCACACGTTTTATAGTAACTAGCAAGGCGTTGTTGTGTAACGGTTGTATCTTCGCCATGTATAAATGCAATCTTACGATGACCTTTGCTAAATACATATCTTACAATTTCATCTAATCCACTAATGTTATCAGACATAATTGAAGTACGATTGTGGTATGTATGGTCGATAGTAACTGTTGGCATATCTGATTCAACAAGTTTAACCACATCAGGTTCTTTGAAGTCAGCGGATACAACAATCACTCCATCACATCCACGATAGCGTGCGTGTGTTAAATATGATTTTTTTACGCCACCTATTTTGTCGCTAATAAATGTTACATCATAACCATAATGTTCAGCTTCTTCTTTGATGCTATTAAGTATTCTAGAGAAATACTCATGCTCCAAACCAGATTGAGAGGGGTCATTATATAATAGTCCTAAATTATAAGATCTATTCGTTTTTAAACTTCTCGCATTTGAATTAGCAATATAACCCATTTCATTCGCCACTTTGATAATTTTGTCTGTGGTTTTATCACTAATTTCTGAACTATGATTGAGTGCCTTACTTACAGTAGCAACAGAAACACCGCAGCGTGCGGCAATGTCCTTAATCTTAACCATTGTTTTTTCTCCTATGTTACGAAATCGTTTTCGCATTATCATTATAACACCCATATTTTAGGAGGTCAATCGTAAAAATTACGAAAATGTAAGCGGTTTTTTCGTAATTCATTGATTAACCCCAATATTAAGCCATTTTATTGCTTAAACGTTTTCGTATTTTCGTAAAAATTCAAATGCCATTAGGATTTGTTATTATCTTAGTTTAAGACTTGAACTATCTTTCGGCTTTATAAAGGGCTTTATTTATATAGTTTAAATTTTTGTAAATAAAAAAGCAGATGTTTAATCAAAATCTACTTTTTGCTTAATTGTTTACGTTTAATCATAAAAGTCATAAATTCTATCAACATTGTCATGATAATCAATAGTAATGTCCATAAATAGACCTGATCATAATGCAACATAACTTTGGCTTGGAATATCATTTTACCAATTGAATGCTTGGTTTGCATTAAATATTCAGACATCACTAATACTTTGATACCTAAGCCGATACCTTGAAGTAATGTAACATGTAATCCTTCATTAAGTATAGGAAAATATATGTACTTAATACTTTCTTTTATATGGCCTTCATTAAGTTTTAATACATCTAATAATGCAGGATCAATTCTTTTTATTATATCAATAGTCGATTGATAAAATAACGGAAATATCATTAGAAAGACAATGACATAGGGTGCTAGGCTTGAACCTACTAGAATAAATAATATAACAATAATAGATAATACTGGTATCGTTCTTAGTAGTGATATATACGGCTTTTGAAATTGTTCCATTGCTTCATACTTAGCACTTATAAATCCAAAGATGATACCAAAAAGCATTGCACAAGAAAAACTTATGATGAGTCTAATTAAGCTCATCAATAGGCTTATCACACCTTCTTTATTAAATATATGCGGTATAGCTTTTAAAACATCAATAACACTTGGCATTAACACCGGTTCATCAATGATGATATATATTAAATACCAAATCAATAATAGAGATGTAATTGATGAAAGCCATGTGATACTTTTTTTCATAAATCACCTATCTATAAAACGATTCATCTGGTAATGCATCTAATAAGTTTTGATTTTGATTGATAATCATCTTCAGATAATTTTCTATGTCTATTTTAATATCTGATACTTCTTGATAATAAACATTTGATCTTGAAAGTACATCTGATAATATATGTATATCAATATCCAATGCATCTGATACTTCTGCTTCGTTATCTTTATTGACTAGATTTACCATTGAATGACTGATATCATTTTTTATATTTTCTACATCTTTATCACTTAAATCTTTATGAACAAAAACAGATGCTTGAGGATATGCATGACTTCCTGTCATTTCTTGATAAAGCACTTGTATATCTAGGATACTGATACTTTGGTCTTGTTCTAATATGCTCAATTGTGGTTCAGCAACCAAATATATCCCGCGCTCATTTGTTTTAAATAAAGATATCACTTCACTTGCACTACTTTGATATGTGACTGTAGGGCTTTGATTATGATCAGCCAAGATTTCATTTAATATGATATCTGGTGTTTGGTTTTGTCCAAATGCATAAATTGTCTCATTGGCTAAATCATCAATAGATATTTGATCTTTACTAATTAAATATAAATTACCCCAAACAATCGTAGCTGCAATTTGATATGTTTGATTGATATTATAAAACTTAGCGCCTAAATTTGTTGGTGCGATAATAACATCATAGTCTTTTGAACCAAATGCAGCAACCAAAGGATCTGCACCTAATACTACAGATACATCATAAGTATCATCTAAATACATTGTTGTATATGATGGAGAACCATATGGGACAATGACTTTAATTTGGTCTTGTCTACAGTTTGTTAAAACAACTGTCATAAAAACCAACAAAACCATCATCACACTTCTTTTAAATATTTTCATAAGGTTCACGTTTTTGATAATGTGTATGAAGAAGTTCATGTGCTTTATGACTATTAGGTTCACCTAAGAAATCTTTATATAATTTTTGAACGAATTCATTTTGGTGAGATTTTCTAAGTTCACCTTTTTTATCCATATCATATAAAACACTCGCTCTTAGTTTTCTAACATCGATATGATCTTGTTCACGTGCAGGCACAATCGGTTGTCCCCCACCATTAATACATCCACCAGTACATCCCATAAATTCTACGAAATGATATTGTTTGGTTGATTCTTTCATTTGTTCTAAAAATGCTTTAATTGCGACACCACCATGAACAACTGCGATATTAACATCAATACCTTTGATGTTTAATGTCGCTTCCTTGATGTCTGCAGTACCTCTAACTTGTTTGAAATCTATTGGTGTTTCTTTTTCTTCTAAGATTTCTGAGACTGTTCTAAGGGCCGCTTCCATCACACCACCTGTAGCACCGAAGATTGCACCTGCACCGGTATAACTTGCAAGCATGCCATAAGGTTTAGATGGTTCTAAATTTTTTAAATCAAGATCATGACGTTTGATAAGTCTTGCAAACTCTCTAGTTGTTAAGACATAATCAACATCTTGATATCCATCTCTACCCATGCCATCTCTTCTTGCTTCTGCTTTTTTAGCAATACAAGGCATGATGGAAACTGAAACAATGTCCTTAGGATCTAGACTCATTTTTTCTGCATAATATGTTTTTATTAAAGCACCTGCCATTTGTTGAGGTGATTTACATGATGATACATTTTCTATAAATTCTGGATAGTATAATTCTAAGTAATTTACCCATCCTGGTGAACATGATGTGAATAATGGTAATTTACCTTTACCATTTAATCGATTAATGAATTCAGTACCTTCTTCCATAATCGTTAAATCAGCTGTAAAGTTAGTATCCATAATTTCGTCGAAGCCCATCTTTTCTAAAGCTGTAAACATTTCACCTTCTACATTTGTCCCAATTGGATAACCAAATGATTCTCCAAGTGCAGCTCTAACAGATGGTGCAACTTGCACAACCACTGTCTTACTAGGATCGCGAAGTGCTCTTTCAACATTTTTAATTTCATCTTTTTCACGAAGTGCACCAGTAGGACATGCTTGAATACATTTACCACAATAGATACAACCAGAGTCTTCTAATGCATGAAATTGAGCAGGACCAACAAACGTATGAGATCCTCTTTCATTGAAATCAATAATACCTAATCCTGATTGTTTTTCACATGCTGATACACATCTTCCGCATAAAACACATTTACTACTATCAAGTACCATCACACCTGATGAATCTGAATAATAGTAATCCTCAGGATTAAATCCATACATATGAGAAAATTCATTATCTACTGAATATCTTCTAAGTAAATCTAGGAATTCACAATTATCTTCTCTTGAGCATTTAAAACATTCAAAATGATGTTTTTTAGCAAGTAATTCTAAGTTCATTGAAACATAGTCATAAACATCTTGATCGTTTGTGACTATTTTCATACCTTCAGTAACATTCGTTTTACATGCTGGTTTTAAATTCTTTTGTCCGTCAACTTTAACAGAACATATACGACAATTACCTTCTTCATGTATATCTTTAAGAAAGCATAGTCTTGGTATATATACACCATTTTCTGCAGCAACTTCAAGAATTGTTTGTGTATCTTTAGCGATAACTTCTTTATCATTAACATATAGTTTTATATCTTTACTCATACACGTACTCCTTTATCTACAGGTTGACTTTCAATAGCACCTACTGGACATGCTTTTTTACATGCACCACATTTAATACATAAATCTAGATCAATAACATGAAGTTGCTTAGGCAGTCCTGAGATTGCGTTTACTGGGCAATTTCTAGAGCACTTTGTGCATCCTATACAATAATCATTAATCACAAAATTTGTTAGATTAGAACAAACACCTGCTGGACATAAACTATCTTTTACATGTGCTTCATATTCTTCTCTAAAATGTTTAAGTGTTGATAATACTGGATTGGGTGCTGTTTGACCTAATCCACATAATGAAGTTTTTTGGATCATTTCACCTAAGCTTTGTAATTCATCAAGATCATCCATCGTACCATCACCATCACAAATTCTGTTTAATATTTCTAGCATTTGTTTAGTACCTTCGCGACATGGTGTACATTTACCACATGATTCATCTACAGTGAAATCAAGATAGAATCTCGCAACATCAACCATACAGTTATCTTCATCCATAACAATCATCCCACCTGATCCCATCATAGAACCAAGCTTGGTTAATGTTTCATATTCGATTGGTGCATCTAAATCTTTTTCTGTGATACATCCGCCTGATGGACCACCTGTTTGAACTGCTTTGAATTTTCTTTTATTTGGGATACCGCCACCGATATCATATATAACTTCTCTTAATGTCGTACCCATTGGTACTTCAACTAAACCTGTATTATTAATCTTTCCACCTAGCGCAAATACTTTAGTACCACTAGATTTTTCTGTACCAATTGTTCTAAACCATTTAGCACCTTTTAGAAAAATAGGTGGAATATTAGCAAGTGTTTCAACATTATTTACATTTGTAGATTGATTCCATAAACCTTTGATTGCAGGAAATGGAGGTTTAAGTTTGGGCATACCTCTAAATCCTTCAATTGATTTAATTAATGCTGTTTCTTCACCACATACGAATGCTCCAGCACCAAGTCTAAGTTCTATATCAAATGAAAAGTCTGAATCAAATATGTTATCCCCTAATAAACCATAACTTCTCGCTTCTTCAATCGCATGGTTTAATCTTTCAACTGCAACCGGATATTCAGCTCTTACGTAAATATAACCTTGTTTAGACCCAATTGCATAACCACAAATAGCCATCGCTTCTAATACTGAATGTGGATCACCTTCTAGAATTGCTCTATCCATGAAAGCACCTGGATCCCCTTCATCTGCATTACAGATGACATATTTTTCTTCTGATTTTGCGCGTTTAGAAAACTGCCATTTAACACCGGTTGGAAATCCCCCTCCACCACGACCTCGAAGACCTGAGGCAATCATTTCATCGATCACTTCATCTTGGGTTTTAGTTGTAAGTATTTCTCCTAATGCCTGATAACCATCTTTAGCAATATATTCTGTAATATCTAGAGGATTAATATTTCCACAATTTCTAAGTGCAATTCTTTTTTGCATGGCATAGAATTTTAATTCACTCATTTGACCAACTTTTTTACGATCATTAGGGTCTTTAACTAACAATCTTTTAACTGGTCTACCTTTTAATAAATGCTCACTACATATTTCTTCAACATCATCCACTGAAACATGTGCATAAAATGTTTCATCTGGATAAACAATAACAACTGGACCTCTTTCACATAAGCCAAAACATCCAGTTAAAACGATATTAACTTCTTCTTTGATACCTAATGTTTTAGTCACTTTTTCAAAAGCAGCTTTAATTTCTTTTGAATGTGAACTCATACATCCTGTTCCACCACAAATAAGTAATTGTATACGTTCCAACATATTAATCACCTTTTCTTTCTGACAACAACCATTTAGTTACAGGTTGATGATTAATAATATGGTTTTCAACAATGATTCTTACCATTGGGATTGTTACTTGACAGTAAACATAAGATTGGCCTGATGCATCGATAAGTTCTGCCATTGGTTCAAATGCACATTCCCCCATACATCCTACTTGTGTCACTGTCACGTTTTTTAATTCTTGATTTTCAACCTGTTCTAAAAATGCGTTTAAAATAGGTCTCGCACCAGATGCAATACCACAAGTCCCCATCCCAACTTGAATACGGTATCCATCTTTTGTATAACGCATCGTCATTTTTTTAAGTGATGCGTCTCTAAGCTCTTTTAGTTCATCTAAAGATTTCATGATTGCCCTCGATTCTATTAATTTCTTTGTTTATGTTAGCAATCACTTCTTTTCTAGTTGATTGCGTATTTCCTTTTTTCCATTTAAAACGATATGTATTATGATTAGATTTATATTTAAATTTTAGTTTTCTTATATCTTGATGTTGTATAAGATCGGCGATTAACAATCCATAATCCCCTTCGTTTGGAAAATCTAGATGCTTATGATTAAACGTAAAATCTAATTTAGTACCTAACCCTTTGATTGATTGTATATGATATTTCCCTTCTGTTTGTTCACATAATAAAATCATGAACGGTATACCTAGACCTATTTTTCTAGTTGTTCTTGTTGTATAAAATGGTGATGAGATTTCTTTTAATTGTGATTTGGTCATACCATGTCCATGATCAATTAAAGTTAAGTGAAATGTATCATTTTTCTCAATATTTATTTTTATTATTTTTGATTGTGCTCTAAATGAATTTTGAGCTAGATCAAATATATAAGTTGCTATATCATCCATGTTTAAAATACCTGAAAAAACTGTCCAAGCTGAGGTTATCTAAGTTGAGTGTATTGTTTTTATTTCTTTCTAATATATCTGTAATCTGATGTGCATCAGAATTAACTAAACATTTTCTATGACATACAATTGGTTTATGTTTATATTCAATAAAAATATCTTCATGTTCATGCATAAAAGGTATAACTTTATCCATATATCGATCTATATGTGCAAAAAATAGTAAATGGTTATAATCTTTTAATATTTCCTTTAATTGATTTAAAGATATATTTAATGGTTGTGTTAAAAGATTAGGATATATTGAGTCTAATTCATCATTGATATCACATATCATTTGTTCTCTGTATTTATCTAAATCTACTACTTTATTTGGTAAGAACTTCTCTATAAGTTCATCGAACTTCATCGCCTCAGTAAAGCTCTTAAAATAGATGAGCATATCAATGCCTTCACTTACAGTAACTTCAACACCAGGAATAAAGAGCATATCATAACTATATGAGATATCTCTACAAACTGGTAATTGTTTTAAACTGTTATGATCAGTAATCGCAATGATATCGATCCCTTTCAACATCGCCATATTAAATATATTATTAGGTGTCATGAGCACATCAGCGCATGGTGATAATACACTATGGATGTGAAGATCATAATAACATCTCATAATAAATGGCGATTTTTAAGATCTATGATTACCTCTGTTGATGTTAAGTTTGTAAGTATTAATGCGATTTCTTCTTCGTTTGCTTTTTGAATCATTTTTCGATCGACTAATTTACCTTCAGTTAAAATAACTGCAGGTAAATCTAACATAACTGCAACACCTATTGTTGTGATTGAACTTATTTGTGTAATTAAAATGACGTCATCTTTTCCATGTTTGATGACAGCACTAAGTAAATCACAACTATATGCATGCTCAAAAAAGTTACTTGATGTCTTTAACTCTGTAACTAAATGATATTGATTAGATTCTAAAATTCTCTTTATTTCAATCATTTTGTTCACCTAAAGAGAAGATGAGTCGTAAATGCGTGCCTTCCTTTGATGATTCTATATACATCTCATCTGCGCATTTCTTTATATTTGATAGTCCCATACCAGCGCCAAAACCGTTGATATGAGCAATTTCTGAAGCTGTAGAATAACCTTCTGTCATGGCTAGTTCTATATTTTCAATACCTGGACCATCATCATAAAAATTCAGTTCAATATATGATGCTGTATGCAAAAAAGTCGCATAACCTCCAAATGAATGAATGACAATATTCATTTCTGCTTCATAAGATGCTGAACATATTCTTTTCACTAAATGACGATCGTTTAATATATCTTTTAAGTATCTTTTTAGTTTTGAAGATGCTCTTCCTGCAAGTTCAAAGTTGTTCGCTATAATTTGATACTCTTGTCCTACCATTGTTCGTTATATGATATCCCTTTGATACCATCTTTATACATCATACCGCTTGTATTAAACATTGTGTAATCTGTTTTAAGTAATATGATATTTGATTCATAAGCGAGTTCAATCACTTTAAGTGATGGAATCTTCCCTCTTACAATGAGTACAACATCTACATCTAACATTTCTGCTGTTCTTATAGATTGCTCAGTCACTAGTCCTGTAATAAGTATTGCATGATCTAGAATATCGTCATCTTTGACACTATTCATAATCATTAATGCATCACTCATTAAATCAGAACAAAAACCATAAAGAATATCTTTATCTTTTAAAAGTTCTTTTGTATATACTTCACAGTTGTATCGTTTGATTAAAGCATCAAGCTTCATCTTCTTGATCCTCAAGGTTTTTAATCACATCATTCGTTTTTGCAACATTCGCTGCACCATAGATATGACCATCAACTGAGAAAACAGGTGCGAGTCCACATGCACCAATACATCTTGTAGCACATAAAGTGACTTCACCATCTTTTGTTGTTTCTCCTTCTTTGATACCATAATGATTTTCTAAAGTTTCCATGATGTTTTTAGAGCCTCTAACATAGCAAGCAGTTCCTAAACATACATGAATCTCATGTTTACCTTTTGGTTCAACAGAAAAATTACCATAAAATGTTACGACACCATTGATTTTAGCAACACTTACCCCAAGTGTTTTACTAATGATCTTTTGGATCTCAAGTGGTATGTAACCAAAAATGTGTTGCGCATCATGCAAGGTTGGCATTAAAGGGCCTGGTTTTTGTGCATTTTCCAACATTTTTGCATGAAAAAAGTTCATTTGCTCTTCGCTAAATTCATGTTTTTGATTCATTTGTAATCTCCTTAAATAGAGTCGGTTTTTCTATCTTGATTATATCATATATAATTAAGATGTTAAGTGAGTTTCGTATTTTCGTCTATTATACTAGATGATAACGTTTACAAACTTTATAAATAAAAAAAACTAATTCTTTTTTCAGAATTAGCTTTATGTTTTTTATTTATTAGTTAAATGCTTTAGCCTTTAAATATGCATCCGCAAGAACAATTGCAAGTGCATTTTCTAAGACAATACCAACGCGTCTAACAATCGCGACATCATGTCTTCCACCCACTCTAAGTGTCGATAATTCACCTTTTTCAAAGTTAAATGTTTCTTGTTTCTTTTGAATGCTAGAGGTTGGTTTAATAAACACTCTAAATTCTATGTCATTACCATTAGATATGCCACCAGTAACACCACCACTGTTATTCGTTTTAGTTTTACCAGTTTCATCTAATATTAAATCATTAAATTCAGAACCAAATTTATCAACACCATCAAAACCTAGACCAAATTCAACACCTTTAACTGCAGGTATTGAAAACATCATCTTAGCAATTTCAGCATCTAGTTTTTCAAAGAATGGTTCACCTAATCCTACAGGTAAACCTTTAGCTGTAAGTTTAACGATACCACCAACAGAATCACCAGATGATACTATGTCTTTTAGATACTCATCAAGTTTACTCATATCTTTTAGTGAACCTACTTGTACCAGTTCATTTGATAGTTCATATGGAAGCATCATTTTTGCAACTGATCCTGCTGCCACTAATGCTGCAGTAAGTCTACCAGAGAATCTTCCACCCCCACGATAATCTTGATAACCATTATATTTAACATTTGCAACAAAGTCAGCATGACCTGGCCTTGGTTGTTTTTTTAAATGTTCGTAATCTTTTGATTTTGTGTTTTTATTTTCTATCATTAGATGGATTGGTGATCCAGTAGCAAACCCATTAAAGACACCTGAAGTGACAATCACTTCATCAGCTTCTTTTCTTGGTGTTGTACCTATTGCTTTTGGTTTTCTTTTTTCTAAATCTTCAAAAATAAGTTCGTTATCAAATTTTGTGCCTGGTAATACCCCATCAACAACAACACCTATCGCGTCTTGATGTGATTCACCATATAAAGTTACTTTAAATAAAGTACCATAACTATTCATAACTAATCACTTCCTTTAAATGGTCAATAATATCATGAACTTCTAAATCTTCATTTAACCATAACATTTCACTTCTTACTGCTTGTGCGAGTAACATCATAAATCCATTATATGATTTATTAGCATAACTCATAATCTTTGTTATTTTAGGTCGATAAATCAAATCAACAACAATTTGGTTTGTTACTTGATCTTCTCTTAAAATTGAATCATTGATATTTGGTGTTGTACCAATTGGTGTCGCTTGAATATAGATATCATAATCACTTGGATTAACATCATCATATTTAACAACTTTTTGATCTAATTTCTTTTGATCATCTCTTGATGCATAACTATAAATAGCCTTTTTCTCTTTTAAGACGAATGCGACAGCTTTTGCTGCGCCACCTGTACCAAGAATTAAAACTCTTTTATTTTCAACATCAATTTGATAATACTCAAGTAAATATCTGAACCCATAAATATCTGTATTATCACCATAAATCATAGAATCTCTACAATAAATTGTATTGATTGCTTGAACAGCATGTGCATCTTGTGACATCACATCAATATAATCTAGTACAGCCTCTTTGTAAGGTTTAGTCACATTGTAACCTTGATATGCATTTTGTCTAAGAAGATCTATATATTTCCCTATTTGATTTTCATCGATATCATTTAAATCATATGAAATATCTTTATCAATAAACTTACCAATTTTAGGATGTATGACAGGTGACATACTATATGAAATATGTTGTCCTAATATCCCAAATTTAGACTTCATGTTGATAATCCTTTGATAATGACATTAAATGATTTAAAAATGATGCATATAAATCAATTAAATCCTTATCTTCAACTTTTGATTTCATAAGATTCATGAGAGCTTCTTCTCTATTTTTATCTAAAACAGGAAGATTATTTTCTTTCTTATATTCACCAATTGATTTAGCAACATGCATGCGTTTTTCAAATAGTTTTAACATTTCTTGATCGATTTCATTAATTTGTTTTCTTAATTCATCTAATTTCATCAATGTCACCACCTAGTTTTTTATACTCATCATAGAATGTTGGATATGATTTAGAGATACATTCAGCTTGTTTAATTAATACTGGACCATCTGCTTTAATCGCAAGTACTGAAGCAGCCATCGCGATACGATGATCATTAAATACATCTATCTCTACATTTCCTTTGAGTTTGGTCGTTCCCTTTATTTCTATTTTATCTTTTTCAACAATCATATCAACACCAAATTTAGATAAAACATCTTTCATAGCATCAACACGATCAGATTCTTTAATTCTAAGTCTTTCAAAATTAATAAAAGTTGTCACACCTTCACTTAAAGCTGCAACACCCATAAGCATTGGCCCAAGATCTGGCACTTGTGATAGGTCAATGGTTGTTCCTTTAGTTTTTGAAGGGTTAACAATATATGAACCATCAGCATGCATAATATCTGCATCCATGCGTTTTAATATATCAACAATTGCTTTATCACCTTGTAGACTTTGATGATTTAAGTTATTTAATATAAGTGGTTCATCACCAAATATACCTGCTGCAAACCAGAATGCTGATTGAGAGAAATCTCCTTCAACAACTGAATCTTTTGCCTTATATTTTTGACCACCTCTAATATAAATATATTGATCTACGTTTAGTATATGTATACCAAACTTTTTTAATACATCTAGTGTTAAATCTACATACCCCTTTGACTCTAGTGGCGTGGTAAGTTCAATCACTGAGTCTTTTGAAGCTAGCGGTAGCGTAAATAATAGTCCTGTAATAAACTGAGAACTCACATCGCCTCGAAGTGGATAATGTCCACCTTTAATTTTACCTTTAACTAACACTGGTAGTTCATGATTTTCATCTAAATGTTTAAATGTTACTTTTTTATCTTTAAATAAATCATCATAAACATTAAGTGGTCGATCTATTAATCTATTTTCTCCAGTGACAATGATTTCATCTAATGCAAGCATATAAATTGGAATCATAAATCTCAAAGTTGAGCCTGATTCATTTACATTTATTTCTTTAACATTAATTTTATAATCAACAGGTTTAACTAAATCACCTTCAAATGTCGCACCTAAAGCTTTAAGTGCGTTTTTTGTAGCTTCCAAATCTTTAGAATCTAAGACATTCTTAATGACACTTTCTTCTCTTGAAAGTGCAGCAGCAATCACATAGCGATGTGATAAAGATTTAGATGATACAACATCAATTTGTCCTTTTAAACTTTTAGGACGTATTAATATATCCATAAATTTATCCTAACTTATACTTTTTTATGACTGGTTTTCCGACTTCTTCAATTAATACAAAATGATATCCATCTGCCATATTCTTCTTGTCATATTTTAATTCATCTTCATAATCTTTTGGATTAAGAAGAGGTTCTTTAACGAGTTTATTTTTTAATAAAATCGTTTTAACTTCATCATATAAATATGCTGGTGTTACACCTTGCTCTATACCCATTTCTAAAGCGATGAGCATACCATAGCTAACGGCTTCACCATGCTTATAAACTTCGTAGTTAGTCTTCTTTTCTATAGCATGTCCATAAGAATGACCAAAGTTTAAATACATACGTTCTTTTAAATCATAAGGATCAATTAAAACAACATTTCTTTTAACATTAATCGCCAACATAATCTCAGTTTCACTAACTTCTTGATGATTAATAAAATGTTCATATAATTTTGAATCACCGATCAGTCCAGATTTAATCATTTCAGCCATACCATTATGGTACTCTGCTTCGCTTAAAGTATCTAGAAACATTGGATCAATAATAACTTTTTTAGGTTGATAAAATGACCCTAATAAGTTTTTTCCTAAAGGTAGGTCAATACCTACTTTTCCACCAATACTACTATCAACCATAGCAAGTAATGATGTTGGTATTTGAACAAAAGGTAGACCTCTATATAGTGTAGATGCTACAAATCCTGTTAAATCTCCAATCACACCACCACCTAAAGCGATGACTAAGTGTTGACGTTTAATACCTTTTTTAATAAGTGATTCAACAACATTTAAATATGTTTGATATGACTTAGATTTTTCACCATTTGGTATAACAACTACTTCTATATCAAAATTTTTAAACCATTCATTGATTTTAGTTTCATAGAAACTATAAACAATGTCATCAGTTACGATAAAAATTTGTTCGTAGTTATAAACGTCTTTAATATAAGATTCAATTTTAAGCATTGCATTTTTTTCAACAACGATATCGTATGTTGGCATATCAATTTTTGTCAAAGCTTATCCTCTTCTCTTTTGCTTTTTTCATATATGCTTTTAGCATTTCTTTTTCATCTTCAATAATCAGATTTTTCATATGTTGTAATTCATTTTGAAAGTCTCTAATGACACCTAATAAAGCAGGTTTATTTTCTAAAAATAATTCTGTCCACATTGTTTCATTAATCTTAGCAATTCTTGTTAAATCACGGTATGAATCACCAGTCGCATCTTTCGTTTCATTAAAATGATCAGTATTTACAAGAGCAACTGCTAAAACGTGTGTGAGTTGTGAAGTGAATGCAATCAATTGATCATGTGTCTTATCATCAACAACTAATATTTTACCAAATGATAGTTCATCAGCAATTTGTCTTAAAATCATTTCATCGTTTGCACCAGTTTTTTCTGATGGAACAATAACAAAATTAGCACCATTAAAGATTTTATAATCTTTAGCATCATAACCACTAACTTCTTTACCAGCCATTGGGTGATGCGATGTATAAGATATGCCTTCTGGAAGATTCTTGATGATTTCTTCCATCATCCACTCTTTTGTACCACTCACATCTGTCACAATTTGTCCACGTTTGAATAAATAACGATACTTTTGAATAAATTCAATATTATGTTTTGGGTAAAGTGATAAAATAACAACTTCACAAATAGAAAGTTTATCTAAATCATTATCAGATTCAACGATGCCTTCTTTAATTGCTTTTTCAACTTTATCTTCACTTCTATTATATGCGTAAATTTCATGCCCTTTTAAGTGCAATCCTTCCGCATAAGATGCACCAATTAAACCTAGGCCTACGATAAATATTTTCATACAACTTTTTTGCCTAAAGCAGTTGCAACTTTCTCTAATTTATCAACCATACGTTCATATTTATGAGGTTTTAATGATTGAGCACCATCACTCATCGCATGTTCTGGATCATGATGTACTTCAACAATCAAACCATGTGCGCCAACGGCTAAACTCGCAAGTGATAAATCTTCAATCATGTTCCAACGTCCTGCGGCATGACTTGGATCAATAATCACTGGTAAATGAGATAACTCTTTAACAGCTAATACAGCACTAATATCTAGTGTGTTTCTAGTATATGTTTCATATGTTCTAATACCACGTTCACAAAGAATAACATCATCATTACCATTAGCCATCACATATTCTGCACTCATCAACCATTCTTGAATGGTTGCAGCTATACCTCTTTTTAATAAAATTGGTTTTGTCGATTGACCAATCGCTTTTAATAATGAGAAGTTTTGCATATTTCTAGCACCAATTTGAATAATATCTACATATTTTTCAAATTCATCTAATACATCAGGACTCATTAATTCAGTAACCACTAACATATCAAATTCATCAGCTACTTTTCTTAATATTTTTAATCCTTCAAGTCCTAACCCTTGGAATGAATATGGTGAAGTTCTTGGTTTATAAGCACCACCACGTAAAATTTTAACACCAGATTTTTGAAGTTCTCTAGCAATCGTTCTTAGTTGTTCTTCTGATTCAACTGAACATGGACCAGCCATCATAACAAATTGATCACCACCAACTTCTAATCCATTAGATAATGTAATCACAGTATCTTCTGGGTGCATACTACGACTTGCCTTTTTGAAAGGTGTTGAAACTCTTGTAACATCAGCTACACCATCAAATGCATATAAATCATTAGGCTCAAATCCTGAAGTATCACCGATAATACCAAAAATCTTAACTTTGTCACTACTTACATCTTTAATTTCTAAATTCTTTTCTTTTAAGAACTCAACAATACTTTTATACTGTAAATCCGTTGAGTTTTCTTTCATTTTGACAATCATAGTTTTTCTCCTTTGAAAATAAAAAAATCCCTGAGGCAACAACCTCAAGGAATGAATGTTATCATTGATTGGCTGTTTCCTTTACAAATTATCACAATAAAAGGAATGCCATGCAATCCTTAGCTACTAAAGTAATAAAAGTTGTAAAAAAACACAGAGTTCAATGTACGAGTCATAATATATACGACCTTTCTTGTTTGTAAGTATAGTATCATAGAGTTTTTAAAAAGACAAGCCAAGAAAATTTCTTTTGCTCATTTTTTAATATTTTTTTTGTTTTTTTAGGTATTGTGTTTTGCACAGTACCGTGTTATGATAGTAGTGTGTGATACACAGTAAGGAGGACAAAAATGAATACACAATTCAAAAAAGGTATCGTTGAACTATGCGTATTAAGTCTTATTCAACAAAAAGACATGTATGGATTTGAAGTGATTGAATCTCTTTCTAAAGCCATTGATGTCAACGAGAATACCGTTTATCCTATTTTAAGAAGATTAACAAGCCAGGATTATTTTGAAACTTATTTCGAACAAACTAATCAAGGTGCACCTAGAAAGTATTATAGAATTACGGAAAAGGGTGTTGAAGTATATTTAGATTATATGAAAGAATGGTATGCATTCTTAAATGGTGTAAATGAAATATTAGGAGGTCAAGTACATGAAAAATGAGTATTTAGATGAATTAAGAGAAATATTAACGAATCATGATGTATCAGAATCTGATATAAAAGATATATTATCTGATTATGAACAAATGTATGAAGAGGGTTTAGATAAAGATATGTCTGACCATGAGATTAGATCACTTCTTGGTGAACCAAAAACTGTATATGAAGATTTAAAGGACACTTTATCTTTTATTGTTAGAAAACATGGAAAAAATAAATTTGTCGCATTATCTCCATTTATTGCAGTGATCACATTCTTAGCGATTGGTTTAAGCACAGATATATGGCATCCAACATGGTTAGTATTTATGTTGATTCCTATATCAGGTGTATTAAGCAGCCATGCTAAAGGTATGATTGTTGGTTTATCACCATTTATTGCGTTAATTACGTTTATGTTGGTTGGTACTTATTATGGATATTGGGAATATGCATGGCTAGCATTCTTGTTAGTACCTATATTTGGATTCTTATTCCATCCAACTAAAAAGAATATATTTGTATTCTTATCATTAATAGTTGCGATTGCATTCTATGTATATATGGTATATGTACATAATGAAATACGTATTGGTGCCCTAGGATTTATACTTCCGATATTAGTCAGCATTTCATTTAAGAGAGTTACTGTTAGTTGGAACATTAATAAGATGGGGCTTTCAACATCATTATTTTCAATATTCTATATCGTAGCATTCCTACTTGTTGGCTTCCTAGTGCCAAATGGTTGGGGTTTTAGTTGGATGATATTATTATTAATACCAACAACAGCTGTTGTGTTATCTGGGCATTTTAGATGGGTTGCTATCATGCCATTTATGTCCACTATCATCTTCTTTTCACTAGGTTATTTCTTTGGATTATTCCAATATTCTTGGATGGCATTCTTCTTAATTCCAATTGTAGGTATTCTAGATGATAAACATAAGTTTGTTGAAGTTAAAAATAATCATAAAGAGCAATAAAAGCGAATATTAAATTCGCTTTTTTTATTGTATACTATATATATAAATAAATCACTTAGGGGTGGATCATGAAAAAAATTACAATCAATCAATATTTAGGTATAGGCATCGCATTTATATATATTTTGATGAAGTTATATAACTATTATCAAACTTTTGCATATCAGGATTTCATTTATATTTATATCCCAGTTTATGTAGGCAGTATGATAGTTTTTATTTTGTTATTACTATTTCGGAAGAACCCGATATATATTGTAGCTACTATATTATTAGGTGACTTGGCAGTTTCTTATTATCAAAGTATATTTGCTAATATATACGCTCATTATCAGCTTCTATTTTCTAACTTTACAAGTGAACAACAAGCTCTTGGTTTTGGATATCTTATCAATACACTAGTAGTTATGTTATTGTTTGGATTATTATTTATAGCTATTAAACACCCTACAAAAAGAAAAAAATACTTTGCGATATTTATTTCTGTTCAAATATTAAATTTAATCATATCTCATATCACAATGCGCATCGCCATAGGTTACCTCCACTCAGCTGTTAATATTTTCACAGTTCGATACTATGCTTCAGCTATCTTCTTATTGATTTTGAGATTGATACCTTTTGTATTAGCGGTTTTCGGATCTAAAATCATAGAACCGCAAAAAGATTTAGAATATCATCATCATACTGAAATTGAATATTAAAAAAACCGAGTTCTACATTGAACTCGGTTTTTTTTATTTAATCGCGTCTAAATCAATATATCCTAGACCTAATGCTTTAGGTCCCGTATGTGCACCAACAACTGGTGTTAAATATGCAACAATAACTTTTCTATCAGGATATACTTTATTTATTTCTTCAACAAAATGAGTAACATACTCATCTGCATGTGCATGTGAAATGTATGTTATGACATTTTTGTCTTTTGTTTCTTCATAATATTTTTCTAATACACGTGCTTGTGCTTTATGAGTTGTTCTAATTTTTTCTAATGTTTCTACTTTACCTTCACTATCAATTGATAATAATGGTTTAAGTTGTAACATTGTACCAAGTGTTCCTTGTAGTTTAGATAAACGACCATTCTTCACTAAATAAAGAAGTGTGTCTACTGCAAAGAAAACTTTGTTATTTTCTCTAATTTTTTCTAAATGAGAGACAATATCTTTCACAGTTTTTCCTTCATCTGCTAAGCGATGAGCTTCTAAAACCATAAATGCTTCAGCATATGCTAGTGTCTTTGAGTCAAATGAAGTAACTTCTAATCCATCAACTTCATCACCAGCTCTTTTAACCGCTTCATTTAAACCTGATAGTTTAGCTGAAATCGTAATCACTAAAGCTTGATCGTATCCTTTATCACGAAGTGATTCAAAAACTTCAATCATATGTCCAATAGACACATATGATGTCTTTGGAATATCATCTGGATTTGCTTTTATTCTTTCATAGAAAGTTTTAGCATCCATATCTACATAATCATTAAATGATTCATCATTACCGAAATGAATCACTGACCTTAAAATCTCTATGTCTTTTGGATAATCTAGGTAGTCTAGGCCGGCATTGCTACATGTTAGTATTGCGACTTTGCTCATTTTTCAATCTCCATATTAATTTATTTTTTTATGTATAAATATCTTATCATATTTATTATTTCAGTCAATCAATTCTTTTAATTCTTCTAAACTATCAATTGTTTCAAAAGCTTTTAATCTTGTTGGATGAAAGTGTCCTTTGGTAAATAATATAGGACGCACACCTAAGATTTTAGCAATCTCAGCATCATGTAATGTATCACCGATCATGACACTATCTTTTGTTTGAATACCATGCTCTAAAATATACTTTTCAGCGACTTCTTTTTTACCTTTTGCATAGACATCGCCAGTTCCTAAAATATCATCAAATAATTCAGTTAAATTATAGTGGTTTAACTGATGAATAAGGTTGTTAATTTCAGATGCTGAAAGTACGATATTTTTATATCCTTTTGACTTAAAATATTGTACAACTTCAACGATGTTTTCATGTAATGGACATGATAAACTTCTCGGTTGATAAGTATTAATAAACCTGTCAGCTAAGACGTCAAAGCTTGTTTTTTCTAAGTCATAAACTTTAGCATAATAATCTCTTACTGGAAAATCAAAGATCATTAAATATTGTTCATAAGTTACCTTTGGCATTTCCTCTATTTCTAGCATTTCATTTAGTATTTCATAGCATAAATATGCATCATCTAAAATGGTCCCATTAAAGTCCCAAAATATGTATTTCATATGTCTCTCCTATTTGTGATATGGATGATGTTCCATAATTTTAAATGCACGATATAATTGTTCGATAAACACAAGTCTCATAAGCTGATGTGGGAACGTCATTTCTGAAAATGACATAAGCATTTGACATCTTTCATAGACATCTTTAGAAAACCCATAAGAACCACCAATAATAAATGTAATATTACCTGGATGATAATTCATCAACTCTTCAAGTTTCGATGAAAAATCTTCACTTGATAGCATTTTTCCTTTGATTGCTAAGCCGATAACATAATCACTTTGATCAACAAATCTCAAAATTTGTCCACCTTCTTGTTGCATCGCTTTTTCATCTTTACCATCTTTAATTTCAATGATTTCAACTTTTTGAGGCATTTGTTTTAGATAGTAATGAATACCTTCATTCAAATATTTTTGATTCATTTTACCTACAACAATTAATTTAATCATATATCGATACCCGGTAGTCCTTCTTTAGTTGCATAATAAACTTCAACTTTAGTAGGATCATCAAACACTTTTACAATTGATTCTTCAATTGCTAAAACACTATTACAATCTTCAGAAATATGGGAAACAATCCATTTAGCATCTTTTTTAATGAACTTATTCATTAACCATGATGCATCATCATTGGATAAATGTCCTTTTTCTGACATAATACGTTTTTTCAAGATAAATGGTCTAGGTGACTGCATCAACATCGTTGGATGATGATTCGCTTCCAAAATGTAGACATCTGCACCAGTTAACAACTCATGATATGCTTCATCTAAATAGCCTGTATCATATAAAATAACTAACTTTTTATCACCATTAATTACATAGCCAACAGGCTCATTTGCGTCATGAGAAATAACAAACGGTGTAATCTCTACACCTTCTACATCAAATGATTCTTCCGATTTAACAATTTCATAGTTTGGCATCAGTGATTTGACCTCTTCAGTCAAGCCATCATATGTGCCTTTTGTAAGAAAAACTTTTTTAATATGATTCTTTTTTAGAAGCGTTTTCACACCCATGACATGATCATGGTGTTCATGAGTCAATAATAAATACTCAACGTCACTAATTTCTTCCCCATATTCTTCCATTTTTCCAACAATTCGTTTATAACTGATACCAGCGTCAATAAACAATTTAATATGGCCTACTTTTAAGTAGGTCATATTTCCTTTCGATCCACTGGCTAAAATATAGACTCTCATGTCATCACCTTCTTTAATCATAACATAAAAAGTATGTGATATTAACAAATAACTTGAAAGTTGTTGCAATACATTCTAAAAAATGCTATATTATAACTGCTTGTATGAAATACAAATAAGGAGTGAACACAATGAATCGAATCAAAAAAATGAGAAGATTTGCACTACTAGCAGTTGCAGTAGTTGGATCTCTCGCTCTTGCCTCATGTGGCGGCAGCAGCAATGTCCCTTATGGTGACTTATCAGATGATACTGCATATTTAACATATGAAGGCTACACAGTAAGCGAAAAAGAACTTTATGATCAATTTCGTATACAAGGTGCATCAGTTCTATCACAAATGGCTGAAGAAATTATTTTCAGTGATTATGTAACTGAAGCTGGCACTTTACTACAATCAGGAGATGAAGATACAATTGAGTATTTCTATGAATTAATCAATGACGCTATATTCAATACAACTGATGAAGATGATTTACAAGACTTATATGATAATGACTATGATGTTTATGTTAGAAATATTGAGCAATTTGCTGATTCTCTATATTTACTAGATAACTCACTTGACGTTAATGAAATCATAACTGATCTTTTAGGACTATCTACACCTTTTACTGGATATGAAGATATCTCAGTGTTAGTTGATACATACAAGTTATCGATAGCTGAAAGACTTTATGCAAAAGAAGCGCTTCAAGATGAAATCACAGATGAAGATAGCGATAACTATATCGAAGAACAAGATGTCGTATCATATTACAAAGCAAACGTTGAAGGTAAATATGATGTAGATGCTTTAGTCGTACGTTTCATTAACTTAAGTGAAGCAAACGCTGCATTATACCAAGTTGGTTTAAAATCAGACTCTAAAGGTTTATGGTATGCAATACCTGACATTAGAATCGCTCAAGGTGAAGCTGGTTATATCGACTTAACTGATACAGTAACTTATGGTCATATTTATGATATCTTAGATGATTTAGGTTTATTAGGAAAATTAGGCGACAATTACACTGATCGTTCTAAATTAAGTGTTGCTGATTATGAAGCATATTACAAAGCTTATTCAATTAGTAAAGGTGATGGTTGGTCAGATTCACCATTAACTACAGATGAAGTTAAAACTAAATTTGTTGAAATCTACAACTTATTAAACCCAGCTACAACAGTTGAAGTTGAAGAAACTACTGGTGCTATCGTTGGTACTAACGGTTCTGATTTCTCAACAACTTATACTTATGATGACTTAACTGATACAAACACAAGCTTAAGATCACATATCTATAACACATTAACTGCTGAAACATTAATCGAAGATACTGATACAGAAAAAGCTTATTCATCAAGAATTCAAACTTTTGGTGATTTCCGTTACTTAGTATATAAATTAGATGATAACAGCGCTGATGAAGATGGTATCTTAGTTGAAGATGCTGAAGATGAAGATGTTGAAGTATTTGGTGATTCAGAAGCTGCTACTGCTGCTTATGATGATGCTTATGCAGAATTAGTTGATGCTAAATTAACAAATGCATACATTTCTTCTAAAGTTGCTGAAAAATATGATGACATTGACTTTGACATTTTCGATAACGTATTAAGAATATTATATTCACAATCATATGATTATTCAGGTACAGATAAAAATGAAGATGGTAATGTGGTTGCTAATGTAGATGGTACAGATATTACTGTTCAAGCATTCTATGATGAAGTAGAAAAAACTTATGGTATCAACATTTCATTAGACTTATTAATCAACAAGATTTTATCTGATAGTGATGAATACACAATCACAGATGATGAAATGGATGATTACAAAACTCAATTCGAAGATATCATTACTGCTTTCTCAGGAGATAGCTACTCATCATACCCTGCATCAATGGGTAGAGAAGCATTCTTATTAGTAGCATTCGGTGCTGAAACTAATGAAGAAGCAATCAACCAATTATATGTATATCCTGAATTAAGAAATCAATACTTAGAAGATTATGAAGCACATTTCTCAAATGCAAACTCTTCAATCTATGAAAAATTTGCACAATTATCTGCTTTACAATATAACAGTCAAAAATCAATCCAAGTTTCTCACTTATTAGTTTACTTTGATTTTGATGCTGATGGTTCACCAGATGATCCAGCAGAATACTTAGCAACATTAAGTGAAGCAAGCGTTGATGAAATCTATGCAGGTTTAGAAGATTTAATCACTGCAGTATACGACCGTTTAGGTAAATACACTGATTTCGAAGCCGGTTTAACTGCAATTGCTGAAGAATTCAATGACACTGGTAGAATCGAAAGAGGAAGCTTTGGAACTGAAGAAGGCGAATACATTGACTTACAACCAGAATTATACTGGGCTGAATACCGTCAATTAGGATTCAACTTAAGATTTGAAACTATCTCAATGGATATTACAAACTCTTCAAACATTATTACAAACTCATCAGTTCTTGATGAAGTATTCTACGATAGAGCAATCGAATTATTTGATTTATTAGCTGATACTCCAGATGATGATTCTAAATTCCCTTATTTAGACTTCTATGATCAAATCACTTATGAAAGTGGTCTTGAAGTATCAGATTTAGAATCAGTTCAATCATCATTCGGATGGCACATGATCATGGCTGAATCAACTGGTGAAAAAGACAGTGCTATGTATGATGCAGCTGATGATGAAGATAATGATTACATTGACTCTGACTTAAACTTAAATGCATATAACGAAACATCAGATACTTTATTAGCTAGTCAAATCGAATACTACTTAGTATTAGATGCTACTGATGAAGGTGCTGCACTTCCAAGTGATGTATCTACTGCTATCAGTACTTACTTACAACCTGTATTAACTAAATACAATGGAACTTATATGCAAAGAGAGTTAATCTTTAAATTAGTTGATGGCGTTGAATTTGCCGATTCTGCAGATCAATCAAGACTTGACACAATTCGTTCAATTAACATTAGACAATTCAACAGCTACTTATTATCTGAAAATGGTGGCGTGTACGATACTAATTATGATACGTTATATGGTTCTTGGTTCGATATTTTAGAAGATTAGTTCACAATTAAACTATAAAATAATAAAAAGACTTTTGATTTTATCAAAGGTCTTTTTTCTTTCTATATATATAAAGCAAATTATCTCAATGAAAGAAAATGTAAGTCATTTTCATATTTTATTTTATTGACAAAAAAAGAAACTTCTTATATTATATCAGTGTATGGATTGTTACTCTTTTGAGGCATTACCTAGAAATGACTAGTTTATGCTTGGGGGAGTTTTTTTGTTTTTTAAATCCAAGGAGTTAGAACATGAAGGCAATAAAAAAAATAAATAATAATGTTGCTATTTGTGTTGATGGCAACAATAAAGAATTAGTTGCATTTGGTAGAGGTATTGGTTTTCCTAATATGCCATATGAGATTGAAGACTTAAATTTAATCAGTATGACTTTTTATAAAATTGATCAAAGCTTTTATAATTTATTCTCAGAAATTCCAGATGATATTTTGGAAGTTGCAGCTATCATTACGATGAAAGCTCAATCGACGCTAAAAGCTCAACTCAATCCAAATTTAGTTGTCGGGCTAGCTGATCACATCAACTTTGCACTGATTAGATTAAGAAAATTTAAAAAAATGAAGATGCTTTTCTCTTATGATATAGAACATTTATATCCAAAAGAAACTGAATTAGGTCGCTATGCAGTAGATCTAATTTGGAGAAAACTTCATGTCAAACTTCCTGATAGTGAGATTACTTCTATTGCCATTCACTTTGTTAATGCTGAAGAGGAACACGAATCTCCTGAGGAACTACAGGCAGAGGACCTTATTAAAGAGATTGTTAAATATATTGAAAAGAGATTTAACTTTAAAATTGACGAAAAAGAATTTAATTATAATCGATTCGTCATGCATTTAAGATATTACTTCCAACGCATCCAGAACAAAGATCAATTCTTCAATGGAGCTAAGGAACTTATTGACCCCATCAAAGAAAATCATCCAGATGTATATGATTGTTCGGTAGAAATTGCCAAACTTATTGAGGATGCATTAAATATCACATGTACAGAAGATGAAATATTGTACCTAATGATTCATGTTTATAGAATCATTAATAATCAAAAGTAAATCATAGGATTGTTACTCTAACGGAGGCATTACCCGCAACACACAAAATCTTTTTGTGTTGTGGGTTTTTTATATATATTCAAGGAGGAAAATATGGCTCAAAAATCAGAAAAAATCCAAAGAATTGCTGAAGACGTTCTTCAAGCAGTTGGTGGAAAAGAAAATGTAGCAACTGTTACACATTGTATGACTCGTCTACGCTTTACTCTAAAAGACAAAAGTGTACCAAACGTAGATGTAGTAAAAGCAGTACCTGGCGTTATAGGTGTTCTAGATGCAGGTCAATTCCAAGTAATCATCGGTGCTGATGTAGACAAAGTATATAAAGAACTTTGTGCAATTGGTGGTTTCGACTTAGAATCTAAGATTCCTGAAAACTTAGATGGTCCAAAAGCAAAATGGACATTGAAGCGTGTAGGTAATGGAATTCTTGATGGTTTATCAGGATCATTAGTTCCTATCATTCCTTATTTAATGGCTTACGCATTATTCCAAGTAATAACAGCATTAATAGGTCCAATGGTATTTGGTTGGGCAGATGTTGGAGATCCAATTTATGATCTATTTACTATGGTTAGTGCAACTGGACTTTATTTATTACCGGTTGTTGTAGCTTCTACTGCTGCTAAAAAATTCGGTGCAACACCTGTAGTTGCAATGTTATTAGTAGGTTTATTAGTATACCCTGGTTTTGTTGCAATGGCTGGTCAAGAATGGTCAGTTTATGGATTACCAGTAACACCAGCAGATTATACTGGTACAGTAATTCCTTCAATTTTAACAGCATGGATATTAAGTTATGTTGAAAAAGGATTCAAACGCATCTTACCTAAAGCTTTAAAGATTGTATTTGTACCAAGTTTATCAATCTTAGTTATGTTACCAGTAATGTTATTTGCAATCGCTCCACTTGGTGGTTTTGTTGGTCAATTCATTTCAGGTGGTCTTCTTGGACTTGATGGAACATTCTTCTCAATTATTGGTATAATATTATTAGGTGCTTTCTGGGAATTCTTAGTTATCTCTGGTATGCATTTAGTTGTTATTGCTGCATTAGTAAATGTATTCTTTGCAAATGGTTCAGAATCATTCGTTTCTCCAGGTGCTTTAGCTGCAAGTATGGCTGTAGCTGGTATGGCATTAGGTGCTGCACTAAGAATTAAAAACGAAACAGAAAAAACATTATCATTCGGATACTTCATCGCAGGTATTGTCGGTGGTGTTACTGAACCAGGTTTATATGGTTTAGGTATTAAATATAGAAGACCATTCATCGGTATGATGATCGGTGGTGCTGTAGGTGCGTTATATGGTGGTTTAACACATATTACTGCATATGCATTAGTACCAGTAGCAAGTGTTCTTAATTTATTAGCATTTGCAGGTGGTTCAACAGCAAATATTGTTAACGCAATTATTACAGCAGTTATTACAGTTGTAGTTTCTGCAGTAGCAACATATTATTTAGGATTCTCTAAAAAACAATTAGCAGAACTTAATAAAAAAGCATAAAAAATTAGGTGGTATTTATGAGTATATTTTCAAAATTCAAAAAAAATAAATCAATAGATATTCAAACGGAACCATTAACTATATATCAACCAGTTGAGGGTACAGTCATCCCATTAAAAGATTTAAATGATGGTGTATTTTCAGAAGGCATTTTAGGTGATGGTTGTGCTATTAAACCCATTGACCAAATCGTTTATGCTCCATTTGATGGTGTCATATCTACGATTGCTGATACTTATCATGCCATTGGATTAACTTCTAAAGATGGCGTTGAATGCTTAATCCATGTTGGGTTAGATACTGTTGAAATGCAGGGTAATGGTTTTAATGTATTTGTTAAAGACGGTGCTAAAATAAAAGCTGGTCAACCATTAATGGAATTTTCAATAAATAAAATACAAGCTGCGAATTTTCCTACAGATGTGGTTGTTGTCGTTACAAATACTTTTGATTATGATTCAGTTAATATACTCAATTCAGTATCTCAAACACCTTTAACTCCATTGATTAAGGTCATAGAGAAAGGATAATAGTTATGAAATTACTTATTAGAGCAGATGATTTAGGTTATTCACAAGGTGTTAACTATGGTATAGCAAAAACTGTCATTGAAGGACTTGTCACAAGTGTCGGTGTCATGATGAATATGCCAGATGTAGAACATGGCTTAAATCTTCTAAAAGGTCATAAAGTGTGTTACGGTCAACATACAAATGTATGTGCAGGAAGACCTGTATCAGATCCTAAACTTATTCCAAGTTTAGTGAATGAAGACGGTACGTTTAAATCTTCTAAAATGTATCGTAGCGTGAAAGAATCATTCGTTAATTTTGATGAAGCTTTAATTGAAATTGAAGCTCAATATCATAAATTTGTAGAGCTTATTGGAGAACAACCTCACTATATTGAAGGTCATGCAGTATTTGATCCTATTCTTTTATCCGCGATTGAGTCATTTGCTAAAAACAAAGGTCTTAAATATTCAGGTTACTCTCCAGATGGTTCTCCAATTAAGATTGGCGAATCTAACGTTTATATGCATATGGATTCTATGAGAAAACCATATGATCCCTATGAATCACTTAAAAACGTGATTATATCTACAAAAGATAATGATGTACATATGTTTGTATCACATCCAGGTTATTTAGATCAATATTTAATCGATACATCATCATTATTAGAACCAAGAGTGTATGAGGTTGCTATGCTCACAAGTGAGAAAGCAAAAAAATTGATTGAAGATTATCAAGTGGAAACACTTGATTATGATGCATTATAATATATAGTGCTTTGTGGTATGTAGGTGTCCACTACTTACATACCACATCCCTTTTTTATTAAAATTTATTAACGAGGTGAAACCATGTTAAGTTTCAAATATACAATTACTGATTCAATTGGTATTCATGCAAGACCAGCTGGAAAATTAGTAAAACTTGCTGCTTCTTTCAACTCATCAATTAAAGTTGAAAATAACGGAAAGATAGCAGATGCTAGAAAATTATTTACATTAATTACATTAGGTGTTAAACAAAATCATGAAGTTTTAGTCACTGTCGAAGGTGATGATGAAAGTGATGCAATAGATGCAATAAAACAGTTCTTTACTGAAAATCTATAGTTAGGATGACTCAAATGAAAAAAATTGTAGGACAACAAGTTTATCAAAATATTGGGTTTGGGAAATTATGGTTTTTAAATCATAAAGAAATTAATATTAGTGATGCAAATATTACTGATTCTAATAAAGAAATTATAAAGTTAGAAACAGTTATAAATAAAGCAATTCAAGAATTACAACATTTATATGACAAAGTGGTTTCTGATGATTTAGAAACAGCTGAAATATTTGAAGTTCATCAAATGATGCTTCAAGATGAAGATTATATAGATGCTATTAAACATTTAATTAATGAAGAACATAAATCTTGTGCATATGCGATTAAAAAAGCCTCTAAAAATTTAGAAGCTACTTTTTTAAGTATTGATGATGATTATTTAAAGGCACGTGCTGCAGATATTAGAGATATTAGTCAACGTCTAATAAACATACTATTTGATAAAAAAATATCACTTCCTGCAGAAGATGGTCAGTATATCATTGTAAGTGATGACCTACTACCAAGTGAAACCCTTGATCTAGATTTAAATAGAGTTGCTGGATTTGTTATGACTGAAGGCTCTCTTAACTCTCATGCCGCGATTCTTGCTCGTATGAAAGAAATTCCAACGATTGTTCAAGCAGGCATTATTGATGATTCTAATGAAAATCAAAAAGCAATTTTAAACAGTGTCGACGGTCTTTTATACATTAATCCAGATCAAGAAATCATAGATCGTATGGTTCAACAAAAAGAATTACTGATCGAGACAGCAAAGAAACTTGAAACACTTAAAACTGTTGAGACAAAAACAAAAGATGGTCATAAAATATCTGTCATGGCTAATATAAGTCATTCAAATGATTTAGATAACGTACTTAAAAAGGGTAGTGAAGGTGTCGGTCTATTTAGAACTGAATTCCTATTTATCAACAGTGATGATTATCCAACTGAAGAGGAACAATTTATTCAATATAAAAAAGTTCTAGAAACTATGAATCCAAAACCAGTTGTCATTAGAACTATGGATATTGGTACTGATAAAACAGCTGATTACTTCAATTTACCAGATGAAGAAAATCCTGCTCTTGGTTATAGAGCTATTAGAATCGCCCTAGATAGACCAGAAATTTTGATGACACAACTAAGAGCATTATTAAGAGCTTCTACTTTTGGACATCTATGCATTATGTTTCCAATGATTACTTCTGTATGGGAAATAAAATCACTTAAAACTTATATTGCTAAAGCTGAAAAACAATTGAAATCTGAAGGAGTTGAAATTGCTCCTTATGAAATTGGTATTATGATAGAAACTCCTGCAGCTGCACTTATTAGTGATGATTTAGCACTTGAAGTCGATTTCTTCAGTGTTGGAACAAATGATTTAACGCAATATACATTAGCTGTTGATAGACAAAACACAAATGTTAGACTCTATGAAGACCCAACACATAAAGCAGTATTAAGATTAATTAAATTGGCAAGTGATAATATCCATAAACATGAAAATAAATGGATAGGTATTTGTGGTGAACTTGCAGCAAACCCTGATTTAACTGATTATTTTATTGGTATTGGTATCGATGAATTATCAGTATCGCCAACATATATACTTCCACTTAGAGCATCAATATTAGAAAAAGATAGTACAAAAGCTATTCAAGAAGCATTAAAAAAAGTTAAGTAGGTATTTAAATGAAAGACTTATCAAAAATAAAACTCATCATCTCAGATTTCGACCAGACACTAACAACAAACCATAATCAAGTTGATGAAATAACTGCAAATAAAATCAATCAGTTCATAGACTTAGGATATACATTTGGGATTGCTACTGGAAGGTCACTTCCACTTTTTAAAGATAGAATTCCAGAATTGAAACTTGGTCATCATATTATCCCATTGATTACTTATCAAGGTGCAGTTATTGCAAATTCATTAGGAATGATTGAATATGAAAAAGTAATTCCAAGAGATATCGTCATTAAAGTTGTTAAACACCTGGAAGAAAAGAAATTATATTTCCATTTAAGCACAGCTACTGATTTATATGTGATTGATTATATGAAAGATTTATTATTCTTTAATCGTGTTGAAAGATTTGCTGAAATCGCTAATTATAGCGAATCTTTATACAATTTTGTCATGGATAATCCAAATCTTAATATACTACAAATCTCTATATTATCAGAACCAGAAGATACAGATAAAGTAAGAGACAGTTTAAATGACTTGTTTAAGGATGAAGTATTGTTTGTTAAGTCTCATCCTCAAATCATAGAAACAACGGAAATTACAACTTCAAAAGCAAACGCAGTGAAACAACTTCAAAAAAGTATGAACTTAAAGAATGATGAAATCATGATTATTGGTGACTCACTTAATGATTTATCTATGTTTGAAACTGGTTTTGTTAAAGTTGCTGTTGCTAATGCTGAACCTATACTAAAAGAAAAAGCTGACTATATCAGCTCTTCATCTAGTGATTTGGGTGTTGCTAAAATAATTGATAAAATTATTTTAGCTAAGGAACAATCCTTGGATAATTAAATAAATAATTGGTATTAAAAGTGCAGGTAGTAAATTCGCTACTTTCACTTTTTTTATTTCCATAAAATTAAGTGCTATACCAATTAATAACATACTACCAATCATAGACATTGTCGCAGTCATATCAGCTGTCATATAATCATTTAGAAATCCTGCTAATAATGTTAATCCACCTTGATAGACTAATACGACTACTGCTGAAAACATAACACCTATGCCTAATGTTGACGCGAGTATCATACCTGTAAAGAAGTCTAGTGTTGATTTTATGAGTAATATGGTCATGCCATCGCCTAATCCATCTTGAATAGCACCAGTAATTGACATTGCACCAACTGAGAAAATTAATGTCGCTGTAACAAATCCTTTTGCTACTGGAGGTAACTTATATTTGGTTTCTACTTTCATTGCGAGATTATTAATCTTTTCATCTATATCAATAGCCGTACCGATCATCGTTCCTAAAACAAGTGAAATAATTAATAACAAATCAAATCTAGTTGATAAAGTTCTATCGGCATTAATCACTACAAAGTCTTTAATAAACCAGCCAATAGATAACGTAAATAATCCTAATCCAATAGAAAAAATAACGGCTTTCTGAATCTTTTCAGATAACCCTTTTTTAAGTAACACACCTAATAGAGATGCGACTATAATTGCTGCAACATTAATTAACGTCCCCATGTATAAACCTCTTTTAAATTGATTTATTACTATTATAATACAATTTAGAACAAATCTAAAAAAAAAGTATCTATTGCTAGATACTTATTTAACAGTATGTTTATAAAATTTCATTTTATCTAAGACAGCTACCATTTGTGTAAATGTACCATCATTTGTATTTTCTAATGTTTCACCTAATACTGTAAACTTAGAATCAATTGTATCTATGAACCATAATAATAATGCTTCGCCAATTTGAGGTTTCTTTGGTGATCCATAGTTGTATTGACCATGATGAGATAATATCATATGCTTAAGCATTAATACTTCTTCAGTTTGTTCAACATGAAGTTCATTTGCAATTTTATCAACTTCTAATGTTTCCATAACTAAATGTCCAAGTAGTAATCCTTCTTTTGTATACTCACCATCAACACCACTAATCTCTTCAATTTTAGCCATATCATGAAGAATAGTTGCAGCATATAATAAACTCTTATTTAAGTATGGGTACACCTCTAAGAAGCCATCAATTAATTTAAGCATTGTATAAGTATGATAACTTAACCCACCTACATACGCATGATGGAATTTAGTTGCTGCTGGGTGCATGTAGAACTTAGTTGCTTTTTTTAAGTATATTGTTTCAGTGATTTTCTTTAAGATTTCATTTTCAATATTATTTAAAAATGATTCAACACCTTGTTTAATTTCTTTAAGCGGCATTGGAGCATATACATATAATGCTTCAAGCAATTCTGATAGATCTTCATGTGATAAAACTTCTTCTGCTGGCTTAATTTCTAAGCATTTTAATACTAAGACATCTTCTTCTTTAGTTACTGCTTGAGAACTAAATTGATATAATTTACCCATTTCAATTAAATCTAATTGTTCAAATTCTAATTTAATATTTATATGTTCCCCATTTTTTGTTAATACTGTTGTATTACAAAAATGAGCGCCTTGATTGATACTTTCAATTTTACCAATGATTTCATATGTTTGATTTTCTTGTAAAGTCATCATATCCCTCATTTCATGTTTTCTATAAAGTATGCCTTTAACACATCTTCATCATTTTTAATTTCTTTATTTAAAATGGCTAATACCATTTTTTGTTGAATTTCTTTCAACCACGCACCTGCTTTTTTATCAGCGATTGCCATCATTGTATGTGGTTTTAATTTTAAATCTAGTTCACTATTGATTGGAAGTTTTTCATATAGGGTCATTAAATCATTTTGCATTAATGGTGCACGTTTTAGCATATAGTTTACACGTGCAGCTAGTAAGCAAAGATCGATACCATAAGTATATAAATCAACTGAATCAAAAGTAGTCTTACTGTTTGCTAATTTAGCGGCAGTCATATATCTGTGTTTTTGTTTATTTGAAAATTGCCATTTTGAAGGTACGATACCTTTATTAAGGGCGAAGCTTAATGTGAAGAACACATCAACAAACGGCATCTCATCAAGTTCAGCACAATATAATATACCTTTTTCCAAACCTGGGAGAACTTTATATATCTCAGTTGTTACCATCGTTTTTAAAGCACGTTTTAAATGTTTACCTTTAAAAATTTTAACAATTTCAACTAATACTCTTTCCATAGCAACATCTTTTAATTTATCTTTTAAATCAAAGATTGCTTCTCTTGTTTCTTTTGTTACTTGAAAACCTAATTTAGATTGAAAGTATATTGCACGCAACATACGTAGTGCATCTTCACTAAAACGAAGATATGGATCTCCGATTGCTCTAATCATTCTTGATTCTATATCTTTTTTACCATCGACATAATCAAAGATTTGAAGATTCTCATCCATTAATAAACCATTAATCGTAAAATCTCTTCTCATCACATCATCATTAACATTATCTGCATATTCGACTCTCTCAGGATGTCTACCATCTTCATATGGACCGTCTATGCGATAAGTTGTTACTTCAAATGTTTCATCTCTAAATAATACCGTCACCGTACCATACTTTAATCCTGTAGGTTTCGTTTGAAACATTTTAGCAACCTGATATGGTCTTGCATTTGTTGTGATATCAATATCTGATAGTGGCATATTTAAGATGTGATCTCTTACTGCTCCACCAACGATATATCCTTCATAACCATTCTTTTTTAATATTTTGAGCACCATTTGTGCATCGTTTAAACTTTTCATTACATCACCACACATATTATACCAATTATTAGTCTTTATTGATAGTCTAAAAGAAGGTGCTCTAAACAATTTAATCACTTCTTATTTTCAAATATTTATCACTAATGAAAATAATATGTATAGTTTAAGTATGATTTTGAAAATCTTAGGTAAAAAGAAAGTTTGTCTATATTTATCAAATTATAATGAAACTATCTTAGAACATAACTAAAGACATTCATTATAATTTGATATATGGAGCGATGAATATGCTATCACCAACACATCAAAAAATGGCAACGATCATCTACGATCAATTTTTGCCAAGTGATCAAGAAATGATTTCAAAATCTAATTTCGTTAAAGGTAGTAGTGCACCTGACTTTATAAAGTCTTATAAAATCTATGGACACAATATCTTAGAATCAAGAGACTTCTTCATTGAATTAGTCCATGTAGTCATAGATACTAAACATAGCAGACAAGACCTTGGGTTTTTAATGGGTACTGTCACTCATTTTATTGCTGATTACGCTTGTACATATCATGCAAATCCAAAATATATCGAAAAAAATATTGCTGAACATTTATTATATGAATATAAAATCGAGCAAGTTAAAGTAAATCCTAAAACTTTATTGTACTCACAAAAACACATCCACAGCATTGATACTTTAAAAGAAGATTTAGATGCTTTATTTGAATTAAATAAAGATAACCTGCCAAATCCTAAGAGAGACCTTATACAAGCAATTCTCCTTATGAAAAGAATGTGTGACTTAATGATATATGAATATAAGAAGCGTCATATCATCGAGGAAAGAAAAATCTCTAATCCTCCTAAGATAGCGATTTTCACTGACACATTCTACCCTCAAATTAATGGTGTGAGTAACACTTTATATCAATATTTAAAATATCTAGATTTCCATCACATTCCATACATCTTGATTTCACCTAAATATAAGGAAAATTATATGAAGGTTGAATCACATATGTCAATTGAACGTGTCGGTGGTATTAGATTGTTCTTCTATAAGGATAGTGTGATATCATTACCAATCTTTAAAAAGAAAAAACTTTATAAAATATTAGATGAATTCAAACCGACGATTATTCATAATATGACAGAATTTACATTAGGTCATTTCGGTGTTAAATATGCAAAAAAAAGAGGTATACCTTTCGTTACTAATTTTTCTACTAACTTTGTGGAATACCTGCCTTATTATAAACTTGGTTTTTTAAAAGGTTTTGCCTGGAAGTTTTTTAGAAACTTTCACAATCAAAGTCATATGACATTTTGTCCTTCAAACACTACTAAGCTTCTACTAGAAAGTAAAAACTTTAAACATGTTGAACTTTTTGGTAGAGGCATCGAACAAGAATTATTTTCTCCTGATAAATTTGATTTAAATTTAAGACAACAAATATCAGCTGAAAACAAATATATATTACTATACGTCGGTCGTATATCTAAAGAGAAACATTTAGACACTTTAATTGAGTCTTATAAACTACTATCAAAAGATCATAAAGATATTCAATTAGTTATTGTCGGTGATGGACCTTACTTACACGAATTAAAATCTAAAAGTCCTAAAGATGTAATCTTCCCTGGTTATAAGACTTCAAAAGATCTTCAATCATATTATGCATCTAGTGATCTATTTGTTTTTCCTTCACCAAGTGAAACATTAGGAAACGTTGTACTTGAAGCTATGTCTTCTGGTCTTCCAGTTGTTGGTGTAAATGCTGGTGGTGTTAAAGAAAATATCATCCCTGGTTATAATGGTTATTTAACTGAAGTTGATGATATTAAAGAAATGGCTCAAACCATTTTGATGATTAAATCAAATCAATATTTAAGCAAACAATTAAAAGCGAATGCGCTTGATTTTACAAAGAAAAAATCTTGGCCAAATGTATTTAATAAATTATTAAATAAATACCAAGATTTATCATTTAATGAGTTATCATATAGAAAAAGTCTCGATTGAGACTTTTATTTTTGTTTATTCATAAAATCTATCATGATTTGTTTTGCTTCTTCTACACCATCTTTTTCTAATTCAATAAAGCCGTGAACTGAATCCATAAATTCATGTAATTCAACATCGACATCAGCTGATTTTAATCGATTCGCATAATCAAGACCTTCATCATGCAGTGAATCATGACCAGCAAGTATCATTAATGTATTAGGGTTCTTTTCTATGTCTTGCTTGGTTGCGTATATAAGTGATATTTCAGGTGTGATTGCTTTATCTTTATCATCACCTACATAAGATTCATTAAACATAGTTGCAAGCTTTGGATGAACAGCACCTTTAACTTTCTTTTTAAGTTCTGGTTTTCTTGCGAGATCTAATGGTGGATATAGTAATATTTGATATTTAAAACTAAACTTGTTTAAATGTCTTGAACGATTAACGAGCGCAGCAGCGAGATTAGCGCCAGCACTATTACCTCCAATACCGATATGTTTAGGATTAAATCTATAAACATCTGAAACTTCTTTATACGTTTGAATCACTTCATAAATTGACTCAATCGCGATAGGATAAGGGTATTGTGGTGCCTTAGGATAATCAATACTAATAATTTTAATTTGTGCTTTTTCACTTAATTCAATATTTGTCTTAATATTGTAATCAGCAGACATTAAAACGAATCCTCCACCATGTAGGTCGACATATAGTGGTTGAACTTCTTTTCTATGAAAACCAATTTCTAATACTCTAACTTTTCCATGAGTCGTATTAATAAAACGTTCATTGATTTGTCTGCGATATTTCTTAAATAATTTTCTACCTTTTGTCTTGGTTAATTTCTGTAATAAAACTGCTTTTAATCTTGTCGCCATGATTAACCTCTCTTTATGCTATATAATTTATCATATCATTAACACCTATATTTAAAAAGGACATATATGTCCTAAAAAAATAAAAGGACTTTTTTTATAAGTCCTTTACCTAATCTGATAAATAGATTCGTCCATTTCATCACATATATGAATAAATCTATGTTCTTGTTCTTTAAATACTTCTACTATTTCTGGATCAAAATGAGTACCACTTTGATTGATGATAATATCTTTAGCCTCTTCAAAAGTAAATGCATCTTTATAAGTTCTCTTTGATGTTAATGCATCAAACACATCCGCTAATGCTACAATTCTTGCAGGCAATGGTATTCTAGTACCTTTTAATTGCTCTGGATAACCTGTCCCATTAAAGTATTCATGATGATACTTAGCGATTGATATCGAAATTTTTAAGAATCTTGAATGTCTTCTTGTTTTATATTGAGACTTTAATATTTGAGCACCTTGTAATGTATGGTTTTTCATAATTGCATATTCAACTTCAGTGAAAGTCTCAGAACTAAATAAGACTTGATCTTTAATGACTAATTTACCAACATCATGTAGATGACTTGCCCAAAATATATCATCAATAAAACTGCTTGTTATGAGTTTTTTATATTTCTCATGCTCTCTTAACCCTTCAGCTAAAACTTTACTATAGTAAGCGACTCGCTTTAAATGATCTGCTGTTTCAATATCTCTTCTATCCATGAGATCAATATATGTTTGAACCAGTGATAATTTCTGATATCTATTTGAGGCATGCTTAAGAAAAGTCAACTTCCTCATAATTGACATATAAGATTCACTATTGAAAATTACACCATCAAATTGAAAATCTATGAAGACATCTAGATTTGCTCTATCTTCTTTAGATAATAATAGATATATTGATGTTCTTGTTTCATAATGTTTTTTTAGTTCATGAAGTACCTTACTTCTTTCAAGTAACGCTGCCTTTGATTTAACAATCATTACATCATAGTTAAACTCATTATGTCTTTCTAACACTTGATCAAAGCTAGGTAAATAATCAATTGTCGAACATACTTTATTTAATGCACGACTAACTGTTTCACTTATATGGTTGCCTTCACCAATAATTAAAACTTTCATAATTATACCTGCCTTAACTTAATTATACATTATATAATATTAAGCAGTAGGATAATTACTCAATCTATTTTATATATTCCAAAATCTTAGATGTCACTAAACGATAGCCATCAATCGATAAATGAAGCCCGTCATATGTATAAGCTTCATTTAACTGGTTGTCTTTTGATAATGTGTCATTTAAGTCAATTAAAGTTACTTGTTTCATATCTTTGATTGCTTCCACAATTTCCATGTTGATTTGATTGATGATTTCATTTGTTCTAGATTGAACCACACCGCCAAATTTTTGATCTTTGTTTACTGGATAAACTGCTTCTACAAATATACGAACTTCTGGATTATCTTCAATTGTCATTTCACACATCTTTTTAATGTTAGGTGCAACTTCTTTAACACTTGGTGCTCTTTCAATATCATTAGTACCTACAAGTAAAACAACTGTTTTTGCTTTTACATCTAGGATTTGATGTTGGATATTATCAAGTATTTCTCCAGAGGTAATGCCACTGATACCTCTATTATACATCGGACCTAGGTCACATTCATACATTTCTGCTAATGGATATCCTTCAGTAATTGAATCTCCCACAAATAAAATCCCATCAGCTTTAACTGTTTTGTTTAATGCTTTAAAATTATTTACTTTTCTTTCCAAATCTCCAATCATCCAACAATTGAACATTTGATTTAATTTTTCTTGCTCTTCTGGTGTAAACACCGGCATTTTGCATTCCATAAAGTAACTCCCCTTTTTATATTGTTATCTATATTTTATCATTTAGTTTATCACTTTAACAATGTTTAATTTTACGATAATCAAATTGACAAAATCAAAGGTGTTTGCTAATATTATTTTATACACATCCTAGGGGGTTTAAGATGCAAGAGATCAATTATGATATGGTCATTGAAGAATTACAAAAAAAGAATTTATATAATATTCAAAAAGAGTTAACAATTCAAAGAAAAACAAGAACGTTTGTGATGAGTTTATTGCTTGCTGCTTTTACTTTTACATTTGTTTATGGAACGTTAGAAAATCCTTTTACTTATACATTAAGTAATATTGGAAACTTTTTTAATTATAGATTTTTATTTATTGTTTGGTCAGTGTTAAGTGGGTTAAGTATTGAGATCACTTTAGTCACATTGATGCGACTAGAAAAATATAGCGATAAGAAGACTATTTTATATTTATATCTAGCAACATTTTTCTTGATTGCAACAGCACTCATTCCAGCATTAAAACAGGATTTCCCTTTCTGGCATTATACACATGTCACAACTTCCGTATTACTCGCCATTTTTTATACGTTATCAGTTATACCGTTTTCAATTTGGATATCAAAAGAGAATCCTAGACTTAGACGTATTATCATGGGTTGGTTAATCACGATTTGGGTTGGTTCAGTACTTATGGTCATCTTCTATCAACATAGTGCATTATTTGAAATATGGTTCTTTGGTTCAATGATATTATTTACTTTATATTTATCGCTCATTTTATTTGAAGAAAAGATAATTAAGATGAGTATTAAGTTAATGTCTGAAGAACAGAATCTAAATGAAGCTGTTGAAAAAATATTTATTGACTTAGAAGCTATACAAAAAGCAAAATTAAAGAAAGCTTTAAAACAAGCTAAAAAAGAAAAGTAGACAAATATGTCTACTTTTTTGTTGTCAGATTAATAATTATTGTTCATCCATGAAAATACCAATACCAATAACATCAGGTCCTACATGTGCACCAACAACTGGTGTTGAAGGAGCTTCATATAAGTTTTCTAGATTTAGTCTTTCCTTAACTGTTTCTTTAAAGAATTCTTTTAATCTTGGATTACCTGTATAAATGATATATGCTTTAAACGGTCTACCATTTGTATATGCTAGCACTTTATCAGCAATTGAATTTAGTGCTGTTTTAATATTTCTAATTTTCTCAATTGATACAATTTGTCCAGTTGATTGAACTTGTAAGATTGGTTTAATTTTTAATAATTTACCAACAAATGCTGCTGCACCTGATAATCTACCATTCTTAACTAAATATGATAGTGAATCAACAGCAAAGAAAATCGTGTTATTCTTTTTCATTGATTCTAATTTTTGATCTACTTCTTCAAATGATTTACCTTCTTTGATCATCTTTGAAGCTTCTAGCGCAAACATACCTTCATTAAAACATACTGTATATGTATCAAATACATGAATTTCCATTTTATCTTGAAGTTCTTCTGCAGCTAATTGAATAGCATTATGCGTACCACTTAATTTTGATGAAATAGTCGTTACATAAAATTTATCATATCCTTGTTCATTTAAAGATTCGAAATAAGCAATCACTTCACCAATTGCTGGTTGTGATGTTTTTGGCACTAATTCAGGATCTTTATTTAAGATATCATAAAATTCATCCGCTTTTAATTCTGTACCATCTAGGTAACCTTTATCATCTAAAAAGATTTTTATTCTTAGTATTTCTATATCATGTTCAAAAGGATAGTAATCTAATCCCCCTGTTGATGTATCAATCACGAGTGTTTTTCCCATAAGAACCTCCTAAAAGTCTTAATAGTATTATAACAAAAAAATCAGTAACATGATAGTATATGTTATAATTTATTTGGTGAATAATATGTATGAAATTAATCAAATTTATGAAAATAAAATAACAATCAATAAATCCGATTTTATCGCGATATTATATCCTGTATCTTCTAAAGAAGATATTGATATATGTTTAATGGATGCTAAAGAGCGATATCCTAAAGCAACTCATTATTGTACTGCTGCGACTTTAGGTGATAACAGAGAGTGGGCAAAATATGATGATAACGGTGAACCTAAAGGGACTGCTGGTCTTCCAATTTTAGATGTCATTGATCATCATAACTTAACAAATGTCTTTTGTGTAGTCATTAGATACTTCGGTGGTATAAAACTCGGCGCTGGTGGACTCGTTCGTGCTTATTCGAATGCTACCTCAGAAGTATTAAAAACTGCCAAATTTCAGGAGAAAAAGGCAGTTTATACGTATTTATTAACATTCCCATACACATTAATCCATCAAATTGAACAAATTGTTTTGGATAAAGGTGTTATCTTAGAAAAATCTTTTCTTGAAAACGTAAGTTATCAAATTTATTTAACTGAAGATGATATAAGTTGTTTTGATGAAATTAAGCATTTAATTGAAATCGAAAAGCAAGATATTAAATATATATATGTACCTATTTTATAGGTACTTTTTTTATATCTCTTCAAACCTTCCTTGTTGGTATTCATTTGTCATAACTGCATCCGCCATCCAATTGACTCTATCTTCAATATATGATGATAAATACTCATATTGTTTAAAAGCTGTATTAGCCTCTATCACTTCATTAGGATTTGGCCAAATTGATAAACCTAATCTGTGCCATACTTGTTCATCTTTAGATAGCATTAATTCTAACGATGTATAAAGTTCATGTATCTGATTTATATATGTATCTTTATCATTTAAATAAAATGATAGAAATCTCTCTTTAAACATATCTCTAATTTCTGGTATTTGCATCATCTTATTAAACCAAATATTTTTATCAGATCTAAGTCCATAAAAACCTACTGGTCCATAATCAATATAATCAGCATTACCATAAGCAAAATCAAAATCCCATAATGGTCCAAATGTTAATTTACCCGACTTATCTTTAAATAGATAAACACTACTGTACCAATTATCAACATTTTTAGTAATTTCTTGAACTATGAAATAATCTATCCATTGATTGATATCGACGTAATTTTGATATGTTCCTAGATCGAATGATTGGTATGCTTCACTCAAATAATTTTCAATAGCATCCCTATAATCTTTTGTAAATGTTAAATCTGTAGGATTTAAATCTTTAATCTCATAATATGTTTGATTCATTTCAATACACGCAAGCGTATCAATATTAGGATAATAATCCACATATCTCATATCAAGTTCTATAAAAAAACTTAAATCATTGATATCTGCATCAATTGTTAAATCTAATTTGTTATTTGTAACTTCTACTTGTTCTGTTAAAACATAAACACCTAAATAAGCATCATTAATATATAGATCAACATATCTAGTTTCTAATGTATGTCTTAAATCAAAATATTTCGATAATTGATGTGTCACTACATTTCTCATCAATGATGGATCTGCATATTCAGCTAATAACACATAATCTTTTGATTTAGGCATACCAAGTAATGATATACTTTCATCAAATTTCAATCGATATGGCTTTTTAGGATAACTATACCAAGTAGAGTTCCCACGCCCTCTTATTTGGGCACTTGTATTATTTGTGATAAATTGTTGTTCACCATTTATTTCTGATATAAGTGAAGTTGTTACAGGTAAATATGTATCTCTATTAATATCATTTAAATCACTATCCATTTCAATAAATAAAAATGATTCATAATTTGCTAATGTGAGACTTAAAAGTTTTACTGTTTTTTTATCAGATGCTTTTGAAAAACCTTTTTCGACTACGACTTCTATTTCAATATCTTGATCAGTATCAGGACTTATAAATTCATAGACATCGACGTATGTTATATCATCAACAATAAAACTTATGCCATAGCCCTGTTTACTAGGGATAATATAATCACTATTAATCTCATCTGGTATTAAATCAATAATTTCTAGTAATTTTTGATCGACGTCATTTTGATAAAATCCGATATCACAACTTGCTAAAATAAACGCCAAAAAAAGAATGATGAGGATTGGGCTCGTTTTTTTCATGTATTTTTCTCCCAAAAAAAAGCATAGAAATGTCTATGCTTTATAATAAAAATTCTGCAAATAGTTTAGAAAATCTTACCATGATTTCAGCTAAATTATGTGCAAAGATCAAGGCAATTAAGAAGTATGCTGCTTTTATTTCCCAAATTTGATATTTTTCAAATTTATTTTCAATATGAAGTGCTCTAAGAATTCTTAACGCAATCATGAAGAATATAACAATTGATATAAAATATATAATTTGTTCCATTTGCTCCATAGTATCTCTCCTTATACCTGTCCTGCTTTACTCTTTCTAATGTTTTCTTTTAAGTCTTTTTCTAATTTAGAGAAATCAACATTTTCTTGTTTCGTAAGTTCAAGTTTTTCTTTTTTCATCTTTTCAAAAGCTTGTTGAGCTTTTTCTAATGTTTTACCAATTTGAGCTTCTAAGGCAAGAATCGTTAATTCATTTTTCTTAAATTCAATCACTGCTTGTTCAACAACCATAAAGATTTCTTGTTTCTTTTGAACAAACTTAATATAGCCATCAACAGCATGTAAGATAATTGGAATATGGTCTTTTAAAATCGCGATCTCGCCATCTTCTGATTTTATGACTGCATATTCTATTTCATCTTGATGTGTTTCACCTAATTGTGTTAAGACTTTAAATATCATATTGATTTCGCCTTCTTAATAGCATCATCAATTGTACCAACCATTTGGAATGCTTCCTCTGGTAGGTTATCATGTTTACCTTCAATAATTTCCTTAAATCCACGTACAGTTTCTTTTAAAGGAACAAATGATCCAGGTACACCTGTAAATTGTTCAGCTACGTGCATGTTTTGAGATAAGAATAATTGAAGACGACGTGCACGATGCACGACTAATTTATCTTCATCAGTTAATTCATCCATACCAAGGATCGCAATAATATCTAGTAATTCATGATATCTTTGAATCATTTGTTGAACTTTACGTGCAGTTTCATAATGCTCATTACCAACGATATGTGGTGCTAAAGCTCTTGAAGTTGATGCAAGTGGATCAACGGCTGGATAAATACCAATTTCAGTTAAAGCACGTGAAAGGTTTGTTGTTGCATCTAAGTGAGAGAATACTGTAGCTGGCGCAGGGTCAGTATAATCATCAGCAGGTACATATACTGCTTGAATAGATGTAATAGAACCTTTCTTAGTTGAAGTAATTCTTTCTTGTAATCTACCCATTTCAGTTGCTAGGGTTGGTTGGTAACCAACAGCTGATGGCATACGGCCTAATAATGCTGATACCTCAGAACCTGCTTGGATAAATCTAAATATGTTATCAATGAATAATAAAACATCTTGTTTTTCTTCATCTCTAAAATGTTCAGCCATTGTAAGACCTGTTAGAGCAACTCTCATTCTCGCTCCTGGTGGCTCATTCATTTGACCAAACACTAATGCTGTTTTATTAATAACGCCTGATTCAGTCATTTCTTCATAAAGATCAGAACCTTCTCTTGTACGTTCACCAACACCGGCAAATACAGAAATACCTTCACGTTCTTGTGCAATATTATTGATTAACTCTTGGATTAATACAGTTTTACCTACACCGGCACCACCAAATAAACCAATCTTACCACCTTTAATATAAGGTGCTAATAAGTCAATAACTTTAATCCCAGTTTCAAGAATTTCAACTTCGCTTGATAATTCATGAAACTCAGGTGCTTCTCTATGAATACTCATTTGAGGTGCATCCTTTAATGATTCTTTATCATCAATTGGTTCACCTAACACATTAAAGATACGGCCTAAAACGGCTTTACCAACAGGTACTTTAATTGGGCTACCTGTAGCTTTAACTTCTAAATCACGTCTTAATCCTTCAGTTGGTTCTAACGCAATTGTTCTAACAACATGATCCCCTAAGTGAATAGCGACTTCTAGAGTAACTGTTACACCTTGGTCGTTAGTTACAACTAAAGCATCGTTAATGTTTGGTAGTTTGTCTTCAAAGTAAACGTCAACGACTGGACCGATGACTTGATTAATTTTACCTTTCATTTCCGTACTCCTTTTCTACACATTTGAACCATTGACTACGTCAATAAGTTCACTTGTAATTTCTTGTTGTCTCGCTCTATGATATTGCATGTGAAGACGATCAACAATTTGGTTTGCATTATCGGTTGCGTTTTTCATCGCGATCATACGTGCTGCATGTTCACTTAATTTCGCATCTGCTAATGACTCGAATATTTTTGCTTCGATATATATACTAATAGTTCTATCCATGACAAGTTCAGGACTTGCATCATAAATATAGTCACTATGTACTTTTTCTTCATCAAACTGAATTGGAAGAATTGATTTTTTTTGGACAACTTGTGATGCAGTATTTTCATAATGATTATGGAAAATAACAACTTCATCAACAAAATCATCTGCGTAAGCTTTTTTAATCACATCTGCATAAGATCTAATAGACATTGTAATTAAATCATCACGATGGAAAATAACTTCATCATTAATCATAGGTAAGTCATTCTTTTGTGCAAAGTAATATCCTTTTTTACCTATGGCTAATACTTTGTAATGATCTTTTTTCATATCTTTTGTTTCAGTTAAAAATGCTTTGAAAAGTTGATTATGATAACTTCCGCATAATCCACGATCAGCAGTGACTAAAATATATAATTTATTTGGATCATTAATGGGCTCACAATATCTAGATACGCCATCAATATTTTCGTTTGCATATTTTAACACATCTAATAACTTACTTGAAAATCCTGATGTATGACCTAGTAGGTCTGTTGATTTTCTAATTTTAGATAATGCAATATTATGCATTGCTTGTGTGATCGTTGCTGTTTTTTTGATGGCATCCATTCTAAGTTTAATTTCTTTTAAACTCATCTGATAACCTTCTTAAGTGATTTAATAAACTTCTCTAGTTCTTTTGTATCTGGAAGACTCTTAGTTTCAGTTAATACCTTGTAAATTTCTTTACCATGATCATTCATATGAAGACCTTGAGTGATTTCTGATTGTAATTTAATCACTTGTTCTAAGTTAAGATCATCCATGAAACCATTAGCAAGCGCATAAATCGTCACGATTTGAGTAGGCATTTCAATAAGCTCATGAACATCTTGTTTTAAGATTTCAACAGTCTTACGTCCACGTTCTAATCTTCGCTTAGCATTTTGATCAAGATCAGAACCAAATTGAGCAAATGATTCTAACTCACGATAATTCGCTAAGTTAATACGAAGTGTACCAGCTACTTTTCTCATCGCTTTCCATTGTGCTGAACCACCAACACGTGATACAGATAAACCAGCGTTAATCGCAGGTCTTACACCTGAATAAAACAATTCTGTTTCCAAGAATATTTGCCCATCAGTAATTGAAATAACATTCGTTGGAATATATGCTGAAATATCGCCAGCTTTAGTTTCAATAATAGGTAGGGCAGTAATTGATCCTCCACCTAATTCTTTATTTAACTTAGCTGCACGTTCTAATAATCTTGAGTGAAGATAGAATACATCCCCTGGATATGCTTCTCTTCCTGGAGGTCTTCTAAGTAATAATGATAACTCTCTATATGCAACCGCATGTTTAGATAAATCATCATAAACAACCAATACATCCTTACCTTGTTCCATGAAATATTCCGCCATGGTTACACCAGCAAATGGTGCTAAGTATAATAATGTACCTTCTTTAGATGCACCAGCATTAACGACGATTGTATAATCTAGGGCACCTTTTTGGTTAAATAATTTAACAAGTGATGAGACACTTGATTCTTTTTGTCCAATAGCAACATACACACAAATAACATCTTTACCTTTTTGATTGATGATTGCATCAATCGCTAAAGTTGTTTTACCTGTTTGTCTATCACCAATAATTAATTCTCTTTGTCCTCTACCGATTGGTACAAGGGCATCAATAACTTTAATACCAGTTTCCATAGATGCATTAATACCACCACGAGCCATGACGCCTCTAGCTTTTCTTTCAACTGGTAAGAATTCATTTGTTTCAATAGGTCCCAATCCATCAAGTGGTTGTCCAAGTGGATTAACAACACGTCCTAATAACGCATCACCAACTGGTACTTCAAAGATACGTTTAGTTGTTTTAACTAAGTCGCCTTCTTTAATTAAATCACTTTCGCCTAATAGAATGACACCAACTTGATCTTCTTCTAAGTTGAATACAAGACCTTTAACACCATGAGGGAATTCTAATAACTCACCCATCATGGCTTGCCCGATACCATAAACAATCGCGATACCATCACCAACAGATAAAACTTTACCTATATTTTCTAATTTAACATCTTTTTCAAACGATTCAATTTGTTGTTTAATGACCTCAGTCATTTCTTTAACTTTTAATTTAGCCAATTTTTTCACCACCTATAATGTCGTAAACAATTCTTCTAATTCGTGAGCAATAGAATTATCAAGTGATTGTCCTTGGTAAACCATTCTTAACCCACCAATAAGATTTTCTCTTACTTTGACATGAATTTCTATGGTTTGTTTCTTGAATCTCGGTTGTAATCTTTTTGTTAAAGCATCAATTTGTTTTTGATTTAAATCTTTAACACTATACACATTAATATGTGCAATTTTATTCTTTTCACGAATCATACGTACCCATTCTGGATAAATTTCATCATATAAATACATTAATTTGTTTTCAGCTAACATCTTAAGCAAATGGCTTAAATGTTTGTTCAATCCTAAAGCATCTATATATTGATCTTTTTTTTCTTTGGAAACCATTGGTGAATCCATCATCTTTAACCACTTCTTTTGAGTGAATACAGAATCATTAAGTTCATCAAACTGATATGCAATTTCATCAACTGTATTGTTTTCAACAGCAATGTCCATGAGGGCTTTTGCGTAACTATTCATGTTTTAAGTCATCTCTTTCTTTGATAATTTCATCAATGATATCTTGATGTTTATCATGATCGATTTCTCTTTTAACAATTTTTTCTGCAGCAGTAAAAGCAATCTCTTTAATAGACTGTCTTATATCTTCATTCGCTTGTGCGATTTCGTATTCAATATCTTTTTCTGCTTGTTTGATTCTCATCTTAGCTTCATTTTTAGCATCTTCGACAATGCGTTCTTGTTCTTTATATGCTTCTTGTGTAAGCTTAGATTTTAAATCCTCAGTTTCAGCTTTCATTCTTTCGTAATCTGAAATGGCTTGTTGCTGAACTTCTTGAGCATGTTTTCTTTCTTCAGCAGCTTTATCAAATTCTTCTGAAAGGGCATTTTGTCTTTTTTCCAAAAAATTAGTAATTGGTTCCCAAAAATATATACGTACAACTGTTAACATGATTAAAAACACGATAACATTAAGTACCACTACACCTGGGTTTTGGATAATAGAGTTTAATCCTTCTAGAATTGACTGAGCAGCTTCGTTGAATATTTCTTGTAAGTCATTCACTTAGATCAAATCCTTTATTAGAATAGTACTTTAAATGCAGCTTCTGCTGCTGCGGCTGCATCTGCTGCGATACCAGCTTGTGCTGCAGAGATTAAGATAAATGCAATAATAAAGCCATAAATACCTGTAGATTCAGCAATACCTTGACCGATGATCATTGTCATTTGAATCTTACCTTGTGCTTCTGGTTGACGACCTACTGCTTCTGCAGCTTTACCAGCAGCTATACCTTGACCAATACCAGTACCTAACCCTGTTAATACGGCAATACCAGCACCTAAATATGCAAGACCACTACTAATGTTTCCTGATACTTCTAAAATATTTGGTAATAATTGTGTGAATTGTGTAAATACATCTAATAGCATGTGTTTTCTCCTTTTTTATTCAAAATCTAAATCATTTTCATCTACTTTAGTTGATGATAAAATGAGTGTTAATAATACAAATACAACGGTTTGAATTAAACCGAATCCAATATCAAAAATAATATGAAATATTGGTGTTAATATAATCGATAACCACGATAGGTTAATAGATCCAATCTGTATTGCTCCAGGTAGAGCATAAACCAAGTAAAGAATTAATGCACCACTGGCAACATTACCGAATAAACGTAATGCAAGTGATACTAAAGGTGTAATTTCACCAATAATATTTAAAGGTGCAATAAATGGTGTTGGTTCTATGAAACTGTTCATGTGTTTTTTCCCTTTAGAAATAAAACCCATCATTTGAATTACAAATACGGCTACAATTGATAAACTAAAAGTTATTGCACTGTATTTGGTTGGTGTATATGGTATCCCTGTGATACCTGATATATTTGAAATAAATATATATAAACCTAAAGATAATATTACTGGAGTAATGATGCGCCAATGCTTACCAATAACATCTTTAACAAAATCATTCAAAAATGATATACCGCTAATAACTAATGACATTAGTTTCCCCGGTCGAGCTTTAGGATCAAGTTTTTTAACTTTATTCCCTACAATTACTGAAAACAACATAATTAATGACATAATAACAACTGATGTAATAAAGTATGGTGCAGTAATTGCTTTTAACAATCCATCAAGAATTGTTTGCATTGACATCTCCCTCCTTTTCTTCTAGTCTTAACTTTACAAAATAAGGAATAGGTAAATGGAATATAAATACGCCGACTTTGGTATTAATAGCACCTACAAAAAAGAATATGTAGCTATACATTAATAACATAGTTTGATCACCTAATAAGAAATACATGAATGCTAAAACAATGAGATATATCACTGTACGTAAAATAATAAGTAGATATAACGTTTCTTTACTTGCTTTATTTTTTGTAAATCTTACCATTAAACTATAATTAAACAACGCAGTAACCGATCCTAGGACAGTCCATATGTAGTATGATCTAAAAAATAAATATGATGCTAAACCAACTACAATTGAGTATAAGATTGCCATATAATTAATCACGACGATGTTTTTCATAGGCTTCCTCTCTTTTAATAAAATTAATAAAAGCTATGATACTGACAACAAATCCAACAACAAGACCAATTGCAGTCAATATTAAATCCATGTCTGTACCTGGGTAAAATCTAGTTCCAACATAATCGCCGATGAGTGATAATCCGACAACCGTAAAGATCATTTGAACAATCATCGTATAACCAAAGACGCCTCTTCTTAATGTTGAATATTTTTTACTTCTTTTTTGTGGTTTTTGATTATTTGGTTCCAAATAAACGATCCCCACAATCTCCTAAACCTGGGACAATATAACCAACTTCATTTAGATGTGAATCTAATGCAGCTAGATAAATTGCAACATCAGGATGATCTTTTTGTAATCTTTCGACACCTTCAGGACAACCTACTAATCCAACAAATCGAATATCTTTAGCACCTGCTTCTTTAACGATATCAATTGCTTTTACTGCAGAACCTGCAGTCGCAAGCATTGGATCAACGACTAAGACAACACTGTTGTCTAATCCTTCAGGGAATTTTTTATAATATACTTGTGGTTCCAAAGTTGTTTCATCTCTAAATAGTCCCACATGTCCAACTTTAGCAGTTGGAATTAAATTATGAATACCTTCTACCATACCTAAACCAGCACGTAAGATTGGTACAATCACAACTTGTTTTTTAAGTTCATGAACTGTTGTTTCACAAATAGGTGTTTGAATCACTTTAGCAACTGTTTCTAAATCTCTAGTGATTTCATAAGTAATTAAACTACCTACTTCAGAGACAGATTCTCTAAATTCCTTAGTACCTGTGTGAATATCTCTGATTTTAGCCATTTTATGGTCGATTAAAGGATGTTTTAAAACCATAACTTTACTCATTTTCAGATTCCTCGATTTCCTCAATTTTATTGATTCTCTTTTGGTGTCTTTCTTCGAAAGATGCTGCCATGAATGTATCAACTAATTTAAATGCTTTATCTTTAGGTGTCGTTCTACCACCTAAAGCAATAACATTTGCTTTATTATGCTCTTTGGCAAGTCTTGCAGTGTTTTCATCATAGATTAAAGCAGCTCTAACACCTTTTACTTTGTTAGCTGCTATGCTTATACCAATACCTGTACCACAAATTGCTACACCAAAATCATATGGGTTATTAACCATTTCTTCTCCTAATTTTCTACCGTAATCAGGATAATCAACTGAATCTAGGCTATAAGTACCTAAATCATTAACCTCAACTTTTTGATTCTCTAAATGTTTTTTTACTTGTTCTTTTAATTCAAATCCAGCGTGATCGCTAGCGATTGCTACTTTCATAATAACCTCCGCAATTATCTCTTTTTATTATAACATATAACATATTCATCTTGCCTTAAAAACAAAAAAAGGATAAATACTATTTATCCTCTTACTTTTAGTTTTACAATATAATAAGCAGCTAATAATTATTTAATGAAAATCTATAATAAGTTATCTTGTTTCAAATTACTACTGATAGAAAAATCTCTTATAAATTATTCTAAATAAACTTATCGAAAGATTATGCATGATATATTCTTCTCCAAAAATCTATTTGATCATCTCCAAAATCTCTTGCCCCAAAAGGAAATGTTTCTAATCTAGGTTTTTTTCTTTGACCATCAACATCAACAAAGTAATGTTTTTTAATAGGATAAACAGACGATTTTTGAAGTCTCATCAACACATTTAAGTTACCATCAATTATTGTTGTACTTTCAATCTTACATGTTTTTAATTCATTCAAATTCTTTAAAAAATCTAAGTTATCTATCATTGGTCCATAACTCATCTCAAAATAAACTAGTTTGCTTAAATTGCTAATCACATGAAGATTTGTTATCTTTTTAGATAATATAATTTGTAAACTCTTAAGTGTATCCTTCATAGATACAAGACTTTGTATATCGCTTAAATACTTGTTTTCTCTTAATATGAGCCTCTGAATTTTCATACCTTCTAAAAAATTTAAATTAGTTATATCGGTATTGTGTATATAAAGTGTATCCAATTGTGTTAAATGCTTAATTTGATCTAATATTGATAAATCCTTACCGGGAATGTAAAAGTTATAAATAAGCAGTGATTTAATTGACTTACAATCCTTTAAATTTTTTACAATATTTTTAACATACAGACTAAAAGCTTCCAATTGTGTAAAAGCTGACATATCAATATCATATGTCATTTTATGACTTACACCTAAGAATTTTAGTTTGTTTAATTTATGTAAAACCTCTTGATCAAAATATCCATCTATTTCCAAATATATAACATTATCAATTGATAGCATAAACCTCATGTCTTTAATCGATTCTTTTGAATTGTCGAATAAAAATTTATCAATCTTATTTTTGTTAATATATTCTATGTCAATATGACTTAGCTCCTTATCGATATATAAAGCTTCTTTTGGTTCATGTAAATATCGAAATATAGTATTAAAAAGATACCCATCCTTTTCTAAACTACCAAAATTTATCATTTAATTTCTCCTTTTAACTTCCATAAAGAGGATCCAAGTAATAATAAGACCCATGATCTTGCAAATAGAAATTTCTACCTGGTGACCAAATTTTATTTTTTAATTGAGATCCATCTGTACCAAAACCATAATTACACATGATTATGTATTCCATTTTAAATGCCTCTCTTTCATTTTCCGCTGGCATCCATATAATTGCAACAGGAATAGTTGTATCTTCAACAGAGTGTCTTACTGCTGAAGCTATTACTCTTAGAATTCCACCTTTACCTACGTAAGATTCCCCATCAGCAAATGCAATTACATAAACTCCACTATTCTTGTTTTTTGGCTTTGTTATTGCTACTGCAATTGGAATTACTACACTATCAATCAATTCTTTTGCTTTATTGCGAATTGAAGACCCAATTTTTTCCAATGTTGAAGTAATATCATCACCTATATCTCGTATTGAGTCTGCAACACCGGATGCAAACCCACTATTTGGAGCTGCATCTGATATCTCTTGTGCTGCCTTGAGCATAAGTATTGTTGCTGCATAAACAACTATAGCAGCAATTCCTATTAATGCTAACGTAGCTAATGTTAGAGCTTCGTTACCACTTGGATCTATATTCATGATTGGATTATTTACTGCATAAGCATATAAATTAATACTTGAAGATGCATCATCACTTATGTAATTAGCATCATCTATACTAATAAATCTTCCTATTTCAGGATCATAATATCTAGCTTGTAGATAATAATATCCTGTTTCAGTGTCATATCGGTACCCTCGATATCTATACGGATTAATGTTTCCGATAAATATAGGTGATTGATTTTCCACACCATTAGCAGCTACGACTCTTTGATTACCCCATGCATCATATGTATATGTTACCACTAATTGACCTGATTCATTCATCAGTCCAATCACATTACCTAATAAGTCAAACACATAAAAATATTCACTGCCATTATAATTCATACTTAATAATTGATCATTGGCATCATATGTATAATATATTGGATTTCCATTAATAAATTCTACAAGCACTAAATTTCCATCTAATACATATTCATATTCATATTCCTCTTCACCAATGGTAATTTTTTTAAATGTTCTAATACCTTCACTGTTGTATTTGTATTCGATGCTTTGTGTAATTGCACCATCATCATAAATATTGATACCATCAAGTCTTCTTCCACTCCAATTATAGTCTACAGAATGGATATCATAATAATCTACTGTATCAAGTAGATTACCTAAATCATCAAAATCATAGTCTCTTTCAACAACCTGCCCTGTTTCATTATAAGCATCAATTTTAACCAATTGTATACCATCATATGTCAATACTGTTTTATATGTATAAGGATCAAAATATTCACCTGTATTAACATCGTCTTCATCAATGATATCTTCTTGTGATTGATGATAGTTGTATTTTGTTATTTTAATTAAGTTTCCTAAACCATCATATTTGTACGTATATGAATAATCGCTACTTCCTGTTAAATTGATATCTTCTCTAATTAATTGATTTAAATTATCATAATGATAATCATATTGTTCAATAATTGTTGTCCCTTGTAGTTTTTTAATTTGAGTAATATTTTGATTACCATCATATTGATATCTATATTTGAAATCTGTTGCACTTGAAAAATCATAAACGATTTCATAGATTCTTGTTGTTGCATTTCCTTGTTGAACTGAGATGTCACTATAATTATACATCATTGTTAATATATCATAATGATTGATTGACAGTGTTATTTCATCTAATCTTTTTAATGAGTCATTTGAATAATCATATGTTTTTTCGACATAATCATTATTTGATATTAAATAAGATGTATAGTCATATTCTCCTGTAATGTCATTATAATGATACATGACTTCTCTTTCAACACCGCTCACATGATACTCATATTCAGCTAAATTACCTTGCTCATCATATCGATAAAATATTTTATTATCTGATGCATCCGTAATTCTTTCTAATTTACCAGCTAAATCATATGAGTAATAATAAGCATTATTGTTAACATGATCTAATACTGATCCCAGTCTTCCATTTGCGTCATATTCATATTCATACGATGGATTGCTTGTTTCATTGAAATATACACCAACTAGCATATCCTCATCGTTATATTTAAAATAATAGTAATCACCGTTACCATATGTTTTTCTTTCTAATAAATCAGTCACATATGATTCGGTTCCAATTTGATTTGGTTTAGTATAGTAATCATAATGTACAATAAGTTCATTATCAATATAAACATCTGTTAAATGATCAACATCATCATATGTAAATTCATAAGTCACACCTGAAACAGTCAAGGTATTTAATCGATGCTCATCATCATAACCATATTCATATGTAACATCTGCACCAAAAGTTTTTTCTAACACTTGTCCAAGGTCATTATAACTATAGGTCACTGAACCACCTTCATCATTAATGATTTCAGATAGTAATCCAGTATGTTCATTATACTCATAAGTTGTAACATTGCCAAATTCATCAGTTTGTGTATGAATATATTGACTATTATATATATAGCTCGTTGATGTTTTAAACCACTTATCTTGTGTAGTTGAATCTTTGTCATAACCAATGTATTCATTTTCTACATGTTTGGTTGTTGGATTATATTCAACTGTGACTCTTACATTATTTTGTTCTATTGTTTCTACCATATTAGCATTGTTATAAGTGATATCAGTTGGTTGATCGTTAGTTTCAATACCTGTAAGGTTGCCATCACTATCATATGTATATGAAGTAATGGTGCCATCTTTGTTTTCTACTTCTGTCACATAACCTGTAGACCCATCATAATCATATGCGGTTGCGACATTATCATGATACATTTGTATGTTATCAAAATATGCAGTCCCTTCACCTTGATATGCGCCATAAACTTTTGCACTCACAACATCTACTGGCATTTCAAATGTTGTCATTTGATATTGCCAATCTTCAGTATTTGTATTAAATGGTAGATATACAAATTCATGATATGTTACACCACCCTCTTCATCAGGTGCTATACATGTGAAGTCAATATATATACCAAAAAATCTATTATCGTCATAAATACTGTTTGTAGCATATGATTTATGTGGCACAGCTGGGGCTTTACCCCAACCACCAATCATAAATGTTTCTCCAGCACTACTGGCTAAGCTATATACCTGTTGATAAAAATACTTCTCTGTACTTCCATCTCCACTAATATACATTGAATATCTACCTAAGATATCGTCCATACCTGATGCATTGTTATTGGTTGTAATATAAGCATTACTTCTTGTCCATCCTGTTGTGCTATTTTCAAATCCACTATTAGACAACACATTATATCTAGATTCACTAAAACCTTCATAAAGTTGTATGTTATCAAAATAAGCTGTTGAAATGCTTTCATTACATAATTTCAATGTAACACTACGTGCTGTTGAAATGTAGAAATCAATTTTATATGATTTCCATGAATCACTATTAGATATTTGATCGTCTTCTTGATACGTCGCTGAAGTTGCATTTGATATTTCTAGAAACGCACCTTTACCATTAACTAAAGATCCATCATTTTTAATATATCCATACACTGTATAATATCCAGGTTCTAAATAAAAATTTTGTGATGCATATGGATTTGATCCTGAGTTTGTAATAGCCATTGATCTTTGTCCAAAAACTGAATAATCCGAGCTGTAAGAGAAATGTCCTGTTGAATTTGCAGTTAACGTCCAACCTCCAGCATGCTCAAACCCATGATTACTCACTTGATTTTGTGTTTGTTTTAATACATCTGATTTCGTTAGTAATTTATGAACTAAAAAATAATTAGGATTTGCATTGATTATTTCTGAATAATTAAAATCATATTCGCTTAATCCAACATAAGTAAATAGTCCTGCATACTTAAAATATTGTGCATTACCCTTGTTATCTTGAATATTTATCGTATGTCCATAGTTATCAAATAAATATGTTGTATTGTTTCCTAAATCATCACTATAAATAGTTTTTTGATGTGCATATTCAATATCAATATTGCTCACAGGTTGATTACTATCAGATAAATTTATTTGAGTTATTCTATCTAAGGTATCAGATGTGTAAATGATTTTTTGTTCACTATTTTCAAGTTCAACACTAAAAAGTGAGTCATTACTATTATAGACATAATTAATTTTGTTTGAACTTGCATATCCTTGATTTGGATCCGGATCTGGATCTGGTTCATCTGGTGGTGTAATAATGATAATACCTGGTAATGCTTGGATTGAAACAATTTCTTCATCTAAACTATGACTTAAAACTGTAGTTGCTAAATTATCATCATAATTTGAATATGAAATCAATGATGTTAATTCACTACTACTATTATATGTATATCTCTTATATTCTATTAATTTATGTAACCCATTTTCTTGAACTAAATAAAGGTTTGATCTAATAAGTTTGTCACTATAGTAAGTAAGTGTAATCTTATTACCTACTGTATCAGTCACTTGAGAGACTTTTAGTGTTGTCGTATCAACATATGAAACGACCAAAAAGTGACCATTCTTTGTATTGGTAATTCTTGTCAATCTTCCTAGATTACTACTTTCAAAGGTATATTTTATACCTTCTTGTGATTCTAAATTAAGATTGCCTTGCACATTGCCTTGATAAGTACTATACGTTAATGACATACCTGATCCATTTTCTGCTAACCAAGTATATTGATCGACACCAGAATAAACATTTTCAATTTGCATTAAAACAAAAAATATTTTTTCCCCATCTGGTTTTAGTAGATAATATTGATCCAAATCATCATCATGTAATATTTGTTGATTATAACTTGTTTTCCAACCAATACCATACCCTTCATTACTTTGTGTAGATGAATATTCATGATTATATATCATATCTAATGATAGTGACATATATTCATTCTTTAATGCATAGTCATTTCTTACCCATGTAAGATGTCCTGTATAATCACTCACATATCCCTGCCCTGCTGGTCCTAAATCTTGAGAAGTATATGTCCAATAATCCTTTAAACCTTTAGGACTTTCATAACCAATCGTAATAACAGGATTATGACTGCCTGATGTTACATTTTGATAAACTGAATTAAAAGATCCATAGTTATCATCAAGTGCAATCGTAAATCCAGTTGTTCTTCTGACTCCTGTTGCTTGCCATTCTTTGACAGGCTTAGTAATATCAAACATAAATGGTGTGTTAGAATTAATCGTATAGTAATCAATCACTTTCGAACTGTAGCTAGGTGCATTGTTCCATGTAGCTGTACTACTAGAAAAATTTTCATTATTTTTGTATATGTTTATTTGCCCACTTGTGGTTGTATGTTTATCAAATCCTAATTTGGCATATGTTATGGTTTGATCCATGACCTCTGTTGGTAATGTAAAATACAGTAATCCCCTATACTCAGTTGTTGATGTCGTACCACTGACATACATATAACTTAAATTATAGTTTTTTGCATCAGGATTAGCTTCTGAAATATATGTATCAAATATTGACATTGAAGTCGTTGTACTATTTAAGCTTGGATCAATTCTTACTGGATAACTAGCGTTCATTAACCAGTTTTCATCAGGTATCACTTTAAACGAATATTTGTTATTTGATATCTCTTTAATTTCATACGTGATATCAGATGAATAATTGTCAAGATTATCATACATAACAAAAGGATCAAAACTAAATATAGCTTCTCCTTCTTCATTAACAAGCACTAATTGTCCATCAACTTCAATAAACGATAAGCCTTTGACTTTATACTCAAATTCAAAAGACAAATCTTCTTGATATTTATTAACTATTATATCTTCTTTAATTTTAGAACCTTCTAACGTATACACTAAATCAATATCTTGCATGATATTTTTATATGTAACTTCTTGACTTATGTTTATTAGTTCTCTTAAATCTTGTTCGTTAACTTTCATCTTTTCGCTTGCGACAAGTACCTCTGATGACTTGCTACCTAAAAGATGCCAACTGATATCATATTTACCCATAGATAATTTAACATCAGATTTAGTTATATTTTTAGGAAATTGTATATCAAATTGATTAGATTTATTATTGTATGTTTTAGTTTTTGTATCATAATCTAATCGATTATCTATATCTATCCAGTCATCGCCATCTTTATAGTGCACAGCACTATCGTAGATCGCAACTTCGTAACTTCCATCCTGTTTTCTAAAATGCTTTTCATTAAGTTGTCTTTTTGATGTGTCTTCCGATATAACAGGAATATCAGATGCATCTACATCTAGATTGTAGACTTGATCATCTACCTCTGTGATTTCTTCTGTTACTGGTTTTGTATCAGAAAACTCTTCTGCAATTGCCTGATATGGCACTAAACTTAAAAACATCGCAATCAATAATAAGATTGCCATGAATTTCTCGCGGTGTTTCATTCTAATGGTCATATTTCTGACTTCATCAGAACTAAACGGTGTAAACATTCGTTTCATTATAATTCCCTCCATTTAATGAACATATTAAGTTGTGTATCGTCGATACCCCCATATGTATTATTCTAATAATAATATTAAATTCATAAAAAATCAAGAACCTTTTATGTTTGGTTAGGGTATTTTAGAACAATTTTCATGCATTATACAAAAAAGTATCACATACTAATATGTGATACTTTTGATAAAAATCTATATAGTTGAAATTAATTATTTTCTTCCTTAATTGTATAATTCGCTTTTTTTCTTTCTTGTGCCGTTAATATTGCTTTTCTTAAACGAATGTTTTGTGGTGTGATTTCAATTAATTCGTCATCATTAATAAATGCTAGACAAGCTTCTAAATTCATATCTTTTGGTTTCTTTAATACAACTGTTGAATCTTTACCTGCTGAACGCATATTTGATAATTGTTTAGCTTGAGTTAAGTTAACAACCATATCTGTATCTTTATTAGATTCACCAATGATCATACCTTCATATACACTAGTTCTTGGATCAACGAACATGATACCACGATCTTCAAGTCTACCAATTGCATAAGCAGTTGTCATACCTTGATTCATTGAGATTAATGCACCACTTCTTCTGTTACCAACAGCTTCAGTAATCATTTGTCTATAATCTAAGAAGATATGAGATAAAATACCATATCCTTTAGTTGCTGTTAAGAACTGAGTAGCAAACCCAATTAAACCACGTGATGGCATAATATAGTTAAGTCTTGAATAATCACTTGCTTGATGCATAGTAACAAGCTCAGCTTTTCTTTCACCTAACATTTCCATAACGCCACCCATATATTCAGTAGGTAGGTCAACTTGAACTTCCTCATAAGGTTCTAGTTTTTGTCCATCAACTTCTTTGATGATAACTCTAGGTCTTGATACTTGGAATTCGAAACCTTCTCTTCTCATATTTTCAATTAAAATACCTAAGTGAAGTTCTCCACGTCCAGATACAATCCATGACTCAGATTTACCAACACGTTCAACTTTTAAACTCACATCTTTTTGGAGTTCTTTATTTAAACGTTCTTCAATTTTAGATGCAGTCACATGTTTACCTTCTTTACCAGCAAACGGTGAATTGTTTGTTAAGAATGTCATTTGTACTGTTGGTTCATCAACATGTAATAAAGGTAATCTTTCTGTTGATGCAGTATCACATACAGTTTCGCCAACATGAATGTCAGGAAGACCAGCGATTGAGACGATATCTCCAGCAAATGCTTCTTTAACTTCTATTTTTTCTAATCCTGTTGATTGATAAATTTTTTGTACTCTAAATTCAACTCTAGAACCATCAGCTCTAAGACATGCTACATTATCATTTAAAGATACTGACCCATGATAGATTTTACCAACACCCATACGTCCAACATAATCGTTATAATCAACTAATGCTGGTTGGAATAAGAATGGTTTATCATAATCTTGTTCTGGATTAGGTAGAGCTTCAATGATTGTATCTAGAATTGGTGTCATTTTAACATGAGGGTTTAATTTAGGTTCGTAACTTGATAAACCTTGTAAGCCTGATGCATATAAAACAGGGAATTCTAATTGATGATCATCAGCACCTAAATCAATAAATAGGTCGTAAACTTCGTTTACTGTTTTATTGATATCAGCAAATTCTCTATCAACTTTATTAACAACTACAATAGGGAATAAGTGAGCTTCAAGTGCTTTTTTAAGTACGAATCTGGTTTGTGGCATAACACCTTCAAACGCATCGACTAATAATAATACACCATCCACCATGTGCATGATTCTTTCTACTTCACCACCAAAGTCAGCATGACCAGGAGTGTCTAAGATATTAATTCTTGTATCATTATAAATGATCGCAGTATTTTTCGCTAAGATGGTAATACCACGTTCTCTTTCAATATCATTACTATCAAGTACTCTGTCATCTAACTCAGCATGCGCATCATACTTATCACTTTGTTTTAATAATTGATTCACTAACGTTGTTTTCCCATGGTCAACGTGAGCGATAATCGCTATATTTCTAATTTCCATTAATTACACCTCATTTTTTTAACCGTTACTATTATATATCATTTTCGCCTTTTTTATATAAAAAAAGGCTGTTTGTTAAATAATAACGCATACATAAAGAAAAAGTGAATATATTTCAAATCACTTTAACATATAAATCGATTAATTTTCTAATTCAAATAACATTCACCAATTTTTTAACACTGCTAATTTAAATATAGGTCATCCTAGATTAACTAATTTAATCATGTGATATTATCATTATTTACCACTCACGATAAGTATCAAAATCAAAATCATCATATGACATATCATAAAGTGATAGTACTTGTTCAATATATTCATATATTGAGTCACGCTCTAATGTTTCAATTAAAGGATTTTCAAATTCAGTATTCAAACGATTCAAATCTATGATATAAGCTTTTGTGATTTCATATACTTCTTGAGTCGTTTCAACTAACATTACTTTTTCAATATAAAGATCTGTGATTTTGTTGAATTTTGCTAATGATTTGGGATCTAACTCATCCAACAAATCCTCATACAAATCATCTTCTAAATAATCCAACGGTTTCATTTCTAATAATTGTTTAAGCTTGAGTTTTCTTGCCTTTGTTTCCATGTAAAATCTCCCCATTTTTTTTATCACTGATTTTTTTATGTTGACTATTTATAAAGATTATACTACAAAAATACAGTATTTTAAAGAACTTGTAATAAATCATCTAATTTGATTGTACCTTCTCTTAAAACTTTGATTTCATCATCTTTAAACATAATCACAGTTGAGGATACATGACTCTTTGGATAATCACCATGCTCATGTATTTCTGCAACCACATCACCAAAAATTTCTTTGATTTCTTCAACAGTTTCTAGCGGTGGTTCACCACTTTTATTCAAGCTCGTAACTCTGAGTACTCCATACTCATTAATGAGTTCTAATGCTTTCGGATGTTTAGGCATTCTTATAGCAATTGTATCTTCACCTGTTTTATCTTTAAATTCAGGTGTAGTTTGCATCACGATAGTAAGTGCACCTGGCCAAAAACTATGCATGATTTTTTCTATTTTTTTATCATATTTAGCAATACCAAACACTTGATCAATATGACCAACTAAAAGCGGGATTTGTTTTGATTGTTCTCTGCCTTTAACTTCATAAATCTTATGAAGCGCTTCTTCATCATATAACATTGCTGCTAAGCCATAAACTGTATCAGTTGGCATCACAATTAAATCACCTTTATTCATCAGCTAAAACGCCTCCTATACCGACAAATGTCATTCTGTCTTTGCCTTGAAGATCTTGCAGTTGAATAAGTTTTGCATCTGGGAAATACTTTTTAACATATGATGCGATTAAAGCCTTTTGTTGGTATCCATGTTCAAAACCAATCAATGCTTTTTCTTTTAAATATGGTTTTATTTCTCTTAAGATAAGTTCATAAAAATCAGTGCCAGTTTTTCCACCGTATAATGCAACCTCTGGTTCCTTTTGAACAATATCTTCAACAATTTCATCATCAGGAATATATGGTGGATTTGATATGATGATATCAAATGTGTCATCAATGTTATCAAACCAGCTACTTAATATCGCTTTAGCATTTACATCTAATTTCTTTGCATTACTTTTAGCAACCTCTAAAGCATCACTACTCACATCAGAAATAGTTACATCCAAGTTCTTCTCTTCTGCAGCTAAAGTTACACCGATACATCCACTACCAGTACCTAGATCTAGTAATTTAAGTTTAGCCCCATCAAAATATTTATCATAATAAAATAATGTATTTTCTACTAATTGTTCTGTCTCAACTCTAGGAATTAAAACAGCGTCAGATACATTAAATTGATATCCATAAAAATATGCGTAACCTAAGATATGTTGAACAGGCACATGATCATAGATATATAAATTAGCTTTTTCAATAAAATTTTTTTCAAATGTTTCATCAACTTCACTTTTTAGATTTAAATAAAACTGATGTGCATCCAAAGGTGATAGCTCCATCAGTAATAATTTAATCGCTTCTGCTTCTTTATTTTGTTTAAGTGCAGTATTTGAAACTTGTCTTAATAAAGTTTCTAATGTCACTCTGTTTCTCCTAATAATTGACGTTTTTGGAATTCATTAATTAAGTCATCCATAATTAATTCTAGACGACCTTCCATGATTGCGTCTAATCTTTGTAATGTTAAACCAATTCTATGATCAGTCACTCTATTTTGTGGATAGTTATAAGTTCTAATCTTTTCACTTCTATCTCCACGACCAACAAGTGATTGTCTTTCAGCTTCTTCTTTACTTAATTGTTCTTGTAAGAACTTATCATATATTCTTGTTTTAAGAAGTGTGAAGGCTTTATCTTTATTTTCGTGTTGTGATTTACCTTCTTGACATGCAACAGCAATCCCTGTAGGAATATGTGTTAAACGTACAGCTGATTTCGTTGTATTAACTGATTGTCCACCTGGACCACTTGAGTTAAATGTATCAAAACGAATATCATTCCATGAAATATCAATTTCAATATCTTCTGCTTCTGGCATCACTAAAACAGTTGCAGTTGATGTATGGATTCTACCTGCAGATTCTGTTTGTGGAACACGTTGTACACGATGTGTACCTGATTCATATTTAAGTTGAGAATATACTTGATCTCCTGAAACCATAAATTCGATTGTTGTAAATCCACCCATAGAACCTTCCATGGCATTTAATACTTCAATTTTCCATTTTTTAGTTTCAGCATATTTTGAATACATTCTAAATAAATCACCGGCGAAGATATTACCTTCATCTCCACCTGCAGCACCTTTGATTTCTACAATAACGTTTTTATCATCATTAGGATCTTTAGGTAGTAATAAAATTTTTAATTCTTCTTCAGTACGTTCTAAGAATGTTTCTATCTCATCGATTTCCATTTGAGCCATATCAATTAAATCTTGATCTTCTTCTAATTTTGTCATTTCTTTTAAGTCTTTTAGCTCAGCTGCTTTTTCTTTATATGAACGATAAGTTTCTACTGTTCTTGTAATTGTACTTGATTCTTTTAATAATTTTGTCATTTCTTTTACTTCAACAGTACCTGTTGAAAGTAAGTCTTGTATCTCTTGATATCTTTTTTCGATTAATTCGAGTCTATCAAACATAATATATCACCCGCTATATATTACCACAATTTAGGTTTTTTTTCCACTGTTAAAATCATTGATTAAACTATAGTTAGTGGTATAATGGAGGTAGAAAAGAAAGGTGGGATATGATGAATAAATTATATCAAGAATTAAATAAACAAGTAGCGAATTTAAGTGTATTTTTCACTAAGTTACACCACTTCCATTGGTATGTAACTGGTCCTGAATTTTATGCACTACATGCTAAATTTGAAGAACTGTACGACGAAGTGAATGAACTTTATGATGCAGTAGCTGAAAGATTATTGATGATCGGTGGGGAACCAGTATCTAACCTAAAACAATACTTAGAACTAGCAACACTTGAAGAAGGTCACGGAAAACAAGCCCCAAAAGAAATGGTAAAACATATTCTTGATGACTTTAAAGTGTTACGTGCTGAATTCTTAGAAGCTTTAAAAGTAGCTCAAGATTTAGGTGATGAAGGTACAGCTGATTTATTAATCGGATCTATCGCATCATTTGAAAAACACATTTGGATGTTATCTGCTACAATTGCTTAATTTAATCCAATATCAATTGATATAGATGAAAGCCCATGCCTTTGATTGGGCTTTTATTTTTTTTTGCTTATGCCATTTTCTCACATAATATATTGTTTTTAAACTATACTGTGGTATTATATCAATATGTATTATTGTTTTGAATATCAAACTAATTATAATTAATCTATTAAAGGAGCATTTTATGGAAGCACAGAAATTGCCAGAAATCATTCAAGGTGGCATGGGCATTGGGGTTTCAAGTGTTAAACTTGCAAGAACAGTTTCAAAAGAAGGATATTTAGGTGTTGTCTCAGGTACTGCAGTTGCTACAACACTTGTTAGAAGATTACAAACATTAAGAGGTCGTAAGACATATGTCGATGCGATTAATCATTTCCCATTTAAAAAAATGGCGAAACGAATCTTAGATAAATATGAACCAGATGGTCAATTAGACACAATTAAACGTAGATTTAAACCATTAGAGATGCCATCTCTACATCAAACTGATGAACTAACTGAATTAATTGTAGTTGCTAACTTCGTTGAAGTTTATTTAGCTAAAAAAGGTCATGATGGACTTATTGGTATTAACTTACTTGAAAAAATACAAATACCAACACTCGCATCTATCTATGGTGCGATGCTTGCAGATGTTGATTATGTCATTATGGGTGCAGGTATACCTAAATATGTCCCTGCAGTATTAGATGCCTATGTCAATCATGAAATAGGCACAATGCCTATTAAAGTTGCTAATGACACAGAAAATACTGTTAATACATTTGATCCAGTAGCATTCGCTAAGGGTGAGGTCCTACCTAAACTTAACAGACCTAAGTTTTTAGCCATCATATCATCAAATACTCTAGCACTTCATTTAACAAGAAATGAAGAAACTAGACCTGATGGGTTTATTGTTGAAAAACCAATTGCTGGTGGTCATAATGCACCACCTCGTGGTCAATTAAATTTAACTGAATCTGGCGAACCTATATATGGTGTAAAAGATGAAGTTAATTTAGAAAACTTAAAAAAGTTAAATCTACCTTTCTGGTTAGCAGGAGGATACGGAAATCATCAAGCTTATCTAGAAGCTAAGGCGCAAGGTGCTGTTGGTATTCAAGTCGGTACAGCTTTTGCCTTTAGTAAGGAATCTGGTATGAAAAGATCTTTAAAAGAAAGAGTGATTGAAGCACTTAAAAAAGGTGTCACTTATGTTAAAACTGATTTACTCGCTTCTCCTACTGGTTTTCCGTTTAAAGTCGTTGGTTTAAAAAATACAGTTAGTGAAGATGAGACTTATGAGTCTAGAAAACGTATATGTGATGTTGGATATTTAAGAGAACCTTATCGTATGGAAAATGGCAAGATTGGATATCGCTGTCCATCAGAGCCTGTTGAAGCCTATGTTAAAAAAGGTGGTAAACTAGAAGATACTGTTGGCCGTAAATGCTTATGTAATGGTTTAGTATCTACGCTAGGTTTTGGTCAAAAGAAAAAAGATGGTTCAACTGAACCACCTATTATCACTGCTGGTGATGATTTAAAATATATTCTTGAATTCTTAAAACCTGGAGAAAAATTATATAGTGCACTAGAAGTTATTAGACAGATTATTGGTAAACCCTTAAATCTTTCCTATTAAAAAGAAATAAGATATGCAATTTTGCATGTCTTTTTCTTTTAGTAATTAATTTCATATATATCTAAGAGTTTCTTATATTTATCTTGTCCAAATAAACAAGTATCTATTAAGTATCCTCTTTCATCTAAATATTTACTTAATCCTCTATAATATAAAGCTTTTATAGCGTCATCAATTGTAAAAGGTACGAGCCCATGTCTTAGACATTCTTTAAATGCAATGAGTCTTCCTACTCTACCATTACCATCTTGAAATGGATGTATACATTCAAATTGATAATGGAAATCAATAATATCTTCAAAAGTATATGTTTTTTTATTTTCATATATACCAATTAAAGAAGCCATTTTACTTTGAACTTCACTTGGTTTAGCTGTTTCAATACCACCAACTGTATTAATTCTTCTTTTATATTCACCCACATTAAACCAATCAAGTTTTGAATCACTTGTATTTGATTTTAAAATCTTATGAATATCTTTAATAAGATTTTCAGTCACAGGTTCTAATGCTGACTTGATCATATAGTCTATACATCTAAAATGATTTTGTGTCTCAATAACATCATCTATATTAATTGTTGTATCTTGATCAATTCCTATCGTATTTGTTTCAAAAATGTATCTCGTTTGATCTGCAGTCAATTTACTACCTTCAATATGATTTGAATTATATGTTAGAAGAATTTGTGTCTCGTGATAAATACTGCCTTTAATTTTATGTGTCATTTCTTCTTTTAGTCTCAACAATAATTCTGAAGAATTATCTACTGTAATAAATTCAACGACATCGTTTAAAGTAACATTCAAATATTTACATATTGCCTCTAATGTCTGTAGTGACACATATTCACCTTTTTTAAATTTAGCCTGTGTAGCAGAAGAAATATTAAGATCTTGCATCATTTGTGAGAGTGTTATGTTTCGTTTATTTAAAACATTATATAATCCTCTAAAATTCATACTCATATGATCACCTCATAATTATTATACCATTAAATTTAGTTTTCTAAATATTTTATTGATATATATTTAGTTTTCTAAATTTATCCAGTCAATAAAAAACCACTCATTTGAGTGGTTCTATCTTTTTAGTCTCTATATGCTTCGTAAGAAGTATCTTCTCTTTCTTCTTTAGATAAGAATCTAGAGAATTCAGTATCAAATCTAAATGGCAACATAATACCTGCAGCACCTTGACGGTTTTTTGCTACAATTAACTCTACGTCTCCAGTTTTCTTTTCAACATCACGTTGGTAATAATCATTTCTATATAAGAACATAACGATATCGGCATCTTGCTCAATAGATCCAGATTCACGAAGATCGGCAAGCACCGGTCTCTTATCTTCACGTTTTTCAACATCACGTGATAATTGAGATAATGCTAATACTGGAATTTTTAACTCTCTGGCCATTTCTTTTAAGCTTCTTGAAATTTTAGCAACTTCTTCTTGTCTATTACCGCTTCTTGAATCACCTTTAATTAATTGAAGGTAGTCAATAACAACAAAGTCTAGTTTGCCTTCTTGTTTTAATTTACGACATTTCGCTCTAATATCAGCAACTGTTACAGCAGCTGAATCATCAAAGAAGATTTGTAGTAGAGAAAGTGTTTGAATACCACCTTCCATATGTTGCCATTCAGGTGCTGTTAAATGTCCACTCTTAATTTTAGAGTTTTCGACATTTGATTCTGCACTAAGCATTCTGGCAGCAATCTGATCGTTACTCATTTCCAGTGAGAAAATCGCAACTCCAGCTTTACCTTCTTTATTCTTTTTAGCGATATTAATCGCTAGGTTAATCGCGAATGCTGATTTACCCATAGATGGACGTGCAGCTAAGATAATTAACTCTTCACTTTGAAGACCTGCAGAAAGTTTATCGAATTCAGCGAATCCTGTTGATAAACCTGTAATACCACCTTTTTTATTTCTATTCATTTCAGTCTTTTCTTTAACGACTTGAATAACTTTATCAATTTGAGTGAATGCTGATGTTTTACGTTTTTGAGCTAAAGCAAATATTTCTTCTTCCGCTCTAGTAATATAATCAAAAGCCATTTCATCCTTTTGATAACCATCTTCTACAATATCACTTGCAAGTCTGATGACTTGTCTTTTTAATGAGCCATCTTTAACAAGATCAATATATGTTTCTAAGTGATCAATTGATGGAACCATATCAGCAAGTTGTAATAAATACTTTCTACCACCTGCTCGTTCTAAACTTTGTGTTTGTTCTAATCTAGAAGCCACACTCGCATAGTCAATATTTAAAGATTCATTAAATAAATCTTTCATCGCTTTAAAAATCAGTACGTGACTTTGTTCAAAGAAATCATATTCAGTTAATTCATCAACAACAGTAACAATCTCTTTAGGATCTAGAAATACAGTACCTAAAACTGATTGTTCGGCCTCTTGATGATAAGGTAAAACTTTTGCCATATCACATACCTACTTTTCTATAACTTTTACTTCGAATTGCGCCTTAATATCTTTGTGTAATGATACAAATGCTGTATATATACCAATAGAGTTGATTTCACTTTGCAATTCTAGTTTTTTCTTATCTATTAGTATACCATGAGTTTCTTGAAATGCTTCAGCAATTTGTTTAGTTGTGATACTTCCAAATTGTTTACCATCTTTACCCACTTGTATTTGTAATACAACTTGTTTACCATCAATTTCAGATTTAAGTTTTTTCATTAAATCTAAATGACGTTGTTCAGCTTCTTTTTGTTTTTGTTTTTCAGCCTCTAAACTAGATAAATTATCATCACTTGCGAGTACTGCTTTCTTTTGATTTAGTAAGAATTGACCATATCCGTTTGCAACTTCAATAATCTCATCTTTCTTACCTTTACCTTTAACATCAGTTGTTAAAATTACTTTCATCTTTTCGCCTCCACCATATTCCATTTCTACATACATACGTAAAGATTCATAAACTTCACGAATTGATGTATCTTTAATTTGAGCAGCAGCACTATTAAAGTGTCCACCACCACCGATCATTTCCATTAATATTTGAACATTGATATCATGAATACTTCTTGCTGATACGGCAACCGTATGGTCATCCATTCTCGCAATTGTAAATGCTGCATCAATACCATTAATCTCTAATGCTGCATCTGATACTTGAGCAAGTAATACTCTATCTTCATAAATATCAGATGTTACAATAAATGCAAATTTGTTTAACACTATTTCTACTTGGTCTAATAAGTTATTAATTTCCATAATACGCATCATATCACGTCTTAACCACGTTTTAACTAAAGTAGCATCTGCACCCAATTCTTTTAGTCTAGATGCGACTTCAAATGTTCTTGATGATGTTCTAAATAAGAAATTAGATGTGTCTACAATTAAACCACCATACATGATTGATGCTTCAATTGGAGATATCTTAGTTTCTTCTTCTATATTATAAAAACCAATGAGATCCATCATAAGTTCTATCGTTGAACTTGCTGATGGTTCGATAATTGAGAATATCGCATTGAATCTTTCTTCACCAGCTCTATGGTGATCAATAACGATGACGTTTTCTGTTTTTTCTAATAATTGCGGTACCATCACCATTTTTGGAGATTGTGAATCAACAACAATTAATAAACTTTGTTCTTTAATATTTTCTAAAGCTTGAAGTCCTGTAACTACTTCTTCATCAATATCACTTAATTGATCTTTAACTGCTTCATATACTTTAGTCACTGTAGGATCTAACTTATCTTTATCAACAACGATATAAGCTTTCTTCTTTGAAGCCCTTGTCATATGATAACAAGCTAGTGCAGATCCAAAAGCATCCATATCAGACATGTGATGACCCATGATATATACATCTGCAGCTTTTTCAATAAAATCTTTGATTGTTTGTGCATTAATTCTAACACCAACTCTTGAGTTCTTAATAGAGGCATCAGATTTCGCACCAAAGTACATAATTTTTTGATCTTGAATATTAACTACAACTTGATCTCCACCGCGTTTTTCGGCTAAATCTACAGCATTTTGAGCATAAACACCAATTTCTTCATATGAGATATCCCAAGAAGCGATACCCATTGATATTGATACTCTAACTTTTTCTTCTGCTGAGATTTTTCTAATCTTATCTAATAGACTAAATTTATTTTCAATCATTAAATTTAAGTTTTTACGATCAGTTACTAGTAAAATCTTTTCATCTGCGAACGGTTTAACATAACAATCAAAGTCAGCTGCCCAATCATTGATAGCTGCTAAATAATCACCTTTAATCATTGATTGTTCTGAAACATCTAGAACTGATAATGCTTCATCTAAGTTATCTAAGAAAACTAAAGCTAAAGCTGGAATTTGTTCTTGATATTTTTGGAACACTCTTTCTCTTTGTGTTGCTTCAAATAAATAGAAGAAACGATATTCTGGACGATAGGTAACATCATAATACTTATCATCTTTTTCTATAATAAAATTCATTTTACTATGTGTGACTAAATCATACATACGTTCATGAATATCTTCTAATTTTTTACCATTAACCTTATGTCCAAATATTGTTTGGGCATGAGGGTTTGTCCATTTAATTTCAAAATTCTCATCGACTGCTATCATGCCAATTGGTAATTCATTAAATATCTCATCACCGGCTTGTGAAATATGATAAGAAAGTTTAGACCACATTTGTAATCTATTTTGCAATGTTGATATCTTTTGATGTGATCGTTGATTAAGTAGAATAAACATACCTACAAATAATAAGACATTCGCAAAAAAAATCACGATAAACGCAATCAATTCACGTGATGATTCAAAACCTAAATAAGGTAGATATAAAATTATCCCAACGCCAGCAAATACTGCTGCTAATGCTAAAAATATCCAACGTTTCATATAAGCACCTACTTATTCATATTATATCAATAATATGAGTCAAATACAATAAACTATGCATCAAGGGCATAAAAAAAAGCTGCAAGATTGCAGCTTCTAAATTATTCTTTTACGAATGGTAGCAATGCCATATGGCGAGCACGTTTGATTGCGATTGCTAATGGTCTTTGCCATTTAGCAGATGTTCCAGTCACACGTCTTGGTAAAATCTTACCGCGATCAGTGATAAATCTTCTTAATAATTCAACATCTTTGTAATCGATATGTTCTACTTTATTTTGTGTAAAGTAGCATACTTTTTTACGTCTCTTGTAGCCACCACGTCTATAGTTATTAGCCATATTTGGTTTCCTCCTTAGAATGGTAAATCTTCTTCAGCTGCGAGTTGTTTACTTGTTTCGTAAAACTCGTCGCTGTCATCATTTGAAGCTTTTGTTTGGTCAGTATATCCAGAATAACTATTGTTATTACTGCTATCGCTCTTGTTTTCTAAGAACTGTACTGAGTCACAAACCACTTCCGTAATGTATCTAGTGCCTGTTTCAGCTTCATACGTACGCGTTTGAATTCTTCCTTCAACGCCTAGTAATGCACCTTTTTGAATATATTGTGCTAAGTTTTCGGCTTGTTTGCGCCATACGATACATTGAATAAAATCTGCTTGACGTTCACCTGAAGCATCAGAAAATTGACGGTTAACAGCCAGCGTAAAATTAACAAATGCTATGTTTGACTGAGTCATTTTTAATTCTGGATCTTTAGTGATACGTCCAACTAGGATAACGCGATTAATCATATTATTCGCCTTCCTTTACAACAATGTAACGAATTACTTCTTCAGTAATATTTACAACACGGTTATATTCAGCAATTGCTTCTGGTGTAGCGTTAACAAGTAACCATACATAGTAACCTTTGTTGAAATGTTGAATTTCATATGCTAAATCTTTAAGTCCTAACTCTTTAAGTTCTAGTACTTCACTATTGTAGTTAGCAAAAATTTCTGAGAAATTGTTTACAATACCTTTAATACTTTCACTTTCAACAGTTGGACGGATGATATACATAATTTCGTATTTTTTCATCTTTCTACCTCCTTCTGGTCTTTGGTCTCACTCTGAAGTAAGACAAGGATATATCTTACGCCAAATCATTATATCATATATACCTATATATGACAACTATATACCTGTTTTTTTCATAATAAATGAATTTAGTGATTGATAGATCTCATCAACTGTTTTTTGTTGAGCTTCTATCCTTGTTTCTTCACTAAATTTTAAATGATATATTTCACAAGATTCTCTATGACAAATCGCATAGTAAGCATGTCTTTCGTTCTTGCCTTCTTGGTTTGTTGGACCTGCATCTCCAGTGATGCCTACTGATATATGTGTATTAAATAATTTCAATACAGAAGTCGCCATTTTTTGAGCGATCTCCTTAGACACAACACCATATGTTTTAATATCATTTGAATCTATATATAATACTCTATTTTTAATCTCATTTGAATAAGCTACAATACTACCTTTGAATACAATGGAAGCTCCAGGAAGTTCAGTTAACTTAGATGATAGTAAGCCACCAGTCATACTCTCAGCAAAACTAATTGTTAATTGTTTTTCTTTAAGTAATTTTAGTGTTTTTTCTATCATGATAATGTCACGACAATTTCTAATGTTAATACATTACCTTGATCATCAATTCTTATAACACTTAAAGTGATATCTGTACCAAAGTCTTTGCCTGTTAATTCAGCTATAAGTTCATCAGTCGTAATAACATCAATACCATTAACTGCAACGATCAAGTCAAATAATTCAATCACATTATAAGCGTTTCTCGTATAGTCAAATCCTGTAACTAATACACCACTTGTATATTCTTCTGGATAATTAATACCAGTTGATTCATCAAATGCTTTATCATAATTAACAACTGTTACACCTAATTTAGGTGATCTTTCAATTAATTGCCAACCTTCTTCAGTGAATTTTGAAATAGCATTTCCAACAGCATTGATATTTAGACTATAATTAATACCTTCAGTATAAACGACATCACCATCAGCATTCATATTAACAACTTTAGCAACGTTAACACCAATGACTTCACCATTTAAATTAAATAATGGTCCACCACTGTTACCAGGATTAATTTCAGCTTCATGTACTAATCCTAAATTCATCACACCACGATATGTATAATTTAATTTAGAGATAATCCCTTGAGTTGCATAATTATGAAACAAAGTTGAATAAGGTGTACCTATTGCGTAAACATCTTGGCCAACAACAATATCAACATAATCTAATGCATTAATTGGTGGAATATCATATACTGGTAATTCTTCTTCAGTTTCAACACGCAAAACTGCAACATCATAATTTTCATTTGCTTGATAATCAGTGACGGCAACTTCATCTTCATCAGCTGCAAACTTAATTCTTACTTCTGAACTCGAACTTACAACGTGATTATTTGTTAATACATAATAACGAAACCCGCCAGTTTCTAATACCTCTTTTTTATAGATGATACCTGATCCAAGTCCACCACTACCAATAACTGAAATAATTGAAGGTGTGACGCTTGCGATCATGTCTTTTGCGATATCATTATAATTTAGATCATTTGATACTGATAATTCTGTAGGTGTTTCCTCACTTAATTGAAACGCACTATCAAAGCCAAGTACGATAGGTGCTAATATATTCATATCTAATGCATAGTTGATACCTTCAATAGGAATACCATCAACTGTATCATCAGTCATATATAATTTAGTTAATTGAATACCAATAAGTTCACCATCAATATCAAATATCGGTGCACCTTCCATACCAGGATTAGTTTCAGCACTATGAACAAACACTAAATCATTAACATTACCATATTGATTGTGAAGTTTACCTAAGATACCTTGTGATACATAATTAAATAATGTTTGTGAGTAAGGTGTACCTATCGCATACACATCTTGTCCTTGAACTAGTGGGACGCTCGTACCTGACAACTGTGTAATATTAAACACACTTAAAACAGCAGTTGTTTCAAAGTAAACAACAGCAATATTATAAGTTTCATCAGACTTAATTTCAGTCACTTCAAATGATTGTCCATTTTCTAATACAACATCAACATCAACAACTTCAAGATAACCTGTAATATTTGAATATGCAGTTAACACAGCATATTTATATGTATGAGTTGTTGTATCAATTTCTTCTTGATAGAAAATAATACCTGAACCATAATCACTTGGATTTTCTACAACGACAACAGCATCTGATACTTCATTAATCATCTCAATACGCATACTTTCATAATCGCTTGGTGATTCATAATCAGTATCTGCTTGTAAATTTAAATTACAACTTGCAAGTACAACAATCAACATTGCACTTAAAATAAGCATACCTACTTGTTTAATTCTCATTGTTCATCATCTCCTAATTGGAATAATTTTGTAGCATTCTTAGTTGTTTGTTTTTCTATTTCCATAACTTCACTACCTCTGAGTTCTGCAATGGCTTCTAAAACAAGTTTTACACGTTTTGGCTCATTGCGTTTCCCTCTAAAAGGATGTGGAGATAAAAAAGGGCTATCTGTTTCTATTAATAATTTGTCTAATGGTATTTCTTTTGCTATTTCTTTTATTTCTGGTGCATTCTTAAATGTTACCGGTCCATCTATGCCGACATAAAAACCTAAATCTATAGCTTTCTTTGCATCTGCTAAATCGGATGAAAAGCAATGAAACACACCACGGACTTTGCCTTTGTAAGGCAATAAACAGTTATATGTTTCTGTAAATGAATTTCTCGTATGTACGACTAATGGTAAATCATATTCTATAGATAATTCTATTTGTTTTATAAACATTTCTATTTGTAAATCTTTGTTATCAGTTGTGTGATAAAAGTCTAGACCACACTCTCCAACAGCAACTACTTTAGGATGACTAAATAAAGGCTCAATACCTTCTAATGTGCCTTCATTTACATCAACTGGATGAAGTCCTACTGTTGCGTATAAACCACTATATTTTTCTGCAAGTTCGATTGCTCTTTGATTATGATATGTGTCCATACCGATAACTAAAAGTTTTTCTACACCTGCTTGTTTTGCTTCTAAAATTACTTGATCAATATCTTGATCATAATCTTTCATATTAATGTGACAATGCGTATCTATCATAAATTCATACCTCTATGTTATTTTAACATAGAATTTAAACTATAAATTGATACACACTTAATTTTACACAAAAACAAAAAAGCACAGCTTTCGCTATGCTTTAAGTTTTTTAAGTTAAATACTATTCAAGAATTTTAGTTACTGAACCAGCACCAACTGTACGTCCACCTTCGCGGATTGAGAACTTAGTTCCTTCTTCTAACGCAATTGGGTGAATTAATTCAACGATCATTACTGTGTTATCACCTGGCATAACCATTTCTGTACCTTCTTGTAAAGAAATAACACCTGTGATATCTGTAGTTGTGAAGTAGAATTGTGGGCGGTAGTTTGAGAAGAATGCAGTATGACGTCCACCTTCTTCTTTTGATAATACATAAACTTGAGCTTCAAATTTTAAATGTGGGTTAACTGATTTAGGTTTAGCTAAAACTTGTCCACGTTCAACTTCGTCACGGCTTACACCACGAAGTAAAGCACCAATGTTGTCTCCAGCTTCTGCATAATCTAATAATTTTCTAAACATTTCAACACCAGTAACAACTGTTTGTTTAGTTTCGTGGATACCAACGATTTCGATTGGATCTCCGACTTTTAATTGTCCACGTTCAACACGTCCAGTAGCAACTGTACCACGACCTGTAATTGTGAATACGTCTTCAACTGGCATCATGAATGGTTTGTCAGTTTGACGAACTGGAGTGTCGATGTATGAGTCAACAGCGTCCATTAATTCATTAACTGCATTAACCCATTTTTCTTCACCATTTAATGCACCAACTGCTGATCCACGGATCACAGGTACATCATCACCTGGGAATTCATATTCTGATAATAATTCACGAACTTCCATTTCAACTAAGTCTAATAACTCTTCGTCGTCTACAAGATCGCATTTGTTTAAGAATACAACTAATTTAGGTACACCAACTTGGCGTGATAATAAGATGTGTTCTCTTGTTTGTGGCATAGGACCATCTGCAGCAGATACTACTAAGATCCCACCGTCCATTTGAGCAGCACCTGTAATCATGTTTTTAACGTAGTCAGCATGACCTGGGCAGTCAACGTGTGCGTAGTGACGGTTGTCAGTTTGGTATTCAACGTGTGCAGTATTAATTGTAATACCACGTTCTTTTTCTTCTGGTGCACTATCGATTGATGCATAATCTTTTAATTCTGCGTAACCTTTTGATGCTAATACAGTTGTAATAGCAGCTGTTAAAGAAGTTTTACCATGGTCAACGTGGCCGATTGTACCAATGTTAACATGTGGTTTAGTTCTTTCGAATTTTTGTTTAGCCATTGTAATATTTCCTCCTAATTTATAAGAAATTAATTATTTTTTATTTACCATATTTATTCTATATGAATTTATGATTTTTTGCAAGTAAGTGGATTAATTAGACCCACGTTTTTTAATGATTTCTTCCATGATTGATTTTGGAGTCTTATCATAGTGAGCAAATTGCATTACGAAGTTCGCACGTCCTTGTGTGTTTGAACGTAATGATGTAGCGTAACCAAACATTTCTGATAGTGGTACGTATGCTCTAATTGCTACTGCGTTACCGCGTCCTTCTTGAGATTCAAGACGTCCACGACGTGATGTAATATCACCGATAACGTTACCTACATAGTCGTTTGGAGTTACAACTTCAACGTCCATGATTGGTTCTAATAATACTGGGCTTGCCTTAGTCTTAGTGTCTTTAAGCGCCATTGATGCAGCGATCTTATAAGCCATTTCAGATGAATCGACATCATGGTATGAACCGAATTTAAGTGTAGCTTTTAAATCGATTACTGGGTAACCAGCTAAAATACCATTTGGAAGAGCTTCTTCTAACCCTTTTTGTACTGATGGAATGTATTCTCTAGGAATTACCCCACCAACAATTTTATCAACGAATTCAAAACCTTTACCTGGGTTTGGTTCGAAATCAATCACAACGTGACCATATTGTCCACGACCACCTGATTGACGAACAAACTTAGCTTCGATTTCAGCAGCTTCACTGATTGTTTCTCTATAAGAAACTTGAGGTTCAGCAACGTTTGCTTCAACTTTGAATTCACGTTTCATACGGTCAACGATGATATCTAAGTGTAACTCACCCATACCAGCGATGATTGTTTGTCCTGTTTCATGATCAGTAAACGTTCTAAATGTTGGATCTTCTTCAGCTAATTTAACTAAAGCAGCACTCATCTTGTCTTGATCTTGTTTTGTTTTAGGTTCGATAGCAACGTTAATAACTGGTTCAGGGAATACCATTGATTCTAAGATGATATCATCTCCAACCATAGCTAATGTATCACCAGTAGTTGTGTTCTTTAAACCTACAACAGCAGCGATGTCCCCAGCGTAGATATCTTGGATTTCTTCACGAGTATTCGCGTGCATTTGAAGGATACGTCCGAAACGTTCTTTTGTATCTTTGTTAGTGTTCATAACATATGAACCTGCAGAGATTTTACCTGAGTAAACACGGAAGAATGTTAAGCGACCTACATAAGGGTCAGTCATAACTTTGAACGCTAATGCTGTAAATGGTTCATCATCGTCAGCATGACGTTGGATTTCATTACCGTCTGAATCTTCACCAGTGATCGCTAATACGTCAGTTGGTGCAGGTAAGTAATCTATTACTGCATCTAATAGTAATTTAACACCTTTGTTTTTAAATGCTGTACCACAGATAACTGGGAAGAATTTAACATCAAGTGTTGCTTTACGCATAGTTTCTTTTAAATCTTCAACTGCGATTTCTTCACCTTCTAAGTAAGCCATCATAATGTCTTCATTAAAATCAGCTAATGCTTCAACTAATTCAACACGTTTTTCTTCAACGATGTCTACTAAGTGACTTGGAATTTCGATTTCAGTTGCGATTTCTTCAGCGTTACCATCGAAATGATAAGCTTTTCTTGTTAATAAATCAATAACACCATCAAATTCTGCTTCCGCACCAATTGGCCATTGGATAGGAACAGCTTTAACACCTAAACGGTTGTGGATTGATTTGATTGCTTTTGCAAAGTCAGCACCAATTTTATCCATTTTATTAATGAATACAATTCTTGGTACTTTATACTCTGTAGCTTGACGCCACACAGTTTCAGTTTGAGGTTCAACACCGGCTTGCGCATCTAGAACTGTTACTGCACCATCAAGAACACGCAGTGAGCGTGATACTTCAACTGTGAAGTCTACGTGACCTGGAGTATCAATAATGTTTACTTTATGATCTTTCCAGAATGCTGTAGTCGCAGCAGAAGTGATCGTAATACCACGTTCCTGTTCTTGGGCCATCCAGTCCATTGTTGCCGCACCTTCGTGAACTTCACCGATTTTATGAATTCTACCAGTGTGGAAAAGAATTCTTTCTGTAGTCGTTGTTTTACCAGCATCGATGTGAGCCATGATACCAATATTACGAACTTTGTTTAACGGATATACACGAGGCATAATTTAGTTCTCCTTCTTTTACCAACGGTAGTGTGCGAATGCTTTATTAGCTTCAGCCATTCTATGCACATCTTCACGTTTCTTAACAGCAGCACCTGTACCATTTGCTGCATCCATAATCTCTTTAGCTAATCTTTCTTCCATAGTCTTTTCATTTCTAAGTCTAGCGTAGTTGATTAACCATCTTAAGCCTAAAGTTTGTCTACGAGAAGCTCTAACTTCTACTGGTACTTGGTAGTTTTGACCACCAATACGTCTAGAACGAACTTCGATAACTGGCATAATATTATTTAATGCTTCGTTAAATACTTCAATTGGTTCTCTTCCTGTTACTTCTTTAACACGGTTGAATGAACCATATAAAATACTTTGAGCAGTTCCTTTTTTACCATCGATCATAATTGTGTTAACGATTCTAGTTACTAATTTTGATTGGTAAATTGGATCAGGTAAAACATCGCGTTTTACGATATGTCCTTTACGTGGCATATTTTCACCTTTCCTTTCATTTCAGATTTTTATCTTTTAGGTTATTGTTTGTTTATTATTTTTTTGCTTTTGGGCGTTTAGCACCATATTTTGATCTTGCTTGTTGACGGTTAGCAACACCAGAAGCATCTAGTGTACCACGTACGATATGATAACGTACCCCTGGAAGGTCTTTAACACGTCCACCACGAATTAACACGACACTATGTTCTTGAAGTGAATGTCCAATCCCTGGGATGTATGCTGTTACTTCAGTTTGATTACTTAATCTTACTCTGGCATACTTACGTAAAGCTGAGTTAGGTTTTTTAGGTGTCATTGTTGTAACACGAGTACATACTCCACGTTTTTGTGGTGATGCATAAACACTTTCAGATTTTTGTAAACTGTTATAACCGTATCCAAGTGCAGGTGACTTTGATTTGTATTTTTTGTCAGTTCTTCCTTTTTTTACAAGTTGTTGCATTGTAGGCATATGATTGTTCTCCTTTCTATAGACACATATCCATGCGTTTCTTTTTTTAGTCTCAAAAAATTTTTTGGCTTTGTTAAGCCAATTTGGTTATTTAATTTGTGCGTAAATCACACAGCGTTTTTATTATATAATAAAGGGTGGTTAATGTCAATAATTTTAAATGAGTTTTTTGTAAAATTTAATCAAATAAAATACCCAGATATATGTAATCTGGGTACGATATATGATTTAGAATAATTTTATTAACTAAGATTGGTTATTTTTAATTAGCAGTAACAACTATATCAGCATCATACCAAATGGTTTGTTTTTCAGATTCTGATATACATACTTGAATTTTATATGTGCCTGCTGGTTTTAGTTCATCAAAAACATCATGAAAGTCATCTCTTGAAAATTTCTTTACGATTTCATATCTTTGACCCATCGTAAAATTTTCATATGTCGTATATCTTGATTCATCGACACCGTCAAACTCATTATATAATTCTACATTTTCATCTTCAGTACTTATGAGTCTAATTTGTGCAATGTCTCCAAAAATGACATTATATCCTACAAAATCAAGTGCTTTAGTTGTTTCAAATATCATCGTCACTTCAACAACATCACTATCTGATGTTAGTTCTGTTTTATCTACTGATACATAGATACGATAATCACTTAAAACTATTTGCCATTGAAGTGCTTCGGTTTGGTTGCTGTTTTCTATTTCATCATCTGATTCTGATGATTGGCAACTAAATAATACAAATGTCATAATTAAAACAAGAAATAAAGAAAGTATTCGCTTCATCTTCATGCCATCCCCCTTTGTTTTTAAATATATTACATCACTTTAATGTTTTAGTCAATCTTTCAATTTCATCAACCGTGTCACTAATGAATTGAATTGCATCTTCTAATGGTTTAGGAGTATATAAATCAACACCAACCATTTTAGCTAAATCTAGAGGTTTTTTAGTGCCTCCTGCTTTTAATACTTCTATCCATTCATTTGGATCTAGTTCACCTTTATATATCTTATCTGATACAACTGTACCCACAGTTAACCCTGCTGAATAAGTATAAGGATATAATCCCATAAAGTAATGTGGTTGTCTCATCCATGTTAATCCTGCATAATCAGGGATTTCAACTGCATCTCCCCAGAATTCTTTTAAGACACTTAGTTTTAGATCATTTAATACTCTAGCTGATAACGGCTCGCCAAGTTCAACTTTATCATAGACTTTTCTTTGATATGCAGCTTCAAGTAAATGTGTGACGAAATTATGATAGTAAGTTCTTGAAATCATCACTGATAATATCCAACGTTTTAATCTTGGATCTTCTTCTTTTTTAATGAGGTGTCTAGCCATAATTAATTCGTTTGTTGTTGATGGTGCTTCAATGAAATACATTGAAGGTCTTGTGTTAAATATGTTTTGAGTTTTATTTGCATATTGGAAATGTCCTGCATGCCCAATTTCATGTGCTAAAACCATCACTTCATCCATTTGACCATTCCAGTTAATTAATATGTATGAATTTTTACCATAAGGAGATGAACAGAATCCTCCAGTAGATTTACCCGCATTTTGAGGGAAATCTGTCCAACGTTCATCAAATGAACGTTTAGCAATATCCAAATATTCTGGTCCTAAGATTGATAGGCCTTCTAAAATATATGTTTTAGCATCATCAATTGACACTTTCGGTTCTAATTCTGGATCAACAGCGATTTTTAAATCCGCATATGTCATTTTATCTAATCCATGAATTTCTTGAAGTAGTTTAGCATATTTTCTCATTGCAGGTGCTAGTTTTTCCATGATGACATCAATTTGACGATCCATCATATCTTTACCAACTTTTTGTCCTCTAAGTAAATAATCATATACTGTATCATAATTAGTTAGTTTAGACATCGCTTTTTCTTTTAATACATGTGCTTGATAATTATTTGCTAAACCATTTTGATATTTAGCTAATACATCATAAAAAGCCTCATATGCTTTTCTTCTAAGTTTTTCATCTTTTTCATATTCCCACTCATTTTCAAATAGCGTAAATGAATTAGGGTATTTCACACCTTCTACCTCAAAATCAGGGAAGCTCATATCAGCTAATTTAAATCTTTGGTAATTAGGATATGCGGCATTTAATGTTTGAGATAATGTTACAATCGCTTTTTCTGCATCAGGTGATAAGATATGTGGTCTATCATCAATGATTTCTTGTAAGTAATTAGCATTTTCAACGCTTTGTTTTTTAGCTTCTTCTAATACTTCTAATGGACAAGCATTTAATTCAACTGAATGAAATAATAATTTTTGATTAACATCTTGCATCTTAAGTCCGAACATACCCATGCGCATTTGGTTTTGTTCAGATAATGAATCAGTAGATGTTTGAAGTTGTGCATATGATCCAAGAACAACAAATGTTTCTTGAAGTTCTCTCATATCATCTAAACTATCATTAATCGTTTTTGCGTTATTTAATTTGCCTTTGTATTTGTTGACATATACATCAACTTTAGCTAATACATCAGCAAGTGCTTCTTCATAATCTTTTTCTGTTTCATATAGATGGTTGATATCCCATGTATATTTAACTTCTACTTCACTACGTTTTGGTAATTGTTTTTTCATATGGCACCTCTATTTTTTATTTATTATTTTATCATATAATGCTATACTAGAGACAAATTATCTACGTTGGGGTGTAAATATGTACGATTTTAGAAAATTCAACATACTTAAAACGTTATATGAGATTTTAACCGGTGTTGGCATATTCGCATCAATTTTATTGTCAATTGCTTTGACTTCTTCACTGTGGTTGTTACTTCCATTAGTGATATCATTATTTACCATTTTTATTTGTTTCTATCAATACAAACATTTGTCAATTAAATTTAAACAGACACATGTGCTAGATGCATTTAAAGAAATAAACCCTTCTTTTTCATATGTACCTGATAAAGGTTTCACTAAAGATGAAGTTTATCAAACATTTGTTATAAGTAAAGGTGATAATTATAGATCAGAAGACTATTTATCAGGCATAATCAAAGATCATAAATTCCAATCTGCAGATGTTTCTGTATTCACGACTAGCCCTAATACAGTTACAGGATTTAAAGGTAGAGTATATAAAATTGAAATGCCTAGTATAAATAATAATGAAGTTTATATTATGCCAAAAATGTATAACAATCTATCTTTTAACCAAGGATTGAAAAAGATCGAATTGGAATCAATGTCTTTTAATCAAAAATTTAATGTGTTCGCAAGCAACTCTTTTGATGCTTTTTATATCTTATCACCAAGAATGTTAAGTCGTATTGAAGATTTTTCAAGAGGTGATATTAGATTTATGTTAAGTTATCAAAAAAACATATTAACGATAGCTATTGATACAAAGAAAGATTATTTTAATTTGAAAGTTTTTGAGCCGATTGATGCTTCATTTATAATAGAGATAAAAAATGAAATAAAAATACTAGAGTATATCATAACTGCATTACAAAAATAAAAAAGCCAAATGGCTTTTTTTTAATCTTTATTAAATCCATAGAGTAACCCAATGATCCAAACTACAAATCGTTTAGGTAATACTTTTTTTAGAAACATGAATACCTTATATTTAAAACCTATGGTTTTAGTTAGCGGTATTTTTTTCTTTTTAATAAGTTTGTGGAAAAGTTTTGCAGCTTTAAGTGGTGACATACCATTTTGTTCATCATGTGCCATCACATCAATCGATTTCTCCACTCTTGTTTTATATACATCACTTTCAGTTTCATTTTTTCTTCTGTTTTTTGTAAATCCAGTTTTAATATCTCCAGGCAATACATTACAAACTTGTATACCCAATGGTTTTACTTCTATTGATAATGCATCAGTAAATGCTTCGACTGCAGCTTTTGTTGCACTATAAAATGACTGAAACGGTATTGATAGACTCCCAGCAACAGAACCAACATTAATGATCTTACCTTTAGACATTTCTAAATATGGCAATGATGATTGTACCATATAGACTAATCCTTTAAAATTAACATCTATGATCGTATCGATATCCTTATTAGAAGTGTATGCGACACTGCCACTAATACCCATACCAGCATTATTAATGATGACATCTATTTGTTTTTCTTTGTCAAATACTTCTTTAATTGCTTGTTCTACCTGCGCATGTTGTGTCACGTCTACTTGCTTACTAAAAAACTTCTCATGCTCTATTTTAGAGCGTGAGAAACCATAAACAGTATATTCTCTACTTTGTAAGTATCTAGCAGTAACTAAACCAATACCACTGGAAGCTCCTGTAATAATGACAACTTTACGCATTACTCTTTCATATCCTTTAATAACTCTAAGACTTCTGCAATTTTATCTGCTGCTTCATCCATAAGTTCTTTCGTATGTGTTGATGTATAAGATGTTCTAATTAAACATTCTCCAACTGGTGTTGCTGGTGGAATCACTGGGTTTACATAAACCCCACGTTCAAATAACATATTACATGCTACCATTGTTCTAACTGGTGTGTATGTAAATATAGGAATAATAGGTGTTGTTGATTCTCTTAATTGTAATCCTCTTTTTTTAAGTGCAGTTCGCATATAATCAGCAATATCATTTAAGTTTTGAACTCTCTCGGGTTCTTTCTTTAATATATGTAATGCCTCAAGTGCTGAAGCCACATTACCTGCAGGAATAGCTGCAGAGAATATATAAGGTCTTGAGTTATGTCTGATATATTCTACAACTTCTTTTGTAGATGCTACATAACCACCAAGACTTGCAAGAGATTTAGAAAAAGTACCCATATAAATATCCACTTCATCTTCTAAACCAAAATGTTCAGCTGTGCCTCGACCATTTTTGCCTAACACACCTAACCCATGAGCATCATCTACCATGATACGTGCACCATAAGTTTTAGCAATTCTTACAATTTCAGGAAGATTACAAATATCGCCACTCATAGAAAACACACCATCAGTCACAATCAAAAAGCCTTTATTAGGATCTGCCTTTTTAATTTTATTTTCTAAATCTTCCATATCGCTATGCTTATATCTTACGACATCTGCATAACTTAATTTAATACCATCATAAATACTTGCATGGTTTTCTTTATCTGAGAAGATAATATCATTTCTTCCAGCAATGGAAGATATGATCCCAAGATTAGATTGAAAACCAGTTGAAAAAATAGTTACCGCTTCTTTGTTTAAAAAAGCTGCCATTTCTTCTTCAAATTGCATATGTAAATCAAGTGTACCATTTAAAAATCTTGACCCCGATACACCTGTACCAAAATGATTTGTCGCTTCTACACTAGCTTTGATCACATCAGGATGTGATGCCAAACCTAAATAATTGTTAGAACCAATCATGATCATACGTTTGCCTTCCATTTCGACAACCGTGTCTTGTTTTGATTCTAAGACATGAAAGTAAGGATAATACCCTTCTTTTTTTGCTACTTCAGCAGTTTTATACTGATAGCATTTGTTAAATAAATCCATAGTTTTGTCCTTTTAAATCCTTTATACAAATTATTTTGTTTGATATCTAAACATTTTACCTTGTAAATTATAAAAGTCAATAAAGCATATTTAAATTAAAACGGACATTTTATTTTTAATTTGCCTAAATTTGACTAGGATTTTAGACGGATTATGTGAACTTGTGTTATTTTAAGCAATCGCTTACATTTAACTTTTATATTCAAATTATTATGCTATAATGAACTTGAAATTAAAACATGCAACTGATAAGTGACCATTGTTTATTTTCTTTGTTTTTCTCATTTTCTTTATGAGTCTCTCTAAAACTATATTTTTATTTATTCGGTCAACTTATCAAAAAATAAAAGCCAGAATGCGTCTGGCTTTTTTATTTGCTATAAAGTTGAAAATGATAATGCAATTTGAGCAGCGACTTTAGCATTGTTATATACTAATTCTAAATTCGCTTTTAATGAATCACCATGAGTATGTGTTTTAATATAATCTAGTAAGAAAGGTGTTGTATCTTTACCTTTAATACCTCTTTCATCAGCTGCTGTTAAAGCTTCTGAAATAACTTTATCCATTTTATCTTTATCTTGTGAAAATTCTACTGGAATTGGATTAGCGACTACCATACCACCAGATAGGCCTAATTGCCATTTCGTGTGCATTAGTTTAGCGATTGCTTCAGCAGATTCCATATTATAATCAACATCAAATCCACTTTCTCTTGTATAGAATGCTGGTAGTTCACTTGTTTGATAACCTAGAAGTTCTACACCTTTAGTTTCTAAGTATTCTTTAGTTAGTCCTAAATCAAGAATTGATTTAGCACCTGCACAAACTACACAAACTTCTTGTGAAGCGAGTTCTTCTAAATCTCTTGAGATATCAAATGTTGTTTCTGCACCACGATGCACACCACCAATACCGCCAGTAGCAAACACTTTAATGCCTGCCATTTTAGCAACTAACATTGTTGCTGATACTGTAGTTGCACCAGTTAAACTTTTAGAGATGACATATCCAAAATCTCTTTTACTTACTTTAACAACTTCTTTTGCTTGTGCTAAATAAAGTAATTCTTCATCTGATAAACCTACTTTAATCACACCATCAATGATTGCGATTGTTGCAGGAACTGCACCTTCTTTTTTAATGATATTTTCTACTGTTCTTGCCATATCCACATTTTCAGGGTAAGGCATACCATGAGAAATGATTGTTGATTCTAAAGCAACCACTGCTTTATTTTCTTTTAATGCTTTTTCTACATCTGCACTAATTTCAATGTATGGATTCATTTAAGCTTCCTCCAAATTCTTTTTATTCATATTTTCACTTACTGCTTGATTCGAATGAAGGGCAATAAGTGCTGCTTTTCTTGCATATTCTAATGGATCTAATCCATGAACTTTAGCATAAACGATACCTGCTAAATATGCATCGCCTGCACCTGCTGTGTTAGTCACATCAACTTCTACCGCTGGTGTTCTTTTCACAGTTTCTCTATTCATAAATAATGATCCTTCTTTACCTAATGTGATATAGACTTCATTAACACCTTGTGTAATAAAGTATTTAGCAATTACTTCGATATCATCTTCTTCAATACCACTTAAATATTTAGCTTCTAAAACATTTAATTTAATACCATGTATATATCTATAAAATGGTTTAATTTTTTCACCTTTTTGACAAGATATGACATCAACATATGTTTCTTTAGGATATGTTTTAAATATATATTCTAGTGTTTCTTGTTTTAAATTTGTATCAATGACTAAGTAATCGGCATTCTTAAATAGAATGTCTCTTTTTTTAATATCTTCTTTACAGATATTTTCGATTTCATCCATTTCTGCAATTGCAGCAACCATATCATGATTATCATCCATGATTGATAAATATGTTGGTGTCTTAACACCACCAACAGCAGATAATTTAAGCATCACGTCTTGTGCGTTTTGCATAATCATCTTTTTACCTTCATCTTTACCTAAGACAGTAACGAGTGTTGTATCAACTTCTAGTCTTGCTAAGTTTTCAGCAATGTTTCTACCAACACCACCTAAAGATTTAGTTAAATATCCTGGGTTAGAATCTCTCATGATGAACTTGTATTTTGGTTTTGCAAATATATCAATAACTGCACCACCGACAACAACAACTTTTTTCATATAAAAACCTCTTTACTTTAAATCATACCTATTATATCACTTATTGTCTAAAAATAGAAAAAAATCAAACCTTTAGGTTTGATATCTTTACACTATATTTTGATCTTTAATATCTGTTCATCAGCATCTTTTAAACCCGTGTCAACAAATCCTAGTTTTAAATAAAACTTATAGGGCATCTCATGATCCATTGTACAACTTAAATATAAGTATTTTTGATTATCTTGTTTGCACTTATTAATTAAAAGCTTAACAGCTTCTCTTCCATAACCCATACCTTGGTAATCTTTTCCAATCATGAAACGCCATAGATAATATGATGGTTGATCTTCATCAGGTATTTCAGGATCAGTCAATGCAATCATGATAAAACCTACGAGTTCGTTATCATAATAAATAGTTTTAGGCCATGCATAATCGCTTTCGACATATGCTTGAGCAAGTGATATTGTATTAGATGCTACTGATGTTTTTTGATCTTCATCTAATGTATCCCATAACTTAATAACTTTGATGAAGTTGTCTTTTGTAACATCTTCAAATCTAATCATATTAATTTCCCCTTTTATATATTAAAATCTCAATCTATATTTTCAACTATATTATAACATCTATTTTTGGTTAAAAAAAAGGTTATCAAGTGATAACCTTACTCATTAATTATTTGTAATATACTCTAGAAATGTTTGATCAAATAAAAGCACTGGGTCTTCATCATATATAATACTTGAATCAGACTTATTACTTTGACCATAAAATAATTCATAATGCACTAGAGATTCTATCGTACTTGCACTTCCTCGTTCATCAATTAAAAAATCTTCAAATCCATAATTTTCAATTTGATAACCAAAATCATTTTCTTGAATGATATAGGTGTAATTCATATTAAATTCTTTAATGGATATCTTACTTTCTAATGCATTATATTTATATGAAGTATTCAAACGATTTATGCTGAAGTCTTCTCTATCAAAATAAAACAGGAATCCATCTGATTTATAATAAAACGGTGAATCTTTAAATTTCTTATACTCATAATATTCTATTAAACTTTTTCTATATACTAATCTATTATCAATGATGCTAAGTTCACTTTCGTTATACTGTGAGTCAGTCATTGAGATCACTCTATTTCCTTCGCTATCAAAACCTTTTTTCCCCTCAATACTTATACCACCATTAACATATACATCAAAACTATTATTATCAAATGAAATGATTGTTTCAGTATGTTTTTGTGGTGTTATATTTGTAAAATTGTAGTGCTCTATTTTTTCTAAATCGTCAAAATTTGACATTTCGTTCATATAATAAATCGTTTTTACTTTAGTCAACGAATCATCTAGATATTCATATATAGTGATTTCTTTTGTGTCTGCATAATATTGTTCATCTCTTAAATATCTATCTTCATATTCATGATATAAATCAATGTCATAATAACCTGAATTTTCATCAATTTCTACAGAGTCTTCATCAAGCATTTGATATACTCTTAAATTTGTTACAATCGCATGTTGTTTTTCAAAATAAACAATCTTGTTATTTTGATCGTAGTTTATAGAAATATCTATAACACTATATCCTTCTGTGCTTTTATACATATAATGATCTTTATATCTTAAATCTAACATTGTTTTGTAATCTACAAATCTGTTTTTAAACCTAATTTGTAATTTACTTTGAGTATTTTCTATAATCTCAACTTCTGGCACTTCATATTGATATGTATTATCGCATAATAAATTTCCATATTTATCATAATATGTTATAGTATGCAATGCAGGAGTTTCAAACAATTGTATATATTTGACTTGTAAAAAACTAACAGCACTAAGTAATATGACAAAAATGAATATCGTATAACTTCTTAAATAAACAAGTCTCTTTCCTTTAATCGTATCTTGATGCTTTCTCACATATCGATTAAATATATATATTAATGATATGACAATGAGGTAAGTGATAAATGAAAATATGGCAAGGTTCTTGATTAAAAAATTAAACTGATTGACGTCAGGTAATAATTGTAATATAAGTGTCACTGAAAGCAACACAAAAAAAGTGATTAATTTTTTCTTTCTCATTATTTTTTCCTTTCATTATTCTATTTTGGCAAAACAAAATAATGAATCAACAACGAATCACTTGATATTTTCTAAATATTTGATTGATTTCTATTTGAATTTGATAATGATTAACAAAGTTTACAAATTTGTTTACTGGTAAAACAATACGTATTCTTAATTTAAACCCAATAAGTTTAATCGCTAGTATTATTGGAAAAACATATAATATAACAATTAAATATAAAATGATGACGGCACAACCTAATATATAGCTTATCGCATTCATGGTTATGCCTGTTTGAACTACGCCTTCTATATTTGATAGCGTAATTAATTGAAAAACAAGGAACATCAAAAAAACAATCGCCATAACGAATTCTAGAATGTTTAACTTAATGATTGATTTCATTATTTGTTCCCCCAACATATTTTATATTAGTTATATTATATCAAACGCATATCATTATTTCCATAGTCAATAAATAAAAAAGACATGCTTTCGCATGTCTTTTAACTCATAATATTAGAATCCGTAGTCTTCCATTGTGTCATCTTCTTCTTCACTATAAGCGTTAGAACGATCATATGCGAAGTGTGAATCTCTTAAGATACCAGTACCAGCTGGGATTAATCCACCAATAATAACATTTTCTTTTAGACCATGTAACTCATCAACTTTACCTCTGATTGCAGCATCCGTTAAGATTCTTGTAGTTTCTTGGAATGATGCAGCAGATAAGAATGAATCACTTCTTAGTGATGCTCTTGTAATACCTAATAAGATTGGACGACCAACAGCTGGGCGTTTACCTGCCTTAAAGGCTTTAAAGTTTTCACGTTTGAATTCTGAAACTGATACTTCAGTACCTGGTAATAATTCAGTATCTCCTTCAGTAATGACTGTAATTCTTCTTAACATTTGACGAATAATTAATTCAACGTGCTTATCAGAAATTTCTACCCCTTGAGCACGGTATACTTTTTGTACTTCTTCAAGAATATATGTTTCAGCAGCTTCAACTGATACAATTCTAAGTAATTCTTTCGGATTAATAGAACCTAAAGTTAATCTTTGACCAGCTTTAACTGATGTACCTTTTCTTACTAATGATTCAACACCAGCATCGATTGTGTATTTATATTCTTTATCTTCACTATCAGTGATTGTAACCACTGATAATCCACCACGTTGGCGATCAACTGCTTTAACTTTACCGTCAACTTCAGTTAACACTGCTTTCCCTTTAGGGTTTCTAGCTTCGAAAAGCTCTTGAATACGTGGAAGACCTTGTGTAATATCTGATGCAGAGGCAACCCCACCAGTATGGAATGTTCTCATCGTTAACTGAGTACCAGGTTCACCAATTGATTGTGCAGCGACAACCCCTACAGCTTCACCAACTTCAACAGGTTTATTTGTTGCAAGGTTTCTACCATAACAGTAAGCACATACACCATTATCAGAATTACATGTTAAGTTACTTCTAATTTCTACTTCAGTAATACCAGCAGCAATAATTCTAGCAGCAGTTTCTTCTGTTACTAATTCATTACGTCTAGCATAAACTTCTTTAGTTTTTGGATTGATCACATCTTTAACAACATGACGTCCAACGATACGGTCATATAATGGCACAATTTCTTTTGTTCCATCTTCAATGACTGACTTCATCACAATACCACGTTCTGTACCACAGTCTTCTTCAACAACGATTACATCTTGAGACACGTCTACTAATCTTCTTGTTAAGTATCCTGACTCAGCTGTTTTAAGCGCTGTATCGGTAGAACCTTTTCTGGCACCATGTGTTGAAATGAAGAATTCAGACACTGTTAACCCTTCTCTAAATGACGCTTGTACCGGAACCTCAATAATATCACCTTTAGGGTTATTCATCAGACCACGCATACCAGCTAGTTGCGAGAAGTTTGATGCATTACCACGGGCACCAGAATCAGACATCATATAGATGTTATTATCTTTATCAAATTCAGCCATTAAGCCAACTTGAATATCATCACGAGCGACTTGCCATTCTTTAATAACAAGATCTTTACGTTCAGAATCAGTTAACCAACCTTCATCAAACCAATTATTGATTTGGTCGATTTTTTCATTTGCTTTGTCAATTCTATCATGTTTACCAGAATATACGTTGATATCAGCAAATGATACTGTAATACCAGCAACTGTAGAATATTTAAATCCTAAATCTTTAAGTCTATCTAACATCTTAGAAGTTTCTGAGATATGTAATTGTTTGAAGACTTGAGCAATAATTTGTGATAAGAATTTTTTCTTAAATGGTGTTGGAACTGGAAGAGCTTCTAAGAACTCAACTGGGTTCGTACCTTTAGGCATGAAATACTTATCAGGTGTTTGATCTTCAAGATTTGTTGTTGTTGGTTCATTTAAGTATGGGAATGATTCAGGTAAAATTCTATTAAAGATTAATTTACCTAAAGTCGTTACTAAATACTTAGATTTTTGATCTTCAGTGAATGCTTGGTTAATACTATTTGGATCAATAATGATTCTAGTATGTAGACCAATTTCTTTGTGGTCATACGCAAGATAAGCTTCATCGAAATCAAAGAAGAAATGTCCTTCGTTTCTATGTTTTTCACTATGTTCTTGTGTTTTGATTTCACCACGGTATCCACTAAATGTTTTAGAGCGTTTTGCTTCAATTGTTAAATAATAGTTACCTAAAACCATATCTTGAGATGGTGTAACTACTGGTTTACCATCTTTAGGGTTAAGGATGTTATTAGATGCTAACATAAGAAGTCTTGCTTCTGCTTGAGCTTCATTTGATAGTGGGACGTGAACCGCCATTTGGTCACCATCGAAATCGGCATTAAACGCAGGTGTTACAAGTGGATGTAGACGGATAGCTTTACCATCAATTAATTTTGGTTCGAAAGCTTGAATACCAAGTCTATGAAGTGTAGGTGCACGGTTAAGTAGTACTGGATGTTCTCTAACTACTTTTTCTAATGCTGCCCATACATCATCATCCATTTTTTCATATTTAGCATTTGCATTTTTCTTAGATGAAGAATCACCAGATAATCTTTGTAATTCTCTTAATACAAATGGTTTGAATAATGTGATCGCCATTTCTCTTGGGATACCACATTGATACATTTGTAAGTCTGGTCCAACGATAATTACTGAACGTCCTGAGTAGTCAACACGTTTACCAAGTAAGTTTTGTCTGAAACGTCCTTGTTTACCACGTAACATATCAGATAATGATTTTAAGTGTCTATTACGTTCAACAGCCGCTTTTTTACCACGTTTAGCATTATCGAATAATGCATCTACTGCTTCTTGTAACATACGTTTTTCATTCTTAGTAATTAAGCGAGGTGCCATTTGTTCTTTTTGTTTCTTTAAACGGTTATTACGGTTTAAGATACGACGGTATAAGTCATTTAAGTCAGTTGTTGCGAAACGTCCACCATCAAGTGCAACCATTGGTCTTAAATCTGGTGGGATAACTGGAATGACGTCCATAACCATCCATTCTGGTTTATTATCAGAATTATTAAATGCTTCAACAACTTCTAAACGTTTAATAACTTTATCACGTTTTTGTTTTGATGCAGTTTTTAATTTACGACGTAAAGATTTAACTTCTTTGTCTAAATCTAATTCTTGTAATAATTTCTTAACAGCTTCAGCACCTGTTAATGCTGTAAACTTATTCCAATATTTTTCAGTTAACATTGAATAGTCTTGTTCTGATAAGATTTGTTTTTTAGCAAGTGGTGCAGATCCTGGATCAGTAACGATATATGATGCATGGTAAACAACTTCTTCTAATGCTTTAGCTTTAATACCTAAAAGGATTGCTAATCTTGAAGGAGAGTTTTTTAAATACCAAGTATGAACAACTGGTGCTTCTAACTCGATATGTCCCATACGTTCACGACGTACTTTTGATTCAGTGATTTCAATACCACATTTTTGACAGATTTGTCCTTTGTTACCACTTTGTTTTTTACCACAAGCACATTGATAGTCTCTTGTAGGTCCAAAGATTCTTTCACAGAATAATCCACCAACTTCTGGTTTAGAAGTACGGTAGTTAATTGTTTCATGTGTTTTTACTTCACCATAAGACCATTGTCTAATTTCATCAGGTGATGCAAGACGAATCTTAAAGTGTGAGAATGTTCTACTGCCGTATCCTTTTTGCACAGTATGTGCTTGTGAGTGAACACGATCAGTAATATCCATATCTAATGCACTTTCAACAGCATCTTCTTCAACTGCTTCAGCAACAACTTCTTCAACAACACTATGATCGTGGTGTGAATGTTCTACTAATGCATCAAAGCCATAGAATTCTAGAACTTGATTGATTTCTTGTTTTAAGAATTCATCATCTTCAAATAAGTGATATAGAGCATGACGATCATACTCGATGAATTCAATTAAATCATAAACACCATGAGTGTTTAATACTTTAATTGCTTCTGCACTTAAGTTTAAGTTTTCTAAATTTCTTGGTAATTGATAGCGTCTAAGTACACTCTTAATTTCTTCAAATGATTCAGCAAGTAACATTTGAAGTTCTTTTAAGTTGAATGTATTAAAATCTTCTAATTGGTCAATCCCAGAGAGTTTAAGATTTTTTAATGCATCTTCTGATAATTTTAAAGATTCAACACGTAATGTTAATTTTTCTTTAGCCATTAACGTAACCCTCCTTTGCTATATTTACTAGCATATTGATCAACAAGTGATTTCTCAGTTTCATTTTCACCAGTTTCTGCGTCGATTAACTCAACGTATAAACCAAGTGCTTGTAATTCTTTTGTTAATACTCTAAATGATTCTGGAATACCAGCTTCTGGTATAGCTTTACCATGTGTTACAGCAGAATAAACTTTATTTCTACCTAACATATCATCAGATTTAACTGTTAACATTTCTTGTAGGGTATGAGCAGCTCCATAAGCATATAATGCCCAAACTTCCATTTCCCCGAAACGTTGACCACCATTTTGGGCTTTACCACCCATTGGTTGTTGTGTAACTAATGTATAAGGTCCAACTGAACGTGCATGAAGTTTATCGTCAACCATGTGAGATAATTTGATCATGTACATCACACCAACAGAAATTCTGTTTTCGTATGCTTGTCCTGTTCTACCATCATATAATGTTGTTTTACCATCTGGATCAAGACCAGCTTCAGCCATGATTGCTTTAAGATCATCGTCATCCACACCATCAAATACTGGTGTAGCAACTTTAACACCTAAGCGTTTAGCAGCCATACCTAAATGGATTTCTAGAATTTGTCCGATGTTCATACGAGATGGAACCCCTAGTGGGTTAAGCATGATGTCTACTGGTGTACCATCAGCCATGTATGGCATATCTTCTCTTGGTAATATTTTAGAGATAACCCCTTTATTACCATGACGACCGGCCATTTTATCCCCTTCAGAGATTTTACGTTTTTTAGCGATGTAAACTCTAATTGATTCGTTTACACCTGATGGAAGTACATCTCCATTTTTCTTAGAGAAGTATTGGATTGATTGAACAACCCCTCCACCACCATGAGGTACGCGTAATGATGAATCACGGTATTCTCTTGATTTTTCACCGATAACGGCATGAATTAATTTTTCAGATGGACTTGGTTCAAATACCCCTTTAGGTGTAATCTTACCAACTAAGATGTCGCCTTCTTTAACTTCAGAACCAGGTACAACAATACCACGTTCATCTAAGTTCTTTAATGCTTCATATCCAGCATTTGGTACTTCACGTGTAATTTCTTCACGTCCAGAACCTGTTTTTAATTCTCTTGTTTCTATTTCATATTCATCAATGTGGATTGATGTATATACGTCATTTTTAACTAAATCTTCACACATGATGACAGCATCTTCATAGTTATAACCTTCCCATGTCATGAATGCTACGGTAACGTTACGTCCTAATGCTAATTCACCTTTATCTGTAGATGGACCATCAGCGATGATATCACCTTTATCAACCCATTCACCTTCACCTACAATTGGTTTTTGTAGAACTAAAGTATCTTGGTTTGATCTAAAGAAGTTGATTAATGGGAATTCTTTACTATCGCCCATGCCATATGATGCTAAGTCTTTTGCACTATTGATATCAAATGGTTTAGATGGATCGTATAATACGTTATTTCCAACAACTACTTTTTCTTCAGGTTGTTGTGTAATGATAATTTTAGTACCATCTGTGTAAGTTACGAAACCTGACACATCAGATACAACTGTAGATCCTGAATCTTTCGCTGCACGGTATTCGATACCAGTACCAACGATTGGAGAATCTGTTTTAAGTAGAGGCACTGCCTGACGTTGCATGTTGGCACCCATTAACGCACGTGAAGCATCATCGTGCTCTAAGAATGGAATTGTTGAAGTCGCTACTGATACAATTTGTTTTGGCGAAACGTCCATAAATGTTACATCCTCAGGATCGAACATTGATGTTTCACCACGGTGACGACCAATAACTTTTTCGTCAGCAATTGTTCCGTCTTCGTTAAGTGTAGTTGCAGCTGAGGCAATAACTTGATCGTATTCTTCATCTGCAGTTAAGTATGCGAACTCTCTAGTAACAACATGTTTACCAGATGATAAATCTACTTTTAAGTATGGTGTTTGAATGAATCCATATTGATCCACTTTACCATATGTAGCAAGTGATGAAATCAGACCGATTGAAGGACCTTCAGGTGTTTCAATTGGACAGATACGACCGTAGTGAGAGTTGTGAACGTCACGGACTTCAACGCCGGCTCTATCTCTTGCTAAACCACCTGTACCTAACGCTGAAACTCTACGTTTTTGCGTTAACTCAGCAAGTGGGTTAATTTGATCCATGAATTGTGATAACTGTGAACTACCGAAGAATGTCTTGATAGCACCAGCTAACGGTGTCATGTTAATAATATTTGATGGTGTTGCATCTTGGAAAGTTGTTGTAGACATTTTGTCTTTAATGTTCTTTTCAGCTCTTGCAATACCAATTCTAAATTGATTCTTTAATAATTCACCGATTAATCTTAAACGACGATTACCTAAGTGGTCAATATCATCAGTGAATCCTAGACCATCATATAAGTTTAAGTAGTAACTCATAGATGCTACGATATCTGATAATGTAATGTATTCTCTTGATTCTCTTTGATCGTTACCGATAACTTTAACTGGATAAATCTTATCAGTTTCTTTATCTTTAACTGTAACTTCAATAGCTTCAACTAAAACGCCTGTACGTTCTTTTTCTTTTTCAAATACATCTTTAGCACCGAAGAAATATTTAATAACTTTTTCATCTAATGCTTGTCTGTTTTTTCTAAGAACTGAGAATACTTCTTCATTTACTTCTGAGTTCTTAACAACTAGAACTTCACCAGTACGTAAATTTAAGATATTTTCTTTTGTATATAATTTATCGCCACCATCAGGTAGATGAACTGCTAAAATTTCATCAGGAGTTTCATTTTGTAATGAATCTTCTTTAGCAATAACTTCAGTAAGAAGTGCATCTCTGTGGTCTTTTAATAAATCAATTGTGTCTTTTGTAATTTTTGTCTTAGCAGCAACTAATACTTCTCCAGTGTTTGGATCAATAATATCTTTTGCTGTGTATTGTCCTTCAATACGTGATAATACGTCTAACTTCTTATTGAACTTATAACGTCCAACAGCAGCTAAATCGTAACGACGTGTTTCGAATAAACGCATACGAATAAATTCTCTCGCAGCTTCTGCAGGAACTTTTTCGCCTTGTCTTAATTTTGAGTATAAGTCAACGATTGCTTCATCTGAATTTTTAGCATCATCTTTATCAAAAGTTGCATCCATGAATTTAGATTTACCGAAAACATCATAAATGTCTTTTTTCTTTTGGAAACCTAAAGCACGCATCATTGTTGTCATAGGCACTTTTTTAGAACGGTCTAATTTAGCATACATGATGTCTTTAGAACCTAATTCGTATTCTAACCAAGCACCACGTGTAGGAATTACTTGTGCAGAGAATTTGATACGATTGATTTTCTTATCTAATTCACTTGTAAAGTAAGCTCCAGCCGAACGAATGATTTGTGATACAACTACACGCTCAGCTCCGTTAATAACAAAAGTCCCCGATGGAGTCATAAAAGGGATTTCACACATTAACACTACATTTTCTCTAACTTCACCTGTAATCGCATTTTCTAATTTAACACGAGCTGATAATTGTTTTGCGTAATTAACATCTCTTAATTTAGATTGTTGAATGTCGAATTTAGGTTCTGATAAAAAGTGTTCCTCAAAATATAATTTTAAATCACCATTGTGGCCTTCGATCGGTGATATATCATCGAGTAATTCTTTGATACCTTCCTCTATGAACCAGTTGAAAGATTTCGTTTGAATTTCGATTAGGTCTGGTAAGTCAATATCGTAACGCATTCTCGAAAAATTTCTACGTTCCGCTTTCTTACCATACTTGACGTTTTTATATCCCATAATCCACTCTCCTATCGCATTTGGAATTTCACAAATTTATATATATATTTATATATAAACACATTATTATGCATTTAATAATATTAACATATAGTTTGTAAATAGTCAATCTTTTTATTTCACTTTATAGCTAAAAGTACCCAATACCCTTTTACTTTCGCGATTACCTCGCAATTTCCAAAAAGCTCTTCTAGTTTTTTAACTGAAGATGGTGCACCTTGTTTTTTCTGTATTACAGCATAAAATCTACCGTTTTTAAGAAGGTGATCATATGCTTGATCATATAAATCAAACACTGTTTTTTTACCTGCTCTAATCGGTGGATTAGACATGATTAAATCAGCTTTTTGTGTAATATTTTCGAACAAAAAGCTGACATAAACTTCTGCATTTTCAACCATATTCTTAGATAAATTTTGCGTTGCTAAAAGGGCTGCTCTTTCATTAACATCAGCCATAATGACATGCGCATTTGGACACATTTTTGCTGCATAAATACCCATTGGACCATAACCACAACCCATATCAATGATTTGTGTTAAATCCGCTGAAAAATTGATGTTTTCAAGTAAAACGCGTGATCCAAAATCAAGCCCATCGCGACTGAAAACACCTCGATCTGTGTCTAAATTTATCTCATGATTGTTAATCTTAAATTTAATTGTTTGAATCTCATGATTGAGTGTTTTATCATTTAAATAATAGTGACTCATGAAACCCCCGTATTACGGCGAAAAAACCCGAGAGTTAATCTCAGGTCTATCGCATTAAATTTTAGTAATTATTTAACTTCAACTGTTGCACCAGCATCTTGTAATTGAGTCTTAAGAGCTTCTGCATCTTCTTTAGATACTTTTTCTTTGATTAAAGCATCTGGAGTTTCTGTTAATTTTTTAGCGTCAGCTAAACCAAGACCTGTAACTTCACGTACAACCTTGATAACTGCGATTTTGTTTGAACCAAATGTTTTTAAGATTACATCGAATTCTGTTTGTTCTTCAGCTGCTGCACCTGCTGCTGCTGGACCAGCTACTGCTACTGCAGATGGGTCGATACCGAATTCTTCTTTTAATCCGTCTACTAAATCTTTAATTTCTAATAAAGTCATTTCTTTTAACGCTGCTACGAAATCAGCTTTTGTTAATTTTGCCATTTTAAATTTCCTCCTAATTAAGCTTGAGCTTCTGTTTCTGTTTCTTCACTAATCATATTAAGACCAACTGCTAATTCGCGAACTGGTGCTAATAATCCTGCTGCTAACATTGTTAATAGAGTTTCTCTATTTGGTAATGTAGCTAATTCATTTAATACTTCAATACTTGCAATTCTACCTTCAACAATACCTGCGTGCATTACAACATTTTTGTTTTCTTTTGCGAAATCATAAATGATTTTTGCAGGTGCAACAACGTCATCATAGCTCAACGCTAAAGCTTTAGGACCAACTAGTGAGTCAGCTAAACCTTCGAATCCAGCAGCGATTGATGCTCTTTTTGAGATGTTGTTTTTGTAAACGGCAACTTCACAATTTGCTTCTCTTAATTGTCCACGTAATTGAGTGAATGCTTCCACTGTTAATCCTGGATAATCAAAAGCGACAACTGTAGCAGCTTTTCCAAGTTTTTCTTGTAATTCTTGAACTTGTTCTGCTTTTTTTACAATACTTGCTTTTTGCATAAAGTGCCTCCTTTTAAAATAAAATCTCTCTTTCACACCACGACAAAAGAGAGATAAATGTTTCGTTTCATCCTCGGTAGGAAATTAAGCTTATTGCACCTACTGTCTGTGGTATGGATTAATTTTTTTAAGTAATTTTCGTTTTGATTCTTAAATTATTTTAAAGAATCTTCATCTACTTTAACACCAGGCGCCATGCTTGATGTAAGAGTGATGTTCTTGATGTAAGTACCTTTAACTGTTTGTGGTTTGATACGTACTAATTGTTGATATAGTGTTTTAGCATTTTCTGCTAATTGTTCTTTAGTAAATGATACACGACCGATTGGTGCGTGAATGTTACCAACTTTATCAACTCTGTACTCGATTTTACCATTTTTAATTTCATGAACTGCTTTTTCAACGTCCATTGTAACTGTACCAGTTTTTGGATTTGGCATTAAACCTTTAGGTCCTAAGATACGTCCTAGTTTACCTAATTGAGCCATCATGTTTGGAGTTGCTACCATTACGTCGAAATCAAACCATCCGCCAGCGATCTTTTGGATTAAATCTGCATCACCTACGTAATCTGCACCAGCTGCTTCAGCTTCTTTAGCTTTTTCGCCTTGTGCAATTACAACAACTCTTGAAACTTTACCAGTACCGTGAGGTAAAACGATTGCGCCTCTTAAGTTTTGTTCTGCTTTTCTTGGATCAAGATTTAAACGGAACGCTGCTTCAACAGTCGCGTCAAACTTCACAAATGAGGTTTTCTTCACTAAGTCAGTTGCTTCATCAAGTGTGTACTTGTGTAATTTATCAACTAATTTAGCTGCTTCAAGGTATTTCTTTCCTCTTTTCATATTTCTTCCTCCTAAAATGTGGTCTAGCGGGATATCCTCCCACAATTTAGATAGATAATCATCTAAATTATTCTACTACTGTGATACCCATATTGCGTGCTGTACCTTCAATAATTTTCATTGCTGCTTCTACAGTGTACGCATTTAAGTCAGGCATCTTTGTTTCTGCAATTTCTTGGACTTGAGCTTTAGTTACAGTCGCAACTTTAATTTTCTTAGCGTTGCTTGAGCCTGATGTAATATTAGCTGCTTTTTTAAGTAAGTCACTTGCAGGTGGGGTTTTAGTTACAAATGTAAATGTACGGTCATCATAAACTGAGATGATTACTGGTACGATGAAACCCATTTGATCTTTAGTTGCTTCATTAAATTGAGAACAGAATGCTGGGATGTTAACTTGCGCTTGACCAAGTGCTGGACCGACTGGTGGAGCTGGGTTAGCTTTACCCGCAGCGATTTGTAATTTAACTTGCTTTACAACTTTTTTTGCCATGAACACAACCTCCTTCTTTACATAAGTATGTGGTACGAAATAACTTCTTCCACTATGGTGTGCTTTCACACGCGAATATATTCTATCATTTAGACATGTTAAAGTCAACCAAAAACAGCCAAAAATTGAATTTTCTTTTATTTAACTTTTGCACCAAATGGAAATAATGCTAATAAAGCTGATTTAAACCATTGAATCCCAAATGGAATACCAATGATTGTAATACAATAAGTAACACCTAAACCTACATAAAATAATGCCATTTCCCAACCAAAGAAAATAACCCAAATAATGTTTACGATCGGATGTTTATCGAAGTTTAAGTTGATATCTTTTCCAAATGGAAATAACATAAGTTCAGCAAATTTAAATGCTTGTTTACCTAGTGGAATACCAATGATGGTTACACATAATAATAACCCTACGATGAACCACATTAACGCAGCTATAAAACCACCAAAAATAAACCAAATAATGTTTCCTATTAATCTCATTAAACCACCTCTTTCTATTCCATTATAACAAAAAAATGCCTATATAAAGGCATTTTTGGTGTGATTTAATTAAAATGTACATTCCTCATCAGCACAACTACCAGCATCATCTGCTTCTAGTTTTTGAATTGGTTTTTCTTCTTGATAGATTTGTCTTAATGCTTGTAAGAAGTATTCAGTAGCTTGTGCACCTGATACACCATACTTTCTATTAATAACAAAGAATGGAACACCTTGGACACCTACTTGGCGAGCTTCAGTAATTTCACCATTTACAGCATCTGCAAATTCATTGCTATCTAAGACTTTTTTAGCTGCATCTTGATCTAAACCAACTTCGCCAGCTAATTCAACTAGTGTATTGATATCAGATAAGTTTTTACCATCTGTAAAATAAGCTTTCATTAATCTTGATGTTAATACTTCATCCTTATTAAATGTTTGTGCCCATTTAGCTAGGCGATGTGCATCAAATGTATTCGTTAATTGAATAATGTCATAATTATAAGTTAATCCAACTGTTTTAGCCATTTGAGTTGTCATTGCAAATTTGCCTTTAGCATCAGCAACAGACATCCCGTGTCCTTTAGCAAATGTTTCTGCTGCACTGCCTGTCATTTCTTTAGGTGCATGTGGATTTAATTGATATGCTTTATATACCACTTCCACTTGATCTTTGTTTTCAAATTGATTTAATGCTTGTTCGAATCTTGCTTTTCCGATGTAACAAAATGGACAAGCAAAGTCTGACCAGATTTCTATTTTCATGTTAATACCTCCAATTTCATACATATTATAGCATCCATATGCATAATTTCAAGATATTTTGCTTAAATTTTTAATAAATTTTAACTTTATGAGCATTATTCACTTACTTTTTGTAAGTTGGTGGTATGATTGAATTGTATAGGAGGAATATACCATGTATAAATATCATAATAACAAAACAATGCACTTCCAAAGTGCGACATTACTTGTCAAAAATTTAAACAAACAATTAGAGTTCTACAAAGAAATTTTAGGTTTTACATTATTAGAGAAAACAGAAAACAACGCAGTGCTATCTGCAGATGGCGAAAACAAAATCCTTGAACTAGTGACACATAAAGATGTTACAGATCCAAAAAACACACAAGGGTTATATCATATCGCTTTCTTGTTTCCTAATCAATTAGCACTATCAAGAGTCCTTAGAAGACTTGTAAGCTACAGATACCCATTAACTGGTGCTTCAGATCACGGTGTGAGTAACGCGCTTTATTTAGATGATCCTGAAGGTAACGGTATTGAGTTATACTTTGATTTAGATGACACATTATGGCCACGTAAAAATGGAGAAATTGAAATGTTCACTCATGGTCTAGATGCACAAGCATTATTAGATTTAACAACGGGTGAAACTGTTTCACCAATAGATAAAGATACAATTATCGGACATCTTCATTTCCATGTACAAACATTACAAAGTGCTAAAGCATTCTATAACGAAATTGTAGGATTTGATATCATTCAAAACTTCTTCGGTCAAGCATTATTCGTATCTAACAGTGGATATCATCATCATTTAGGATTAAACGTTTGGAATCCTGGTGCACCACTTAGAGAAGACAACGTTCCTGGTTTAGAAAGTTATGTTGTGTCTGTACCAAAAGCATTCTTTGATGATATGTTAAAAAGATTTAAAGAAAACAATATCGTTGTTGATGAAAAAGATGGTTTACCATTTATTAAAGATATTTTAAATCAAACAATATATTTTGATATTAAATAAAACAAAAAAAGGATTGATTAACTTCAATCCTTTTATTTTTATAATTTTATATTTCTCTAATTTCAGATGCGTCAATTTCAGTTGGTGTAGAACGTCCAAATAGATCAAGATCAACAATCACTTTTTCTTGGTCGTTATCAACAGCTGATACTTCGCCTCTTAAACCTTCCCATGAACCACTTGTAATTTCAACAGTTTTGCCGATTAAGTGATCAAATGTAGGTTTACTCATAATACCTACTTTAAGAAGAATTTGGTTAATTTCATCTGGAGCTAATGGTACTGGTTTTGTACCACCACCTGATGAACCTAAGAAACCTGTAACTTGTGGTGTATTTCTAACAACAAACCAAGATTCATCTGTTACTTGCATTTCTACAAATACATAACCTGGGAATAATTGTTTTACTTTTTCTTTTTCTTCACCTTTAGCGTTCTTTTCGATGACTTTTTCTTCCGGTACAACTATTCTAAAGATGTAATCTACCATGCCCATTGATTCAACACGGCGCTCCAAGTCTTTCTTTACAGCATTTTCATAGCCTGAATAAGTTTGAATAATATACCATCTAACGCCTTGTGTCATTGTGTACCACCAAGGATACCACTAATTAACCGTAAGATTAAGAAGTTATATAATAATAGGAAACCTGTAATGACTAATAAGAATAATAATACTCTTGTTGCGTTATCTAAGAATTTTGGCCATTTAGCCCATGAAATCTTTTTGATTTCTGGAATTGCTGGTAAAAAGAATGGGTAAACTACTAAAACTAAACCAAATGCTGAAATAGCAAATAAAACCCATGCAAAGATAATACCATTGCTACCTTCACCTAAAATAGGGAAATCTGGATTAATTTGTAATAATGTGTTACCCGAAATAATCATTAATGAAATTGAGATTGCAATCGTTGCTAGAATACCTAATAATAAATTTTCCCAACGATACTCTGTTGTAAGTACTTCAAGTAACTTACTTTTTTGTTCTTCTTGTTTAACTTTGATTGCCATTTTGACACCTACTTACTTTCTTTATGAATTGTATGTTCGTTACATTTTGGACAATACTTCTTGATTTCAAGACGTGTTGTTTGTGTTTGTTTATTCTTTGTTGTTGTATAATTTCTACTTAAACATTTGGTACATACCAATGTCACTTTTTCTCGCATATAAAAAACCACCTTTGTGGCCTTTTGCAAGTGTTATTTTAACACTTAAAAAAGGCTGAGTCAACTATCATTTATATTATATCATAATTTTTGTATTTTTCTTTAAGTCTATATATAGCATTATATATTTGTTTAATCGAACATTTCACATGATTTTGAACATTTTTCACACTTTTATTTTCAATGAAATATAATTGAAATATTTGTTGCTCAAATGCTGAACAATTATATAGAAAATCAGAATAATCTTCTTCTAAATAATAACCAGATTGTTGATTGATAATATATTCATCAAAAATGTATTTAGGTAATCTATTTTTCAGTTGATAATAATGTCTTTTTAATATAAGTTCAAAATATCTTGTAAATGTTTTATTTTTATACTCGTCAAATGTTTGAATCGCTTTATAAAACATCAGGCGTCCTTCTTGCATGAAATCTACTCTTTCTTTTTCATGAATTTGAAGGGTATGGATAATCTTCCAAACGAATTTTTCATATTTATTAAATAAATATTGGAGTGCTATTTGATCGTTCTCGCCTTTAATTAAATATAGTAATTCATAATCATTTTTCATTATTCAATCATTTTATACATCATCAGCGCTGCAGCGACACTCACATTAAGTGAATTAATTTTTCCATGCATTGGAATTTTCACTAACATATCACAGTTTTTTCTAACTAACGGTCGCATACCGCTACCTTCGTTTCCTAATACTACTGCAATATGAGCATCTTTTGGCATATCGTTATAAGTATGATCTGTATTTCCATCTGTACCAACAATCCAGAAACCCCAGTTTTTTAGTAGAATCATCGATTGATTGATATTTGATACTTCAATCACTGGTACATGTTCAATTGCACCTGATGAAACTTTAGCTACTGTCGCGTTTAATGGTACTTGTTGCTTTTTAGGGATAATTAACGCAGTCATTTGTGTAGCTTCTGCAGTTCTTAAAATAGCCCCTAAGTTATGTGGGTCTTCTAGACCATCAAGTATTAATACTCTTTGAATATCTTTTTTGTCTCTTAAAATCTCTAAAGGTTGATAAGCATAGTCTTTAACATTAGCTACTAAACCTTGGTGATTTTTAGTTTTTGCGATTTCAAATAGTTCATCTTTAGAAGATAATTGATACTTAACATTATTTTTATTTAAAAACTTGATGAATCCATCATCATTAAATTTTTGATCCACATATAATTTGTAAATGGTTCTTTTTGCAAATACAGCTTCTCTTATAACATTTTTTCCGTAAACGATCATATAATAATCCTCCAATTTGAACTTACATTTATTGTATCATTTAAATCCGCAAACTAAATTGATAAAAATGAATAAAAAAGAGCGCAGGTGCGCTCTTTTGTTTATTACTCTATTTCTGCAATCTTATTAATAATAAATCCAACACCGGATTTAATCCAACCATATAAATTAGATACGATATACATCATAGGGAATGTTGCTTGAGCTAACACGAATAATAGTAGACCTTGTGGCAATGTAATTGTATAAGGTGCAGAACTATTATCTAATATAAAGAATGGAATGAAATCGAACATTGGTATTAAGAAATACGCAAGTAATGTCAATGCCACCATACCTAAGAATAAGATGGTTCTTAGTCCATTCATCGGTAATGAAGTTCTAAATAATACTGTAAGTGATGTCACAGTTGCTGCTGAGACAACAAGTGTTGAAATCACTGCAGGACTCATCACTGTATCACCAGGATTAGTCATCATCCATGAATTGTTTGCTAATGCAAAGATTAATAAACTATTAATCATAACAACAATCGCACCAGGGACGGCTGCTTTTAAAATATTGATTAAGAACTTACCTTTAACTTGTTTGTTGTTTTGTTCTAATGCCATAAAGAATGACGGAATACCAATAGCGAACACTTCAATTAACATCATTTGTTTTGGACTACTAATTGGATATTGTCCACTTCTAAACAATGCAATTACAGCAAGTAAAATTGTAAAGATTGTTTTTGTTAAATAAAGTGTAGAAACCTTTTGGACATTATTAATAACTCTTCGACCTTCACTTACAACTTTAGGCATTGAAGAGAAATTTGAATCTAATAAAACTAAATGTGAAACGTTTCTTGCTGCTTCACTACCAGATGCCATCGCAATCGATGTATCTGCTTCTTTTAACGCTAGGATATCATTAACACCATCACCAGTCATTGCGACTGTTCTACCATTGTTTTTAAGTGATTCAATCAGTAGTTTCTTTTGATGTGGTGATACACGTCCAAAGACTGTATAACGATTGGCAATTCTAACAACTTCTTTATCACTCATGTTTTCTAAACTAATGTATTGACCTGCTTCTGGTACATTTGCACGTTCAGCAATTCTTGATACTGTTAATGGGTTATCTCCAGAGATAACTTTAACATCTACATTATGTTCTTTAAAGTAATTAATGGTTTCAATCGCGTCAGGTCTAATTGTATCTTCGATCATGATTAATGCCATTGGCTCTAATTTTTTAGTAATCGTACGATCTTCAATTGAACCTTCGCTATAAGCTAACAATAAGACTCTATAACCTTCTTTTGATTGTTTATGAACTTCTTGTTCAATGCTTGAGAAATTGTTCTTTAAAACGTATTCTGGTGCACCTAATGCAAATGTACCATAACGATCAAATTCGACTGCACTATATTTTCTAGCACTTGAAAATGGAATTAACGCTTTATGTCTAATACGTTTAGCAGTACCGAAACGTTCTTTTAAAGCTTCAGATGTTAAGTTATTGTCATTTTGAGCATTTATCATCGCAGAAATGACATTTTTTAATGTTAGTTTTGTATCTGTCTTATATTCAATAATAGATTTAACTGTCATTGTACCATCTGTAATCGTACCAGTTTTATCTAGACATAATGTATCTACTCTAGCAAGTGTTTCAATACAATATAATTCTTGAACTAATGTATTATTTTGAGCAAGTCTAATAACACCAACGGCTAATGCCATTGAAGTTAATAAGAATAATCCAGATGGAATCATTGAAATCATCGCAGTTGAAATACTTAATACAATAGTTGCATACTCATCAGTTGCCATGATTTGACTGACTGATAATCCGCCCCATGCTTGCGTTCTTGCATTCAATATGAATAATGCAATCGCAATCGGAATAATGAAACTACCGATAATTCTAATAATTGTTTTTAATGAACTAAGAAGTTCAGATTGTGGCTTCTTATATTTTTTAGCTTGATTTGTTAATTTTTCAATATAGATATCTCTACCGATTGCAGTTACTTGTGCATAACAGTTACCTGAAATCACATAACTACCTGAGTAAAGTGTTTCTCCTTGTTTTTTAACAATTGGATCTGATTCACCAGTTAATAAAGATTCATTAACTTCAATCATACCTTCTCTAATCACTGCATCAGCTGTGATTTGTTTACCAGAAGATAGTTTTAAGATATCATCAATAACAACATCAGTCGTTGCGATTTCTAATTCATCATTATCTCTAATAACAACAGCTGTTGGCGCTGATAATAACGATAGTTTATCAATTGTTTTCTTCGCTCTAATTTCTTGGATAATACCAATTGTAATATTTAGGGAAACAATAACCACAAAGAAATAATTAGCAAGTGATGCCCCTACTGATATCATCCATATTGTAATCATAAACATCAAGAAGTTAAATATTGTGAATACGTTACTTGTAATGATGTTAGAAATACTCTTTGTAGATCCAGTATCAGAAACATTGACTAATCCAGCGATTTGTCTTGCTTCGACATCATCAGTTGTTAAACCTGTTTTGGGTTCTGGATTATATCTTTCAACAACCACATCGCTCATTTTCTTCATTTTATGTTGTTTATTATCTAAAACAGGCTCATCGTCTAGAGGTACTCTTAACCCTAGAGGATCGCCTTGCATTCTTACCATATCATCTTTTACGACTGTTTTAGGACCTTTGTCATCTTTTTGAAGCAATTCATCTAACTCTTTATTTCGTTTTAAGTCTTTTGCTTTTTCCATCCTAAACTTCACCCCTGTCTATAAGATCAATACACATGTCTATGATTTGATCTGCTCTATCTTTATTGTCTATAAATAGACCACCAATTAAACTTTCAAAACCAGTAGCGCTTTGATAAGTCTTAGCATCAATGTTCTTTCTGCCTTGACCACTCGCATTTCTACCTCTTTTAAACAATGTTACTTCATTGTCATCTAATTTACCAGAGTTTAGTAAATAATCTATCAATTTCGCTTGAGAAACACCTGATGTAAAAGAAACTGCACGTTTATGTAATTGATTAACGTCTGTTAATCCTTGATCGATTAAATATTGTCTGATTCTAAATTCATAATATGCATCACCTAAATATGCAAGTGTTAATCCGTTCATTAAATCCAACCTTGTTCTGTTAATTTACCTCTAAGCTCATCAGCAAGTCTAAAGTTTTTTTCTGCTCTTGCTGTTTGCCAATCTTTATATGCAATAATAATTTCATCTTCTAATTCGAATGATGGCATTAAACCTAAGATATTTAAAATACGACTAATTGTTTGATATAAAACTAATTTATCTTCTGAATCATTAGCTTTATTTAATTGCTTAAGTAGATCATAGATAAGTGTAATAACATTTGGTGTATTAAAATCATCATTCATCATCGCTTCAAATTCTGCCATGATTTTTTCATCTAGGTCACCGACTTGATAACCATCAAGTGATAATGATAAAAATGCCTTCTTAAGATTTCTTACCATTTTATCATAAATACCTGCATATTCATTCATCACTTCAACAGAATAGTTAATTGATTGTCTATAGTGATGCGCTAGCATAAACATTCTAAATGCAAGCGGATGATATTGATTCACCATATCTTTAACTAAAGTAATATTGCCTAATGACTTGCTCATCTTCACTTGATCAACATCAAGTCTTCCCACATGCATCCAATATCTTGATAAATGATGATGGTCGTGAGCATTTGCCTGAGCAATTTCATTTTCATGGTGTGGGAATTTTAAATCTGATCCACCACCATGAATATCAATTTCTCCATCGAAAATGTCATGATTCATTACAGCACACTCTGTATGCCATCCTGGTCTACCTTCACCCCATGGACTTGAAAATCTTAAGCCATCATCAGTTAATTTCCATAAACTGAAATCTCTAGGATTTTCTTTTTCAGGATCTAGGTCTACACGAACACCTTCAGTTAAAGCATTAATATCTTGATTACTTAGAATACCGTAATCTTCAACTTTAGATATTCTAAAATATACGCCTTCACTTGTTTGATAAGCGTAATCTTTTTTAATTAAATCATCAATGTATTCAATCATTGATGTTATATAATCGGTTGCTTTTGGCATAAAATCTGGAAGCATACTTCCAACAATTTGTTGCACGTCTAAAAAGCGGTCAGTATATAATTTCGTGAGCGCGTCTTCTGTTATGCCCAATGCTTTAGCACGATCTATAATTTTATCGTCAACATCTGTTATGTTTGATACGTAATAAACTTTATAGTTAAGATGTGTTAAGTAACGTTTTACAACATCAAAAAAAATCACAGGTCTTGCATTTCCAATATGAATATCTGAATAGACCGTTGGTCCACAAACATACATATTGACTTTGTTGGGTTTCACCGGTTTAAATGGTTCTACTTGGTTTGTTAATGTATTATATATTTTAAGCATACAATAAAACCTCCCCTTTCATTTTATTATAATTGATAAATTATAAAATAACAAGTCATACCCCTTTTAAGTTCAAAATAATTGTATTTGGCTTTATAAAGAAAAAAACCACTCTTTTTTAGTGGTTTAAACTAATTTTCTAAGTTCTTCTAAAATTTCAACCATTGCCCATGTATCTTGTTTACAGTATTCCAATAAATCTTCATAGTTTTTGTGAAATGATTTCTCATCCATAAAAGGAAATTGGGCATACGTAACAAGGGCTTCAGTACCATTAGCAATCGGCATACCTTTATATGTTAAGTTACTAAAAATAGGTAGGACTTTCTTAATCGAAAACGATCCATTCAAATCATTGTGATAGTAATTAAATGTTGATGCGTCAGGAAAACCTAATGATTCAAATAGCTTCTTATTACCTCTTAAGAAGTACATTAAATCAACTAAACGATCCATCATTCTTCTTAATCTTGGTCCGTGTTCAGGATAGATTTCAGCCATTTCTTTCAATCTTGTTTTCTCAAAAGAAATATTATAAGCCATGATAGACCCTTGGTCATCCTTGATAATATCAAGCATGTTTTCAACTAAGTCTTTTCTAAGATCATCATGAGTGGTTGCAACATAACTATAATTATCTTTATCTTTATCACATACACCTGGTTCATGCTCTATATGAATTGAATATTGGAATAATGACTGACTGTAAGGTTTTTCACCTTTAAATCTAGGCAGTGGACAAGGAAATGTCTCAAAGTCTAGATGATAAATCGGATATTTTAATGATTCAATCGCGGCTTTCACTTTACGTTTGTCAAAATATGCTTCACCACTATCAATGACTTGTCTTTGGAGAATATTATTCTCTCTATTAAGCCAATCATGTGGGACATCAGTTGCTTTAACATAACCTTCATTAAGCATATCAAAGCGTTCATGTTTAACACCTTGTGGATCTTTAAATCCTGCATGCCCACTTAAATATGTAAATATTGAATTATAGTCTGGTACATGTTTATAACAAATCGGGAAAAACTTACATTGTCTTGAATCTTTTCTTTGACAATGAAGTCCTAGTGATACTGGCTCTGCATTCATTTGATTTAAACGAGAGATAACAAGTTCAATGTCTTGTTCGATAATTGGCATCATTTCATCTAAGAAATTAGTAAAATCAATAAACACAATTAAATCATCAGGATATACTGGCTTACCTGTTTCATCTACTTTTCCATCGTGGATGTATTCACTATTTAAAACCGCTAAATAATATTTATGTTTTTTATCATTCTCATTAGAATGTTCAAAAACATATCTTTGATATGCAAGGTCATAAACATATCGTCCAGCCTTAGATAATCTGTTTTTTAGCGTTTTTAATTTATCATAATATTTATCATTAACTGGATTCAATAAATCCTTAGAAAACATTAAAATGCCTTCTGGAGAGTATTCAAAGATGCCGCGTTTGTTTCCGTCATCATCTTTAAAAGTCATATCTAAGAATTTTTTAGATGTGGTCGCTTTAACCTCAAAGATACGTATTGCTTTATCATCTTCTTGATAACCATCAAGGAAACAATAAAACTGATAACCTTTAACACCAAATTCAAATCTTTTTTGTTTATAAGTATCTAGTGAATAAACTGTTTGTCCACTAAATCTATGATCTATTGCTTGCCCAGCAACAATTTCTATTTGATTATAATATGGAAGCATCGTTTCCATTTGTTTGTCTGGTTTAACTAATAAGTCCTCATCTTCATCATCATACATATCATCAAGTAAGAAATTCATTTTTTCATAATTTTCTTCACTCATCAATTCATCCATATCTGGATCATCAGAAAAAGCGACAATCGCTTTGTCTTTTTCTTTATATAATGATTCTAGAGCTGCATATCGATTACAGCGCATGTGATTGATAAATCTAGTTTTTGAAATATACATGAATTCACCACTTTTTAGTTTCTATATTTAATAATATTATAGCATAAAAAAACGACATCATTTGATGTCGTTCTTGTTATTTAATTAACCTACGTTGATTGCGTCAAATGCTGCTTGAACCCAATCACTTGTGAAATAAGTAGTTGGTTCTGCAATTTCATTTGCGATATCTGTAACAGCTTCAGTATTGATTGTTGCTGATTGAGAACCAACAACACCTGCATCAAAATTAGCTGGATCAGCATTTACACTAAATGCTACTAATTGTGAGAATTTTAAATTAACATCTTCAGAAACAGTTAATGTAATTGATTCACCGTTACCAAATCTTACTAATTCATTTAAAGCTTTTCTAGCAAAGTATTTACCAATTAATCCACCAACACTAAATAATTTATAAGTATTTGTTTCAAACTCTGTTGAAGTTTGAGTAAGTTCAATTGAACCTGCATAGAATCCACTTTCTACATATGCTGATGAATAACCAATTAAACCACCAACATTAACTGAATAGTTAGCTTCTTCAGTACCATCTTCTGTGTTATATGTGAAATCAGCAGTAATATCAACTGTTGAATAAACATCTTTAACTGGTGATAATACATCAGTTGCTTCATTTCTACCAACTAATCCACCGATATCAATTGCACTGTTATCTGTATCTCCTAAACCTTCACCTGCGAAAGTAAAGTCAATTGAACCAGTACTATATGATTCATTAACTGTAGCATCTTCCCATAGAGAACCTACTAAACCACCAATTCTTACATCTGCTGTTGAAGTTGTTTCTACTTGGATAACTGCATTTTCAACACTTGAGTTTTCGATTGATCCTCTCATGTCTCCAATTAATCCACCAACAAATGTTGAGATTGTTGATGCTGTTTTAATATATAATGAACTATTTGTTACATGTACATTATTAATTTCTGCTGATTGACTTGAAATATATCCAATCGCAAATCCAATTCTTGTTGATGTTGCTAATTCTAGTGGAGCTTCTGCAGTACCCATATTAACATTATCAATATTTAAGTTTTCAATTGTTGCTGATGAAACAGTACCAAATACACCTGTATATACTGCTAATTCATCAATTGTAATATTACTGATTGTATATCCTTGACCATCAAAAGTTCCTAAGAAGCTTTTACCTGATCCAAATGGAATTGTATATTCTACATCAGTAAAGTCTAAGTCATTTGCTAAAATATAATCGCCTGAACGGTTAGAAGTCATATCCATAAATTCTTCTACTGTTGTAATTGTTACTTCTGATTCTGCAAAAGTTGTAAACTCTTCAGTTGCTAAATCAACATTTCTTTTTTCAATCGTTGCTTCAACAACTAAAGTATAAGTTGTTTCTGCATCTAAACTTGAAAATGTTACTTCATCTTCTAATGAAGTTTCACCTTCTTCAAAATTAAGAATTTGACTATTAATTAATTCTTCGTCAGCATCATATAATTTTACATATGTATAACCTGTAATTTCAGCATCTGGATCATCGACTGTGACAGTAAATGTTACAGATGATTTTGTTTTTTCAACATCATCAAATGCTGCAGTTGCTGCTGTTGTGTTACATGCAACTAATACAAATAATGATAATACTGCTACAAATAAATAAACTACTCTTTTCATAAGTCACCTCTTAGTTTGTCTAATACTTTTTGAAGTCTTGATAATACTCTATCTTTTTCGAGTAGTGCAATACAGTTTGCTAAACTTGGACCATGCATGTCACCTGTTGCAGCAATTCTAATTCCCATAAATAAAGGTTTACCCTTAATTTCTAGTTGTGCACTAACATCATTAATTGATTGGTCAATTGATTCTACAGTGAATGCTCTTTCTTCAATCATTTGTTTAAATGCTTCAACTAAAGCTAAACTTTGATTTTCTTGTAAGAATGCATATGCTTCATCACTTAATTTGAAATCACCATGGAAGAATTCTTTATATAGATCAGCAATTTGACCAATATAACTCATACGATCTTGGAATACACTAGCTAGTAATTCTAACCATGCATCACTTGGAATTTCAATACCTTCTTTATCTAGGAAAGGTTTAATTTTCTTAGCTAATTCAGGTAATGGCAATTTCTTTATATATCTACTATTAATATAAGCTAATTTATCTTTATCAAACATAGCTGGCGCTTTTGATAATCTCTTAGGATCAAATTGTTGGATGATTTGTTCTTGAGAAAGAATTTCTTTATTTCCTTGTGGAGACCAACCTAATAATGAAATAAAGTTAAACATTGCTTCTGGTAGGTAACCCATTGCTTCATATTCAGAAATGAATTGAACAACATCTTTATCTCTTTTACTTAATTTTTTCTTTTGCTCATTAACAATAATTGTCATATGACCAAATGTTGGTACTTCCCATCCAAACGCTTGATAAATCATGATTTGTTTTGGTGTGTTAGTGATATGTTCTTCACCACGTAACACATGAGTGATTTCCATGAAATGGTCATCAATCACAACTGCGAAGTTATATGTTGGAATACCATTATCTTTAACAATAATCCAATCTTCAACTTCTTTACTTTCAAATGAAAGCTTACCTCTGACTAAATCATCAAATTGATATGTTTGGTCATTTGGTACTTTAACACGGATTGCATATTTATCACTGCCTTCACGGTAATCTTTATATGCTAGTCCTCGTTCTAATAATTCATTTGCGTATTTTGTATATAGGTCCAATCTTTCTAATTGACGATATGGACCAAAAGGACCACCTTTATCAGGAGATTCATCCCATGATAGTCCTAACCAACTTAAATAATTTAATTGTGACGCTTCTCCGCCTTCAACATTTCTTAATACATCAGTATCTTCAATTCTTACAATAAATTCACCTTTAAATCTTCTAGCGAATAAATAATTGAATAATGCAGATCTTGCATTACCGATATGTAGTAATCCTGTTGGACTTGGTGCGTATCTTACTCTTACTTTTTTCATATAATCCCACCTTAACATGCAGTTTATATTATACGATAATTTAACCGTTTTCTCAATGCCTATATGAATTTATTCATATTTAAACATTTTTATATCCGATATCGTGTAAATATTTTCTGATTTGTCGTTTGTTTTTGAATTCAATAACTTTATGCCCGTGTTTATTTTTTATGTCTTTAAAGAATTTTCTTCTAGTTTTAGTTCTACCATTGTGAATAACCCACATGAAAAACTCAAAATCTATTTTTTCCTTACAGCCATCAGTCATTGATTCTCTTTGTTTATTGCGATATTGAATACGTCTTTTAATGACTTGATATAGGCATGTTATACGGTTGATATTAAAAATGAAAATCTTATCTGCATCTTGATAACGTTGTGGTAGTAATCTTCGATAATTACCTTCCATAATCCAGTTATCTTGACTGATAAACTCTTTCATATCTTTTTCCATTGCCTCATCAGATCTTTCAACCCAATTTGGTGCAAAATGGACAGTATCTAAATACAACAATGGTATTTGATAATGGTTATGAAGATTTTTAGCAAATGTGGATTTCCCTGCACCTGAATAACCTAAAATAACAATTTTCATAAAAACCTCTAATTCAATATTGTTTCATACCTCATATATTATAACACGAAAAAAAAGGAACCCATAGGGTTCCAATAAAATTAACGTTTTGAGAATTGTGATGCTTTTCTTGCTTTTTTAAGACCTGGTTTTTTACGTTCTTTAGAACGTGGATCACGAGTGATTAAACCAGCAGGTTTTAAGATACTTCTTAAATCAGGGTTGATTTCAAGTAAAGCTCTAGTGATACCTAAACGGATAGCACCAGCTTGACCTGTAAGTCCACCACCATTTACATTAACAGTGATATCATATTTTCCTTCACTTTCAGTTAATGTTAAAGGTTGAAGTACGTCTAAGCGTGTTGCAGCTGATGGGATGTAATCTTCAAATGGACGACCATTTACTAAGAATTCGCCTTTACCATTTGTTAAGATAACTCTGGCAACTGAACTTTTACGACGTCCAGTACCGAAGAATTGTGCTTTATTATTTGCCATTTAATTATACCTCCAATGTTTCTGGTTGTTGTGCTGAATGTTTGTGTTCAGGACCTGCATAAACGAAAAGTTTTTTCGCCATTTTAGCGCCTAATTTAGTATGTGGTAACATACCAACAACAGCTTTTTCAACCATTCTAGTTGGAAATTTTTTCATGACGTCTTTAGCAGCAGTAGCTGAAAGACCTCCATTATAACCTGAGTGGCTATAATACATTTTTTGATCCCATTTCTTACCAGTTAATTTAATTTTTTCTGCGTTTACTACGATAACATAGTCACCTGAATCTACATGAGGAGTGTAGCTTGGTTTATGTTTACCTTTTAAAACAGATGCTACTTCAGTCGCTAAGCGTCCTAAAGTTTTACCATCTGCATCTACGACATACCATTTACGCGTAATGGTTGCTTCGTTTGCCATAAATGTTTTCATTTTTGGATCTCCTTATATTCTTAATTTATGAATTAAGGGCTTGTGGATAAATCTAATGTACCTATGTAATATTACTATATTACGTAGTAATTGTCAACATGTTTAATTCTAAAAATACGAAAAGTTAAATATTTAACATATTATTTAATGTAGACTAATTCATCCCATTCCACAACAACTTTTTCATCATAACTTGTAGGAATGTTTTTGCCGATATAATCAGCTCTAATTGGCAGTTCTCTATGTCCTCTATCAACTAAGATTGCTAATTGGATTTTTGAGGGTCTACCAAAGTCATTAATTGCATCCATTGCTGCTCTTACAGATCTTCCAGTGAATAATACATCATCTATGATGATGACATTTTTACCATCTAAGTCGACTGGTAATTTCTCAACTGTGAAAGTTTCATATTTCTTGTCATCACGATGAGGGGTAATATCTAATTCATAGACAGGTACTTCAACATCTGCAAATCTATTTAAGTTTTCTTTTAATTTTTGAGCAATAGGTACACCTTTGTGTTTAATCCCTAGTAAAACAATCGCACTCAAATCATTGTTTCTTTCAATGATTTCATGCGTCATTCTTTTTAATGTTCTTGAAATTTGTTCTTGATTCATTATCTCTTTCATATCATCACCACAAAAATATTATACCAATTTTTGTAAATTTTTCTATTGCTTTATATGAATTTCATGATATACTTTTAATCAGTAAAGGTCCTTTAAGGGTATGCCTGTGAGCATAACAAGGTAATTATCAATTCATACCGAACTTAAAGGACACCCACAGGTGTCTTTTTTTGTTAAGGCCTTTAAAACTAAATTATAAGGAGATTTTTTATGGATGAGAAAAAATTATTAGTTGGAATCCAAGAAAAACCAAGTTCAATTGGTCAATGGATTATTTTAAGTTTGCAACATGTGTTTGCAATGTTTGGTGCAACAGTATTAGTACCTATTATTACAGGTCTTGATATCGGTGTTGCATTAGTCGCAAGTGGTATTGGTACATTAATCTATATCGCTTCAACAAAAGGTAAAGTGCCTGTTTATCTAGGAAGTAGTTTTGCATATATTTCAACAATTGGTGTTGCAGCAGCTGCTACTGGTGGTTTTGAAAGTGTATATGTTGGTTTAATGGTTGTTGGTTTAATTTACATGGCAATTGCTTTTATTATTTACTTTGTAGGTAGTAGTTGGATTAAAAAATTATTACCACCAGTTGTTATTGGACCTATGATCATCATCATTGGTATGAGTTTAGCACCTGTCGCTATCTCAAACATTGGTTTAGATGGAGGTTCATTCGATAATTATTCAGCAAGACAATTAAACAGTATTGAGTATGCATCAGCAGATGTTACTGATTATTTAATTGGTGATAACTTATTATATTTAAATGAAGATATGACTTTAGTATACAACTACAAAGTTTTAGGTTCAGTTGAATTATCACTAGTAGATGGAGATAGAGTGTTAGCATATAGTTCTAATCCTTTATTAACTGAAGGACTTAGTCTATCACTTTATGAATACCAAGATGGCACTTTCTCAGAAGTAAGTCCATTCGGGGGTTATGCAATTATACTAGTTGCAGTCATTACATTTGCTTCAGTTGTATTATTCTCATTAATTGGTAAAGGATTTATTAAAATCGTACCTTTCTTATTAGCAATCATCGTCGGATATGTAGCATCAATGATCTTTGGTATTGTTGATTATTCAGTATTTGCAAGTGCTAAATTCTTCCAATTACCAAACTTCTCATTCATTGGCACATATAAATTAGACTTCACTCAAGTCTTAGTATTCGCACCACTCGCATTTGTAACAATCGCTGAACATATTGGTGATCATGTTGTTTTAGGTGAAATTACTGGTAATGATTTTATTACAGAACCTGGTTTAAATAAAACATTATTAGGTGATGGTCTTGCAACATTCGTATCTGCTTCATTAGGTGGACCTGCTAATACAACTTATGGTGAAAACACAGGTGTTGTAGCAATCACAAGAGTTGGTTCGGTATGGGTAATTGGTTTAGCTGCAATCTTCGCTATTTTCTTAGGATTCTTTGGTTATATCCAAGCGTTTATCTCAAGTATCCCATGGGCAGTTATTGGTGGTATGACAGTCATTCTTTATGGTTTAATTGCATCAAATGGTGTTAAAGTATTAATTAAAGATCACACTGATTTAGGTAATATGAAAAACTTGATCATTGTTTCAACAATGTTAGTTCTTGGCTTAGGTGGCGCTACAGTTCAAATCTCAGCAAACGCTGCACTTAGTGGTATGAGCTTAGCTGCAATCGTAGGTATCTTATTAAACTTAAGTTTAACAGCTTTAGAGAAGTTTAAACCAAAAAAAGTTTAATTGAATAAATGAAAATAAATAAAAGTCTAAACTCAAATGTTTAGACTTTTTTTGTTTAATCTTTTAATAGTTGTTTCATCTCATTGATATATTTATCAATTTTAAATTTACGCTTTAATCCTTCAAAATTCATATATCTTAATTGACCAAATACTGAACGTTCTGTCCAAGGTCTATCATGATTACCGAAGCACCATGCGACACCTGTATAACTATTAGCATCTCTACCATCAATGAAATATTTGTTATTTAAGTAAAGAATGGTTTCATATGCTTCTTTATATGTTGGACTCCATTCGATAATTTTTTTAGCCCAGTACATACGCATATAGTTATGCATGTATCCAGTTTTTACCATTTCAATCATGGCTGCATTAAACGCTTCATCATGCGTTTGGAAGTGCTCATAATCAAGTGTTGAATAAATATAATTTCTTTCATCATCTTCGTGAGCCTTCATTGTTTTATATGCCCAATCTTGAGTCATTGTTTCAAACTTATCATAACCTTTAGTGTATCTAACATAATTAAATGATAATTCTCTTCTCACAACTAATTGTTCTACAAAACTATCAATACTTGCTTGATCAATTTGATCTTGAAGCATCGCTAAAGTCATACGCTCTAATAACTCTAAAGGTGATATTTGTCCAAAATGTAGATATAGACTCATATATGATACTTTAGGATTAGATGGATCATTTCTATCTTTATAATCTCTTAAATCGTTATATAAGAAATTAGAAAATAGATTAGATGCTTTTAAATAACCACCTCTAAAGTATGGACTACGTGGTACTGATGTATCTACTTTAAGTTTTTTTAGTAATTGATCAATATCAGTTAAATCATCATCTGATACAAATCCTAAATTTTTTTGTACATTAATTAGAGGTAGTGAATCCATATCTCTAAAGTTCGCGATTTCTTTCATGATTTTAGGTCTAATGGTATACGCACCATATTCTCTTTTGTTGCTTGCTACATTTACAGGCACTACTGTATCTGTATCAATCATATCAATCTCGCAACCTAAATTTCTTTTAATTGCTTCATCTAAAATATCTTTTCGCCATTGTCGTTGATGTCTTAAGTACCCATAATCAAATACGACTGTATGTGCTTTATCCATATAATCAAATATGACATCTTGGGCTTTTCCTATACGTAATACGAAGTTACCTTTTAGACGGTCTAGCCAAGCTTTCACATCAACTAAACCTTCTAACATAAACGCAAAACTACGTTCATTTGCTTCGGGATAATCGCCATATAAAGCAAATAAAACAACCAAAGGAAGATTGTTTCTATTTGCCATTTCTACAGCATAATTAAGTGCGTGATTATAGTGGATACGTTGAGATTGTTGCATCCAATATAAGACATATTCACCTGTTTGATTGCCATCTTTTAGATGGGTGATTCTCTTTAAATTCATGATGCTTTAATCGCTTCAATACGTTTAGCTATTGTAGGATGGTTATAGTATAGTTTCACATATAAAGGATGTGGATTTAGATTTGAATAGTTTGCTCTAGCTAACACTTCAAGTGCTGATATCATCGCGTCTTTTGAAACATGTTTTGCTCCAAAAGCATCTGCTCTAAATTCAGCAACTCTAGAGACATAATTCGTTGGAATGCCTAATAACATGCTAATTGGACCCATAACAATAGAAATTAATATAACCGAGAATCCAAAGTGAATACCAGATAAGCCAAAACCTGTATATAATGCACTCCAGTTAAGGATTAATCCAATCATCGCTGCAAATACACCAAAGACTAAAATTTGTTCTATTAACATCTTAGTAGTATCTTTATGTAATGCGTGACTTAACTCATGCCCTAAGACCGCTAAAATCTCTTCTTCTTCCATTTTTTCTACTAATGTATCATATAAAACAACATCTCTATGTTTACCAAGTCCACTAAAAAATGCATTTAATTTAGTTGATCTTCTTGATGCGTCCATAATAGAAATCTTATCAATTTCAAATCCAAGGCTTCCCGCAAGTTCATCAATCTTAGTTTTAAGTGATCCTTCTTCTAAAGGTGTAAGTTTGTTAAATAATCTTACAAACACTTTCGTATTTAATACAAAGATTAAAATCATGACTACTGAAATAGCAGCCCATGCTAGGACTATAAATAACCAAATGTTAGCCATGTTTAAGAATAGTGCATGTAATCCATAAATTGCAGCACCGCCTAAAACAAATAATAATAACATTTGTTTAATTTGATCAATAAAGAATGTCTTCTTAGTAGATTTATTAAATCCATGTTTTTCTTCTATAACAAATGTTTGATAATATTCAAAAGGTAGGTCAATGATTGCAGATGCTACAAAATAAATACCTAAGAATAACAATGTTTGAAGATATATATTATCAGTAATTTGATTTGATAATTGTTCAATATATCCAAATACTTGGAAAACTAATAATAATAACATAAGTACAAAATTAAATGTTCTAGTTATTAAACCATACTTCATTTGATCTCGATTGTAAGCTAACCATTTATCGTAAGCTTCTTGATCATAGATATGACTAACATTTTCTGGAACACCTTTGATTGAATGTTTATAATTCAATATTGAGATAAATGTTCTAACAACAAACATAATAGAAATTAAACTTAATATAAATGCCATAATCTTCTCCTTAAAATTCCATTTGATTTAAAATGTCTTTTAACACTTTAGCTGAATGATTCATTTGTTTCGTTTCTGTTTCATCTAATTTAAGTTTTACAGGATGATGGACACCATCAGCATTTAACACTGCAGGTAGTCCTATATATAAATCAGATTCAATATCATAAACACCATTATTATAAACACTAATAGGTAATATTCTATTTTCGTTATTAATGATTGCTGCTGTGATACTTACTAATGTCATACCAATTCCATAATAGGTTGCTTTCTTACGTTTAATAATTTCATAAGCCGCATTTTTTACATCTTGATGTATTTTTTCTAAATCATTAAATTCAATTTCGCTCATAGTTTCAATGACATCTTTTAATGGTTTAGAACCTATATATGCATTAGACCAACATACAAATTCTGTATCTCCGTGTTCACCTAAAATATAAGCGTGAATATTTTTAACAGATATGGAAATCTTTTTGGCAATTTCATATCTTAATCTAGCTGTATCTAAAGACGTTCCACTACCAAACACTTTTGATGATGGTAAGCCTGAAGCTTTCCATGCAACATAAGCTAGAATATCAACAGGATTACTAGCAACTAATATGATGCCATCAAATCCGCTTGCCATAATACCTTTAACAACTGATTTCATAATTGCAGCATTACGGTTTAATAAGTCAATTCTAGTTTCCCCATCTTTTTGACTCACACCTGCTGTAATCACAACAATATCAGCATCCTTGCAGTCATTATAATCTCCTGCATAAATTTTCATTTTTCTTGGTGCATATGATAAGCCATGATTTAAATCCATCGCTTCACCTTCTGCACGATCTTTGTTAATATCAATTAAAACCAATTCTTCTACTGTCCCTTGATTAAGCAATGAGTATGCATAACTCATACCAACCATACCTGTTCCTACGATTACTACTTTGCTCTTTGGCATATTGATCACCTCTTTATTATTGTACTTCTTTTTTGAAAAAAAGAAAAACTATATAAATATACCAAATACTTAATTATGGGTACAATTCCATAATTATATTAAATTGCTTAATTCCTTTATGTTTTATTCTTTTTTTTGTAAAATAGACATGCAAAGGAGTGTTTACATGCAGCAGACAACATTTGAACGAAGAGTCAGAAGATCTTTTGAAAAACATCCAGTAACAACTATATTATTAGCATTAAATTTAATCATGGGTCTCGTCCTAATGATATTTAGTCGAAATATTTTTAATTTTGAAGAAGTTTTAGTAGATTTTGGTGCGATTGTACCAAAATTAATTACAGATAATCATGAATATTATAGATTATTTACATCTATGTTTCTTCATGGTGGAATATTCCACTTATTAATGAATAGTTATTTCTTATATATTATTGGTGGATTTGTAGAAGATTTACTTGGTAAACCTAAATACATCTTAATCTACTTAATTTCAGGATTAGGTTCATCTACTTTAGTATGGCTAACTAATATGCAAAGTATGACAGCAACAATTGGAGCGAGTGGTGCTTTATTTGGTATTATGGGTGCCTTGTTCTTGCTGACTTATCAAAAACCTTTATTATTTACACCTCATGGAATTAGATCAATTAGGACTTTAGTATTTATTAATGCAATCTTTACGATTATAGTTCCTAATATCAGTATTTATGGTCACGCAGGTGGGTTTGCTACTGGTGTGGTATTAATGTTTATATTATTACCAGGCACAAGAGGACCAAGCAAACCAAAAAATGATCAACATACACATCACGGAAGATATGTGATTGATGCTGATGATGTATCAGATGATGATATTTATTACACAGATTATAGAAACTAAAAATAAAAGACTTCAAATGAAGTCTTTTTTTCTTTACTATTTTTCTGAAGATTCAATCATTAAGTCCATTAAGTTTTGATTAAACTCCGATGGATCTTCAATTGGTAGACCTTCAATTAATAGTGCTTGGTGATATAAAAGTGATGCATATGCATTAACTTTAGAACTATCCTTATCATATACTTTTTGTACTGCTTTAAATAAAGCATGTTCTGGATTAATTTCTAAAATCTTTTCAGCTTTCACACCAGGACCTTGATTAGGCATTTGTTTTAAGATGTTTTCCATCTCCATCGATAGACCTTCACCTGAGACTAAACAAACAGCTGAATCTTTAAGTCTCGCACTAAATTTTACAGATTTAACTTTACCATCTAAAGCGTCAGTTAAAGCTTGTAGGATATCTTTATGTTCTTCTGATTTAACATCGATTTTTTCTTTTGTTTCATCATCAATAAAATCAGCGTCACCTTGTTGAATAGATTTAAATGGCACTTCATCATAACTATTTAACACTTGAATCATAAACTCATCAATATCATCAGTAAATAATAATACTTCATATCCTTTATCTTTCATCACGTCCATTTGTGGAAGGTTTAGAATTGATTGTTTATTTTTACCTGTTGCGTAATAGATTGCTTTTTGTGCTTCTGGTTTACGTTCAACATATTCTTTAAAAGTTACATAATCATCCGATTGAGATGTTTTAAACATCACTAAATCTTGAAGTTTTTCTTTGTTTGCTCCAAATTGATCATAGATACCAAATTTAAGAGTATTCTTATATGTTTCATAGAATTCAACATAAGTATCTCTTTCATTTTTAAGCATGCTTTCTAATTCATTTTTAATTTTCTTTTCTAAGTGACTCGCAATTTTTTTAACTTGTTTGTTTTGTTGTAGTAACTCACGGCTAATATTTAAACTTAGGTCAGCTGAATCAACTAAACCTTTAACAAATTTAAAATAATCTGGAATTAAATCTTTATTCTTATCTTGGATAAATACACCTTTTGAATAAAGTTGCAATCCTTTTTCATATTTTTCGCTATAGAAATCAAAAGGTGCACGTTTAGGAATATATAATAATGCAGAATACATCATCATACCTTCAACTTTAGTGTGGATAACTTTCAATGGATCTTCATAATCGTTAAACTGATGTTTATAGAATTCATTAAATTCATGTTCAGTCACATCATTTTTATTACGTTTCCAAATCGGTGTCATTTGATTTAGCGTAGTTTCTTCTAATCGCTTTTGACCCTCTTCTTCTTTTTCTTTCATCATCTTAATAGGATAACGAACATAATCAGAATATTTTTTAACTAAGTTTTCAATTGTATAAGTTTCTAAGAATTCTGAATATACTTCTTCATTTTCTTCGTCATCATCATTTAAGTATAATTTAATTTCAGTACCTATTTCACTATATTCAATTTCATCAATTGAATATGATGATTCACCAACTGATGACCAAATGTATCCAGTATCAGCAAATGGTGATTTAGTTCTAACTTCTACTTTTTTAGCAACCATAAATGCTGAGTAGAAACCAACACCAAATTGACCAATCATATCAACATCATTTTCTTCTAGTTTTTCTCTAAAAGCTTTTGAACCTGATTGTGCAATTGTTCCTAAATGGTCTATAAGTTCTTCTTCAGTAAACCCAATACCATTATCTTTGATGATTAATGAGCGATCATCTTTATTTGTCTCAATCCAAATTTCGTAATTTGTTTGAGGAATTTCACTATGCGTAAGTGATAAATAATGTCTTTTATCAATGGCATCACTCGCATTAGAAATAAGTTCTCTTAAAAAGATCTCCTTTTGTGTGTAAATAGAATGTGTCATTAAATGTAATAATTGTTGCGATTCTGTTTTAAATTTTTTTGTTTTTGACATATAATATCGCCTCCCAAAATGTATTATAAAAAATTAAAAACTAAAAATCAAGAGGATCAATCTCTTCTTGGTTTTTAACTGCTGTATTAATATTGTTGTGATAAACAACATATTTTGTATATAGGAATTCAGTTGAAAAATTAATAATCATTGTTCCAGCTAAAATAAGATATTCAGGATAACCCATAACATCAACAAATTGATGTCCCCACCACGTAGATAAAGGTGTAAATGCTGCATAATATAAGGCAACTAAAAACATCGCGAATGGTATGTTGGCTGCTGACTTAAATGTGAATTTTCTATTTAATGTAAAATTCCATAACACAGATAATGTTAAAGCTGTTAAATATGATGGCCAATACATTAAATTTAATAAGTCTGACATAATCGCGAATGCTACAACTTGGATAACACCTGCAGATATTGAGAATAGAGTAAATTTAATAAAATGGATAATGCCTTCTTTGTTTGTTTTTTTTTCGTTCATATGCTTTTCTCCTCATTCCTAAATTACACCTTAAATTATAACATTGTTTTCGATTAATTTAATGTTAATTTAAGGTAATCATGGGAAAAATTGTCAATTTATATCAAGGCTGACACAATGCTATTCTTCTATTTGTTTTAGGCATATACTATAGTCACAAAGCAATTAGAGGTGACAAAATGAAAAGAAAGGTATTATTATTAGTCGTATTTATAGCAACATCGGTAACACTCATCGGATGTAGTTCATTAGCTAACATCATCAACACAAATACAACAAATGATTCAATTGATGTGACTTATGCTTTAGAAACGAATAACTTTGATGATTATATATCTGATGATGGTAATTCAACCGTTGTAAATGCCGCAATCGGTCTTGCTTCAACAGTTGAGGTTACTGTAAACATCGATTATAGTTACACACAAACTTCTTATTCCCCATTTGGTGGAAATTCAAGAACAGTTACTGGTACAGTAACTTCACAAGCTTCAGCATTCTTTATCAATCAAGAAGGATATTTAATGACAAACGCTCATGTTGTTACATTAAGTGATTATGAAGATTTAGAAGATTTCACTTATGAAAATGTTGATGTGCAAATTAATTATGCTGATTCAAATGTTTATTTTGATGTTGAAGTGATTGCATATGATTCTGATCTTGATTTAGCAGTATTAAAAGTTGATCCAACAAATATTGAAAATCTGCAATATTTAAGCTTTTATGATTTAACTGATCCTGATGATAGTCTTTATCAAACAGATGATGCAATTAAACTATTATATGGTGAAACCGTGATTGCAGTTGGCAATGCTGAAGGTTATGGATTATCCATTACTGAAGGGATTATCTCAGCACCATTAAGATATTTTAATGATGATGATTCAATTACCGAAGCTATCCAAACTGATACAGCTGTTAACTCAGGAAATTCAGGTGGTCCACTGCTTAATAAGTATGGTTATGTCATTGGTATCGTTTCATTTAAAATTGTTAGCGATGGCACTGAAAATTTAGGTTATGCTATCCCAAGTTATGTGATGATGGCATACATTGATTCCCTACAGTTAGATATTAGTTATAACGCTATATCATGACATATATGAAAATTTCTCTCTCTCTCTTTTAAAGAAAAAGCACCTAGATAAGGTGCTTTTTCTATGATTTATTTTAATGGAATATTTGTTCGACATTTGCAATCGGTAATATATATGGTGGTACATGACCGTTTGCTGTGAGAGTTGTAACACTTGATCGTAAATAAGGATATAGAAGGCTTGTTGCATTCGCGATAATAAATTTATTTGTTTGCTCGCTCTCCCACTCAGGCACATCAAATACACCTGAAATCTGAACATCTAAATAAAATGGAATGTCATATTCTATATTAGCAAGTGATACACTAATTGTTAATATAAATCTTTGGTCGTTGATTTTAGTTGTTTCTCTGTTAAAAATTGGTTTTACTTGGATTTTTTCTCCTGCTTTAGCTTTGAAATTTTTATTGAGCATAAAGTTTAATTTATCCACTGTATAACCAGATAATTTCATTTTAATTTGTTTTTCCATCATGACTCCCTTTTCTGCTTTTGTTTATTTTTATTATCATACATGTTTTGATCAGCTTGTCGATACATATCTCTAGGTTTTTCAAACTTACTTCTTTCAAATACTGTAGAACCAACAGATAATGCTAACTCAAATGTTAATTCTTGATTAAGGTTATTTAAGGCAATATCTAGATTCTCAAGACATTGCTTATATATGATTTGATCGGTTGTTCTTAAGATACATGCGAACTCATCCCCGCCAATTCTATAACATTCACCGAATGGACCAAATGCATTTTCAATAACTTCTAATCCAAGTTTTAATGCTTCATCACCTTCAACATGACCATATGAATCATTTATATCTTTAAGTCTGTCAAAATCAAACATAACAAGTCTTAAATATTTTCTCTTTTCAACATTATTAAATACTTCTTCAAAATCACGTTCAAACGCATGTCGATTTTTACCATTTGTTAATGCATCTAAATAAATCAATTGATTAGCAATTTCTAATTTGTAACTTAGTTTAAATCTGTAATTAATTTGGATAATATATCTAAAGACCATATAAACCATATATAGCGTTAAAATGACTAAACCATAAATTGAAGTAAATGCAAAATCACTGACTAAGAAGTTTGTGATTTCAGCAACTGCAAATATCACAACAACAAAGAAATGATTTAAGAATTTTCTTGCTAATTGACTATGATATTTATAATATTCAATAAATGTTAGGATAACTGTAATAGTTGCTCCTACTAATATAGATACTTGAGTAATAATGACTGATTCAAAGAATTGATAAGTTCCTGTAAACTGTAGGGCAACTACAGCAACTGCAACAACACTAAAATATATCGCCATGATTAAATAAATTTTTTGATATCTTTGAGTAATATAATCTTTAATATAAAATGCTAGCGGTATGCCCGTTAATGCGACTAATATATAGGGCAGAGAACCTATAACAAATTGATTAGGAATAAAGAATTGTAATAATTTTGATTCACACATAATCCATGCTGATACAATCATGACAAATGCACTGATATAGACTAATCCATTAGATTTATTTCTATCAATAAATTGATTAATAATTAATACAATAAATCCTAACAAAAACATTAAACTACTTAAAATTAAACGATAACCAAATGTATCAAATAAATAAGCATAAATTTCTGCTGTTGTTCCATAAACAACATCATTTAATACACCTTGGAATCTTTCAAAAGGTGAGTCTATGGTTATTGATAATACTTTATCGTTAGTGTGTGCGCCTAAATCGATGATGTACCATAAACTAGAAATAGGCAAGACATCTGGATAATCATCCATTGTGTGTCTATATATTTCTTGTCCATCTACAGCTACATAAATATCTTGAAGAGATCCTCTTAAAAGAATTGTTTGTCTAGATAAAAATTCTTCTGGTAATACTTTATATATTGTGACTGATCCATCACTAGTATTTGGTTCATAATTTACTGGTAATTCATCTAAAAATACTTGTTCCCCGTTTTCAATAACATACCAACCTTCGTTTAAGAATTGGTATTGATTATCTCTTAAATTAATAGAAACATCTGTTTTTGAAGCAAAGAAAAAAGCAAAAAAGACAAATAGTGCTATTCCGATTATCATCGTTAAATACGCTATACTTCTTTCACGCTTTCCCATTTAATACCTACCTATTGTTTTGTTTTATAATTCTATTATAATACAAACGTTTTGATATTAAAAATAATTACATATCTAAATTATTATTTTTATATTTAAATTAAACTACTTCTTCTTCGCCAAATGATATAATTTTTTCAATGTCTTCATCTTGTATAAACTTGATATTTCCATCTAAAACAAATTCGTTTATTGTTATTTCAAATTTTTTCATTTTCTTATACGTTAAAAATAATGAGCATACACCTATAATCATTACTGCGAATACCAGTGCTGTTTGAACTGTTGATAAAATTTGTGAGAACATAAATTCAATAGGTATATTCGTTATATCAACATCAAATTCAGGACGACCTCCACCACCAGGTGGCATATCTCCCATCATGTTTTGCATGTCTGATGTGTTAGCAATAAAACCATCAGGAGGAGTTGGGGCAGTACCAAAACCAAACACCGGTCTGCCCCCTAATAGTGATCTTTTACCAGTTAGTAAAGAGCCAAAATTTCTTAAGCTTGATGTTACTTTCATCCATAAAGTATTAGAAAATCTCCCCATACGTCCATCACTCACACCAAAGATAGAACCTAGGAATGCAATAACCACTAATACAAGTGCTATTGCACTATCATATTTTGGTATTTTAATATGATTACTTTTGATCACACTTTTATTCATTTTACGTTCTGTTGCAATAGCTAAATAGAACAAACCTATATATATAAACATAATCAAAGCAAGTAATTGTGAATAGAGGATATAAGTAACAGGGATTAAAATCACAAGTACTGCTTTGATTTTAATAAATTTATCTGGTGAATATGTAAATTTCCATTTCTTTCGACTAATACCTTGAGCATCCATTTTCTCAAGTTTGCGAATATGTTTTTCTTGTTTTTGCTGTTTCTTCTTTTGTTTTTGTTTTTTCGTTAATCTTTGTCCCATGTTTGCACCTACTCATATCTAAGTGCTTCTACTGGATCTAGGTCTGCTGCTTTTATGGATGGTGAAATACCAGCTAATACACTTACAAATACACTTAAGGTGATACCTAAAACATAATATAAAACATTATAACTGATAAGTGTTGTTTTAAGTGACATACTTGTAATACTATTTGTCGCGAGTGTTACAAGCACCGAAAATATTACACCAATAACACCACCTGCAACACCTAACATCGCTGCTTCAAAAATAAACATACGTCTAATATCTCTTTTTTGTGCACCAATAGCTCTTAAGATACCTATTTCTTTTGTTCTTTCAACAATACTAATATATAAAACAATAAAGATCATGATTGCTGCTACGACCATAGATATAGCACCAACTCCTGTTAATACTTTTGTCCCAAGTTCAATATAGTTAATGACAGTTTGTGCAGAACTATCATCTTGGAATGTTTCATATCCAAGTGCATCTAAATCATCTAATACGGCATTCACATAAGTGATATCTGTTAATGAAATATATAAAATGTTTGTATCTAAATCATACGGTTCTACGAATGCTTCTAAATCATCGCCTGAAATCAAAGCATTATTTTTAGCATTACCTGTTGATTGGTCATCAAATATACCTGTAATTGTATATGTATTAACATATATCCCATAAGATATTTCTATCTCTGTACCAATAGATGCTAAAATACTATCATCTGATAAAGATGAAGCAAAACTCTCATTGATGATTATTGTACCATCGCCACCGATTGCACCATAAATAAGTGATGGATAGTAATCATCGTAGAATGCAGATAAACTACCAACATGATCTTCTTCTATATCACCATATGTATATAGTGATGAAGTGATAATGTATGATTCTACAACATTTGTTACACCTTCTAAATCATCAATTGTCGTTATTTGCGTTGATGAGAAGTCATCATAATCATCTTTTGTAATTGTGATTTGTGAAGATTGAAGATTATCAGCATAAACTTCTTTGACATAATCTTTCAACCCACTACCTAATGCTAATATGATTACAACAGCCGCTATCCCAATACTCATACCAATTGAAACTAGTAAACTTCTACTTTTAGTTTGAATTAAATTTCTTAATGATATTTTAGATAAATCTTTATTTTTAATTGGTTTAGGCATAATAACTTTTTCATATTTACCTTTAGTATTTAATTTATACTTAGTTTCATTAGAAACTATTTTACCGTCATCTATTTTTACAATTCTACTACATTCATTCGCAACTAATTGTGAATGCGTAACGATCATAACTAGTTTTCCTGATTCAACAATCTTCTTTAATATTTGAAGTACAACATCAGCTGATTCTTTGTCTAATGCACCTGTTGGCTCATCAGCTAGAATTATTGATGGATTATTAGCAAGAGCTCTTGCAATCGCGACTCTTTGTTTTTGCCCGCCAGATAATTGCGATGGTAATTTTTGAGCATGGCTTTCTAGTCCTACTAGATTAAGAAGTTCAAGTGCACGTTCTTTTCTAACATGATGATCTATATCACTCATTTGCATCGCAATTTCAACATTTTCAACAATTGTCATATGACTAATTAAATTATAATTTTGGAATATTAATCCAACACGTTTTTTTCTATAGTCGTCCATTTCTCTTGTGCTAAAGTCACGAAGAAATTGTCCTTTTACAACAACACTACCTGTGTACTCACTATCTAGTCCACCTAATATATTAATTAATGTGGATTTTCCACATCCAGATTCCCCTAATAAAGCAACTAATTCACCTCGATCAAATTCTGCATCGATGCCTTTTAGTACATCTTGTTTCTGTGTTCTTGTTATATAATAACTTTTTTCTATGTTTGCAATTCTAAGCAATGAAGCCATAAGTAAATCTCCTGTCTATATAATCATATAAATGTATTATAGAGACCTACCCTTAAATTAACCTTAAGGCATAAAAAAATCCCACAATATCATACATTTGATATGTGGGATAGCTTTAAGGAAGTATAACTTCTATAGCAATTTGATTATGATTTACTTTGTTTGCTTTTATATATCCGTGATGATACTCAACGATTGATGAAGCAATAGATAAGCCTAATCCAAAACTACCATCACTTAATCTTGCACTATCAGCTCGATAAAATCTATTAAATATTTTTGATAGATTTAACTTATCAATTTGGTTATATTGATTAGCAATCCAAAAATGTACTTTCTTGTTTTTATATAGTTTAACTTGTAAATCACCATTTTCATCACAATACTTCATCGCGTTATCGACTAAAATACTCACAAGTTCTTTAATACTTTGTTTATGTGCATAAACGATGATGTCATCCTCTATTTCAATGGCGTATTCTAGATTTTTTTGATTAGACATAATACTAAAATCTTCAATCGCTTCATTAACGATATCTGATATGTTAACATCCTCTTTTATGAGTTCTAATTCAGACTCATCTAATTTAGACATTTTAATGATTTGTTGAATTAGATGAGTGAGTGTTCTAGTTTGTTTGTCTATGCTTATAAGCCACTCATTATCTGGGTCATTCATACGCATAATCTCTGTGTTAGCAGAAATAACAGTTAATGGTGTTTTTAATTCATGAGAAGCATCAGTCATAAATTGTTTTTGTCTTTCCTGTGATTGAACCATTGGTTTAACTGCTTGTTTGGATGCGAAATATAAAAATACAATCACTAATATAGTTGTAACTGCTAAGGCTATTAATGATATATTTCTAAAAGAAGTAATGGCATACCCAAAGAAATCACCATCAATAAATCCATATACTGTTTCTGTACCATCTGAGACTGAAACATATCTATAACCATCTGCCCATCCTCTAGTTCTTCCGTTTGTTACAACTGATGAAGCATATTGATTAGCATCACTTACTGGTATAGTATTTGGATTTGAAACGATTGTTTCAGTAATATTTAAATCTTCATCAAAATATACAATAAAGACTCTTTCATTAAATCCTCTAAATATTGGATCTTCTTGTCCATCTGGTGGTTCAATATCATCAAGCTCCATCTCCATAATTCTATCAAGATTACCGTCAATGACATCTGTAAATCTAAGTGTTATGAAAAGATTTAAGAAAAAGACTAACGCAAACATCGCGACTAAAAACGCGATCATTGCATTAATCATAAATTTTGATCTTAATCTTTTAATCATGCTTTATCTCCTAATAAGTAACCAACACCTCTAATTGTTTTAATTTCAAAAGGTGCCGATAAATCTTTAAAATAATTTCTTAAATTAGAAATATATACCCATAATACATTATTCTCTATATCTGTATTCCATCCCCAAATATGTTCAATAAATTGAGTTGATGTCACAACCTCATTTGGAAATTCCATCATCATTTCTAATACTAAAAATTCTTTTCTACCTAAGCGTTTATTCACGCCCTTATATTCTAATTCATACGTTTTATTGTTTAGTAATAAACCATGATATTCTAATTGATTTGTTTTAAATATTTCTTTTCTTCTAAGCATCGCTCTAACTCTAGCCAGAAGCTCTTTCACATCAAAAGGTTTCGCCAAATAATCATCAGCACCTAAATCTAGTCCTTCAACTTTATCATCGGTTGCTGATTTAGCTGTTAACATAATTATTGGAATTTTTCGTTCTTCTGCTCTAATTTCACTTAAAACATCAAAACCATTTTTACCTGGCAACATCACATCTAATATCATGCCATCGTAATTATCTGACAATCCATAATTAATGCCATCAATACCATTATCAACGACATCAACAGTATAATGATTCCGTTCTAAAATTGTTTTTAGTGCTTTTGCTAAATCTTTATTGTCTTCAACCAATAGTAATCTCATATATATCACCTAATACTTATTATTAAATTAATTATATCATTTTAAAATTCTTGCATTAAAAAAAGCCACAGACTCATGTATTTTCACATAGTTATGGCTTTTTTTATAGAATTGTTAATGTGTAAACTAATACTAAATGAATCAGTGAAATACCCATCCAAACAAAGAATAATAGGTCAGATGCTTTTGTTTCATCAGCAACATTATGATACTGATTTAATGACATAGTGTGCATCTTTGGTGAATAAAACACAAGCTCAATAAATATATATGCAACAAAGCTAATGACTAAATAGCCTAGAAGTAAATTAATCACCAAGCCATTCATTTGTTGTCTGTAAAGTACTAGAATATAAAATATGTTTAATAATACATAGAATACATAATACTTAATGATCTTTTTAAGTCTTTCGTGTTGAAACTTAACTTCAATAGCAATCTTATAAAATGAGAATAATTTTTCATTATGAATCTCAGGATGATCAATAGCAAGTAAGTGTTTATATAATGTACGTAGGAAATCATCTAAATCTTTTAATCTAATTGTAATATAAATAGAATGTTCAACATTGGAATGAATATAGATATAACCGTTAAATTTTTCAGAACTTTTCACTTCGATATGTGTAATATCAGATAAATTGATATGATAATGTTTCTTTTGACAATCTAGGCTAATCGCTTCATTTGTTAAGGTTATTTTAGTATCTGATAACTGCGCTAAAAAATATATGATTGGTAGTGCAATCACAGAAAGTGCTAAAAATAAATAACTCATTGATTCTCCATGTTGAAAATTAATAATTGTTAAAGTTAACAACAAGAAAAAAAGGAAGATCATGATGTATTTAAATATTAAAATGGATTGTCTATATGTGTATGTTTTTGACATAAAATCCCATCCTTGCGCGATTTCCATACATATTATATCACTATTTATAATTTTTATTGATATTATTTGACTTATAAACCCAATATGTTATTTACTTTACAGTCATTTTCATATAAAATGGTTATATAAAATATAAAAATGGGAGGTAGATATCATGCCAAGACGTATTACTGATGATTGCATCGCATGTGGTTCATGTGCTGCGGAATGTCCTGTTGATTGTATCTCTGAAGGCGATCCAATTTATGTGATTGATGAAGATATCTGCATCGATTGTGGAGCATGCCAATCAGTTTGCCCAACAGACGCAATTATTGAAGTTTAAAAAAACGTAAAAGAAGAATCTTTCAAGGTTCTTTTTTTATTGCATTTTATCTTTACTTTTCGACCTTGATATCATATAATGATATCGCATTACTAAAGGAGTTTTAAAATGTCTAAAAAAAATATCTTAATTGATACAATTATATATATATTCACCTTCATTATTTTGTTTTTAATACAAACAGGTGATGACTACCAATTAATTAATACTTTATTCTTATCTGGAATATTTATTATCTTTATTGCATTGTTTCAATATATCGCATATAACGGCGTTTTCGACATCTTTGGATATAGTTTCTCAAGACTTAGAAAAGCCTTAAAATCGAAGTCTTATGTTGATCAGAAACACGAACCAAACAAGAGACAACAAGAAATAAATAATACGACTGTTGATCGAGACTTTTATGCTTACAAAGTTGAAATCGCAGAAAAAAGAAAATCACCTAAAATTACTTTTAGAGTCATTCTAAGTGTTATTTCAATTATCATAGCTTTAATACTCAGCGCTTTTTAAAAAAGAAAAAGATGTCCGCAAACATCTTTTTTTTATTATACTTCGAAGTCGGAATCTAGTTGTCTTTGTGTCGCATAGACGAAATGATCATTACCAATATCTATCATTGATAGATCGTCAGGGTTGATGCTGAAATCTGGTTGATATACAAATCTCTGACGTGCTCTCTCATATGTCGGATTTGGAAGCGGTATGGCACTTAGTAATGATTTAGTATAAGGGTGTGTTGGATTTTTGAATAGTTCGTCTGAAGATGCCAGTTCAACAATTTTACCTTTATACATAACTGCGATACGGTCGCTGAAGTATTTTACAACTGATAAGTCGTGTGCAATAAACACAATCGTGATGCCCATATCTTTTTGAAGTTTCTTAAGTAAGTTAATCACAGATGCCTGAATAGAAACGTCAAGTGCTGAAATCGGCTCATCAGCTATAATCAATTTTGGACGCATAACTAGTGCTCTAGCTATGCCGATTCTTTGGCGTTGTCCACCTGAGAACTCATGTGGATAACGTGTTGCATGTTCTTCTAATAAACCTACAGTTCTTAAAAGTTCTGCAACCCTTAAATCAATATATGCTTCTTTTGTAAGAGTTCCCTCTTTGTTTATTTCTGATACTTTATTTTTTGTATCAGAGATTTTTTCTTCATAACTCTTTTTAGTTATTTTTTGAAGAAGAGTTAACATCTTAATCTTACTATTTAAAACAACTTCTTTTAATTGATCTTTTAATCCTTTATATTGATATCCATCTTCTTGTATTAAGTTCTTAATACCTAAGACTTCAAGACCTTCTGCAATAATTTCTCTAACTGTCATACGAGGGTCTAGTGATTCAATTGGATCTTGGAAGATCATTTGTGTATCAACTAAGAAAGTTGGATCCATCTTGTTGATATGTTTATATTTTTTAAGTTGTCTTAATAGTTCTTCATTTTGATTATCTTGTTTTAATGCTTCTTTGATTTCTGATATCTTATCTTGGACAGTTGTTGAACCTAATGTTACAACCTTACCTTGATATGTTACAGAACCTTTTGAAGCTTGGTGCAGTTTAATGATTGTACGACCAGTTGTTGTTTTACCACAACCAGACTCACCTACAATACCAAAACATTCACCTTTATATACATCAAATGAAATATCATCAACGGCTCTAGTTTCTAATTTATGTTTACCCGTACCATTAACGAAATACTGATGTAGGTTTTTAACTTCTAAGATTTTTTCATTTGATACATTTGATACTTCTTTATTTTTCTTTTCTACAGCTTCTTCTTTTAACATGCCTAATCGTTTTTGTAAGATTTTTGGCATTTCCACTTTAGGTGCATGTGGATGTAATAACCAAGTTGCTGCTCTGTGTGTATCTGTTATTTCAAATAATGGTGGTTCTTGTTGGAAGTCGATATCTAATGCATATTCACTTCTAAGTGCGAATGCATCACCTTCAGGTGGAAATAACATATTAGGTGGTGTACCTGGAATTGTGTATAATTCATCTTTAGAATCTAAGTCCGGCATACTTGATAATAATGCCCAAGTATATGGATGTGCAGGTTCATAGAATATTTCATCTGTTAAACCTTCTTCAATGAATTTACCAGCATACATCACTGCAACACGATCAGCCATTTGAGCAACGACACCTAAATCATGTGTAATAAAGATAACTGATATATTATATTTCTCTTTAATACTATTAATTAATTCTAAGATTTGTGCTTGAACAGTTACATCTAGTGCGGTCGTCGGTTCATCACAAATCAATACTTCTGGATTTGAAGCTAACGCAATCGCGATCACGATACGTTGTCTCATACCACCAGAAAATTGGAATGGATATTGATCATATCTTCTTTCAGGATGGTCAATACCAACATCTTTCATTAATTCTAGAACACGTGCTTTCGCATCTTTTTTAGAATATCCTAGTTTTAATATCAGTGGTTCAGCAATTTGTTTACCAACAGTCATAATTGGATTTAAACTACTCATTGGATCTTGGAAGATCATACCAATTTGTTGACCACGGATATTACAAAATTCTTTTTCACTTAATTTTAATACATCTTGATCACGGTAAAGAATTTCACCTGATTCAATGATCGCATTATTACTTAGCAATCCAATGATTGCTTTTGAAGTCACACTCTTACCACTACCACTTTCACCTACAATGGCTAATGTTTCACCTTTATGTAGATCAAAAGTTACACCACGAACTGCTTGAACTGTACCGTTTAAAGTACGGAAATTAACTTTTAAGTTTTTTACTTGTAATATATTTTCCATAATTTTAATCCTAACTACTGTCCACGTAGAGATGGGTTTAACGCATCTCTTAAGCCATTACCAATTAAATTGAATGATAACATTAAAATTGAAATGATTAAGGCTGGGAATAATAAAGCGTGTGGTTGTAATAATAATTCTAATTGACCATCTTTAAGTAGTAATCCAAGTGAGTAAGTACCTTGAACCCCTAAACCTAAGTATGATAAGGCTGCTTCAGAGAAGATTGCCCCTGGTATGATCAGTACTGTACTTGTGACTAAAGTACCAATACCGTTTGGTAAAATATGTCTAAACATTAATTTTCTATCATTAACACCAAGAGATCTTGCTGCTAATACGTATTCTCTATTACGATATCTTAAGAACTGAATTCTAGTAACTCTTGATATCCCAATCCAACCGGTGATGACTAACGCCATCATGATTGATGCTGGTCCTTGTCCAAAGTATAAAACATATAACATGAAGACAACAAACCAAGGCACTGATCCAATGATTTCAGTGAAACGTTGCATGAATATATCAACATTACCACCAAAGTAACCAGATATAGAACCATATATAATACCAATGATTAAGTTTATCACTGCTGCAAATGTACCAATTAATAGAGAAGTTCTTGTCCCTTCCCAAGTTAATACATATAAATCTTTACCATCTTTTGTTGTTCCAAATAGATGATAAACATCATCGGCAATCCCTCTTAATTCATATTGGTCATATTCTACTGATAACTGTGTAGAAGTAATAGGGTTACCACTCTTGTCATATGTTGTATTAGTTTCTAATACTTCATATCCTAAGATTGATGTATGATCTAGACCGATATAGCGATCATTTTCAGTAATGAAAGAACCTGTATAACCAGCTTCAGATAATGCATAAATATCTTCTTTTGTATATTCAGCGTATTCTACATCATCACCTTTTTTAAGTAATACTGTAATAGTTCTACCTGGTGTTGCAGTTTCTAAACTTACAATTCTTTCATAGATTTGTGCTAAAGAACGTTCTTGGAAATCACGAGTCTTAATACCATCAGCAATCCCTAAATGTTCTAATCCAGGAATTTTAGGTGCTAAATATTGTGATTGAAGATATGTCTCATCACTTGAATATGAAGAGAATACCGGACCAAACAATGTAAATAACACAATAATTAATAACATAACTAAAGCTGTTACTGATGCGATATTTTTCGAGAAACGAATCATCGCGTCTTTTAAGTAACCAATTGGTTTACCATCAATTTTTTCAGCGTAAGCTCTTTGATCTTTGTTTTTATTAAAGAGTTCTTTTGGAAGATCAGGAAATTGATTTTGTCTCATCCTCTAATACCTCCTAAACGAATTCTTGGGTCAACCACACCATATAAAATGTCTACAACTAATACTGTAAATAGTGAAATCGAACTATAGAAAGCCATTGATGCTAAGAACACATTAAAGTCTTTTGCATTAATCGCTTTAAAACTAATTGAACCAACACCATTGATACTAAAGATATTTTCAATAATTAATGAACCACCTAAAATACCAACAAACATAGCGATAATCATCCCAACAAGTGGAATCATTGAATTTCTAAATGCATGTCTAAGTGTTGCTTGCATTCTTGTTAAACCTTTTGATTTCGCTAACATCATGAAATCACTTGTGATAACTTCTGTTAACTCAGCACGTGTAACACGAGCAAGTCCTGCAATTGAACCAAAAGATAATGCTAATACTGGCATTACGATTGATTTGAACATTTCAATGTATGCTGGCCAGAATATGATATCAGCAGCTGAAACGTAAGCGCCAGTTGCTACATCAATACTTTCAGCATTGACTAAATGAAATACTCCAGAAACTTCTGTAAAATAAGGTAGACCTTGTCCACTAAAGAAATAGTTTAGTGCTAAAGGTATATTTGAATCAAATACATATGGGAACCAACCAAGTTGACCACCTAAGAAGTATTGCATTAATGATGCTAATACAAATGATGGCACACTAATGAAGAAAATAATACTTATTGATATTGTATGATCGGTAAGTTTGTTTTTACGTAAGGCCGAAAGTGTCCCAAAGAAAATACCTAGAGGTATTGAGATGAATAAACTTAATATATTAAGTAACATCGAGATTGGAATTCTTTCTGAAATGTAATCAAAGACTGGTGTACCCACTTGAAGTTTCAAGCTATCTCCCCAATCCGTTAATACGAATTCTCTTCCTACTACAGCCCCAACTTCCATACCGTAATATGGACTTGTGACATCTTCTGCATCTGAAATTGTGACGATCACATCTTCAAAATGCGGAAGTATATTTTGAAACCATATGAAATACTGGGTATGAAGTGGTTTATCATACCCGTATTTTTCCTTAAGTCGTTGTATTGTTTCTGGAGGAATAGTAGGGTCTTCTAATACATTGCTATCAGGCATTAATCGAATCATAAAGAATGCGATTGATAATGTGATAAATAATGTTAAGACAATGAGTCCAACCCTTTTCATGATATATCTAAACATGGAATCCTCCTATAAATCCTTAATTATCCTACTAACTCTTGATCACTTAATGTAACGATTGCGTATGATACACCATAACCTAAACCTGGTACTGAGTACTCAGTTGGTAAGCTGATACGATCGCTAAATAATGTTAATGATCTAGAAGTATATAGTGGAATAAATTCATAACTTTCTAATAATATTGTTTCTAATTGTTCTAAGTATTCAAGTTTTTCTAAGTATTCTTCTTCTGATTGAGGATTTTTACGTCCACCTGATCCAGAAGATGATACGATTGCGATAAGTCTGTTGAATTCAGCGTTATCAAATGGTTCAAGTTTTTGACGGAACGCTTCATAATCACCATCACCTGACTCACCTTTAAATACTTCTAACATACCCCAAGGGTCAAATTGTCCACCATTCCATGCATTCCATGCAAGGTCATAGTTGAATGCCATCATTGTGTTATATGCAACATTAGATGGAACAAATTTTAAGACGATATCAAGTTCAGTGTTTGAGAATGGTACATCATATGTTGATCTACCTGCCCCATAAATGCCATCTTTTACTGTTTGAGAACTTGATGCGTAAGTTGCGTGTTCATGATCGTTAAATAAACTTTCATACATTTTTTCTAACCATTCAGAACGTTGTTTTAATTCATCACTACCATCGAAAGTAAGAATTTCGATTGTGATTTTATCTTGTCCTAATTGATTTGCTGCGATATTAAATGATTCAATTGCTGTAATTGGATCAAATGCATAATTATCTTCATCACTTGCAGTTGCTTTCATTGCAGTAGCAACGTTTTTACCATAAGGTGTTTGTGTATATGGAACACCTAAACCTTCAACGACATTACCATCTGCATCAACACCATGAATCGTACCTTCAAAGATACCTTCAGGATAAAATGCTGATGTAAGAATTGTTGCAGTTGGTTGATGTGGATATGCAGGACCATCAGCACTTGTCATTGTTGCACGGTCTACACCATAATATAATGCCTTACGTAAATTTTCATTTTGTAAGATTGAACGATTTGTATTAACTGATAATTTCCATGTTGCAGTACTATTTGATTGATAGTAATCAACATTTTCTTGTCCATTGTCAATATAGTATTTAGCACTTTCACCTGAAGCGGCTCCCATGTCTAAATATCCATTTTCGAATAATTGTAATGCTAATAAATTAGATTCAACTACACGTTCAGACATATAATCCCATGCAGTCCCTAAATAAGGATTTTCATCAATGAATGATTGTTTATTTAATGGGAAGTCTTCATTTAATGCATAAAGTCTAACTAATCCTTGTGTCCAAGCTGTTAATTTATAAGCACCACTACCATCCATTTTTTCTAATGTTGAACCATAATCAGTTGTTCCATTAGCTGAGATTTTGTAGTACTCACTATTTACAGGTGATAAGACAACACTTGACATTGCTGCCATAAATGATTCAACTGTTTCAGGTTGATCTAAATCAAACTGAATCACGTAGTCACTTATTTTAGAAATACCAACGTTTTGACTAAATCCTGAATTTGTAGAACTTGTTCCACTAATCCAATATGCTTTCGCACCTGATACTTTAATATCATCAAATAATGTGTATGCACGATAATTTGATAATCTTGAATCTAATAACATTCTATAAGAATAAATATAGTCATCAACTGTGATGTGTTTACCACTGTTGAAATATAAATCATCTCTAATTGTGATTTGCCATCTAGTGCCATCACCATTTACATCGTATGGCATCCAACCTTCATCGTCTTGTGACCCTGCTCTGTTGGCTGCAAACACTGGTCTCCATTCATATCCTTCAAAGTAAACACCATTAGCGCTTGCTTCACCAGGTACTTGTGAACCATATGTTGGTGCATATGGATCTGCATCTACTTTTTGACCAAAATCATTTAATAGATATGCTGTATCTGGATCCGGGAATGTTCCGTAGAATGTTCCTACGATAGAACTAATTACACCACCTTCACTTGAGTATTCGAAGTTATGTGGGTTTAATGTATAAACTTGACCACCAGTTGCTCTAAATGTGTTAAAGCTTACAGTTGGATCGATTTTAGCAACTGTAATTTCAAAAGTCTTTGTTTCAATATACTTATAGAAATATACAGTATCTTTTTCACCAGTTTTTGAATTTAGTGTATTTTTAACTTCAATATCATATTCAACACCGTCAAATACAACATAAGTTCTAATGATGTTATCATAATCATTTTTAACAACTTGAATTAATGAGTTTGTTTCTACATCAGATGTATTATTAGCATCAGCCCAAGCAGCATCAATTAATGCATCCCAATCGCTTGATGCATTTGGTTCTACTTTAACTCTAATACCTGTAAACTCATCAACAACAAATTGATAGTTGTTTAATGGATCTTTTTCATTATATAGTTCATCTACATAAGCTGTTAATCTAGCAGTAACTGATACTGTAACATCTGCATCACCTGGGTGAATAACTGTACCATCACCAGAAATATATGCTTTGTTTGCACCAGTTGCTTCCCATGTGATATCTACATCGCCATCCCATCCTGTTGGAAGGAATTCTTCAATATAGTTATCAGAAGCATCAATTGTTGAAGGTAGAGATAATGACTCTTTAACTGATTGTAATTTATCATAAGTGTCAGTTTCTACTGCTTTTACAATTAAATCAAAAGTCTTAGTTTTACTTTCAGCACCTTCAAGTGAAATTGTTACAGTAATTCTAACTTCTGTATTTTCTTCTTGTCTGTGAACCCATGCCATTTCATTTTCAACATCTATTTCGATGGCTGCGTTATTTGATACCCATGTATATGTTGCACCATATCCAAATTCATCTTCAATAATAATTGAAAAATCATGACCAATAATACCATCACCTTTTACAAGATCATATCCTGAGTCTGGTTTATCAGCATCATCATAATAAACTACGATAGGTACATCAATTAATAGGTCACCCCATAATTCATCTACTGCAGCATCTGGATTTGATGGCATTTCTGGCATTGTTAATGTGAATACAACTGTTTCACTTTCTGCAGTTCCATAAGAAATAGTTGCAGTTAATGTGAAAGTTGCACCTTCACCGTTAGTCGTACCTGAATCAGGACGATAAATTTTTAAGAGTGATCCTTGAACTTCAGCTGGTGTACCTTCGTAACCACCTGAGATAGTATTGTCACCATCAACAGTCCAAGTAATTGTAGATCCTTCTAAACCTGATTGTTGTAATGAAACGTTTTTAATGACACTCTCTAAATTAACTAAACGTCCATCACTAGCATAATAAAGATTTGTTAGAGCTTCAGCATCTAAACGAACTCTTTGTTCATCAGTAATAGGTAATCTCTTAACTGTTACATCAAATGCTTTAGTATCCTCAGCACCAGTTAATGATAATGTTGCAGTTAACGTAACTTCTTCATCACCATCTTCATATAATGGACGAGTTACAGCACCTGCAGTTGAAATAACTTCTGCATTAGAAGTACCCCAAGTGATTGTTACTCCATCTAGTGAAGTGATTAATGTTAAGTCTTCTGTAACATTATTTAAATCAGCATCAATTGTTAATTGTGCTTTAACTTCTGCAATTTTAATTCTTGCAGCTTCAACATCGACACCTTCTGGAGCTCTATTACAAGCAGCAACAGATAAGCCGATAACAATTGTTAATAATAATAAAACTACTTTTTTCATCGCTTACTACATATACTTTTAATAAGTATATTTCCCTTTCTTTCTATGATTATCATTAAAGATTAGCCATACTTTATTTAATAAATAAATGAAGTATGTTCATTTTAATTACAAAAATAAAAGCCGTGGCGATTTACCGCGGCTTATATATTATATATAACTCACTTGCATTCGCCCTTCTGTAATAAAGCACCTTCAAGGTAGCTGGGAACTACCTAGAACAGTCATATATTTCTTCAATATATGCCCAATACGCTAATCCATATTTCGGCGTTATCCCCTTTCCACCATTTAGTACTCATGAATGAACGCAACCTCTTGTATTACAGCTATTTATTTTTTCGGTTTATTGTATCATAATTTTAGGTTTTTGTCTACCGATTTTTATGCTTTCGAGTATTATTTACATGATATCTATAACTTATCTAAAAAGCATAAAAAAACAAGCCCCGAAGAGCTTGTTTAAGTTAAATTCTAATTTGATTATTCTGCAGTGATAACTGGTTCAGCTATTGTCCAATACATGTGCATTGCAGCAAAGTTATATTCAGTTGAATAAACTCCATTTGCATTTGCAACTGCTACAAAATCATCTTCCCATCCAAAGAACTCAAAATTAATTGGTGCTACTGAATATGTAGTTGATGTTGTGTTTGCTGTGATTGTTAAAACTGTTACTGAATCATTTACAGCCCAGTCATAGATAGCATTTTGATTTTCATCTACTGTTCCTGTATCTGACCAAGTGTAAACTACATAACTTTCTGTTGTTGCATCCCATTCGATGTAATCAGTTTTGTTAATGTTTACATAAATACCATCATGATCAATTGCTGTATAAGCAGAAGGAATAGTATATCCATTGTCGTTTTCTTCTAAGTAAACAACAGTGTATGCATCACCAGAAATTGTCACTGGTTCTTCAGTAGTACTACCATATTGTCCATATGAGTAAGTCTTACTTGCTTGAGCTGCTACAGATGAAGAAATCTCAACTGATTTACCTGTGAATGTTCTTGACCAATTAGAAGAACCTTCTTCTTGGTTGTAACCATCTTCAGGGAATAAACTTTGGAATTGAACAAATTGTGCACCTGATACAACACCATATTCATCAACAACAACAACTGCATAACCTCTATATTGATTTAAGTATTTACTTACTGAAGTTGAAACATATTGTTCTAATGTTTTATTCCAGTTTGTACCATATGAATTACCTAAGTTTTGAGATTGGTTTTCTTCATTTGTTAAAGGAATAAAGTAAGTACCTGGAGTATATGCCCCTTCAACACTAGTAGCGATAATTTCATAGTTTGGATCAGTAATTTCTGCTTGAGCGATTGCATTAGCAATTGCCATATCAGCTGCATCACCAGTTACTTCTTCTTCAGCTAATGCTGCAGATACCACTTCCACATAACTTTGGTATTGAGTTGATACTTCAACAGTTGCGGTAGCTGTACCATAAGTTTGTGCATCACTTGTATCAGTTGTATAACCATAGTAATAAGCAACTGTACCAGTAGTTTCTGAATCTAGTGTAATTACGATTGAATCAAAAGAACCAAAATAGTAATTTGAACCTGAATAAGTAATTGTGTCGCCTGTAGTTGCTCCACCACTGCCATCAGCATCTGTAAATACATAATCAGCATTACCTAATTGAAGGTTTGTATAGTATTCACCAGTATAATCTGTATTTCCCCAGAATGGACTACTATAAGTATAATAAGCTGTATCTACCCAATCAGCATATACTACTGAATCAACGCTAAATCCATAAGCAAATTCTGTAATGTTTTCTACTGAATAGAATTTATCTACAAATTCACCACTAACATGACCATTTGCATCAATCACTACGATTGCATAATATACTACTGATTGATCATCTTCAGTAGTTGCATATTCACCAATATAAGTACCTGGTACATACATACCATCACTATATTTACTATCAATTGCATCTTCAACCGCATCGATACGACCTTCAGTCAGCGCATTTGCTGTAGCAATAGCTGCTTCTAGTTCAGCAATAGCATCTGTTAATGCTGTAGTTGCTGTTGTATCACCTGCTGCGATTGCAGCTTCTAATTCACCACGGGCTGTTGCTAATGCTGTTTCTAAAGCAGTAACATCGCCTGCATTTTCTACCGTTGCAGTGTCTAATCCATCAATGATTGCGTTTAACTCTTCGTCTTCGCAACTTGCTAATGTAAAGATTAATACGAATGCAACTAAAAATGTTAAAATTTTCTTTTTCATTTTACGTCTCCTTATAAATCCCTTTCGTTTTTTCAATACATCCGTGAATGTATTTTAGTATAAATTTTAACATCTGAAACTATAAAGGTCAATGAACATTGTCCATTTTGTTTCACTTTTTTTGTAATAAAACGCTTTCAGTATAGTTTATTTACAAATAAAATGAACAACATTCACAAAATTTTATGTTTTATAATCATAACTGCTTGATAGGGGATTAAATTACTTTATATATGTCGATAAAAAAACACCTCCGAAGAGGTGTTAATTTTGATTATTTTGAAGATATAATTTCTCCTTGTCCATCGAGTGAATCAGCACTTATAACATGAACTGTTCTTGTGACTATTCTACTTTCTAGACCTGCAATTGTGATCTTATAAGTAATTATATAAGTTCCAATTGTGTTTGTATCGACTGAATTTAAACCTTCAACTTCTACTAATAATTTCCAGCTAGTAAGTGATAATTTACCACCTAACCATATAATTTCACCAGCAGCATCTTTATACTCTGTGCCTTCAATCACATATACATCATCATTGATTAAGTCAATAATTGGATATTGTGTATAGACATTAAGCATAACACCGCCATTTGAATTGTTTCTTATTTTATTAATAACAATTGATGATGTTGTACCATTTGCGAAATTAATATAATTATAGTTAACATTTAATTCAACTAATTCTGATAAATTAGCTAATCCTGATAAATCTTCGATTTGATTACTTTGTAAATATAAGTTCTTAATAGATGTAAAAGCAGAGAAATCATCAGTTGATGTTAATTGATTATTTGCTAGATTTAATACTTCTAAATCCATATGTGTAATAGGTTTAATATCATTGATTTCATTATCTTTAACACTTAAAATTTGTAAATTAAGATTTTCTAAAGGACTTAAATCACTAATTTGATTTTCATCTAATAATAAGATTCTTAAATTAGTTAAATATTGAAGTGGTGATAAATCGGTAATTTGATTACCTCTTAGATCTAGGACTTCTAAGTTAACTAACTCTTCAATACCTTCGATGCTTGTTATATCGTTATTTGAAGCATATAAGTATCTTAGACTTGTTGTTTTTTGAATACCATCTAAATCTAATAATTTATTGTTTGAAATATCTAGTGTTTCGATATTGGTTGCGTCCGTATGAATGAATGTCGCTGAAATATCATTGATTTCATTACCGCTTAAGATTAAAGTTCTTAAATTTTCTTTCGCACTTGTCATGTAATATGTGTCAATTTCTTCAACACCGCCATTAACAATTTGAATTTTCTCTAAATCATATGCGTTTTGAAGGTTACGTCCAATACCTGTAATATCATTATCAATAATATTAACTTCTTTCAAGTTATCCATATAACCTAAACTTGTAAATCTATTTAAATAACTATAGAAGTATTCATTCATTGTAAGTGATGTAATTCTACCAACTTCAACAGATGATAGTACACCATCATGATTACCATATACTTCATCAAGCATCTTAAACACTTCTTCTTGTTCTAAGAATGCGTGAGGAGATGTCAGATAAATGTCACCACGATCTTCTGTTGTAATTGTTGCTTCTGGGTCTATTGTTAATAAATCAAATTCAGGGAATTGAACTTCTTGATAGTATTTAGCATATCCTAACTTAACAGCGATATCATACATCGTTAATCCACCATATGTCGTTAAAATCTCAGGTGCTTCTTCTAATTGGTATGATACAGCACCAAAGTTTTCAGTAATTGATCCAAAGATATATCTAAATTGATTAAATTCTGTCATTTGTGCAGCTGTTAAATTTGCTGCATTTGATGATGCATCTAATAATAATAAGTAATATGCATCTCTAACATCGATAATTCCATCGTTATTAATATCACCTGCAACACCTGTAACAGATCCATAATTGTACCCAAATTGTTGTGCAATATTTGATCCATCTTCTCTTTGCTCATCATGTTCTATTGGTAAAACAATTTTAATTGGTAAATAACCCGGAGCTTCCATTTCAAAGATATAATCACCATCTAAAGTAGGAATTGGCACTTTAACGTAATCATAAGTTGTTAATAAACCTTCATAGACTTTACCATTTGGTCCGTAAACTGTCATTCTTAAACCAGATTCAAATGGATTAAATCCATTTTTATATATTTCAGATGTAAATATACTACCTAAATTAACTGTTACTAATGATTTATCGTATTCTACATACATACCAAGTGGTAAGAAATCATCACCTTTAGGCGTAGCATCATATATACGTAAATATGTTTCTTCACCTAATATATCTTCATGTGTATAAACATAGTATGAACTCATATAAGCAGATCTAACACCTAATTTAGAGATTGAGTTAACACTACTATCTGATACTGGTGTTAATGTGATATCGAATAATGGCATTGTGCCTGATAATCCTAAGAAGTTTTCACCTTCTAATTCCCAGTAAATTGTTGTAGATCCTGTTGAAACATCTCTATAACTTAAGTTTAATGTTAAATCATATTGATCGATAATTGCTTGCAATTCTTCAGTTGCTTCAATTGAAGTAATACCACGAGTTGCACCTAAGTCTAGTCCAAATGAACCTTTAATATATTGATCAAAATTATTCCCTGTAATTTCTAAACCTTGAACTGTATCAAGTGTAGGATATAATTCTGTTCTTGTATATGTATAATATTCATAATTTTGATCGACAAAGACAAAGTTAGGGAAATATGGCACATTCATATTACTTAAGAATGAGATAGGTTGTAATTGTAATTCAATACCTGCACCTAATACATCATCTTTATGAATACCAATATTGAAACTTCCATCATCTTCAACAGTAGCTGAGAATGCAGCAAACGGATTACTATTGATATATGCAGCAACTGTTGTTTTGCTTTGATTAATCTTATAATGTTGTAACGCTTCTGGCTCATAATTATACATTAATTCAATGGCTTCATCATAAACCCACCCTTTGATCCAAATGTATCCATTAGCATCAAAGTCATCTTCAGTCACATGATAAATACCTGGTTCAGTATAAACATAAGCATCGTTAGTTTCTAGTGTAGGATCTAATCTAGATCCAACTTCACCAAATCCTAACTCAGGACCTTCATCATGTACATAGAACCAAATATCATCTTGTTTAACTGCAACTTCTTCACCACTAGCATTATCCATATATTCATAATATACTTCAAATTCATAAAGTCCTTGTTCAGCTAATTCAAGATTTAATCCTTCAGGTACGTGTTCTGTATCAAAAATTAATTGTGAATCATAATTTGCACCTGGTGTAATAAGTGATTCATCACCTGTATAATAAGTTCTTGTTAAGAACGCTGCTGTTTGAACACTTATACCTTTATAATATCCTTCAGGAATATTGATAGAAGGAATTACACCAACATATTCTGTAACTGTGTTACCTTCACTGTCTTTAACAATTTCTCCATCTTCATCTAATACAGCTTTTTTAACATATATACGTGCTTCTCTTATTAAGTCAGTATATAATGTAACACTCATCGCTGATAAGTGACCTGTTGATTTTGTTGTTGTAAATGGATATCTAAATGTGAAATCAGCACCTGGTTTCGCATAGTTAATAGCGAATGGTAGTGAACTTACTATATTATCATATCCACCAATTGAAGATGTATAGCTACCAACTGAATATGTTGCATGACTAAATGTCATACTTGGACTGTTTGTTACATCTGCATAATCATATGTATATGGATTGTATAATCTAGTTGTACCTGCAGGGTCAACGACCATTTCATTAAATTCAAAGTATCCTTCATAAATACCATTTTCAGCATTAATACCCAAACTTGCTAGTTCAATAACAACATCAACTTTTTCATTTGCAGGTACATGGATATACATACCGTTATTACCTGAGATAAAGTAATCTTGAACTGATCCGTTATTAAAGTTTGATTGATCAATATCACCAATTGTTGTTGATGTTGATGTTTCAGAACCTGTGATTGAAGACACTGTAAATTTCATTGTTGAATAATTTTCACTATATTGTGATAAGTTACCCACAAATTCTACGTAATAGTATTTGTCTGTATCAACTAATGTATTATCAATTGTTACAGCTCTATCTACCCAGTCATAATCAAAGTCTGCTGCGTTATTTGTTGAATTACCAATAACAACACCATAATTAATTAAACCAGTTCTAATATTATCAATTGTTAATGTTGATACATCATCTGCAGATCCAGATTTTTCTGCATCGACATATGTGTATTCTAAACTGTAATCTACATAAATGCTTGTATCTAATGAGTACGCAATTGCACGTTGAGGGTTAATTAAACCAACTGAACGTTTAAATACAGAGTAATCTGTAACTTCATATGTTTCAGTATCATATTCACCTAAACTGAAGATATCATGATTTGCTGTATTCATGATTGCTACTTTTAGCATTTGTGCACGATCACCTAATGGCATGATACTTTCATCATCCCATACTTTTTCAACATAACGATAGTTTTCCACCATTAATGCTGCAATACCTGCAACGTGTGGTGAAGCCATTGATGTACCTTGCATATCTGCATATGATGTTTCTGGAGTTCTTTCTGGTTGAGAGATTGAACGATTATAGAATGCAGGTACTGTAGACATAATATGCACACCAGGTGCGATTATGTCAGGTTTAATCGCAAACGATCCTAAAGATGGACCAGATGAACTGAATCCTGCAACCGCTTGGTTAGCAAGTCTAATTTTACCGTTTGTTTGATCTGAGTTAATGTTTGTAACTGTTGCTGTTGAAGATTGATTTTTCTCAACTAAATCTTTTAATACTTGTCCTTGATTTGAATCAATATTGAACATTGGAATACTAAACACATTGTATTCACCATAGTATTCATAAATTGGTTTATTTGTATATGCTTGATAGTTAACAACGATAACCGCTTCAGCACCCTTATTAACACTATTTAAATATTTAAACCAGAAACTGATATCTCCGCGATCTAAGACAACAATTTTATTTTCTGCATTTACACCGATAAAATCTGATGTTGTTCCTGTATCAGCGAAAATAAATGATTTATTTTCTAATGCTTCTGTAACTAATGAATTATAGTCATCAGTTGTAGGATATGCAAATGCATTTAAAGTAAAGTTTGTATTTGCATAATTCATATCAACTTGTTCGATATAGTAATCAGCAGGTGCAGCACCAACAGTAATCACTTTATCACTTGCCCCTGGAGCATGTGTTGTATATAATCCCCAAGCACCATTATTACCTGCAGCAGCAACTACAACAACACCTAAGTCTGTTAAGTTTCCAACTGCTAAGTTGAATGCTGTGTTTGGTGTTGATGATCCACCACCAAGTGACATATTAACTACATCAATAACTAAATTATCTTTACTTAATGTAGATGCATCTCTACCTCTAGCAACTTCTGATAATACATAAGCATCCCAATCAAATGGATTGTCAGTTGCTTGTGTATCATCGATTAAATCTTGGTAAGTAAATGATGCAATGTGTTCAACACCTTGTAAGAAGTTAGTCACTGTACCAGCACCACCGGCACCAAGAACTCTAATACCAATTAAATTAACATCTGGTGCCATACCAACATATGTACGACCTTCAACATTACTTGCATTTTCTACGTTACCTTGAGATGCAACTGTACCAGCAACGTGTGTACCATGTCCAGTTGTATAATATTCTAATTGGAATGAAGCAGGTGGGTTAATTCCAGTTTCTTGATATGCTTCTAACTCAATTTGATAGTCTTCTGGTGTAGCTTCCATTGGATCAAAGTCGTCTTGAACAAAGTCATAATGACCCCATCCTTGTAACCAAGATGCGTCACGGTCTTCCCAACCACCTGAAGTATCTACTGATTCGTTATAGCCAAACATTGCTTCTGTCAAGTCTTCATGTGTCCAATCAATACCAGTATCCATAATCGCTACATGCACACCTGAACCTTGTAATTCAATACCTTCAGTCCATGCACCGTTATGAATGTTATTAACACCTAAATAATCGATTGATTGATGAATGTTTGCAAAAACGCCTTCTTCTGAAACATCTTCAGGGATATAAGTATCATCATAATCCACTGTTGATGCTTCGATTGCTGAGTTATCAACAACCATATATACTTCATCAATTGATATTAAATAGAATAAATATTCTGCTGGCATTGTCATTGATGCACCAACCATTGAATATTCATATGTATGTGTTACTGTAATTTCATTTGAACCATAATCTTCTTCACTTAACCCTAAGTAACCAGTTAAGCTTGTTGCAGAGATATTCATTTCATCATAGAAATTATCAACTGCAGTTTTAATATTTAATTCGATTTCACCTGAAGATAGAGAAGTCCCTTTGCTTAATTGAATATTTAGCGGATCTTCATTTAAGATGACAATATAATCATCTAATACTAAAGGATCAAAATTATCATTAATATCAATACCTAATTTTTGTAAATCCTCTGAATCAAAATCATATTTATCGATGATTGTAGAATCAATTGAATCAATAAAATCAGTTAAATCATCTTCACTATATAATCCGTTGTCCCACTCAATGCCTAATTGAGCAACAACTGATAAACCTGTAACTACTGTTAGTAGTAATATCCATATTTTCTTTATCATACTATATCACTCTTTTCTTTCTAATTAGGAAGAATACTAAGGCACCAATGCCTGATAAACCACCTAAACTTGAAGGAATTGCAATTGCCCATGCATTAATGCTGCTTCCTTCACTTATCGCAATTTGTGTTACATTGCTTGTCATATCTAATACATAAATATCACTGATTTCAGTATCATTTAATGTTAGTGTTACATCGTTTAAATCAATCCATGTTTCACCATCAAATGAATACGCAACAATCAATTCAGAGAATGTTAAAGTTTTTGTATCTTCGCCTTCAATAGTCACTGATACATCATGTTGATCAATATATGCATCATAGATTGTTTCGTTACCATAAGCATCACTTGAAATAAATTGATAGATGCCATCTTCACTAAAAGTTTGTCCTGATGTAAATGCACCTTGAGATACACCGTTGAATAAATATGTATTTGTTAATGTGTTATCTGAAGTTACTGTGACTGTAATATCTGAATCACTAATAAAACCATTGCTTAATGTTGTTTGATTATTTGCAACTGTTATAACAGGTTGAACTTTATTAATCGTGATTGTAAATCTAGAACTGTTACCAAATGCATCTACAACCGTAAATTCATATGTTCCTTCATCACTAAATACTGTTTTTGATGTAACAAAGTTTGTTTGTTCCTCACCATTAAACGCATAAGTAATTGATGTGTTCGTCACATCAGCTACTGATATTTGGAAATCACTGTTAACTGTTTCCCCTGATTTTGTTACTGTTGTACCATCTGCTTTTGCAGTGATTGCTGGTAAACCATTATCAATGATTACAGCTTTACTAATCATAGGATCAGTATATTCAACAGTGTTATGAGAGATAATATAGAATCTAATATTTGAACTATCAATAGAATATGGCACTTTATAAGTAAATTGTGTACGACCTTCAATAACTTCTAAAGAAAGAGAATAATCGTTGATCTTAATCCATTCATCTCTATTGTCAGTTAATCCGTCACTGTAATAAACATCATATAATAATCCATCACGGTAACTTTTAACTAAATATGCTTGGTCCCAAGTAATAAGTAAGTTATCTCCACCTGTAAATGAAGAACCATTAACTCTTAGATCAGAACCTTGGATTGGTGCTGTACTTAAATGACCATCATCCATAACATCACCATCGTGATTAAATGCTCTAAGTGTTGGACGACCGGCACCATCAAGTACTTCCCATATATTTTCAAAATCCCAGTAATTTGTCTTATAGAATAATTGTTCGTTTGCTGATAATTCTTCTAATTGACGATTACCAGAATAATATGAAGCTTCAGTAAATCCTCCAATTAATTCATCACCAGCATAGTCAATCACTGTACGATTGATTGCTGTGTGATAGTAATCAGGATTGATAAAATCTTCATATGTCATATAGAATCCTTCAAAATGACCAGATAAACCAAAGATTTGTCCATCATACATATTTTCAGGGTCATCTGTAATTGTATTGGGATTAATTGTTGATGGATCAAAACTTGCAATTTTAGCGCCTTGTGCTGTTTTAACATCAATTCTTGTATCATATCTAGAGAATAATGTTAAATCTTGTTTAATATTTCCAGCTATTGATCTAAAGACTGCATGTTCACCATAAATGTAATCACTAAAAATGACGTTATTTGCTAAGATTGGTTCTAATTGATTATAAATAATCGTTGCAACTCCACTAACGTAGTTTTCACCAATAATAGATGCTGTTACATAGTTATTAGCAACTTTTGATGAATAATACATAGATCCAACTAATCCTGCAACTGCTGTACCAGGACCATCAGCTGTGATTAATCCAGTAACATAGTTGTTTTCTAAAATAGATTTATTTGTTAAGTTAGCTACTAATCCTGCTGACCAGTATGCATAAGCTGAAATAACACCATCTACAAAGTTTTCAGTAATTAATGCTGCACTTGCACTTGTGACTAAACCTGCTGCTGTACCAGTACCATATAAGTTAGCATCAACTAATCCAACGCGTGTAACTACTGCATATTCATCAACTTGAGTTGAATATCCATAAGATATTTTCCCTCTTACATTTGCAAACAATGCTGCATCATAACGTCCATTGATATATAGGTTGGAAATTGTATGTCCATCGCCATCAAATACACCAGAGAATGTTGGAATTGGTAACCATCCTTGTTTTGTTGTTAATTCTGTATAAATATCTGTGATGATACCATCACCATTAATATCACCATAAGCGATTGATGTATGATCTTCATAATCATCAATATTATTAAAATCAAGAGATTTAGTCATGATATATGATGATGTTGCTTGATATCTGACACGATATAAATCCTCAATACTATCAATTTCATAAGTTGTTTCACCGGCGGCGAACACTTGAGAAGCGCTCATAAGTAAGCCTATTGTTAATAAGCTAAGTGTTAATAATTTTTTCATGTTTTACGCTTCCTTTCTTAATGTATCAACAATGTTTAATTCAGGGATTAAAGCACTTGTATCATAAAAACCAGTATTTAAATTTAGTGCATAAACATCAGCAAATTGTGCTTCACTATATGAAGTACCTAATGTTTCTTCTTCTAATTCAAATGCAGGATCTACGACTTCAAAATCATTGATTAAATCAAAACCTGTAACTGTATCTAAATAATAGTTATCTTGGTAACCACCGATTTCTGCATTTTGTGCAACTTCATTTAAACCTGTAATTAAACCATAATATGTTTCACTTGACGCTTGAAGGTTAAGTGTAATATCTAATGATAATAAAACATTATTAAATAACCCACCACCATCATTAGATGCTGTAGTTTCTACATTATGTGAAACGTTATCTGCAGCAATACCACCGATATAAGTAATTCTTGGATTTGATACACTTGCAGTTACTGATTTAGCAACACTGTTATAAGTAAATCCACTATTATCACCAACAACACCACCAATAATGACATATTGTACATAATATGTTGATGATGCTACATAAACTGTTACTAAAGCATTATCTACAGTACCGATTGTATTTCTTACAGTCGCACCTTCATTATTAACACCAACAACACCAGCACCTACATATGTATATAGAGATGTTGTTTGTTTAGAATGGAATGAACTTTCTATGTTTTCAACAACTGCATTTGTACCACTATTTGATACAACCGCACCTGCTGCGTAAATATTATTAAATGCACCACTTGTTGTAACACTTGAATAACCACCAGAAATAACACCTTCAATATTATAACCAGCAATACCACCAATAACCATGCTATCTGATGTTGCATCAGATGCTGAAACTGTTGCATAAGAATTAGTAATTGTTGCAGTTGGAGCATCTACGATATCTAAACTGGTTTGGTTTGTTGCAGCAATACCACCTAATATAAGTGATCTAATATATAAGTATTCACTTTCAGCATTAATATCAACAACTGAATCAGTAATAACACCTTCGTTATATCCTGATATACCACCAATGTAGTAAACACCATTATTTTCAACTTGAAGGAAATCATTTAATTCTACTGTTGAACCTGATATTGTAACATGTGCTTTTGAAGCGCCTGCAACACCACCTAAGTAGAACCCTTGTTTAAAGTTTACACGTGTAAATGTAACATTAGCATCAGTAATTGAACTTGAATTGCCTTCACTTGCTTGAATGACACCAGCAACACCACCAGCATAGAAGTATGGACTTGTGTATACTAATTCGTTTTCTACAACTGCTGTAGGACGAATAATTGTAACATCTTCTGCGAAACCAACGATACCACCTGTGTTTTGTGAATTACCGCTGAAAGCATAAATCCAAGCTTCAGTATGAACATCAGTCAATGTACCACCAAATTGACGTCCAACTAATCCGCCAGTGTAATAATTCATTGCATAATCATGACGATAAATTAAGACTTGTAATTCACCTTCAACTGATACATTAGTAATGATACCGTCTTTATTATCACCGACTAATCCACCAACATAGACATTAGGTCCATCAATGCTTAATTCTTCTTTATATAATGAAATATTCAAATGCCCAAAATATGCATCATTTGCAGTCGCGAATAATCCTACTTTATGTAGATTTTCTTCAAATCTAATATTACTAATCGTATGTGAATTACCATCAAAAGAACCTGTGAAATCTTCTTTGGCATCACTACCAATTGGTGTGAATCTTTGATTTGAAGGCATTGTAATATCAGCTTCTAATCTATAAGATGCTGATAAATCTTGATTAATTGCATTTAATTCTGTTAAATTATGAATTAAATTAATTTCTCCATCTTGAAGTAAATTAATATGAATATATGCACTTGGAAAATCTATGCCATAACTTGTGATTGTTTCATCAAAGAAATGATTATCAAAAATAAATGAATTAACTTCTACTTTATATTCTGCAGGAATTGTAACTTCTATTTCAGTTGCACTTACTGTGTTAAATTCTTTGTATGTATGACCATTTACTTTTATTTCTTTAATTTCATAATTTTCAGGATTATCAAATTGAATAGTTCCTGTCACTGGTTCATTTGCTTCAGCATTTGCTGGAAATGAAATATTTGTGATTGTCGGTTCATTCTCGTAACCGACAGTACTAAATTGATCACTTGATAATAAAACATTGTTAATTGTTTCTAATCCATTAAATGTACTTGCGATTAAACGGATACTATATACTGTATCTGGTAATAAGTTGTCAAAAATGACTTCGCTATCATCACTTGTTACACTTATAACATCAACAATATTCATATCTGCTATTAATTGTAATGATAATTGATTAAATGTATGATCTTCATCAATGATATTTAATCCAACTACAACGCTATTGTTAATTGCTTCAACTGATGAAATGGCAGCTTGACCAATTTCATAAGTCCAAAAACCAGTAACAAACGTTGTTTCATAATAAACTGTTTGATCTGTTGAAATTGTTAGATCATAGGCTGTATTTTGATCTAGATTAGAAAAAGTGAAGACTTGGTTATCACCTGATGTTACTTCAATGTTATGAACGATTGTTGAACCGTTTGATAATACTAAAGTTGCGTTTTCGATATTTCTAATACTAAATGTGAAATCAGCGATATAATCAGTAATTTCATGGTTTGTCATTAATACGACTTTATTATTCGTATCATTTGTTTCAATATTATCTTCACTATTACATGCTGATAATGTTAAAAGTCCAATGACAAATAAAACTAAAACTCCTAATTTTTTCATTCTAATTTTCTCCTACTATGAATAGACATGCTATTCAAATTATCTTATAATGCTTTTTACTTATATATTTATACAAGTAACTCTTTTCTTAATACTCTATATATTCAAATTTCATTGAAATTTTGAATTCTATCTTTAGACGTACGAAAACGATGACATATAGAATTACTGAGTCATCGTTTTTACGTTTAATAAACTTATATTTATGACACTTCTATTAATACATTAATTATTGTTTTCATATGTTTCTTTTCTTTTGTTATCAACAGTGTATAAATCAATTGAACCTGTTGTAATGCCTGCGTCAGGTTTTCCAACTTCAACTTCTCTATCAAATTCAAATGTAAGTGTATCTCCTGTTGAATCTAAGTTACTATCTAATAAGTCATATACAACTTTTACATGTATTGTATATGGTTGATATTCAAATCCTTCAGGGTGTTGTTCTACATCAATACGATAGTAACTATCTATCATATTTACTAATAGAACATAACCCGGTGTAATATCATCACCATCTTCATTTTTGATTACTGGTACCAATTGATTCTTTTGGCTATAGTAATCTAACGAAGAAGTCGCGTTGATTTCATAGTAATCAGCTGAACCTGTAGTAATCGTTACTGTGACCTCAGATACTGTCATATAGATTTCACCAAGTGAAGTGTAAAGACCACTACTAGATTCATTTTCTGGATCTAATCCATATTCATGGAAAATATAATAATCATAATATGATCCATCTTTTGATAGTCGATATGTCTTATATGTGAAATAATCTGTCATAACTTCCATTTTTTCTTCATTTGTTAATGATGAATTCGTTAAATATTCTGTATTGATAAATACTGGTGTATTTAAGTCCGATGATTCAAATGAACCCGCAACACCTGCGACATTTACATACATTCTATATACTTGAGAAGCATAATAGTTTCCTAAATCTTTATCATAAGGATAGTTTTTATCATTAAAGTTCATAATCTTAATTTGATCTAATGTCATATCACTTGCTGCATTAACTTGATTAAAACCAACTGCACCACTATAATAATCAGCATCTTGAGCTATATATACTTTTTCTATATTATAGAAATGATTATACGTATCAAACGATTCAAAATCTAAGGCTTTATAGTCTTCAAATGAAATATTTGTTAATTCAAATGGTCTTGTTTCATAACGATCAAAACCTGATACGTTTTCGATATCAACAATACTACCGCCAGATAAGATTAATCGTTTTCCTGATGTTTTTAGTGTAGTTGCCTCTAATCTAATAATGTCACCAAGTTCAGTTAGGTTCACACCTGCTGTAGGTAATAAATCATAGAAGAACACAAAGTTTTCAGTATTTAAGTCCTTTAAGATGACATAATTTGTCGTTGATTTGTAATATACTTGCCCTGTAATGTTATAAGTACCTGGGAAAGTATAATTACCGATTGAGTTCCAATTAGCTTTTGCTTCGTTGTAGTTTGCTTCTGTGATAACTTGAGATAAGTCAACAAGTAATCCACCGATTGTTAAGCTGATTGCGTCAGGTTTAACAGTTAGGTTATTTGTTTGAACTGTAAAAGTAATCTCAAATGATGTATTTTGAATTGGTCTGTTGATTGTACCATCAGTTGCGATGATACCATCTGTTCCACTTAATCCCCAAGTGATTGTTCCACCAAATACAGGATGTGTTGATGGTAAGTTCAACATTGTTTCATCTGTAATTTCTTGTGGAATCAATTGATATATCCATTTAACGATTTCAGCATTTCTTTCTGTATCGTTTAATTCTGTGTATGTAACAAAATCTGGATTAATGATTGTAACTTCCCAGTCACTACCATCATGAGATCTTAAAATACCAACAAAATCTATTTTTTCACCAGCTGATTCAATTAATGCATCATAGATTGCATCACTTGTTTCAGATGAAACTTTTATTTTAATATCACCACTAGTAATATAAGGCACATCATCAATTAATGTTAATAATCCATTTGTGCTAACCCATGAACCATAAACGTTTGGATTGTCTGGGTCTTGTTCTGCGTAATAACCAATTACACGTTTTTGTAATTCAAGAACTGTATTGCTAGTTTCAGGATATGTATCAACAGAAGTTTCAATTAATGTTGAAATGTTTGCATCTACTTTTGTACCTGTAACATATACAATACTATGTAATGCTCTACTACCTTCAACAAAAATAATTGTTTCATCTGCATATACATAATATCCAGTATCTTCAATTCCTATAACTTCACCAAAAATATGATGAGTAGAATCAACTTCAGATGCATCCACATCAGCTTTAGTGCTTAAGTTTTCCAATGCAGAAACTGAAACAACAAAGTCTTTAGTTGATGTAACATCATTTAACTTAACTGTAACTGTTAATGTTGCTTGAGATATTTCAGGATATTGATAAATGTTACCATCGTTTGTAACAATGTTCACATTGCTAGATGCCCACGAAATTTCAAACCCTTCTCCCAAGTAATCAACAAGATCTAACGCTTCACTTGTTGTTGTCGGGATATTAAAATATGCTAATGCTATATCTACACTTTCACTATCGTTTTCGGCTGAACTGACATCTAGGATTGTTACGATTTCACCATCAATTAACGCTAGTCCAACGCCAACAGTGGCTTCATTCTCTCCACAACCAGTTAATAAAACAATTGAAAGTAAGAATAGTCCTATAAAAAATAGTTTTCTCATTTTCATTTTCTCCTACAATAATATTTTATATTATTTCATTTATTGTATAGTTTAACACTTTGAGTCTATAAGTGTCAATCAATCTTAAACATTTTATGAACTGGGTTCAGTTAATTAAAAAAACAGAGTTTATTTTTATAAAAATCGCCTTATATAACTGTTTTCTAAAGGTCTAATTAATGATAAAAATGTTTTTCAGCCGATATTTGATAAATGAAAATGTTTTCATTGTATCGAATCTGTCTCATCTAATTTGTATTTTTTATAATAAGTATTGATTTTTTTATTGTATAATAAAATTAACAAGACGAACTTACTACTCAACTATATACCTTAAAAGGGGACTATAATGAGGAAACGTAAAAAGAATAAAGTTGAAGAATTCAACAGAAGATTGGATGCGATTAAGTCTTTAATGTCAACTTTTGCAATGTCAACTGTCGCAGTTGTTGCAGTCGTTACATTAATCCCATCTTCTCCTAAAGCAAGTATCGTAAAAGCTGAAGCATTATCAGAACAAGTTGTCTATCAAGTACAAGTGACAGACGAAGATAACGCGCTTGATTTATCGACTCTTTTTGTTGTGCTTGAAAACCAAATGGAATACTATGAACAACCAATAAGTCTGGGTGAAAACTCAGGCTTTTTTGATGATTTAAATAACAATACCGACTATAGGCTTAGTGTCTATGGTAATAAAGGATTTGGTCAAGAACGGCTCGATACGATGCAACTCACAACAAGACCACATGTAGGATCAAATATTTTATCGGTCGCTAAGGATGGTGATCCGTTCCAACCAACATATTTAGTTGATATACAAACATACGATCCTGACGGTATATATTCTAATTTAACACTCTACTATGGCTATACGTTTGAGCCGGATATGCCATTACAGTATCAATCTGTTACAATCACTAACATACGTGAGACAATCACCTTATCTGATATATTCACATCAAATGAGTTTCATTTATACATTGAAGCAGATACTGTTGATGGTTCTATAATATTAGATGAATTATGGGTTACACCACCATTTGTCTTATATGATTCAATGTATATCAGTTATGTCACTGATGATTCTGCACATATATCTATTTATAGTGAAACAGATATCTCTATCACTTCTGTTTCTTATGAACTAAACATTTATCATAACGATATATTAATTAACACTGTAGAGGTTCCTCCAGCAACAGCTAATTATCAAAACATAGATGCAGTAGTTGATGATTTAAGTCCTAATACGACATATAAAATAGAAGGTATTGCATCATATATAGACCCACAAACACTAAGGAAAACTAATGACGTTATATATGAAGAAACATTTACAACCTTAAACTCATACGATATCACACTTTTTAACATCACTGATCAAGGCACATTTTATGAAGTAACAATCATATTAAATGACCCAAGCAATTACTTTCAACTAGCTTATTTTGATATCTATGAAATCACCGATGATTTTGATAACTACATCACAGGAAATTCATATGTCTTTACCGCTTCACAAAGCGAAAAATCTATTACTTTTACAATTGATAAACCAACCGAAACTAAATATAGAATCACTATAGGCATTCGAAGTGAATTAAACTTTGAAATTAGAGATATTATTTTTATAAATACATACGAATAGGAGATATAAAATGGAAGAAAAGAAAAAAGATTTATTTGATAAAATTCAAGGGATAGTTGTCTTAAGTTTAATAGGCATTTTTATCATTTTAGGTAGTCTATCTGGCATCTTATTTCCAGGCAGTGATTTTGATAGAATCATATCAAACTCCATTGGGAAATTCTTTGACCTTATCGGACTCGTTCAAAACAATTACGTAAACATTTTAGAAAGTATCGCTATCTTATTATTCGTAGGTATTCTAAATTATGTCTTACTTAAAATTGTTAAACTATTTACTAGAAAAGGAAAACGTGGTGAAACCTTAGGTGTATTATTCGCTTCAATCATTAAATACTTAACAATCGCATTAGCACTTCTGCTTATCTTATCTGCATGGGGCGTACAAACACCTACACTTCTTGCTGGTGCTGGTATTGTTGGTTTAGCTATATCATTTGGTGCCCAAGGTATCTTAGAAGATGTGTTTGCTGGATTATCAATTATATTTGAAAAACAATTTGTTGTTGGTGATATCGTTCAACTCCAAGGATTTAGAGGTGTTGTATTAGAAATCGGTCCAAAAAATACACGTATTAAAGATATTGAAGGTAATGTTTTAATTATTGCTAATTCAGATATTAGAGAAATCATCAATCTATCTTCAGAAGTTTCAGTAGCAATTAGTGAGGTTTCAGTTGAATATGAGGCAGACTTAGTTAAGATTGAACAATTACTCGTTGAACATTTACCACAAATCAAAGATAAGATTCCTGAAATTATCAATGGTCCAAGATTTGAAAATGTTGAATCACTTGCTGATTCCGGTGTCGTATTAAGGGTTACTGCTGATTGTAAGGAACGTCATCGTCCTGATGTTAGACGTAAATTAAACAAAGAAATTAAAATCTTGTGTGATCAACATGGCATTAACATCCCATTCCCACAAGTTGTTATCCATCAAGCTAAAAAATCAGAATAAACTAAAAGCGTGGATAAACTCCACGCTTTTTATATGTTAATATTTACATGCGATTTACTGATACATAACTTTGAAAGTGGTATAATCATAATATGCGAGGTAATCATATATGCAACAATTTCTAGATTGGATTCTAAGTTTAGATCCTAATTTGACAGAACAACTCATCATCGTATTAATACTAGGTATTATGCATCCACTTATATCTCAACCAGCCAGTATCGTAAGTATATCCTTAGCAATCATTTTCTTTGGATTTCCACTAGGCATTCCATATTTATTTCTTACATATTTGATTGGTATTGTTATTTATTATTTCTTAATCAAAACATTAAATAAAAAATATGAATTTCATAAAAGACCTAAAATGGTCCCTGCTTTTGAATGGTTGGAAAAGACCCCTGGTTATAAACACAGTATCGCGTTAGGTCTACCGCTTGTACCAACATATGTGATAAAGCTAGCATTGCCTATGTCTGAAAAAAGTTTTATTGATTATTTAAAAATCATGATTGGTTCATACCTTCTACTTATGACATGTTATATTTCGTTATATTATGGTGTGTTAGTTGTATTATTAACAGGTGAATTCTCTTATCTTACAGGATTTGTCTTAATCATATTTGTATTATTCATGTATTTCTCAAGTGCTGTTAGAAAGAAATGGATGCGTACAGAAACTAAAGAAAAATAAAAAGCAGAAAATTTCTGCTTTTTTTTATTTTTCATCATTAAAATCGTAATTCATCAAAAAATCATATAGTTCATCCGAAATATAATAGTAATAATATGTACCCTTATAAGATTGAGATAATTTTGAATTAGTGTAAACATAATCAATTAATAAATTTCTACCATCGCTTCTCGTTCCATCTTCATTTCTGGAAAACACTTGACTAATTTCTATAATATAATGATCATCATATATGGTAGGTATTTCTAGTCCTTCAATTTCAGGTCTTGAATGAGAAACATTTTCAGCTTTCATATATTCTTCTAAAACAAACTTAATCGTTTCTCTATCTGTGATTGTTACGCCATAGTTTTCATCCCCTCTAAACCCTATGTACATTTCTATTTCACCACTATAGCGATACCAATCTAGGTTAAGTGCATCACTTTTCTCATATTCCCATGGCATGAATAAATATGTTTGCTTCATGATTACGTATGTAGATGATATCAAAATCAACATTGTAGCTATAACAATAATTAATGTTTTATATTTTTTTCTCATCCCCAACCTCCATCACTATACTCATCAAAATAAAGTGTTCTATTAAAAATAGTTTGTTGTTCAGGTCCATCGTTGGTATCAAACCACTCTTCGACTTGTACATTCATATATTTTGAAGTAATAAACTTATAATAGATCTTAAATTCATACCCACCAAAACTGCTGTTTGGGACAATTGATCTCATGCCATCATCTAACTCTATATGCAGATTTCCCATAACTCTATGCGTGACGCCTTTTTCAACAAATGCGACATTATGATCAAGTTGATAAGTCCCACCATACATTAAATTAATTTCATCCGAATCAACATTTTCATAATTCGCACTATATTTGCTATAGAAGTCAGATTTATTATAATCAGATTGAATCATAACAACAGCTACAGTATTTCCAATAATGGCTAATATGACTAAAACAATCGCACTGATATATTTATATGCTTGTATATCCATGAGTTTAATTTTTTTATGTTCATTAGTTAAAACTTTATTGAGTTCTCTTTCACATAACTTTTTATATAGTCTCAAGCCACCTACATATAAAATGATACTTATGCCTACTACTATAAAAAATGAAGTTGTAGTTCTACTTTGAATGATATCATCATTGATGATATTAACACCATCAAGTGTAAATTGATCAGTTGATATAAAGTTTCTATTAAGTGTAGTTAAATCATCAGTAGATTTAATAAGATTGAATTCCTGATAAAATATTGAACTATCCGGTTCTTCAACCCAAGCTAAGCCTGGTCTCATTAACCACATACTGATTTTAGTTATATCATCGTTTAGTCCAATTGATTCTCCAGTAAATGAGCCTATAAAATCTTTTCCTTCATCATACTCTTTGACGATAAAATCTTCATATATGATTTGATTAGTGTCTATTTTAAATATAAGTTCATAATCATCTTGGACATTTTCCATTAAATATATATATTCAACATCTTTTGAATTTTCATTATATACGACAAACAATCTTATATTTCTATTAAATTGATCGTCGAATGCTACGATTTCAGTATAGAAATCATATGATTTTATTTTTAATTCAATTTCGCTAGGTTCTGTGCCACATGAACTAAGTATGAATAAAAACATTAGAAAAATTAACATGCTATAAAATAACTTTTTCATATCGCACCTCCTACATGCCTATTTTCGATTTGAATAGATAGTAATAATTACGTGAGACTTCTAACTTTGTTTTATTTTTCATCGTTAGAATGAATTTCGTATTAAGTGTTGGTTTTATCGTCGCGATTTGATGTTTATTAATCACATATGATTTATGTATACGTATGAATCCATAACTTTCAAATAAATCTTCGATTTCATAAAGTTTTTCATTGATATTTGCCCTATGATTGATCGTGTGACATAAAATCTCATGACCATAGCTTTCAACGTAGATGATATCTTCTGGTTTAATCATGATAAATTCATCTTGATTAATTTTTCCGATAATCTCTTTTTTATTATAACTAGGATCAATAATAAGCAACTCATAATCATCATTTGACTCTATTAAGTTTTGTTCTTTCATTTTCTTCTTGATAAGTTCTTTATGATTTTTATCAGCGATTATTTTTATCTTCATCTAAACTCTCCCCAACTCGTCATTATCATATCATTACTTTCTTCATTTGTTTAATGGCTATACATAAGTTGCATATTCAATAACATAAGATACGATTTACTTATATCTATTGTCTAATGAATACCTCTAAAAATCAACTTCTTTTAAATTAAATTAAAATAAAAAAAGCAGAATTAATCTGCTGTTTTATCCTACTTCAACAATTTTGCTTTGAATCCACTCACTTGTAAAATATCCATTTATATCTTCAACAATATTTTCCATATCTTGTACTTGTTGATTGTTAATAATAGTATATTGATTCCCATAAACACCAATATTATGTTCATAAGTCTCTCCTCCGATTGCTACTAATTGTGAGAATTTTAAATTAACATCTTCAGAAACAGTTAATGTAATTGATTCACCGTTACCAAATCTTACTAATTCATTTAAAGCTTTTCTAGCGAAGTATTTACCAATTAAACCACCAACGCTAAATAATTTATAAGTGTTTGATTCAAACTCTGTTGAAGTTTGTGTAAGTTCAATTGAACCTGCATAGAATCCACTTTCTACATATGCTGATGAATAACCAATTAAACCACCAACATTAACTGAATAGTTAGCTTCTTCAGTACCATCTTCTGTGTTATATGTGAAATCAGCAGTAATATCAACTGTTGAATAAACATCTTTAACTGGTGATAATACATCAGTTGCTTCATTTCTACCAACTAATCCACCGATATCAATTGCACTGTTGTCTGTATCTCCTAAACCTTCACCTGTGAAAGTAAAGTCAATTGAACCAGTACTATATGATTCATTAACTGTAGCATCTTCCCATAGAGAACCTACTAAACCACCGATTCTTACATCTGCTGTTGAAGTTGTTTCTACTTCTATAACTGCATTTTCAACACTTGAGTTTTCAATTGATCCTCTCATGTCTCCAATTAAACCACCAACAAATGTTGAGATTGTTGATGCTGTTTTAATATATAATGAACTATTTGTTACATGTACATTATTAATTTCTGCTGATTGACTTGAAATATATCCAATCGCAAATCCAATTCTTGTTGATGTTGCTAATTCAAGTGGAGCTTCTGCTGTACCCATATTAACATTATCAATATTTAAGTTTTCAATTGTTGCTGATGAAACAGTACCAAATACACCTGTATATACTGCTAATTCATCAATTGTAATATTACTGATTGTATATCCTTGGCCATCAAAAGTACCTAAGAAACTTTTACCTGATCCAAATGGAATTGTATATTCTACATCAGTAAAGTCTAAGTCATTTGCTAAAATATAATCACCTGAACGGTTAGAAGTCATATCCATAAATTCTTCTACTGTTGTTATAACTGTATATCCATAATAAATATCTTCAATCCATTTAGCATATAAAACACCACCATTCAAAGGCATTGTTTCTAGTGTGAATTCATTTAAGAATGTTGAATTATCTAAATACCATCCATCAAATAAGTAACCTTCTTTAGTTGGGTTTTCAGGAAACTGGATAACAGTTTCATATCCTTCTATAATACTTTGAATTGATGAGCCACCATTTGTGTCAAATTCTATAGTATAGTTTATGGGATTCCAATTTGCATACAAAATAATATCCGAAGTAATAATATTGCCTAAAAAAACCCATTCTTCATCTAAGGTAGATCCACCATTTAAACTCGTGTACCAACCTTCTAATGTATATCCTTCTCTATTAATTGATGGTATTTCTACTGTTTTTCCTTCTGTGATATATTGAGTTTCTACTGCATTTCCACCATTGCTTTGAAAACTAACACTATACAATACTTCTGTATTACAGGAAACCAAAATTAATGTAACTAATGTAATAATAATAAAAGAGACTTTCTTCATATGTTCCACCCCATTCTTTATTCGTTGGTTAAATTATATCAAATATAAATAATATGCACAACAAAAAATGGGCCAGATGCCCATTTGTTTTTATTCCCATTCAATTGTTCCAGGAGGTTTAGATGTGATATCATATACCACTCTATTAATCCCTTTAACTTTATTAATAATTTTAGATGCGCAATTATCTAAGAATTCAAATGGAAGTCTTGAGAATACTGCAGTCATGAAATCAGTTGTGTTAACAGAACGGATAGCTGCTACATATTCATAAGTTCTTTGATCGCCCATAACACCTACAGTTTTTACTGGTAACAATGTTACAAATGCTTGTGATGTTTCTTCATAAAAACCATTTGCGATTAACTCAGAAATAAAGATATCGTCAGCTTCTTGTAAGATTGCTACTTTTTCTCTTGTAACTTCTCCAATAACTCTGATACCTAAACCAGGTCCTGGGAAAGGATGTCTATATACCATTTCTCTCGCAAGTCCAAGTTTAACGCCAACTTCTCTTACTTCATCTTTAAATAATTCTCTAATAGGTTCTAATAATTCAAAATCTAATTCTTCAGGAAGACCACCCACATTATGATGAGACTTGATTGTTTGTGATGGACCTTTGATAGATACTGATTCAATCACGTCTGGATAAATCGTACCTTGAGCTAAGAATTTAGCAGATTTGAATTTTTTCTTTTGTGCTTCAAATACTTTTATAAATTCAGTACCGATGATCTTACGTTTAGCTTCAGGATCATCAACACCTTCTAATTTATCTAAAAATTGATCAGCTGCATTAACTCTATGGATATTCATATTGAAATGTTTTTCAAATGTATCCATGACTTTATCACCTTCGTTTTTTCTAAGTAGACCTGTATCGACGAAGAAAGATGTTAATTGATTACCAATAGCTTTATGAATAAGCATCGCAACCACTGATGAATCTACACCGCCACTTAAGGCAAGGATAACTTCATGGTCGCCTACTTTTTCTTTAATATCAGCTACTGTCTTTTCAATATAATCTTCTAGTGACCAATTAGGCTCTGCTTTACAAATATCAAAGACGAAGTTTTTTAATAATTCTTTTCCATATACTGAATGTGTAACTTCAGGATGAAATTGAAAATTATAAATTTCTTTTGTGGCATGTTTCGCAATCGCGATACATGAAGGTGTTGTAGCAAGTTCAACAAATCCAGGTGCCAATGCTTCAACATGATCACCATGACTCATCCAAACATTTGATTCATCTTCTACATTTTTAGTAATTGCTGAATGTGTATGAATCGTCAATGTTGATTTACCATATTCTCTATCTGCTGATGGAGAAATTTTACCACCCATTAAGTATTGTGTTAATTGCATACCATAACAAATACCTAATACTGGTTTTCCTAAATTAAAGATCTCTTCTGAAATATGAGGTGCACCTTCATCATAAACTGAATTAGGACCACCTGATAAAATGATACCTTTAACATTTTCATCTTTTAAGATTTCAATATCACAATGAAACGGATGTATCTCACTATAGACATGTTGTTCTCTTACGCGTCTAGCAATTAATTGATTATATTGTGATCCAAAATCTAGAATAATAATTTTATCCATTTGTTACTCCTTTACCTATATCTTTTCGATAGACTAGGTTTTCACACTTAACATTTGATACTTTATCATAAGCAATTTTTTTAGCCTCTTCAAAAGTCTTAGCCTCACCTTTAACAAATAAAACGCGGCCTCCATTTGTTAAGTACTCATTATTTATTTTTTTGATACCCATATGAAGATATGAATCATCCTCTATATTAGATTCTATCACATAACCTTTATCATATGAAGATGGATATCCATTTGATGCCATTACGACACCCATATGATATAGGTCATCAAAGATTAAAGGTTCTACTTCGTTATTTAATAAATTAATGATTGTTGTTAATAAGTCTGATTTAACTTTAGCAAGAATAACTTCAGTTTCAGGATCTCCAAGTCTTGCATTAAACTCAATCACTTTAGGTCCTTCTTTAGTTAATATTAATCCAGCATATAAAAAGCCTTGATAATGAATACCATCATTAACTAAACCACTTAACATTGGATTTAAGATTTTATCAATGACTTGTTGTTTAACATCATCAGTGACAAAATCAACTGGTGTGACACTACCCATACCACCTGTATTAGGTCCTAAGTCATTATCTAAGAGTCTTTTATAATCTTTTGAGACAGGAAGCGGTATTAAGTTTTTTCCATTGACTAAAGAGATAAAAGAAAACTCTTCACCTTCAAGAAAATCTTCAACAACAACACGTGCTTCACCATATTTATGGTCAAGCATCATATCTTTTAACGCATCAATCGCCTCTGACTCACTAAACGCGACAACTACGCCTTTTCCAGCTGCAAGACCATCATATTTAATAACAATAGGTGCACCTTTATCAAGTACATAATTTTTAGCATTTTCAAAGTTCGAAAAAGTTTTTGATGCAGCAGTTGCAACATTGTATTTATACATTAGTTCTTTAGCAAAAGCTTTAGAAGTTTCTAACTTTGCAGCCTCTTTTAATGGACCGAAGACTAAAACGTTAGTCCCGTGAAATAGGTTAGCTACGCCGCTTTCTAAGTAGATTTCACTTCCAGGTATAATTAAATCGATTTTTTTATCTTCTACAAATTTTTTTAAATCTTCGTGGTTTAAAGGATTTAAATCAACACCGATTGCTTCATCAGCAAGACGTGAATTTGTTGAAGTGATATATAATTTATTTAAAATTGGAGATTTCTTGATCGCTTTAAGCATTGCATGCTCTCTACCACCGCCACCAAGTATTAATACATTATATGTTTTCATTAGTGTTTGAAGTGACGATTACCGGTAAATACCATTTTGATATTTAACTCATCGCATGCCTTTATACTATCTTCATCTCTAATTGATCCACCAGGTTGAATGATTGATGTTACACCATATGAGTTTGCTAATTTAACAACATCATCAAATGGGAAGAATGCATCACTTGATAAAACAAGATCTTTATCGAATCCATTTTCTTTTGCTTGTTCTAAAGCAATCTTAGCTGCACCAACACGATTCATTTGTCCAGCCCCAACACCAACTGTTTGGTCTTTATATGTCACAACGATTGCATTAGATTTAACATGTTTAACTGCTTTCCAAGCAAACATCATATGTTCTAATTCTTCTTTTGTTGGTACTTCTTTAGTAACAACTTTTAAGTCTTTTTGATCTACTAAGTAATGATCTGCTTGTTGTAATAATAAACCACCATTAACTTTAACAGTCATATATTCTAAAGCATTAGGTAGGTTTGTATCTAATACTAATATTCTTAAGTTCTTTTTCTTAGAGAGAATTTCAAATGCTTCATCAGTATATGAAGGTGCAATGATAATTTCTAAGAATAGTTTATGCATTTCTTTAGCAACATCACTATCAACTTCTCTATTTAATGCGACAATACCACCAAAGATAGATACAGGATCTGATTGATATGCTTTTAAATATGCATCAAGAAGATTTGATGCAGATCCAATACCACATGGATTCATATGCTTTAATGCCACTGCAGTAGGTTCACTATATTCTTTTAAAATGTTGATTGCTGCATTTGCATCTTGGATATTATTATAAGATAATGCTTTACCACTTAAAGTTTTTGCATTTAATAATGAATAAGGATTTTTATGATCTGCATATAAAGCTGCACTTTGATGTGGATTTTCACCATATCTAAGTTCTTGATGGAAATCATATGTTACAGTTAGGCTTTCTGGAAATTCAATACCTAAATCTGATGTTAAGTAATTAGCAATATGTGCATCATATTGTGCAGTCTTTCTAAATACTTTCGCACTTAATGCTTTTTTAGTATCAAGTGATGTATCACCAGTTTCTTTTATTTCAGAAATCACTTTATCATAATCTGTAACATCAGTTACAACAGTAACAAACTTATAATTCTTTGCAGCACTTCTAAGCATAGAAGGTCCACCAATATCGATTTGCTCAATTGCTTCATCGAAAGTTGTGCCTTCTTTTTTGATTGTTTCTACGAATGGATATAAGTTCACACATACTAAATCAATGTATGAAATATTATTTTCTTTAACTTCTTTTTGATGTGTTTCATTATCTCTTAATGATAGGAGACCACCATGAATTAATGGATGAAGTGTTTTAACTCTACCATTTAGGATCTCTGGAAAATTTGTGACTTCAGTAATTGATTTAGCTGGTACCCCTTGTCCAACTAAAGTTTTTAATGTGCCACCTGTTGAAATGATTTCGAATCCACATTCAACTAAATTTTGTGCAAACTCTACGATGCCTGTTTTGTCTGATACACTGATCAGTGCTCTTTTCATGATTTCATCCCCTTTATGATTTGATTAATAATTACTTTATATGTTTGATGCTCTACCTTATGTATAGCCTCTTCTACGTTTTCTAAATCTGTTGGATATTTAATATCAATTGGTACTTGATGAATAATAGAACCTGTATCAACACCAGCATCTACATAATGGATTGATATACCAACTGGACTAACCATGTCTCTATGTTGTCTTATGATGGCATCTTTGCCTCGATATGCTGGAAGTAGTGATGGATGAATGTTAATGATTTTTCCACCATAGGCTTCTAGTAAAGTTGGTCCAATGATTTTCATATATCCTGCTAAAACGACTAAGTCAATTTTAGCTTCATCTAATGCTTTGATGATTGCTTGTTCAAATAATACTTTTGATTCAAAATCTTTTAATGAGAAACCTATCGCATTTAGACCATAGGCTTTCGCGTTTTCTAATGATTTTGATTTTAATTTATCAGAGAAGAATAATGCGAGATTCACATCTATTTCTTTTTGTTTAATCGCTTCATATATAGCTGTGAAGTTCGTACCTGTGCCTGATGCGAATACTGCGATGTTCTTCATTATACTAACTCCCAATTGTCACCTTTGATGACTTTACCGATAACATGCGGTTTATAATCATATGTATTTAGAATCTCTAATGTTTGATCTAAATCTTGAGGGTCAATAACAACAACCATACCAATACCCATATTAAAGATGTTATACATTTCATTTTCTTCGATAGATCCTAATTTAGCCATTAATTTAAATATTGGTTTAACTGGTACTAAAGATTTATCAACACTAAATGAGAAACCTTCTTTAAAAGTACGTGGAATATTTTCAATAAATCCACCACCTGTGATGTGAGCCATACCATGTAGTTTAACCTTTGAAAGTAAATCAAGTATACCTTTAACATAAATCTTAGTTGGTTTTAATAATTCATCTTGTAATGTAGAACCTAGTTCTTCAACATAGTCAGTTAGCTTATAGTCATGATCTTTAAAGAATAGTTTTCTTACAAGTGAATAACCATTTGAATGAATACCTGATGATTCAAGACCAATAATTAATTGACCTTCTGCCATTGTTTCATTTGATACAATAGCTTCTTTATCAACAACTCCTGTTACATACCCAGCTAAGTCATAATGATTATTTGAATACATTCCAGGCATCTCAGCAGTTTCACCACCAATTAATGCAGCACCTGCATCAATACAACCTTCACTAATACCTTTAACGATTTGTTCCATTACGACTGGGTCAGCATAACCTGATGCGACATAATCTAAAAAGAATAGTGGCATAGCACCTGTAGTGATAATATCATTAACACACATAGCAACTAAATCAATACCAATCGTATCGTGAATACCGGCTTCTTGTGCAACTAATAATTTTGTACCAACACCATCAGTACCTGATACTAAGATTGGGTGTTTGATGTTATATTTGCCTAAATCAAATAATGCACCAAAACTTCCAATATCACTCATCACGCCTTTGTTATAAGTTAGTTTCGTATGTTTCTTTATTCTATTAACTGTTTCATAGCCACGCTCAACACTAACGCCTGACTCTTGATATTTATTCGACATGATGACTCCTTAAAATTTTCCGTCTTTATTTGCGTCTTTTATATTTTCATAAATATATGTTGGATATTTTCCTGTAAAACATGATGTACACATTTTTTCTCTACCTATAGATTTCTTTAAACCTTCTAATGATAGATATACAAGTGAATCTGCACCAATAATGTCTCTAACTTCATCAACTGTATGGCGTGCAGATATTAATTCATCATATGTTGAAATATCAACACCATAGAAACATGGATGTGATATTTCAGGTGCAGCAATTCTAAAATGTACTTCTTTTGCACCAAATTCTCTCAACATTTCTACAATTTTTTTAGAAGTCGTTCCTCGAACAATTGAATCATCAATGACGATGACTCTCTTGCCTTCAACAATACCTCTAACTGGAGAAAGTTTCATTTTAACCCCTTTGTCTCTCATTTCTTGAGAAGGTTTAATAAATGTTCTTCCTACATATTTATTTTTAATTAATCCCATTTCAACTGGAATGCCAGATTGTTCACCATAACCTACGGCTGCAGATGTTGATGAATCTGGTACCCAAATCACAACATCAGCATCTACATATGCTTCTCTTGCTAATTGTCTTCCTGTTTCTTTTCTTGCTGAATGGACATTGATACCATCAATATTAGAATCAGGTCTTGAGAAATAGATATATTCCATTGCACACATGTTGTTATATGTTTTTTTAGCATAGAAGTCTGATGTGATATTGTTATCTTTATCAATGATCACAATTTCTCCTGGTAGTACATCTCTAACAAATGTCGCCCCAATTGTATCAAATGCACATGTTTCAGATGATACAACATATCCACCATTTAATTTTCCGATTGATAATGGACGTAGAGAATTTTTATCTCTCATTAAAAATAATTTATCTTTTTCCATCACTAAGAAAGCAAATGCACCTTCTAATTGGTTTAACGCATCTTTTATAGCTTTCATACGATCTGGTTGTGTATCTTTTTTAATTAAGTGAGCGAATACTTCGCTATCACTTTTTGATTGAAGAATAGAACCACTTCGCTCTAAAGTCATTCTTAATTCTTTATAGTTAACTAAATTACCATTATGGCATAATCCAAAATCACCAGTATTATGTTGGAATAAGAATGGTTGTACATTGACAAGACCACCACCACCGGTTGTTGAATATCTCACATGACCGATACCGATATGTCCATTTAATTTAGCTAAATTATCTTCTTTAAATACTTCTGTGACTAACCCTTCACCTTTATGATTAACAAGTGTGTTTCCATCACTTACAATCATACCGGCACCTTCTTGTCCACGATGTTGTAATGCATGCAACCCGTAATATAATACTTCGCTAGCATTATGAACATTTATAACACCAAAGACACCACACTCTTCGTGAAGTTCGTCGTCATAAAATATTTCTTTCATTGACATAACCACCTTATTTAATACGATTTAATATTTCTATATATGCTTCTTCAAGAGATCCAAGATCTCGTCTAAATCTATCTTTGTCTAATTTTTCTAATGTGTTTTTATCCCATAGGCGACAAGTATCAGGACTGATTTCATCTGCAAGTAAGATTTCACCTTTAGCGTTTTTACCAAACTCAATTTTGAAATCAACAAGTAAGATGTCATGTTTAATAAACTCATCTTTTAAGATATTGTTAATGCTTGTAGTGATTTCATAAATTTTGTTTAATTCATCATATGTACATAATCCTAAAGCAACTGCGTGATGATCGTTAATTAATGGATCTCCAAGATCATCATTTTTATAACAAATTTCAAACACTGGGCTTTCTAGTTTAGTACCTTCAGCGATTTGTAATCGTTTAGCCATTGAACCAGCAACGACATTTCTTACAATAACTTCAAGTGGAATGATTTCCACTTTTTGGCAAAGCTGACTTCTCTCATCTAGTTTTTCGATGAAATGTGTAGGAATACCTTTTTTAGCTAATTTTGAAAATAAGATTTCAGTGATTTGATTATTTAACACACCCTTGTTTTCAATTCTCGCTTTTTTAACACCATTAAATGCAGTAGCATCATCCTTGTAGTAAATAATCACTTGATCTTTGTCTTCTGCTTGATAAACGATTTTAGCTTTTCCTTCATAAAGAAATTCTTTATTCATTTTAGTTTTCCTCTTTCTTAAAATACGCTACAGCGTTTTTAAATATTTCTTGTGTCTTTATATTTGGGATGTTTTGATATAAGTTTTCTGTATATCTTTCTGAGTGCCCCATCTTACCTAAGATAAGTCCATCTTCTGAAATAATACCTTCAATTGCATAGCTTGATCCATTTGGATTATATGCTGGATCATATGTGATTTTGTTATTGTCATCTACATATTGGAATGCGATTTGATTTTTAGCTTTTAATTGTTGATACATTTCTTCAGTAACAACAAATTTACCTTCACCATGTGAGACAGGTAACATATGTGTATCATTTAAATCAAAAGTGTTTAACCATGGAGAGTGGATTGTTGATACTTTTGTTTTAATAAGTTTTGATACGTGTCTATTGATGATGTTTTTAAATAGAATTGGATCATCTTCTTTTAAATCTGTGATACGACCATATGGAAGTAATCCAGATTTAACAAGTGCTTGGAATCCATTACAAATACCGATGATGAGTTTTTTATCATCTATAAATCTGTGAAGTGCGTTTTTAACATCTTCATTTCGAAGGACATTTGCAATAAACTTCCCTGATCCATCAGGTTCATCACCACTTGAAAATCCACCTGAGATCATAAAGATATGTGACTCATCAATAAGTCTCGCTAACTCTTTTGTTGATTTGATGATGTCTTCTTCTGATTGATTATTAAATACGAAAGTCGTTGTTTTCGCACCAGCTCTTTCAAATGATGAGGCACTGTCATATTCACAGTTAGTTCCCGGAAACACCGGAAGTAAAACTTTAACTTCTTCAACATCTTTTGGATAATGATAATTTTTCTTATCCATTGTTATATCTTCATCAACTAATGTTCTATCATCAATATGTTTTGTTGGATATATTTGATTAAATGTTTCATGATTCATTTCATATGCTTCTTCAATTGAAATTTCAATATCATTGATATGAATCATGTTTGATTCAGTAGTAGTTCCTAAGTATTTCGCATTAAAGATATTTAACTCTTCAGTTGTTTCAACAATGATTGATCCATATAAATATCCATAAATGTTTTCTTTTGTTTTTACATCAATACCAACTTTGTTACCAAAAGTTGATTTGATTAATGCTTCACTAAGTCCACCATATTCAATCGCTGTCGCTGATAAGATTTTGCCTTCTTCATTTAATCGATGTATATGATTAAAGTTTGAGATTAAGACATCACTATCAATTTCGTAATTTTCATCTAGTTCATGTTTGAATAAATAAAGATGGCTATTAGTTTTTTTAAATACATTTGAAATAACTTTTTCAACATTAATTTTAGATACTGCAAATGAAATAAATGTTGGTGGTACATGAATATCTTGATATGTGCCACTCATTGAGTCTTTACCACCAATAGCTGCTAATCCAAATTTCTTAAGTGTTTTATATGCACCAAGTAAACTAGCAAGTGGTTTAGACCATGCTTTCCCATCTTTCATCTTCTCAAAGTATTCTTGGAAAGAAAATCTTATATCTTTATAAGATGCACCACTCGCAACTAATTTAGATATCGATTCTATAATCGCGATTGATGATCCATGATATGGTGACCAAGATGAGATGTATGGGTTAAATCCATAAGCTAATGCACTACCAGTTGTTGTATCTTGATCAAGTACTGGTATTCTATGAATACTTGCTTGTGCTTTAGTGCTTTGGTATTTCCCACCATAAGGCGCAAGTACCGTTGTTTTACCAATAGTTGAATCAAACATTTCAACTAAACCTTGCATTTCAGCAACGTTTAAATCTTTTAAATGTTTTTCTAAGTCTTCTTTTGTTTCTTTATATGTTTTAGATGGATTTGGAAGTTCTAAATCGATTGGAGAAAACTTAACATCAGCTTGTTGTCTTACACCTGATGTATCAATGAACTCTCTATCGATATCACAAATAGTTTCGCCTTGCCAAACCATTTTCAGTCTGTTCTTATCTGTAACAGTTGCGACTACAACTGCTTCAATGTTTTCCATATGACATAAATTAATAAATAAATCTACATCTTTATCTTCAATCACAACAGCCATACGCTCTTGTGATTCTGATATTGCTAGTTCAGTCCCATTAATCCCTAAATATTTAACAGGTACTTGATCTAAATCAATATCAAGTCCAGGTGCAAGTTCACCAACTGCAACACTGACTCCACCAGCACCAAAGTCATTTGATTTCTTAATTAAAGTTGTAACTTCAGGATTTCTAAATAATCTTTGAATCTTTCTTTCTTCAGGTGCATTACCTTTTTGCACTTCACTAAAAGATGTGATTAATGATTCTTCATGATGTGATTTAGATGAACCGGTTGCACCACCAATACCATCACGTCCAGTTCTACCACCTAATAAAATAACTTTATCGCCAGGTGTTGGACTCATACGTTTTACATGCTCTTTTTTAGCTGCAGCAACTACGACACCAACTTCCATACGTTTTGCCATATATCCTTCATGGAATATTTCTTTAACAAAACTAGTCGCAAGTCCTATTTGATTTCCATAAGAAGAATATCCATGTGCAGCTTTTTTAGAAATTGTTCTTTGTGGAAGTTTTCCTTCCATGGTTTCGCTAATTGGTTTAGTAATATCAGCAGCACCTGTAATACGCATTGCTTGGTATACATAACTTCTGCCACTTAGTGGATCTCTAATGGCACCACCAATACATGTTGATGCACCACCAAAAGGTTCAATTTCAGTCGGATGGTTATGTGTTTCATTTTTAAACATTAATAACCATTTCTCAGGACCTTTAGATGTTTCTACATCAATCTCAACACTGCAAGCGTTGATTTCTTCTGATAATTCTAAATCATCTAAATTATGATTCGCATATTCATACTTCGCGTTAATTGTCGCGATGTCCATTAAAGTTTCTAGTTTATGTTCTCTACCTAAAGTTTTTCTAGTCTCTAAATAATCGAGGTATGCTTCTTCTATACCTTTTGATAATTTATCTTTAGAAAATGTAATATTCTTTAAATGTGTTTCAAATGTAGTATGACGACAATGATCAGACCAATAAGTATCTAATACTCTTAGTTCTGTTTCAAAAGGATCTCTCATTTCCTCATGTTTGAAATAGTTTTGAATATAATAAAAATCATCAAGTGTCATTGCTAATGACATGTCTTCATATAAACTTGATAGATCTTCAAGTTCAATAAAACCTGAAACAACCCCAGCCATTTGAGGTTTATCTACTAAATGTTTTTCTAATATATTTAAGTCTTTTTCTCTAGCTTCTACTTTATTAATTAAATACTTCTTAATGTTTTCAAGTAATTTAGTTTCAACTTCTTGGTTAAAACAAATAGTTTGAAAACTATAAATCGTAGGATTTTCTGTTGGGTTTATTAATTTAATACTTTGAATTGCTGAATCTGCTCTTTGATCAAACTGACCCGGAAGAAACTCAATTGATAATGTGTTTTCTAAATCTGGCATTTCAACAATTAAATCTTTATTTGGTTCACTAAAAACAGTCTTAATAGACTCATCTAGCGTTTCATCACTCACATCAAAACAATCATATCCAATTAAATATCTTAAATTTTCGAAATGGATATTAAAGTTTTCTTCTAAATCATGAAGAAGTTCTTGACGTTCAATATCAAAATTTTCTCTTCTTTCTATGAATAGTCTTTTTTTCACTTTGTTTCTCCTATAATTAATGCTAATTTCTCTAAACAATCATCACCAGTAATCGTAACATGTCCCATTTTACGATTATGTTTAGCTTCTTTTTTATGATACATATGCACATATACTTGATCCATTGACTCACATTTTTTTGTTATTTCTAAGTCTTGACCTAATATATTTAGCATCACTGTTTTTGATAATAAATTAGGTGTGATAACTTCATTGCCTGTTACAGCTAATATATGATTATCAAATTGTGATACATTACATCCTTCAATAGTGTAGTGTCCACTGTTATGTGGTCTTGGTGCGAACTCATTAAATAATACTTCTTTTCCACATACAAAGAACTCAACGGCTAATGTTCCAACATAATCAAGTGCTGTAATGATATCTTTTGCGTAAGTTGTCGCTGTTTGTTTTACTTCTTCAGATATTTTGTCATCTAGAATTGAAAGATGCAAAATACCATTTTTATGGATGTTTCTTGGAATTGGAAATACTGCGATATTTCCAAATTGATCTCTTGTGCATACCACTGATATTTCATCATCAAATTTAATGATTTCTTCTTTGATTAATTCAAGTGAATGGATATCTTTGATTTTATTGATATCTTCTTTTGAATTGATTCTATACTGTCCGTGTCCATCATATCCTAATGTTGTAGTTTTCAAGATGAATGGATAAGTATAAGTATGACTTTGATCAAATAATTCATAATGTGGTGTTTTTATATTAAGTGAGCTTGCGAATTCTTTTTCAATCAATCTATGTCTTGAAATTTCTAAAGCTTTTGTTTTTTGTGGAATCTTATCAACAAAATGATTCACCCAGTTTAAACTAACGTTTTCAAACTCATAAGTTAGCACATCAGAAATTTCATATAATTTTTGATATCCTGCTTTATGTGTGAATCCATCCGTGAATAGATTTTTACTATATCCTTTTATCGGTGCTGTCCATGCATGATCAAGTGCATTAACATCATGTCCTTGCTTGATGGCACTTTCTGCCATCATCATGCCTAACTGGCCTCCGCCTATAATCCCTATATTCATTTTTATAACTCGCTGTTTTCTAAAACTGTATTTGTTTGATTTTCCATAAATGCTTTAACCTTTGATGCTAATGTTTCATCTTTTAAAGCAAGAATTTTAACTGCAAGGATTGCAGCATTTTTAGATCCGTTAATCGCCATTGTTGCAACCGGAACTCCTGGAGGCATTTGTGCAATTGATAATAATGAATCCATACCGTTTAGTGCTTTTGATTTAACAGGTACACCAATGACTGGTAATTCTGTTAAAGATGCAACCATACCTGGAAGATGTGCAGCACCTCCAGCACCAGCAATAATAACTTCTAGTCCTTTTGCTTTTGCACCTTTAGCATATTCAAATAAAAGTTCAGGTGTGCGATGTGCACTCACAACTTTCTTTTCATATGATACTTCAAATTCATCTAATAAGTCACAAGCATTCTTCATAACTTCCCAGTCACTTGTTGACCCCATAATAATACCTATCTTCATATGATCCTCCTATGGCAAAAATATAAGTGAGATTCTTAACACGCAAAAATCTCACTTTTAAAATTAAAGTATAAACTTTTATTGCGTAGTCTTAAATTGTATTCTATAAAGCTATAAAATTATCCTATTTAGTATAGTTTGGAGCTTCAGTAGTAATATCAATATGATGTGGATGAGATTCTGTTAAACCTGCATTTGTAATCTTCACAAATTTACCATCTTTAATTAATTCATCAATAGTTGCTGTTCCACAATAACCCATACCAGCTCTAAGCCCACCAATTAATTGGTAAATTGTATCTTGAAGTTCACCTTTATAAGGAACTCTACCTTCAATACCTTCTGGTACAAGTTTTTTAGATTCAGTTTCACTTTGTTGAAAATAACGATCTTTTGAACCACGTTTCATGGCTGCTAATGATCCCATACCTACATAACTTTTAAATCTACGCCCTTGGAAGACTATCTCATCACCAGGTGCTTCTCTTGTTCCTGCTAGAAGTGATCCTAGCATGACACAGTTAGCGCCTGCAGCGATTGCTTTTACGATATCTCCAGAGTATTTAATACCACCATCACCGATTAAGCATGCATCTACATCTTTAATGTATTGATACACTTCATTGATTGCTGATACTTGGGGAACCCCAACACCAGCAACAATTCGAGTTGTACAAATAGAACCAGGTCCAATACCAACTTTAACTGTATTAGCGCCTGCTTCAACTAATGCTTTTGCAGCTTCTCTAGTAACGATGTTACCTGCAATAATATCTAAATCAGGATGTGCTTCTCTGATTTTTCTTACTGTTTCAATAATATTTTTAGAATGTCCGTGTGCACTATCAATTGTTATAACGTCTACACCAGCATCAACTAATGCCTGGACTCTTTCCATTGTGTCATAACCAACACCAACGGCTGCACCACATCTTAATCGTCCTTGTTCATCTTTTGCTGCATTCGGATAATTAATGATATGATCAATATCTTTAATGGTGATAAGTCCACATAATTTAAACTCATCATTAACGATAGGAAGTTTTTCTATGCGATAATCCATTAAGATTTGTTTCGCTTCTTCAATGCTTGTGCCAACTTTAGCTGTAACTATCTTATCTTTAGTCATCACATCTTTAACTGGTGTATCGTCTAACTTACGATATCTTAAATCTCTATTTGTTATAATGCCTACAAGTGTTTTATCTTCTTTAACAACTGGTAAACCTGAGATGCGATATCTAGATAGAATCGCTTCCGCTTCAGCAAGTGTTGATCCTTCGCTTAAAGTAATAGGATTTAATATCATACCACTTTCATTACGCTTCACGTTATCTACTTCTGCAGCTTGTTCTTCGATTGTCATATTTTTATGAATAAAACCTATGCCACCCTGTCTTGCAAGTGCGATTGCAAGTTTTGATTCTGTTACTGTATCCATCGCTGCTGATACAACTGGAATATTTAAACTGATTCTTGGTGTAAGTTGTGTTTTCAAACTTACTTGCGATGGTAATACATCTGAACGTAGTGGAATTAATAAAACATCATCAAATGTTAAACCTTCCATGACTAGTTTGCCATTTAAATCCATTTTGGACCTCCTATTAAATAAAAAAAATGGGTTTCTTTGACATACGCAAAGAACCCACTAAAGTGAAGGTGTCTTAACGTAGTCCTAACATTTACGGTATTAGGGTAGAAACTTGCTCACCATATTAGAGCCCTTATACGTCTACGTCCTAAATTCTAACATATAACCTACGTAGTAGCAATATGAAAACGATATTATCTCAAAGTATTTTACAAAAGAAGTTTTTTTAATATCTTTTCATAATTTTTATAATTTATTTACTATTTTAAAAAGTGTATTTTTACAGTTTTATGCCTTGTGTTTTTCTAGTAACCATGTATAATAGTATTGAAATGATTTAAACTTTAAACTAGTACAGTGAGACTGGAAAGGCAATCATCGTTTTCAATACGTATTTTTTTTGATTACATAAAGCCACCAGTTTAACTAGTGGCTTTTTTTACGAGGTAAAAATGAAAAGAAAATTAGTACTTGAAAACAAAATGGTTTTTAACGGCATTGGCTTTGGTTCACTTGATGAACGTGTATGCGAAATTGTGTTCAACACCTCTATGGTTGGATATCAAGAAATTTTAAGTGACCCATCTTATCATAAGCAATTTGTTGTTATGACATATCCATTAATTGGGAATTACGGTATAACAAATGAGGACTTTGAATCAAAAGTTCCTTCGCTTGGTGGATTTATTGTTAGAGAATTTAATCCAACACCAAGTAACTTTAGTGCATCTAGAACAATCGAAGATGTGATGATTGATTATAACATCGTTGGTATTTCAGAAATAGATACTAGAAAAATGGCGAGAGTCATTAGAAATGAAGGATCTATGAAAGCTTTAATTACTGATATAGATACACCAATGGATGAATGTATGGCTAAGTTAAATGATTATGAGTACCCTCATGATCAAGTCACTGAAGTTACATGCAAGAAACCATGGCAATCTAAAGCACAACACGCTAAATATGATATCGTTGTTGTTGATTGTGGGACGAAATTAAATATTATTAGAAAACTAAATGAAAAGGGATGTAACGTTAGAGTTGTTCCTTATGGTACAGATTCTAAAGAAATCATGAGTCATAATCCTGATGGTGTCTTCTTCTCAAATGGTCCAGGGGATCCAGAAGATGTAACATCTGCTATTCAAAATGTAAAAGACCTTCAAGGTGAAGTACCGATCTTTGGTATATGCTTAGGACATCAAGTCATCGCTCTTGCCAATGGTCTAGAGACCTATAAAATGAAGTTTGGTCACCGTGGTGGCAACCATCCGGTTAAAAACTTAACAAATGGAAAAGTAGAAATTACTTCTCAAAACCATTCATATGCAGTTAAATATAATCCTGAACTTCACAGTGATTTAGTCATCACACATGAAAACTTACTTGACCACACTGTCGAAGGATTTAGACATACAAAAGATTCAATCTTTAGTGTACAGTATCATCCAGAGTCTGCACCTGGTCCACAAGATAGTGAATACTTATTTGATGAATTTATTGAAGATATGAAGAAAAATAAAGGTGACGAAAATGCCTAAAAGATTAGATATTAAAAAAATATTGGTGATTGGTAGTGGACCAATCGTCATTGGTCAAGCTGCAGAGTTTGACTATGCTGGTACACAAGCGTGTCTAGCACTTAAAGAAGAAGGTTATGAAGTTATCTTAGTTAACTCAAATCCAGCAACAATCATGACAGATAAGAAAATTGCTGATAAGGTCTATATGGAGCCATTAGACCTAGAGTTCGTATCTCGTATTATTAGAAGTGAGAGACCTGATGCACTACTACCTACATTAGGTGGTCAAACAGGTTTAAACTTAGCAGTTAAGCTTGCTCAAAAAGGTGTATTAGAAGAATGTCAAGTTGAGATTCTTGGGACTGATTTCACGAATATTAATCAAGCTGAAGATAGAAACCTATTTAAAGAATTATGTATCTCAATTAATGAGCCAGTCTTAGAATCACATATCGCAACCACTGTTGAATATGGTTTAGAGGTTGCACATAAAATCGGTTATCCAGTCATCTTAAGACCAGCATTCACCTTAGGTGGAACTGGTGGTGGGTTCGCTAATAATGACGAAGAATTTAAACCTTTGATGAAAAATGCATTAGCGTTATCACCTGAAAACCAAGTGCTTATTGAGAAATCAATTAAAGGCTATAAAGAAATAGAATATGAAGTGATGCGTGATGCAAATGATACTGCTATTGTTATTTGTAACATGGAAAACATTGATCCAGTTGGTGTTCACACAGGAGACTCAATGGTTGTATGTCCATCACAAACCCTAACAAACAGAGAATATCATATGCTTAGAGATTCAAGTTTAAGAATCATTAGAGCATTAGATATTAAAGGTGGATGTAATGTGCAATTCGCATTAGATCCAGAATCATTCCAATATTACGTCATTGAAGTAAATCCAAGAGTATCAAGATCATCAGCACTAGCATCAAAAGCAAGTGGTTATCCAATTGCTAGAGTATCTTCTAAGATTGCCGTGGGTTATGATCTAGATGAGATTGATATCGCAAATACAAAAGCATCTTTTGAACCTACATTAGATTACGTTGTAACTAAAATCGCTCGTTTCCCATTTGATAAATTTAGTTCTGCTTCTACTGAACTATCTACTCAAATGAAAGCTACTGGTGAAGTTATGAGTATTGGTAGAACTTTTGAAGAATCATTTTTAAAGAGTGTACGCTCTTTAGAAATTGGTGTAAACCATATCTTAATTCCTAAATATAGAGATACTAATACTGATGAATTATTAGAACAAATCAAAACACCAACTGAAGAAAGAGTCTTCATCATTGGTGAATTATTAAATCGTGGTGTTACTGTAGAACGTATTGTAAGGAAAACAAAAATAGATTTATTCTTCGTTGATAAATGGTCTAAAATCATCAAGTTTGATGCTGAACTTAGAAACAATCCATTTAATCCTGATGTTTATAAACGTGCAAAACGTATCAATATCGGAGATGCTTATATCGCTGATTGCTGGGGATCAAATGAAATTGAAGTTTATAAGTTCAGACAACTTCACAAAGTATATCCAGTCTATAAAATGATTGATACATGTGCATCAGAGTTTGATTCATATGTACCTTACTTCTATTCAACATATGAAGAAGAAAATGAAAGTATTGTAACACCTAAAGAAAAAGTTATCGTATTAGGATCTGGTCCAATTAGAATTGGACAAGGTGTAGAATTTGATTATTCTACTGTTCATGCAATATGGGCAATCCACGATGCAGGTTATGAAGCTATCGTTATTAATAATAATCCTGAAACAGTATCTACTGATTATACAGTTTCAGATAAACTATATTTTGAACCTTTAGTCATCGAAGATGTTATGAACATCATCGAATTAGAAAAACCTAAAGGTGTCATCGTAACATTAGGTGGTCAAACAGCAATTAACTTAACGAATCAATTAGTTGAATTAAACGTTCCAATCATTGGTACTGATTCAGTTGGTATTTCAAAAGCTGAAGATAGAGATTTATTTGAAGGTGTATTAGAAAAATTAAACATCAATCGCCCTATCGGCCACGCAGTAACAACCGTTAAAGAAGCTTTAAAAGCAGCGAAAGAAATTGGATACCCTGTATTAGTTCGTCCTTCTTATGTATTAGGTGGACGTGGTATGGAAATTGTTTATAAAGAAGATGAACTCCATAGATATATTACAGGTGCAATCTCAATCAATAAAAAATATCCAGTATTAATCGATAAATATATTACGGGTAGAGAAGCTGAAGTTGATGCGATATGTGATGGAACAAATATTTTCATCCCAGGTATTATGGAGCATATTGAAAAGACTGGGGTTCACTCAGGCGATTCAATATCAGTCTATCCTGCATTTTCTATCTCAGATAAAACTGTGGATAAAATGATTGCATGGACAAAAGCACTTGGATTAGAAATTGGCATTAAAGGATTATTTAATATCCAATTCATCATCGATGAACATGATGAATTATATATCATTGAAGTTAATCCAAGGTCTTCTAGAACAGTACCGTTCATCTCAAAAGCAACAAACGTTGACTTAGCTGAAATCGCAACTAAAGTCATGTTAGGTATATCTTTAGAGGATCAAGGTTATGTTGGACTTCATAAAAAATCAGATAAACATTTCGTTAAAGCGCCTGTATTTAGTTTCTCAAAAATCAAAGGTATGGACTATGTCTTATCACCTGAGATGAAATCAACAGGTGAAGCGATTGGTTATGATAAATCGCTTAACAAAGCATTATACAAAGCACTGCGTGCAGCAGGCATGAAAGTACAAAACTATGGTACATTATTTGTTACAGTAAGTGATGACCGTAAAGATGACGCACTACCTTTAGTTAAACGTTTCTATGACCTAGGTTTTAATATAGAAGCAACTTCTGGTACAGCTAACTTCTTAAGAGAAAATGGCATTCGTACAAGAATTAAAAAGAAAATCTCAGAAGGATCAAATGATATTCCTGAGACATTATCAAAAGGTTATGTTACTTATGTTATCAATACAATCTCTTCTTCTAAGGCAGCATCTAATGATGGTTTCTTAATTAGAAAGATCGCGATTGAAAACAATATTCCTATGTTAACATCACTAGATACAATCAATGTATTACTTGATGTCATTGAAGATATGACTTTATCAGTATCATCCATATAGTAAAAAGCCTCAATCTCGAGTTAGTTTGCTAAAAACGGACAGTTATTAAAAAAGAACAGAGAGAGCTTGTTTCCGATAATCAATTGGAGCTAGCTCTTTTAATTTTTCTTGTAATCTTTCTTCATTGTAATACTTCACGTAATCATTGACAAGGGTGATTAATTCATTTGTCGGTAATTTAGGATATAAATAGATACTTTCGGTCTTTAACGCACTAAACCATGATTCAATTGGACTGTTATCGACACAGCTACCTCTATAGGACACAGAATGCTTAATCTGATACTTATTAAGTATCTGTTGATACTGTGGACCTGTAAATTGACCACCTTGATCTGAATGTAGGATGAGTTCCTCTCGCTGTTGTTGTGGTACGCTATTGGTGGCTATATCAATCGTTCTAGTAACGAGACTCATATCCATATACTGACTCATTTGATAAGCGATGATACTTTTATCAAACATATCTTTGATAGCACACAGATAGATGGTTCTTTGTTTGCTAAATAAGTAGCTGATATCGATACTCCACTTCTGATTTGGTCTTTCTGTGGTAAAATCTCTTTGTAAGAGATTAGGGATTTCATGATGCTTAATGGTACCATATTTCTTTCGTTTCTTACGAATAATGGACTGAAGTTGATTCAGTTTCATGTATCGATACACGGTAGCCTTGCTGAGGGATATACCGTGTATTTTTTTTAAGTTCATCTTGAGCCTTGTGATGCCTTGTCTATTATCCTTGTTATATTGACCTAAAATTAAAGTATTAAGACTTTCATCAAATGCTTTATGTACTGGCTTACCTAAGTTTATCCAATCGTAATAACCGCTTCGTGAACACTTCAAGACACGACAGAGTCTTGTGATTGGATAGGTATCTTGTAAGGCATCAATTACTTGATACTTTTCTTTTGCTTTCTTAGGTAAGCCGTAACTTTTTTTACGTCTTCCACCATCTTAATATGTTCAATTAAGTCTTCCTTTGACATCGATTCGTAGTCATAGGGTTGTTTTCGTGGTCGACCAGTACCTCCTTGACCTCTACGATCAACACATGTGCCAAATGTTTGATATTGTTTGATCCATCTTCGAATGACACTGCTATCAACATCATAAATTCTTGCCATTTGACGATAGCCACCTAATCTTCCATTCAAATACCCTTTAACGATTTCATTCTTTTCTTCAATTGTATACTGCTTGTGTTTTATTGTTTTTCTTGCCATTGTTCGGCCTCCTTTAAAATCATTGTACTAGACAAAAAACAGAAACTATAAACTTAATTATAATTTCTGTTCTTTTTTATTTACTGTCCGTTTTAATCAAATAGTTTCTCTCTTGAGGCTTTTATTCTTATATTTACTTCTTTTTCCATGATATATGGAAATACAAACAGTATTAGTGATGCGTACATGAAGAATTTAACATAATTAATTGTAAAGTTGTTAGAGAATATGACCTGCTCTAGTTCAACATATCCAAAATATATCGTATCATCAATTTTCAAGTTTGCTATTATATTATCTTCGACTGGTATATAACTATAAATGATTATGTCTGTGTAATTAGTATATCTATCATTATAAGATACAATATTCGTAGAATCATAATATAATATTTCAATATGATTATCATAAAGTTTTTGCCAATATGTTTCGATATATTGATTTGGATCAATGATTTGTCCTGTCATATCTTTATAAGCCCATGCTTCTACATCATAATAATATAGGAAGTCAAAATATGATTTTAATAATATATCGTTATCTCCAATTGGTGTTTTGTTATCATCAAGCGTAATTTCACTACCTTCTAATCTATAAACTTCATAAATATCACTATTAAAATATTGTATCTCAACATATATGTTTTTATCTTTATAGATTGCCACTGAATTTACTTCACTAAATATATCCATAACTCCAAAATCTTTAATTAATTTTAATTCATGATTTTTATACATATAAATCTTATCTTCCTTAGCAATATACAATATATCTTCCTCTATATATACTACAGGTTCATAATTACCATCAAAACCATAGCCTAATAAGATACTATATCCTTCTTTTGATACAGCTATAATTTCTCTATCATTACCTATAATAATAATTTCATCTTCAAATGGAAAATATAAATCTGGCGTTTGGTCATAGTTTGAGTCATATGTAATTTCAATCGTATCAAATGATATTTGACGTGTAATAAGTTGGTTTGATTTTAAGTAATCACTTGTATTCATAGAATCTCTTGCAAATTCTGGTGCATTAAGTGTTAGCATCAAAATAAACATTAAGATAAACACTACCGAAAGTAAATTAATAGTTAACTTGATTTTTAAATTGAAAATGATGATCCCAACAATCATTATACTCATGATAAGTATTTGAAATATAATTGACATCATTGTTAATTGATTAATAACAATCACAACCACAGTCATAATTTGCATACCAACTAGTAACATGCAATAAAGTGCATCAGATAATTCATTAACTAAATCTTTATCGATACCTTTGCGTGTATGTACGACTAACCATGCAATTGTAACAATACTAAATATTATGACAAGATATCTATATATATATTCAAAACTTACAAAATATATGATGATAATTGACAAGATAGTAAATACGAAAGGAATCGTTAAAACACTTAATTTATTTACATTCTTAAATTTAAACATATTATAGATAATTAATGATACGGACAATAATCCTATGATGAAATATATCATGATAACCCTCCTCTATCATATAAGAATCCGGGTTCATTTAAAGTTACTATAAATATTAAAGAAATAATTATTATTTGAGAAATAGTATAAAGAGGTATCCCCAATCTCTTAACCATCGATACACCTTGAGCGTATGGCATCTCATAATATGCATTTGTATTATATACGGTGAAATGTCCATCATATAAGTTAACCGATATGCCCAATTGGTCATAACTCTCTATAGCGTGATGTAAGTATGGTTGTCCACTTAATGTATAATAATCAAATATAAACTGTCCTTCTTGTTTTTGATATATAACAAATCCGAATGTTCCACTTTTAAAACCCTCAATTTCTTCACTTCCAATTTTATCATCTAAAATAATATCGTTTCCTTCGATCCCACTTGCATAACTAATTGCTGTATTAATAGATAATTGTTTCGTATCATTATCAACTTTAAGCATCCACCCATCATGGTATAAATACGATGCATTGGTATCGATATCTAAATAATGATAGTCACTAGGTAAATATAGAAACGCATCATTTTTATATATAATGACATATTTTTTGGAACTTGATAGGATATGACCTTCATTTTTGTCAATTGGATAATAATAGTTCCCCATCCCTAGTTCTGCACGATATGCAAACTTACTAGTATCATGATTTAATGCTTCTTCTTTATTTAGCGTGTAGAAATTGAAATTATATTTAAAGAAAATATTTTCACTTGGTGAGCTTGTTGTATCAAATACAAATGTTGATTCTGAGAAATCATTTGATACTTTATATATATGGTAATAAATTCTATATGACGATGTCATATCATAAGCTCCAATGCTATAATATATCTCATCATCAATATTGAAAACTGAACTATTTCGATTAAATGTATAAACAACTTCTAAATCTTCATTGTATAAATCATCATCATATAAATAATATCCCGGTGTTATTTCATGTGAATAAAAAGCATAATTACTCTTTGTTAACTCAATTTTATATTCTTTTGAAACATCATAAACAACAAGATCAAATGGTTTAATAATAGATCCTCTATTCATTAACAATGTAGATGTCAAAAACATCATAAAAAATAAAGTCATGATAAAGCCAGTGACACTTCTAGTTTGATAACTTTTTAACTTAAATATTTCTTTCATCGCTATTTTCACCATATAAATCATCATGATGATAATTTGACTGATAATATATGATAATTCAATGTGGTTTATCGGTAAAGTATAATTGATAGACATAGAAAGAATAAATATAAAACCAATGTGATATAAGAGTTGTGTTTGTAAATTTATTTGTCTTGTTAATTTGAATTTTATATGAAGTGTGACAAATAGTACAAGTAATACTAAAGCTGTACTAGAAATGATTAATAAAAACAATATACCTAAATAATCTCTGTAAAACAAGAATAAGTATATGCTTTGAGAAATAAAATAAACTGTAACTATATATAATAAATCAAGATTCACTATCCATTTAGGATTGAATTTTTGTTTAAATACTTTAACAACGTTTTGTTCATACTTCAGTTTAATAACCCTGTATGTGATTAATATTGTTGATATAAATGATAAGAAGACATAATAAAAATTACTTAGTGTATCTATAAAATAGCCAACACCTAAAAAGATAACTGCTGCAATCATAAAGACTACTATGTATTCTAATAAATATGTATATGTTAATTGATATGTGTGTTTGTTTCTTCTTTTTAATTCGTTGATTTCGAGTTCGTTTAAAAAACCTTTTAAAGGCAACATAAAAAATCTCCTCTCTTTTTTGTTTTAGTTGTTTAAAAAGTTAAAACAAAAAATCAACAACGAATCACGCTGTTTAGAAGATTTAATCTGACATATGATTGATTGACTTTGTATGTTTTAAATGAAGGTTCTTCTTCATTAACTGGTAATTGTAATTTTGGCAAGCTCATAAACTTAAGTATAAACGTACCTAAGAATTTAATGAACTCAATATAAGATTTACTTGTTAAGATCAGTAATTCAATGATGAGTAATACATATAATGTATAGATTGCTACTACACTTTGATCTATACTATGAGCGGTTGATATGAATAATTTTGAGATGATTGCATAAACAAGTGCAACAATAAAAACATTACTTATTATCTTTAAATAATGAATTTTGCCATCTTTAACCATATGAACCCCTCCTTATGTGTTTGTTTTTTTAATTATACCAAATTTTAATTCATATGTAACCTTGATTTATTATTTTAATTATTGATATAATAATTATAAACTAACAGGGGGCAATACAAATGATTAAAAATGGCAAGATCAATTATTTCAAATTATTTATATTTGTAATTGTTATTGCTTTTTTTGTTGCTTTGCTATCACCAAATCAATATGAAACTATACATACTTTGGATCATTTGGTTTATCCAATGCTTTTAATCTATGTATTACTGATGATAGAATCTATCTTACTTCTTCATCGACAAATCATTTCATTATACTTATATATAGAATCATTCTTATTATCTTGGATTACATTACCAATATTAAAATTTAAGCTTACTTCTAATGTTAAAGAGGCTTATACATATCATTTTATCAAGATTGAGCACATATATCTTTTAAATAAGGTCATTAGAATTTGATTTTTCATTATGCTTTTTAAATCATATAAAAACATAATGAAAGGAGAACAATTTATATGAGACCTTCTTTGAAGGATTTTTTCATTGCATTTAAAAATGATACAAAAATAAGAAATCAAATCACATTACATTTACCTGTCTTTGCATATGTAAAACAATTAATCTACATATTATTAACCACGACTTTTGGTTTTACACTGGTTGGTTTTTCAGTTGGAAGATTGAATAATTTTATTTATTTTTTCGTTTCGGTGACTTTAATTATCATCATTTCATTTACCTTAGTTAGATTGAAATGGGAATATGACATTAAAGAAAAATCAAAAGCAAATTACTCTATCAAGTCCATTGTCTATATGGATATTCTAAAACTAATGACGATTCTATTTTTAAGTCAAGGCATCATATTACTGCTATTCTATGTGAGATACACAGGATACTTATTAATCATCATCACATTAATGATTGCAGTTATATCAACGTTAGCACTGATTGTTTTTAATCATTTCAGTCAAGATATGAACGGTTTATTCATCAATGTTTTATATACAACTATTTTTATTATTATATTCAATATAGGATTTATTTACTTAATACCTATTGGGCATGTCATGATTCACTATTTAATTATGACCTTTTTAACCATTTCTTTTTATGCGCTAAAAGAGTTATTTAAATATCAGATATATAATATAAAAGATATTTTTCCTGCTTTATATATCATATTAATTATAATGGCATTGATGGTATTTTATACTTCGTTTCGCACAATTGATTATGACTTAGAAAACCCAACACCAGCTATACTATCGATACCTTATCAAAATGATAATTTACCTTACAATTCCTTTGATGAACCTGTTATTTATGACATAAACACAACACACGGGACTTTTTATATTGATATCCAAAATCGTCTATATAATGCTAATGGGCATTATTTATCAACACTGCCATCTTCAACATTTTATAGTTACAATAATGAATTATATATCATAACCGATTTGGGATTAAATGATGAAGGAAGAGAAATATATGAACTATCTGTAATTGATGCAGATGGAAATGCTACTCCACTTTTCACTTCACGTGGTAATTCAAACACAAGATATGTATTAATCAACGATCAATGGTATAGAGTTTCCGGGGGATATCAAGGCTCATTAAGAAGTGTCGAAAACCCATCAGAAATATCAGCTTCTTACGATATTGATAATGATTTGCCACAAATCATAACTATTTCACCAGATATATTTGTTTATTATGATGGATTTTTTTTCAATTGCTTTTCACCAACTGAATTGCAAAGATTTTATGGCGAAAGATTTACATATTACATGTATCACAACGGTCATATATTAGTCATCGATGAGAGCGAAGGACTAAGTAAATTAAGTGTCTATACTATCACAGATTTTGTAAATCATAGCGACCCTTTATTTATAATAAATAATTTATATTTAGATTTACAATATATAGAGAAGTTTCAATATCAAGATAATTTATTTTATTTAAAAACCTCAAATAAAGAACAAATTGAAATATTGATATTAGATGAAAATGGAAGTGTGAATCAAGACGTAATTTTTAGAAAGAGTATTATTAATAGTCAAAGTATTGGTTCATTGTACGAATTAAATGATGGTATTCAGATTTCTTATGCAGGTATAGATTATTATGCATCATATGATCACATATCAACACCATTTATCTATGGTGAAGGCTTGTTTGTTGATGAAATTGTTTTAATGCTTATAATGTTAATTATATTCTTATTTCCTATCAACTTAGTTTGGTATAAGCGAGGTGATCAATAATGATTCTTTTTCTCACAGTTATAATAACAATAACTATTTTCACATTAACGTTTCAAAAAAGTATTAAGACTTATACTGTTACACCTTCGTTAATTATGAGTATTTCTATGACCCTTTTGGTGGATACGATATTATTGATTGTATTTTTTCCAGCATTATTTAAATACATACTCCTTATGCTTTTAACGTTTATCATATCATTTTTTGCATACTTAATTGTTTTAAAAAGAAAGTCATCCATTGATGACATCATCTATATTAAGTTTTACGAGTCTGAATTTATTCATCAACTAATGATTGGCTTACAAATCATGATAGTTGCCATCATTACATTGATGGTATTACCACCATTAGCATGGTGGATTCAAATAATCATTAACTTATCTGCCCATTTATTATTCTATGGCATTAGAAAATACAATAATGTATTAATCTTTACCACTTTTAGAATCATGATGATTATCTTTGTTATTTTCTTTTTTATGAATGAACCATATTTCAGAAACTCTACAAAATACATTTATCCATCAAACTACGGTTATTTTACAAGTGGTGTTAACTTAAGACCAGAATTTTTGAATGGTCTATATTTACCTGATAATTATAAGAGTGTCGTTATTGGGACAAGGCTTAAAGCAGAAAAGAGCTATCAAGTACCCGATAATTTATACGTACAATCACACTACATGTATGAAGATCATTTATATATTTGTGCACAAGATACTGACACTGATAACAATAATTTATATAAATTTGAAGATAATAAATTTAAATTACTTAAACAAGACTTAACAGTTTTTAGTGGTCAATATTATGAAACTGATGATTATTTATACATAATGGCTAATGATGGATTATACGCAGTAAAAGTGAATTCCGTTTATACACTTATTTCATTTGAAGATTCTAATGTTAGTCAGGTAATCTATGAAAGTGGTCAACAACTCATCTATGACATTCATGATCATACATTCTTACTTAATGGTATAAATCTAACTGAAACTTCAAGCATAGAAAGCATCTATGAAGATACTTATGAATTTTTATCCTATAACGGGGTCATATATTTTTACAAAAACTATAACCATTATGATGCAAACTTAGATTTGATTGATGGTGATTACCGAGATGACTATATAAAAAAAGTTTTAGGTAGAGACGTTTCGTTCTATGGGTATTATTATACAATTGATAATAATCACCATATATACTCAACAAGTAGGTTCATAAACAATCCACAAGCCCAAGAGGATCAATTGGTTTTAGAGGTCCTAGATAATGGAAATGTTTATATACGTACATATAGTTTTTTTGATCATACATTTTCTCAGAATCTATTTATTGATTATCAACTATTTTTTATCTATTTATCAACATTGTTTTTCTGTTTTAAATATACCCATAAAGATTTCAAAAAAGAAAAGATGCACTTTGTTTAAAGTGCATCTTTTCTTAATGTTATTTCATCCAGTTTTCATCCTTTGGATCTTTTTTCCATTGTTTTAATTTATTTAATTCTAGTTTCGTAACGTAGTTTGTATCTACAGCAACTTCTACTAATGTATCATAATCTGATAATGTTTTATAATCAACTTCAGCTTGTTCAAATGTTTGAATTGCTGCTGGCAAGTTATAACTAAATATCGCAACTACGCCTAAAACTTCTAAGCCTTCTTCTTTAAGTGTTTCAACAACTTTCACTGATGAACCACCTGTTGAGATTAAGTCTTCAATCACAACAACTTTAGATCCAGGAATTACTCTACCTTCAATTTGATTTTGTTTTCCGTGTGCTTTTGATGATGATCTAACATATCCCATAGGTAGATCTAATCTTTCTGCAACCAATGCAGCATGAGCGATACCAGCTGTTGCTGTACCAAATATCATTTCGCATTCAGGATATTCGTTTTTAACAATTTTTGTTAATCCATCTTCAATTAAATTTCTAACTTTAGGATAAGATAACGTTAATCTATTATCACAATAAATTGGTGATTTAATACCACTAGCCCAAGTGTATGGATTAGATGGAGAAAGCGATACTGCTTTAATATCTAATAATGCTTTTGCAACTTCTTTTTTCATTATTTAAAATCCTCTTTCGCTTTAATATAAGCAGCTTTTGGATCGTCTGCTTTAGTAATAGAACGTCCAACAACGATATAATCACTACCTAGGTCTTTTGCTTTTGCAGGAGTAGCGACTCTTTGTTGATCATCTGCAGAGTCTGATGCGAACCTAATGCCTGGAGTTAGGCTTAGTAAGCCGATTTCTTTCATCATTGATGCTTCATATGGAGAACATACGACACCATCAAGGTTTGCTGCTTTTGTATTTAATGCATATGCTTTAACTGCTTCATCTACAGTACCTGTTATCTTTAATTCATCGTTTAATTTTTGATCATTTAAAGAAGTTAAGATTGTTACTGCAAATAATTTGGTAGAAGCGTTAGTTTCTACTAAAGCTTCTTTGGCTTTTTTCATCATTTCGATGCCACCAGCTGCATGAACATTTGTGATATCTACATCTAGTTCGCCTAAAACTTTCATCGCACTATAAACTGTATTTGGAATATCATGTAATTTTAAATCTAAGAAAATTTTAAATCCTTTTGCTTTTAAATCTTTAATAAGGTTTGCACCTTCTGCGTAATATAACTGCATACCTATTTTTAAGTATGGTTTCTCATCTCCTAATTTTTCTAGGAAATCATAAAGTGTTTCTTTGTTTTTAAAATCACAAGCAATAATTACTTCTCTCATTTGTGTGCTCTCCCTATAATATCTTTTAAATCTTTTATATTGTATTTATCCATTACACGCTCTAAATCATTAATAATATCTCTAGATGCATATGGATCAATTAAGTTTGCTGTACCTACTTGAACTGCTGATGCACCTGCATACATGAGTTCAATAACATCTTCAGCATTCATAACACCACCAATACCGATGATAGGAATTGATACTGCTTTATATACTTGATAAACCATTCTAATCGCGACTGATTTAACAGCAGGACCACTAAGCCCACCTGTTCTATTAGATAAAATTGGTTTGCCTGTTTTCATATCTAGTCTCATACCAAGTAATGTATTAATCATCGTAATGCCTGCAGCACCTGCTTCTTCCACACGTTTAGCAATTGATACGATATCAGTGACGTTTGGTGATAACTTCACATAAACTGGCAAGTGTGTTGCTGCAACCACTTTCTTTGTTAGGTCATATGCAACATCTTTATCTAAGCCAAAGCTCATACCACCATTTTTAACATTAGGACAACTAATGTTTAATTCGATTGCACCAATCATATCAGATGCAGAAATTCTTTTAACAGTTTCTATATACTCTTCAACAGTATCTCCACCGATATTAGCAATCGCTTTTTTATGAAATACTTTTCTAAGCTTTTCTAATTCTTCACTAACAACTTTATCCACACCAGGGTTTTGTAATCCAATCGCGTTTAACATACCAGAGTATGTTTCTGCAATTCTAGGTGTTGGATTTCCAAATTTAGAATGAAGTGTTGTTCCTTTTAATGAAATACTACCTAAAATATTAATGTCATAATAATCATTAAATTCATATCCGAATCCAAATGTACCAGATGCTGGAATGATTGGATTATCTAATTCTAAGCCAGGTAGTGATACTTTTAGTCTACTACTCATCAATTAATACCTCCTTAGATTCTAATACTGGTCCTTCTTTACATATACGCTTATATCCAGTAGTTGTCTTCATTGAACAACCCATGCATGCACCAAATCCACATCCCATGCGTTCTTCAAATGATAATTGACCTTCTGTTTTTTCTCTTAATAATGCGTTTAACATGGGTTTAGGCCCACACGCATAATAATAGTCAAAATTGATATCTCTATCTTTAATAACATCTAATACTGTACCTTGATGTCCATAAGTTCCATCCATGGTTGCTACATAAACATTATCTGTTAATGCTTTAAATGCTTGTTCATAGAAAACATCTTCTTTATTGTTAAACCCAAGAATGACACTAAATGATAAGCCTTTAGCTTTCATCTCTTTTGCAAGTTGATAGAGAGGAGGTACACCGATACCACCACCAACTAAGATTTGATGGTTTTTATCAGTTTTAATTTGATAGCCTGTACCAAGTGGTCCAAGAATATCTAATTGATCTTTAGGTTTCTTTGTAGATAGAGCTTGTGTACCACTACCTAGGACTTTATAAATTAATGTCATTTTGCCATTTTGGTATGAACTAATACTTATAGGTCTTCTTATAAAATGAAGATCATCAACTTTGATTTCTACAAATTGACCAGGATCAACTTTGAAATCATCTGTTTTTAAAATCATTTCATATGTATCTTTGGCGATTAAATTATGCTCAAGTACTTTATATTGAAACTTCATATTATACCTCGCTATATACGATCTTGCCGTCTACGATTGTGATGACTGGCCATCCTTTACACACATATCCATCAAATGGTGTGTTTTTACCTTTTGATAAGAAGTTATTTCTATCGATTGTTTTTTCTAGGTCTAGATCAGTAATTGTGATATCTGCAGTCTCTCCAACTTTTAGAGTTGTAGGTCCTAGATTAAATCTTTCACCAGGTTTATTCGTAAACCATGATAAGATTTCTTCTACTTTAGCTAATTTATGTTCTGTAAAATATGTATAGACTAAAGGGAAAGATGTTTCAATACCAACGATACCATTTGGTGCTTTTTCCATCCCTTTATCTTTTTCTTCTTTTGAGTGTGGTGCATGATCGGTTGCTACAAAATCAATTGTGCCATCTAAGATTCCATCAATTAATGCTTGATGATCAACTTCTGATCTTAACGGTGGATTCATTTTTTCATCTGGTGTATACACATCATCTTCAGTTAATAGTAAGTGATGAGGTGTTACTTCAGCTGTCACATTGACGCCTCTTCTTTTTGCATCTCTAACTAATGCGACACTTTCCTTTGTCGAGATATGACAGATGTGATAAGCTGCACCTGTTTCCATTGATAGTGCAATATCTCTTGCAATGTGGATATATTCAGTTAATCCTAAATGTCCTTTTAATCCTAATTCTTTTGCACGACGTCCTGCGTGGATTACACCACCAAAAGTTAATGCTTCATCCTCACAATGTGCAACAATCATTTGATTGTTTTCTTTTGCTTTTAACATTGCTTTATACATTGTAAGACTATCTTGTACACCGTAACCATCATTACTAAATGCACACACTTTATCACTTAAGTTATCAAAATCAACAAGTTCACTACCATGCTTTTCACCTTTAGTGATTGAGCCATATAGTTTCACTCTGACTTCTGCTTTTTCTTCAATTAATTTATTTATATCATTTACAACTTCTACTGTATCTGGTACTGGATTCGTATTTGGCATTGCGCATATTGTCGTAAATCCACCTCTTGCTGCTGCTTTAGTTCCAGTTTTAATATCTTCTTTGTATTCAAATCCTGGTTCTCTTAGATGTACATGTACATCAATAAATCCTGAACTTATAATCTTATGATTTAAATCAATCACTTGATGATCATCATGATCAATATGATCTTCAATCTTAGTTATTTTATTACCTTCAACTAATACATCCTTATGATGCAATTCATTGTTGATGTAAGCTTGTCCGTTTTTTAATAATAATCCCATTTTTTAAACCTCTTCCTCAAAACTTCTTTTTAATACTGCCATTCTTATATATACACCGTTAGTCATTTGTTTAAAGATTCTTGATTTTTCACATTCAACAACATCATCATCAATTTCTACACCTCTGTTAAACGGTGCAGGATGTAGGATAATCGCATGCTTTTTCATTTTATTAACTTTCATCATATCTAAACCATATTGTTCTAGATATGATTCGATGTTTGCTTTTTCAGTGTGTCTTTCGTGTTGAACTCTTAGTAACATGATAATATCCATATCTTCAATTGCTTGATTAAAATCAATATACTCAGCACTACCATCATCATATGCCTTTGGCCCACTGATGTAGACTTCCATGCCTAAACGTTTCATAACATTAATATTTGTATGTGCAACCCTTGAGTGTTTAATATCTCCTACGATTGCACATTTAAGTCCATTGAAATCTTCATACTCTTCTAAAATTGTCATTAAATCAAGTAGACTTTGTGTTGGGTGATTGCCACTACCATCTCCACCATTTAAGATTGGTATATTAATGTTTGTTAATTGTTTGAAGTAATTATTTTCTGGATGTCTTATAACAACTGCATCAAAACCAATTGCTTCAAAAGTCTTAATTGTATCATATAGACTCTCACCTTTTTTAACGCTTGAAGTCTCTGCGTTAAAATCTGCAATCTTCATGTTTAAGTTCATTTCTGCTGAAATGAAACTATAATGAGTTCTAGTTGATGGTTCAAAAAATAAGTTAGCAATCTTCTTATCTTTTAGTTTTTCTTCTTTCTTACCAACTTTAAATTGAATTGCTTGATCAATTATCTCATGTATTTCTTCTATCGATAATGCATCAAGTGTTGTTAGGTTTTTCATAGAAATCTCCTTATAAAAAAAATCCTTGGCGCATGTCCAAAGATTTGTTAGTTAAAAGTTATATAAACATTCTTAAAAAATACATATAAGTATGTTTTGTCTACAACTATTACTGGCCTCTCTGGACTAGTTTAAAAAGTCATATACATTGTATATGATAAACCTTGAAATTGCAAGGTTATATCCCTATTTAATTTCATATTGTTAATTTTCGTAAATTTATGTACTATTTTTTTTAAAATGAACAACTTTTGTCTATGTTTTCATTTAGAAATATTCTAATTCATAGTATAATAAAGTAAGGAGGAAATCTATGAGATCAAAGATAACGAATAAAAATGAGATCCTAGATATTACTAGTAAAATTATAGAAGAAGAAGGCATTCAAAATTGTACGTTAAGAAAAATCGCGACTAATGCTAAAATCGCATTAGGTACGCTATATAACTATTTCCCTTCACAAGAAGCATTATTCACTGAACTTTTCAATTACAGCTGGGGATATACAATCAATAAACTTCAGTCAATTGATCAAGAAGCATTAACACCAACTGAAGCATTACATGTGTTTTATCAACTACTAAAAAGCGATGTTCAAAATCGTGGTGGTTTAGGTAGAATGTTATTGACTGGTTCAACTAATGCTGCTGTTCATATTGAAAGTGATAATTTTGTTTTAAATCAAATTCCAAGACAATTAATAGTTATTATGAGAAGATCAGAAAAACTTGCAAATAAATCAGAAGAGTTATTATATAACTTAGCATATTCTACTGTTGTATTGTTCTTACGTTATATCGTAAATCCATCACAATCAGAATCTGAATTTTTAAAAACTGTTGACGAATTACTATTTTGAATTCAAATAAAGGTCCCTTCCGAGGGACCTTTTTTATTTATCTATTTTCTATGTCTTTATATGTTTTTGGTTCTAAGACTGATTGATATGCAGGTCTTAAGATTTTATTATCTGATGTGACTTGCTCAATTCTATGTGCTACCCAACCAGCAACTCTTGAGATTGCGAATATTGGTGTATACATTTCTTCTGGTATATTTAACATTTCATAAACATATCCAGAGTATAAATCTACATTTGCACATATTGGTCTTTGTCTATCTTCTTCAAATATCTCTTTTGTAAGTTCTTCTATATCTACATATAATTGATATTCATCTAAAGAATCCTTATCAAGAGCAAGTTCATATGCCTTATTCTTTAATATAACTGCTCGAGGGTCTGAGAGTGTATAAACTGCATGTCCCATACCATAGATTAAACCTTGTCCATCATATGCTTCTTTATTAAGGATTTTTCTTAAATAAGCTTTTAATACTTTCTTATCCTTATAATCACATACTTCTTTTATATGATTAATCATTTTTCTAACACTTAAGTTAGCACCACCATGTTTAGGACCTTTTAAAGATCCTACAGCTGTACAGATAGTTGAATAAAGATCTGTACCAGTTGATGATACAACATGAGTTGCGAAACTTGAGTTATTTGATCCATGGTCTGCATGTAATAACATAGACATATCGAGAAGTTCTACTTCTTTTTTTGTATATGATTTATCTGCTCTAATTAAATAAAGTAAGTATTCAGCAGTTGATAGATCAGCTTTTGGTTTGTGGATAACTAGCGAATCTTGGTTGAAATAATGTCTTTTTGCTTGATAGCTGTAAGCGACTATTGTTGGAAATCTTGAGATGAGTTTTAAACTTTCTTCTAAGATGTTTTCAAAACATAAATCTTCTGGATCATCATCGTATGAATATAATACTAAGATTGAATTCATCAGTTTATTCATAACATCTTTTGAAGGATTCTTTAAAATAACATTTTCAGTGAATGTTTCTGGAAGATCTCTATGTTCTCCTAGTACACGTTTAAATTCATCGTATTGCTCTTTTGTTGGTAGTTTACCAAAGATTAATAAATACATGATTTCTTCAAAGCCAAAACGTTCTTCTTTTGCTAGTGCTTCTGATAAATCATTAATATCATAACCTCTATAATATAATCTACCTTCCACATTAATCTTCTTATCATTTTCAATTTCATATCCAACAACATTACTCACTTGAGAAAGACCAACTAAAACACCAGTCCCATTATCGTTTCTAAGACCACGTTTAATATTATAAATATTATAAAATTTTGGATCAATTGTATTATTGCTTTTAGCAATCTCAATATTGTCTTTTATGAATTTGTTCATTTGACCATCCCATATTTTTCAATTATCGCATTCGCGATATCCATTGTGGAACTTTGCCCACCTAAATCCCTTGTTAATACTTTCTTTTCTTTTAAAACTTCATTGATTGCAATTTCTAATTTATTTGCAATGTCATCTTTATCCAAATATTTTAGTAACATGATAGATGTTCTAAGTAATGCAATTGGATTAGCATATCCCTTACCTGCAATATCAGGTGCACTACCATGCACTGATTCAAATATCGCGATTTCATCTCCGATGTTTGCACCTGGTGCTAGTCCCAGTCCACCAACAAGTCCTGCACTTAAATCAGAGATAATATCACCATATAAGTTCATCGTAACAATCACATCAAATTGTAATGGATTCATCACTAATTGCATACAAGCATTATCAACAATCATTTCATTGTATTCAATCGTTGGATAACTTTCTTTTAATTGTCTCGCCACGTCTAAAAATAATCCATCAGTGATTTTTAGAATATTAGCTTTATGGACAACTGTTACTTTTTTTCTGTTATGTTTTTTAGCATATTCAAATGCTGCTTTAATAATTCTATATGATCCATCTTTAGAGATACGTTTGATTGCTTCTACTGTACCATTACCTAAATCACGTTCTTCTCCAATATATAGACCTTCTGTATTTTCTCTAAATATAACAAAGTCGATGTTTGAAGGATATATACCTTTAATAGGTCTTATATTTTGGTATAAGTCATATTTTTTTCTTAGGTATACATTTATTGATCTAAAACCTTCTTTTATCGGTGTTGTGATAGGACCTTTAATCGCGACTTTATTTTTTTCAATAGATTGATAAACATCATCAGGTATTAAAGTACCCTGTTTTTCATATACATATGCACCTGCATGTTTTACCTCAAATTCAATCCCACTGTTAATCTTATCAAATACATGAATTAAAGCTTCACTAATTTCTGGTCCAATACCATCGCCTGGTAATAAAGTTACTTTTCTCATGCTTGATCTCTTTTCACTTTATTAATTGTTCCACCTAAAATAAGTGTTTCTCGATCTTTTGATGAACCTTCAAAAGATACATAATAAGTTAAATCTTTTGTGTGGTTATAAACTTTTAGTGATGATTCATCTTTTAATGAATCAATCACATCAATAAATTCAATGTCATCGAATTCATCAATCGTATCATAATCACTTGGATTATCAAATACTAAAGGTAGGATACCTGAGTTGATTAGATTAGCTTTATGAATTCTCGCAAATGATTTCGCGATTACTGCTTTAACTTTTAAATATAGTGGCACTAATGCAGCATGCTCTCTACTTGAGCCTTGCCCATAGTTATCACCTGCGATGACGATACCACCATCATGTTTTAATGATCTTACTTTAAAATCATCAGTGATTGTTCCAAAACAGTAGTTTGAAAGATGTGGAATATTTGAACGATAAGGCAATAGTGATGCATTTGATGGCGTGATGTCATCAGTTGTGATATTATCCTTAACTTTTAATAAAACCGTCTTCTTAAAGCCATTTTCTAGTTGATCTCCTAATGGGAAAGGTTTAATATTAGGACCTCTTAAAACTGTTCTTTGTTTATGTGATTCATCTGGATAGATAAAGAATCCATCGTTTACGATAAACTTATCTGGTAATTCTATTTTCACTTCATCTTTTAATGCACGTGGATCTAATAATTCACCATATAAAGCTGAATAAGCTGCAGTTTCAGGTGACACTAAATATACACTCGCATCCATTGTTCCACTTCTACCTTTGAAGTTTCTATTCATGGTTCTAAGTGATACACCTTCACTCATTGGTGCTTGACCCATACCAATACATGGACCACAAGCAGATTCTAAAATTCTAGCACCTGCAGAGATCATTGTTGCTAGTGTTCCATTTTCACTCATCATTCTAAGAATATTTGATGAACCTGGACTCACTACAAATGAAACATCCTCGTGAACTCTCTTACCTTTTAAAATTGACGCGACTCTTGCCATGTCTTCATAACTTGAGTTTGTACAAGAACCAACGATTACTTGAGATACTTTTGTTTTTTGGTTTTCTACATCATCAACATTATCAGGACTATGTGGCATCGCGACTGATGGCACAATCTTATCTAAGTCTAGAATAATCGTTTCATCGTAAGTAGCATCCTCATCAGGTACTGCTTCACTATAATCTTCTTCTCTTCCTTGTCTTGTTAAAAAATCTAATGTACGTTCATCTGTTGGAAATATTGAAGTTGTAGCACCTAGTTCAGCACCCATATTTGTAATTGTTGATCTTTCAGTTACAGATAAAGATTTAGCACCTTCACCTGTATATTCAAAGACAGCACCAACCCCTCCTTTTACTGTTAGTTTCTTAAGTAATGTTAAAATAATATCTTTAGCACTTACCCAAGGATTTAATTTGTTTTCTAATTTAACATTAATCACTTTAGGTACTGTCATGTAATAATATCCTCTAGCAATAGCTATAGATACATCAAGTCCTCCTGCACCAATTGCGATCGCACCCATACCACCAGATGTTGGTGTATGTGAATCACTACCAATTAATGTAATGCCTGGTTTTGCAAATCGTTCTAAATGTACTTGATGACATATACCGTTACCAGCTTTAGAATAAATGACACCATGTTTTAATGCGACTTGTTTAATATATTCATGATCATCAGCATTCATAAATCCTGTTTGTAGCATATTATGATCAATATAAGCGACACTTAAATCAGTCTTCTTGCTTTCTACATTTAATGCCTCTAGTTGTAAGTACACCATTGTACCTGTACTATCTTGTGTTAACGTTTGATCGATTTTTATTTTGATTTCTTCGCCTTGTTTTAAATCCCCTTCAAGAAGGTGTTTCTTCAAAATCTTATACGTTAAATTCATGCGTTCTACCTCCATTTAAAAACTATTATTATGATTATACCATAATGTTCATTTTTAAATAATCATATCTTGAAAACATCATGATAATTTACATGATACTTTTCACTCATTACTTTCATATGTAAAAAAAGACTCTATGAACTAGTCATAGAGCCTTTTAATAAATTATTTAATTCTGATATTATGAATTCTTTACATCTTTAACTTCATCATCTTCAAATCTTTCTTGAAGTGCTTCTTTTGCTTCATCAATTCTTTTTCTAAAATAAGTGATGGCTTTTAAAGCGATAAATATCGCTAAAGCAATGATAAAGAAATCGATGATCGATTGAATAAACTTACCATAATATAGAATAACTGCGTCTGCTGAAAATATATAAGATCCTGCAGTTTGATCAAATGTTGCAGTTCCTCTCATCACCCAAAACCATGTTGATATATCTTTTCCACCAATTAAAGAGATAAAAGGCATAATGATATCTGATACTAAACTTTTAACAATCGCGTTAAACGCAGTCCCAATTACTAAACCTACAGCTAAATCTATCGCGTTTCCTTTCGCTACAAATGCACCAAAATCATTAAAAAATTTTTTCATTTATATAACCTCCCAGTGTTCTACTTATATTGTATCACTTTATCGTAGATAAAATATCAATTTGAAACTTATCAATTCTATTTACATATGAACATTTATTCGCTATAATAACAAAGGCTATTAAAAAAGGAGAGAATTAAAATGACTAAAAAATTTAATCCAGCACCACTTGGTTTACTAGGTTTTGGTATGACTACAATCTTATTAAACTTACACAATGCTGGTATCATTGAATTATCTATGGTAATTATTGCTATGGGATTCGCTTTAGGTGGTTTCGCACAAATCATCGCAGGTATATTAGAATTTAAATTAGGAAATACATTTGGAGGAACAGCATTTACAGCTTATGGATTATTCTGGTTATCACTAGTATTAATCTGGACTCAAGGTGTTGATTATCCTGAGTTTGCTGCTGATAAAACTTCTATGGGCTTCTACTTATTATTATGGGGTATATTTACAACTTTCATGTTCATTGGAACATTAAAGCATAATACAATCTCTAAATTAGTATTTGGATCATTAGCATTATTATTTATCTTATTAGCACTTGGTGATTTTACAAATTCACACTTCATCACAACCATCGCTGGTTATGTAGGTATTGTTTGTGGATCATTTGCATTCTATAGTGCAGTAGGACAAGTTGTTAACGAAGAGTTTAATAAAACTGTATTACCTTTATAGTAGATACTAAAGAATGAAAAAGACCTAAAAAAGGTCTTTTTTTATTCGTCTAATACATCTCTAAAAATTGGATTAAAAAATTGAAAAGGCATATAATCAAAATCATTATATGCAACCCAAAATCCCTCCATAATATCAGCATCTTCTCTTTGCAACTTAGTTAAATCAGCGACATGTACTAGATTATCATAATGATTACCGTATGTTCTATAGTACTCTTTTGCACTAAATCCAAAGTCTGTCTTTTCAATATCAACGAATTTATCTGCATATTCATCATACTGAATAATTAAACCGTTTCTCCTTGAATACCATTTTTCATCTTCACCTGATGAATATAGAGAATCTTCAAATTCAACAATTGAGGATCTGTAATTAATTAAAAAAAGTTTATCCACTATGGAATTTTTACTATATGTGTTTGTAACACTGCCTGTTATTCCATAGTACTGATAAGTAAGGACATCTTTATCAATATTATAAGTATGTTCTAAAGATCCATTCGAGTGTTGACGTCCTGGATAATAACTAAGTTTTTTAACATCATCTACTATACTATAGTTTCCATAGATGTTATCATACTTATTATTTTTCTCTATGATAGTGAAGCCATTCTGTTCCTGATTTTGATTATTCCATGAAACTGTAAAAGTTAGATTTGTATCAATTTCAACACCTGTAAATTCACGATGCTTGATTTCTGACAAAGCTTTTTCTTCTATACCTTGCTCTACATATCGATAGGATACAGTGTGTTGTGTAGACTCTTCATCGCCATAACTAAATGTAGTTTTATATTTTTCCGAGTAGTAATGATACGTTTTCGTGTTTATAGTACGATCATTAATTGTATAGTTATTGGATGTTTGATTTATATATGATGTGATTCTATGTTCATGATCATAATCAATAGTAATATCAACTAAATTATATATTTCATCTGCTATATATTGTGGGTATGGGTAATCATATACTTCATCGTAATCTAATCTATTATATTGAGTGACAAATCTTAAATGTAGTTTATAGTTATTTTTTTCAATGATTTCAACATCATCTTCAATACCATATAAATAACTTGTGTGTATATAATTTCCATATTCATCAACATATACTATATTATTCAATTCAGATGATTCATCTGTTTCTATTATATTCTTCTCTAAATAGATTGATAGCACGAGTAAACCGCTAAAAACAATCAAAGTATATACTCTTAACTGTGTTAATCTAGTTTTAAAAATATGGGGATACTTAACTAGAATTTTATGATAATAATGCAGCACCAACATTAGACTAGTATATCCTAATAGGCAAAACATTAATCCATATTTGATCACAAATGTCATTTGGCTAAGTCTGGGTAAATAAAAACTTCCATATAATAATCCGAGCAACACAAAAAAACCAATGATTTTCGTTCTTCTTTTCATATATTTTCCTTTCGTTATTTATTTTTTCTAAACAAATAACGAATCAACAACGAATCACTTGGTATCTTTTATAAACTTGAATTTTATTTGCTAAATTTATATATGCATTAGCATGTCTAAAATATCTTTTTGTTTGGGATACTGGTTTAAACTGAATTCGATAAGTTATCCATTTTATTATCAATAATAACGGACACACATATAAAACGATAACCATATAAGCTATCACAATAAGGCAACCAATTACATATCTAACGAGACTAATATCACTAGTACCCATATAATGAGCATCCATTTGAGAAAAAGAAATCATTTGATAAATAAAGAACATAAAAAAGATTGATACTAGAATAAATTCAAATGATTTTACTTTTTTAAATAGATTCATCCCTAATCCCCCGATTGCTTAATATTAAATATATTTTATCATATGATCTTAAAGGTATCAATTCTTGCAAGACTTAATCATATACTCTTCTATATATAATAAACGATTGTCATCTGTTGTTACATCATAAGTTCTATTTAATTTACCACCAAGACCTAAAGCTATTTTCTTACTTGGTATATTTCTTTTATCCACTGGATATAAGAATGCTTTGTATTGATTTTTAAAATAGTTAAATGCTGTCTCTACTGCTTCATATCCATAATGATTTCCATGTGCTGATTTTTTGATCCATATACCTAACTCAGGTGTTTCTTGGTCTAGATGATGTACACCACCATTGCCTAAGTATTCTCCTGTATCGTTATCAATGATCATAAATGTAAAATCTATACCTTCTACTGCTTTCATCTTACTTCTTTGAATAAAACCTTCAACTTGAGATATATCAGTATTTACACTTGGATACATATATGTAATGATTGATTCATTAAATTCTTTGAAAATTTCTTCTTTAAATGATTCATTAACAACTCTAAGTTCAACACGTCTACCTTTGATCTTTAAATTACTTACGTCCATCATAATTCCCCTATACTATTTTAATTATCAAGATTATATCATAGATATAAGTATTTGCGTTATAATAGATATACAGATTAAGATTTATGAGGTTGTAATTTATGAAAAAAAGTTTAACAATTTTTGTAATCATGTTATCCATGATTTTTTTATTTTCTTGTACTGAAGGTGGTAACACGGATATAACACCCAAAGATACAAAAATATCTGACGTAATAAATGGTACGTCAGGTGATATATATACAGTAGAGGGTGTCATCGCAGATATCACATATATGGGTTTCTTATTAACTGATTACGATGATTATATTTTTGTTTATTTAGGTGAGTCACATGATTTTGTTAAAGGTGATTATGTAGAGGTTGAAGGTATCGCACTTGAATATTTCCATGTGATGCAATTTGATGGAGATATTACAGTAACATTAATTTCATCAAACACTTTCAATCCAATTGATACACCTATCTATAAATCAGGTTCAGAATTTGATCAATATACAAGTAATATCACAGTTGGTGAGTATATTACATTTAGTGGTGTTTTAAATATTGATGGTTATCATAACTATATCACGCTAGATGATACTCTAATCTTAGCTGATATTCAAAGTACATCTTTAGATATAGTTTCACTTGATCAAAAGGAAGTAACTGTTACCGGTTATGTTCTTAGTCTATCTGGTGATACTGATAACATCTTAAATGTTTTAATAACTGAACTTGAAGAAGTTGTTGAGACTGGATATGAAACAATTGATGTATCTATTTTTACAATGAATGACCTACATGGTTATATTGAACAAAACGAAGATGGACAAGGTGGTATATCTAATACTGCTTACTTAATTGATCAATATCGAGATGAAGTCGATTATAGTGCATTGATTGCTAATGGCGATATGTTCCAAGGAACTGCGATTTCTAATATGACTCAAGGAAAAGCAGTCATTGATATTATGGGCATGATGGAATTTGATGTTTTAGGTATTGGAAATCATGAATTTGATTGGGGTATAAATACTATACTTAATTACTTTGATGGTGATGCTTCGAACGGCGAAGCAACATTCCCATTATTAAATGCTAATATTTATAACGAAAATGATGGATCATTATTAACATTTGTTGATGGTCATATTTATCAAACATATTTAATTGATCGAGATGACATTCAAATTGGTGTCATTTCATATATTGGTGATGTTTATAATTCAATTGCCTATACACAAGTTCAAGATTATACATTTGAACTTGATATCGCAAGTTCAGTAAACACACTAGCAACATCTCTTAGAACTGATGGTGCTGATTTAGTTGTTGTAAGTATTCATGGTGGTAGTTCAAGCAATATTGAAAATTATAACTATAATAGAGAGATTGCTACACTTAAAGATAATGAAGGAAACTATTTAGTTGATGCAGTCATTAATGGTCATACGCATTCATATCAAACAGGATCTATTTCAAGAACAAATGGCACACCACTTCTATTAGTACAAGCAGGCGCGAACAATGGTGCTTTCGGTAAAATAGATTTCACTATTAATACTGATGGTATGGTGATCACTGATTATGATGTCTCTCTTATCTATGTATCATATGCGACTGATCAATATGATCAAGAGATTGAAGATTACATCACATCTGTTAATGATGAATTAGGTAGTGTTAACTTAGCTGTTGCTGGTGAAACTGTTAATGAACGTTATCAATTATATGATTGGATAGCAAATGTCATGGCAGTCGGTACGGGTGCTGATGTCGCGATTAGTAATACAGGTGGTGTTAGATCAACTGGAGATATCTTAAGTGGTGAATATGTCACTCTTGCTCAGCTTTATGAAATATTCCCATTTGATAATACAATCTTTATGATGGAATTAACTTATGATGAATTAAATTCAGTTCTTAATAATAACAGTCTTCATTATTCGATTGTTGATGGCGTATCTTTATCAAGTGGACAAACTTACACTGTTGCAGTCAATAGTTATGTCTACTATTGGGATCAGTTTATTGAGATGCATGAGGAAGCTGATATTGATACTGGTTTATATATGAGAGATTTACTTGTTACTGATTTAACAGTAAAAGGTGAAAATGATATTTTATTTAGACCGATATCAAACCCTGAAGCTACACTAGATAATCAATTAGATACTTATCTTTCTAGATCATTACCTACTGATTATTTGATTATTGAGAAATTTAATTTAATATATATTTAATATCACAAAGGCATGTTTATCGCATGCCTTTTTCTATGTTATAATAAATCGAACAAACAAAGGGGGTCATCTTATGTTAGGTATCTTAATACTCATTGTCATATTGACTGCAATCAACGGATTTTTCGCTGCTGCAGAAATGGCATTAGTTTCAGTTACACCAAGTGAATTACATAAATTAAAACATTTAAAAGTTAAACATGCTGATACACTCGCATCAGTCACTAAAGATTCAACAAGATATTTATCGACTATTCAAGTCGCGATAACTTTTGCTGGATTTCTATCAAGTGCTTTTGCAGGTAGTCAGTTAAGTGGATTAGTATCTTCATGGTTAGCTTCTTTTAACATTATCATCGCTGATCAAGTGATGGTTGTTATTATCACATTCTTATTATCATTTTTTACACTAGTCTTTGGTGAATTAGTCCCAAAGAGAGTTGCACTATCTAAATCAACAAACTTCGCATTATTTAGTGCACCAGTTGTTAGAATTGTTATGATCATTTTTAGACCATTCGTTTGGTTATTATCCATCTCAACATCAGGTGTTCTAAAACTACTTAGAATAAAATCAACAGATGATGAAGATAGCATTACAGAAAGTGATGTTAAAGAAATGATCGTCTTTGGTCATATTAAAGGTTTATATACTTCTAGTGAAACTAAAATGTTAGAGCGTATTTTTCAATTAGATGATTTAACTGCATCAATGATTATGACACCTCTACAAGATGTCACTTCGCTTAATCTAGGTGATTTATCACAAGTAGCTATTAACAAAATTATTTCATCCAAGTTTTCTAGAATTCCTGTATTTAAACAAGATGGAAAATCTATTAAGGGCGTTCTTCTAGTTAAAGATATTCTATTGCAAATTGAAGATCATTCATTTGAAGAAATTGATTTTACTTCTCATATTAGAAATCCTTTAATCGTTGATGAAGATATTAAAATTAATACACTCTTAAAACAAATGAAAGATCTATCTCTACATATGGCATTTGTTGTTGATGAATTCGGAAGTACTTTAGGTATCGTTACGATGGAAGATATCATCGAAGAGATTATCGGTAATGTCTATGATGAGCATGACGATCAAAAAATAAAAGCACGATATGAAGAAAGATTAACATATATCATATCTGGTACAATGACATTAAAAGATATCGAACAAAGAATTGGTCTACCTTTCTTTGATGGTGATAAAACCATGAAGGTCAGTGCTTTTGTTAAAAAAGGTCTTGGTTATCTACCAAAGAAAAATGAGCATGACAGATTAGAAATGAAAGATGGCTACTTTGAAGTCTTAGATGTTGGCAAGAAACATATTAAACAATTGAGATTAGTAATTCACTCAAATACAAATACTTAAATAAAACAGGCTCACTAGATCATCTAGTAAGCCTGTTATTTTATTCCTCTTTAATTGATAATTCATCTGATACGAAATATAATACGACTGATAGAAGCATTGCTGCAGCTCCTAAAAGTAAATATATAGTTTTAAACTCAGGTAATGCTTGTATAGTGTAGAGGCTTCCATTAAAAGAAATCATAAAGAAAATAAAGACAGCCAAAAGAAAAATTGTGTATAAACTCATAAAAATATACTTACGTAATTTTGTTTTACTGCTCGTTGTGAAATCATATTTTAAATACATGTTAACAAAATTAAGTAATACAATGAATATAAAGTTTATCTTATAAAATAAACTTGCCTCTTCAAAGATAACATCTCTATTAAATGCTAAAAATATAATTGTATATAAAGCAATACCAGCGCCTACAGGTTGTTTTATTAGTTCGAATGAAAATCTTTTTTTCATATGTACCCCCAATGATTTTATTACTTATATTATATCAAAAATATGTATTATTCAAACATATTATATTTTTAATCATTTATATTTTGTTATTCGCATAACAAAGCCATTAACTATGTTTTATATAGATATTATGATGATTTTTGAGATTTTTCAAAGATTTTTTTCATAAATTTCAAAAAAAGACACCTACAAAAATTAACTGATTTTTTTTATTGGAAATTTTTTGAAGACTCACCAAGACAAATAATTAATAGTGTTTAAGTGATTTTCAATAAGAAATTAGATTGCTACGATTGGCTTGATGAAGGCATTATATACTACTTTTAGATTTAAGTGATTTTTTGTTCATCATGTAGGCTAAAAAAATAATTTAAAATATAGATATATTTTTTAATAAAAAATTAAAAATAAAAACTTTCTAAAAATAAAAAAAATTTTTTTTAAATTTTAATAACTCCTAAAAATAATAGGCAATTCTTTTATAAGAATCACCTATTAATGTTTTTTAAGTTGTTTTATCTTCTTTATGACCTTTTATAAACATGTAATATGCTGCACCAAATATAATGACATATCCGATGATGCTATAGATATCAGGTATTTGATTAAATACGATGATACCTAAGATGGATGCGAAGACTACATTTGTATAATTAAAGATTGAGATATCTTTTGCTGGGGCATATTTATAAGCAAGGGTTGTTCCAAACTGACCTACGGTTGCGAAAACACCGGCTAAGATTAAATAGATAATATCATTACGAGACATTGCTACAAAATTAAATAGAGGCGCATCTATCACTAGCATTAATAATGAGATACTAACGACACTAAATGTGGAGAAATATAACACGACCGTATAATAAGCTTCTTTTTTCCCTAAGACTCTTAAGACAGTATATGCAGCACCTGCAAACATTGCTGCTAATAATGATATTGCATATGGTAATATCACAATATCTAATGTTGGTTTCATAATAAATAACGTACCACCAAATGCTAAGAAAATCATGACGACTTGATATGGTTTTACTTTCTCTTTTAAAAACATTGCACTAAATATAATAAGGAAGAATGTACTTAATTTATTCAACATGTTCGCATCGCCTAAAGGAAGTTTATCAATTGAATAAAAGAATAGTAACATACCGATTGTTCCAAATGTTGATCTTAGTAGCAACATTCCTTGATTCTTCTTTTGACCATAAAATGAAGATCTATGTTTGATAACCATACCTAATGAAATAATCAAACTGATTGCATTTCTAAATAATACTTTTTGAGTTGATGGAATATCACTAGATGTAAATTTAACAAATAGACTCATTAACGCGAAACCTAGTGCTGCGATAATGATAGCGATAATCCCTTTTGTTTTGTTGTTCATATATTCACCTTTTCCTAAATGATTATAACATATAAAACATGATGATAAAAACCATAGACTTCTTGATGTGTATGGTAAAATAAATACGTTCAACAAGTTTCATTGAAAGGTTGTTTTTATGATATATGATGTAATTATTATTGGTGGTGGTCCTGGTGGTTTAATGGCTGCTAACCAATTAGAAAAATCAAAACTAAATTATTTATTATTAGAAAAGAATGAGAAGTGTGGAAAGAAACTTCTTCTTACAGGTGGTAGACGTTGTAATGTTACTAACCGTCTTCCCTTAAAAGAGTTTATTGATACACTCACATTTAAACATAAAAGATTTTTATATCCTGCATTACAAAACTTTAATAATGCTGATGTCCTTAAATTCTTTAGTGATCATCACTTAGAGTTTGTTTTAGAAAACAACTTTAAGTATTTCCCTAAAACAGAAAAAAGTTTAAGTGTATTGGAATCACTCATGGAAGATATTAACCCTAAACATATCAAATTCCATCAAGCAGTTAAAGAATTACATAAAGAAGATAACCATTATAGATTAGTCACTAAAGACAATACATATTTATCTAAACATGTGATTGTTGCTACTGGTTCAAATAGTTTCCCTTCTACTGGTAGTTCAGGTGATGGCTTAACATTTGCGAAACATTTAGGGATTAACTATTTTGATTTCACACCTGCTGAAACACATGTATATTCAAATCAAATTAAATCTAGATTCTTAGATCTAAAAGGTGTTTCTCTTCAAAACAGAAACATTCGTATCCAAGGCACTAAGATATCATATCAAGGTGATATTCTATTTACCCACTTTGGTTTAAGTGGTCCTGTCATCATGCATCTATCAGAATTCATTGATGAAGATATCAGAAATAATGATAGGTCAATTGTTGAAGTTCCATTCATTGATCTACGTCAAGAATCACTATTTGATATCTTACAACAAAACAATCACAAACTACTACATAAAGTATTAGAACAATTTACAACAAAACGTATCATTGACGTCATACTAAATGATTTAGATATCCAATCTAAAAAGATTGTTGAAATGAAGAAATCTGATTTAAATAAAGTATGCCAAACATTCACAGCTTTTGAAGTATTAATTGATAGAGTAGAAGCTAGAGAAAAAGCTTATGTTAATAAGGGTGGCATTGACACTAAAGCATTAGATCCTAAATCAATGGAAGTTAAAGCTTATCCATGTCTATATTTCATCGGTGAAACAACTGACCTTCATGGTCCTATTGGTGGATACAATATCACGATTGCATTATCCACAGGTTATTTATCTTCTAATTACATTATTAAAAACATGACATAGAGCCTTCTTTGAAGGCTTTTATTTTTCCATTAAATTTACATTAAAAACTGTTGACTTTTCATAGTTTCTATATTAAACTGTTCGTGTATGAAACTATTGGAGGGTTACTATGACAAACGAAGGAAAGAAATTTTTAAACACAGAGGTAAATAAATTACATGGCTTTATTTACATGTTAGATCAAATTGCAGAAAAAATATTACAAGACAATCTAGATATAACTTATCCTGATTTCTTAATGATGATGGTTTTAGATAACATGGGCGCTTCATCACAACAACAATTATCAAATTATCTACACGTTACAAAATCATCAATAAGTAAACGCGTTGATACTTTATCTAAAAAGAACTTATTAATCAGAGTATCGAATCCTGATAATCGTAGAGAAAATATTGTGCATTTATCTGATCAAGGCATTGACACAATTACCAAAGCTTATCTCTTTTTAGACAAAGCATCTGATCCATTCTTTAAAGTATTAGAAGATAAAAGAGATGATTTTAGTGAAATGGTTGATGTTTTACTTAAGGAGATTCGTCATGATCACAATCATTAATACGACACCTAAAGTGTACAGCCAAAAAGATTTTAGTCAACAAGTTTCATTATTCAATACACAATCACTTAACATAAAGCATTGTGTAGGTTGTCTAAACTGTTGGGTTAAAACGCCAGGATTATGCACGCAAAAAGATGATATGCCGAACATCATTGAATCAGTGATGCTGTCAGAATTAGTTGTATTTATTGGTGAAATTAAAGTAGGCTTAATAAGCAGTGATTTAAAACGCATTAATGAAAAACTACTACCAATACTTATGCCCTATATAGGATTATTTAACGGGGAATTGCACCATCAAAAAAGATATGAAGTATATCCAGATATATCACTTGTACTAATTGATGATGATCATATGAATGATGAAGTGTTTGAAATAAACAAAAAGATTTATGAGAGACTTTCGCTTAATTTCCATGGTAATTTAAGATTCGCAATTAAAGATGATTTTTCATTAGGGGGACTACGACATGAAATTAACAATTATTAATGCTTCTCCTAGAGGTAAACACTCTAATTCTAATACAATCGCTAAATGGTATATAGATCATTTAAGTGATGAAATAAATATCGATCTATTTCACGCTTATATGTTAAAAGATCATGATAAATTCATTGCATCACTTACAAATAATCAGACTATTCTAATCATTTTTCCACTTTATACAGATTCAATTCCATATGTCTTAAAAGTCTTAATTGAAAAACTGGATTTAGTCAAAGATGATTTAAATGGCATTCAAATATACTTTACGACACATAGTGGCTTTATGGGTGGTAAACATTGTCGAGCTATTGAATCTTATTTATCTTATGTTTCTAACTATATGGGTTTTCAATATATGGGCACTGCTATTAGACCTAGTTCTGAGGGTTTTCGAATGTTTCCAGATATTATGATTAACAAACCTAGAAAGTTATTTCGAATACTTGCTAATGATATCAAAGATGGAAAACCATTCAATCAAAAAACATTGGATAAGCTCATTCCATTTGAAACACCTTCATTTATACTTAGACAATTTTTTAAATTGGGCATCGGTTATAAATATTTTAACGACTTGCTTAAAGAAAACAACAGTTATGATAAACGTCTAAATAGACCTTATAAATCCATAAACCTATGAAACATACACAAAAAAGAACTACACAGAAAATTCTTGCGATAACCAGTTTACTTGCATTTCCATTAACACTTAACTTCTTCTCACCTTATTTAAGTATATACGGTGCAATGAATGGTGTTATCACAGGATCAATTATTGTTTTTATATTATTTTTTATATTTGGTTTATTTTTCGGAAGATTTTGGTGTTCACATGGATGTCCTGTTGCAGGTCTATCTATATTAACATCATGGGTCAACAACAAACCTGTAAAAAGAAAAAAATTACGAGTTTACCGATATACTATATTTGGTATTTGGTTTTCAGTATTAATCACTAGTTTTATACTTGCTGGTGGCATCAAAAGTATAGACCCACTGTTGATGACCGAAAATGGTATTTCAGTTGATGGTCCACAAAAATATATTATCTACTATTTTGTTTTAGCATTACTTGTAGGCATATCTTTAATAGTTGGTAAACGTGGAGCATGCCACTCAATATGTTGGATGTCTCCATTTATGGTCTTTGGCATGAAGGTTGGTCAGTGGCTTCATCTTCCACAATTAAAAGTTAAAACGATAAATGAGTCTTGTATTTATTGTAACTTATGTACTAAGGCATGTCCTATGAGTATAGATGTAGCAAAAGATCATATGTCAGGCTCAATCAATACACAAGACTGCATATTATGTGGAGCTTGTGTAGATGTTTGTCCTAAAGATGTTTTAAAAATTAAATTTTAATATAACCAAAAGGTCCTAAGTTAGGACCTTTTATATTTATTGATTATTTATATATTTTAATATAATACTTCTATACTTATCCACATGATTCAATAATGTTTGAATATATGCTTTCTTAATTTTAGATGATTCATTAATCATTTGATTAAGTATTTTATAACTATCTATGATTTCATTACTCAATTCATCTTCGTCAATAAGTTTTAGCATCTCAGGGATTTCAACTAAAAACGCGAAGAACATATCATACTTATATTTAGGTGTTACGATATCTTTTTTTAACCAATCATTTAAATCTTTCTCGTAAGATTTTAATGTATCCAAAGACTCATCGATTTGTTTAATAATCTCAGAACTCATATCTTCTTTCTCAGATTTAACAACACGTCCTACAATAACTTCATCATCCAATCTTTGGCTCAATTGATAAGGCGTCCAAATGACTTCTTTTGTCCCACCTTCAGATTTATGATCTGGCCATATGATCTTATAAGCATTTGTGCATTGATCATAGCACTTTAATATCACTGCGTGTTTACCTTTATCTGTTTTAACACCAAACATCACATATGTTTGGTGTTTAAGAGATTTAAGGAAATCTTGTTTGCTATATGTTTCTTCTACAAACTTAAATCCTCTAGGCCCTAAATACATATTAAAATAAGTACATCCTTGAATTAATCCACCGGCATAATAAGTATTGCCTTCCTTTTGAAAATAGTAAGGTAGTTTGATTTCTTTGGCTATTTTAATATCTGTTGTTAGTATATTATGTTTAAATAATAACAAGGCTAAACAAGTATAGGAACAACTATTTCTAAAATGCATGTGTTTCATGTTAATGTCACCCCAGATCAATTTGAACTCTGTTTATATTGTTTCTATTATAGCACAACCATCAAAAGAAAAAAAAGACGAAAATTTCGTCTTCATTTACTTACATATATTCTGTTATAAATATCTTCTTTTAGACTCCGCCTTAGATTCTATGAATGATTTAAAATCTTCATTTGTATCAGGCACATATATTCTATCCCCTTTATACAAATAAATCACGATATAATTCTTTTTTTCAATGTAGTACTTAATAAGTTCATATGATATTTCTTTATGTTCATATTGTGTTTGATAATTTAAATAATTATCCGTAAACACTAATTTTATGTTTTGTTTATATTGATACTTATAGTTTATTTTTAAATATACATAAAACAAATAGATAAGAAGTCCAAAGATAATACAAAGAAATCCAATAAGTAAAAACGATTGTGCAACTTCATATATCATATTTGAAGCACTAAAGAATAGATATATTGCAATAGCGAACAATCCCATGACGATATCAAACATCACATGATCATAAATACTATTTAGATGTGTACAATCTCTTCGGTAAATAATTTTCTTATTCTCTTCATATGATATTTCAAATTTAATATCATCGGGATTTACTTTGTTCTTACTAAAATCGCTTAGTCCTACTAATTCATCAATTGATACTTCAAACACTTTAGCTAAAGATATCAAATTATCCATTGATGGTGATGCTTGATTTGTTTCCCATAAACTAATACTTTGTCTTGATACCCCTAAAGTATGTGCAATACTTTCTTGAGATAAACCTTTCTTTTTTCTTAGTTCGTATATTCTATTTCCATAATCCATAATTTCAAATCACCTCTAGCACGAGTATACTTTAATAAACCAATATACTTCTACCAATTATATTATTCATGATGTCAAGTATCCCTTGCAATATCATTCATATGATTTTTAGTTAAATAAACTCAAACCTGTGATAAAGACGTAGATGACAGGTATTTCAAAAATCAATATAAAAATTAAATCAGCTTCGAATTCAATATCTTCATCTCTAGTGAAATAAAGATATATTATTAATGCTGCATATGTGATGCCTATAGCAATCACTTGTCTTATGATGATATCTTTCATTTCGATATCCATTAAAGCTGGTACAACAATTGATATCAAACCTAGAATAATTGGCATGATATAAGCTAATATATGTATATCTTTTTTAGTGATTTCAAACTTCATGATTATTCCCCCTTTTTGATCACGCTACGCTTTAATTAAAGCCTGTTAATATTATTTACATTATAGCATATCCATTAAAAGAAAAAGACGAAATATTCGTCTTTTAATTTCCTGTTACACTATTAAAAACTGTAATCCCGTAATATATCGCGATAAGATTGATTGATTCTATTAACGCTAATATCATAATATCTTTTTGAAAATTACGCTCTTGATTTTTTGTTTTTGTGATAAATATGAACATAACTAACATTGTGATGATTGTTGTTGTTAACAAAATCATTAAAGGCTGTCTAAATTCTGATAAAGCATATCCACTATTTTTAGTTAATATATAATATAGACCCAAATACATCAAAGTCATAAAGTTTAATCCATATTCAATCAATAATTGTTTTTTTCTATCTAAGTTCATGATGTTTTCCTCTTTAAATTATTTTAGTAATGCTCTAATATTTCTTAATTCATGATTTGGATCTTTATACCAGTTAAGTGAGAACACTCTATATAATTTCCAATTTCTAGCTTTTAAGTATTTTTCGATATGGAATAAATCCTTTCTCGCATCCACTTGATTAAAATCACTGACATCACATAAGATACCTAATTGATAGACGTTATGTTCTTCATCATATATAGCAAGATTAATGTTATAACCACCAATACCAACATCTGTTTTAACAATGTAGTTGTTTCTTTCTAACCTTTGTTTAATATCAGTTACTAGATGATTTAATGCATGCATCTCACTAAGTTTCTTACTATTGCTTAATTGCATTAATATCTCACTTGCTTGTTCTGATTTATGATTTGATACATAATAACAATATCTCATATAGTCTTTTAATAACTTAGGTCCTAAGCTCTTTAAGTCTTCGACTTTAAATTCTTCAGGGTATAGTGATGACACAAAATAGATCTTTTCTTTGGCTCTTGATATCGCGACATTTAGTCTATTTTGTCCACCATCATTATTTAACCAACCAAATTGTCTTCTAACAATTCCACTAGAGTCTTTAGCATAACCCATAGAGAATATAATAATATCTCTTTCATCCCCTTGGACGTTTTCAATATTTTTAACAAATAAACTCTTATCTTCACCATCTTCAGTTCTAAACAACTCACGTTCGAATAACTTTTGATATTTACCAGATTTAAATAATTGTTCATCGATTAAGTTTTCAATTAAATCTCTTTGTGTACTATTAAATGTAATGACACCAACGGTTTCATTATTTTTTCTATTGACTAATATAGATCTTAATAATTGAATCACTTTTTCTGCTTCTTTTAGATTCTTTCTGTTTTCAAAAATACCATCTTTGACATAAATATATTCGATTGGTGGTTTTTCTGAAATACTTTGATTAGGAGAAACAATCAACTTACCTTCATAAAATGCATGATTAGAAAACGCGATAAGTTCTTCATATTTAGATCGATAATGATAATTTAGAACTGTTTCTTGATATCTATATCTTGCTAAGTCTAATAAACTCTTAGCATCTCTTGATATATCTTTTAATTCATCTTCTTCATAAAATTCATCATCATCTTCAATGCGTCCAAAGCCTAAGCTTGATGGTCTAAGTTGTTTTGTATCTCCCGCAATAACAACCTTTTTAGCACGGTATATTGCAGGTATCCCTTTTTCAACAAACATTTGAGATGCTTCGTCAAAGATAACTAAATCAAATAAACCATAGACAAGTGGTACGATGGCTGATACAACTTCAGGTGTCATCATCCAAACACGTACATGATTAAGTAATTCTAATTGGAATACATCAATAAATGATTTAACACTCATGCGTTTAGGTGAGTCTAGGACACGTTTGATATCCATAATACGTTTCGTATTAGAGAAATCTAGTGCATGTCGATATAGTGCCATTTCAAAAGATTCACTACTCATGATACGTTTATCATCAATATAAGCATTTAATTCATCAAGTTTTTCTTGATACTTTTCAACAATATATAAATAAGCTTGATGCTTTGTCATAAACGCTTCTAAATAGCCTGTATAGAATGCATCAAATAAATAAGTTCTCATGCTTGATATATCATCAACATCTTTTAACAATGGATCATTTAAACACATATCTAAAAACTTAAGTTCATTTGAAGATAGTGCTTCATATTTTGTTTTAATACGATTAATATCACTTAAATGATCAGATATGTAATGATGTAGTGTTGGATCTTTTAAGATGAGTTTTATATATTTATTGTAGTGCTTTTTCTTCTCAGTTAAAAAGACTAATTCATCTCTATGACGATTCAAGAAAGTATTCTTTAGTTTTTTTCTACCTAAAAACCAAGCTTTCTCATATCTCATAAAATATGTGTCTAGGCTTTGTGTGAATTCATTAAATATCAACTTATTACTTCTAGTGATTTTAGTCTCAATATATTTAAGTATCGGATATTGTTTTATGATCTTATGATAATCTAGATATTCATCTAAATGTTTTTTCTTAAGAAAAGTCTTTTCGATACCTTCTAAAACCTCAAAGTCCAATGGTTTAAAATAGTTTTTAAACATTTGATGAACATCTACAGGTAATAACTTAGGTATCACATCTTTATCTTTTACATATCTATTATATATTTGATATATAGAACGATCTTGTACTTTTGTTTGATACATTAGTTTTAATGATTCATCAAATGTTTCTAAGATATCATTGATTTGTTCTTCAGATGCATATACATCATTATTAATAGTTCTCTTAGGCGGTGTTGGATCTATAAAGTCTTTAAGTTTTTCATAGAAGACTTGTTTGTTTTCAGCGTCATCTAAAAACATCGCGTATTTAGATGCGTCTTTTAGTCGTGAGTAAATCACATCTAACGCGACTTTCTTCTCACTGATAACTAAAACTTTCTCACCTTTTAAAACACTTGAAGCGATAAGATTCGTAATCGTTTGAGATTTACCAGTGCCTGGTGGACCCCAAATCACAAGTTTCTTTTCTTTATTTAATATATCAATAACTTTTTCTTGTGAGTAATTCAAATCTGAGATATATGATAAAGATGATTCCTTAACCTTTTGATTATGAACATTAAAAGTATCACTTTCAGTTTCATATAACCCCGATTCATCAATTAAACCTTCTAATAAATCATTATATTTATGTGATGTAAGTATTTGATTAATATCCTTTTGAATCATTGATGAATATAATTTATATCTACCAAGCGTCATAAATGATCTAAGAAATAATTTGTTTTTAGTTCTCTTAATAAAATCTTTTTTAAGTGCATTTTGAAAAGGTTCAAGATGACTATCTAATTTAATAGACTTAATATCTAATCCGTGTTCAGCGTAAAAAGGTAGGACAATTTGATTTAAGTTTCGTAAATTGAAATCATCAAGAAATGCAGTCTTTGAATCAATTGATTGTTTCTCATATTTAGATAAAGCTAATAATAAATCCCTATTGTATTGAATATCTTTATCTTTATCTTTTCTTAACGTGAATTCTTTTTTAGTTCTAGTAAGTTTTACAGGAAAATATAAGAGTGGTGCCTTAATAATAAAGTTATCTTTGACTCTTGCAGTTTCAACAAATGGATATGCGATATATAAATCATAAGACCCTGTTTCTTTTTGAGCTTTGTTGATTTCTCTATATAAAGAAGTAATATTTGAAATGACTTCATCTTTTAAATTGGATCCTGATGGATTTAATTTATAAGTTGAAACTCTTTTATTAGAAAGAAATTCAAATAAGTCATCCCCTGTATTGATTGTTGATAAATCTAGCGTTTTATTCTTTTGAATTTTCCCCATATAAAGATTCGTATTTCTCTTAGAAATATTAGTTAATCTATCTTTATAATGATCTAATGTTTTATATGCAGCCTTTGATACATTCACTTCGCTAATTTGCTTGTTTTTATCTTGAAGGATGACTTGTAGAAAGAAAGATGCGTACTTATTCATAAAGTTCTGATTAACACCTGAAATCGCTAAAAAATCGCTTGTCTTAAGTGGCTTCTTCAAAGCGATTTCTTTTAATGTTTGATCAGAACAGACTTCTACTTTTTTTCCTGTTTGTTCAAATGTTTCTTTAATTATATCTTCTCTTAATGCATCTAATGCATCTAGTAATTTATCTCTTTTAAGTGCCATAAGTCTTCCCCTTTTTTATAGTCTATCATTGTTAAACTACAAAAACAATCATGAGTTAGTAAATATGTTAAAAGAATGTATAATTACTTATGTTCTATCATTTGTTTGAGTAATGTCATCGTCTTCTTATGTCCTTCTTTATTAAATGTATAAGGACTAGAAAAGATTTTATCTGACTCTACTTCATACCAATCAATTAAGCGTTCAACAAGTTTCATGAATAATAGAGGATCCTTCTCATAATTTATATCCCCCAATTTTTTCGCATAACTTCTCACAAACGTATCTGATGTATAATCACATATCGTTTTAATGATGCCTTCTAATTCCAATTCGATAATTTCATCTATATTCATATTTTTTTACATGCTAAGAATTTCACCACGCGAAAATGTAGACCTTTCCATCCACATCTTCACCCTCTTTGATTTGTGTATATTTTCTTTTTAATATATAATTAAGGACGAGTAACAATTTGCTCATCAGTGTTTGGTTTTTCAAACCCATCTGCATAAACAGGTTGGGCAGAAAACATCACTGCTGATAGTACTAATCCAAGTACACAAATGAGGGAAAGTAGTTTTTTCCTCATCATGTATCCTCCTTTGCACAAGTAGGATACAATTAGACCTATATTTTGAACAGGACACCTAATGTCCGGTTTAAGGAGTATGACATGAAAATTGATTTAAGTATGTTACAAGCTAATCATTTAGATGAAATTAGAGTACAAAAAGTCATGACTGTTGAGGATCTTTGTGATGGTATATGTACAGATAGACAGTACCGTAGATATTTATCTGGAGATAGCGTTTTAAGTTATGGACAGCTCGTTAAGTTTTGCGATAAGCTAAATATTGGTATTAATGATTTTTACTATAGTCTTGGGCAAAAAGATCGATATACATTTAAACAACTTGAGGAAGTTTATCAATTGATATATGCTAAAAAATTCGATGAATCTTATGAAGCCCTTAAGGCTATCGATAAGACAATTCTAGATTCTAGTAATACAAGATTCTATGATTATATTTTATTAAGATTGAAATATGAGAAACGTATATTTAATGAAAATGATGTTATGAAAGAAATTCATGAGAACAATATTTATGATAATTTAAAGAAAGCGAATATCTATGACTTTGTTGATATTCTATATTTAAACCTTTTATCAAATATTGAACTTAGAAATGAACATAGTGATGCTTTTGAACTCTTGATTAAAATCTTGCGTTCAGATGAAGATATTTATATTAGTACTGAAAATAAGTTTCTATTACCCCCGATTTATTCAAATCTTTCACAACAACTAGGTCAAAAGAAAAGATATGCGGAATCATTTGAGTTAGCTCAAGATGGTATAGCATTTTGTTTAAAGCATAGTTCTAGTGATGCATTAAGAAAACTTTATTATATTGAAATGCTAGGATATCAGAAACAACACAACGAACGTGAGATGTATAAATCTGCTGTTAAATGTATATCAGCATGCCTATCTACTAAAATTTCCGACCTTGCACCCTTTAGACAATTTATTACTGAAGAGATCGGTATAGATCCCTTTGAGTTATTCATGCATGTTAAAGATGATTTTAATGAATGAGATGAAAATCTCATTTTTTTATACAAAAAACAGGAGATTGCTCCTGTTTATGTCTATATATTTAATCGTGAAGTATCAGATGTTCCCCATCTTACATTCGACATCTGACCCTTACGCCTATATGATAACCTATACATTTATAGTTGAACAGGACATCTAATGTCCGGATGGACAAAAAAAAGAAAAAACCCTACAAAACATATCATTCATTTAAGAATTTTAGTTTCATAGGGTTTACTTCCTTGAATTTTTAGTTATTGATTATATATTTTTAAAAATTATAATTTAACAACGTTTGTAGCTGTTTCGCCACGATCGCTTTTAGTTACATCAAATTCAACTTTTTCGCCTTCTTCTAATGATTTATAACCATCAGCTTGAATAGCAGTAAAGTGTACAAATACATCTTTGCCTTCTGAAGTTGAGATAAATCCATATCCCTTTTCAGAGTTAAACCATTTTACAGTTCCTGTCATGTTCGATTACTCCTTAATTTTGTTATTTGCTAATAATTACGTTAATAATGCTCGCTTGTGTAGTATACACCATAAATTGAAATATTCAACATAAAACACTGCATTTTGTTTATTATATCAACGATTACTTCATATATCGGCTATAATTAACAATAATTCTTTATTCACCAAATATATCCTTATTCATATTAAGCGTCTCAATAATTTTAATAATATGGATAAATTCTTGTTGATATTCATAAAATATCGATTCATCAATCTCTCTTCTGATATTAAATTCAAAAGTGTTTTTTCTATTATTAATTGCGATATATAAGTTATTGTCAACAAATGAGAAACTTATTTGATCTTTAAAATAATGATCAAGTGATAAAAGTCTTTCCATAAATGCTGGTGTTAATAAGTAAAACGCACGTTGTTTATCTTCTGCATATACTTTTAACTCTGAATTAAATGCTATACTTTCAGTTTCTACAAATCTAGATTTAAATAAAGCTGGAAATAAAGAAGGTTGAGTAATTATAATTGGATGTTGAAAAGATTTTGGAAATTCAAACTTAAAGAATCTTCCTAGAAATACAGTTGTTGTATGCGAGTGTCCTTTAGAATCTGTACTCACATCTTCTTGTTTAACATCACTACATTTAAATGCTACACCATCATATGTACCTTCGATCATATCCTCACTATGAAATCTATCTTGCTTTCTTAGTAATCCGCTATCGACAACTTCTTGTTCGCTAAAGCCTCCATGCATTCTATAATTTGCATCTGGCAAAATTTTCTTTAATTCTGGAATCACATATTTCTCTTTGAACTGCTGACTTAAAAGATTGATTTGTTGATTGTTTTTAGCAGCATATATAAATCCTCCAAAAAAAGGTATCACAATCACAATAAAACCTGCTGGTCCTAATGAAGTCATCACTGGGAAAAACATTAAAAATGCTAACCCTGTAATTAGAAACCCTATTTTAGCCTTAGTTTTATATGCATTAATTTTTTTATTAAGTTCTCTAAACATATAGCCCCTCCTATTGATGTTTTAATTCATTATATCATAATCAAAAAAGACACCTATATATCCTATAGATATCTTTTCTACTCTTTTTAGGGTTGAGTTTCTAACTTATTTGTAAATCAAAAGTAGCGAAACCGTTATAAGCATTAATATATGTGCCATCGGTTTCTGCATTTAACACATAGAAGTTAAGTGTTGAAACATTGTTCGCATTTTCATAACCACTTAAAAAGATACCTGTTGACGTTGTATTTAATACTAAAGAATCAATATCATCTACTTGAAGTGCATCGCATGCGGCATCAACAATATCATCAAAGTTTAAAACACTAGAATCAAAATCTAGATTATAAGTATAACCTTTATCTAAAAGTCTATCTTTAACCACGTTAAGATTTGTTATTCTAATTATATCTTGATTATCAATTCTAATAAATGATATTTTTATATTTTCACAATCCACAGCATCACAATACTCAATAAGCTCAGTCAATTGAGCATCTGTTAAAATACGCATATTTTCAACATCTCTTGCTGTTAATAAAGTTAATTCATTATCATTTAATGGGTGCGTTAATTTATTCAATTGCTCATCTGTTAAATTCAAAACATCAAATTGGTCGGTATCATAAAAGTTTTGTACACCAAACGCGATAAAATCATATCCTATTGATTGACTCCAAACTTTGTTTGAATTGATATTACCACTATTTTGATTAGAACAGCCAGTTAGACCAATCACCAATGTCATTAAAACAATTAGAAATATTTTTTTCACTTAAATCACCTCATATTTATTATATTCAACAATAGCTGGTGTTGATAACATAACGATACCACCATTCATAACAGCTCCACAAAAATAGCAATACATTGGGTCAAAAGGATTATCAGGAGCAACTCCAATGTGTGGTCTTAAGACATATGCTCCACATGCACAGAATGCTCTATGTTTATTATCAAGAGATGGTAAATAATTATGTGTATAGCTATGTATATGCTCTGCGTGATAACCACATGCTGTACAATCATTATTTGAATCAAATGTATGGTTGTATGTTCTAGAATAACCTTCACTACATGTGTATGTATGCGTTGTGTCAGTGTAACTAGTGACACTAGCTGCTTCACTGCAATATACGTTTAAATCGCAAGTGCTACATTTTCTATAATGTGAAGTTGCAGTTCCATACCATGTTGAACTTAATGTGTGGTTCACGTGATCATGATTACAAACTGTACATGTACCCTGATCAAAGTCATGGTTGAAATAATAACAATCATTACCACAAAATCCACATCCCAATAAATGACTTGTGTCATTTACTGATAATACTTCGATATTATGAAAACAATTCACGTTTCCACCAATACTCATTCTTCCTGAAGCGCCATTTGTGCTATCCCATTCATAATTATAAATAGTTGATTCAGTATCATCTAATTCAAAATATAGAACATTTTGTATTGAATAGTTACTAATATTTACATGTGAATATCTTCCTTTCCAACCAAAATTTACGAAAATACCGTTCTCATCATATTCATACCCCACTACCGCATGATTTAAGTCTCTTGAGTCTAGTGCAGTATCAGTTCCAGTGAAATGTACATATACTGGATTTCCACTATCTATCCCATTTCTGACCCACTGTAGACGTGATGTAAATAAATTTAAAATTGACCATTGATGTGTGGTATATGAGATATCTGCATCATCTAAATAGTTGCTAATTAAAGTATTAACCTCACCTATACCCATAGAATTTCCAGTATCCATATCATCAATTGTTTGAACATGAAATGCTTCAGTGACACCAGGTGATTGATTAAATTCTGTTGCTGTAATATCGCTCCATGAACTAAATGGATCAATATTAGCTGCAGGTTCATCACTTACTCTACGAGTTCCAGATACATCAAATTGTTCTGGGACAATATCATCATCATAAACTGAATCATAATATGACAATATCATACCTGATGCTATAAATGTACATGTGCCATCCACATTTTCACCCATATTTTCTCTTAAGTTTTCGAAATAAAAAGAATATGGAACAGCATTTGTTTCAGATGGTGATGAACTTGGTGCAGTTACAGCGCTTTGCTCATAAAATTGAGCATCCAACATCTGTGATTCAACTTCTTCTTCATATAAATTATCTTTATATGCTTTCAAGTCATTCTTCATAGTCTTAGTCATTTTATCTTTAAATTTGTACAATGCTTCTTTTTCTTTTTTACTAAGTTTTATACCAGATCGAACATCTTTTAGATCTTTACCATCTTGTTCATAATAATATGTTGGACCAACATAGATTTTTTCCCCTTTGACTTTTTCAAATGGAGATTTATCTTCTTTAGAAAATTCAATATAAATACCTAACTCAATATCAAAAACTAGATACCCTACTTCTTTCCCTTCAAATACTACATATCTATTTTCTTCCCCTAAACCATCAATAAACTCATAAGATAGTTTTTCTTGCTCAAGTTTTTCACTTGCAAAATGATATGCCAAATCAATATCTTCTGGTGTATATGCATAAACATTTTGCATAAACACCAATGGCGAAATAACTGCCATCAATAGAATAAAACTTAATACTATTTTTTTCATGTGCTTCTCCTCTTTGTTTATTTTGAATCGTTGGGCATAAAAAAATGAACCCTATATTCACTTATATAAGATTCATTAATTACTATTTTTATTCGGTTTTTATTTTATTTTGTTAAAAAATCATAATATGGAGTCAATTCTAAATCTATATTTCGTGTCTGTCCATTAATGATAATTGATACGCTTATACTATTTTCATCAAATAAAAAGTCGTAATAATTATTATCTTTTTGAAGATATGCAAACGTATTTTGATATATCGATAAATCATTTGATGTTACTGTGGTATCTACTGTAGCTGGTATATCAGAAATTACTTCAAATAATATGTAATGGTCTAGTGTTTCTCCAATAACACCATCAACTCCATAGTAAATTGATACAATAATATGATCATCTTCAAATAATAACGTTTCAATAGGGCTATCAATATAATCGATTGTAGATGCAGATAAATGTTTTTCTGCATTGCTTAAAGGAATTTGACTATTATTTGGTGTATTAGAATTAATAAAGAAAAATACTGATAGAATTAAAATAAGTGATGATAAAACTAAAGAGAGATTATGAAAACTAAAATAAAACTTCTTGGTTGAAACCGGTGTGTCGTTTTGACTGTCTACTAGATCTAATCGATCTTTGAGTGTTGCTTTATTACGGTCATGATATGCTTTAATCAATTTTTTATCTATATTTTTCATGATCTATTTCCTTTCTCACTTTTTGTATAGCTCTATTATATTTACCTATAATTGAAGATACTGTTTCTTTTTTGATTTCTGCAATTTCTCTAAATTTAAGTTTCTGCACTAAATGTAGTATAACTAATTCATATTTCTCATCATTTAATATATGTTTGATCTCAGAAAGTAACATATCACTTAAATCAACTTGCTCGTTTGTATCTGTAAAAGATTGTAGTTCAGTATATTTTTCTTTAGCTTTTCTTTCTCTTATTACTTTTCTTAAATGCATATTGGCCATGTTTTTACATATAGTAATACACCAATATTTAAAATTACCTCCATGATATTGATTTAGTTTATTCATAATCTGACAAAATGCATCCATCGTTAGTTCTTCTGTATCGTTAAAATCTTTGGTGATTTTATAGATAATTGAAAAAAATAATTTATGATATTTATCATAAAATTTATTAAATGTTTTTTCATGTCGTTGTTTTAGTAATTGAATATCTTTATCCTTCATAGATTCCCCTACCACTTAATAAGATGTTAAATCACATGAGAATATTTGTTTTTTCATGCAATTTAATTAAAATAAGCCCCAAATGCGTAGATTTCATTTGTTTGTATTATATCATATCAATTTTTAAAATAATTATTGTTTATATAAAAAGAGTATTCTCATATAAGAATACTCTCGAAAAATTAATCTTTATATAATTTAGCAATCGGTGCTTTAATATCTTTATTAGATAAAAATTCATCTAAGTCACCTGAGTAACTAAATGCACCTAAGTCACCAATTTCAATAACTTTATTACATACTGTTTCTAATAACACATGGTCATGAGATGAAACAATAACTGATCCCTTAAATTCTTCTAGTCCTTTATTCACTGCTTGAATAGATTCAAGGTCTAAGTGAATTGTTGGTGAGTCAACTAATAATGTATTAGCTTTCGCCATCATCATCTTAGAATACATTAAACGCATCTTTTCTCCACCTGATAATACTTTAACAGTTTTTAAAGCAGTATCTCCAGAGAATAACATACGACCAAGGAATGTTCTTACATATGCATCTGCTGGATCTGTTGAATATTGACGTAACCAGTTGAGTAAATCAAGATCATTTTTATCAAAGTATGCACTATTATCACTAGGTAGGTATGAGTAAGTTGCTGTTTGTCCCCATTTGATTGTTCCTGTGTCTGGTTTAGCTTCACCTGCTAAGATTTTAAGTAATGCAATTTTAGCTAAATCATTTTCACCCATTAAGGCTACTTTATCACCATTATGTAGAACAAATGATACATTTTCAAATAACTTCTTACCATCTTGTGTATAAGATAAGTTTTCTACTTCTAATACATCTTTACCTAGTGGTTTATCAATCTCAAATCCGATGTATGGATATTTTCTACTTGATGGAATAATTTCATCAAGTTCAATTTTTTCTAATGCTTTCTTTCTTGATGTTGCTTGAGATGATTTAGAAAGGTTAGCTGAGAATCTCGCGATGAAGGCTTTTAATTCTTCAATACGTTCTTCTTTTTTCTTATTCTTATCAGCCATTAATTTTTGCATAAGTTCTGATGATTCTTTCCAGAAATCATAGTTACCTGTATAAAGTTTTGCTTGGAAGAAATCTATATCAACCATATGTGTACAAACATTGTTTAAGAAATGTCTATCATGTGATACTGTAATGACTGTGTTTTCATAATCAGTTAAGAATTTTTCCAACCAGTCAATCGCTTCAAAGTCTAAGTTATTTGTAGGCTCATCTAATAATAAGATATCAGGTGATCCAAATAATGCTTGAGCTAGTAAGACTTTAACTTTATTTTTAGGTAGAACATCTGCCATTAATTTATTGAAATCTTTTTGAGGTACTTTTAGACCATTAAGAAGTTTTTCAGCATCTGTTTCTGCATTCCACCCATCAAGTTCAATGAATCTTCCTTCTAATTCCGCTAATTCTAATCCATCTTCATCATTAAAGTCTGGTTTAGCGTATAGTACTTCTTTCTTTTGAGAAATCTCAAATAGTTCTTTATGTCCCATCATAACAACTTGCAATACTGTGTAATCATCAAATGCATTTTGATTTTGGTTTAATACAGCAAGTCTTTTACCTTTATCAATGATGACATTACCTGATGTAGGTTCCATGTCTCCTGATAGTAATTTTAAAAACGTAGATTTACCAGCACCATTCGCACCAATAACGCCGTAGCAATTACCTTGTGTGAATTTTAGTGATACATCTTCGAATAGTTTTTTATCTGAAAATATTAAGCTTAAGTTAGATACTGCGATCATATTTATATACCTCTTTTACTTCGTGGTTTAATACCTTTTATTAATTTATTAATTAATACACCTTTCTAACTTTATACTAAAGTGATATAAATGTCAATAAATTAAACAAAAAGTGGATGTTTTACGTCCACTTGTTAATTAATTACTATATTTATACGCTCTAGTCTATGAGTTGAAACATCATGTAAACAAAAACTATTATTTGAGGTATTTGAAATAATGCAATGCCATATATGTCTTTAATCACTTCCGTATCTTTAACTTTATGTTTCAAACAATACATCATAGTTAGTATAAATAATAATAATGATATACCGCAAAATACAATAAACTCAGTCATCACTGAATTAAGATTATTTGTATTAGGTGTGCTAGCTAAAGTTACAATCATAAAAACATAGATAAATCCTGGCATAGATAGACCAAACCTTATGACTCTTTGAGCTTTTATTTGTTCATTTGTTTTTTCCATAATATCCCCTTTATTGATATTGGTTTTATTTTTACTCATACTTAAATCATTACTAATTACATAACTTATTGAATTTTATTTTTTATTAATTGAGGTAATTTTAATACATCTTTGTATTTAATTCTTACGAGATATAATTTTGTTTTACCAATTTTTTTCTTAAGATATATTTCCAATCTCCCAGGATATACTACACCATAGGGAGAAAGCACAATGAAAAAGAATTTAAGTATTGTTGGTTTCTCATAAAGAATATACTTTATATCATCGACATATATATTAATATCTCTATTCTTTTTATGTAAAATTATTTGATTACTCATGAAATCTACATCTTCAAATTTCATAAATCCACCTGTTTCTTTTTGTTTAACAACTTGTGTGCTTTACTAGAAACATCTGCATCAGAATCATATTGATAAACCTCTAATATTTCTTTAGTTAACATTTTGCGTTTCTTTAATACATCAAATATCCAATCTCTATGTATTGATGTTAAAGTCTCATTAAACATATATTCAAGTAATTCATATGGTGCTTGTTTATGGTTTTCATCAAGAAAAATGATTACATCTCCAAAAACTTCATGCCATTTTTGTGTGTTATTATAATCAACCCTTATTTTTTTGGTCTGTTTTATGATGACTTGATTATCTGCATTTTGATAATTTATTATTAACATTCTTATGCCATATGATCTTGTTGATGAGTGCTTAAGTAGGCTATATCCTAGCTTTTTAACTTGATCGTTTTTAACATAGCAACAATACTCATATATAGCATACTTAACCTGATCATTATGTCTATCAATCATGTTAAGTATTTCATGAATTTTATAATCAAAACCTTCTCTATGTGATATTAAATCAAGTAATTTTATGATTGTGTATTCATCTTTTGATTGAATGATATAATCAATTGTTTTATGTATTTCTTCCATACTTGCTCTCTTATAGAAAGCTATGTATTGTTCACTAAAATCCTCATCATTGATATGCATTAATAAATTGTCTAATGTAAATCCTTCTTGTATAAAATTGTATTGAGGTTCAGTTTCTATATCAGGATATATCTCTTTAAATTTATTTATACCCTTATCTTTAAATGTATTAATTACTACAAAATGAAACCAACCTAAATAGTTTTGATCTAGAGGCTTTCTTAAAGCCTTCATAGATTTGATATGGTGATTTAAAAATTTCATTTTTTGAACATGAAATAATGCAACACATAAATAATCTAATACGATATAATCTGATTTACCAATCTTCTTTTTATGTATAAGCATATGATAATGATCATATAAAGTGGTGATTGCCACTTGATATCCATCAATAGCAAACTCTCTTAGTCTTTCAATGAGTGTTATTTTTAAGTGGTTGCTTCTTTTAGTATTTTCTAATTTATGAATGACTTTGCTCAAAAAATGCTCATCGTCATGAAAATGTTTGATGAGTTGATATATATAATGACTTCTTGTACCTTCAATTACATGTTCATATGAAATAACATTTAAAAGACCATATAGGATAATAGGTCTATATATTTCAATATCATTACTTTCGTGTAAAGTTATTTGACAAGTACCCAATCCTCTGATCATGTCGTGTTTAAATTGATTTAGTGTCATATTTCTCCTCTTCACATACGTTAAAAAACTCAAAACTCTTTAAGAATACATACTAAGAAAATGCCTGTGGATCCTTTTCTTTGTTTTTTCATCATTAGTCATGAAATCTTTGAGATCTTTTTCAGCCATAAACAAATTTCTTGGATGCCAATGTGTAAAACGTTTTGTTGTTTTTCCAAAAATATTTCTTTTTTCGTATTCAACTGTGAGTGTATGTTCTAAGAACCGCTTCTCCTTATTTAGATACATAATACCTATTTCAGAATGTCCAACGATAACTTCCATGTCTTGTTTATATTCAGGATATAATTCTAGATAGTTTGTTAATTTTATATCATACTCATTTTTGTATTTCTTATACAAGTAATGTAGATCACTTAATTTTTCGTTAAATGCTCTTTGTTTATATATTGACATAATCAATAGCCAAAATAAAGTAAACTCATCCCAACTCACTAATTTGTTTATTGGTGATTGATTGTTATCTACTAGATGACACATAGCTATAACTTGATCTAAATCTTTTATATTTTCTTCTATGAAGTATGGTTTCTTACAATCATCTGTGCTAAGAGCTTGTTCATCATATGCAATAAAGACTATTTCATCTTCTGTTAAAAAATGCTTATATATCGAAAACAATACTTGTTTATCTATTTCATCAACAAATACTTTCATGATTTATATTGCTTTCTTATTTTTATCGAAATAATAATTAGTAATATTGAATTAACAAATAATGATGCATATCCAATAATTCCATAGATTTTATATCCATCATGATCTTTAATGATCGTGATTGTGAAAAGTGATAAAAAGATAATCGTTACAGACCCAAAAACAATGCTTGCAATTTTTAATAATTTCATTTGCTACCCCCTAGAATGATTTATTTAATTCTATTATATCAAAAACTCTAAATCTATGAGACTTAGAGTTTAATTATGTATCTAGATTAAGTTATTAATCTACTTATCTGATGCTAATTTTTACTAATTTAATAAATTATAAAGTTCTGGTATTTTTCTTTAGCAAGAAAATATATAATTGTTATATCCATACCTTCATATTCGTGTGAAATCATATTTCTAAGTCCAATAATAGCTGACCAATTGATCTCTTTGTATTTCTCTGTCCTGCTAGTAGAAACTTTTCTTGCAGTCTCACCAATTTGATCTAAATTGAATAAGACTGCATCGACTATTAACTCATTTTCATTAAATGCTTCAAATGATTTGATTTCCTTCATGTAATTCATTATTTTTAAAGCGTACTTTAATATTCTATCAATATATTGATTGTCTTTCATATATTAAAACCCCCGTTTTTTTAATTTCATCTCGTATTTTAGAATCTTCTTTTGTCGTTAATTGACTTAATAATTCAATTTTTTTATTCAATTTTTCTCTCAATACTTCTGCAAACTCAAAATAGTCCAGTCCATACAAATTAGATTCCATATATAAATCAATATCGCTAAATTCAGTTGCGTTACCTTTTGCATATGACCCAAACAAATATACTCGATTAACATCATATTGTTTAGCAATAAAAGATATATCTTTTTTAATTTTCAAAAAAGACAAGACACCATTAGATTCATTGATTTCATTAAACTGATTATTAGCATCCATCAACAATTTGTCTATAACCAAATTAATAGTCCACTCACTTGGAGTTCTTTGATCTTGTTCCCAATTTCTTAATGTATTTAATGGAATATATAAGAGGTTTGCTACATCTTTTTGCGTGTATCCTAAATTTTCTCGTATTGTTTTTAATGATTTATTCATAACATCACCACCAATTTTATTATATACCCCAACGGGGTACATCTCAACGTTGAGATTACATAATAAAAACTCTAAATCTATGTGACTTAGAGTTTACTTGTGTATATGTGTTAAATTGTTAATCCATTTACCAGAACTTGTTCTTCTATATGTTAAAAAGATTTTAACTATTTCTTCAAAGTTAACAAATATGATAATGATGTATAAATCTAGTTTAGTAAAATAAGATAATATAAATGCGAGTGGTACACCAATACCCCATAAACCTAGGATCTCAGCGAATAATGCAAACTTCGTATCCCCGCCTGATCTAAGTGTACCTACGATTGCTATTGCGTTTAAGAATTTAATTGGTGCGTATACTGCATATACTCTTAATATTAAAACAACCATATCAGTGACTTCATTTGTTAAATTACCAAATAAAGGCACGATGATTGGTGCGATCATAAATACAATAACACCTATGATAAATCCTAATATAAATCCTAGTTTTCTAAATTTCTTTTCCCATAGTCTCGCGGTTTCTAACTTGTTTTCTCCAAGTTTATTACCAAGCATCACAGCAGCTGCGTTAGCGATCGCGATTGTCGCGACCCAAAAGATATTATTGATTTGATTAGATAGATAAACACTACCTACTGCTTTATCTCCAATTAAACCGTAAGCCACTAAATATACTGTCATACCTAGCCCCCAGAATCCTTCGTTTAATAAGACCGGTAGAGACGTTTTCATCAGTTTCTTAATAAATGCTTTAGTAATTCCCTTTAATGCGGTAAATCGGACATTAAGGGCCTTTTCACGACTTGTGAACTACCCACCACTTAACAAGTTTGAAGTGGGGGCTTCTTGGGTAAAGAAAACTAATGTTCTCTAATTGGCCAAGCTTAAGACGTCTGTTCCATACGCCTGTTTACTATATTCTATGAGACCTTGTATGCCAATATTAATGGCTGCGTTATGGTCTCTATCCATATAGTTGCCACATGTGCATGTATATGTTCGTTGACTTAATGGTATATCATGTATCTTACCACATACACTACATGTCTTACTCGATGGATAATATTTGTTAATCTTGATGAGGGTTTTACCTTCATCTTTTAATTTATACTCAAGAAACTTTGTAAACATATGATACGCGGTATCAGAAATTGATTTTCTAAAATGCTTGGTTTTCGCCATTTCAGTTAAATCAAGTGTTTCAATACTGATAACTTCATAATCATTAACTAAATTTCTAGATGCTTTGTGTAAGAAATCTTTTCTTTGGTTTTTAATATGTTGGTGCAGTTTAGATAGTTTTTGTTTTTGTTCTAGATAGTTCTTAGAGCCTTTATGTCTTCTTGATAAGATGCGAGACTCTTTTTTTAACTTATCTAATGATTGTTTATAGTAATCAGGATATGCAGCTGAATTACCCATACTATCTGTATAGAGTCCATGAAGTGTATAATCAAGTCCAATCGATCGTTTAAAGTTTGAATCTATCACTACCTTATCTTTTGATTCAATTCTTAGAGATACATAGTATTTGCCTGCTTCTCTTTTGATGGTTGCTGCTTTAATGAATGAATCTTTCGGCAGTGTTCTATGATAGTTAAACCTAACATAACCTAACTTAGGTAGTTTGATATAAGAACCTTCAATTCTAATATTATTATTTGTTTGATGTGTTGTATATGACTGTATAGGGTTATGTCTTGATTTATATCTGGGTGCTTCATGTGTCTTATTAAAGAAATTGTTATATGCTGTTTTTAGATATAGCCAAGTGGTTGTTAGTGCTTGTGAGTCGACATCATACATATAAGGAAATTGCTCTTTAATATATTTAGGGTTCATATACTTATGACTTTGAAGTAGTTCTTTATGCTCACCAAATAATTCAAAGATAGATTCACGTTCAAAAAGTAGTGTATTCCACATTTTACGAACACACCCAAATGTTTGATTGATGATATCTATTTGTTTATGATTAGGTTTTAGTCTATACTGATAGCCTTTAATCATCAATCTCACATCCTTTTTTTGTTATCTATAACAAAATTATATGCAAATATTGATTTAAAATCCATAAAATATTTTTCATTCATCTCCCATTTAGACAATCGTCTTGAAGAAGGAGTTTTCTGAAATATTTAGATAAAAATTGACTCCCAATGCCTACTGCAGAAAGTGTGTTGTCTCCTAGTTCTGTCACCATGAATGTGTCGAGAATCCCAAGTAGTGAACCCATGAGTTGCGAGAAAAAGATTGGAATCGCAATCTTTATTAATGTTTGATAAAATTGTTTGTTATTTGTTTCTGTCGTCATTTGATACCTCTAATAGCCATATCATTATTTCACTTAAAAAATATAGTATCAATATAGATTGCTTATATTTGAATAATTAAAAAAGTCTAACTCAATTAGAGATAGACTTTCGTTAATAATAACTATTTGTTTTTGTACTTAATTTTATTGACTAATGCAAATGGTCCCATTGTGATTGACGCAAGTATTGGACCATATATAAATGCAGGAACAATAAACCAAATCACAGGGTAATAAATATTAGCCCCATCTTTTGGATATGCTTTCAAGAAATCGAAAACAAAAATATCAAAAATCACTGCAGCGTTTTTATAATGTTCTGGGATTCCAAATACAAATGATGAGTTTCTTATATCAATGTCATAGATTGTAGATGGATCGATCCACCCAAACAATATCAATAATAACTCATTTAAAAAAATAAGCAAGAAAATACACATCACCATCACAGGGATATATATAATTCTTTTAAATGAAAAAACATGTATCTTAAACGATGCCATTAAAAATGGTACTACAAATATCACAAAATGCGCATAGTAAAACCGAATAACATCAAAACTAAAGGCTGATTTTCTGCCAAAGTAGAAACTATCAAAAGTATCCAAAATCGCTTCTGTGGGGTATATGTATGCAGCAATACCTGCAGCAATACCCATGACTAACATATAATCTTTCAATACTTTATTTTTAGATAAGTATATAAAAGGAAATATCAGAGTCGATATCGCACAAATATTTTCAAATGTGACTTTTCTAATGATGGTTGGAAACATTTGATTATATGGATAAAAAGCAAGCTTTAAGAAATGTAACGCTAATGCTGAAAACAGTAAAAACATGATAAATCTATGTTTAAATTTATCGCTTTTATTATTCAAAAATAGAATAAAGATGATTGTTAATAATATCGCTAAAACGATATATAAATAATAATAAAAATTACCAACTTCTACATACATAGATGTATATGCCCCATTTCATTTTTAAGTTTCGTTAATCATTACAAGATACTCAATGATAAATGCTATATCGTAAATCATTCTATATATTGCTTTTGTATGTTGTTTTTTAATTTATCTATTAACATTTTTACAGCAATATAAATAAAAGGTATGATATATATACTTAAAATCCACAAATTATTAAAAATGCCATCTCTTGTAATCATCCAGCCAACTCTGAGATTGCCTAAACTTGAATAGAACCCTGTAATAGAAACTACAAAAGCAGTTAAAATCAACGTTGTCCATATAACAAAACCCATGAATGACTTAAGGTAATGTGGTTTATGTTTTACAACTGAAGGTTCATCTTCAACGTCTAACCTTCTTAAAGCATCATAAAAAGCTTTTATACCTATAAGGAGTAGAAGCCCAAGATCGTTGATTAATAATGACTGCAAATGTATATCTGAACGATTAAACTTGGTTACTGTATCAGATATCAAATCTAATCCGCCTTTTTCATATAATTTGAGAGGTAACTGATCATCTTGGAAAAGTATGCTTTGATACATGGTAAAATCACTTTCAGGATTAATATCTAACTGTTCATTTGTAAAATAAATATATGCCATTGTCTGCTCGGGTTCAGTGACAACACCTGAGACTCTAAATGTTTCTCCCATGATCGTAATTGTTTCTCCAACACTGTTTGTTTTATTGAATAATTCATTTGAAATGGATTCGGATATAACGATTTCTAAATCGTTTGTATAAGCTGATCCATAAAGGAATTCAAATGCATAAAAATTACTTCTCTTAGAAAAAATGATAGAAGGCATACCTATTTCGAACATATTTGCTTCACCAAATACCGTTCGATAATTTTTATCATTAATAGAAACAATATCCGAACTCACCATAACTTCATAATCTAATTGAACGTCTTGATTTAAATCATATGTCGTATCATCAAATCTATTCATAGGTAAAAAACCCACATTTTCTTTAAACGCAAAGTCTTTATTATTAAAATAGGTTGTTGAAATATATGGCGAAATAGATATGATAACCACATATAACATTAAATAAATGAATAGGTTTCTATTATATTTTTTCATTTTACTTCCCCCGATTAAAGCTTAATTTTATTTCTATTATACATTAATTCCAAATCTATTAAACTTCTTATTACTATGATAATAATTACATATGTAAATAGTTATCATAAATTAACTTAGGCTTTAGGTGTTATCTTTAATAAAGACCTTGCCATATCAATCATTTGTTCTCTATTTAAGATTGCATGTTTAAGTTCAAAGAAAAGGTCAGATATAATCATACCTTCAATATTTGAATTAGATAGATCAATATTTGATAAACTTGTTTTAAAGAAATTAATACTTGTGCAATTACATGTATCAAACGTGACATCAAGTTTATTCATGAGTGAAAAATCTGATGATTGTAGATCACAATTGTCAAAAGAGACTTTTGTCATCTTTGATTCACTAAAGTTTGCATACTTTAAGATTGTGTCTTCAAACTTAGATGACTTAAACACAGATTGATAACCCTTAAATCCAATTGCTTTTGTGTGATGCATTTTAACTCGATCAAAAAGTGATTGCTCACTTTTAGAATTAGATAAGTCACAAGACTCAAATTCAACATTTCTAAATAGTGCTAAACTAAAGTCACACCCTTGAAATACTACACGCTCAAATATACAGTTTTCAAATAAAAAAGATTTGAAATCCATATGTTCTAAGATAACTTCACTTATTTTATATCCAATGATTTTTAAATCGTATGCTCTAGCTTCTCTAATTACTTCTTCAAATTCTATTTGATTGACTTCGGTTAGTTTTTCTTTTCTCATGTTTATTTGCTTCTTTCAAATCGGATTTATAGTTATGTTTTAACTATCTTATTTACATTCTTTTGATTATCTTTAAAACCCACCAAGTTTTATACATAAATATGCAAATATTATATCATCTTAAAGGCATGAAACTAAATTTCAGTTTATCTCTCGCTCTTTTAGTAGATTACTTCATTTCACTGAAGAGAGATAGTTTCTTAAAAGTAGATATATCTCGAACATTATTAATATAAAATAAATATTGACTGTCTAAGAGCGCTGGTGAAAAAATTATTGACGTATCATAAGAAGATCCATCTTCTGATAAGTAATCGCTAAATTTCTGATTATCAACAATTGATAGCTGATGCCTTTTATATAAGTCTTTCATCATTTCAATTTGCTGTTTATCCACTTCTTTAAAATATGAAATAACGACGACCTCTATATTTTTCTTCAATTTTAAGTATTTATCAATGTACATATATATCTTCATATACGCATATTCTAAATTATTAGATTGATCGAGTATAAAATATTTTTTACTGTTTTTCTTATAAATCACTATATGTTTGCCTATTTCTTTATAAATGCTATATTTGTGGTTTTTAATATAAGATTCAATATCGTCAAATTTATATTCTATCGGTTTTTTGCAAACTTCGTAGTTCATTTTATGTATGTTGATTTTCTCTTCTTTTATAGATGACATTAAAATAATTTCCCAGTCTTTAATAACTAAAACAATCCCAATCAATAAGCAAAAAACAAATCCTATATTTAAGATTAGATTATCTTGATTAATAGCTAATAGTAAAATACCTATAAAGATAATACTTAAAGCCCTTAAAAGAATCATATTGCTTTTTTTCATTTATTTCCACCCCGTTTTTTAATCATATATATTGAAAATAACTAATAACACTATATTTTTCGATCGAATCACTTTATGATTACTCCTGATCGTTCAATTTTCTTTATAAAATCAAATACATCACCATCATTTAAAAATGAAAACGAGCAAATTTTACGATTGCTTTCTTTATAAAATAAATCAAATCTTGCTCTATGTATTTTCAATTCACATTCTTTCGGATCTAAGATTATTTTTTTCCCGAAAGTATTTATATAATTAATGCTGTCATCATCAATATATATTTTTCTGTTAAAGTAATTAAGTAACCCTATGCCACCTAGAATAAAATAAAAAATCGATATCAAATATAGCATTATCTTACTAATGTGATATTCAACATCTGAGGAAGTTAGCAAGTTTCCCGCGGAAGACAATGGAGCAAACATTGCAATTAATAAAAAGATTAGTGCTATTATTAAAAACAAAATAGAAACTTTGATCATTTCCTTTGAAGTTTTTATCATGTACATCCCCCTATCCAAACATTAGTTTTTCTACAATACAATTATTTAGGTTCCCCACCGTGATATTTATATACATGTATTATATCATTATATAGCCATTAAACTAAATTTCAATTGTTTTAATTAAACGAGCTGGCACACCACCAACTACTGTATTTTCTTTCACATCTTTATTAACAACTGCACGAGCAGCAATAATCGCCCCATCGCCAATTGTAACACCTGATAATATCGTAACATTAGCACCAATCCATACTTTTTTACCTATATGTATTGGACTAGGGATAAGCGTTGCACGCTCATCAGGTTTTTGTCCATGATTAAGTGTTGCTAATACCGCGTTATGTCCAATGAAAGTATCATCATCTATATAGATACCACCTTGATCTTGGAATCTTGCACCACTGTTGATAAATATGTTTTTTCCTAGTCTTGTGTTTTTTCCACATTCAGTTGTAAATGGTGGTAATATTCTAACACTTTCATCTACCTGATAATTAAATAGTTCACTATATAACTTAAGTAGTTCTTCTGGTGTTAAATATGGTCCATTGATGATGGTTGTTATTTTTCTAGCTTCATCAGTTAATATAGGAAACATCTTTGATATATGTGTACCTGGTAATACAGGTTGTCTTGTATTCATATAGTCTAAGAATTCTTTTAAATCATTTGTTGTCATAATGACCTTGTATACTCAAAACTGTAATAATAGATTAAGTATAGCTTCCTTTCTATCTATTGTTATAATTAATTAAGCACTGTGGATTTGTGTCATACATGTATAGCTTTGACTATTATAGGAGACTCTTACCACAGTTCTTATTTTTTAATGTCAATCAGTAAGTTAGCGCTCGACGCTTCATCACAAGACTACATAAATAAGAAATCTGTGACTTACCCAGTGCTAAGACTTAATTGGAGGTGTTTTTATGTACTTCATCGGCATTGATATTTCTAAGTACAAACACGACTGCTTCATAGCTACTGAAGCAGGTATTACAATCAAAGCATTCAGCTTTGACAACAATCGTATAGGTTTCGATTTATTTCTTGAAACACTTAAATCACTTGATAAATCACAAGAAATAAGAATAGGTCTTGAGTCAACAGGACACTATGGATCAAACCTTAAACAGTTCATCACATCAAATAACTACACTTATCTGGAATTCAACCCTTACTTAACGCACATGTTCTCAAAGGCATTATCGTTACGTAAGACAAAAACAGATAAAGTTGACGCAAAAACCATTTCAAGTATGCTAGGTTCTGTTGACTACAAGACCTTACATACTAGATTTTACCACATCAATGAATTAAAACAATTAGTTCGATATCGCCATGTTCAAATGGTGAAACGGTCTAAAACATTAATTGAACTAACAAATATCTTAGATCGCATCTTTCCTGAGTATAAACCCTTTTTCAACGAAAGACTCGCTAGTAGTGCGATTTATATCCTTAAGAAGTTTAAGTCAAGAGCAAGAATTTCCAAGCTTTCTAACAAAGATTATGAATCTATTAGAAGTTATTCCAAAGGAAAAATCACTTATGTAAAGGTTCAAAAACTTAAATCTTTAGCTAAATCATCTGTTGGTTATGAAACTAAGACTGATCTCTTACTTCTTAAACACATCATTAAACATTATGAGGAATTATCAATTACACTTGATTCAATTGAAGGAGAAATCCTATCACTCATGAAAGATATACCTCAAACATTGACATCCATACCTGGCATATCACTTATTTCAGCAGCAATCATCATCGCTGAATTAGGTGATTTCAAAAACTTTACGAATTCTGCTCAAATTGTTTCATTTGCAGGACTCGATACATCAGTTAATCAATCTGGAACAATGGAAACTAGAGGTCATCTTGTCAAACGTGGTTCTGGATTACTTCGAATGACTTTTTGGCAAATCACGTTCTCAAGTTTGAGATTAAATCCAACACTTTATGACTACTACCTTAAGAAGCGTTCTGAAGGTAAACATCATAAAGTCGCGATGGTTCACACTGTAAGAAAACTCATACGTGCAATTTATCATTTAGGTGTCAATAAATTGACATTTGATTATTCACAATTCAAATAATCAAATGAGGGTGTAGCTACCTCTTCATGATTTATATTTAATATTTAGACTTCCTAGTGAGGTCTTTTACCATTTAATTAAATTACACGCTTGACTTATTATAGTAAGTCTCCTTGCTACAATCATTGTATGCTTATACAGTATGTTAGTCAATGAAAAAGATTTTACAATTATCTATTAAAATATATGTTATCATATATACACACACTTTAAAAAGTCAGGTGATATATATGATTACTTTTCAAGAATTTGATCGCATTTTCAAACATTTTAACGAAGGTGTTTATCTAGTCGATAAGAATAGAAAGATTCTTTACTATAATGAAGCTGCTGAACACTTCTCGGGTTTCGATAGACATTATGTTATGGGTCATCATTGTCATGACAATCTTTTTAATCACATGAGTGAAGATGGCACACTTTTATGTTTTGAGGGATGCCCACTCAATCGTTCAATTGTAGAAAATATCGAAACTGAAAACTGTGTATATTTAAGACATAAAGATGGTTTTAGATTAAAGGTCCATGCTAAGACAATGCCTATACTTGAAAATGGGGAAGTCATTGGTGTATTAGAAGTCTTTTCACCGGTCATTCCTCAAGAAGACCATAGTCAAACAATCCATTATTATAAACAACAATTATTAATGGATCCATTAACCAAAGTACATAATCGTAAAATACTTGAGACTGGTAATCCTGTGCTTGATATTGATAAAAATGAAATGGAACGTATGGGTGTTATATTTATTGATATTGATAATTTCAAAACATATAATGATACATATGGTCATCAATTAGGCGATTTCATTTTAGTTAATATCGCAAAAACATTATCAAATGCTGTAGGTTTAAATGATTTAGTCATACGTTATGGTGGTGAAGAATTTGTTATTCTTACACCTGATAGCACAAAAGAGAAAGTGGAAACACTCGCAAATAAGGTTCAAATGCTTATTGATAAAACAGAAATTGAAAAAGATGGTATACTATTAAATTATAAAGTTTCACTTGGTGTTACATTAAGACATTATAAAGAATCTTTAGTACAAACAATTGATCGAGCTGATCAAGCGATGTATAAGAGTAAGTACATGGGTAAAAATAGAATTACATATATTGATTAAATTTAATTATTAATTATAAAAATAAACTACTGTTGTATTGCATTTATCTCAATCTTTAAACTAAAAGTCATTTACTAATTGCCAGAAATCATCACATTTTAATAGATTAGAAGAATATTATTTAAACAACAATCAAAATAACATGTGAATACCTGAAAATGAATAATTCTAAACGTACAAGAGATTAAGATCATCAAATGATGGTCATTTTTGTGTTTTAAGATAGAGTATAAACCCACTGTCGAGAAAGCATATTTTCTAATATATGCATACAAAAAGTGGTAATTTTAATAAAAAATTACTGTTTCTCCCCTAAAATATGCGAAAATTTGCTTTGTATAAAATTGTCTTCACCACCTCTATTAAGTTGTTAAACGATAAAAATCAACTTGATATAATCAACCTGTCTTATCATTACGGAGTTTTACTCTATTTCCAACGGAGTTTTTCTTTTTTGAAATTGAAAAGAGTTTACCATTTTAATTGGAGGTATTTGTATTTTAAGGTGGTAAAAGATAGGCTTTGTATTTTGAGGTGGTAGTTTTTAAGAGAAAGCGGCCACTTCTTTTTTTGTTTTATAAATAAAAGGAAATCCTCACTTATACTATAAGTACTGCTATACATAAAGAAAAGGAGGATTTCATGGATTATGATACCATAAATATTTTACATCTAGAAACATTCAGAGGAAAGATTCAAATATTAGAAACAAGAAAAGAAAATCAAACACTGATTATAGAACTAAGAACAAACATCACAAAAATGATCTGTCCAATCTGTCACAATCTTAAAACATTATTTCATAGTTATCAGTATAAGCATATCATTCATTCAATACTCACAAATGGACCAAGTATGATAAGATTTCATCATCGGAAATTTAAGTGTCCCGTGTGTAAACATATCTTCTATGAACCTAACCCACTCGTTGATAAGAATGAAATGATTAGCAAATATACAAAATCAAGTATACTTAATTATCTAAGAGGACATGATCATACTTTTACAGCAACAGCGCGTCATTACTACATATCCATCAATAAGGTCATTGATATATTTGATCAATATGTAGAATCCAAAAGACGAAGGTTACCAAAAGTGTTGAACATTGATGAATTCTATATATCTAGAAAACATGATTATAAATACGCATGTGTTTTATATGATTTCATGGGTAGAAAAATCATTGATGTACTACCACGAAGACATAAGCATTATTTAATCAATTACTTCGCTAGAATACCAAATAGTGAGCTAAATCACGTAGAGGTCGTAATTATGGATATGTGGGACTCATACAAAGAAGTCGTTCAAAGATGTATGCCTAAAGCTTTAATCGCTGTTGATTCATTTCATATAATTAAGTCATTGAATGCTCAAATGATTCAATTAAGGATTAAAGTCATGAAAAAATATGAAAATAATAAAAGCGCACCTGAGCATGAAGATATGTATTATTATATGTTGAAAAAATTTCATATATTTTTCGTTAAAAACTATGAAGATATTACAGATAAAAAAATATACATAAAGAAATTACATGTCTATTGGCATAAATCAGACATTCTAGATTATCTACTTTCAATTGATGATGAATTAACTCATGCATATCGATTAAAAGAACTGTATCGTGATTTCAATTTAACAGCTCTATACGATACCTGTGATGACGAACTTAATCAATTTATACATGAGTTCAGAAATCATTCATTTGAAGGTTTTAGAACTTTTGGTAAAACTATAGAAAAATGGAAGTTCGAAATCAAAAATTCGTTTTTAATCTATGAACATCGAAGAATTTCAAATGGACCAATTGAATCAACAAACAACAAAATTAAAACAATCATTAAAACATCAAATGGTATAGAATCATTTAAACGGTTAAGAAATAAAATTATGTATTCAATCAACAAAGATATACCGATTAAAAGTAAGTAAGTACACATGTATAGCAGAAAAAAAGCACATCGCCATGATGTGCTTTAACTCTCTATATTGGTGGGATTTACCACCTCAGAATACAAAGGTCCATTTTAGGTTTACCACCTAATTATTCAAAGGGCCTTAATTGGTAAACTCTTATTTTAAAATTGCAATAACACTAAAAATAATCTACTATTCTCAACTAAGATGAACAATTAAATTTATTTTATAAAATCAATTATGCAATATCAGACTATCTCTCTTTAGTATGATAAAATATTAGTCCAGAAAGTACAGTAACAAAAAAAGTTATATATACTCCTGGAAAAAGTATGTCTCTAAGTCGAATAACTACATCGCTCGTGATGATTGTTGTCGAAAGTAAAAAAGTTAAGATCCCATAAGTAATTAGCAATAGAATAAAACACAAGATACTAATCATAAAAACATACTGAACTATTCTTTTCATGTTGGAAACCTCCTAATATTTAAAATGCAATCTTATGAAAATCAATGATGAGTTAATATAATCTATAGCCACGTTCCTTAGCTCTTTTATCTGGATCGTTTGTAAGTGCAGATGTAATTGCATTTCCAACTGACCACGCAGCAAATCCATATGCGATAACGTATCCGGTTATGGATGTAGGCATCTTCATATATGTTCCCAAATTTTTCAATCTATCTCCAATGCTGTAAAGTGACGTACCCATAAAATTTTTAAAATTAAAACCATCTAATCTGATTAAATTCCAAGTTTCAGCAAAGATACTTGATTGACTATAGATACCTGATGAAAATCCAGCAAATTTTGTAGCAGGAGTAAATCCAATGATGCTCAATCCATTACCAAAAATCGCATCAACTACATCACTAAAGATTTCTCCTGATGTATCTCCATCGTTTTTACTTTTCTTTATTTGCAATGCAGTTACCTCAGCTGTTTTAGCAGCAAATGTTATTGCAGAACTAATAGCTATTGTTCCAGCAACAGAACCAGCACCAAATGTAGAAATCGTTAATACCGTGGCAACAACTATAGTGGCTGCCACAAGGACAATTGCTCCTAATTTAAACCAATTTATATTTCCATCAAAGTCAGCTGAAATTATTGGATTATTCCTACAATATACAAATAAATTCGCATCAGCAAAAGAATCAAAATCAATATTGTTGTAACTATCTGTGCTAATAAATCTGGAAATATTTGGACTATAATATCTGGTTTTTAAATAATAATATTCTGTTTCTTGATCATAGAAATAGTCATTATAAACAAAATGGTTTACGCTGTCAACGCTTGAATCATTCACTGTTTTATTAATGATTTTACCCCAAGCATCATATTTATATGATACCATAACAATTCCATTTTCATCAACAATTTCTGTAATAATTCCAAGCAAATCTCTCACATAATAATATACTTTACTTAAATGTTCAAATCCTACTAGAAGTCCTCTTTCATTATAGATGTATCTGACTGTATCAGTACCATTTTTTGTTTCTGATATGATGTTTGAACCATTCAGTTCATATGTTGTTATATCTGTTCCGACTTTCTTCTTAGTTCTAATACCTTCTTCATTATAGAAGTATTCAATTGTGTCTTTATTAGATTCTGTGATTTTTGTGAGTCTTCTACCGGACCATGTTAGGTTTTTATCACCGATAGAACTTGGGTTTCCAATGAAATTACTACCAGCATATGAAATTGTTTCTGTACTATCAACGACACCATTTAAGCTTTTAACAACACTTGTCAATTGATCTTTCCATGGGTTTTCATACTTATATTCATATGATTCAATTGGTACACTAGTTACTGTTAATGGTTGAATACCACTATAATACTTTTTAAACTCGATATTGTTATTAGCTTTATAGACCATAATCATTGTCTTTTGAGTTTTTGGATTGTATTCTCTTACAAGTCTATTTAAATAATCATACTCATATTCATAAGTACCATCAGGTGTTACCATTGATGTAATATTACCTAGTTCATCATAGCCATAAGTAACTGTCGTGTTGTCGTATTTTTGAATAGACTCTACTTGAAGTGATGACTTGCCAGATGATGGTGCTTTATAACTATATGAATTTTCTAATTCAACTAAACCTGTATCAATCACATCTTTCTTACTTCTACCTAGAATGTCAACGTATGTCTTAACAGATAATACGTGATTGTTTTGAAATAGTTTTGTTACAGTAGCTGCATCAATCACATCATCTTTATAAGCTAACATTTCTAATTGTCCATTAAGATGTTTTTCAGGAGTAAATCCATCGGCTGCTAAATCCGATCCAATGACTGTCATCGCGTCTTTTAGTGATATTGAAGCATTAACTGATTCTGACATCACCCCATTATTTACTATAAATGTTGACTCATCCCAAGTTAAAACAACTGTTTCCCATACATCGTATACATAAGTTCTTGTACCAATGACACAATCATCCCCATTAACTACCATATATAGTTTGTTATCTTCTTTTAGCTTGACACCAAATAAGTTTATACCATCTTTTTTATGCATGATGATTGTACGATCAAATGTTGATGAAACAACTGGTTTAAATCTAATACTCATTGACCCTTTTTGTTTAAGATCAAAATCATAAATTAGTTTACCTTTAGTGTCTTCAAGACCCATTAGTCCATCATAACTACCATACACATGTTTATTATCATCATTACTATACTCAAAAAGTCTTGTTTTATCAAGCGCATAACTCTTATCTGTATATGCATAACTCTTAGGTTTAACACCTTGCTTAGAAATAAATGTACCATTTAAACTGACAGTATCTAATCCATCATAAATTTCTGGATTCTCAAACGATACACCAGTCTTAGGTGTCATATCAATATCGTTAGATAGATATTTTCTTCCTTGCTTATGTAGTATTCCAAATGTATTTGGTGTATGAATATATGCACCAATACTAAACATATGTGATTTCAATTGATATATTGAATTAGGTTGATCACTCCCTACTGATGGTTGACTTCTATCACCTATAACTGCTTGATTAATTAAATGTGTGACACTAAAATTAGCCATAGTTTTTTGATCATATTGATTTTCTACTGCAAATCTTAATTCTGTGCCGCTCCCCGCTTGATTAATTGTCAATCCAATAAACATCCATTTATCAATCGCAGGTACAGTTAAAGTTGCTTTAGTAGAATTTGCACCATCTTTTGTATACTTCAATGTAAATACATAATCAATTCCGTCTTTTCTACCTAAGACTTTAAAGTAATCACTACCATCTTTACCTACTGACATGATTGCTCTTTCATCTGTTAATTGATACGGTCTAAACCAGCCCATAAACGACTTATTATAATAGAATCTATTAGTCCAATCAACTTTATTAAACCATTCACCATCAACCATTCCTGTCTTACGCTTGTAATTTACTGTTGATAGATCATACACAACTTGAGATGTGTTTTTGGTTAATGTTAATGCGCGTTCACTTAAAAGACTATCATCTAAGAAATATGCATTGGATACAAGACTTGTACTCATTCCATAAACACCTCTATAAGAAAAATTATCTTCCGCAACATCATCTTTAAAAGTTCTAGTGATTCTCGTTCTTAAACCATCCTTGTTATATTGATTAAATTCATTCGTATATTCAAAGTCATAACTTCTAATTACACCATTGATATCAAATGTTGCTTTTTGAACTTGATCTAAATTGTCATAATCAAAACGTATTGTTTTGCCTTCAGAAGTTGATTCTTTTATTAGTTTTCCTTTTGCATCATAACTAAAATATTTCTCAACTTCTGGGGTATGAATATGGAACACTTGTCCTTTATCGTTATATTCATATTGGGCAACCAAACTACCTTTGAAGTTAACTTCTTCTAGACGTCCCTTTTGATCATAACTAAAGTCAAATGCCTCAGTAGAATCACTACCATAAATTTGTTTCGTGATTAAATCTGTTTCAACGCCATGTTTTTTATAGTTATGTTCATAAGAAGCAAACAAAACATTATTTACTTTAACCTGTTCTAATTTACCCCATGCATCATAAACAAAATCATACTTTGTACCATTATCTGTTGTAATTGATTTTAATGATTGATCTGTATTATATTGATATGTATGTGCTGTTGATTTTCCATCTTTACTCTGAATAAGCTGAATTAAATTATCATATGCATCATACGAACTAGTTTTTACAACATTCTTAGCGTTTGTCTCCTTATAGACTCTACCCTTTGCATCATATAAAATTGTTGATGTGTTTCCTAGTTCATCAGTTGCTGATTCTACTTTATTATCACTGTTAAAAGTTTGCTCAAAAACCATTGATTTTACTATACCAGAATCTTCTTTATATTTAATCTCAGATTTTTTTCTATTACCGTTTGGATCATATTCAAATAGAATTTCGTTACCTTTAGCATCTTTAATCTTAGTTAATTTATCATCTTCATTATATGTATATCTATAGGTATCACCTGAAGGATCAACTGACTGTGAAATCTTATTGTTATCATCATAAGCTAATGATGACTTAGTTTTATCACTGTTCATTTGATCTAGAAGATTTCCTTTTTCATCATAATTATAATGCTTACCAGAAGCATCTCTATATAATTGAACTGAATCAAAATTCACTGTGTTTGGTCCTTGATGTTCTAATGTAATCGTCATGCCACTATATGGTTTACCTGTCGTGATATTTCTAAGTAGCATTTGCCAATTTGTAGTATCTTTACCAAAATCAAAGAATAATTCTTCATCTTCAAACCCAGGATACTCAATAAGAACTTTTACTCTGAAAATATCAGAGTCTAGAACATATCCTTTAGCCCAAGAAATCAACGAAAATTCTTCACCTGCTCCACCACTAATATCTAGATGTCTAGAGATAGATTTTAGTTTATCGTATGCTCCAACGAACATCATGTTTTTCGAACCTAATATAGTATCAAACGGTTCAACAAGACTTGATGATACTAATCGATCACTTGTTGTATTTTGACTTGATGCTGTCCAACCAGCTGGGATACTACCTGTTTCACCATCAAAAAATCCATTTTGAATAAGATTATATGTTGATCTTTGAGGCGCAACCATTTGGAAGTCGTCAAATAATACATCTCCTTGAGTATGTGTACATTCAATTTTAATTTCAAGTTCTGTAGATGTTGCAGTTAATGGAATGTCTAATCCACTCAATTCAAATCTCGTCCAGTCATTCTCACCAACAATATTGTCACTTTCAATATTGATAGTATCCGCATCTACAATCACATATGCATTACCATCAGGATCTAGCATTCCTATTTCTCCAGGAAGTGCCAATCTCCTTTCTACATAATTTAATATAGCTTTTACTTTTGCAGTACCTACTGCACCTTTAGATTTAGCAAAAAAGACAATTTTGTGATTTCCTACCGGTGGTTCAACAATTTGACTAATAGTAGAAGTTCCTGAATTTTCCCTCCTTACTCTTAAACATTGATCACCATATACACCATCATCTACTACTTTAACTGTAGATGGTGAATTTGTTTTCCATCCTGGTCCATTTGTATCAATCGGTTCAACAGTACTATCAAAAGAATGATTTAAAATCATATTTCTAACATTATAAATTGCACTCGATGCTTCTTGAAGTTTTTGTTGTGTTCCATCCTCTGAAACTTTTCCATAACGCATGGCAATTGCATTACCGTCTCCATCCACTTTTTGAATACATTGTCCATAATTATTTTTATACAAATATGTGATGTTATCTTGATAATCAGTTACCTTAGTGTGAGATCTTGTTGTATCATAATAAATATTAATATAAGCCCCATCATCTGAAGTAGAAAACACTTGATTTGTGATATTTGTCACTTGATTATTAGTAAAAGTGAACATCATGGCAAGATTCATCTTCACATCAATCATTCGTTTTAATCTTGTTCCGTTATATTCATATCTAGCTTCATAGCGATCAACATAGGTTTTAGTTGTTGTCGTTCCTCCTGATGAATCTTCGCCATAAATATAAGAAATGTCTTGTAATTTAATACTTGTTGGTCCATAAGTTCCATAAGTGAAATATAAAGCCTTTTCTTCTTCAATAAATTCCACTCTTTTTACATATCCACTTACATAAGAAAAAGCTACTGTTTTTCCATCAGCATTAATAGAAACAATTCTAGAACCATCATTTACATAAGTGATTTTTGAACCGTCTGCTTTTAAAAGTTCTTTAATTAAACCTGATTTCGATAATTTCATTTGGTTCTTTTGTTGGTCATAGATTACTAAGTCTCCTTGATCTTCTAAATATGAAAAATCAAAAAAATTGATGTAAACTTTTTCCAATGTTGTTTCTATATTATATTGTGCCGCTTGTTCAGGGGTTACTTCATCATAATGTTGAACACTACCATCAGGATGCACAATTGTAAATCGTTTTGTCGTTTGAGAAACACCATAATCAAAACTAGAACGCCAAAAATATGGCATCGTTTTTTTGTAGCTTAATGGTGAAATGCCTACAGGTCTTTGTTGAGCATAAAAGGCACCAAATGAAATAGGTGATTTTTGAGAATCAGTACTAAATCCTGAAAATGCAGCAAGAAGTTTCCCCGTAAAATTATTAATGTAACTTTTTCCTGCAAAACCAATTTCTTGTTCAGTAAAACTTAAATGACTGGCAAGTCCCGTTTGACGAGCGTTCTCAATCACTACCACTTGTTCAGTATCCATAATACTAGCATGTCTTGGTGTATAAATATGCCCAGTTGAACCAGTTGTATAAATAGCAATACTACTGTTTGAAGTGTTACTTTCTTTCCATTTTCTAGCTAAATTTGTTAAGTCAAATACAACAGCTTGAGCAGTAGGTGATGCTAATCCTGACCCTAATACTTCTACAAAGTGTTCTGCTTCAACTTTGCTAGTATTTACTGAAGGCTTATTGTTCCAATTAACTGTAGTTGGTGTGTAAGAAGTTGTAACTTCACGTGCAAAAAATCTAGTGCCATCTCCAAATCCTGAAATTGGTAGAATTAACTTCATTTTAGCTATTTCATCAATGTATGAGTATGTGATGTCACTAATCTTAATTAGAAGCACTCCATCATCCATATTTGCTTGATTAACTTCGTAAATATTGTAATATCCAAATGTTGGATTATTTGGATGTAAATAGTTTGTCTCAACGGTTAATCCGTTTAAATTTGTTAGTCTTTGTATCATATTTCTTTCTCCTTTTATATGATTGTTATTATATTCGTCATCTCATGTATCTCTAGAGATGTTAATGCATGGCTGAATTCCATTACATCTAAACGATATGCCATGACTTCTGTTAAATATTTTTTTATTTTTTTTATGATCTCGTATTTTTCATAATTGATAATATAATCGTTTAATACAACTAATATATCAATGTCACTAGTTCCTATATTTGTTTCTTTCGCAAAGGAACCATAGAGATATAACTTTTTGAGATGATATTTTGTTTTTAGTATGCTTGTTTCGTTTTTAAGAATACTAATTACTTCATCCTTTGTTTTTTGTTCGTTCACACTTATCATTTTATGTTGGTGTGTTTTTCTAATAAAGTGTTCATTTTGCACTATCAACATATAAAGTTGGTTAGGATTATTTTTCCCGATTTTAATAGCATCTTTGTATATTTTTACATCATTTGGGTAAACTATTATTGGAAAAAAGTCCTGCTTAATTAATATATAATTTGTAATTAGAAATGCTAATTCTTGCTTTAGCTTCATCTTTTGATTCATTATGAACAAATGCATTAAGGTTGCTTTTAGTTGTGCATGTTCGTCAAATATGAGATAGTATTTTTCAAGTAGACTCTTTTTTATCTTGTTTGGCATTTTCCTACCTAATAAGATAAAATACAAAGTATCTAGGAATTCTAATGATAAGTCAGAGCGACTATTATCAATAATAAACCTAAATGCATTGGCAAATCTCTTTACTCGAAGTTCTTGTTCTGTTTGTGGTGTATATTTATTTAAACAGATAAGTTTAAATGTCTCATGAGATAGATCAACACGATTTAATTTGCTTATAAATTCAATGAATCGATAGAAAAGTTTATTGTTTATTTCAATATTTGATTTCATATGCTTAAAATACTATTAGTGAATCTATAAACAGCTTTTCTTCTAACTGACTTGTCCATACATTTAAATCTACATATAATCCAAGAATTGTTTGAAGTAAAACATTTAATGCAAATTTATCGTCATTTGAAAAATCTTTCGTAACTTTCACCCAAACATCTATATCACTATATTCGTTCTGAGTATTTCTAGAATATGAACCAAAGACGCCTAATGATGTTACATGATAAACTTCTTTAATCATCAGTTCATGATTCAAAATCAGATTTAATGCTACTTCTTGCTGCAATAAATTCCTTTTTGTATTTAGATGCATAATAGTTCTAAATATAATCTTCTCGAAGATCTTCTCAATAATCTCTATTGGAGATCCAGATTGAATATGTTCTAAAAGATTATTTGTTAATTTGGGATAAAACACAACTGGACAATATCCATTCAGTAAAATTAATTTATTAAAAATCAATTTTGCCATTTCTTCAGTCTTTTCATAAAATACTTGTTTTTGTACAATATCGACAAAAATATTTACACATTCTGACATTAAATAATCATTAAAATCACTTGCGAGTAATTCTTCAATGTAGTTAGTGTTGATATATTCTTCATTTCCGTTTACTGATTTTAATACTCTTTTAATTGCCGCTTCGTTAAATGAATCATCAATAAATATTTCATATGCTTCTAATAAGTTTTCATAATCCACATTTTCTTGACTCTTCATGTCATCAAAAGTAAACACATCATTTTTTACCAAAAAACGTGTAAAGTTATGATCGATTTTTTGATTGTAGCTTGATACTTTTTCAATTTGATCAATTTTTTTCATTTTTCATCCTCTTTTCTTTAAGATTGATCTTTTTCTTCTTCTGATAATTCTTCAAACTCAACAGGATCAACTTCGATACCAATTTTTTTATTGAATCCTCTTTGTTCTTCTCCGAGTAGCCTTACTGTGTATGTCGTAATCTCAATGGTCCTATCCATCAATGATTTACTACTCGTTAAAATAAATGTTGCTACCATTGAAATTATCGTAATCCTTACTGATGAATCCATATCAGTAGCAATAATCGTAAATAGCAACAACGCAACTGTGATAATAAAAAGTAAAAAAGCAAATAGTATACCTCTAGTAATGCTTTTCATAAAGAAGTTATTTAAGCTTTTTATTTTATCTTTTTCAAAATCGTTTAGTTGATTGGCTAATTTAATTTCGTTACCTTCCATCATTTATACCACCTCCTTATCTTATCTATCGTGTCATTTAGTTTTCGTCTGACTGTTTCTCTAGAAACTGACAAATGGTTACCAATTTGCTCATATGTGAGATTCTCAAAAAAATATTTATTGATTATTTGTTTATCTTGTTCACTAAAATGTAAATTTATATATGTTATAATATTTTCATATACATAAATTTCTTCTTGACTAGCTTCCGTGTTAGATTCTAATAAGTCTAAATGTTCAATTCCGTTCTCATCAATTACTTTGTTAAGAGAAATACATTTGTTTTTGTTCATTTTTTTTAGTATATTGATAACTTTATTTTTTAAAGTTATGAAAATATAACTATCTAAATCTTCAACAATTGACAAATCACGCTTCCCTTTAAACAAATTAAATAGATGCATCCGAAGTTCTTGCAATACATCTTCTTTAAAATCATAGTCACGAATATTAAAGTGATTAATTAAGATAAACATCATATATTCATATTTTTTTATTATCCTTTCTATTTCCATAATTTCTACATATGATAACCAGACAATATTGTTTATCCACCCTTGAAGATTTACTTCAACTAACACTATGCCTCATGGATAGGTCATAATCCTGGTGTTACCCTTTCAAAATATTAATTTCCTTATACGTATAAAGACAATTAGTATTTTGATTTCGCACATTTTTTTTACAATTGGTTTGTACTATCCTTCTTCACCATCATTAACAGGTGCTCCACCTAAACCATCATCATCCAGTAATACTACATTTGGATCTGTATAATCAACTTCAATAGTGTTATCTGTCTTCATCGAAAATGATAGTGAAGCTCCTAATGAAATAATCATTAGAACTAATAAGATTTTTCTCATATGTTTCCTCCTTTCTTGGATATATTTAAGGATAACTTTTGCCAAGAAAACATTACAGGACAAAATAGTCCTTGATAATTCGGGGGGGCTATGTTAATAACAGAAAGTATAATATTTTTAGAAAGACTACGATTAGCAAGAGGATTCACTAGTCAAGAGAAATTTGTAGATGACATATGCGATGTAAGACAATATAGGAAATATATTAAAGGTGACGCTCCAATGCCATCGGAGATTTTTTTATTATTAATATCGAGGTTAAATATGAATATTGATGAAGTGTTAAAATTTTATATGGAAACATCTAATGCAGAAAAAAAGATTGTTCAAAGACTATATAATAGCCTTATGAGCAATCAAATTGATGATTTAGGAATTAAAATTAGTAATTTAGAGAAAACACCGTTTGTAGAAACAACTGATCAAATGTTATTTAATTTTTGCAAGTATTTATATGAATACAAAATAGGTAGAATAACTAATATTCAATATAAATCAAAAGTTAAAGTGTTAATAGGATTCGATCAGCTAATCAAGTATGATATTTTATCGCTATATGAAATGCTGGTGCTATCTAACCTAATGGATGAGTTAAATAAAGATGAGTCTAAATTAATAACAGATAAATTAACTACTGTATTGAAACATTATCATATTGATGATATTAATTCTCTTGATTACTATCTTATAATTTTATATACATTAGTGAGAGTTCATGGTAATAATGAAAACTATCAACAGGCCATTGAGTTATGTGATCTTAGTATTGAAAAATCTAAACAAAAACATCATTATTATTTAATAGCTCAACTGTATTACCTTAAAGCATATTATTATAATAAATTAGGTAATATCCTTAATAGAAATGAATGTATTCATTTATGTATTGGCACTTTAGAGATTGGTCCTAAGACTAAAATTAATTCTCTAATTAGAGGTTTATTAGAAAAGAACTTAAAGATAGATATTTTTGATTTTGAATATAATTACTGGCTTAATAAAAAAAGTGATATCACTGATTGAAATATAGTAATCCGGTCCACTAAAAGTCTTATAACAGAAGTTTTAGGTTCGCACTGTACCTTATAAAACTAAGTTTTATAAAAATACATTAATGAACTCTATGACTCACTTAAACAATTCTAAAAAGAGATTCATATAACAAAAAGAACTTCTAAAAACAGAAGTTCTTTTTGTTATATAATTATTTAATTCTTATTATCATAGTTTAAAGATAATAATACACTTTTATTTTGAAACTTTGTTTTGTTGGTTCTTTGATTGCCCTTCTAGATGTCTATAAAAAAATGAGAATAATCTTACAATACAACAATAAGATAAAACTATATAAATTATATAATCATCTAGAACTTAAGGTAAGATGAATATTAATAAGATTTCTACTATACTATTTGATTATGATTTTATTGTGCTTCTTATATTCATTTGGAAATGCTTTCCAATTATCTTGAAATATTGAAATATCAAAAACTTTACGTTTATTATGATAAATTCTAAATCCAGAAGAAACATCTACAACTTTTAGATCTTGATACAGATACTCTTTTTTCTTACCAAATAAATTAGTATGTGTGCAATAACTATCATATAACTCAAGTTTCCAGTTTAAGGCAAATAATAAAATCAAAAAACTAAACATAGATATTTTAGAAAAGAATATAATTGCTGCTACTGTATCACTACCATGAAAAGCATCTGTAGCAATTAATAAAACTCCAAGTATAACAGTAAATCCTACAATCATTAGGATACCAACAAATAAATACGTTGAAGGTTGTTTAATTACATTGGTATCAATTTCTTTCTTAACTTTATTTTTGGTATATTGCCAAAAATATTTAACTGAAATTGTTACTACTACAATACTGATAATACCTATTATTTGTTCTGTGGTCATTTTATATTCCTCCTTTGAGAAACTTCAGCTGCTGAGATAATTATTTTGTTTGTATTGTGAAAATTCTTTAATCATCAATTTAATTTTATCTTCTTGCAATATTACTTTTTCTGCAGATTTCTCGTTGTATAACCAACCATAATAAGATGATAGTCTACTTTTATCTTTCATATGAAACACTATTCTAAAAGTCTTCCCGTTTCGATAAACAAATTCTGATGAATCGGTCCAGTAAGCTCTATAACTCGAATCTGGAGAAAATATCAATTTTCTTTTCTTTCTTATTTTCAAATCTTCTTCTAGTGAGATAAACTGAATATGACTCATTGGTATAACTCTTCTCATCAAAGAATCAATTATGATTATTTTCTTTTTCTTATAGTTGATATGAACACCTGTATGATAAATAACAAATGCTCCTATTGTTCCAATTACAGATAGTGATATACCAATAATTATCATAAAATTAAAGTCTCTAAAAACAAATGTTCCCACAATAAATAAAAGGGTGATGAAAATAACAATAATAAAGAACTTGTTGTTTGAATCATATTTGAAAAAATGATTTCTCATAACCTCTATCCTACTTTCTAAAATATATTGATCCACATTTTAAATATATACCAACTTGGTCATCGTAGTTAATCGCTATGATTCACCCTAAAGAGTAATCACTGAACAGTTATTATTAATGACCTAGTTGTTACCATTGGCGCAATTTATTAAAGTCAATTATTTGATTTAAATATTTTGTTGTCTGTGTTATTAAATCAATATATTCTATTAACATTTCGCTTTCATGTGTTTCAATAAAATTTGATTCATGAATTGTTTTGTAAAATACCCAGATATTAATACCTGTGTTTCCTTCGTTTATAACTTGAATGATACCGTATTTATTATTCATGTTTATATCGAATGCAAATACATCCCCAATTTTTACTTTTCGATTCATAGAAAACCTCCATGAGATATTTTATGATGCATGAAAAACTCATATATATTGCTAGTCTCTATTTGATATTTCTTTATACTTATTCATTTCAGGTTCTATTCTTTTTGATAATTCATACCAGTTAACTATTAATAAAGATATTTTTATGATGCATTTTCCATCCTTATAAATATCTACTCTAGCTGATCTTGTAACTGGTGTACAATCTCTATAAAAGAATTCTTTTGTTCCACCCCAAAATGATCTATATAAAAATGTTTCTTTACCTAATTTTATATACCAAATCACATAATACCATATAAATAAAATTCCAGAAAAAATCATGATGGAAGAAAAAATATAAAAAACTAAAATTTCAGTTTCATCACTTACTGTTGGTAGTACAGGTACTAAAAAATTAATTATAGTAGAGACTAAGGTAACAAAAATTCCACCATTCAAATATATACGAGGTTGCTTTATGATTGTTTCATCACTTCTCTTTTTATTATCTTTAAATGATTTCCTTATAATACCTAAGCTTATGATTAAAAATGCTATTGTTAAATATCTAAATGTTTCATTCATTTGTTTACTCCTATAAAAACCACTTATAAGTAAGTTTATCAACTAAAATAGATGCCTCATTTGACTCATCCTTATGACATTTAATAAATTGATATCAGTTATTGCCGTTGGAATCCTTTTTAGGCTCTGTATAGAAAATTCCAGTTTTTTTAAATTGTATTTTCAGATCCTCAATAGGACATATACGAATCATTTTTCTAAGTCGAAAATAGTGAGCTGTGAAGTATAGACTTTCATTATCTAGAGTCTTTGAATAAATTCTAATAGATCTTGTTCTGAATTCAGATGCTGCATTGATTGATTCTATTTCTTGCCATTTTATTATCACTGTATTGTTTTTTCTAAAAAACCATATGATACCTTTATTATTAATCTCTACTCTATAAAAATGTTTTTTCATAAAAACTACCAATATAATCACACCAATAAGAAAACCAGCTATTCCTATGATGAATGCCAGTGTAGATAATTTGCATACTAAAATCGAAAATACTATGAAAACTATATTCATTACTATTATTGTTACCATATTTAACATTTGATTATAAAATGTAATTTTCATACTTCTCTCCCCTAATTATGAAAATATTTGGAGTGATTTTTTTTGAAATCGCAAAACTATTCATATTAAATTATCTTAAATAATAATAAATGCTTCCTTGATAATTATTATCTAAGTTTTCTTTTGAATCAAAATCAATAAAATCTTTCTTATATAGATTCAAATCATCACCTTGCTTAATAAACTGATAACACATGTCTTGAATTTGATTAGACTGTCCATTTTCTAAGTTTTTCTTCTTATCTTCTTCTGTATAATAGAAAACATAAACACAATATGCACTTATAACAATTCTCCAAATATTTGCTGTTGATTGAAATTCATCTAAAACTAATTTTGTTAACTCTTTCTTTTTATGATCTACTATATAGCTTAAATAGTCTCCATTAAAAAACCAAAAATAATCTACCCATATATTATTTCTATCCGTTCTAATTGGGTAGTTATATTTGGTTGATAATTCAACAAACTTATCAACAATCTTTTTTTGCTTTATTTCATCGTGTACTTGTTTGTAGGCATTAGGAAATCCTTCAATAAATACATTAACATTATTTAGCATTTTATCTCGATCTTCCTTTGATGAGACATTACAAATTAATTTGTATCCCTTACCTAATAGTTTCAATCGTTTACTTAATGTCTTTTTGACTTTCTTATATTCAAAATTATAGACCTGAATATTAAATTCAGTTTCAATGTATGTTTTAAGTTCTCTAAAAATCGGTAATAATTCGACTTCATTTTTTAAGATTGAATATGTCTTCATAAAACCTTTTTTATCATGCCAATACATTAAAATACTCCCCCTAATTTTTGAACTGTTATATTTAATATTATTTTATCATATTTTATTTCTATATGCTTATATAGAGACGGACATTTGATTTTTAAGTCTGATCTCCAACTTTAATTATTGTTTCATTTCTTTTTTCTTTTTTATATATCGTAGTGAAATTTAGAACTAAAGCAATCCATATTAAACCAAATGCGATAGCTTCTACTGTTGTAAAAGGTTCTTTATTCACTAAAACACCAACTAATAAAAACATCGTAGGTGTAATATATTGAATGATACCTACCATATATAAAGGTAGTTCTTTAGCACCTTCAGCAAATAACACTAAAGGTATAATTGTTAGGATACCTGCAAATATGATTAATATCCATTGAAGTGGTGGCACTTCATTTAGTGCAGTCCCATTTTGATTTATAGTCATCCATGTAATGATTAACATAAAAGGTAGAACAAATAACGCTTCTAATAATAATGAGTTAAGAGAATCAAGATGATACCTCTTCTTTAAGAAACCATAAAGACTAAAACTAATTGCTACACCAAAAGCAATCCAAGATGTATCATTATTAAGTAGTATGTATATTAAAGCTGAGCCAACTAATCCAAATGCTAAATATTGGATTTTAGTTGGTTTTTCTTTTAAATATAGAACACCAATCAAGACTGTAAATAAAGGTCCTATATAGTACCCTAGTGATGCTTGTAATACTTGATTAGATCCTACTGCATAAACAAAAACAAACCAATTAATAGATATCAGTAATCCACTTAATAATAGTTGTTTAATTATTTTAGGATTCTTTAAATAAGATAGATATACAGGTTTCTTGATTAAGTGTACAATTACGATTAATGTGATTGCTGTTAAAAGAATTCTAAAGCATAGTAATTCAAGTGAAGATATATCTTTAAATACTGCCCAGTATAATGGTAGAATTCCCCATACTATATGTGAAGCGATAGAGTATATATAACCCTTTTTCATGTTGTCACCAATATCCTTAATTTATACTGGAAATATTTTACCATAAAAATACCTCTAGATGACTAGAGGTAAATAATAATATTTATCTATATCTTAATAAACAAGAAAGAACCTATAATATTCTATAAATACTCATTCAAAACAATACTAATTTTGTGAGGAATTCTCGTTTAAGCAACTTTTATCTAAAGTTTTAATATTAAGTGAATAAATGTATGCCTTGTTTTTTGATCCACCATATTCATAAAACAACGACACCGGTAAATTTGAGTCATTTAATCTCGCGCCTAAATATAAAGCAAACCCATTATTTATGGATGCAAAAAAATGTGCTACCTGATAATGCTTAATTATATTTGTAATTTGATTTACTATTAACGAATAAGAAGCATCTAAATCTATACCTGTATCCTGAATTTTAATAATGATTATGTCATTATTATTTAGTATTTTACTCGTATCAATTGGATATGAAAAAGGGAGAACTATATTAACTTGGTTATTATCATCACCTTTTTCTTTTGATACATTTATTTCAATCTGTTTTTCAAAACGGGATATAGCATACCACTCACTTTTGGTTCTGTCATAATTGTATATATGAACTTTTCTTTTTTGTCCGAAAACATATCCAATTGCTGCATTAATTGGTACTGAAATCATTCCATAATAATATATATCTTTTACATATTTTATTCTTTTCGAACTAATTATTATTTGATTCTTTATATCCTTAAACGGCAGATTTGAATTGTATATAATACTTATTTTTTTTGCTCCAATGACTTTTTCAAAAGGGAAGTTTGGTTTAGATATGGTTGGAATCTCTCCATTTCTTATACCAATACACTTGAAAACAACCCTGAAAAAGTAGTTATGCGCTAATAAGAAAAGAAGAAAGGAGAATGGGTACGAAATGACCAATAAAAAAAATGTAGATTTGATATTCCCTAATAAGAATGGAATACCCACTGTAAGTAAACTAGCTAATGAAAAAAATATTTTGTTTTCATTAAATAGTTCCCACATCATATCTACAAAAATAGGTTTTATTACTTCATTATAAATCTTCATATAATCAATCCTTTAGTATTTGTACTTTTATATCTTTTAATATTCTTTTTGTTATATGTGAATGCACTCTAATGTCTAAATCAATGCCAACAATAATATAAAACAAGTGCTTAGCTGATGTTATTGAATTCTTAGTATGATCGATATAAGTTGATAAATCTAAATCAGAAGGATTTGATGAAGACATTGGATGACTATGCCAATCTCCTATATAAGTTAATGAGTTATCTTTTTTATGCACTCTTTTTAGTACACTATTATGTTTTTTATCTTTTCTGATAAATAATGTTGGATAACATTCATCATTTTCAAATGGAAAAGTAACTTCAGTAATTCTATACTCATTAATCCCTTCTAACTTATAACCGATTAAAATACCACCTATTTCAACTTTGTTTTCTTTCGATTTGTTAATTATTTCTTCGTAAATATCTCTTTTGATTACTAAAACTGGATTATTATCTATAAGAATTATATCATCCACAGCAATCACATCCTTCAAAATAGTAATCATATTCCATTGAATCAATTTCATTCTGTGTCTTATCATAATATTCTTGAAGTGAATATCCAGCACTTAAATATTGCTTGTCATCGCCTTTTTTCACTATATGTCTATTTTCAAATGATTCCCCGTTTTCCATTTGAATAATTTTGTATACAATGTCAGTCGCTAGCATAATAGAATCAATTGCACCAAATTGAGTATAACTGCCAATGCACGTATCTTCATATATTTTATAATCTGCTGATTCAGAAAACTTCACATAATGACTAGACTGTAATAAGCATTCAAAACAACCTTTATTTTTACCATCAACCAATAACATGTGTCTACCTATACCAAAAACTTCTAACCATGCAATAATAATTTTGGTGTTAATTTTCTTTTCATAAATCACTCTATTTAACATCTTTTCAGCGATTGTATTCCCTGTAGTAGAAATAATGTATTTATAGTCTTTTAACTTTTCTGGATTGTTAATAATAAATGATTGTAGTGATTGACCAAAAATAGATATTTCTGTCCCGGGATACATTGATTCTATCTTACGCTTTAAGTGCAGTACTTTAGCTCGATAATCGTAGATAATTCCTGTACTTTCATTATAGAAAAAGGAATTAAAACCAAGTATATGTCTAAACACATTATAAATTGATGCAATATCATTGTCTACTATTGTAATATCGGTAAATCCTGATTTGCACAAAATACTAAGAACTTCACTTCCAAGTGATCCAACACCAATTAATAATATTTTCTTACTATTTAATATTGCACCACCTCTTCTTCGTAGAAATTCAGGAGAAATTAGTTGTACTTTTTTTGGGTAAACCTTTGTGTTTTTTCTATTTATTAACCTCTTGTTTGTTTCACGATTATCAAGTTTTAAATAAATATATCTATAATCATCCATATATTTATACCCAAATAAATATTCTTCTACTGTACCAATAGTTTTAGAAATGATTTTATCAATATGCTTTTTTTCTATATATTTAGAGAAAAAACTCATAGTTAAAGGAATATTATAATTAGGTAAATTAGGAATGTCGACTAAAGGGATATAATAAATTGATTTAATTGTAGTGTTATGGTTTTTTAAAATACTATTTTTTTTTACTTCTGTATTTCCTATTACAGTAAAATTATCATAATTATATATTCTAAGTTTATTTACTTTTTGATGATTGAAATTTTGTTCATATATAAAAAGGACTTCTTTTGAAATCCCTTTACCTAAAATAGGTTCAGGAATATTGTCACAATTCACATTCCTTGAATAATAATCGGAGAATTCTCTATCGATTTCGTTCTTCGTTTCTATGGCATTCATATTCAATATTTTTACAATCTCATCAATTGAAAAATCAATAATGCCTTGAATATTTTTCGTGTTATAATTTAAATCATTAATATCTAAATAACAAATATATCCATTTTGATCCACATGTGCATATAATCTATCTGTTTCCCTTATTTGATATAGAGGTAAATCATGAGGGAATGTCTTTGTAAATCCAATAGTAATTACTAAAGATAAATAGTCAAAGTCATAGGCTTCGACTATTTCATTATTACTAATGTTTTTTACGTCTTCAACTTTTCTAATGTTATAAAATATTTCATTAGATTCCAAGTATTTTAAATACATTAATACCCATATCTTCCTTGATTTGATCTTGGATTATTATTAGATTTCTCTTTGTCAGGCTGTGGAAAGTCTGGAAAATATTTTTTTAATTCTTTGCATGCTGAATCCAATGATTGACAATCACGTGCATATATCAGTCCATTTTTAAATGCATCAAGTTTTTCTCTATACTGTTCAACATAATCATCGTCACGAAGTATTTTATAATAAACATTCTCACTTGTTTCGCTAAATGGCAATTCTAAAAATAACAACTCATCATTATCATCAAATTGTTTTTCTATTTCAGCACATATATCTATAAGATAATCAATATCATTTATTGAACTCGCATTTTCAAAATATTGTCTTGCAGTGATATTAAATGCAATACTTGGAGGTACAGAATCAACTTTACTATGTGAAAATACTTTCGATTTCCAAAGTTTCAATAATCTAACCATTCTCTTATATGATTTCAGTAATTTTTCTTCTAACGATTCGTAATTTAAATAATCTATCAATTTCCTTGGTTCTGAATTAACAAATTCAACATTATCCTTTTTACCGTCACAAAGTTTAAAATTATCTCCATCTTTAAAATATATCGGAAAATCTAAATGAAAAGATCCCTTGCCATTTTCTTGATATTTTGCACTCAAACATTTCGTGTTGAATTTCTTGGTTCTATTGTTATGAATAGCTTCATAAACATCGTTTTTCAAATCGTTAGCACTTAAATTATTTTTGTTAGCGAAGAATAGACCACAATCAATATCATAGTCATTATCCTTATATTTGACGCCAGTTTTCAATTTATAGCTACCCAAATTTAAAATATCAAAAGACTGAACATTTTCATCTTCTCTGATTTCATTTATAATGATATCTCTTTTTTCAGTCATTTTATCATAATCAGATTTTACTAATTTTTTCTGATCATCATACTTATTAAACATATCTTGTAAATTCACTTTTTCTCCCTAAAACAAATAACATAATTTGTTTCCCCTTTCAGTTATTTTAACTTCATTATATCACTATTAATATATTTAGCAACTATTCATTTAATCTGCTTTTTTAAAGTTCAGTTCATATGAATCACTACTATAGTCTATTTCTTCTATTTCTACATTTAATTTTAAGGCGTATTTTTTGAAAACTTCTTTTGTTTCCTCTTTTAAATTGTAGCCTAAAATTATTTTTCTTAACGCTTTTGTTTTAAACTCTCTTGCTTCTTGTACTTTGATGATTCTCCATTCTCTTTCGTTGCTAAACTCAATAAATTTTGTTGTATAAATGTTCATTATTTTTTGTTCAAACTTATCTTTATATTCTAGATTGTTAATATACTCAATAATATCAGTATGTAGCAGTATTGGTCTTACACTTGAATAGTTGATTTGGTATATTTCATTATCGGCATCTTTGTTTAATTCCTCATAATCATATTCTAAACAAACGCCTTTAAAATTTGAAGCATATAGTGCCCACATATAATTAGAATTTTTAACTTCCGTTAAACATCCTATTTTGAATTTATAACCTGTAATATAATCTCTCGCTTCTTGTATTTGAACTTTATATTTATCCATTAATTCCTGAAGAAAGTTCAAAAAATTGAAGCTTCTAAATTTATCATATGCTTTTATATCATTTTCTGTAGGTTGCAAACCTGTTATCTCTACAGCTTTATCAAGAATTTTATCAATCATTTCATTTTGGTTTTCATTGCCAAAATTTTCTAAGAACTTAAAATTATTTTCGCTTAAAAAGAATTCAATGAAGTCATACTGCTCTTCTAATGAATGAGTTGGAAATTCTGAAAACGGAAATACCCCTTTAGCTATATCTATGAAACTTTTACCGTTTATTATTTGATGTGATGAAACCAGAGTGATAAAAAGCTTTTTCATCGCTTCTTCATTAAAACCCAGAGAACTATCAAATAAATCATTGAAATCTTTCGGACTACTTAAATATATGTATTCACCTTCTAAAGATTTAATTGCGTTTTCAATACTTGAATACTTATATAAATATTTCATATAGTTTATCTCCTATTTATTCATTTAATGCTGTAAATATTTCTTCATATAAATCTAAAGCTACTTCACTATCTACTTCAACTAGTCGATCATCCATCAGATAAGGATAAACAACAACTTTACCATTATTAAAAACTTGTTTTTGATGTTCTCCTCGTTTTATTAGATTAATAATTATAATTTTTTTTACGTCTTTTATTCTGTTTTCTTTCCAAATCACATTTAATTTCCCTTTGTTATTATCTTTCACATTTGAATTCCAGTGTTTAAAATCTATGTAAACTCCTTTGTATTCAAAATCAAAGTACTCAAAGTATTTAAAATTTTTAATTGGACTTAAACTATCTCCTATGATTTCTTCAAGAATATATTTACCAACTACTTCTCCCAACGCCCCTTTATAAATCGAATGATATATATCGGGTAACATGTGAAAATTATTCTTTTTAAATGTGACTGCATAATGATTATCAATAAAATATGATCTAATTTCGTTATTTTTCATAAAATAAGAAAGTTCACTGTCATTAGCACTAACTTCAATATAGTTATACATTTTATTCAGTGAGTAATCAGATATTGTGAAATTCCTACCTTGTTTATAATAATATTTTGATATTTCATTATCAAAATTAAAATAAAACTTCTCCCATTTAGGTATGACATCATCAGAAGTTGGATTTTTTAAAACGTATTCTCTTAAGTCTTCCCATTCATTATTAATAAATTTATTAGACCTTAATTTCATTAACATTCCAAGTTTTTCACTAAATGCCAATTTATTTGCCTGAGATAATTTATCAGCAATATTTAATGTATAATCTAATTTATGACTTAATAATTTCTTAAATTGGAAATTAAGCAATCTATCTTTTAGTATATCTTCAATTGATTGAATATATCTTATAACTTGATAGTCAGCCAAAATGATTGTTTTTTTATTAAGGTATCTAGATCTACATATTCTACCAATTGCTTGAATTGATAGTTGTGAAATTTGCTTTGAAGTATCTCCTGATTTTTTTGTTATAAAAGATTCACTATCATTATAAAAAGTTCTGCGAAAAGCATTTACTGTATTCCGTTTAAAAGTTAAATAATCTATATCTTTATTTTGTTTTAAGTATTGCTGTTGAAATAAGAATTTTGAAAGATTCTTGTATTTATCTTCATCTTTACTAAGATTTTGAATCAATAGCGTTGGTTCAAGAAGATAAACTAATTCAAAATCTTTTGTTTTATATTCTAATTTATCATCTATGTTATGGATGGAATTATGATGCAATTCATTAAAGTCAAATTGAATATTTTGCCCCATTCCAATTGTACGATAAGTTGATAGTACTAAACACTTTTCTCCTTTTTGGAATAACTGATGGATTTCTAGCAGTTTGCTATCAAACTCCTCACTATCCAAAGTTTTAATATTGCATTTATTTATTTTCAGATAAGTCGTAGATTCTTCTAATAATTCCTCAAGTAAAGCCAAGTTGTATGTTTTAGATAGTAGTGTGAAAAACCCGTTTAAAAAACAGATACCTGATATTATGTCATCTACTATAGAGAATAAATTGTGAACCTTCACTACTTTTAATATAATTATCAAATAATAAAAGTTACTATAATTATATTTTTCTATATTATCATGCCCACATAATTCTTTAATCATCGTTTTAGCTATATCCTCATCAGTTAGACCCGGATAATCATCAATGACTACACTTTTAACTTCAACTTTATCATCGGTAAAGTGTTTTTGTGTTTCCATAAATAACTTATTAATTTTATCAGAATCATACTTTGATAATGTATAGTATTTTTCCAAGTTAGATTTTACATAAGTTAAATCGAAATTCCCAATATTTGTTGATAATGTAGCTGTAGCTGATAAACCAATTACGATAGTTTGCTTTGCAATTTTAATTAGTAATTCTTCCGGAGTAGTTGGGAAAATAAACGCATTCATTTTAGATTGTAAATCATGGACATTATTATCCTCTATTTCTATAAAAAATAATCCACTTTTTAAAAAGAAATTATTATCACCAAATGCATCATAATCATATTTTGTTATATTACTAATTCTATCAAGCATGAAACTTCTTTCTTCACTAGATACATTAAAAACATCAATGATTGTAGAATATGCCTCATCAAGATTAAATTGTTCTCTCAATTTATTAACTTTTGATTCTTCGTTTCTACAATACATATAATTCAACGCAATTATTTTCAATCCATTAAGTAAATAATCCAAATCTTTTTTCAGTCTAAAGAGTATAAAGGATAAATAATTATTATCTTTATTTTTTCTACCTTCAGTAGTGATAATGTTTAAGGACTCTTGACTTTTATTCGTAACATACATATGAGTTCTTGTTGACTCTTTAAGTACTGCCATTGAATTCCCATCATTAAATATAAAAGACTTATCAGTTATATTTATAGTTTTAAAGAGGTAATTCATATTATATTGTTGGTAAGTATTAGTAAATCTTTCAATACTTTTATCTATTATCCCTTGTATTGTTGAATCTTGCCTATCCTCACCTATGATTTTAGACATTTTTAAGAATTTAGCAGGTAATTTTACATTTTGTAATGCATAATATATTTTTAAATGCAGCCCAATTAGATCAATTTTAGTATTTAAACTTCTATCAATTATTTTATCTAGCATTACATTCTTAGTGGTATCAAATTCATCAATAATTATTATTGAAGTTGTTATACTATTAGTTTCATAATAAATATATGGCTTTTTATAAATTGGATCTATCACATTTAAGAATCTATTAGTGCTTGTTAAAACAACCTTATATTTCTCGATAATTGAAGTTGGATATAAGTGTGATATCCACGCATTTTCATCAAATATTTTCTTCTTTTCTGAAAACGACCTATTCTGAAATAATTTTTCCTTAATCATAGATCTAAAGTTTGGTTCTGATGTAGATGAAATTCTATTCTTATATCTTATTTCCAATTCTTTATTACATTCTTGATATTCTAAATATTCTTCGACATCTAAATTCAATTCTTTAAATTCTTTAGACTTCATTATAGCATCAGGAAAGGTTTCTCGAAAATCTAGCCAACCCTCTATAACTGATTCATGATTTGGTTTCAGAAATAATACTAAATCATGATATTTTTCATCTAGAAGGTTTTGTAGTTTAATTATTGGTAAATTCTTTTTTAAATTAGTAATAAAAAATAATTGTTTTTTCTCTGTATGTATTTTTCCATTTAGATAATCTTGAATTAATTTAAGTGCTGAGGTTGTCTTACCTAATCCTGTTGGTGCATCAAATAAAAATAATCCGTTATCTTTCATTTCTTCAATTTTTTTTGCTAGTATGCTTTTCATAATTGTCCCCTTAAATATAAAGAAAAAGCGACACCTAATTGTCGCTTTAAAATTCTACAAATAAGTGCAATCATTCCCCTAATTTTGCATATCATCGTTGTTTTATTTCTTTAGTTATATATTACGCCATTTTACAATAAAAACAAAATAAATTCTACAAAAAAAGAAGCTATATCAATTATTTATAGTGTCATAAGAATTCATTTTATTTTTCAACTCTTCTAATGCTGTTAAAATATACTTAATCTCTTCGGTTTCTTTTAATGTCTTAAGTAAAACAAACGGATTTTCATCATTTATAGGAATATTATTTTCTTTAAGTAACTCAATTGCTAATAAAAATAATTCTCTCGTATATGATACTTTATCTATATATTTCATGTTATTATTATTTTTAATTTCTTCAAATAATTTCTTGCTTCTCATCTTCCATTTCCTCCTTAAATATATTAATCAATCGCTTTACTTCTTTTTTGTTTTTCAATGTCCATCTATTAGAAATATCTCTTACATAAATATTTCTATTATATTTGTTTTTTGCATCATAGCATATCATATATGTTTCTCTTATGTTTATATTTTCAAATTCTAAAGATTCAAAAACATCAATTAGTTTTAACTTATTAAACTCTAAAACTCCTTTGTAATAATTAATTAATATAATGCAATTTCTTAAAAAAGTAAAAAGAATACTCAAATCAAAAATATTTGCCCCATTATCTTCTATACTAACCAAACAGTCTTCAGCTATTTGTATAAGGTTATTGATCTGACTATTGACTATTGTATATTTTTTGATCCCTGAAGTAGCTTGTCTAAATGATTTTTCACCTAACAAGATAATAGCACTCTGAATCAAATGATGCACATATAAAGAGTTGATTTCTACTAATTTATTAAAATGTCTATGTGTCATAATTTTTAAGTCAATTTTTTTATTACTAGTATTAATATCACTCAAATATTGATCAATGATAATTTCAGATTTTTCCTTATCACTAACCACTAGTATATCAATATCTGATGAAGGAGTTGTTTCCTTTTTTGCGAAAGAACCATAAATAAGAATATAATCACTTATCATTTGTCTACCTTCTTAATTATGGCCACTAACAAACTACCATATAATACATATATTAAAATATTGTGTACTAAATTTATAAAATACAAAAATCCATTTTCTGATATTGTGAATTCACTATTACTTATCAATGTATCAAGTGAAATATTGATACTTTCCATGATTGTAAAAGTTTCACCATCTAAATTTAAATTCATATAAATCAATGTAAATACTAAACTAGTTAATATTAGACTAATTAATATATTTTTTATTCTTAAGTTAAAACCAAAAAATATTCTTTTAAATTGTAAACCTAAATATTTAATTAGATTCCAAAATTTTTCTATAAACAATCTAGATGAATAATGTTCGTTTTTCGTTAAGAACGTTTTTTCCTTTAAATACTTTAAAGTATGCATTTTTAATATATCCTGAATTAATGATATTTCTTCAGAGTCGTAATTATTGTTGGCGTTAGTTAATAAATTCTCTGTAAGTCTAACTGCTTCTTTACTGTATAATCCACCTATACTTTTTTTCAATTGCTCGTACTTAATTATGCATTGAGAAAAAGTTACGTGTTCCAAATTAACATTTATAAAAATCGAGGATTTCAAATTACAATTATAAAACTTTGCTCCTATAATTTTGATATTGTCAAATTTTGCATTTCTAAAATAACAATTTTCAAATACACACTGATTTAGATCATTAGTTATTTCTTTTGATTTAAAATCTACATTTTTGAATGTGCATAAATAAAATCGCTTTTGCAATAGAAAATCCAAATTATCTTTGGTTAAAATATTACCATCAATTACCGCATATTTTATAGTGTTATTTTTATACCTTAAACATTTTGTCCCTTCTATTATTTCAACTTCAAATTTAGTTGGATTCCCTATAAAATTGAACATGTTATTTTTCTTATTTGTAGCGCTAACAAGGAAATTTATCATTTCTTCAACGAATATATTGTTTATTATATTATACCCCATTCTATTACCCCGTTTATCTCATTCTTATAAAACTAGTTTTTATTAGTATCTTTATGTATCAATAATTATATTTTATTCTTTGTTGCTTTAATTATTTTTATTCATAATTAGACGTTAGCATTTTCACAAATTAACTCTGTTTGTTCCATTATCAATTTAACAGATTTATCATAGTTATTGGGATCATTTGGATCATCAGGTGGATAATTATATTTTTTAAGTAAAACTTTAATCTCAAATCTAATTTTAGCTCTTACCGAGTCTCTGATATTCCAATCAACTGTAGTACTAGACTTTACTTTCTTTGTTAACTCTTTTGCTATTTCTTTCAATATATCTATACCCATTACTTCTTGAGCTGTAATATTGGCTGATAAAGCTTGATAGAATGCATATTCATCTTCAGATAATCCAGATTCTTTACCTTCTTCAGCTGCTTTTGTAATATCTTTGGCAAGAGCTATTAATTCTTGAATAACTACTGTAGAATCAATTAACCTTTTGTGATATTTAGCTAATGAGTTTTCTAACATTTCTGAGAAGTGTTTTGACTGAACAATAGTTTTTCTTGAGAATGCACGAATTTTACCTTGAATCAATCGTTTAAGAAGTTCGACAGCTACATTCTTATGTTCCATGTTTTTAAATTCTTCTAAGAACTCATCAGATAGTATAGAAATATCTGGCTTTAATAATCCAATTTCAGACATAATATCTATTACTTCGTTCGATTTCAGTGATTTCGAGATCAACTGGTTTAGCTCTTTATCCAGTTGCTCTTTTGTTTTCTTACGAGGATTATCTTCACTTTGTAGTTTGATAATACCAGCTCTTACTGTTTTAAAGAATCCAATCTCTACATTATATTTTTCAGCTTCTTCCGTTGTTGAACATAACGAATATGCTTTCGTAAGTTCTGCAGTTAATTTAATATAGTCATCTTTTCTTTTTACAGATAACCCAACGATATAATCAATGGTTCCCATTATCGTTTGAAGTTTTTCTGTATGTTTACCTGCAAAATATAAAGAATAATCAAATCCATGTAGTACTTCTCTTACAAGCTCTAGTTTTTCCATCATTAAAGAAACAGCTAGTTCAGTATCTACTCCTGTTTGCTCACGATCATTTTCTGTATATTGAGATAATGCTTTTTTAAGATTTTCAGCAATACCGATGTAATCTACAATAAGTCCACCTTGTTTTTCTCTAAATACACGGTTAACACGAGCTATTGCTTGCATTAAGTTATGCCCTTGCATTGGTTTATCAATATACATAGTATGCATACTTGGCACATCAAATCCTGTAAGCCACATATCTCTAACAATGACAAGTTCTAATTCATCGTCGTTGTCTTTCATTCTTCTTGATAATGTTTCTCTTGTTGTTTTGTTTCCAATATGTTGAGACCATTCTTCTGGATCAGATGATGAACCCGTCATAACAACTTTAATTTTACCTTTCATCAAATCATCGCTATGCCATTCAGGTCTTAGTTTTACTATTTCATCATATAATTCAACAGCTATACGTCTAGACATAGCAACAATCATACCTTTTCCAACTTCTGTTGTCATGGATTCTTGTCGTTTTTCAAAGTGTTCTACAATATCTTTAGCAACCGTTTTGATTCTAGGTTCAGCACCAACGATTGCTTCTAAGCGAGCCCATTTTCGTTTTAATCCTTCTTTTTGAAGTTCTTCTTGATATTCGGTTATTTCTTCATAGTTATCATCTAATAATGAATACTCTTCAGTAAAATCAATTCTAGCAATACGACTTTCATAGAAGATTTTTACAGTAGTGCCATCCTCAACAGCTCTAGTCATATCGTATACATCAATATAATCACCGAATACTGCTCTTGTGTTTTTATCTGTTGTTTCAATAGGTGTACCTGTAAACCCAATATATGATGCATTGGGTAGACTATCTCTCATATATTTGGCATATCCGTATTTTTCATATGCTTCTTCTTCAGTTTTTACGACTTCTGCTTTAAATCCGTATTGACTACGATGTGCTTCATCAGCCATAACAATTACATTTTTACGTTCAGTTAATGGATCAACGATTCCATCTTCATTTGGTGAGAACTTATGGATAGTTGTAAAGATAATTCCACCTGAATCACGACCATCAAGTAATTCTTTTAGATGGTATCTTGATTCTGCTTGTTGTGGAATAGAACGCAGCAAGTCTTTCGATTTAGCAAATGTTAAATACAATTGATCATCTAAATCATTTCTATCTGTTATTACGACAATAGTCGGATTAGATAATTCTTGTGAAATAACCATCTTACCTGCATAGAAAACCATTGATAATGACTTACCACTACCTTGTGTATGCCATACTACACCAATGCGTCTATCTCCAGATTCACTGGTTGCATTGATTGTACTATTTAAAGCAGTATTAACCGCATGGTACTGATGATATCCAGCAAGTATTTTTATATATTCATTATCTTTCTCTTGAAACAAGATAAACTGCTTTAATAAATCCATAAAGATATGCTTATCAAACATACCTTTAATTAGTGTCTCTAATTGTGGTAATGACTTAGGAGCAATGGTTTCACCATCAATGGTTCTCCAAGGCATATATCTATCTTCTAATGAAGTAATCGTTCCAGCTTTAGCGTGTATTCCATCACTAATTACGTTAAAGGCATTATATACAAATAGATTGCTTATTTTATTTTGGTAGTTCTTAATTTGTCTATATGCGTGTTTAAGAGTAATGTCGTAATCAGATGTAGTTTTTAACTCAAAGACTACTAAAGGTAATCCGTTAATAAATATAACAATATCTGGTCTTTTTTCTACTCTATTTTCAATGACTGTAAACTGGTTGACAGCAAAGAAATCATTATTATCTGGATTATCAAAATCAAAGATTCTAACAGTATCATAAACTAACTCTTTATTCTTATTATGATACCTTACACTAACACCATCAGTAATCATTTTATGGAAAGTGTGATTATTAGAAATTAGTGATACTTGTTTAGGAATAGTTATCTCTCTAAATGCATCTTCTAAGACTTGTCTAGGAACATGTTTATTCAAGCGAAAAAGCGCTTCTTTTAAACGCTCATTTAGTATTACTTCTTCATATCTTTCTCGTTCAGGATAATCACCATCAGATGAGATGTTAGGTCCAAACTCAGTGGAGTAGCCTAACTCTTCAAGCCACTGTAGTGTAGCCTCTTCTACATCTGATTCATAAAATACTTTTACTCCCATTTAATCACCCCTCAATTGGTACTTCTATTTCCCCACTCATAAGTTTTGGTAAAAGTGTGTCTCTTGTTTTAGATAATTCCTCATTCTGTATATTATTAACTCTGATTCTTTCAAACATATTATCAGTAAGCGTTTCAAATTTAGATAATACGTTACTTCTAGGAATCAGCAGTTTAATTAATTTTATACTTGTATTGTTAATTGCCTGCATAGTAGTCCCGTTACATAAATTATTCTTAGTAATATCGAATTGATCACTTAAAATATATGTCCAAATGTAGTTTAATGAATTGATGCAGTTAATTCCTGCAAATCCTGTTGAAAAAATACAATTATCTATTAGTTTTTTATTACTTTCGGATACTCTGATAAGCTTTCTAGAATCTTTCATTTTAGCAAACCATACTGTATTTGTCTTGGGCTGCATATTTGCTCTTGAAGGCTTTTCATCTTGACTAATAAGAGTTTCAAAAGATGTGATTGTAGAGTTTGTAACATCTGCAGTTGCAATATATACCTTTTTATTATAGAAATCATTTATACCAGACGTCAGCAATTTACTTATAGAACTCAGTCCTAAACTTCCAACATCCCATCCTTTAGGAATTAACCCTAATTCAGACTCTATCATTTCTCCACCACTAGATTTATATGGTTCTCCATCTTCATTAGGAAACTCAAAATCAACAAACCATCTTTTGTATAAAGCCTGTGCTATTTCTTCAAGATTCTTATTGATTTTGTTGTTAAGTTCTATTTTATCATCAAGTGATGATAGGACGTTTGATATTGCTTTTTGTTCTAACAACGGTGGTAACGAAATATCAAGCCCCTTGATTAACTTAGTTGTTAGACTCCCCCTAATACTGTGTCCATCAGAGATAGCTCTAAGTTCGTTATAGCGATTCTTGATATTATAGTAAACAAACATTTCATGTGCAATTTCTGGATTGCATCTGATTGCTACTATTGATTGATTTATATAAGTGTCTATTTTGCATATTGAAGTTTGTCCTCTTGTAAATCCCTGACCTGCTGATGCAATAACTATGTCACCATATTGAGCAAGTCTAGTTGATGATCCTTCTACTCCTTCTTGAGTAATAGTTTTTTCAGTCTCAGTTATATAATTGTTTCTTGTCTCTCCTGATGACAACCATGGCATAGAACCATTCCAGTATGCTGGATTTTTAGTAGAGGGTGTTCCGCCACTAAATACTTTTAAAGAAACCTCATCAATAGTTGTATTTATCCAATTATCATAACTCATACCCTATTCCCCTTAAGCTCTCTTTTATTTTTTTCTCAAGAGATTTCGATTCTTCGAATAGATCTGATAATTCAGAAGTTAGTCTATCCATTTTCTCTTCAAATGGAATACCATCATCTTCCTCTTCTTCAATACCTACATATCTACCAGGAGTTAATACGTAGTCGTGTGATTTGATCTCTTCAATTGTAGATGATTTACAGAATCCATCTATATCTTCATAGTTCTCTTCATTTTTCCAATTATGGTAAGTTGAGTAGATTTGTTTTATTTCTTCATCTTTTAGTTCTCTATGTTTTCTCGTTTCCATATATCCCATTTTACGAGCATCCATAAATAGTACCTTGTCTTTTCTACCGTTCTTATTTTTAGATACAAACCATAAAGATACTGGAATTGAAACATCATAAAATAGTTGTGAAGGCATTGCTACAATACAATCTACTAATCCTTCTTCTAAAATTGATTTACGGATATCATATTCTTCACTTCTAGATGTAGATAAAGAACCATTCGCTAAAACAAATCCAGCTGTACCTCTTGGACTTAGTTTACTAATCATATGTGATATCCATGCATAGTTCGCATTAGTTTTTGGTGGTACTCCCCATTTCCATCTGACATCATCTAATAAACGAGGTTGTCCCCAGTCTTTAATATTGAATGGTGGATTGGCTAAAATGTAATCAGCTTTCAATGTTTTATGTTGATCGTTTGTAAAAGTATCAGCATCTCTTTCTCCAAGATTAGCATCAAGTCCTCTAATTGCTAGATTCATTTTTGCTAGTCTCCATGTAGTTGCTACATACTCCTGACCGTAGATCGAAATATCTCCAAGTCTACCTTGATGCTCTTCAACAAACTTGGCAGACTGTACAAACATACCGCCTGATCCACAACAAGGGTCATATACTCTACCTTGATAAGGCTCAATCATATTAACTAATAACTTAACGATACTTGGTGGTGTATAAAACTCACCTTCAGTAGATCCGAATTTCTTTAAGAAGTATTCATACACTCTACCAAGGACATCTTTTGCTCTTGCTTCTTTGCTTCCAACATTAAAAGAAAATAAATCTATTAACTCTCCTAAACGTGTTTTATCTAATGCAGGTCTAGCATAGTTTTTAGGTAATACATTTTTGAGGGGTGCATTTTCTCTTTCAATTAACACCATCGCATTATCTATTACTTGACCTATAGTTGGTTGTTTAGCTTGTGATTTTATATAATCCCATCTTGCTTCTTTTGGGACGAAGAATACATTTTCTGCTTCATACGCATCACGATCTTCTTCCATACCTGGATACTCTTCTTTAACTTGGTTATATCTCTCTTCAAATGAATCAGAAATATACTTCAAAAAAACAAGTCCTAAAATAACGTGCTTATATTCTGAGCTTTCAATATTCCCCCTTAGCTTATCTGCCATTTCCCAAAGTTTATTTTCAAAGCCTAAATTTACTGTTGACAATTCAAACATCCTCTCTATGATGAAATTTTTGTTGTTTCATAACTTGATTACCGTATTGTAATATTTTTTAAATGTGTAATGGATTTAGTGTGTTCATTTTTATAATATATTGAAATATAACCTCTAACTGTTTTTAAAGATTTAAAATATGTATTATGGTCATAATCCTTTTCTTCGTTTTTAATTTGCTTTTTTGTCTCTTGATACATTTATCTAATATACTTTGAATCTCTGCAAAGTCTAATTCAAAAAGATCCTTTTTTTTCTTTATAAATTATACAGTTTATAAAGGATGATGTATTTTCAAAATAGTTAATACCTAATTTGCTCAAGTAAGTTCATCATTTTATATAATTCCTCCCTAAACGACTAATAGCATACTGAAATGATTAGTTTTTATAAAATATTCCATTATAAAACGCTGTTTACATTATTTTAACATTAAATGCCGTGATTAACATCTTTTATCAAATAAACTTACTATTAAGATGTAAAACTACACTATTATTACTAAAGTTTTTATTAAGCGATAATTTAATGTGCATAATGCACATAAATTAATATATCAATATATTATGCATTAATATGCTTCAACAACTTATCAAAGTTATCTTTTGTCTCCTTAGAAACTCGAATCCTTTTGTTGACTAAGGCATTTTTGAAACCACTACTAACTTTATAATCTTTTTCATCTACTCTAAATCTTTTTCTGTCAGTAGCTGCAAACACATCTTCAATTTCTTTCCATTTTGCATCAATATCAGATAATTTATATATTTCGATCCCTGGTTTATTCTTGTTTTTTTCATAAACATCTTTACCTACATCATCTGAATCAACTAGCAATATTGGTGTTTGTGTTATTTTCAATAACTCTTTATATAAATTTGCTCTTTTAATTCCTTGAATAGGCATAAATCTAATATGTGGCACTTCTAGAAGTTCTTTGAATCCTACTAAATAATTATAGTCCGTTATCCCTTCAACAAAAATCAATATATCTTTTGGATTCAATAATATATGTCTATTAACAGTTAAAGCTGTCTTGATTGGCATCATAACATCAACATTGCTATCTTGAGTAACTGTAAATTTATTACAAATTGATGAGTGATGATCTACTTTACTAACCACTCTTAGTTCATCAAAATAGTCAGGATCAATCAAAAACGGTGAGTGGGTGCTCATTACGAATGTGATTCCATTTAACATACCAAATTTCTTTATTTGTTTTCTTAATTCAATTTGTCCTGCAACATGAAGATTAGTTGCTGGTTCATCAAGAAGTACAATATCACCATTTTGTATTTGTTTATTTGCGAATACATTGAAAAAGAAATCAAAAAACCATCTAAAACCAGTTGATTGACTATCTAAATGTATATCTTCCCCATTATCAGCAATCATAAAATACACATTATCGCTTTCTAGCACCATTCTAAACGTATATTTATCATTCCCGTTAAATGTATAAATTTTATTAAATAAATTAGATAGTTTATTTATTGATTTATTTAGCTTTCGTTCATAATTAGTAAGTATACTTTTTCGTTGTCTACCTGAAGCGTGAAATTGTTGATAAGCTAATTGTAAACTAGATAATTCTTCTCCTTCAAGCAAATCAAATAACTTGATAAAGAATTCAGTATTCGGAGTTTTTCCATTAGAAACATTACATAATGTTTGTGCATTATTTATTTTTTGATTATCCACATATGTAATTATATTAGGTAATGCTTTAACCTTAAAATCATTTTGAACTTCATCGACGATTTTTTGATTAACTTGTTCTTGAGTCAACTTTACAAAACTATCTCTTATTTCATCTAGGAATTGTATGATTTTCGTATCATTAAATTTAGTAATAAGTAATGGTCTTATATATGCATGTAGTAAATGATTTCTAAAATTAGAATATTCATTGGAGCTTATTATATTTCCGGTCATAATTTTTTTTGCGATTGGACTATATACATTATAAAAGTTTCTGCGATTAGGATTTTGATTTGTTTGATTAATGTGTTCATCACTTACTAAATATTGTAGAAATTTTTCAGTATCTGCTTCTACATTTAATGATGGCTCTATTTTAATTTCTTTTCTATTTATTTTTTTAGTGTAACGAATTGTATTATCTATTAATTTAGTTTCTATTTTCTTTTTAGTGCTTTTATCATGTAAAACAAATGATACTGATGGTTGTATTTTTGGATCAAATTCATTAAACGGTCTGTCATTGTTTGAGAATTTTCTATTTTGAAATGCTTTCAAGGCATCCAAAAAATTACTTTTCCCTGAATTATTTTCTCCAATCAAAGTAACCAGTCCACCATAAGAACCATCTTTATCCATTAGATAATTCAACTCGAATACCTCTTTTTTATTATCGCCAATACTTCTAAAACTACTGATTGTAATATATCTTTCTATCATTTTACTTATCTCCCTTTGAAAAAATTTTTTTTATTTGTTTATAAATATCATCTATACCATTTTCTTCTATGTTTTGAATTAAATCTTTTTGCAAGTTATCATCTGCTTTTATTATTTTAAAAAGTTCATCCAGTAAGGTTTCATCATTTTCTTTATTAATTCCGATAATAAAGTTAATTACTTCAATCTTAGACAATGTTTTCTTCTTGATAATTAAGTCGAATACTTTTCTAACTTTGCTATCAATGTTTTTATAATTCCTATTTTCATAATCTTCTAAATACTTATAAAGTGTAGGTCGTGAACAACCTAAGTAATTTGACAACTCAGTTAATCTTATTCCAAGATTTTTAAGTTTTTCTCTCATAACTATGCCTCCTAATACTAATATACATTATTTTACATTTTTTGTAAAGTTATTTTACATTTTTTGTTTTTTGTAGTATTTTCAGTTCTTATATAATCTTGCTTTAATTCTATAAATTAATTAATTATGACTCAATTTAAATAAAAAAACCTACCATTTGAGTTAGTTTGCTAAAAACGGACAGTTATTAAAAAAAGAACAGAGAGAGCTTGTTTCCGATAATCAATTGGAGCTAGCTCTTTTAATTTTTCTTGTAATCTTTCTTCATTGTAATACTTCACGTAATCATTGACAAGGGTGATTAATTCATTTGTCGGTAATTTAGGATATAAATAGATACTTTCGGTCTTTAACGCACTAAACCATGATTCAATTGGACTGTTATCGACACAGCTACCTCGATAGGACACAGAATGCTTAATCTGATACTTATTAAGTATCTGTTTATACTGTGGACCTGTAAATTGACCACCTTGATCTGAATGTAGGATGAGTTCCTTTCGCTGTTGTTGTGGTACGCTATTGGTGGCTATATCAATCGTTCTAGTAACGAGACTCATATCCATATACTGACTCATTTGATAAGCGATGATACTGTTATCAAACATATCTTTGATAGCACACAGATAGATGGTTCTTTGTTTGCTAAATAAGTAGCTGATATCGATACTCCACTTCTGATTTGGTCTTTCTGTGGTAAAATCTCTTTGTAAGAGATTAGGGATTTCATGATGCTTAATGGTACCATATTTCTTTCGTTTCTTACGAATAATGTACTGAAGTTGATTCAGTTTCATGTATCGATACACGGTAGCCTTGCTGAGGGATATACCGTGTATTTTTTTTAAGTTCATCTTGAGCCTTGTCATGCCTTGTCTATTATCCTTGTTATACTGACCTAAAATTAAAGTATTAAGACTTTCATCAAATGCTTTATGTACTGGCTTACCTAAGTTTATCCAATCGTAATAACCGCTTCGTGAACACTTCAAGACACGACAGAGTCTTGTGATTGGATAGGTATCTTGTAATGCATCAATTACTTGATACTTTTCTTTTGCTTTCTTAGGTAAGCCGTAACTTTTTTTACGTCTTCCACCATCTTAATATGTTCAATTAAGTCTTCCTTTGACATCGATTCGTAGTCATAGGGTTGTTTTCGTGGTCGACCAGTACCTCCTTGACCTCTACGATCAACACATGTGCCAAATGTTTGATATTGTTTGATCCATCTTCGAATGACACTGCTATCAACATCATAAATTCTTGCCATTTGACGATAGCCACCTAATCTTCCATTCAAATACCCTTTAACGATTTCATTCTTTTCTTCAATTGTATACTGCTTGTGTTTTATTGTTTTTCTTGCCATTGTTCGGCCTCCTTTAAAATCATTGTACTAGACAAAAACAGAAACTATAAACTTAATTATAATTTCTGTTCTTTTTTATTTACTGTCCGTTTTAATCAAATAGTTTCTTTAGATAAGTTTTTTATTATATTATTAATACATCATATCATATGAATTGATTTTACTAAAAATAACTCTTATTTGGTTATTTAATGCATATTTTATGATTCTTGTAATTGTTCGATTTGATTTCCAACAACCTTATAAATTACCGATATACCATCAAGTTTATATGTAACTTCGATTTTCTTAATGGCTGTATAATCTTTTAATACTACTTTATGTTCTTCAATACTTTCATATTTTAACTTGTGGATAATTTTATACTTCCAAATATTATTAATATCTGATAATGTTGGTTTTTTGTCAATTTGGAAAATAAATACACCTTGTTCCTGGTCATTCATATCAAAATACTTAACTTGAAGACAAGACTGATAAAACAGATATAACTCTCTAATTGCTTTATCAATGCTATTCTTATCAATATTACCAAATTTTTCTTCTAACCCATATACAAATATTTCATCAATATCCTGTTTTTTATTCATTGTAAAAATGATACCCATATTTAGTGGTAATCTAATTAACAATCTATATTCATTTTCATCTTCAACATCTAATTCAATCATTTCATCAGTAATTGATATACCAATTTTATCAATTGAATCGATTAAATATTGTAAAACATTTTTATATTTCATTTTTGTCCTCTTTTTTAAGCTGCTGCACCATACCATACATGTATTCTATGTCCTCTGTCGTGAAAATGATAGTAGAATCCACTATTAGGTCTCATATCATGAATTTCATTTAACAAATATCCATTATAAAATCCACCTAATGCAAAAGCTAATTTAGCTGCATCTAATCTTTGATAAGCATATACACCAACATACTGTTCTCCAATATTTAATTTACTTAAACTATTTGCAAAACTAGTTAATGTAGAATTAAGTGGTATTATTGCAAATTTAGCTAATTTGATAGTTGAATTAAGCATACCAGAAGCCAGTAATACACTATATGCTTCTAAATAATTAAGTGCATAATTCCTTTTAATATTAAGTCTTCCAGCCGCTAAATAAGCGATATAATATACTTTTCTTGTTTTTGATGGCATATTTATTGTTGTTGCATAAGCATAAGTAATAACTAGTTTATTATAGTTTGCATTAGCACTAGCAAATACTTGATCAAACACGTTAGCGACAGAATTACCAAAGGATTCTGCTGCAGCTACAAATAAATTTATAATATCTTGAAATACTGGTTGAATTTTATTCCAATTATAAACTACAACAGCTGTAATAACCAAGATTGCTGCTACAGCAACAGCTATTTTGATTGCATTTGGTGTTAGAACTAATTTAAATGCAGCTAGCATTGCGCTGAATGCACCGTTAATAGTTGCTATTGCTGCACTTGTTAATTGTGCAGAAGATAAGATTTGATTCAATCCTACTGATAAACTTGCACTTAATTCTACAGTATTATTAATATTGTTTAGTTCATTTACATTAAATCCATTCTCTACAAGAGTTAAAAGTGATCTAACATCATCATCAGTTTTCGATAATTCTTGAATAAAATCCATATCTTCACTTGATAAATCATCAAAAATTTCCGTCACGGATTTAGCTAATAATTTATCAGAATCATCATAAAGATCATCAGTAACGTTCAAAGTAACCTGATCAGTGACCTTGTTTAAATAATCAAAATCAATATATGTATCATCCCAATAATCAGACAAAGTAAGAGCTTGATAGACTAACTCTTCAGTAGATAAAGTCTCTTCTATCACACTTTCCACATCTGTTTTTTTAGCAATCAAGACATTTAAATAAGTACATACTGTTCCACTAAATAAAATAGTGGATACCAAAAACCAAATTAAACTATTAAAAACTATTTTTGTTTTCATATACCCTCCCACGGAATTATTATAAGTATATTTTACATTAAAATACATATATAAGAGTAGGGCGTATATGTCCTATTTTAATATATTTTGCATATTTATTGGATTATATAATGTAAAAAAGCCTACCAATTATCATGGTAAGCTTTGAATTTAACTATTGGTGACCCGTACGGGATTCGAACCCGTGAATGCATGCGTGAAAGGCATGTGAGTTAACCGTTTCTCCAACGGGCCACAGATGGCGGAGCAGGAGGGATTTGAACCCTCGCACCGGTTTCCCGACCTATACCCTTAGCAGGGGCACCTCTTAAGCCACTTGAGTACTACTCCGACCGACATCTAATGTGCGCTTTTGCGCCTTTATAGAATATCGTATTTTTGAGAGAAAGTCAACCTATTTTCTCTACTTTATCATGGTTAAACCAACTTTTCCTCTATCCTTATCTACATTTAAAACATAGACCTTAACAATGTCACCTACATTAAGTACATCCTTTGGATGTTTAATGTATGCTTTTGATATTTTAGAGATGTGGCAAAGTCCATCATTTTTTAATCCAACATCAATAAATGCTCCAAAGTCAACAACGTTTCTTACTGTTCCTTCTAACTCCATGCCAATCGTTAAATCTTCAATTTTTAGAATATCAGATCTTAAAATTGGTTGAGCGAATTGATCACGTGGATCTCTAAGTGGTGCAACAAATGCATCTAAGATATCATCAAGTGTATATTTATCCACTTTTAATTGATCTTGTAATTTCTTACGATCTAAATGTTCAACGATTAGTTTTACTTCTGGTTTACCAAACATATCACCAGTGATATTATATAATCCCATGATTTGTTTCGCTACTTCATAACTCTCAGGGTGAACTGCAGTCATATCAAGTGCTTCATCACCTTCAGGTATTCTTAAGAACCCTGCAGCTTGTTCATATGATTTACCACCAAGTCTTGGTACTTTTAATATATCTTCTCTTGAGTTAAACTTACCAACTTTGTCTCTATACTTAACAATGTTTTCAGCACTTGTTTTATTTAAGCCTGATACATACATTAATAATGACTTACTTGCAGTATTGACGTTAACGCCAACACTATTAACAGCTTGAGTAACAACATAACCTAATGATTCATTTAACTTCTTAGCTGATACATCATGTTGGTATTGACCAACACCAATAGATTTAGGATCAATTTTAACAAGTTCTGATAATGGATCTTGAAGACGTCTTGCGATACTTGCTGCTGATCTTTCTTCAACAGAAAAATCAGGGAACTCTTCTCTTGCTAGATCAGATGCTGAATAAACTGACGCACCTGCTTCATTAACAATTACGTATGATACTTTCATACCTGTAGTCTTAATTAAGTCAGCGATGAAACTTTCAGTCTCGCGTGATGCTGTACCATTACCAATCGCGATTAACTCAACTTTATATTTATGAATTAATCTAATTAATGTTCTTTGTGATGATTGAACTTGTTCATCAGTGATATGTCCACCTTTAGTTTTCTCATGTGGATAAATCACACCTTTTTCTAATACAGTACCTTGTTCGTTACATACTGATAATTTACAACCAGTTCTAAATGCAGGGTCAACACCTAAAACAACTTTACCTTTTAGTGGTGGTTGTAATAAGAGTTTATTTAAGTTATCAGAGAACACTTCAATTGCTTGTTCTTCGGCTTTTTCTGTTAATTCGCTTCTAACATCACGTTCTAGAGATGGATAGATTAAACGCTTAAGGGCGTCATCTATCGCTTCTTTAATGTATGGTGTTGCTGGGCTTGTTTCATCTTTAATGATTTCAAATCTTAAATAGTTTGTTAATACTTCTTTATCTGTATCAATTTTAGTTGAAATAACTTTTTCTTTTTCAGCTCTATTAATTGCTAGTATTCTATGAGGCTTCATTTGGATGACTGGTTCATGATAGTCATAATACATTTCATAAACTTTTCTTTCATCTTCAGCATTCTTCTTAACTGAAGTGATCATTTGTCCATCTTCAACAATTGTCTTTCTTAAAGCTTTGCGGTAATCGGCATTATCACTGATAGTTTCAGCAATAATATATTTAGCACCTTCTATAGCTTCGGCTACATTAGCGACTTTATCATTAACGAACTCTGATGCCCTAGCTTCAACATCACCTTTAGGAAACATTAATAACCATGTTGCAAGTGGTTCTAGACCTTTTGCGACAGCTTCAGTTGCTTTTGTTTTTTTCTTTTCTTTATAAGGACGATATAAGTCTTCAACTTCGACTAATTTATCTGCCTTTAAAATTTGATTTTTTAAATCATCAGTAAGCATACCTTTTTCATCAATTAAACGAATGACTGCTTCTTTTCTTTCTAATAAATTTAATTGATAATTCCAAGTCTTGTAAATCTCATTGATTTGTTCTTCATCAAGACCGCCAGTAGCTTCCTTACGATATCTTGCGATAAACGGTATCGTATTCCCCTCATCTAATAAATCTAACACTGTTGTAATCTGCTTAGTTGAAATCCCTAATGTCTGTTTGATTTCCCCAATTATTTGTTCATTCATACGATTTATCTCCTTCTAATAATAATAAAAGGGCATGGCCCTTTTATGTTAGTTTTTTATAAGCTGTTGATGATTCCGATGATATCATCTGCATCATCTTCCATACTGAAAGGTTCGCCATCTGGATTATAGATATCAAATGTCACTAACATTTGATCTGCATCTTCATCAAGACCTAAATGAGAAATCACTGTATCAGCAAATATTTCTGCATTCATGCCTGCATCTAAATCAATAAAGATAAATGCTGCAAACGCTGCTTCTTCATTTTCTTCTAATAGTGTTTCAGTTGGAATTAATCCTACCATTGTTTGTGCTTCAATTGCTGCTTGCACATCTTCATCTACATCAGAACTATGATAGAAATAGAAATAGATTACATCATTTTTATTAATTAATCTACTAATGTTTTCATAACCTTCATAGTTATTGAAATATGTAAAGTCACCATATGTGTTATCACCGTTATCTTTAACGATTTCATCTAATGTTGTTTGTACAACTTTTACATAATCATCATAAGGTACTTCTTCATCTTTATTTAAAAGACTATTAATCACAATGAATGCTGCAAATGCTACGATAATTACTGAGATTGCAATCATACCTATTCTGAAAAATAGAATTTCGTTTTTGCTAGGTTCTTTAACTTCTGTTAAACCTTTTTTTGTTTCTACTTTTGTTTGTTTTGGCTTGTTTTGAACTGCCTTATTTTTATTTGCCATTTTATATAGTCACATCCTATCTAAAAAAATTATACCGAAAAGATTTACAAATTACAACAATATGTATAAATATGTATTAATCTTCGATTAAGACGTACGCGATTGCGTGAGCGTCAGTGTGTGTAATGGTAATGTGGATCTTTGTGTTATCTTCGTAGTATTCAGTTACAACATAAGGTTTTCCATTCTCATTTGATAACACTGAGAAATCCCTATAATAAGCCGTTCCATCACCTTTTGATATAGCTTTAAAGATTGCTTCTTTTGCTGCGAATCTTCCACCTAAAAATGTTAATTTTGTTTTTTCATTAACAATATTATCATATAATTTGATTTCGTCTTCACTTAAGATACGTTCAATAAATCTTTCATCTGCAATTTCTTTTAATCTTCTTAAATCAACTAAATCAATACCCATACCTTTAATCATGATTTATACCCACTTTCTCTAATCTTATCTGCCATCTCTTTAATTTTCTTCAAGCGATGATTTAATCCTGATTTTGAAAGAGGCTCATTAAATCTTTGTTCATATAATTCAGATAACTCTCTTAGACTGATGTCAGGGAATTCTGTTCTAATTTCAATGATTTGACTTAACTTAGTGTTAAGTTGATCTTTAGGATAATATTTGGTAATTAAATTAATATCATCAATTTGTTTGTTTGCTGCCATGATTGCTTTCTTTTCGTTTGCAATCTCACAGTTCATCACTCGATTAATTGAATTATTAAAATCTCTTTTGATTCTAATATCTTCATATTGGAATAATGCATTTTGTGCACCAATTAATTGTAGGAATGTTGATATACCTTCAGCATCTTTAATATATGCGATATATCCTGTTCTTCTATTGGTGATCTTAGCATTTAATTCAAAAGCATTCATTAAGCTTTGAATTAAAATGATTTCATCAGAGTTTCTTGAAAATATTTCTAAATGATATTCTGCAGTCTTTGGATGATTCATTGATCCAGCTGATAAGAAACATGCACGAAGGAATGCTCTTTTAGCTTCAGTTGATCTTGTGAGTAGAGATTGTGATTCAATCTCGTTATCTAATAATCCATGTTCACTGATAATATCTTCAACTTTTGAAGTCACTCTAATGATAACTGTTTGTCTTTTATTAAGTTTATTTTGTTGTTGCGTAAGTAAGACTGTTTCTGCTTGATACAAAGTTCTTAATAACTGTAAAAACCGTTTTGCAACGGTTGGACTATTTGTTTTGAAATCGAGCATCTTTACTCTATTTTCAATATGAAATTCTGTGTTTAAGTTTAAGAACGCTGCAAACTCTGCAAGTTGTTCTTCTAACTCAACAGGAATTGTTACTAGTTCCTCTTTTACAGTTTTAGCAAAACTCATCTTAACTCCAAGTTTCTAAGTATTTTAAGCAGTTTTGAACAGCGATTGCACCATCAGCAGTTGCAGTAACAACTTGTCTGATTTGTTTAACAATCACATCACCTGCTGCATATACACCAGGGACTGCTGTTTCCATTTTTTCGTTTGCTTCAACATAACCATATTTATTCGTTACGCCTAAGTCTTTAACCATATCAGTTACTGGGATCAATCCAACGTATTCGAATACACCATCAGCTTTAACTGTTGATTCATTTCCGTTTTCATCTTTAATCACAACGCCTGATAAGCCGTTATCATCCATCTCAAATTTAGATACTAAAGTTGAATAATGGATATCGACATTTTTTTGTTTTAATAAGATATCTTGTGCTTTTTTATCAGCAGTTAATTCTGGTAAGTTTTGTACAACAGTTACATGTGTTGCAAGTGTTGCAAGGTATGCAGCTTCTTCAACAGCTGAATTACCACCACCGACAACAACAACTTTTCTGTCTTTGTATAATGGTCCATCACAGATTGCACACCAGCTAATACCATTCATTGCTAACATATCTTCGTTTTCTACACCTAATCTTCTAGGTACATTACCTGTAGCAATAATCACTGCTTTAGCTTCATAAGTTTCATTAGGTGTAATAACTTTTTTGATATTACCGTCTAATTCTACTTTTGTTACTTCATCATATAAAACTTCTACACCTAAATCATAAGCGTGGTCAATCATCATTGTAGCAAGTTCATAACCAGCAACTTTTTTAGCACCTGTATAGTTTTCAATTTCGTTATATTTTGAAAGTTGTCCACCTGGAGTGTCTTTTTCAAACATAGCGACTTTTAAATTTGCTCTTTTAGCGTAAATCCCAGCAGTAATCCCTGCAGGGCCTGTTCCAATAATTAATACATCATATAACATGATACGTTCTCCTTTATACTAAATCTTTTAAATTGGATAAATCATCAATAACGTAAGCAGGATTTTCTGCTAACATCTCATTTAATCTATTTGAATATGTAACTGCACATGCAGCAATGCCAGCAGCTTTAGCTGCACGCATATCGTTTTCGTGGTCACCCACATAAACTGCATCATCAGCACTTACATCAAAATAAGCTAATGCTTTTAATAGTGGTTCTGGATTTGGTTTATGTTTTTCAACATCATCATAACCAATTAAATGATCAACTGCTTCATCTATACCCACTAATTTCATATGGCTAAGTGCCACATGATTAATTTTAGATGTAACAACACCTACTTTTAATCCTTGATCTTTTAAATAGTTAATCGTTTCTAATGCATTAGGATAACTCTTAAGATCTCTATGGATTAAAATTTCACTTTCTTTTCTATAGTCTTTAATAATATCTTCAACTAAATCTTGATCATCTGTGTAATCACCGAAAGTTTGCCATAAAGTACGACCTAAGAAACTTGTTAAAGTTTTTTGGTCTAATTCAACTTCAGGGAAATATCTTTCAAAGATTAACTCAAATACATCTAAGATAATTTTAGTTGATGCAATTAAAGTACCATCTAAATCAAATAATACTAATTTCATACTTCTTGAGTCTCTTTCTTAAATTCTGAATAATATGGAAGATCTTTAACAAATACGCGTTTTAATACGATGATTGCAAGACCTGCAACAACTAATAATACTGATGTCCATAAAGATGTCATCTCATACCATGCTGTTACTCTGTCTAACCAAGGTAGAGGTAGTGGATCATTTGGATCACCTTGGAATCTTAATAATTCCATAGGGATTCTAATTAAACCATACCATACTAAATACATACCTAGGATATCACCTAGTTTAAATACCTTCTTACGTCTTAAGATAATGACTAACACTAATCCTAAGAAGTTCCATAAACTTTCAAATAAGAAAGTCGGCATATGATAACTACCATGAATATACATTTGTTCACTGATGAACTTAGGTACATAGTTAAGTGATTCAACTGCTGGACCATATAACTCACCATTCATGAAGTTACCCCAACGACCTAAAGTTTGACCAATTAAGAACCCAGGAGCTACAACATCTAGTAACCACCAGTAAGAAATCTTTTTCTTTCTTGTAAACCATATTAAGAATAAGAATACAATTGTGATTGCCCCATGGATGGCAAGACCACCACCTTGAGTGTTTAATACATCACCAATTGAATTAAAACTACCTAAGTTAAATAATACAAACCATAATCTAGCACCAACGATTGCTAGAGGTACTGCATATAATAATCCGTCAAATAAGATTTCTGTATCTTGTCCATAACGTTTAAATTCAAAATAAGCTAATAATCCACCAAATACGATACCAGTTAAAATAAATACTGCATACCATTGAACTGCTAGATCAAATGATCCAATACTTAATCCAGTATCTAATGCAGTTGCATTATAAGGATAACCATCTTGAAAAGCTGTCGCGAGTATCACTAATAGGATAAAGCCTAGAAAGATACCTCCGTAAAGTAGTATTGCCTGTTTGTTCTTTTGCCAAAAATCACTCATCATCTTCTTCCTTTCCATATCCGCTAGCTTTTTGAGCAACCGCTTCTGTTAGAGCTAATGCTGCATTATATCCTAAATATTTAAGTTTTGTGTTCATCGCTGCACTTTCAACAAGTGTCGCGACATTTCGTCCAGGTAAAATTGGAATCGTTACTTTCGCAATTTCAGTATTGAAATATGAGATCTTATCCATATCAACACCTAAACGATCATATTGTTTGCCATCTTCCCAACGTTCAAGTTCAACGACTAATCTAATCTTCTTACTTTCACGATAAGCCCCTGCTCCAAACATTTGGACAACGTCAACAATACCAATACCACGTACTTCAATATATTTTTCAATTAATTTTGGTGCACTACCTACTAATACACCTGGTGCTGTTTCATGGATATCTACTCTGTCATCACTGACTAAGATATGACCACGTTTGATAAGTTCTAGTGCTGTCTCTGATTTACCAATACCAGATTTACCAATAATCATCGTTCCCATACCATGAATATCTAAGAGTACACCATGAACAGTAATTCTTGGTGCTAACTTTTCATGAAGATATGCATAGAGTTGTGAAGATAATGGTGTTGTTCTAACTGGAGATTTTAAGATTGCTACATTATATTTATTACCTAAGTCATAGAATAATTGATCAACTTCAACATTAATTGAGAAAATAAATGCTGCAGGTTCTTTACTCATGATATCTTCAACTCTCGTTTTCATGATGTCATAAGGTAATAATTTCATGAATGAATTTTCTTTAGATCCAATTAATACCAATCTGTCTGCATCAAAGAAATCTAAGAACCCTGCTAATTCAACTCCAGGTCTAGATAACATCTCTGCTTTTACTTCACGCTCAACTGCTTTTTCACCAGCTAAGATTTCTAAGTGAAGGTCTTTAACTAAATGTTTAACTTTTAATTTCATTTCTTACCTCCGATGAAAAGAATATCTTTTTGATATATCCATCTTCTTATGTAGACTGAGGCGATAAACCTCATAATCGTAAATATTAATGCATATATGAATAAATCCCAAACGGCATTGAAGACAAAGCCTTCACCGATGATTAATGAGATGCTATATAGAAGTATGACTTGGACTAACCAAGATAGAACACCCATACTATAAATCATTAATCTAAACGCATACTTGAACAGTAAAATTTTAACAAAATTTTCAAGTAGGGTCAATAATACGATTGCGAGTAGAAACCCTTGGATTTCAATCTCAACTAAAGGATATTGTAATCCAATCGATAGACCTATCGTTGTGACACCCATTAAGAGATTTAATAATAACGATATAATCATATGAACTGCAAAGTTTTTATGCAGAAGAAATGCATAACTAACTGAAGTCCTCTTCTTTTTAGTTAAGGACTCTAATTCTTCAATTAATTTTTTAAGTTCATCTTCTGGATCCTTTTTAGGATCCTTTGGATCTTGGTTCATGAGCCCACCTCTCAATCATAACATAAATAGTTTAGTTTTTGTCATTTTAAAACTTTCTTTAAATATTGACCTGTATAACTATTTTCAACTTTAGCGACTTCTTCAGGTGTTCCGGTAGCAACTATTTGTCCACCACCATCGCCACCTTCTGGACCTAAGTCTATAACGAAGTCTGCATTTTTAATAACATCTAGATTATGTTCAATAACAACCATGGTTGCGCCTTCATTCACGATACGATGTAATACTTCAAGTAGACGTTTAACATCATCCGTGTGAAGACCTGTTGTTGGTTCATCTAGAATGTAGATAGATTTGTCAGTAATTCTTCTATATAATTCACTCGCAAGTTTAACTCTTTGTGCTTCACCACCAGATAAGGTAGTCGCTGATTGACCTAATGTCACATAGCCTAAACCTACATCGTGAATTGTTTTTAATTTATCAAATATTTTTGGATGATTCTCAAAGAATTCCATCGCTTCATCAATACGCATATCTAAGACATCTGCGATATGTTTACCTCTATATTTGATTTGTAGTGTTTCATGATTATAACGTGTTCCACCACAAACCTCACAAGGCACGTAAACATCTGGAAGGAAATGCATTGAGATTTTCTTTAAACCATCCCCACGACATGCCTCACAACGTCCACCTTTAACGTTAAATGAGAATCTACCTTTTTTATAGCCTCTCGCTTTAGCGTCATTTGTTGTTGCGTATAAATCTCTAATATCATCAAATACACCAGTATAAGTTGCTGGATTTGATCTTGGTGTTCTACCAATTGGTGATTGTGAGATTTCAATCACTCGATCAACTAAATGATGATCATCGATAAACGTATGTTCACCAGGTGCTTCTTTAGACTTATAGTATTTTTGTTGAAGTCCTTTTAATAAGATATCATTAACAAGTGTTGATTTACCTGATCCTGATACACCTGTAACGACTGTAAGTTTTCCCATTGGAAAAGCAATCGTTAAATCTTTTAAGTTATTAGCTTTAGCGCCAACAACTAATATTTCTTCACCATTACCTTTTCTTCTCTTAGTTGGCACTGGTATTTCTAATTCACCTTTTAAGTATTTACCTGTAATACTATTTGGATTATCCATCACTTCTTGTGGTGTACCTTTAGCAACCACTTGTCCACCAAACTTACCAGCTTTAGGACCAATGTCAATTAAGTAATCACTTGCTAGCATTGTTTCATGATCATGCTCAACAACAACTAAAGTGTTACCTAGGTCTCTCATTTTTTGAAGTGTGTGAATTAATCTATCATTATCTTTTTGATGAAGACCAATTGATGGTTCATCTAAAACATATAATACACCTGTTAATTTAGATCCGATTTGTGTTGCCAGTCTAATACGTTGGGCTTCACCACCAGATAATGTACCTGCTTGCCTATGTAATGCTAGGTAACCTAGACCAACATCATTTAAGAATGTTAATCTATTAATTATTTCTTGTAGTGCAAGCTTAGCGATTTGTTTTTGTTCAACGCCTAACTCAACATTTTCTAAATATGTAATTTCATCTTCGATTGATAATCGTGTTAACTCATCAATATTTTTAGAACCAATCTTAACACTTAATGCTTGCTCATTAAGTCTAGCACCACCACATGAGTGACATACTGATTCAGTCATGAAACCTTCTATCCAAGCCCTAATCCACTCAGAAGTTGTTTCTCTATATCTTCTAGTTAAGTTTGTAATCACACCTTCATAGCGATCAAATGATTCATGCACGTTACCTGATGATGATTTTAACTTAAAATGTATCTTATCTTTTGAACCATACAAAATAGTATCTAACTCTTTACGTGTTAGATCACGCATATTCTTTGTCATTTCAATGTTATAAAAGTCACAGACTTGTTCTAACATTTGATTGTTTAAGTTTTCTTCAAAGTTATTCTTATAAGGAATAAGTCCACCTTCTAATAATGACTTATCAGGATTTACGACTAGTGATTCAGATACTTCTAAGTTTAGACCTAATCCATTACAATATGGACACGCACCAATGGGCGTGTTAAAAGAGAATAGTCTTGGCTCTAAATCAGGAATCGTAAAATCAGAGTCTGCACATGCATAACTTTGATTAAATGATAATGTTTCTTTATTATTAACTAAGACTCTAGTTTTACCATTAGTTAATCTCGCTGCTAGTTCTAATGCATCATATAGTCTTGAACGAATACCATCTTTAATGATTAATCTATCAATGACTAAAAAGAAATCATGATTCATATTTTTATCAAGTGTAGGAAAATCATCAAGTTCTACTTGTTCAGAGTCAATATAAGCTCTTGTGAATCCTTCTTTTAAATATTGTTCAGCAAGTTTCTTATGTGTTCCTTTTTGTCTTTCAACAACTGGTGCCATAATAATGACTTTAGAACCTTCTTCAAGTGTCATCACTTTAACAGTCATTTCTTCAATTGATTGTTTTGTTAATGGTTCATCAGTACCAGGACAATAAGGTGTCCCTACTCTTGCATATAATAAACGAAGGTAATCATAGATTTCAGTTACAGTACCAACTGTAGATCTAGGATTATTAGATGTTGTTTTTTGATCAATAGAAATTGATGGACTAAGTCCTTCAATTCGATCAACATCTGGTTTTTCGAAGTTTCCTAAGAATTGACGTGCATAAGAAGATAAAGATTCCATGTATCTTCTTTGTCCTTCTTGATAAAGCGTATCAAAAGCTAGTGATGATTTACCACTACCTGAGATACCTGTCATAACAACTAATTTATTTTTAGGGATATCAATATCGATGCCTTGGAGATTGTTTTCTCTTGCACCATGTACTTTAATATAATCCATCTGTTTTCACCTTAAATGTTTCTTCATCAAGTACAGTAACACCTAGATCATTCGCTTTTTTAAGTTTAGATCCAGCATCACTACCAGCTAATACAAAATCTGTTTTAGCTGAAACTGATGAACTTGTCTTACCACCAAGCTTTTCAATGATTGCTTTTGCTTGGTCTCTTGAAAATGTTTCTAGTTTTCCAGTTAACACAAATGTCTTACCTGTAAACTCATGTTCTATTGTTTCTTCTTGTTCATATGTCATATTTAATCCAAATGATTTTAATTCATCAATTAATAATAGATTTTGCTCATCAGCAAAATAAGAAACGACACTTTGAGCAATCATTTCACCAATATCAGGAATATTAATTAAATCATCTAGTTCTGCGTTTATTAGTAGATCAATGGTTGGATAATACTTCACTAAGTTTTTAGCAACTTTAGATCCAACGTGTTTAATACCTAACCCAAATAAGAATTTATCAAATGTTTGAGTTTTAGATTTTTCGATTGCTGCTAATAACTTATCTACTTTCTTATCTCCAAATCCAGGAATGAGTTTTAATTCATCACTTGAATCTTTAAGTCTATAAATATCTGCAATCGTATTTAAGAATCCAAGTTCATGGAAAGTTTCCACAACTTTTTCTCCAAGTGTATCAATATCCATTGCTACACGTGAAGCGAAATGAATTAAACTATTAATATTTTTAGCAGGGCAGTTTGGATTTACACAATAATAATCTGCTTCCCCTTCTTTTCGCTCTAACTCACCATGACAAACAGGGCAATTAGAAATAATTTCAAAAGGTGCTTGATTAGTGCGAGATTCTTTAACATATTCAATAACCTCAGGGATAATCTCTCCTGCTTTATGAATACGTACTAAATCACCTACACGAATATCACGTTCTAATATGAAATCTTCATTATGAAGTGTCGCGCGTGAAATCGTTGATCCTGATAAGAATACAGGCTCTAATTCAGCAACCGGTGTTAATTTACCAGTTCTACCAATTTGGAATGTAATATCTAAAAGTTTAGTTTCTGCAACTTCTGGTGCGAACTTATAAGCAGTTGCCCACTTAGGAGATTTTGCAGTATAACCGATTTTCTCATGTAGAGAGAATTCATTAATCTTTATCACGACACCATCAGTGTCATAAGGAAGATTCTTTCTTAATTCATCGTATTTTAATATTTGAGCATAAACATCATCAACTGATGCACATGCTTTATAGTTTGGATTGACTTTAAATCCTAATCTCTTTAAATACTCTAGCGCTTCTTTTTGAGATGCTACATATTGATTAGCATCTACAATCGTATATAAGAAAATATCTAATGCTCTCTTAGCAACCACTTTAGAATCTAATTGTCTAATCGTACCTGCTGCAGCATTCCTAGGATTTGCAAATAAAGGCTCATTATTACTCATGCGTTCTTCATTTGCTTTTTCAAAACTCTTATGTGGCATAAAGATTTCACCACGAACTTCTATATTAATATCTTCTTTTAGTTTTAAAGGAAGACTTTTAATTGTTTTAACATTTTCAGTGATATCTTCACCAACAACACCATTACCACGAGTCGCAGCTTGTTTGAATAATCCATTTTCATAAATTAAAGATACGGCTAAACCATCAATCTTTAATTCAGTTACATAAGAGTAATCAGATGCGACATTAAAAATACGTTCATCAAACTGACGTAATTCTTCCGCGTCAAATACATTAGATAAACTCATCATTGGCACTTGATGTGTAATTTTATTAAATCCATCTAAAACTGCGCCTCCAACTTTTTGAGTAGGAGAATCTTCTTGTTTTAAATCTGGATATTTTTCTTCTAATTCAACAAGCTCTTTTAAATAATGATCATAGTCATAATCAGAAATTGTTGGTTTATCTAGCGTATGATATTCGTAATTCGCTTTGTTTATTAAGTCTATTAATTCTTTAATTCTAAGTTTTGCGTCCATAAAATCACCTAAGTTTATTATACCATTAAATGGTATATATAAAAGTTCATATGAACAACAAAAACAAATAATGAAATAAAATAAAAGCCGCCTAAGCGACTTCTACTTATTATTCAATAATTGCTCCTGAGTTAACAAGCTTAACACCATTTAATAATGTGTCAGTAACTGGACATGTCTTCTCAATGAATTCAGCGAACGCATCAACTTTATCTTGAGGTTCTGTTGTGTTAAAGAACATATTATATCTGATTTCTGTAAATCCTTTTCTAACATCTGGATTTCTACCAGTGAATCCATCTGGGTCTAAGTCACCTTCTAGTTCAACTCTAAATCCTTGTAAATCAAATCTTTTAGCTTTCGCAAATGCGAATGCAACAATCGTTTGACATGCACCTAGTGCAGTAAGGATTGCCTCTACTGGATTAATACCTTGATCGGTACCACCTAGTTGTTCTGGCTCATCATATAATATCTTAAATGATCTTGAGTTAGTTTCAACTTGTAGACCATCAGGTAATTTTGTAGCTGTAGCTTTAAATACGTTTTTCATAAAATCAACTCCTTTTGTTTTTACACTTATATTATATCACTTACCTTTTGTAAGTTAAAGTGTTTTACTCATTTCGTTTTTATTGATTTATAGAATCTAGAAGGTTGCCTATGCACATGATAGTTATTTTTAACACATGTGAGGTATAAATATTTTTTAGCTCTAGTGATTGCTACATACATTAGTCTCTTCTCTTCTTCTAATGATAAATAAGTGGTTGTATGATGTGATGGCATCTCTTTATCTTCAAGCCCGATGATAAAGACTACATCAAACTCTAGTCCTTTCGCTTGATGCATGGTTAGTAGTTGTATCTTATAAATACTATCCATATATAGTTTTTGTATTTCTCTTCTAATGATATGTGCTCTATGGTGATTCCTATAAAGCACTGCAATGTCTTTTGGCTTAGTTCCTGTTAGAATAAATCCACGATATCTTTCTACTATAAATTTAGCTTCTTCTAAAAGTGTATTGAACACTAATTTATTCGTTTCATAGTTTTCTTCATTAAAAGGTATGAGTTCTTTTTTATGTTTCCTAAGATTTGTTTCAATGAATCTATTAGCAATCTTAATGATATGTGGTGATGATCTATAATTCAAATTGAGTACTAAAACTTCAGCCTTGAAGTCCTTAATATATCTTTCGATGATTTTAGAGTTCGCACCTCTAAATTGATAAATTGATTGATCAGGATCACCAACAGCTAATGTCGATGTATGATCATTAATCAATAATTTTAATATGAGATATTGAAGTTCATTAGTATCTTGAAACTCATCAACAAATATATAATCATAATCTAATTTATTTTTATGAGTCTTTAAATATGCGAGTAAGTCTAATAGTATATCATCAAAATCTTTTTGGTGATTTTCTTTTAGTAGTTGTTGATATCTCTCATATGCCTTAGGCTTTCTAGATTGATACACATGATTCTTATAAATTGAAATCTTTAATCGTTCTTCTCTTGTAAATTCCTTTAAGTCTTCTGATAGTATTTTATAATCATATGAAAGGTTGGCTTTTAAGATTTTTAATGCAAATTGATGAAATGTATGGACACTCACATACTCATTTGATAAACGTTCTTTCATTTCAATTGCAGCTTTATGTGTGAAAGTAATCGCGAGTATCTTTAATGGATCTACATCTTCTCTAATCAGATATTTAATCCTTTCGATAATTACTCTCGTCTTACCACTTCCAGCACCTGCAAGTAAAAACATCGACTTTAACTTGCTATATACAACCTCTTTTTGTTTTTCGTTAAGTATCAATTTAATCACCCATATAATGTTAGTCTAATTCTGGTATTTTTTCTTTTCATCTAAATACTACAATAATTAGCCATTTAAAAAGCGGTTATTAGCACAACAAAGCCATTAAGTAGTTTTTTATTTGATAAATCACTAATTTTTTGGTTTTTTTATAGATTTTTTTTAAAAATTCCAAAAAAAGTTCCATACAAAAAATAGCTCAAAAAATTTTTTTGATTTTTTTCAAAACTCACCGTGACCAATATTTAACAGTGTTTAAGTGATTTTTCATACCAAATCGAAATGCTACGATTGGCCTAATGAACGCGTTTAATAGTGTTTTTCAATTTAAGTGATTTTTTGTTCATGATTAAGACCAAAAAAATAATTTAAATTTTATGAATATTTTTTGATAAAAAATCAAAATAAAAAACTTTCTAAAAATTAAAAAAATTTTTTAGTGAAATTTTAATAACGATAAAAATACGCCTATAAAAATAAAAAAGCCATTGAAATTAATCAATAGCTCTTATGATAATATATTAAGATTTAACTTTTTTAAGTGCCGGATGACTCTCTAATATGTTCTTAATACCATGAGGCATACCAAACGCAATCTTCGCGATATCTTCATTTACAGATACGACAACACCTAAGCCAAACACATCATGTGATACCTTATCACCTGTCGTTAATATGTGTCCACTATTAATTGGTTGTTGGTAACTATAAACTTTTCTAGGTTGGTTTTCTTCTTTCGGTCTAGACTCTTTAATGAATCTAGAAGGATAACCAATTCTAAGTTCACCATATTGCATACGACGATTTGCATGAGTCATATATAATCTTTCTTTCGCTCTTGTCATACCTACATACGCGACTCTTCGCTCTTCTTCTAATTCATGTGAACTCATCATTGAATTATTATTAGGGAATATCCCTTCTTCTAATACAACCATAAATACAACTCTAAACTCTAATCCTTTAACTTGATGATAAGTCGCGAGCTTCACTTTATTTACATCATCAACATCTTGATCAAGGTCACTGTATAACGCAATTTGATCTAATTGTTGTTTTAGCTTTTCATAGAAGTTTCCTTCATAATACATATCACCACGAACAAATACTGATTGAAGTTCTCTTAAGTTATTAATACGATCATCAGCTTGCTCAGTGTTCTCTGCTTTAAGCATATCGATATATCCTGTTAAGTTCATTAACACTGGCATGATTTGATTTAGGTCAGTCATATCAAAGAATGCATCTTTGATATCATTGATTAATTTCTTAAATTCATTTAATCCCTTTAATGCTTGTGCACGAAGATCTACATAATCGATTGCTGCAAATAAGCTGATGCCTAACTCTCTAGCTTTTTCTTCAAGCTTTTGAATACTTACTTTACCAATCGATCTTTTCGGTTCATTCACAACTCTTTTAAAGAAGAAATCTTGATGAGGGTCTAACCCCAATCTAACATATGCAAGTGCATCTTTAATTTCTTTTCTTTGATAGAAAGATAGACCACCATAAATAATATATGGGATACCTTCTTTAATTAATGTATCTTCAAATAATCTTGATAATGCATTATTACGATAAAGGATTGCGAAGTCTTCATATGTGTAATTACCGAATTGAACAAGTCGTTCAATTTCGTTAATGACATAGAATGTTTCATTATAATCATTATCTGCAACATAATAAGTAATTGGATCTCCTAGACCTAAATCACTTTTAAGATTTTTAGATCCTGGACGATTAAAATTATTCGCGATTAATTTGTTTGCTGCTGTAAGTATTTGATTTGTTGATCTGTAGTTCTTCTCTAATACAACTGTCTCTGCACTATAGTCTTTAATAAAGCGTGCACTGTTTTGATAACTTGCACCTCTAAAAGAATATATAGATTGATCAGGGTCACCTACAACAAATACATTTTTATGTTTAGCACCTAATATACGTAATATCTTATATTGAACAATATCAGTATCTTGGAACTCATCAACTAATACATGTTCAAACTCAGTTTGATATCTTTCTTTGATGGCTGGATAATCAGTTAATAATTCTAATGTATAGATAAGAAGATCATCAAAATCTAATAATTGATTATCATATAAATAATGTTGATAAGCCTTATAGATTCTTTCTTCATCTGATCTTTCAAACTCTGGAAGTCTTTGTGTTTTAAATAAAGATATTAAACTCTTCAGTTGTTTAACTGAAAATTGTTTTATATCTAAACCCATACCTTTGATTAAATCTGTGATGATTTTCTTTCCATCATCTTCATCAATCACTGTAAAAGTTGTTTTATATCCATATGGAAGTTCAGCGATATGTCTTCTTAAGATTTGTAATCCAAATGCATGGAAAGTATATAACCATATATCAGATGCATATGGTCCTGTCATATCGATGACTCTTTGTTTCATTTCACGCGCTGCTTTATTCGTAAACGTAACAGCAAGTATTCTTTTTGATTCAACACCATTCATAATTAAATATGCAATACGTGTTGTTAGTGTTTTCGTTTTACCTGTCCCTGCTCCTGCTACAACAAAAAGCGGACCACCTGGGTGGATGACCGCTTTTAATTGAGATTCATTTAAGGTAGCTAGATAATTGTCCATGTTCTACCTGCTTTCTGTTTTTATTTATAACTGCTCTTTAGTGGTACGATTTCATTAAATACTAATGACTCACTTGTTGAATCATCATCTGTATTGAAATAACCCACTCTAATAAATTGATATTTATCGCCTGGCTTACTTTCTTCTAACGCTTCTTCTACATAACATGTTTTAGTTTCTAATGACTCTGGATTAAAACGATCCATTAAATCTAGAGATTCATCATCTAATAACATTGGTTTATAGAAGTTGATGTTTGCTTTATTTGCAGTAGTTGCTTCTACGAAATGAATTGTACCATTAGGTTTTCTTTCGTTAAAGCCTGAACCACTCTTAGTTGCTTCATCATATGTAGCAAGCACTTCAATGATATTTCCGGCTTCATCATATTTAACTTCATTTGCTTTGATGAAGTAAGTATGGAATAATCTGACTTCAATACCTAAAGCCAGTCTCTTATATTTCTTATTAGGTTTTTCTAATACGAAATCATCTTGTTCGATATATAAGTGTTTAGAGAATGCGATTTTTCTAGTTCCTAAATCTTCATGATCAGGATGCCAAGGAATATCTACATATTCTACGCTATCTTCAGGATAGTTAGTAATTGTTACTTTTAAAGGATTGATAACACCCATCACTCTAGATGCTTTATCTTGAAGATCACCACGAACTGAAGCTTCTAACATATCTGCTGAAACTGTTGAGTTCACTTTAGATAAGCCTGTAGATAAAATAAAGTGTCTAATCGCGTCAGGTGTATACCCACGTCTTCTCATACCTGAGACAGTTGGCATTCTAGGATCATCCCAACCACTCACTTTATGATTTTCAACTAACGCTCTTAAAAATCTTTTTGATAATACTGTATTTTCAACATTTAAACGACCAAACTCAATTTGTCTAGGTGTAGAAGGAATTTCAGTTTCTCTTACAACCCAGTCATATAATGGTCTATGATCTTCAAACTCTAGAGAGCATAGAGAATGCGTGATGCCTTCAATTGCGTCTTCTAATGGATGTGCATAATCATACATTGGATAAATGCACCATTTATCGCCTTGTCTATGGTGATGTGCATATACAATACGATAGATTGCTGGATCTCTTAAATTCATGTTAGGTGATGCCATATCGATCTTAGCTCGAAGCACACATTCACCTTCTTTATATTTACCAGCTCTCATGTCTTCAAAAATCTTTAGATTTTCTTCAACACTTGTATTTCTATAAGGTGACTCAACACCTGGTGTTGTTACGTCTCCTCTGTTTTTCGCCATTTCTTCTGGTGATTGAAAATCAGCATAAGCTAATCCTTTTTTAATAAGGACAATAGCGCGATCATACATTTCATCGAAATAATCAGATGCGAAGTAAATTTCTTTAGGTTCATATCCTAACCATTTAATATCATTCTTAATGGCTTGTACATAAACATCATCTTCTTTTTCTGGATTTGTATCATCATATCTTAAATTTGTATATCCACCAAAGTTTTTAGCTAATTCAAAATTGGTAATGATTGCACGTGCGTGCCCAATATGCAAGAAGCCATTTGGTTCAGGTGGAAAACGGGTAATGATTTCATCATGTTTTTTTGATTCTAAATCATTTTCCATAATTGTTTTTATAAAGTTTGATTGGTTTTCCATAGTTTCACCTCAAGTCTCTATTATTATATAGGAAAATAGAAAAAACAACAAGGCATATCTATAGATATACTTTGTTGTTTACACGTTATCGTTTCGAGGAAAGAAATCTCATTTTTCTTTCCTCGTTTAGTTTTCTATATCTAACTCTATAACTTTCATTTGCATCCACTTTTTCTTATACCAACGATAAGCCATGGTTGCTCCTCTAAAGAGTTCATCCATTGCGGATGCTATAAATACACCTAATATACCAAGTTCTAATCTTAATCCGAAAATATAGGCAAATAACACTGATACACCAAACATTGAGATGATTGCCATGATGACTGGAAATATTGTATCTCCAGCTGATCTAAGTGCTGAGATGTAGACCATATTCATTGAACGTCCTATTTCAATGAATATAGATATATAGATAACATTTCTAATCATTTCAGTAATTTGCATATCATCAGTGAATATAGAAATTAAAGGATACGCAATTAAGTTAAGAACTGCGACGACTATGATAATTGTTAAGAATGCAATCTTAATTGATTTAATCGTTTGTTTATATGCGGATAACTTATCATTTTCTCCAATATAATAACCTACGATAATAGAGTTACCACTAGCATAGGCAAAACTAAAGATGAAGACAAACGATAATATTAATGATATATAAGATTGCGCAATGACTGCTTCTGGTATCATCTGATTAATAATAACAAGAATCACAACTTGAGCAATATTATACATGACATTTTCCAATGCTGCTGGAACACCAACAAATAATATCTTTTTAAGGTGTTCCATATAAAATCTTAATTTATGTAATTTAATCTCTAATATCTTATATGTATATATCGCTAATAATATAACCATCACAATTCTAGATACAAGTGTACCGATTGCTGCACCTTCAACACCTAAAGATGGTGCACCAAACAATCCATAAATAAGAATTGCATTTAATATAATATTAATTAAATTACCAACACCCATAATATACATAACAACTTTAGGATGACTAAAACTTCTAAAGGCTGTTGATAATCCAACTCTTAAAGAAACAAACAATAAAGAAAATCCTACGATTCTTAAATACGTTATAGAATCATCAATAAAGACTTCATTCGTTCCAATCAAATGAACAAACCAATTACCAAATACAATAACAACAAGTGTTAAAAAGAAACCTAAGACAAAGTTACCCACAATACCAGTAACAACTACATCTTTTGCTTTCTTTGTTTGATTCGCACCTAAATACTGAGATGCTACAACCCCTATACCAAGTGCTACAATATTGATTAATATCGCAATCAAGTTTAATATTCTATTTGAAACACCAACACTACCAACCGCAGTGTCAGAGAAATGTGACAACATTAATGTGTCCACTGTTCCTAGTAACGTAAAGAATACGAGTTCTAGAAATATTGGCCACGAAATTTTAAATAAATTCTTTTCTAACTTTTGCATAAATCATACCTCTTATAACGAATGATATTATAGCACTAAATATGTGAATTGTATCTTAGAAAACATTAACATTAAAAAAGAACACCAAAATATGTTATTTGATGTTCTCTTCTTTTATATTTATTGTTTATATTTAACATATGTTTTAGGTAATAAAAATATTGGAATACTAATAATAATTGCAGTCACTAAATATAAGATGTTAATAGGTAGTGTCACACCAATCACGACCATAATCAATCCTGATAAGATTTGACCAATCGCGTCAATTTGTCCAAATGTTGATAGGACTGTTGCTTTTATCTTTGATGGTGTATTTGAAATGATAATGATATCAAGCAGTGGATCAGTCGCTTCTCTAGCTGTATGGAACAATAAGAATCCACCAACAGCTAAATAAGGCAGTGGTAAGAATCCGAATAATAAAATACCAATAACCATGATAGAGATAAAGATAATCAACCAAGCAACTACATGATGACTTTGCTTAATATATCTTTTAGTGATTTGTAATAAGATTAGTCCTAGAATAACAATCAGCGCATTTAAGATAGATAATATCCAAATAGGTGGAAGATTAATCATATCTCTAAATCCTAAATGATTTAATATATGAATCTCATACGTTCTATCAATACCCTCAGAATATAGACCAAAGAATAACATTACGATCATCATGACTTTTAACACATCATGACCTTTGATGTGTTTATAGCCATTTGAAAATTGTGATACATATGATTTCCAAATAGATTCATGATGTTCTTGTTTTTCAAAATGTTCTTCTTTCATCACGAATATATTGATCATACCAAGTAATGCCATAATAAGTGCAGCTGCATATAAAGTTAATCTGATGTTAGTGGCCCCAATCACAGCAGCAAGAATAATCCCAACAATGGATGCGAAAGTTCTAAACTGAGAACCTGTAATAATTATTTGTTCTACATCTTTATTTTCTGTTTCATCACTAACCCATGATTGTAATGCACCTGATATAAACGTATATCCAAAACCCCATAAAAATTGTGCAATGAAAATCATATAAAAATAAGGGGTAAGTGATTCAATTAAAGTTGCTGCACCAATAACAAATATACCAATAATCACAGATAGACGTCTACTCTTCATGTCTGCAACAACTCCAGTAGGAATTTCAAAAAAGAAAATAGAAAGCTCCATGGCAGTACCGATTAAGATGAGTTGATAGATCTCTAGTTGTGCAATATCAATACGATAAAGAGCTGTTGCGGTAAACATCATATTAAATGCTAGACCCATGATTGCACGATTTAGATAGTATACCTTCTTTTGACTCATGATATCCTCACTATGATTAGTATATTTTCTATTTCATTATACATTGATATCTAAAATACTTATCAAAGAATATATGATCAATATTTAGTTAAATGCCTATTAATTACGATATAAATAACCGTATATCGCCTTCATAAAGCCATTAAATGCATTATTATCATTAAAATAAGGTTTATTTGTAGTTTTTTCTAACTTTTTTGTAGAAATTCATAAAAATTTATTTTTATTTTTTAATCATTATTTTTAATCGCTCATGTTTTCTCATCCATTAAAATTACAACATTTCAACAGTTATTTTGTAACTTTAGCTCTCATGAGCATATACGATAAATAGCCTAATAGAACCATTATTCAAAGAGTGCTTGATAACTTCTATTTTGAATAAACTATAACTGATCAATATAAGTTTAAATATAAAAAATAATTTTATACGATAAATTTAAAAAAATAAAACTTTCTAAAATCAAAATTTTTTTAATGATGAATTTTTAAATACATCAATTTTTCACTAGAAGTATTATACACCTTATAAATACACATGATATGCTATAATCAAAATAGAATATAGAGGTGATTATTCATGAATGAAGATAGATATTATGTATTAAAATTCTCTGAAGTTTATCCAATGTATATCAAGAAAGTTGAACGTAAGGGTCATACCAAAGATGAAGTCGATCAAGTTATCACTTGGCTTACTGGATATAGTCAATCTGATATCGATCATCACATCCAAAAGACATCAACATTTAAAACTTTCTTTGATGAAGCACCAAAACTAAATGACAATCGTCAATTAATCAAAGGTGTCATTTGTGGCATGCGTGTTGAAGCCATTGAAGATGCTTTAGTTCAAAATGTTAGATACTTAGATAAGTTAGTCGATGAAGTAGCTAAAGGTAAAAAGATGGATAAAATACTTAGAAAATAAAAACCAATGCGAGTGATATCTCACATTGGTTTTTTTATTTGTTAAATATATCATCAATGATTTTAATTAATTCTTCTTTACTATATCCTAATGATTTAGCAAGAGTTACTTGTTCCTCAAGTGAAGTCTTTAATATTTCATGCTTTTTATGATCAATTGATTTATTGGTATGCTCTGATACATATGAGCCTTTACCTGCTACAGTATAGATGTATCCATTTTGTTCAAGCATTTCCCATGTCTTCTTAATTGTGATAATACTAACTCTTAATTCTTTAGCAATGTTTCTAATTGATGGTAATAAAGAATCAGATGTTAATGATCCGTTTAAGATCTGAAGAGATATTTGATCATATAGTTGTTTATAGATTGGTGTTTGTGTTTGATGGTTAATCGATATATTTTTCATAATTATATATTAACATAATTTTTAATCGATTTTTTAATTGTTATGAAACATAATAAAGCTGTTAAAGCTATAGCAGCTACAAACACAATCACTTGATTTGTCATACTACCTTCAAATATGTTTCTCATGAATTCATATCTTGCAACACCAAATTCAAATATAAACGCATATATAAATGTAACAACACTTGATACGATTAAAGGTTTCCCAAAGAAATAAGCTGTTTTAAAGTATGCTGGTAAAAATGTGATATTAAATAGGCCATACATAAGAATCGCTACACCAAAGAATGCTAAGTTGATATCAAAGAATATCCAATTTATTGGTCCATAAATTTGATTGTGAATTAAACCAAATATCACAGCGAATAATACATGTAATCCTTCGATGATAAACATTGCGTATACTTTAGACTTAACAACATCTTTTTTAGATACAGGTAACATTGATAGAAAATCATAGTCTTTTTGATTAACATAAGCTGAGAATATCTGTGGGATTGAAATCCAAAAGAAGTACATAAACACTAACATGTATATCCATCCAGGAATAAAGAATAATAATCCTAAGATAAATGGCATGATAAAGAAAAATATATTAATAGATAGTTTTAATTCTTTATTTAATAATTTAAGCATTGTTCTTCTTCCCTTCTGCATAATAAATCATAATATCATCTAATGATGGTTTAGCATGTTTAATTGGATAACTCTTTTTAAATTTAGATACTTCGATTAATCCATTAAATCCAAATGCATTTTCTCTATATCCTACAAGTTGATCTTTTAATGTTGGTAACACTTCTTTTTCACCATTAACAACATAGTACTTTTCAACAAAGTCGTCTTTTGTTGCACTATCGATGATTTTACCATCTTGGATAAATGTAATGTAGTCTGCGCATTTTTCTAAATCGCTTGTGATGTGTGTTGAAAATAAGACACTTGTTTCTTCATTTTCAACAATCGTTTGAAAGATTTCTAATAACTCATCTCTAACAACTGGATCTAATCCACTTGTTGGTTCATCTAATACAAGTAATTTAGCATGATGACTCATCGCGAGTGATAACTCATATTTCATCTTCATACCCTTAGATAATTCATCAATTCGTTTATTATCATCTAAATTGAATCTCTTAAGATAATTTTTATAAACTGCTTCATCCCATGTGTTAAAGAATGTTTGATAAATTGCAGTCACTTCTTTTAACCTCTTCTTTGGATAAAAAGAATCTCCTGATATATATCCTAAATCTTTTTTAATCTCGATTTCTTCTTGATCTATATCTTTACCTAATATAGTAATTTCTCCACTATCTTTATTTATAACGTTAAGCATTGATTTTATTGTTGTTGTTTTACCAGCACCATTTTCTCCAATGAATCCCATGATATATCCTTGAGGGATTGAAAATGATACATCTTTTAATTCAAATGTCTTATAAGACTTTTTTAAGTTTTTTACGACTAATGCATCCATACGAACTCTCCTAACTGTGTTTATTGTTCATACACAGTATATACGGTTCGTTTATTTTTGTCAACAATTTTGTTTTACTTTTTATATTCGTTTGTTTTTAATTATTTAATAATTAATTATTTAAAAAAAACACCAAGCATCATCGCCCAGTGTTCTTGTTATTTTTTACCTATATACATGATATGACTTGAATATATGAAATATTTCGGATTCTCACACATCTTTAAAGATAGTTCCAAGTAAAGATTTCTTACCTCTTCGCTTTGTGCTTCTAGAAAACTTAAACGTGTCGCAGTCACTCCTTCTTGACCAAATATTGATACCTTCTCAAATTCTAGAGTATCAAAGAAAGGCTTGATATCATCCGGTTCAATGAATGTGGCTTCTGTAAAAGCTGTACCGCTCCATGTCTTATTTTCAATTAGCGCATCTAAATATATATAATCATCTTCATTGATGAGTTCTTCAGGACACTCATCTAAATAATAATTAAGGCCGGCATGTAATCCAATAAAAGATACAAAAATTAATCCTCCTGGTTTTAAATACTTCCTTGCTTCTACTATAACCTTTTTGCGATCTTCTTCACTAAATAAATGATACATTGGCCCCATAACTAATACATAGTCATATAGTTCAAGTGGCAGTGATGATAAATCTCTAGCATCTGCTTGATAACATTTAACGTCTAGCTTTAACTCTTTGGTTTTCTTTTTAACAAATTCAACATTGCCATCAGATAAGTCGACTGCTGTTACGTCAAAACCTTCTTTGGCTAAATATGTTGAATATCTCCCCGGCCCACAGCCAATATCTAACACTTTACCGGGATTCATGAATTTTTGCATCATACGTTTAGTAATCTCGAATTCAAAATGAAACCCCTCTAGACGATTCCATTCAATTTCAGGATTGTAATCATAAAATGCTTTTACTTTTTCCACTTCACTCATTTTACATATCCTCCTTCAAAATGGTTTATCTAGTATAATAACACACTTTATAATTTATATAAAGATATAACACAAAAAAAGAGAGTCATTTAAACTCTCTATGCATCAACTAATTCAATTTCTAATTCTACAGATGCTGCTTCACCGACGATTCTAAAACGCATGAAACCTTTTTTAACATTTAATGTAACATCTTCTTGGAAGTCTTTTTGATCTTTTGATAAGATGTGTACTTCTTTCTTTTGTGTATATGCAAGTGCACATTCACCTTCAATCACTCTAAAGTCAATTTTAACTTTTTGGTTTTCTTTAACTCTTAACATCATTAATGTTGCATATCCAGTGAACCCATAAATGCGACCTTTGATAATTTTGTCTTTATATTTATATTTCACTAAAAAGATTTTAGCTCTTTTTCGATCAACTATTGATTTGATTTTCTTTGTTACTATATGACGCATATCTCTCAACCTTCTCTCTATTTTTTATTTTACACCTTTGAGTTGAAAATGAAAAACGTTTGAAAATGTTTACATGCAAAAAATAATGATTATAAATAAAAACACTGGAAAATGTTTACATTTATTTTCATCAAAAACACCCTTGAAATCAATAGGTATAAAGTAATATAATACAACAACAAAGGAGGCGTGTGACTATGAAAGAATATCAATTAAATAGAAATATTATATGTATTGATCTTAAGAGTTTCTACGCCTCTGTTGAATGTGCACTGCGTGGACTTGATCCATTTACGACACCTTTAGTAGTCGCAGATCAATCAAGAGGTAATGGAGCGCTATGTTTAGCTGTAACACCTTATTTGAAATCATTAGGTATTTCATCTCGGGCAAGACTTTTTGATATACCAGATGATTTAAAACCTTTCATCATTTATGCTAAACCACACATGAAAACATATATGGAACATACGATGAAGATCATTGAAATATATTTAAAGTATGTTTCAGATGAAGATCTGTATGTCTATTCTATTGATGAAGCATTTTTAGATGTTACTAATTATCTATCTTTATATAAAATGACTGATGTTGAATTAGGCAAAAAAATTGTTAAAGATATTTTTGATCAATTAAATCTTCCAGCAAGTTGTGGTGTTGGTCCTAATATGTTATTATCAAAACTTGCGATGGACTTAGATTCTAAACATCAAAAAGATTCTATCACTAAATGGACATATGAAGATGTTCCTAAAAAACTATGGCCAATCGAACCACTATCAGAAATGTGGGGTATTGGATATCGTATGGAGAGAAACTTAAATCTTCTAGGTATGCATACAATTGGTGATATCGCTAATTACAATAAAGACATCTTAAAAGATCACTTCGGCATTTTAGGTGAAGAACTTTGGTATCATACACATGGCATCGACATGTCTATGATTCAAGACAAAGGAAAGCTTCGCTCAAAAAGTAAAAGTTTTGGAACAAGCCAAGTCTTATTCCATGATTATCATAAACCGGAAATATATACAATCATCTTAGAAATGGCTGATGAAATCACTAGACGTCTTCGCATGAGCAAAAAACGTTGTCGCGTTGTTCACTTCGGTGTTGGTTATTCCTTATCAACAGGTGGAGGACTTCATCAACAAGTCACACTTGAACAACCAACCTCTTCTTTTAAAGAGATTTATCACACATGTCTAAATATATTTAAAAGACAATACGATGGTAGCCCTATCCGCTCAGTTTCCGTTTCACTAGGCGGTTTAACAGATTCTAAAGTATATCAATACTCACTATTTGAAGATGCTGAAGCGATTGAAAAAGAATATCAACTCTTATCTTCTATTGATGAAATCAAGGAACGTTATGGAAAAAACGCTGTTAATCGTGCTGAATCACTTGAAGAACATTCTACTATTGTTAGACGTAATGGTTTTGTAGGAGGACACAATGAGTAATCCTACAGTTTATGTTGATCGCGGTATTATCAAATGGGCACCATTTGATGGACTTGCAGGTTTCAATGATTTATATAAAGAATTAAAGTATCGATTAGGTAAAAAAGAAAAGCCAGTCTTATCAGAAGACCAGTTGTATGAAATGGATATGACTTTACAAAGAGCTTTCCACGAAAGATTGAAAGTTTATCTTTCTTATTTCCAAGATGGTTATATCAAACAAACTTATGGCAATATTACAAGAATAGACCCAATCAACAAACTCATCTATATTGATTATGTTAAGTATCCATTATCACTGATTATGGATTTATCTACAGATTAAAAAAAACACCAAATTAAATTGGTGTTTTATTTTTAGACTAAATCAAATACATTATCTACAAAACTTGGTTGTGCTACGTCCCTAATTGAACCAGGCATTTCAAGTCCATCTTTTTCAGCTTTTTCTCTTGCTTTTTCATAATGTTTAACCCATAGAAATAATTCCGCTGTATATAATTGTTCAACAAGTTTACCCATACTCCAAATAATAGAGAATAACAACGCTACAACAATAATTATTGTTACAATAGGTAAATCAAGACTAATCATGATATAGAACACAGGAAGAATTAAAATAGTTAAAAATCCTGTGATTTTAGATACACCAACACCTGTTAGTATTTCAGTTAGATGACTTTTATAAACAGATACACCTCTACGATATGAATAACCAATACCATAGTTTTCCCATGCGACACTAGCAAATGAAACCATCATACCTAACTTTATTGTTTCTCTAAATGTATCTACGATTCGACTTAAGAATGTATGACTAGAGTGGCCATTTCGTGATTTTCTTTTAGTGACTGCTGTAAGTATAACTAAAATGAAATCTAATACTGACCATAATAATATTAAAGGTAGAGCTTGCCATAAGTCTTGAACAACCATATCTTTTATAGCTTTAAAAATATTAATTTTACCAACAGTCTCAAGTTGTTCAACCATTTCCAAAATAAACAATGATGTAATCCCAATTGTAAACGTTGATAACACTGATATTAAATAAATTAATAACAATGTGATCTCTACTTCCATTTCAGGTGCATATAACCAATCATATAGGTAATACATACCTACCATATTAATCCCTAAAGTGAATACATATGGTATTAACATAAAAGGATGTTTAAAAATAAAAATTAAATTTTGTTTATATATTGATAAACCTCTTGCAAATGAATCAAACATAAAACCCCTCCATTTCTTTAAACATTATAGCATATATAAAGCCTAATCACAAAATCAAAATAATATCACTTTACTTTATATAAATATCGTGTTAAAATGATTTGAACTTAATCGAGTTATCAAGAAGGCGGGAGAGATATAGCTCTGTGATCGCCTACCAACCTGCAATTGCAAGGTGGTAATGCTATAAGCGATGAGATTTACATTAAACGTCTGAGTCTTATCGTGTCGATAAGACTTTTTTTATGGATTAAGGAGGTATATATATGATTCAATTAAACAACTTATCAAAAACTTTTGATCAAGGAAAAACTAAATTTGTAGCACTTCATCCAGTAAACCTAACTATCAACGATGGTGATATATTAGGGGTTGTTGGTTATAGTGGTGCAGGTAAATCAACACTTATACGTCTAATCAATGGATTGATCACACCTACAACTGGTAAGATCATCATTGATGATATAGATTTATTAACACTTAAAAAACAGGCTCTAAATCGAATGCGTCAGCAAATCGGCATGATCTTCCAGGATTTTAATTTATTTGACCAGTTCACTGTATATCAAAATATTAAATTAGCCTTAGATATTGCTAATCAAAAAGCTGATCAAGAAACCCGTATTTTAGAACTGTTAGATCTTGTCGGTTTGCAAGACAAAAGAGCATCTTACCCTAAACAACTATCAGGTGGACAAAAACAAAGGGTAGCTATCGCACGTGCACTTGCAAGTAGACCTAAATATTTATTATGTGATGAAGCAACTTCAGCACTAGATTTAAAAACGACCGAAGAGATTCTTCTTCTCCTTAAAGACATTCAAAAACAAACAGGTGTTACAATTATCTTTATTACGCATCAAATAGAAGCGATAAAGAAAATTTGTAATAAAGTGGTTGTTATGGATCAAGGAACAATCGTTGAACAAAATGATGTATTAGAATTATTTATGAATCCAAAACATGAAGTCACAAAATCTCTTGTTAAACAAACAAAACATTTTGATGAAACATTAACTGATGTTTATGAGCTTATCTATAAGAACGAAGCTAATGAGACATCAATATTAAGTGACATGATTAAAACATATAATGTCGATATTAATATCTTACATGCTCAAGTATTAGAAATCGTTGATACTGAAATCGGATATTTATATATCAAAATCACTGGTGATGATATTGCATCAGCACTGGAATATTTGAAGTCTAAGGAAATTAAGGTGACAAGATATGACAGCATATGATTGGAACTTAATCTTTGATGGATTATCAGAAACATTATACATGTTACTTATTAGTTCGCTATTTATTGTTGGACTAGGATTACTTATCGGATTCTTATTATATTTCACAAATGAAAGAAACACATCAAATAAATATTTATTATTCATAAATCAAATCGTATCAGCAATCGTTAATATCTTTAGGTCTATACCTTTCGTGATATTAATCGTGATCATGATTCCAGTAACATTAATCATCACAAATGGTCAAATGTTAGGTGCTAATGGTGCATTACCACCATTAATCGTAAGTGCAACACCATTTTATGCACGTATCGTCTATAATGCTTTATTAGATATTCCATCAGGACGAAATGAAGCCCTTCGTGCACTTGGTGCATCTAAATTTAAAATCGCAACAACCTTATTTATTGAAGCATTGCCTTCTCTAATCTCAGGTTTAACTGTGACATTAATCACATTAATTGGATTTATCTCTGCTGCTAATGCTATCGGTGGTGGTGGTCTAAGTGATCAAGCAGTTATATTTTTAATTCATAATGGTTCATCGAAACAACTCGCGGGTTATGTATCGGTAGCTATTATATTGATGATTGTATTCATCATCCAAATATTATCAGACTTCATTGTCAAAAAAATTAATCACAAATAATTTTGTAGAAAGAAAAAATAAAAAGAAAAGAGTAGAAAGAAATGAAAAAATTATTATCATTATTCGTATTAACAATTATTGCCTTAGGACTTGTTGCTTGCAACAGTACAGATATCGACAACGAAAATACAATTTACGTTGTAGCTACAGCAGTACCACATGCTGAAATTTTAGAAGCTGCTAGACCATTATTAGAAGCTGAAGGTTATACTTTAGAAGTAACAGTTGTTGCTGAGTATACAACACCAAACCCAGCAGTTGCTAACGGATCAGCAGATGCTAACTTCTTCCAACATATTCCATACTTCAATTTATATAACTCATCAGCTGCAGCTGATAAGAAATTAACTAATGTTGCTGGTATCCACATTGAACCACTTGGATTATATTCAAAAGATTATACTTCATTATCAGAAGTTCAAGATGGAGATACAGTCATCATCAGTAACTCAACATCTGATCATGGACGTTTCTTATCAGTATTAGAAGCTAACGGTTTAATCACTTTAGCTGCTGGTGTTGATTCATTAACTGCAACTTTAGAAGACATTGCAACTAACCCTAAAAACTTAAATTTTGAACAAATCAATCCTGAACTATTATATAGTGCTTATGAAAACAATCAAGGTGAACTAGTATTTATCAATGGTAACTTCGCATTATCAGGTGGATTAAATCCATTGGAAGATGCATTAGTATTAGAGTCACCTGATAATAACCCATACGTTAATATCTTAGCTGTAAAAGAGGGTAGAGAAAATCTTCCTAAAATTCAAGCTTTAATCGCTGCATTAACATCAGATACAATTAAAACATTTATTGAGGAAAACTACCAAGGTACAGTTATTCCTGCATAACAAAAAAGAGGTGTGATTATTTCACATCTCTTATTTTTTTAAAATAACGTATGCTCATCATCTTCATCTTTTAATTCAATAATGGCATCTTCAAATTCATATGAAGAACGATTAACGTTTTTCGATACTTTATACATTTTCATTTTATCCGATTGATAAGGGATAAGCACTTTCTCTAATTGTGCTTGTTCTTTAACTAAAGGATTTAGCCAAAGGTCTTCTCCTTTTTTTGTTAAGATCACAGGCATACGATCATGGATCCTACTCATCATATCATTGGCTTTAGTCGTAACAATCGCGACAGTATGAACCTTACTACCATCTTCTTTTACATATGTGTTCCATATACCCGCCATCGAAAATATCTTTTGATCAGTTGTAAGTATTCTCCTAGGTGCTTCCTTTTTATCCTCTTTATTCCATTCATAAAAACTATCAGCTAATATCACACATCTTTGTGATAATGCTGCTTTCTTAAATGAAGGCTTCTCAAATAATGTTTCAGCTTTAGCATTGATCATTTGAAATGAGATATCATCTTTTGAAAAACTTGGAACAAATCCCCACTTAAGTGTTCCAATACGATATTTCTTTAAATCATGTATAATGGAGATAACTTCTGAGCCAGGAGCAATATTAAATTTTGGGAGTGCTTCATCTCGCATATAATCATCAATATGATACTTTTCCATGACATAATCAGATAATTGTTTTGCTGATATTGCTAATGTAAATCTACCACACATCATAATCACCACACATTCTTATATATTTATTATAGCATTCTATCATTGTAAAAATGCAGTAAATAAGACCCTATAGACTATATTTTATAGGCTATAATGGTTATGACTTTATACTATACATTAAAAGAAAAAGAGGTTTTTATATGTTTAAACTCAAAGGTTTATCAAAGAAAGAACGTAATTGGGTTTTATATGACATTGCAAATTCGGCATATATACTAACAGTCATCACTGTATTATTTCCTATTTATTATGATTCTGTAACCATTGATAATCCAAGCAGTACACAAGTATTCTCATTTGTTACTGCAGGGATCGCTTTAATTGTCGCATTAATATCACCATTCATTGGGGCTCTATCTAATTACCGAGGTAATAAAAAGAAATTCTTCACACTCTTTTTATCAATAGGTGTGATTGGTTCCCTAGGGTTAGTGATTCCAGGACTTCAAATGATTACGTTACTCGCATTCTTTGCAATATCAGGGATTGGTTATTCAGTGACTAATGTCATCTATGATGCTTTCTTGCTTGATGTTACTAGTGAGGAGCGCATGGATGAGGTAAGTTCTCAAGGTTATGCCTGGGGATATATAGGCTCTATGATTCCATTTGCTATCGCGATTATCCCATATGCATTATATACATTTGAATTCATTCCTTCTAGTTATGAATATTTAACAGTCGCATTCGCATTCTTAGTTGCAATCATCTGGTGGGCTATCTATTCTATTCCAATGCTTAAAGATGTTGAACAAACATATAATATTGAAAAAGTTAAGTATCCATTCAAAGAAGCTGTTAAAAGTTTAAAAGAAACATTCAGTCATGTCTATAAATATAAAACAATCTTTATATTCATGTTAGCTTATTTATTCTATAATGATGTTGTTAATACAGTCATTCGTATGGCAACCATCATTGGTGGAGACTTAGGCGTAAGTGTAGCAGTCTTATTGGGTGTTGTTGTTTTAGTTCAAGTGATCGCATTTCCTAGTGCGATCATCTATGGTAGAATGGCTAAGAAATTCGGTGATAAACCGATGATCTATTACGGTATCGTCGTTTATGCAATTACGATTGTCATCACTTCTTTTATTTATGAAAATACAACTTGGCTTATGTGGGTTGTAGGTGTGTTAGTTGGTAGTGCTCAAGGTGGTATTCAATCTATTTCTAGAAGTTACTTTGCTAAGATGTTACCTAAAGATAAAGCAAATGAATTCTTTGGATTCTTTAGTGTATTCGGAAGATTTAGTGGTATCTTTAGTCCATTTTTATTAGGTGTATTCATTATTGTATTCGGTAGTGTTAATTATGCTATTCTTACATTAATCTTCCCACTTATCATCAGTGGTATCCTACTTCTATTTGTAAGTCGCGAAAAACAAAAGGAACTTTTAAATCAAGAAATTGAATCAAAAATATAAACTAAAAGAGCGAAAAAATGAAGTGAACCCCAAAAAGTAGACACTAATAAAAAAAGGTCTACTTTTTATTTTTTCTTCGCTTTGTATTATAAAACTTTAGCCATTTATGCACGAATGCTATATATTCTTTTAAAGATTTGATATCATTATTGTATAGAGTCTCTTTCTTTAAGAGGGAATGGAAACTCTCAATGACTGCGTTATCAAGTGGTGTGCCTTTTCTGGACATAGAAATAAGGATACCATTTGATGCGCAGACTTCTTTATATTCATAAGATACATATTGACTACCTTGATCTGAATGGATGATTAATCCATTTAGGTCTTTTGTTTTTTTGATGGCCTTATTAAGCGTATCAAGCACTAATTGATTATCGTTTTTCATGCTGATTTGATAAGCGACTATCTTTCTTGTCTCTAAATCAAGTATGGTTGATAAATAAGCTCTTTTATTGCGATAAATGAGATAGGTTACATCGGTAACCCATCCTTTTTGATTAAAATCTCTTTGTAATAAGTCTGGTTTAATGTTTTCTTTATAATATTGATTGTTTGATTGTGATGTTTTCACATAACTTGGCTTCAATCCATACTTATGCATGATTCTAGCCACTTTTTTATGATTTATCTGATAACCTCTATCATGAAGTTCATCTGTAATTCTTCTATAGCCATATGTGTTTAAACTTTGCTTAAACATGCGTCTAATCAATTTATATGTCTCATAATCTCTGTCGTTTACATATCTATATTTATAATATGTCTTTGGGCTGATCATTAATACTTCACACATGAGTGTAATCTTGTGGACTCCTCGGTATTTCTTGATGAAGTTTATTTTTTCTTTGGTTCGTTGGTAACCAAGAAGGCCTGGAACTTTTTTAGTATTTCATAACGCTCCTTATAGTCAATATCTTTCTTGTTGCTTTGACCTCGTGGTTTAACTTCAAGTCCCCCAACTTCTTTAATCATTCTCATCCAACCTGCAATAGTTTGCCATGGTATGCTATATTTTCGTTCTAATGCTGTATAACTCATACCTTCTTGTTTCTCCTTGACAACCTTTAACTTAAAATCTAAATCATACTTATTAAATGTTTGTCCTTTCTTTGCCATAATAAAAACACCTCCATATATCAATTATATAGAAGTGTTTCTTATTTTGTAATTAACCCTTTATTTTTATAGTGTCTACTAAACAGGGTTCAGTTTAAAAATTCGCTCTTTATTTTTCATCATACAATTTAAAATATGTCATCTTTAATCCTTTTGATACATCTTCACCAGAATTAAAAGAGCGATTCTTAAATACTTCTTTTAAATCAATTTGATCGTTACCATCAATATAGGATAATACTTTAGCAATCACATCTTCTACTTCTTCATATGCTTGATCATATAAATCAATTACACTTAAAGACATTTCTTTATTTGTAATAGGATGATGCCATTTGCCATGTCCAAGATTTAAATAGTCATAATCTTTATCTTTTTTATGATATGGATAATCTTTTAAATAAATTGGTGATGGGCTCATAAATTTATCAGCGATACTAAGTAATAATTTCTTAAACCCTAATTTATCATGAATTAAAAGATTTAATAGTTTTCTCATTGTTAAATATCCACTATCATATAAATTGCCACCATGATCAACATCATATACTTTCTTACTAACATAATCATGAAGTGCTTTAATGTTATCTGGTGTATGTTTAATTGGTGTGATTCGATTTCTTCTATGAAATGAAGGTGCATCTTTTTTATATCTATATCTAATATATGCAACATCTACACTTCTTTCAAATCTTAAATGATAACCTCTATATTTATGTGTTTTCGGTTCATCATAGAAGTATTCACCAACATTGTAATAAATGTATGGATGGATTGTAACATCTAAAATAAAATGCGTCATAAATCCAGCAACATAAGCGTTTAGATGTGGGTCTTGTTTTTCTTTTGCATAATCAACCATTGAAATTAAAAACTCATTAATACGCGTATCATGCATATCATCTGCTAATTGATTAGCTTCTTTATGAATCTTTGATTTAATCACATAATAAAAAGGATCTGGTCCTTGAGCACCTAGTTTTGCATAATCAATAAATTGATACTCTGGATTATTTTTATAAATATCTTCAATTAATTGTGTGTGTAAAAAGAAATCAGCCATAACAATCTCCAATCTTTGTAATATAAGCATAACACAATTATCATATGTTATAAAGTTATATTACTTTATTTTTACTGATGACAACTATGATAAAATATATGCAAGTAGGGGTGATTATATGAAATTAAAAAAGGTTAAAATGCTTATCGTTAGTAAACAAAATCCTAAGAGAAAAGCATTCAATGAAATGTTAGACCCAAGTATTCATAAAGTTTATGGATTAACGATACCTGAATTGAGGAAGTTGTCCAAAGAGATTTACAATGATGATCCAATCTTATTTCTTGAATCAAATGATTTCGAATCTTATGAGTTAAAACAACTTCAAGCGATGGTTATTGGTCATTTAAAGGATATTCATATAGCTTTAAAGTATTTCATCAAGTTCATACCAGAAGTTGATAGTTGGTCAGTTAATGATACATTATGCATGGACTTTAAGATTGCTAGAAAACATAGAGAACTTGTATTAGATGCATTAAAACCTTATGTAAAATCTGATAAGGAATTCGAACAAAGAGTTGTCGCGGTTATGTTGTTATGTCATTATCTTGAAGATGATTATATTGACCAGACAATTGATATATTAAGTAGTTTAAAGATTGATGCCTATTACGCGAAAATGGGTGTAGCATGGGCTTTCGCGACTATCTTAGCTAAATATCCAGATAAAGGATTAAAATTCATGGAAAGAGCAAATCTTGATCCTTGGACATATAAGAAAACTATTCAAAAGGCGATTGAATCTTATAGAGTATCAGATAAAATGAAAGACATTTTAAGAACTTTTAGATAATGAAAATGGTAGTGCGATTGCACTACCATTTATTGTTATTAACGACTACTTCTAAATCAACACTTGTACTATTGATATTGATTGAACTTGTAATTGTAATTGATACATCGATTGCTCCACCTTGATGCCATGCATAATCAGTAGCTAAATTTAATGACCCTGTTCTAAGTAATTCGCTAGATGACATATGTCCTTCATTGCTAGGGAAATCCTCTTCTAAATCTGCTTCAAGTATTTCTACAAAGAAATTCGAATCACCTTCATTATTATAAGTGAAATATGCTCCCCAGAAACTTGGTCTGCTATGTACTCTCGCGTCAACATGATAAACAACAACACCTGCTTGATCTACAGAGACTGGATAATTAAGATGTCCTTCATATAAACCTTTAGGTGTATAAAACATGATGAGTAAGTATTCATCAAATGCATTTCCATCTGATAAATCACTTTGATTATATGGAATAAGAATAACACTATTCATACCATCGGTATCTAACGCATAAGAATCTAAGGTAATCTCATAAGTACCTGATACAGCTACAAGTGGTGATAACCACCCATATAACAATTTATTTGCTGGTCCATGATCTCCGATATTATAATCCATCATATCCCATCCACCAACAGGACCAAAATCATATGTATCATATGGATATAAATCAGGGAATCCTAATAAATGTCCTAATTCATGAATGTAAGTTTCAGCGTTCTCATCTTGATTTTCATCATAAGTAACATCAACTGTTAAGAAATCATAACTTGCCCACATGTAATATTTAAGTGATTTACCATCCACTTGACCTAAATCTGATGCTTCACCAAATTCAGTATTATAAACCCATGCCCACCATGGCATGATTTCAAAATCATATGCATATGAATAAATGAATATCACAGAATCAATAACCCCATCATTGTTATAGTCATATTGACTAAAATCAATCGTTGGATCTAATGCATTCATCGCTTCTTTAATTGCGTATTGATCGCCATCATCAGCTTTATCTTCATAATAATTGTGGTCATAATCGGTAATGTATTTATCAGATATCACAAATGATAAATCTAATTGTCCATAACTACTCGTCTTATAGAAACTAGAAACAGATTGCCAGTTAGTATCTTCAGCTGCACCGTTAAAGACTGTTTCTAATCGGCTTAAATAATCATAATCAAACGGATGATCTTTAATCTCAACTGGAACAACTAATACATCATATGTACCAGTTGATGGAAGTCCTGATTTTCCAAATTCATCAACTTCCCAATCAGTAATTGATGTTCTTGGTGATAAAGTAACTGCTTCTTCTGGGTGTATAATCTCATATACCCAAAAATGAATTGTTACTGCTATATTAGAATAATCAATAAATAATGCAACCCCATAATCAGTATCAACTTCTATGATATATACATCTTCATTTAATTGTTCTGAAAAATCATTACTTAATGTCCAACTGTTATTTACAAGTGATTGTTCATATGTGTCAATTGCTGTTGATGTGTTATATATTTCAGTAATACCTGTGACATAAATATAATCGCTATCTTCAAATACATTTAAATGAGCAACATCTGATAGTGGGTCTAAATATTGATTAATATCATATCCTAATAAATCATCAATTTTAGTTTCTGCTTCTAACCAGTTATTGATTTCTATTGTCTTAGTGTTTGTTATAGATATTTCAAAATATGTTTGTGCTTCACTTAAATAAACATTAACCCAATAAGATCCAACTGCCCAACTATCATTGACTGAATTATATACATATCTGTTACTTAGTTCATTTTTAAAATCAGTGAAGTCAGTTGCTGACCAATCATATATTCTAACCATGACATTATAATCAGTTGTATTACTGTCATCAACGATCTCATAATTATCAGTTTTAATCGCTGGGATTAAATCTGAAATACTAAATCCAAATATATCATTGATGTCTTCGTTATTAAATGATGTAGATACAGATGTTTGTGTATAAGTGGCTACATATTCTTGATCACTTGTCACTTCTGAAAAGCTTGGTGACCATTGATCAAATGTATAAGTATAATTTCCGTCATATGCCTTAGTTGGTGTGTCACCTTCATATATAGGCATTTCTCCCTCTGTTACTTTTGAGGTTGCAATAATTGATCCATCATCGTTTTTCCAAGTAATTGTATACATCTCTAACCACTTAGCATATAAGATCATATCATCTCTTAAAATGCTTACTGTAAATGGTGTCGTAAGTTCTTCATCAATATACCATCCCCCAAATGTATATCCTTCTTTTGTTGTCTCATAATATGCTAAATCACTTTCTGTAAATAAAGAATTTACAGTGATTCTATTGATTGCTGTGCCCCCGTTTGATTCAAAATAAATGTTATAGGTTTGTGACAATCCTACAAATTCAATATCACAAGCTGTTAATAAGAATGAAAATAGTAGGAGTGTGATTGTTATGACTGTTTTTTTCATGTTACCCTCTTTTCTAAAACAAGTGTCGCTTCACTAGTAATACTATTATATACGTATTTTTATTGCAAAGAAAGTAAAGTAAAAAAGAAAAGGAGTTATTGAATAACTCCTGAGACTTTTAATTTATGATTTTGCATTTTAATAAGTTGAATGAGTTGATCTAAATCAATGTCTTTTAGAAAGATTGGTTTAAGCCATGCTGTTCGACCATTTTTTAATTGGATAATGATAATATCTTTATCATAACAAATCTTTTTAATATTTTCGTATAAAACTGTATAGTTTTTTTTGCCTTCAGTTAGCGATACACTAATATCCATCATTTTATTATAGAACGTATAATAAAGTGTTAAATCATCATACATTAAAAATTGTGTGGTAACAATTCTTTTCCTAAATAAAATATTTTTGACTCTATATATACCATAAATGATTAAGAGTGATGCATTGACTGTACTAATAATAAGCTTCATATCATCAGTTAATAAATGGAAGATAATTGCGATAATAGATGTTTCAACAACAATCCATAATGCAATAATGTAATCTAAAATAGAGTAGTATCTATAAAGTAGACTGTACCCATGGTTAACTTCTTCTTTATTTATAATTGAACGATTATACCCCACAACATAGTCACTCATAGTAAAACCCCCTGAAACGGTCTACTCATCACAACTTTCCCTATCAATCTATTGACCTAAAATGATACGTCTAGTTGTTGAATGTTATTATGTGACCTAGTCAATTGATTGCCTTTATTTTATCAAAAAATGAACACTGTGTCATTATGAAAAAGTAAAAGATGCAATAAAATTTACATTATTGCCTCTCTATTTATAAATAATATTATTTAAAACTAATTAGTTAGACCTAAAATGTCTTCTAATGAATATCCAGCGTTTGTTAAATCTTCAGCTAAATCTTCATATAATGCTTGTTGAGTTGTATCATCTAAGTCAGCAATTGCATCTAATAAATCTTGAGCAGCTTGTTCTGGGTCAGCATTTGGATCATCGATTGTTGTAAGTAATGTATCGATTTCATCGCTAATATCAGAATATGCAGGATCATCAGAAATTGTTGATAATGCATCATCTACTGCTGTTTGAATACCTGCTAAATCAATTGATGAATCTAATTCAACATATAATCTTAAATTAGAACCATGAACTTCAATATCATTAATAGACATACCAGCTTGTTGCATTTGAGCATCAAAGTCTTCTAATACGATGTTTCCATCTTGGATAAAATCATTTGCACCGATAAGTGCTAAGATAGCATCCATATTATCGCCATCAAGTGAAACTTCACCTGCAGTTAAGCTATTTAATTCAAAGACTAAATCTGATTCATTTTGAATTGATGGTGTTGCATCAATTTTAATGATTGTTTGGAATTTCTTATTAGCATCCATTTGATCAACAATCGTTAATGGAATGTTAATCACAAAATCATCATCCATTTCCACATATAACATACCTGCAGTTAAATCATATTTATCAAGGAATGTTGTTGTAAATAGAACACCAGGAGAACTTGAACTTTCTTGCATCATGTAATCCATAATTCTATTTAACGTAAATTCATCTAGATCAATATAAGGATCTGTATCAGTTGTTAAAACAGAAACAGCGATTGAAGTTGCTTTAGCTTCTAATATTGTTTGAAGACCTGCAGCATCAGCAATTTTATCTGAAGGGTCTAAAATAAATGGTGTTGATTCATCAACTAATTTACCTAAACCAAGTGCTGCATCAAATGAGCCATCATTAAATCCAATATCTAATAAATCATTTTCTCCTAAGAATGCTAGTAATGAATTAATCATTGCTGCACTTTCAGGATTATCTTGTCCAACTTGTTGGTCAATTAAATCTTGTACATCAAATACAATTTCTCTTGTTGCTGGATCAAAAGTAGCAAGACCGCCAAGTTGATCATTAATCATATCTTCAATACCAGTACCAGTTGCTGTTTCTACTACCCAATCAGCAGCACCGAAAATCCAAGCAAGTGGTAAATGTCCAATATTGACTTTATCTAGAGTTAATGTGATTGTATCAACATCTACATCTAAATTAAATGTAATTAATAAACTTGTCTTATAAGTAAAACTTGAAACAAATACATGAGCACCTGATTCAATTTCTACCGTGCTATCAGAAAATCTCACCCATGATCCTTGATAACCATAGTATGGTTCTTTAATAACATAACTATCATTATCGCCACCTGAGCCATCTAAGTAGTTTGCATTAAGTCCTTCTAATAGTGAAGTTTTTATAAGATTATTGGCATCAGCTTGTTCAATACCAATAGCTAATTCTGAAGTAGGCTGTGGATCTGTTAAAAAAACATCCATTTCATCTGCAATCATATTTGTTAGGTTTACTGTGCCAGTTGTATCATAGTCATCAACTGGAATAGAGACATCGCTGTACATCACAGCAAGCAATGTTGCAGGAATAGCTAATAAAATTAAAATCGGTAATATTAAGTGTTTAAAAAGAAATTTCATATGAACTCCCTCCTTGTAATATAATCATATAAAATAATTCATAAAAAAACAACTATAACTACTTTGAATATCAATTAATTGTGTAATAATGCCTTATTAACCTATATTCTCATGTTTTAAGTAAAGAAAAAGCAGGTATTATACCTGCTCTATTTCATATAAATCAAATGGAATTGTAGATTCGCCACCTAAAAGATATTTCTTCTTAGCGCCTTCTTTTTGATATTGATAATATGCAGCAGCACCAATCATCGCTGCATTATCTGTACAATATTTCATTGAAGGAATAATAATCTCGATATCTTTAATTTCTTCAAAGATTCTAGCTCTTAATCCTCTATTTGCAGCAACGCCACCAGCAATAATGATTTGATTAACATCTAATTTTTCAGCAGCTCTTTTTGTTTTAGAGATTAAAACATCAAGTACTGCGTTTTGAAATGATGTTGCCATATCATTAACATTGATTTCATTGCCTCTTTGCTCTTCATTATGTACAAGGTTGATTACAGCACTTTTTAATCCTGAGAAACTAAAGTTAAATGAAGGGTCATCAATTAAAGGTCTAGGTAGACTATAATTTTCCTTACCTTCTTTTGCTAGTTTATCAACAACCGGTCCACCTGGATAAGGTAATCCTAATGTTCTAGCAACTTTATCATAAGCTTCACCAACTGCATCATCTAATGTTGTACCTAACATTTTGATGTCCATATGATCTTTCATATATAAAAGTTCTGTATGTCCACCACTGATTAATAATGCAAGTGCAGGGAATTTCATTTCATTTTCAATACCAGCAGCATAGATATGCCCGATTAAATGGTTCGTGCCAATAATTGGTAGATCATTAACAAATGCGAAAGTTGTTGCTGCATTAATACCAACTAATAATGATCCAATTAAACCAGGACCACGAGTCACTGATACTAAATCAATATCTTTAGCTGTCATATTTGCTTCTTTTAACGCTTGATCAAATACACGTGTCATATGAACAATATGATTACGTGATGCAATTTCTGGAACAACTCCACCATATATTTTATGAATATCTATTTGTGACAAGACAACATGAGAGATGACGTTTTTACCATCTTCTACAATTGCTACACTAGTTTCATCACAACTTGATTCAACTGCTAAAATTTTCATAACTGCACTTCCTTTATATATACAATAGCATCTTCTTTTTTGTAATAGTTCTTTCTTGTGTGAGATGCTTTAAATCCGATTTTTTCATAGACATGTTGTGCGCGTACATTGCTTTGTCTTACTTCAAGACTAAATGTTTTAGCACCTGATTTAATCAGTTCATTCATGCCATATTGTAATAACTCAGATCCATAACCCTCACCTTGATGGTTAGGACCTATGCAGAAATTCATCATTTCTGCAAACTCAAGATCATGTCTAAATCCAATGTATCCGATAACTTCTTTTCCTAATTCATATGCAAAATATTTAGAAAATTCATTATCGTTAATTTCTTGGAATAAAAACTTTTCACCTAAAGTTTCTTTAAATACTTTTTTTTCTATTTTAATAATCGATGGAATATCATCAATTTTTGCGCATCTTATCATAATTATTTTCCGCTTCAGTTTTTCTTAAATACTCAGGCACTAAATCATGAATATCTTCAACAAGTTCTGCGCGCTCTAAGATACGTTTAGCTGATACTTCATATGTACGATCATCAATAAATACTGTTCTAGCTTTTTTGTAAAGTTCAACATCCTGTAATTCAACAAAAGAACGATAGCCTTCTTCTAATAAAGTATTACCATTTTCATAAACAGCAGAAAAAACGTAACCGCGTCTTGCATCAATTAAAGCTGCAACTCTACCTTCATAACCTGATGTCATAAAGAATAGACTACTTACAGTCTTCACTGGAATATTTTTAGAATATCCCATCATTTTAGCAACCATCACAGCAACCCTTAATCCTGTATATGATCCTGGACCAGATCCAACAACAATTTGATCAATATCATTAATTGTTAATTTATTTCTTTTAATGACTGACGCAATTCTATCAACTAAATATTTAGCATGATCTCTCACTGCTATTCTTATACTAAAATCAACTAATTGGTCATCTTTTGCATACCCTACATACATAACTTGTGTAGAGACATCAAATAATATCGTTCTCATATAGATTCAATCGCTCTCTTACAAGGATAACCGAAACATTCAATCGTGAACTCTCTTGAGTTATCACTTGTTTTTTTAATTGTCACACGTAAGTGATCGTTTGGAATAAAATCTTCCACTTGGAATGGCCATTCAATAACTACCATACCCATACCATCAATATACTCTTCTAAATCAAAATCACTACCTGCTTCTTGTAGACGATAAAGATCTAAGTGATATAAATATTTGAAACGATCTGGTGAACTATATTTCTTCATAATTGTAAATGTTGGAGAATTGACAATTTGTTTAATCCCTAAGCCATCAGCTAACCCTTGCGTGAAGGTTGTTTTACCAGCACCAAGTTCACCATCTAATAAGATGACGATATGTGGTTCATCTTTTAATAATAAACCTAACTCAAAACCTAAGAATCTTGTTTCTTCAACTGAATTTGATTGTTTAACTTTCATTTAAAAACCTACTTTAAAATGTTTTCGTATCCTTTTTTACCAAGTAATGCGAACATATTTTTCTTATATGCTTCAACACCTGGTTGATTAAATGGATTTACTTCTAATAGATACGCTGACATTGCACATGCAATTTCAAAGAAGTAAACTAGGTAACCAAATGTATAGCTGTCTAATGTTGGAATTTCTAATAATAAATTAGGAACATTACCATCTTTATGAGCCATCATTGTACCCTTTAATGCTTGATCATTAACATATGATAATTTTTTACCTGAAATGTAGTTAAGTTGATCTAAATCTTTTTCATCAACAGGGATGATTGTATCTGATTCTAATTCATTAACTTTAACAACAGTTTCAAATAAATGTCTTTCACCATCTTGGATATATTGTCCAAGTGAGTGAAGGTCTGTTGAAAAACCTGCAGAAGCTACGAAAATACCTTTGTTTTCTTTACCTTCTGATTCACCATATAATTGTTTCCACCATTCATTTAAGAATAATAGTCTTGGTTCATAACCAACAAGCATTTCAACCTTCTTACCTGCTAAATTATATAACATATAACGTGTTGCTGCATATAAATATGCTTCATTGCTTGCTAAATCTGGATTATTAAAGCGTGCATAAGCGTCTTGTGCACCTTTTAACATTTGATCAGTATCAGCACCATAAACTGCAAGTGGTAATAAACCAACTGGTGTTAATACAGAGAAACGTCCACCAACATCATCAGGGATGACAAACATTTCATATCCGTTTTCTTTAGCAACTGTATATAATGCACCGCGTGCTTTATCAGTTGTTGCATAAATGCGTTCTTTCGCTTCTTCTTTTCCTACTTTAGATTCTAATAAATCTTTTAATACTCTAAATGCAATCGCAGGTTCAGTTGTTGTACCTGATTTTGAAATGACATTAATAGAGAAAGATTTATCATCTAAATATTTAACTAATTGATTTAAATAGCTACCTGACATTTGATGTCCAGCAAATACGATTTCGAAATCTTCATTTTCAAAAGGTTTCTTTAAAAATTCGATACCTGCTTTAGCACCTAAGTAAGATCCACCAATACCAATAACAACTAAAACGTTGCTTTGAGATTTGATTTTCTTAGCTGCTGCTAATACTCTTGCATATTCTTCTTTGTCATATGCATTTGGTAAGTCTAACCAACCTAAAAAGTCGTTACCTTTACCTGTTTTTTCATGAATCATTTTGTGAACCGCGTTTACGCGTTCTTGTAATGTTTCTGGTTGCGCGTCTAAAAAAGGACGTGCGTCGTCTAACACTAATTTAATATGTGCCATTATTCTACACCTCTTATTTTTTTGATTTCTCTATCCAAAAAGGTAGTGCTTTTGATAGAGAGTGGAATCCGATTTGAATTTTAACCATCTTTTGAATTCTAGGATGGATAGGATTTGCTTGTTTGTAACTTAACTTTAAACGTTTCTTTGCTTCATCGATTTCCAGTATCGATGCCTCGATTTCATCACCAACGCATAAAATATCTTCTAGCGATTGGACATATTGATCAGATACTTCAGAAATATGAATTAAACCAACGTAGTCTTCATATGATACAAACACACCATATGGCTGAATCCCCGTAATCGTGCATACGATTTGGTCTTTAACTTTCATATTTATTACCTCGTATAGATTATATCACAAATAAATAAGCTTTTTAAAAGGTTTACTGTATGAAATAATAAACAAACGTTTACACAATTTATAATCAATATAAATGAATAATTGATTATACAAAAGATCAGTTTTAATCACATCAAATACCTCAATTTGTCATTTTTACTGACCTATGATAAAATGTATTTACGATTAAATAGTACCCTAACTTGTTAGGGTATTTTTATTTTGTGTAAGGAGTGGAAATATCGAAAGAACAAAGAAAACAAAAAAACTACATGAACGCAATTTTATAAGGTTTGGATTAGACTTAAATTTATTCGTATCTATTACATCAGCAGTAATCGTATTAACCTTTATATTATTAAGCGTTATCTTTCCTCATACGACATCTACAGTATTTGGAACATTAAAAACTTGGGTAACAACACAATTTAATCATTGGTTTGTTATAGTTATTAACATTATTTTATTTAGCTTAATCATTTTAGCATTGACTAAATATGGAAAAACAAGAATTGGATATAAGGATGATACAAAACCTTTATTCCCTAGATTCACATGGTACGCGATGTTATTTAGTGCGGGTATTGGGATTGGTATATTCTTCTACGGTATCGCTGAGCCAATCAGTAATATCAATGCACCTGATGGATTAATTTCATCATCGGTCTCACCATTATCTATTATGTTTTTGCATTATGGATTTCATCCATGGGCAGTCTATACATTGGTTGCTATTGGTATCGGGTATTTTAGTTTTAATAAAGGTCTACCTGTCACAGTTAGAAGTTTATTCTACCCTCTATTAAAAGATAAAATATTTACTATCTGGGGTGATATCATTGATACGATCGCTGTCTTAAGTGTATTATTTGGTTTATCAACATCACTTGGATTAGGTGCGAGTCAGATTAATGCTGGTATTCATTCAATCTTTCATCAAATACCGATATCATCAACAGTTCAAATTATCATCATTGTAATCATTACCTTTATTGCGACACTATCAGTTGTTAGTGGTATCTCAAAAGGTATTAAAATATTAAGTGAATTAAACATTAAATTATCAGGAATATTCCTGTTAATCATATTAATTGCTGGACCTACTTTATTCATCTTACAAGATTACTTCCATGCTTTCTTCATTTATATCATTGATTTCTTTAAATTAAGTACTTATGTTGGTACTGAAGAATCTGATATTATATGGCAAAGTGGTTGGACAATCTTCTATTGGTGTTGGTGGTTTAGCTGGAGTCCATTTGTTGGATTATTTATTGCAAGAATCTCTAGAGGTAGAACAATTAGAGATATCGTTACTGGTGTTATTTTAGTGCCAACAGTGATCATCACGTTAGCGATGACAATCTTAGGTTCTACTGGTCTACATTTAAATGATGTTAATCAAAATGTAATGACCAATGCTGTTAATGACAATTTAGCGACTAGCTTATTTGTCATGCTAGAACAACTCATCACACATCCAATATTCTTAACTTTATTTAGCATATTAGCGATTGTTGTTATTATATTATTCTTTGTCACTTCAAGTGACTCAGGTAGTTTAGTTGTTGATAATTTAACAAGTGGCGGTAAATTACATTCACCTAAAACACAAAGAGTGTTTTGGGCAAGTATGGAAGGTTTAATTGCCGTTGGTGCACTTTTACTTGGTGGTACTGAAACACTTAACACCCTTCAATCCATATTAATAATTACAGGTCTTCCTTTCTCATTAATGCTTATTATGATTATAGGTTCTCTATTTTATCAGTTATATCAAGATGATGAATCAAAACCTGAAGAAAATGTATTTAAAAGATTACTTAAAAAACTTAAGAAAAAACAAACAACCAAAGCATAATAAAACACCCTACTCATTGAACAATCGGAGTTAGGGTGTTTTTTCTTAATCTTTTTTACTTAATCCTGTAATCATGGTGTATTTATTTTTATCTTTATCTTTTTGTCTATATTTATCTAATATATCAAAAATACTTTTTTGGACTTCATCAAACTCTTCATTTGTTAAATAAAGGGTTGTATTAGATAACCATCCAACATCATATAAATTATTACCTTTATCTTTTACTGCCTCAGTTGTTGATTTAATAAAATCTAATTTGAAGTTTTCCAAATGAGATATGGCAACGTTGGTAATATGCTTCATATTACTTTCTAAACGTTCTTCATTTTCTTCTATTTGAAGTTGAATGCGTGCTTTAGGTAATTTATAAAACTTAGCATTAATACCATTAACAACTTCGATATGATCTAGTTCTAAAACATGTATTGATAATAGTTTTTTAACATGGTAATGAACTTTAGCTGGAACTTCACCTAAGATGTCTGCACATCCCTTAACAGTTAATGGTTGTCCATGTTCACTATAGGCGTGGATAATCCTTAACCTAAATGGGTCACTTACAACCTTTAGTTCTTCTGCAGTTGATATGATTCTTGTATCGTTTTCCATATATACACCTCGTTAAAATTATAACATACTTCTTATACTGATGGTGCCATCTCTATGTTGTTATCCTTTTGTTCCACTTGATCTAGGTTTGTAAGATATAGGGCAACATTCTGATTTTTAATTATACCAAGCATTGGATATATAAGTCCTAAAATACATACAAATCCTAGAATTGCTGTATTACTTACTTGAATAATTAAGCCACCTAATATGATCGCGATTGGTGCTGCTGCGCCAGATAGCGAACCAATGATACTTAATACGCGTCCACGATGTGAAGGTGTAATACCTTTGATAAGTGCTGTATTTAATGGAATATTAACACGGCTAGAATAAAATGCCATTAATACTGAAATTAAAATATAACCTGCAAAGAATACCCAATAATTAAAGATGTTATATGTCACACCAAAGATAATCGCGACTAAGAAAACATATACAATGACCATTTTAGGAAGATCAGTTGTAATAGATTTTTTCATGCTGTTAATCTTTTTACTACCAATATAAATACCAGCAACTAACATTGCGATACTAAATATGATTGAACTTACTGCTAAATGATATCCACTCTTACCTAATTCTGTTTTAAAAAGAAATGGGATACCTACACTAAATAATGGAATAAATGCGAAATTAATAATAATGATGTATTTCATTAAATCCATTAACCCTACTGTATCTTTAATATATTTAAATCCAATCTTTATATCATCACGAATACGTGTGTCATGTTCTGGTTTTTGATGTTTAAATCTTGTCTTAATAAACATTTCACTGATACCACTTAAGATAAATGATATGGCATTAGCTAATATCGCAACTTCAATCCCTAATGTTTCATATAAAATAACACCTGCTAATACACCAACAATACCTTGGATACTTTGAATGATTGATTGTGCACCATTAGCTGCTTGAATAAGTTCATCACCAACAATATCAGGAATGCTACTTTGCACAGCTGGTTGGAAAAATGCTGAGTTAATACCCGCTAAACCACCAATCACACAAAATAATAGAACTTGTTGGTAAATTGAAAGATTATATTGAACTAGAATAAATAACGATACTAGAAATAAGATACCATTGATAAAATCTGTTAGATAGATGATTCTGATGCGATGCCATTTATCAACTAATGCTCCAGCAATAGGACTAATAATCAGTCTAGTAATAATTGGTGCAGCACTTACGATAGCGAAATAAAACGCACCGGCATTACCAAATACTTCTTCTGGAAATATCGTTAATATATAAACACCAGCAGCGAAACTATATAAAGATGTTCCTATTGATGATACTAATGCACCTTGGAATAGTAAAAAGAAACTTTTATTTTTAAATAGATTTTTCATATGACCCTCATTTCTTATCAACGTTAAAATATTTTATCGTTAATTAATTTTATCGTTGTTTTTGTTAAAAGTCAATATTAAAATATCTTTTTATTTCAATCGTATACATATAATAAAAAAAGCCACTTATAAAGTGGCTTCATTCATATACTAATTATTATTCAAATCCTAGATAAATACCTAGACCGCCTAAACCGACATGTGCAGAGATGACAGGTGATACAACACCAACAATCTTAACATCCACATTATCACCTAGCTGGAATAGTTCAGTTTCTAACTCTTTAGCTTCAACACTTTTATCAACAAATGCAATTCTAACGATTGCTTTGCGTCCGATATCTAACATGTTTTTAACTTCATCAACTAAATACTTAGCTGCTTTAGAGAAACCTCTAACTTTGTGTTCTACTTCTAACACACCACGTTTAAATCTTAAGATTGGTTTAATCTTTAAGAAATTACCAATGGTTGCTTGAATACGAGATAGACGCCCGTTATCAAATAATGTTTGTAGATTATCCACAGTAAAAATAACAGACCCTTGATCTTTTAATGCTTCAAGATATACTTGGCCTTCTCTTGCGCTGTGTCCTTCTTCTAGATATGCAATTAATTTTTCAGTTAAATAAACTGATCCAGTGATTGCTGATTCAGTGTCGATAACAACAACTCTATCATCATCTAAAATAGTTTGTGCTAAGTTTGCACTATTATAAGTACCACTTAGTGATTTTGATAAAGTTAAACAAATAACTTCATCAAATGATTCTAATTGTTTTTTATACGCTTCAATAAATTGATCTGGTGAAGGTTGGCTTGTCTTAACCTTCATGCGTTTATGTAGCGCTTGGACTACTAACTCAGGGTCAAAACTACCATCCACGTATTCTTCTTCCCCAATCATAACATTTAAAAGTGCTACGCTTATGTTGTTGTCTTTGACATATTTTTCATCTAGTCTAAAAGTTGAATCAACAACGATACCTACTTTTCTTTTCATATTTTATATTCTCCTACTAAAAAGGCGCACTTAACGTCGCCCCACATTTATTAATCAACAGTTACTACTGCAATAACTCCCGGTACATTTTCAAGTAACATAGTTTCAATACCTTGTTTTAATGTAACATCTAAAGCAACACAACCATCGCATGCTCCAAACATTTTAACATATACGATACCATCTTCAATATTAACGACTTCGATGTCTCCACCGTCTCTTTGAAGATATGGTCTAACTTTTGTGATTAAGCTATCTACTTGAGCTCTTGTTTCATCCATAAATAATCACCTTTCCTTTTGCATGTATAGTATATATCAAAATATATATACTTGCAATTCATTTAGTTTATTACACATAATTATTCTTTAATGCGCTTTAAAATGTAATATGCTCCATTAAAAGCACATGATTCATTTAAGTAATCAGGGATTCTTTTAAATCCATTTTTGCTTTTAGAGTCTGTGTTAAAACCTTTAAGGCGAAGCATTTCAGATGACATATCGCCAACGATATATGTATATTTGTCAAATGCGACATCTACATATCGTTCTTGAAATTTCACTAAATCAAAAGCTTCTCTATAATCTTTTATTAATTCAAATTTTCCAAATTCTGTTTCTATAATCATTTTTATACCTTCTTTAATAAAACGGTTGCTTCTGAAGCCATCGCTAAACCTTGACCGATTGCATCCATTTTCTCATATGTTGTCGCTTTAATACTAATGCTATCTAATTCAACATCAATGATTTTAGCGATATTTTCTCTTATTGTTAATATATAAGGATTTAATTTAGGTTTTTCAGCGAAGATCATCGCGTCTAAATTCACTAACTTATATCCTTTTTGTTTAATCATATCATAGACTTCTTTTAATATAAGCGTTGAGTCCATACCTTTATATTTTGGATCGGTATCAGGGAAGTGTGTACCTAAATCACCTAGTGATAATGCACCTAACATTGCTTCACTGATTGCGTGTGTTAACACATCTGCGTCGCTATGCCCTAATAAACCTTTTTCATATTCAATATGGATACCACCTAATATAAGTGGTCTATCTTCTACTAATTGATGAAGATCGAAACTATGCCCGATACGCATATCGTCACCTTCTATCTTGTGTTTAAAATATTTGAAATCTTCGAAATATGTCAGTTTCGGATTTGGAAGGTCGTTAATAACAACGCCTACTGTATCCTCATGATAATAATCTTGATATAAAGATATATCATCATCAAATGTTTGGTTACTTCTTTGACTTGCATGTCTAATCTTTTCAGTTAGAAATGCTTGAGGTGTTTGTGCAAGTAAATGCATATCTCTTTGTCTAGTCTCTAAATGCTTACCATCATAATACTTAAGTGATGATGTTACTTTTTCAAATAGGCATGCTGCATCTTGTGTCTCTAAAACCTCAGATAATTTATGAATACTATCTTTAGCTATTAATGGTCTTGCTGCATCGTGGATATATACATAAGGTGTTTCAACGATTTTTAAACCGTGATCTACACTCTCACTTCTTGTTTTTCCACCTAAGACTATTTTAACATCTTCTGTAACATATGATGCTACTTCGTCATAATCTTTCTTTGATACCACTAATATGATTTCAAAACCTAGAGATTTAAATAAATCAACACTATACATAAATACAGGTTTTTGATTTACTTTATATAAAATTTTCGATTCTTTCAGCCCTGAGCGTAATCCTGCTCCAGCTGCTACAATTAACGCTGTGTTCATGATACTCCTATATAATACTTATCTAATTTTTGATCATGATCATCATGTTCTAATTTATCAAGTTCTTGAAATGGATAAATAACACCCACGACATGTTTAGGTCTATGTTTAGCTAAGAACTTATCATAAAAGCCTTTACCATAACCTAGTCTGTATTTATCCTTTGATATAGCGAGCCCAGGTGTCACCATATAATCAATATGATCTTCATATGGACCTAGATCACCAATAGGTTCCATAACACCTAATCTAGATGTGGAAAATATTAAATCTTTTTGATATCTAATAAAGATCATTTCATCTCCTATAACTTTAGGGATTAAAAATATCTTATCTTCATGATATAAGTCTAGTAGATCAATCTCAAATGCCATAGGCATATAAATCGCGATTACTCGACTTTTCATAAAATCTATATCACTTTTGATTTGATCAACAATTGATTGATCTAATCTCTTTTTAATTGATGGATCTAAGTTTCTTCTTTTTTCCATCATTTCTTTTCTAACAGCTTGTTTCATCATACGTTAATATCTTTGTAATAACATACTTGTGCACTATATCTTGGATTTTCTGATACTTTAATTGCCTGGAGGGCACATTGATATAATTCATGTTCTTCAGATGCATCACTACCACCGATTGCAATACCTGAGAATACTTCAAGTTCAGCGTGGATAGATCCATATTGCATATCAAGATTTAAGAATTTAGGATTTGATGCTGTACCATTTTCTAATACATCAATCTTTCTAGGGTCAGTTAATAGTACTGCAAACTCAATACCTGAGATTCTAAAGATACCACCAGATTCAGTGACGAAGTTTAAACGCATCTTCTTCACATATTCAGCCATCAACATATTACCAACTTCACGTCCATATGTTTCATTGATGTATGGCATGTTTTTCAATCTGAAAACCATACATTGGAAATATCTACCATCTTGGAATAGTTTATGCATATGTAACATAAATTCATTACGATCTTTTAATAAATCAAGCTCATCAATATTTGATGCTTGGAAATGTTTAGTTTTTTGAGGTTTTAACGTCCCCATGATTGTTGATGTGTTTTGGTCTTCAAATATACGAATACCTTTTTCTTTAAACCATAAGTAACGACCTTCAACCATAATACGATATGATGTTGTGTATTGTCTTTTGTTCATGCTGAGTTCGCCTAATAAAGCCAAATACTTCTTTAAGTCCTCAGGTTCAATTAATCGTCTAAAATCAGTTAAATCTAGAGAGTTACCTGGAAGATGTAATGTTTGAACTAAGTGGTCGCTTGCCCAAATACTACGATCATCTAAATCTATATAGAATAGACCTTCTTCTGATAGATCAAGGGTTGCGATAAATTTATGTCTAATACTTTCTAATTCAGAGTTTCTAGCATTTAATTCTTTTTCAACTGCTAGAAGATCAAAATCAGTTTTCTTTTCACCAACAGAAATTCTTCCTCTATATTTGCCCATGACAAATACTGGTTGCATCACCATGTGTAGAATCACTGGATCACCATCGCTATTAAGAAATGATAATTCTTGAATTTCTTGATCACCAATTTTAGCATTCTTCTTATATTCTAAATAATAGTTTTCTAATTGTCTGTTATTGACTTCTGATTGATTAAATTTTGTAAATCTAATTGTTTGATTAAAGATACTAAATAATTTCTTACCGATGACTTCTTCTTTTTCCATATTAAGTTCAATAAGAAGACTCGCTGATATATCTTTAATACGTTCTCTCTTATCAACAACATAATAAGCATTCCAACGACTGTTTTTAATACTCTTAATAAATAGTTGATAATGGTTAGCTTTTAATACTGATGTTTTAAATGTTGCATATAAGACAAGTAAGAATATGCCATAAATAACAAAATTATAAATCACATATATTTCTTCATAACTTGGATTGCCTACAACTTGTCCTTCATAAACAGAAAATACAAAAACGGTCACTGCCAAATTGAAAAAGGCAATCACCATTCTAAATTTTAATACTTTTTCGTTTTGGATGCTTTGCATCACAACAAGAACAAGTGTAAAAATTGAAATAATTAATGGATATATAGGATGTTGTAACAATGAAAGTCACTCCTTTTAATTACGCGTTATATACAAATAATGAGAAATATAGAATACCTGCAGAAATAAGTATCGCAAGTATATATTGAAATACTGGATATTTCTTTAAAAAGTTAATGATTTTATCAGAAACTTTTCTTTGATATAAATAGTAAAATGGTTGGAAAATACTTAAAAATAATTTTTTCATAAGTTCCTCCTATTTCATGAACATGTTAATGTATTCTGATAACTTTTGACGGTCATTCATTTTAAGTAGAATACCTTCAACAGCAATCGATACATTACCAGTTTCTTCAGATACTAAAATAGTTAAACTATCAGTGACTTCACTAATACCTAACCCTGCGCGGTGTCTTGAACCCATTGTTTTATCATAGTTTTCGTTTTCTGATAAAACAAAATAAGCTCCAGCACATATAATTTTATCACCACGGATAATAACTGCACCATCATGTAGTGGTGTAAGTGGTGTAAAGATATTAATTAATAATTCTTTTGAGACATCACTATTCATTGAGATCGCACGCTCAGCATATTGATCTAATGTATTGTGTTTTTCGATTGTGATTAAAGCACCAATCTTATGTGATGCGAGGTCAAATGTCGCATCAACAATATGATCTTTGGTTTGATCGCTACCCACTAAGAAATTTGATTGATGTTCCTTTTTCCAAATAAGGTCAAGTGAACGCCTAATTTCAGGTGCCATAATAATGATTGTGATTAATGGGAACCAATTAACTAGATAACCAAGTATTGAGGATGCGATTTTTACATCAAAATAAGATACTGCTTGAAAAGCAATAAAGATGAGTAAGTAGATAATACCTAAACTCATAAATTTTTTATGACTGATTAATACCTTCATTAAAAAGAATACTAATACAAAGATGACATAAAATTCAATGATTAACTTCCAAATAGGAATACCAAACATATTTATCGCTCCTTTTACGGTTTAATTATATCATATAATTAATTGATAATTTTTTGAATTCTAGCTGCTAAACCGTCAATTTCAGGTAAAGTTAAGCTACATAAAGCAATGCGGATACCGCCTGCCATAGGGATTGTATAGATATCATGCTCTAGTAAAGTCTTAAATGCTTGTTCAGGATCATCTGATAAAACAATGATATAAAAACCACTGACAAAGGGATGTGTTTTAAGACCAGCTGCTTTAGCTTGTTCTCTAAACATGATGCTACGTTCTTGCATCACTAATTTCATTTTATCTAAATCTTGTAAAAACTCAGGTTGATTTGACTTGATTGCGAAATGATTTAATAATTCAATCGCAGTCGTAGGTGTCGCTGACCATGAGCCTTTAGCTTCATTAATAAATGCTTTTTTAAAATGAAGGATCTTATTTTCATCTCTAGATAAGGCAATTGCTGCACCCATTCTAATACCATAGATACCAAATGTTTTTGATCCACTAAATGAAATGATTGTCACGATGTGTTTATCTAATACATCTAAATAAGATAATTTGTTTCTTGGATCAGTTTCTGATGTGTACTCTAAGTATGCAAGATCATATAAGAAAACAATATCGTTATCTCTATATTCATTTAAGATACATAAAATAGATTTCCATTCATCAATTGTTAATGTATAACCTGTTGGGTTATGACATGGATCGTTTACGATCACAATGATTTGTTTTTGTTTTTTAGCAAGTTCTCCAAGTTTTTGGTTAAAACTATCTAAATCAAAATGACCATCAACAAATGTGTTATGTTCAAAAATGTTTAAATGTGCTCTTGCTGCAAAGCGATCATATTGCCAACGAATGTTAGAAATAAATAATGATTCACCCGGCTTACCATAAACAGCAAACGTGCCTGAAATTGCGCCACTACCACCAGGTGTAGCACAAGCGCCCATATATAAGTTCTTACGAAGTTTTTCTTCATATGCACCTAAAACCCATGAGATCACGTTTGATTTAAACGGTTCTCCTCCATCAACTGCCGGATATGGTAACATTTGGTTTTCATCAAGTGATTTAATCCCCTTAAACACTGATGGCATCCCGCCAACACGTCCTTCTTCATCAAAGTACATCCCCACAGTTGCGTTAATTACGTTAGGGTTTGTCATTTTCTTTCTTTGTGCTTCTTTCGCTAATTGTAAAATGTCAATGAGCATATGATTACTTATCTCCTTCTTTTAAATATTCATCTAAAAATTTCGCATATAGATACAACCAATGTTGAGTTGTATTTTTTGTATTCATTGTTAAATATATATGTCTTCTCTCATATTTTAAAGTTATCTTTGGATCAAATGCACTTGCTTTTCTAAACAATGTTTGTCCATTATGAGATTGTGATGCTTCTTGTGTTAACTGTAGTGTTGTTGAATAAGCACCAACCATTGTTTGTTGAACACCAAAACGATATGCTAATTTTTTAAATAATTTTTCATACATATATAATAACAAATCTGCATCTAAAGCGCCATATCTATCCGTAAGTTCTTCCTTTAAATCAACAATATCTTCCATATGATTAAGTTCACTAATACGTTTATGGATTTCAATACGTGCAGAATCTTCTGAAACATAGGCTGTATCAACGTGACGTGGAGCGAATACTTCATCAACTTGAGTAGGTCTCTTATCGTCCATTGTTACACCTGTAACAGCTTCTTCTAGTAATTTCATGTATAGTTCAACACCAACACTATCGATGAATCCTGATTGTTCAGCACCTAAGATATCTCCGGCACCTCTAATAGATAAATCTCTAAGTGCGATTTTATATCCACTACCTAATGCAGTGAAATCTTTAATTGCTGTTAAACGTTTTTTAGCTTCATCATTAATATCTTTGTGTGCATCATATAATAGATATGCATAAGCGATACGATCACTACGTCCTACACGTCCTCTAATTTGATAGAGTTGAGATAAACCTAGGCGATCTGCATCGTGGATGATTAATGTATTTGTATTAGGAATATCTACACCTGTTTCAATAATAGTTGTAGATACTAAAACATCAAATTGATGTTCAATAAACTCACTTAATGTAGATTCTAATGCTTCTCTACCCATCTTACCGTGAGCATATCCTATCTTAGCGTCAGGGACAAGTTTTTGTAATCTTTTAACCATACCCTCCATGCCTTGCACTTTATTAAATAAATAAAATATTTGACCACCACGTGCGATTTCTCTATTAATCGCTTCTTTGACTAAAGCGTCTTGTCTTTCAACGACATATGTTTGAACAGGATAACGATTCATCGGCGGTGTTTCAATCATCGATAAATCTTTTAATCCTAATAATGACATTTGTAGTGTTCTAGGAATAGGTGTCGCACTAAGTGTTAATGTATCAACGTTTTGTCTAATCTCTCTAATACGCTCTTTATGTTCTACACCAAATCTTTGTTCCTCATCAATGATGAGCAATCCTAAATCTTTAAATTTAATATCTTTTGATAATAATCTATGGGTACCAATAACAACATCAACATATCCTTTTTCTAATTTCTTTAAAGTCTCTGTTTGTTGTTTCGGTGTCACAAAGCGACTCATTAATGCGATGTTTGCCCCATATTTTTCAAAACGATCTTTAAACGAATAAAAATGTTGTCTAGCAAGTACTGTTGTCGGTACTAGATATAGAACTTGTTTTTGATTAAGTACTGCTTTGAAAGCTGCACGCATCGCGACTTCAGTTTTACCAAAACCAACATCACCACATATAAGTCTATCCATTGGTCGATCAGTTTCCATATCACCTTTGGTTGCGAGTATCGCAGTCTTTTGGTCTTTTGTAGGTTCATATTGAAAGTCACGTTCGAATAATATTTGTTCTTCAGTGTCTTTTTCAAACTGGAATCCTTTTGTATGTTCTCTAGCCGCATATAACTTAATTAAACGATCACTTAAATCTTTAATCTTCATACGTACGCTAGCTTTAGTCTTCGTCCAAGTTTTACCACCCATCTTTGATAGTTTGGGTTGCATGCCATCTGGAGATGAATATTTTAATACCATCTCAATTTGATCCATTGGGACATATAATGATTCTTCACCTGCATATATAATATGGAGATAGTCTCTTTTTTCTCCAGATAATTCCATTGTTTTTAAACCGATGTATCGTCCAATACCATAATCATAATGCACAATGTAATCACCAACATTTAAATCATCTGTTGTTCTAATTTTAGTTGATTGGTTTAATACACTTCGATATTTAATCGCGTTTCTTGTTATTTTTGAGAAAATTTGTACTTCATCAAGAATAATAACTTCTTCTTGATGAGAAATAAATGATCCCTGTCCCGCTTGATCAAGTAAATAAAAACCTGGAGATGTAGAAATCTCTGTATGAATGACTTCCCCTTGGTTTCTTAAAAACGATCTAAGTTCTAATTGATATGCATCAGTTTGACTTTGAATAAATATACGATACTTATTTGCATATGTCACCATATCGTGATAGAAAAGTGAAACATTACCGTGATATTCATTGACTTTACTAATCTTTAGATCAATGGCATTATCATCATTAAATCCTAAATGATTTATATCTATGTGAATTAAAGACATTAATTTGTTAAAGTCTATTTTAAATGGAATGTTTAAAAATGCTTCACCGTTCATAGTGACTGCATAAGTTTTTAAATCCTCTAAAGATTGTTCATGATTCGTCTTCATCTTTTCGACATCAACATAAACTAGGCGATAATCTTTAGAAAAACTTAAGATATTCGTTTCTTCTTCATTGAAGAAAGGAATATACATCGCCATACCATCAAGTTGACTACGTTCTTCTAAATGAAGTATATCTTCATCAAATTTTGTTTGTTCTCTATCTGATAAATTAAATTTAGAAAAAGCTTTATGAATCCTCTTTAATGCTTTTTCCTTCATTTCATCTGTATAAAATATTTCGTGCATCGGTGCAATTTCAATTAAATCTATTTTTTCAAAACTTCTTTGTGTATCCACATAGAAGAATTTCATTTGATCAATCTCATCACCAAAGAAATCAAGTCTAAACGGATGTTCGTAGTTTAGAGAATAAATATCAACAATATGACCTCTAACACTAAATTCACCAGGTTTTTCAACAGTATAAACTCTATCGTAACCACTATAAACTAAGAATTTAATTAAATGTTCTAATGATTCTTCTTCACCGACTTTTAAAGTTTTAACACTTTCCTTAAAATCACTAGGTGTTAATTGTCTTTGTGCCAACCCATGTTGTGTAAGAATGACAATATAAGGTTTGCCGGTCATGAGTTGTTTTAAAGTGTATAATCTCTCACTTCTAAACTCTGGAGAGCCAAGCGCCATCATAAATGTTAATGTTTCATCTGAAGGATAGAATAAAACATCTTCATAATCATTAATTTGATTACATAAATCATAATATTTTTGTGCTTCATATAAGTTCGGTAAAACGACAAAAATTGTTTCATGAACCTCATGAAACAGTTTTGTTATCATATAAACGTCATATATATCATGACTATGTTTTAAATATACAGTTTTCCTGTTTTCTAAAAAACTAGGATGCAATTTTAATACATCTAACATATTGCCTCCAAAAAATGAAAACCCAAACTTATGTTTGGGTGTTATATTTCGTCATTATATCTAAATAATTTTTGCCATTAATAACATCATCAATAAGTTCTACGCATTGATCACATGCGTGTTTAATTGTGATTATATCATGTTTAGAGAATTCACCTAAAACATAATGATCTAATTTAGATGATGTGTTTTCACCAATGCCCACTCGGATGCGTTTGAAATCTCTCGTATGTGTTTTTTGAATAATATCTCTTAATCCGTTATGTCCACCATGTCCACCTTTTTCTCTTAGGCGAAGACGCCCAACAGCTAAAGTGATATCATCTACAAATACATATATATCTTCAATATCTATATTGTAGTAATTCATGATTTTTATAATTGCATCACCTGATAGGTTCATATAAGTTGATGGTTTACACAACATAACTTTTTCATTATTCAAATTAAACATTGTTACTTCTGCATCAAATTTCGAATCATATTTATATGTATGACCATATCTATTGGCATATGTATCTAAAACCATGAATCCAACGTTATGTCTAGTCATTTGATACTTTTTGCCAGGGTTACCTAATCCTACAAATAGGATCATCTAGTTTCCTCTTCATGTTGAATTTGATCGAAAATTTGAGAAATTGGTTCATCTTTAATGACATGTAAGATTGATTGGCCAAGTAATGGTCCAATCGATACTTGTTTGATTTTATCTGATTGACAACCGTCTTGAAGTTTAATTGTATCTGTAACAACTACTTCTGAAATAACAGAATTTTCAATACGATCAATCGCTTGATTTGAGAATACTGGGTGTGTAGCTGCTGCATATACTTTAGTAGCACCTGCATCAATTAATGCTTGTGCACCTGCACATAATGTACCCGCTGTATCAATAATATCATCAATCATGATTGCTACTTTACCTTCAACATTACCAATAATGTTTTGAACAACTGCTTTATTTGGTTCAGGTCTTCTCTTATCAATAATTGCTAATGGAGCATCGAAAGTTTTCGCGAATTTTCTAGCTCTTGTCACACCACCATGATCTGGTGACACAACAACGATGTCCTTTAATCCTTTTTGACGGAAGAAATAGTCAGCTAATAATGGTCCTGCAGGGAAGTTATCAATTGGGATATTGAAGAACCCTTGGATTTGTGCTGCATGTAAATCAATACAAATCACACGATCGATACCTGCGATTTCTAACATGTCTGCAATTAATTTTGCAGTAATTGGTTGTCTAGACTTAGATTTTCTATCTTGTCTTGAATAACCATAATAAGGCATTAGCACTGTAACAGATTTTGCTGAAGCTCTTTTAACAGCATCTGCGAATACTAATAATTCCATTAAGTGATCGTTTGCTGGATTTGATGTAGATTGAATAACAAACACATGATGACCACGAACACTGTGCTCAATGTTAACTGAAATTTCGCCATCTGCGAACTTCAATACTTCAACATTGCTAATCTCAATTCCTGAGGCTTTTGATATTTCCTCAGCTAAAGGTTTATTCGAACTTAACGCGAATAATTTAATTTTTTTTCCATATACTACTGACATTTTTACACTCCTTGACATTACTAATTTCATTATACATGATTTTGGATCATTTTTGAATGTGAAAACATGGTGAAATATGACTTTTTTTAAAAAGAAAAGCCCTTAAAAAAGGACTTTGAATTTAACATTTAAATTATGCTTCGTGATTGTCTGGATTTTTTAGTGCTTCTTTGTATTCAGCAGCAATCGCATCTTCGATAGATTTACGCATTTCTCCATGGATTGGATGAGCAATATCTCTAAATGTTCCGTTTGGTGTTTTTTTGCTAGGCATTGCTACGAATAACCCGTTTTCACCCTCAATAATTCTGATGTCATGCACCACAAAACTTTCATCAAAAGTAATTGTAGCCACACCCCTTAATCTACTATCGCTGTTTACGATTTTTACCCTAACATCTGTAATCTTCATTTCGGCCTCCAAGACGCTAATATTTGTTTTGTTTCATACCTAAATTATAGCATATTGACCTTATTTATAAAAGAAATATCAGTTTTTTAGAGCCGTTTTTATGTATTTTAGTTCAGTTTTTTCTATTTTTGAATTAAAAAGTTGTTCATTTTCATTATTTTTGATTAAAAAGAAGGTTGAACCGCTACCTGTCATGTATGCGTTTTTATCAACTTTTTTAACGTTTTTCTCGTATTTTTCCAATGGTTTTGATAGTGAAATTGCAGTTTTGTGCAAATCATTATACGTTATTTGCATAAACTTTTCAAAATCATTTGCTCTATAAAATTTCATAAGTTCATCGAAATGATGTGTTCTATCATTGATTTTATGATGTTCAAAGATCATTTTAGTAGAAATCTCTATACCTGGGTTAAATAGGTAAATATCGCCAATATCCGGTTTATTAATGAATTCTAACTTATCACCTCTGCCATATACATATGCAGGTTTATTATATAGACAAAACAATGTATCAGAACCTAGGTTATTTGCATCTTCTTCAAGGTCTTTTAACGAAAGGTTTAACCCCCATAATCTGTTAAGTCCTCTAAGGGTTGCTGAAATGTCTGCTGAACCCCCACCTAGACCTGCACCAATTGTTATGTTTTTTTCTACATTAATGAACACATTTTGATTTACATTATACTTCTTTTTCATATAATCAACAGTCTTTAGAACTGCATTGTTTTCTATTTCAACATTAGAGTGAAGTTTAGTTTCCTCTGCATTTTCAAAAGTTAATACATCATGCAATTCTATTGGAATCATAATCATTTTTAACTCATGAAATCCATCTTCTCTTTTTCTTGTGACCTCTAATGCAAGATTTAATTTAGCATAAGCTTTCTCTAAAACCATTATGCCCACCCCTTTGATAATTTAATAAAATCATCAATGGTTAACTGTTCAGCTCTTACCCTAGGATCATATCCGTGATCTTCTAAATATTTAATAATATCTTGTTTGTCTTTAGTCTCATCTAAAGATAAGTTGTTAACTAATGTTTTACGTTTTTGAGTGAAAGCTAATTTAACAAAGTTAACAAAAGCTTCCTCTTCATCCTTAGTTAACGGTAGTCTATCTTTTTTAGTCATTTGAATAACGATACTATCGACATTTGGTACTGGTGTAAACATATGTCTTTTGACATCCATTAATTTAGATATATGTGTATAGTATTGAATAAGTACTGATAAATTATTATATTGTTTTGTATTCGGCTTAGCATTTAATCTATCTGCAACTTCTTTTTGAATCATCATCGTTGCTGATTTTAAATAATTCGTTTCTAAGAATTTAAATATGATTGGTGTTGTAATGTAATAAGGTACATTAGCAACTATATGTGCTTCTTCTTTCAAATCCAAATCAACTTGCATAAAATCTTCATAGATAATATCTAAGTTATCATTTTGTATTTCAATTGGATTTAAAAATCTCTTTAAAGATTTATCAATCTCATAACAAACCACATCTTTAGCATCACGTGCTAAAAAAGTGGTCAAAGCTCCTTGCCCTGGCCCGATTTCAATAACATGACAATCTTTAATTTTAGATAATCTGACAATTTTCTCTAATAGATTTTTATCTTTCAAGAAATTTTGTCCAAATTTCTTTTTAGCTTGATGTTGCATGTAGTACCTCTAATAAATCTTTTTTCATATAACCAAACATATGAAGTCTATTTAATAATGTTTTACCATTAACATGACCTAGATGCATATGTTTAGATAACTTTTCTCTTAATATTTTACTTTGATTATGTCCGATAAGTTTTTCTTGATATAAGAAATACATATCGATATCACTTTTTATTTCTTCTTGTTTGTAGGATATATGTGATAATGCTTCAAGTATCACAGATGCCTCTGCATGCTCAATACCTACTTTTTTTCTATTTTTAGAGATTGCTGCTTTTTTAGGAATATGCGCATGTGCGACGTGCGTCAAGTTTTGTTCTATAATTGATCGAATTCTATCTCCTGGATAATCAGGATCAAGAAATAAAATCATATCATGTGTTTGATCTAATTCTTTTAATAAATCAATCGTTTCTTGACTGATCTCACTACCATTTGTAGTAACAACCCTAACATCACCTAAGATTTGATATAATCTTGAGGCGTCATTTTTCCCTTCAACGACAAATACTTTAGGTCTCATTTATCTCTATAGAAGAACTTAGGATCTGTTCTTTTTCCTGAGTCAACTAAACTCTTAATAATTTCTGAAGCATCTTTTAAAGTCTCTATATCTCCATTTGGTTTTAAAATATAGATTTTATTACCAAACTTTTTACCACCATCAACATAAGTTAGATTAGAAACTGTTTTTCTTGCACTATAATAAGTGCGATCAGTTTCACTCATTTGTGATTCTATACGTTTAATTTCTTTTTCGTTTTCTTTATTGTCATCGATATATGCCCAAATATGTCTATTTAAGAAGTCTTTTGATAGATTCTTAAGTATCATATCATCTGAATAAGTAAAGCTTGCGATAAGACCATTCATATAAAAATCATCCATCATTAAATAATGCTCTAAATCGTTAGGATTTTCAATCACTTTCTTAAGTGGGATAATATTAGATTTAAATGGATAACCATCTAAGCATAAATCTTTAACACGTTTAAATATTTTTTCTAATATCGTTTCATATGCTCTTGATACTGGATGATAATAAACTTGCCAGTACATATGATATCTACTAATTAAATAGTTTTCAATAGCCCCAATACCACTTTGTTTAAAAACAATCTTCCCATCTCTTACATGACAAACTCTAATGATACGATCTAAATCGATATGCCCATATGCTGTACCTGTAAAATAAGCATCACGTTCTAAATAATCTAATCTATCAGCGTCTAGCTGACTTGATATAAGTTGTTCAATTAATGGAAATCTTTTCTTCTTTAACAAAATGTCTGCGACATCTTGTGCAAAATCTTCATCAACTTGATCTAATACACTTCTTAACTCAGGGTGTTCTACGATTAAACGTGCACCAACGTGTTCATGATTCGTACCAACAATATCTTCAAACGCATGTGAATATGCACCATGACCAATATCATGAAGCATCGCAGTCGCCAATACTAAACCTTTACATCTTTCATCTAAAGCTTTATCAATATCTGGCACACTTAAAAAACGATAAGCAACTTCTAATACACCAAGACTATGTGAAAATCTTGAATGCTCGGCACCATGGAAAACCATTTGGACACCTGATAGTTGTTTAACGCGTCTAAGACGTTGGAATAAAGATGTATTTAATATATCTTTAATCACTTTATAATCGATATGAATATATCCATAAATTGGATCTTTTAATACTTGTTGTCTGTCTAATTTAATCATAGACCCTCCAAAGTCAAAAAAGTGCCTTACAAGGCACTTATTCGTTAATAGTGTAAGATTTTACAAGTTCTACAGTGTCACCTGTTGATAACATAAACGCTGCACCATCGTCAGTATCTAAATGACAATCAAGTGCATATTTTGGACTTACTCTACAAAGTACGTTACCAATAATACCAGGTTTTTCTCCTGAGATTAATAAGTTAACTTTGTCTCCGTTTTTAACACCAAACTCTTTAGCTTCTTCTTCATTAAAATGAATATGACGATCTGCAATGATCACACCTTCAGTTAATTCTACTTTTCCGTTTGGACCAACTAAAGTTGCTGCACCAGAACCTGCTACATCACCTGATGAACGTACAGGTGCTACAAATTTACCTCTAATAGCGTCGCTCTTTGAAATCTCAACTTGAGATGCAGGTCTAACAGGACCTAAGATACGTACACCTTTTAATTCTCTACCTGCTGGGCTAATAACGTCTACTTTTTCTTCAGCTGCGTATTGTCCAGGTTGGCTTAAGTCTTTCATCGGTGTTAGTTCATAACCTTTACCGAATAATGTGTCTAAGTCTTCACGTGTTACATGGAGATGACGGCCAGAAATTCCTACTGGTATTTTTTTCATGATTGAATTCCTCCTATATACGCCAATATTATAGCATTTTATGAACTTTAATTCAATGAAAATATGATACAATAAAGCCAAGAAAGAGGGTAGATGATCATGACAATTTTTGAAAAAATAATCGAAAGAGAAATACCTGCATATATTATATATGAAGATGATGATGTGATTTCATTTCTAGATATTTCACAAGCGACTCCAGGACACACATTAGTCGTTCCTAAAAAACCATATCCTAACATATATGAAATGCCTGAAGATTTGCTTGCTAAAACAATGAAAGTTGCACAAAAAATAGCTTTAGCACTTAAGGTAAGTTTAAATCCTGATGGATTAAATATATTAAATAATACAAATGAAGTCGCTGGTCAAACAGTCTTTCATTTCCATATTCACTTAATCCCAAGATATGATAAGTCAGATGTGACATTTAAATTCACAAATCACATGAATGATTTATCAAAAGATGAATATGAAAAAAGAGCCGATTTAATTAAAAAGGCTCTATAGTAAATTCAACACCGTTATCAATATTTCTAACTGATAAATTAAGATTAAAATGTTCACAAGTCTTTTGAACAATACTCATACCTAATCCAAATTGACCTTTATGGCCTTTTTCGTAAGGTTTGAACATATTATCAATAAAGTTTTGACTAATTGACTCGCCATCGTTATAGAAGGTGAGTTTTCTATTTTTTAATGTAATCTTTATGGTTGTTTCTGCATATCTAAGTGCGTTATCAACAATATTACTAAATATAATATTGAAGTTCTCATGAATACCAAAATATTTTGAATCATCTAAATCTGTAATAAACTCAACATTAGAACGATATTTTTGAGCATTAACAATATTTAAAATAACATCTTTAATTGAAACCATTTCAAATTCTGACATATCTTTTAAATACTCTAGTTTGTTAAATTCTAATAATTGTCTTACTTTTTGATTTAATAGATCAATTTGTTTAATAATAACTTCCGCTTCTTTAGGATCAGAAATACCATCAGCAATCGCTTCTGCATATGATTTAATAACTGCGATCGGTGTTTTAAAATCGTGAGAAACATTTTGTAACATTTCTTTTTTGATCTTTTCACTCTTCTCGATTTCACGTCTCATTTTCTCAACTGCAAATGCAAGTTCAGTGATTTCATCTCGTCCTGTAATTTGAATAGGGACTTGATAATTTGTTGAAATCAAACTACCAACATCACTTTGTAGTTTTCTAACTCTGTCAACTGTTAATCTTGACCAAGTTAAAATAATGACGTTACCTAATAAAATCAAAGCAATAAAACTGATTTGTAATAACGTTGTAAACTCATTGGTTGTTACTTCAAGATATTCATCCCCAGTAAAAGCAATTGATACAACCTGTTTGGTTGTCTCAACAATAAACGTATATGTTTGGTTATCAATTTCTACATAAAATGTTTCTTGAATTGATGGATTTCTAATGATTTCAAAATCCAGCGGTTTCCATCTAATTAAATATTGACTGTATAAAGTCGCTGTATCATAGACATTATCAATCGTGTCAAAGTTATCATAATCAACAACATGACCATTATCATAAACAACAAATCCATTATATTCACTATCGCTGTTAAATCCTTGTTGTTTCAACTCTTCAAAGTATACTTGAAGCTGAACTAAATTTTGTTGTTCTCGCACATCTTTGAACACTCGATTTAGAGCAATCAAAAAGATGAGACTCGTTAGCAAAGTCACAACCGTAAATATAATATTAATTTGTGTTGCTAACTTAAAGTGTTTCATAATAATCTATAACCATATCCATAAATAGTTTCAATTTTTAAATTAGGCATTTTATGACGAAGACGTCTAAGTAAATCATCTACAACACGATCACTACCAAAATAGTTATCGCCCCATACATGTTTTAATATCTCTTCTCTCGCAAATGCTACATTCATGTTTTTCAAGAAGAATAATAGAAGTTCAAATTCTTTATTTGTTAATTCTATCATTTCATTGTTTTCTTTAATTTCACGTTTAGATAGATTAATCTCATATGGTTCATAGTGAATCATATCTGATTGACTTGATTGTTGTTTTCTTCTAAGAATTGCTTTTACACGTAAAATTAATTCTCTTGGTGAATAAGGTTTTGCTAGGTAATCATCACTACCTAATTCAAGACCCATAATCTTATCTAAATCTTGGTCTCTTGCTGATGTAAATATCACAGATGCTTGAGGATTTTTATCTTTAATTGCTTTAATTAAATCGTAACCGTTGATTTCACCAGTAAGCATAATATCTAAAATCCATAAATCTACTGAATCATTAATATGCTCCATCGCAGTCTCGCCATCATGGAAAACGACTGTATCAAAGCCTTCACGTGATAAATATTTTCTAATAATTTCTGCTAAATCTTTTTCATCTTCTACATAATATACTTTCATAATCAGACCACCTTTTTAAAATAAAATAAGTGCGCTTTCGCACACTTATTATAACATAGAGAGTTAAAACGAGAGAAAAAATGAAGTACCTAAAGTATAACAAAACAGTGTGTGAAGTCAATGTTTTTTCTATGTGAAATTGTGTTATTTAATAACGTCAACTCTCATATAAGGTACTAATGCTTTAGGAACAGTGATAGTTCCGTCTTCGTTTTGATAGTTTTCGATAATCGCAATCATCGTTCTTCCGACTGCTAAACCTGATCCATTTAATGTATGAACATACTCAGTTTTAGCTTCTTTATTTCTCTTAAAACGAATATTTGCACGGCGTGCTTGGAAATCTTCATCATTTGAAATAGATCCGATTTCTCTATATTTATCTTGTCCTGGTAACCATACTTCAATATCATAAGTTTTAGTTGCACCAAATCCAAGATCGCCTGTTGATAATGAAACAACACGATAAGGTAATTCTAAACGTTTTAAGACTTCTTCAGAATTAACTAACATTTTCTCTAATTCATCATATGAATCTTCTGGTTTAGTGAACTTGATTAATTCAACTTTGTGAAATTGATGTTGTCTTAAAATACCTTTAGTATCTCTACCTGCTGAACCTGCTTCTGATCTAAACGCTGTACTATAAGCACAATATTTTAATGGAAGATCATCACCAGTCAAGATTTCATCTCGATACATATTAATGGTTGGTACTTCAGCTGTAGGATTTAAGTAATAATCACTATCAGCTAATTCTAATTTGAATGCATCCTCTTTAAATTTAGGGAATTGTCCTGTACCATACATACTTTCACCATTAATAATATATGGTGGGATAATTTCTGTATAACCATGATCAAATGCGTGCATATCCATCATGAATTGAATTAAAGATCTTTCTAGGCGTGCACCTAATCCTTTATCATATACAAATCTAGTACCTGTTACTTTAGCTGCTCTTTCAAAATCTAGAATGCCTAGGTTTTGAGCAAGTTCAACATGATCTTTAACAGGGAAGTTAAATACCGTAGGTTCTCCTACTTTTTTAACTTCAACATTATCATCTTCAGTAACACCAATAGGTGTATCTGCACATGGAATGTTTGGTGTTACATCAAGGATGTTTTTGATTTCTGTTTCAACAACTTTTAAAGCATCATCTAATCCTTTAATTTCAGCACCAATATGAGCAACCTCATTTAACACTTCAGTTGCGTCTTGTTTATTTCTTTTAAGAACACCAATTTGTTTAGATGCTTCGTTTCTTTTAGCTTTTAGGGATTCTCCTTCTTGGATAATCTCTTTTCTTTTATCTTGAAGATCAACAAGTGCTCTTAAATACGAGAAGTCCGCTTGTCTCGTTTCTAGTTTTTTAATGACGTCGTCAATATTTTCTACGACAAATTTTAAATCTAACATTTTAAATTCCTCCTTTTATATATAAAAAAGTCCCTAGACATATTGTCTAAGGACGAAAATTCGCGGTACCACCTTAGTTCTAGTAATCTTTTACTAGCCCTCTTATATGCCTTTAACGCAAGCTTACGGATGTGATTAGCATCACTTAGGAGTAGATTTCATTAAGGATTTTAACATGCTTTCACCAGCCGCATGCTCTCTACATAAATGACTTAATTACTTAGTTCCTTCAATGTGTTACTTATATTATATAGTGATAACCTTTTAAAGTAAAGATTATTGATGCTTTTACTGAAGTTTAATTTTAAACGTTTGTTTTTTTTATAACAATCATATAAAATTCACTGTTAAATTCTTTATAATTCAAATGTATTTCTTCAAGAATATTAAATTCGTTTTGATGATCTTTGATGATGTTTTTTAAATGATTCACTCTAAATTGGTTTTCTTGAATTATGAGTATAACAAAACCATTCACTTTAATATCTTTTAATATTCTATTTAACCTAGCGGTCTCTACTTTAATATCTCGCTTGTAAAAGTGAAACATTGAATCCATTAAAACAACGTCATATTGATTAATCTGATCAAAGACATCTAAATCACTTACAATGCCAATAACATCTAACTCTTGTCTGCTTGCTACTTGGTTCAATTGATTGATGCCTACTTCTGACACATCGACGCCTAAAACACTAAACCCTAAATTACCGATGGCTAAAACATCACGACCTTGTCCACATCCTAAATCTAGCACCTTTAAAGATCTATCCATTTTATTAAAATATTCAATCAATTCAGGATATGGGTTTCCAAAGTAGTTTTGTTCTTTATAATACTTATTATAGACAGACATATAATCACCTTTCACATTATAAATTTCAAAGGGTTGATTTCACTCGAAATCAACCCTTTTGTCTATTACTTTTATTTTGCTTTTTTATTTAAGATTTCTTGTAATTCATCTCTAAGCTCATCAGACTTAAGTCCAAAGTCAATGATTGCTTCAATATAATCTGTTTTCTTACCAACATCATAACGTCTAGCATCAACATCAAATGAGTAAACTTTTTCTTCTGCCATTAAACGTAGAATAGCATCAGTTAATTGAATCTCATTACCTTTACCTTTTTCTTGAGATTTAAGGTATTTAAAGATTGTAGAAGTTAAGATATATCTTCCGCCGATTGCTGATCTTGATGGTGCATCTTCTGGATTTGGTTTTTCAACCACACTCTTTAATTCTTTTAATTGATCAGATGATTCAACTTTAGGATCACAAATCCCATATTTTTGTGTATCTTCATATGATACTTCGATTGTGCCTAGAATTGTTGATTTAACTTTATCATAAGCATCAGCCATTTGTTTAGTTGCTGGATATTCATCATTTACATAAACATCATCACCAAGTAATACAGCGAAATCATCATCACCGATGAAAGTTTCAGCTTGTAATACTGCATGACCTAGGCCTAATTGTTCTTTTTGTCTAATGAAATAAATATTCGCACCTTTGGCGATATTTGTGATTAAACCAAATTCTTTTTGTTTATCTCGTTCTAATAACTTATATTCTAATTCTAAATTTCTATCAAAATAATCAACGATAGAATTTTTATTGCCACTCACAATTAAACAGATATCTGTGATACCACTATCAATAGCTTCATTGACGATAAACTCAATTGTTGGTCTATCAATAATTGGTAACATTTCTTTAGGTAATGCTTTAGTTACTGGTAAAAATCTTGTGCCGTATCCGGCTGCTGGAATTACTGCTTTTTTTATCATTTACTTTACCTCTTTCTTTTGATTGGTTTTAGCAAGCATAAGTGTTAAGTAAACACCTAAGCATAACGTGATTAAACTAATCAAATATACATACCAAGGCACATCATAGATGTTGCCTGAAGAATCTCTTTGTAATAAGACTAAAATATTTATCGGTGAGACAACAACGATACCTAAAACAGCAACGATAAAGTGTTCGTGATGTTTTTTCATGAATGATGCCATCACACGACCCATAATCACCAGTCCTATGATTGCCCCAACAATCAATAATATAAGAATTGTAAGTTGAGATGTTAATATACTAAAATCTAATGTTTGAATTGCTGTCGAAATATCTTCTTCCATACTTGTTAAAATGTAGAAGAATCCAAATGCCATGAGCATAGTTGCACCAGACAATCCTGGAATAATCATTGCAATCGCATAAATAAATCCTACAGCTACTACAGATAAATAATACCAAAAGCCACTAGAGTCAGCTGAATTATCATTGACAAATAATACACTAAGCATCACAAAAGCCGCTGCTAAAAATACTAATATATGGTGCCACTGAAATTTAAGGCCTTTAATCTGTTTATATAATACTGGAATCGCTCCAATAATAAATCCTACAAATAATAATGTAACTGGTACAGGGAAACGTTCTAATAAAATACTTACAACTCTTAACCCTAATAAAATACCAATAACTGCCCCCACCGCGTACTGCCAAACGTTTTTTATCGCTTGAATCGGATGTGTGAAAATACTATTTAATGCTTCAATGAGTTCTTCGTAGATGTTTAAAATAACTGCAATCATTGAACCGCTAATACCAGGAAGAATATTCCCCATACCAACAAGTCCACCTTTAATCAGTTTAACAATAGATTTCATAAATTGTCCTTCTTCTTGTTTGATATATTAAGTTTAACCATGTATATATTTTAACATATAAATAGTGTTTTTATATGCTATAATGTTTATGGTGATTACATGGACAGAGTTATAGAAATTTTAAAGTATATTATATTAGGTATCATACAAGGTATTACCGAAATATTCCCTGTTTCAAGCAGTGGACATCTTACTATTTTTAGTCATTTTTTAGGTATGGATTTATCCAATCTAACTATTTTTTTAATGATTACTAATACAGGATCATTCCTTGCTTTATTTTTCTTTTTTAGAAAAGATATCGGAGAATTAATCAGTGGAACATGGAAATATGTATTTAAAAAAGATGACTTATTTAAAGAAGATTTTCTTTATGTTGTTAAGTTATTAGTCGCAGTAATTCCAATTGGAATTACAGGTCTTATATTAAAAGACTATTTACCGGATGATCTCTTAACTGTGGGATTTTCTTTAATTGTTACAGGTGGATTGTTATTCTATGTATTCTATACTAGAAACAATCAATGGCACAAAGAAATTTCATGGAAAAATGCGTTGGTTATTGGTGTTTTCCAAGCCTTTGGCGTGTTACCTGGTATATCTAGAAGTGGTATTACAATGATTGGTGGTTTAACTCAAAAGATTGAGTTAAAGAAAGTGTTAAAGTTCTCTTTCTTAAGTTATATCATTGTATCAGTTCCCGTAATGATTCTAGGGTTTTATGAAGCTTCAAAAGCTAGTGAATCAATAGATACTATCGGTTATGGATTAGCGTTTGTGATGAGTTTTGTATTTAGTTTAATTTCAGTTAAATTACTCTATCGTTACGTAAAAGTTAGAAATCTTATATACTTTTCTATCTACTGTCTAATCGCAGGGATAGCAAGTATCATATTAAGTATTTGGGTATTTTAATCAATCAACTATTTGAAATAAAACCAGTCTAAAATTAGACTGGTTTTTTTACTGTTCAATAATATCAATGATTTTATCTAGATTTTCTTTGATAAGTGTAGCTGGTTTGATTTTCCCAAGCAATTTGTAGTTAAGAATAGGTGTTAAATCTTCAAAGTATACATATAATTCATTATTTTTTTGTTGCCAAATATAGTCTTCTACATATGAAAAAGATTGACTAATTTTATGTATTAAAGACGTTTCGTTGATGGTTTTTTCATCATCTTTTTTAATAATGATATCCTCATTTTTCACTTCATATAAATGGAATACACCACCCATCCATTGATCCTTTTTACCATCTAGTGAACATTCAAAAAATTCAAAATTGTAGTTTCTATATTTTGAAATCACTTTATTATCGATAACTAATTTATCAAAATCTCCATCAATTACAAGATGCCCTTTGATAACTTTCATTGTTTGTTCATATGAAATAACTGGTGAATCAAATTCATTTCTAATTTCAAGTTCATAGTTTTCATTAAAGTTTAACAAAATTTTATTTTGCCTTTTTATTTCAAACGGCAAATATATAACACTTAACCATGCGATTACTAAGGGTAACCAAATTTGCAAATCTATATGGTAAATGTATGCATAAATTGAAATAAAACTTAATATACCTACAAATTGAAAATACACAATTTTTCTACTTTTTATTATAGTAAGCAATAACAAAGATATTGAAATATTCGTAAGATACATTAAAATTGTTTCTATATCTTTGTCAATATCATAAACAAAACCAAATACACTACCCATAAATAAAATGATCGTGACACCTAATAAAATTAGAGTATATTTAATAAACCCCTGCTTTTGTTTTTTTATTGTTTCCATGCTTTATCCCTTTATAAACTTTTGTTATTTTACTTTTAACCTAACAATTGCATCTTCTTCTAATTCTTTATATATATTAAAACCTAACTTTTCAAATGTTGATAAATATCCATGAAAGTTAAACATACAATTAAATGTATCTATTCTAGGATACGCTTCTAAATATTTAACACCGTCTTCTTTTTCTGATTTAATGACGTGTTCTAATAATTTAGTTGCGATGCCTTCTTTTCTTCTCTTTGGATCAATAATGAAACAGGTAATACCTTGTACTTCATCATCTTCATCTGTCGTATATTTATGATCTTCAATTAATCTCAAATAATATTTCTTCTTATTTGTATTAACCCATCCTACGACATCATCACCATCATATGCAAGATATCCTTTTAATCTGCCATCTTGAATTTCCTCAATAGCCATCTTCTTAGCTTCTACAGTCCAATCTTCTGCCTCTTGAAATCTTTTTTCATCAGCTTTGCCTGCCTGATAAAAAGCACAATAACATCCACTATATTCTGTACCATCACTAAAAGCGATGTTTTCAAAGAAATAAATATAGTCTTCTAATAAATCAGTTGTTAACTTCTTGATTACTAATGACATTGTCCACCTCATAATTTTTAAATACGAATAAATAAACAAAATGGATACAAATAAAAATTGTGACAAACCCTAAGAAGAAACTAAAGTTATTAAATATATCCCTAAAAATAATATCTAACCTATAAAAATCCCAAGAATTAAGTCTTATAAATCTTCCAATATAAATACCAACACTTGATAATATAAAGAGTCCAGAAATGTATAAATATAAATGCTCTTTAATGTCCCATACTTTAATGACTTTATACATCGCATGAATTGCGACTCTAGCGCTACCAATAGCACCTACAAATATTGCTAATAGTATAATCCAATCACTTAAAGAATAAGTATATGATTCACTATACACTAAAAAGAAATCATAGACTTGTAAATGAATAAAGTCTGTTGTGATATACATGATGTTAGGAAAGAATAATATCCAAACAAATGTGATGAGTGCTAAACTCCATTTCTTGTTATCTTTTTCTTTTGCATATTCTAATAACATGACAAATCCATAACCTATGGCTGCTAAAAACATATTAAACGTAAGTGCTAATAATAAATAACTATTTAAGATTAAACCAAACGTGATGAATACAACTGCATAAGCTAAGAAAAATAGGATAATGAGTATATTATCTTTTATTTTATCCAAAAACATTAGAGATCGCCTCTTTCACTTGTCCTTGCATATCTTTTTCTGTAAGCATGTAATCAGCAGCAAGTTTATATTTTAATATATATTCATATGTGTCTAAATCGACTTCTTGATTTGTCGGATAGACTTGATTAATATCTCTCATTGAGAAGAAATAATCATCTAAGACAACATCTTCTAATCTATTATTGATAGAAAATGTTGGTTCATCAGATAATCCGTTAACACCAAAGTATAAATCTCCATCAGCATCTAAATTGAATAATTCAACGATTGTTCTATATAAATCTATCTCTGATCTAACTAGAGGTTGAGTACCTGTTAGTAATCCTTTTCTTAGTTGATAATCACCATAATCTACATATGTATCATTACTTGGTACATATATAAATGAAACAATATGTTCTAACATTTGTCTTTCATTTAAGATGTTGTAATCAACATCCATGATTGTTGATAGATTACCACTCTTTAAATCTGATCCATGGTCACTATAGAATATATAGACTGTATCATCTAATGTTTGATCTGTGTTTCCATCACCTACAAAAAATCTTTTAATAATATCCATATAATAAGGTCCATAATTGATATAGCGTTTAGTGATACCAAAAATATCACCAAATGCAGTCGCATCATAATCAGGATATAAATCAAAATCTTCATATGGTCCAAAATCAAAAGGTGTATGCCCCATCATCGTGATAGGAAACATAAAGAATGGATTGGTTTTAGTGCTACCTGTTTGGTAAACATAATCAGCAAGTTCATAATCACTCACCCAAGGACTCCATAAATATGAATCATTAACCATGTCATATAAATATCCTTGATCAATATTTGTACCATTTTCAATAAAATCTTCTATTGAATAATAAGTATCAAATCCATACATATTAGGATAAACAACATCGCGATTATAAAACGCTGCAGCATCCCCGTGGATTACATCTGTATCATAATCCTTTTGATTAAAATAATTAGGTAAAGAATCTAATTCATATGGCATATCATTATATTTCCAATATAGTGTTTGTTGCCCATGTGGGTTTACACCTGTTAATACAGATAATTCACCATCTGATGAAACTCCCATACCAACATTGTTATATATATTTTCAAAAACAAAAGATTGTTCAAATATGTTATGCATAAAATCAACAGCTTCTTCTACGATTTCAGAATTGCCTTTTGCTGCCTCTTTTTCCATAAACTCTAATAAGAAGTAGTTAAGTGATTCTAGGTGGATTAAAACTAAGTTTTTATCCTCTAAGATGCCGTGTAGGTTATTTCCATCAGCAATCTCTGAATCTACATATAGATCAGATGTTGCTTGATCAGTTGTTAATCTATTTGAATATGTTTTACCATTGAAATAGTTAACATAACTGCTTTGATTCTTATTATATGTTTGATATAGGTTGGCTAGATCTTCTTCTGTGTCTATTTCTAAAATAGATTTTAAATCTATATGATAGTTAACACCAACTAGTTCACCTAGGTAATATGGATATAATCCATAGTTTTGTACTGCATATGTGGGAATTGTAGATTCGATTGGTAAGTCTTCTCTAAATCTTCTAATAAATGTTGATGATGAGAAAAACCACATGATTGATATTGCAAGTACACCAATTAGGAAATGTTTGTTATTTCTTGGATATATTGCATGAATATATTTTTTTCTCCATGCCCATATAAAATATCCTAACAATGTAAAAAATGGAATGAACACGACAATACGATAATATTGAACGAGTTCATGAAATATTTCTCTAAGTGTTGATGATGCAAAACCCTCAGCTGGATTATTAAATATAATAAACGCTTCTCCTGAGAAAGAAGTTCCGAAAAATAATGTGAATACACCTAACGCAAATAAAATAAAATTTACGACAAGCGTTACAGTAATTAAAAACAACATACGATTTCTCATATGCTTAAATATACGATGTGTTATAAACACAACTAAAAATATAATTGCCATATTACCTATAAATGCATTTAAATCACCTAAAAAAGTGTGCTTAAATGGTGCGATATATTTATTAAGTGTTTGTGTTGTTAAAAAGTATGTATTAAGCCAATTTAATATAACAAATAAACTGACAAAAATGATGTATATATTTTTCTTGTTGTTTGTTTCCATATAATTCCTACCCCATTAATGAATCTTTAGTCTATTATACAACAAAAAAACATACATTTAAATGTATGTCTCTTTATGTGATTTTTAATTTAGTTTTAATTTGCTACATTTAAATATTTAAGTAGACTTTGTAATGATAACTTACCAAAATTATGTTTTCTAGTGGCTTTTGATTTAATCACTAATTCTTCTTCATCAAGTTTAATATTAGCTTCAATCATACCTTCTTGAATATAAGATACTTGTTCTGATAACTCTTCTGGTTTAATCAATTTTTGATCAGGTGATGATTTTGATAATTTTTTAGCTGATGCTTTATAGTCTAGGTGATCAAATAAATCAATGATAGGTTCATCTGAGTTAAATGTTGCAGTTAATTCAACATACTTATTAGGTTTATCTAAATCAGATGTCTTAATCATTTCACCTTTAAATGTGAATTTCCATACTTTTTCTGATTCCATACAATAAACTCTAACTGATGTATTATTTCTATCAAAGACTCTTTGTGCATTCACATAACGATCTTCTTTTGTTTTGAATATAAAAATTACTTCAGATTTTCCATTACCATGAATTGTTTTTCTTAGTGTTAAGACATTCCCTTTTTCATCTTTTAATGTGAAATCATAATTATTAAAGTCTTCACGTAATCCAGTTTCAATTAATTGAAAGTTTTCTGCATATTCTTTAATCAGTAGATGTTTTTGTTTTGTGTTATTTAATTTTTTAAGTATTCTTTTCTCGTTCATTGTACACCTCTATATATTAAAAGCTAATTGTTGTCTAAAGTTTCTTACTTCAACTTCTTCTCTATACTTATCTTCAAAATGATTCATAATATATTCAACAATTAATTTTTCAGCTTTAATTGTTGGATGAATACCATCTAAACAAATCATTTCACGATAGTTTGTGTTTAACGCGACTTTTCTAATATCAACATATTTCATATTGAATAAGTTAGCAACTTCTATGATTGTTGTGTTATATAATTCATGGAATCTATAAATATGTTCTACGTCACCTAAGAAATATAATACATTTTTCATGTTAATACCTGATTTAGCAATCCAGTTATAATATCGTTTAGCGTGAATTGAAGGTAATGTTAGAAGAATTGGTTCTATACCTTTTGATTTAATGAGTGTAATCATTTCAATCAATGTTTTCTTATAAACATCTATTGGTGTTTTTGGTTGATGATCTTTTGATTTTTCTAAAGCTACTTTTGCCCAATCAAAGTCACAATCATTTCCACCATACTCTAAAACAATTGAATCGACTTTAGGATTGTTATCTAAATACTTCTTTAACTTCTCAAATCCATAAGTGATTGTCGCACCCATCTTAGAATAATTTTCAATTTTAATATTTAAACGATATTCAATGGATTTATAATCAATACCATTGCCAAATGTATATCTTTTAACCTTAGGATCATAGATGACACCTTTAGAAACCGAGTCACCAAATATGGCTACATGTTTCATTAAAATCACCTCTTTCCCCTTACAATTCAATCTTATAATAAATATGGCAGTAAGTGTATCTACGATACTTTAATTGAACTATACTGATAAAAATAGTCCAGTAGAGTTGGAAAAAACGACTCTACTCTCAGTAGAACTATGGCTTTTTTAATAAAAAATGATAGAATATATGTATGGAAAATGAAAATATAAGAGCTATATTAGCTGAAAACATCCAATTTTATCGAAAGCAGAAACTTATGACTCAATTGGAGTTAGCTGAGTATTTAGCTTATTCTGATAAAGCTGTTTCTAAATGGGAACGTGGTGAAGGTGTTCCAGATATTTATGTTTTGGATAAACTAGCTGATCTATTTGATCTATCTTTAGATGAGTTAGTCTATAAAAGACATAAAGCTTTCGTACCTCAATCTGTGCGAAACAAAAAACACCTAACAATTTCATTAGCTGCGTTTGTTTTAGTATGGATTATTGCTGTTAGTTTTTATAGCATCGCTATGATGGCTAATTTATCAGCATTTCCATTGTGGTATTCATTTATAGTTGCGATACCTGTATCGGTTATCGTATTATTGGTTTTTTCAAGTCTTTGGGCTAATAGAGCAATCACTTTTATCATGATAAGTGCACTGCTTTGGAGTGTTGCTTTAATGCTTACCATACTTCTATATCCTCATTTAAGTAATAGTTATTTATTCTTTATTATTGCGATTCCTGTTCAAATCGGTGTCATATTACTTGGTTATAGTGTTAAATTTGCTAAAAAACATAAAGTCTAGAAATAGACTTTTTTTATGTCTATTTTTAACATATAATAAATATGTGAACTACCCACCACTTAATAAGTTTGAAGTGGAGGCTTCTTACGTAGAACAAACTAATGTTTGCTAATTGAGTAAGCTATCACGGCTGTTCCATCCGCTATACCTTTTATGTCTTACGTGGCAAAGGTAATGTTTGGTTTTCACTTGATTTTTTGCCACAGCCAGTAACATTCAATTTTCAAAGACCTATAGATATGTATATATCATCTACTCTATATTATTTGAATTTATTGAGTATTACTTTAATTTTGTTCCACAAAATGTTATGATTCATCTCCCACTTAGACAATTGTCTTGAAGAAGGAGTTTTCTCATAATTATTAGATAAAAAAACAAGGGGGCAACTAATGAGATTTTATATTAAGCAAAAAGTATTTTCAATTGGTGATAAATTCAATGTATTTGATGAAAATCAAAATGTTATCTATCGCGTAGAAGGTAAGGTTTTTAGTATTTCTAATCGCCTGGCATTTATTGATCAAAATGAAACGGTGCTTTATAATGCACAAAGAAAAGTATTTTCATTTCTACCTCAATATTTCATTTATGATAGAAGCGAAAGACAGGTCTCAATGATTAAGAGACATTTCAGTTTCTTTGGTTCTAAATTTACTTTAACAATCAACGGTAGACCAATGCAAATTACCGGTTCTGTATTCGCACATTCGTTTGTGATTGAAGATCAAGGCATGCCAATTGTCAATATTCAAAAGAAATACTTCTCATGGGGAGATACTTATGAGATCTCAATTGATAGTGAAAAAGATTTAGAGTTGTTATTGTTTGCAGTGATTATTCTTGATCAAACATTACATGAAGGCGGAAGTTCTTCTTCACATCATCATTAAAAAGAAAAGTGTTAGCAAATGCTAACACTTATTTTTTTATATTACAAACATAAATATACCTATAATCATGAAAATATAACCGGTTGTAACTGTCCATGATTCAGCAGCTTCAATACCTTTATCAGTTAAATGTTTTTCTTTGACATCTCTTCTCATATTAACAACTGTTTTAGGTTTTATAACTGCAAAAAGTCCTAACGCTATAAATACAACACCTGCAAATATCATATGTCTCCCCCTTTATAGATTTTATTTAGTTTCTACAACAACATTCTTTTTAGATTGTTGTTTTTCTTTTTTGTTTTCTGTCTTAATATAATCTACTAATATAACTCCAATACCACAAAGTGGAATGGCGAAGATAATACCCCATACACCTAAAATGTTACCAAAGAATAACATCGCGACTAAGATAAGTAGTGGATTAATATTCATCTTATCACCAGCTAATTTAGGAATCACAATATTATTTTGTATGAATTGAATAATCACATTCACACCTAATAAAATAACTGTTCCCCAAATGGCTTCTACTTGCCAACTTTGAATCCAAAAGAATGTTACATGTCCAGCTGAAAAGAAATAAATAACTGGTGGGATTAACCCAATGATTGGTCCTAAATAAGGAATTAAATCAAAGAATGCAATCACAAATGCGAAGAATATTGAATATCCAATTGGTACACCAAATAAAATAAATATTGCAAAGAACATCACAAACAATAATGCCATTGATATTAATTTAGATTTAAAATATGCAACAACCGCTAGATTAGATTCTCCACCAATATAAGCGATGTGATCTTGCCAACTATTTGGTAATACTTTATTAACTGCCATAAAGATTCTATCTTTTTCATTTAAGAAGAACCATAAGAATATTGGCACTAATACGATTGTTGTAATGCTTTGGAATATCACGCCTGTGATATTACCAAATGTACCTAATAATGTTGTATAGTCATAATTATTAACTGTTTGATAAACATAATCATATACATCAGACAATCCGTTATCACTTGTCCATGTTTGAATGGTTAATAAGATATTTGAATCTACGATACTTCTATAAATATCAGAACCTTCATCAATCATAAACGCGATGACAAAGACAATTAATCCTACTAATAACCCAATTGATAATATCATTGATATAACCACTGCTAACCATTTAGGTACTTTATGTCTAATTAATCGCATTGTAAATGGATTAATTAGATATGTAATCATTAACGCGATTAATACTGGTACTAAGACAATTTCAATACCGTTAATAATGCGGTTGATGATATTATGTGGGTAATTAGTATTTAATAAATTTAATAAATAAAACGTGAGTAGGACACCTATGGCGATACCTAATCCTTGTAAAATCTTTTTCATGTTTCCCTCTCCCTAATTTTAAAAGTAAAGCACATCAAAAGAGATGTGCTTTTATCTTATTTTTCGTCGAATAAGCTATCAGTTGTAATAACTTCTTCTTTTTCTTCTTCAACTTCTTCAGCTTCTAAGACAACAGCTTCAACAACTTTCTTTTCTACTTTAACATCTAAAGTTTCTTGTGTAAATTGTTCACTTGATTCTAAAACTTCTTCTTCATCTTCACTCTTTGGTACAAGTGCGATTGTAGAAACTTTATGATCAGGTCTTAATTTAATAATTCTAACGCCTTGAGTTGCACGTTTAGTTTGAGAAATTTGATCAACATGTGTACGGATGACAACACCTTTATCAGAAATAACAATTAAATCTTCATCATTTGTTACTGAGCGTAATGTTGATAATTTACCGTTTTTCTCAGTGATATTGATTGTTTTAACACCTTTACCACCACGATTTTGAAGTCTATATTCTTCAACATCTGTACGTTTACCATAACCTTTTTCAGTAATAACTAAGATTTCTTCTGATGGGTCTTGGATGATTGCGATACCTACGACTTCATCACCTTCGTTTAATGTCATACCTCTAACACCTGCAGCTGTACGACCGACTGGTCTTACATCTGTTTCAGCAAATCTAATTGCTTTACCATTAGATGCACCTAAGATCACTTCTTTAGTACCATCAGTTGTACGAACATTTAATAATTCATCATTATCTTTTAATCCAATCGCGATGATACCGTTTGTTCTAATGTTTTTGAAATCAGATACTGGTGTACGTTTGATGATACCTTGTTTCGTAACGAATGTTAAGAATTGGTTTTCATCTTCAAAGTTTTTAACGCTTGTGAAGTTCGCAAGTGTTTCATCTTTATCAAATGATAATAGATTGACAATTGGAATACCTTTCGCTTGTCTTGAAAGTTTAGGGATTTGATATCCTTTAATCTTATATACTCTACCTTTATTCGTAAAGAATAAGTGGTAATCATGTGTTGATGTCATTAACATATGTTCAACATAATCATCTTCGTGAACTTTAATACCTGACATACCAACGCCACCACGGTTTTGAGTTTTATAATGATCAACATTCATACGTTTGATATAACCGTTGTTTGTTACTGTAATGATAACATCTTCAACTGGAATTAAATCTTCGTTTTCGATTGATAAATCTTCACTTAAATTAATTTCAGATAGACGTGCATCATTATATTTTTCTTTAATCGCTAATAATTCTTCTTTAATGATTGTTATTTTACGATCATGTGAGTTGATAATATCTTTTAAATCTGCAATTTTAACAATTAATTCTGCTGATTCATTTTCAATACGTTCAATTTGAAGTCCTGTTAATGTTTGAAGTCTCATATCAAGAATTGCTCTTGCTTGAACTTCTGTTAAATCATAGGCTTCAATTAATCCGTTTCTTGCTTCTTCAGTAGTTTTAGCAGCTTTAATGATTTCGATTGCATGATCGATATCATGTAATGCTTTAAGAAGACCTTCTAAAATATGTTCTCTAGCTTCAGCTTTTTCAAGATCATATTGTGCTCTTCTTTGTACAACTTCGATTTGGTGTTCAATATAGTTTCTTAAAATATCTTTTAATGTCACCATCATTGGTTGTCCTTTAACAAGGGCAATCATATTAATACCAAATGTTGATTGTAATTGTGTATATTTATATAAGTTATTTAAAACAATTTCAGGTTCAACGTCACGTCTAAGTTCAATAACGATACGCATACCTTTTCTATTTGATTCATCACGTAAATCAGTGATACCATCAACGATTTTGTTTTTAACAACGTCTGCAATTTTTTCAATTAATGTTGATTTATTAACTTGATATGGAATTGCTGTTACGATGATTGAACTCTTGTTTTTATGAGTCACTATTTCGCTTGATGAACGCATCGCGATGATACCACGACCTGTTTCATAAGCTGATCTTAACCCTGTTAATCCTAGGATTTGACCACCTGTAGGAAAATCTGGACCTTGGATATAATCCATTAATTCAGTCACTGTAATTTCTTCATTATCCATATAAGCCATAAGGCCATCAATGACTTCACCTAAGTTATGAGGTGGAATGTTTGTTGCCATACCAACAGCGATACCTGTAGAACCATTAACTAAAAGGTTAGGATATCTTGCTGGAAGTACTGCAGGTTCTTGTTCAGAACCATCATAGTTATCGATAAAATCTACAGTATTTTTATCTAAGTCTGCAACCAATTCACCAGCAAGTTTAGTCATTCTTGCTTCAGTATAACGCATCGCAGCTGCGCCATCACCATCTACAGAACCAAAGTTACCATGACCATCAATTAATGGCATTCTATAACTAAATGGTTGCGCCATACGCACCATTGCATCATAAATACTTGAGTCACCATGAGGGTGGAATTTACCCATAACTTCACCAACGATTCTCGCTGATTTTTTATGAGGTTTATCAGATGTCATACCTAATGTTGACATCCCATATAAAATACGTCTTTGAACTGGCTTAAGGCCATCTCTTACATCAGGAAGGGCACGTGAAACGATAACACTCATCGCGTAGTTAAGAAATGAGGTCTTCATCTCAGAAGATATGTTTATCTCTTTAATTGCACCTTCGGTTGTTTTTGTTGTTTGATCATCCATCTTCATTTCTCCTATGCATCAATATTATCCGCGTACACGGCATTTTCTTGAATAAACTGTTTACGAGGTTCAACATCTTCACCCATAAGCATACTGAATACCATATCAGCATCCATCGCATCTTTAAGTGATACTTGAAGAAGCGTTCTTGCTTCTGGATCCATTGTTGTTTCCCATAACTGTTCAGGATTCATTTCACCTAAACCTTTGTATCTTTGAATACTTGGTCTACCATTTAATTCTTTTAATAAAGCATCTAATTCATCATCTGAATATAAGTATTCAACACGTTTACCTTGTTGAACTTTATATAATGGTGGTTGTGCGATATATACATAACCAAGATCAATTAATGGTTTCATATATCTAAAGAAGAATGTTAATAATAACGTTCTAATATGCGCACCATCAATATCGGCATCGGTCATGATGACAACTTTATGATATCTAGCTTTAGATACATCAAATTCTTCACCAATACCTGTACCAAATGCTTGAATCATTGATAAGATTTCTTTATTTGATAGAATTTTATCTAATCTTGCTTTTTCAACGTTTAACACTTTACCACGAAGTGGTAAGATTGCTTGATATTCTGATTCTCTACCTTGTTTCGCTGAACCACCGGCAGAGTCCCCTTCGACGATATAGATTTCTGAAATTTCAGGATTTTTAGATCTACAATCTGCAAGTTTACTTGCAAAACCTAAAGTATCTAAAGGTGATTTTCTTCTTGTTGCTTCTCTAGCTTTCTTAGCAGCTAATCTAGCACGTGAAGCTAGGATACATTTATCAATAATTGATTTAGCATCATTAGGATTTTCCATTAAGTATCTTTCTAATCCTTCACCTGTAATTTGTGAAGCGATTTGTCTAACTTCTGGATTACCTAATTTAGTTTTTGTTTGTCCTTCAAATTGAGGATCCGGGTGTTTAACAGAAATAATCGCTGTTAAACCTTCTCTTGTATCTTCCCCAATTAGAGAGTCATCTTTTTTAAGTAAGTTATTTTCATTTGCATATTTACTAAGTACACGTGATAATGCTAATTTAAATCCATCTTCATGCATACCACCTTCATGTGTATGAATGTTATTTGCAAATGAATAAATATTTGTTGCATATGAATCATTATATTGCATCGCTATCTCTAAAGAGATACCATCAACTTCTTTTTCATAAAATACGATATCTTGATTCACACGACCTTTATTTTTATTTAAGAATTGAACGTATTCAATAATACCACCTTCATAATGATATTCATTTTCAATTGGTTCATCTTTTCTTAAATCAATAATCGTAATTTTAATACCACGATTTAAGAATGCTAATTCTTGAATTCTATTTCTTAAAGTTTCATAGTCATAGATTTGAGTTTCTTTAAATATTTCAGGATCAAACTTAAATGTTACGATTGTTCCTGTGTGATCACTAACACCAATTTCTTCAACTGTTGTTTTTGGCAATCCTCTTTCATATTTTTGTTGATAACTCTTTTGATTTCTATGAATTTCTACTAAATACCATTCTGATAAGGCATTAACTACAGAAGCACCAACACCATGAAGACCACCAGATACTTTATATGATTGACCATCAAATTTACCACCTGAGTGAAGTGTTGTTAAAATTGTTTCTACAGCTGGTTTACCTGTTTTAGGGTGAAGATCGACTGGAATCCCACGTCCATCATCAGTAACTCGAATAATTTCACCAGGTAATAACTCTAATTTAATATTAGTCGCATATCCACCTAACGCTTCATCAATCGCGTTATCTATAATTTCCCAAACTAAATGATGAAGTCCACGAGAACCCGTACTACCGATATACATACCAGGACGTTTTCTAACAGCTTCTAATCCTTCTAATATTTGAATATTCGATGCATCATAATTTGACATAAGCAATCTCCTTTTTCAGTTCAATCTTTTGCATTTGACTGTTTTCTATTGGTATGGCACTGTTCATTAAGATTTGATGTTGTTTAGGTAGATTTTCGATTAAGATTTTTTGTTTATCTAAATCAAGTTCACTTAAAACATCATCTAAACATAAAATAACTTGCCTATTTGTTTTATTTTCTATCCACTGTAAGAGCGCTAATTTTAACGATATAACGATTAGACGCTGTTCCCCTTGTGATGCATAGTTTTTTGCATCAAAACCGTTAAATTCAAAGCCTAAGTCGTCTCTGTGCGGACCTGCAAGTGTGGTTTGGTATAAGATTTCTTGTTTTTGTTGTTTTTCTAGGTGTTTTTTAAATTGTTTCTCATCAACATCAGGTGTGTATTTCATACTGATTTGATGTTTACTAAATTTTTGATATACATCTTGTAAATACTGATTAAGTTCTAATACAAATGTTCGTCTGTATTCAATTAGTTTGATACCGACTTCATATAATTGATCACCTAAGATATTTAAAAACGTATAATCATCATCAATTTTAATTTTTTTTAATAAACTATTACGCTGCTTAAGTATTTTTTTGTATTGATTTAATAGACTTAAGTAATGTTTATCAATTTGCAACATCTCTAAATCCATAAATTGACGTCTATTGCTTGGTGATCCTGTGATTAAATCCATATCACTAGGAGAAAATAAGACAACACTCATATGACCTACGAATTCACTTAATTTTCTTTTTTCAACACCATCAATAAATGTTCTTTTACCTGTTTTAGAAATTGTAATTTCATATTGATGTCTATCAGCTTCAATTTTTACTTGAGCGAATGGTTTATCTTTTTGGATGAGTTGTTTCTCATCGCTTGTTCTATGTGATTTTGTTGTGGCACAAAAATAAATACTTTCTAAAATACTTGTTTTCCCACTACCATTTTCACCATAGATATAAACAAAAGGTTCTTTAATTTTCAATTCATAAGTTTCATGATTCCGAAAATTTCTTAACTTAATCTTTTGGATCATAAACGATTAAAAAGACACTATCTTCAATTTTAACTACATCGCCGTTGTATAACTTCTTCCCGCGTTCTGTTCTTTTTTCATCATTAACGTAAACGTCATTTTCCCATAAAAAAAACTTAGCTTCTCCACCGGAACCAATGAAAGCCTCAGCTTTTAATAATTGACCTAAAGTTATAAACTCTTTCTGTATTTTGAATTTTTTCATGCTTCTTACCCCTTTACTCTCTTCTATATTATATCATAATATAGGGTAAAAATGTAGTGTTTTTAGCGTTTTTATCGGTATATAAGTGTCTTTTAGTCTATGATAAATAAAAAAAGCCTGAAATCTAAAATTTCGGCTTTATTTTTACGTATTTTAATTAATCAATTCGTACCGGTAAAATCAAGTGTAATAAATCTTGATCTAAATTACCTTTGATAACAAATGGTTTAACTTCACCTGCAAATGAGATGATAACTTCATTTGAACTAAATGATTTTAGCGCATCAACTAAGTACTTAGAACTAAATGCAATTTTAATCACTGGACCGATTGCATCTCCTGATGGAATGATTTCTTCTAATGCATCCCCAATTTCATGATTTGTTGAACTCATCTCAACAACATGATCAGCTCTTAAACTTAATTTGATGATATTGTAATTTGTTTCTCTATCTTTTGGAGATAGTAATGAAACACGTTCTACAGCTTTTAATAACTCTTCTTTGTTAAAAGGAATTTCAACTGGGAACTCTTTAGGAATAATTCTTAAAGTATCTGGATAATTACCTTCTAAAAGTCTAGTTTGGAATAAAATGTTTTTCATTTTAAATAAAACTTTATTTGGGTTGATATATAATTCTACTTCATCATCATAGTTATCAAGTATTCTACTTAATTCATCTAATGATTTATTTGGAATCACGATATCAAAGTTTTTACTATGTGTTCTAAGTTTTACATTTTTTTGAGATAATCTATAGCTGTCAGTTGCGACTGCGTATAATTGATTATCATGGTATTTAAAATTGACACCAGTTAAAATAGGTCTTTTTTCTGATGTCGCAGTTGCGAAGTTAGTTTCTCTAATCACTGTTTTTAATAAATGACTATCTAGTGAAACTGGATCATCTAAATCTAAGAAATCTACTTCAGGATAATCATCAACATCCATTAAGCGAAGTTTAAACTCTGAACGATCAGCTTTAATGACGATAATTTTATCTTCGATTAACGCAAATTCAACAATGCTTGAAGTAATCTTTCTCATAATATCAATTAAGTAACGTCCTGGAATAGCAACTTTACCTGTTTGTTTTATTTTTAAGTTACTATCATCAACAAATACTTGAATAGCAACATCTGTATTACTTGAAGTTAATATCATATGGTCTTCATGTACTTCGAACTTAACTGCATATAATATTGGTAATGGAGTTTTTACAGGTAACCCTTTTTGTACATTTAATAAATGGTTTAATAAGGTATCTCTTTCAATACTGAAAATCATAACGTGCTCCTTTTATTTTTTTAATTTATTTATTAGTTATTGTTGTTAGTCTGTGTGGGTAAGTGGAAAACCATAATTGTTGGCTTTACTACAGTATTATTATACCATATTTTCCACATTTTATAAACATTATTTTTTGCTGTTTAAGTCGATTTTTTTATTGATAGTTTCGACGGCTAAACGGAGCGCGCCATCTTGTTTTAATTCGTTTTCAATTTTCTCACAAGCAGCTAAAACTGTTGAGTGATCTCGATTGCTAAATAACATTCCAATAGTCTTATAAGGAATATTATATTTACTTTTTATAATAAACATTGCGATATGTCTTGGAAGAATATATTTTGAATGTCTTTTCTTTCCAATTAAGTCATCTAAAGTAATACCATAGAAATCAGAAACGATAGATTGAATGCGATCATAATTGTTTTCATTTAATGAATCACTCTTGCGTTTTGTCTTTAACAATGGCTCTAGTGCCTCGTTAACTGTATCTAAGGTAAGATCTAAGTTATTAGCTAAACAATAGAATAACACACGTTTTAATGCACCTTCTAATTCTCTAATATTAGTAACAAAAGATGATGCGATAAATTCTAATACTTCACTTGGAATATCATGTATATCAGATGATTCAGTCACTAATTTACGTTTTAGAATTTCAATTCTATGTTCTAAATCAGGTACTTGAATATCAACTGTTAATCCAACTTCAAAACGAGAAGTTAAACGACTCATAATATTCTTCAATTCAGATGCTGGTTTATCACTTGTGATAACAATTTGCTTGTTATGGTGGTATAAATAATCAAATAATTTAAAGAATTCCATTTGAGTTTTTGTTGCGCCACCAAGAATTTGAATATCATCGACTAAAAGCACATCTAAATCTCTATATTTGGTGTTAAAATCGTCCATTTGTTCGCGTTTTAAAAGGTTCGCGAAGTCTTCAATAAAACCATCAGCTTTTACATATAACACTTTCTTAGAAATATCATTATCTAAGACATAATTCCCAATTGATTGCATTAAGTGAGTCTTACCTAAACCAACATCCCCGAAGATGTATAAAGGATTAGCTACTGTACCTGGTTGATCAGCAACCTTCATAGACATTCTAAATGCGAAATTATTACTTTTCCCTACAACGAAATTATCGAAGGTATACGTAGCATTTAAATTTCCTGGTCTATATTTTAGTTCTAAATTACGTTCAGGACTTACTAAAGTTTCCTCTGAAACTATTTCAGACTCTATAACGAATTTAAATCTAATTGGACTACCATTGTATTTAGTTGCTAAATCGTTGATCTTATTAAGGTAAAAACGGTTAATACGATTCTTAATAAACTCATTAGGTACCAACACATAAACATGATTATTTGAATACTTTAAAGTTTCCTTTATTGGTTCAAAAACATCATTATATGTCTCTTCTGAGAATATATGCTCCAAATCGTATTTTAGTTTCTGCCATAAATCATCATAACTGCTCATATAAAAACCCCTTCGATATTAATGTATTGTAATGATAACATGTTTTGTAAAGATTATGGAAAATACTTACCCACATTTTTTGTGGATAACTTTTTAAGAGTAAAACATAAATGTGGATAAATTGTGGAAAAATCGAGTATTTTAATGGCTTTATAAAGGAATCTAGACGATTTATCCATTTTTCCACATTGTGACCTAAAAAGTGGAAAAGTTTTCCACATTAGATTGGTAAAAAATAGTGTGGATAACTCATATATTTCAAACAGAAATTAATTCGTAAAAAAATAGAATAAATATTGTTGACAATCGTTATATATTTATATATAATAAAAAAGCATGGTTTCGCAGGAAAGGTGGTTTTATTGTGAAAAGAACATATCAACCAAGTAAACTTAAACGTCAAAAAACACATGGTTTCAGAGCTAGAATGGCTACTCCAGGTGGACGTAAGGTGCTTGCTCGTCGTAGAGCAAAAGGCCGCGCGCAACTAACTGTATAATTTGATTATTTTAAAAAAACCAGGACTACTCGATTAAAATATCTCTAAAAAGATAATTTTTGAGTGTCCTTTTTTTTACATAATTTTATGAAAAAAGAATATCGCATAAAGAAAAGTAGCGAAATCGACGCGATCTTTAAATATAGAAAAGCGAAAGGTAATCAAAATTACAGTTTACACCAAAAGCCAAATGAATCAAATCAACATTTTAGATATGCAATGTCTATTGGAAAGAAATATGGCAATGCAGTTGAACGTAACTTAGCAAAAAGACGTATCAGAATGATCGTCTTAGAATTTAGTGAAACCTTCAAGAAACATATTGACTTTGTTATTGTTATTAAACCGGTATCTAAAGTATTGACGTATCAAGAGATGAGAGAAAATCTCTTATCATTATTTAAAAAATCAAAATTAATGGAGAATGAACATGCATAATATGAAAAAAGTATTTTTCGCTCTATTGACTGTCTTCGCATTAGTGTTATTAGCTGGGTGTTCAGGTAATGATCCAGTAGCATTAATTGTAGAAAACAATCCAATTGGCGATAACTACAGTCAATTAGTATTTGATGCTGATGAAACTGTGAATGTACGCGGTGAGTTAGGATTCTCTTATTGGAGAGTTACAGAAAACGGGGTTATCTCAGAATATGTTACATCTTCTGAAGATACAACATTATACGATGATTACACAGATGAAACATTAGCTTCAGGTGGGATCATTAGAACATACACTTATGGTGCCAATGCTGAAGATGCATATTTATCACCAGAGTATAAAATCTACATTTTACCAGAAACACCTGCGGCTGTTGCTGATGAAATTGTATTAGTTGTATTCAGATATACTGAAGATAGCAATATTGTTTACAATATTGGACAATCATTTGATCCAACAGGTATTGAAGTTTATGCAGTACAAGCAGACGGTACAGTCATTGCACTTCATGAGACTTTAAGTGAATCAGCATTCGCTGCTTTATTTACAACTTCTTACGTACCTTTAAGTGATGGTGAGTTTGCTGAACAAGAACCACTTACAGCAACTTTTACTTATGAAGGTTATGAAACTACAATCACTAATTATGTTGGTACAGGTGAAAAACCTATTACTGTTGAAGCTGCAAACTGGTTTGATTATATTTTAATCATTCCTGTAGCATTCGTGATGCAATTATTTGCTGGTATTTTCGGCAATAGTTTCGCAATCGGTATTATTATTACAACAATTATCGTTAGAACAATTGCTTGGCCAATTTATGCTAAGAGTAACGATATGACTATGCGTATGAATCTTGCGCAACCAGAACTACAAAAGATTCAAACTAAATATGCAACTAGAAAAGATCCACAATCACAACAAATGATGCAAATGGAGACAATGCAAATTTATAAGAAACATAAAATCGGCGCAGCTGGTTGTTTAATGCCTTTCTTACAAATGCCTATCTTCATCGCGATGTATCGTGTTGTATTAAGAATCACTTTAGAAGGTGGTATGTATACTGATAAAGTAGCACACACTAGATTCTTAGGTATCGAATTAGCTGCAGGTAGCCAAGGTTTATTATCTGCAAGTGGTATTTTAGCGTTAATCGTAGGGGGAACAATGTTCTTACTACAAAAGATTTCTCAAAAGAAACCAAGTTATGCTAAAAACACTGGTATGCAAAACAAGGCTGCAAATGCACAAAATACAGAACAAACTATGAAAATGGTAAGTTATTTCATGGTTATTATGATGGCAACTTTCGCCTATAGTAACAATGCGTTAGCTTTATATTGGGTAGTTGGTAATATTTACTCGATTGGACAAACATTAGTTAATCGTAAACTTAACGAGAGAAAGCACGAACAATTAAAACAAAAAGAATTATTGGGGTGATTAGATGTTAAAGAGAGTAGAATTTGAAGCAAAAACAGACATTGAAGCACTAAAAACAGCTGCAGAGATGTTAAAAATACAACCTGAAAAAATCAAGTTAGAAATTGTTAAAGAAAAGAAAGGTTTACTAGGGATTGGATCATCAATCACTTTCGAAGCAACACCTAATGTTGTCTTAGTTACCGAAGGTAAAGCTTACTTAGAAAATATTTTACAAACGCTTGAGGTTGAATGTCGTATGGAAGCACGTACATTAAACAATGGCAATGAAATTCATTATTTAGTAGAGAGTGATGAAAATGCATTATTAATTGGTAGAGATGGACGTACTTTAAGAAGTTTACAATTTATGTTAAGAAATTACTTAAATACTTTTGTTGATGGACATTTAGTCGTATCATTAGATATTGGTAATTATTATGAAAATCACAAACGTCAATTAGAGATTTTAGCAACTAAAACAGCTAAAGAAGTTGCTAGAACTAAAATTGCTGTTAAATTAGATCCGATGAACGCTTATGACCGTCGTATCATTCACACTAAATTAAGTGAATGGCGCGATGTCATCACTGAATCTCAAGGAGAAGGCGAAGATCGTAGATTAGTGATTAAACCTAAAAAGTAAATAAACAATAAATAAAGTAGAGACTGCAAAGAGCGCTCTACTTTTTTTGTGATATAATTTAAATAAACTTTTAAGAAGGAATGTAGTTATGATATTTTTAGCTAAAATAACAAAAAAACGTAAAAAACGCAGAAAAAAACACATCGTTATCCGTATATTAAATATCATGCTAACAATCATCATAGGTGGCCTGATATATAGTTTTGGTGTCGCATCGTATGAAAATATACAGGTAAATGCGGATGTTGAAGCATTTAAAGCAAGAGCAACCGAAGAAATCTCAGTAGATTTTGAGTATAGTTCAGGGCTATTCCAAAAGAGAGTTTATCATATTGTTCCACGTGAAACATCTTATGAATTAGAAGATACACGTAGTGTATTTTATGACGATAGCCAAAAATACTTAGGACAAACAGGGGATATATTTACAACACAGCAATCACCATTTCCAGGAAGCTTAGGTATTCATCAATTTGTTACATATTATTTTGGTGGACATGCAGCGTTTAAGTCAGATCATAACACTTTTTATGAAGCAACTGGTATGACAACAGACCCTAGTGAAATCTTAGCTGCCATTAGGGATTCAGGTGCTAACGAAAGTGAGTTGTCGATTACAGCGAACGAGACTTCTAATAATTTTTGGTTATATCCAAGATATCGCACAGAATCAAGTGATGAGTATCCTTATTATGGCACATATTATAGAAAAGAATTTTTTGGACTAAGAGTTAAAAATATCACAGCAGAACAATTACAAGGTGTGACTGAGTTTGGCGAAGCCGCTAATGATACATATCTATATAATTACCTGTTCTTTCTAGATTTAAAATATAAGTATTACTGTACAGACTTTGTGAGTCGTGCATATCAAAAACAAATGGTTGCTAAAGAGCAACAAAAAAACTATTCAACAGTACTTAATGATGATGGATTTATTACATCAGTTAATGATTTGATTTTATCAAACGATACATATTTAATATTTTATGTAGAAATCATTGATGAGGTTGTACATATTTACCATTTAGAAGATATTTAATGGGGTGAGAAAATGATTGATTATATAACATTAGGATTAAGTGTTGTATCACTATTAGTTGTTATCTATTTACTATTTATAGTAAATAACAATAACAGTGATATAGACCAAAAAGAATCCACAGATTTAAAACTATATTTAAAAGATGAGTACAATGAACTTAGAGAACATATGTTAAAACTTTTCCATGAATCTTCAGGCACAAATAAAGAAGATTTAAATAAGTTTAAAGACTATATGATGCAACATATTGATGCTCAAATGAAAGGTATCAATTCTAAAGTTGAAGAACGTTTAGGTCAAGGGTTTGACAAAACAAACAAAACCTTCCAAGATGTTATTGAAAGACTTGCGAAAATTGATAGTGCTCAAAAGAAAATTGAAGATCTTTCAACTGAAGTTGTTCAATTAAATAACATCTTAACTGATAAGAAATCAAGAGGTACTTTTGGAGAGGTACAACTTACTCAAATTCTTCAATCAGTTATGGGTGACAACAAGCAACTTTATGAACTTCAAAAGAAATTATCAAATGGTACGATGGTTGATGCATTATTACATGCACCAAAACCACTTGGAGATATTGCTGTTGACTCTAAATTCCCATTAGAGAATTATCAACGTATGATTGATCGTAATTTAAGTGATGTTGAGCGTCTAGCTGCTGAAAAAGAATTCAAACGTGACGTTAAAAAACATATTGATGATATTCAAACTAAATATATCATCGATGAAGAGACTGCAGAACAAGCATTTATGTTTATTCCAGCCGAAGCAATCTTCGCTGAAATCACTGCATATCATGAAGATATTATTATGTATTCTCAAAAGAAAAACGTGTGGTTAGTTTCACCAACTACTTTAATTTCAACACTAACAACAATCTTAACGATTGTTAAAAACTTAGAACGTGATAAACAAACAACAGTGATTCTAGAAGAACTTAAAAAATTAGGCATAGAATTCAAACGTTATTCAGAACGATGGGATGCATTAAACAGATCAATTGATAAAGTTTCAAGAGATGCTAAACAAGTAGGTATTTCATCAGGTAAAATCAGTCGTAAATTTGATTATATCGAAGATGCAAAATTCGATGAATTATTAGAAGAATCAATAGATGATGAATCTTCATTGACAACAAGTGATTAATCACATATAATAAAGTATAAATCGTTGAGAAGACAGCGCTATTTGGAGACATTTCGACAAAGCGAGTTAGTGAAGGTGAAAGACTAACCGAAAACCCAAAAAGACAACACTTTGAGAGGTGGAAGAAATCATAATGAGAGTAGACCCACACGTAGATCTGCGTTAAAGATATTTGAGGGCTAGAGACAACTCTAGAACTAAGGTGGTACCGCGATATATTTCGTCCTTAGATTATTTAATTTAAGGGCGTTTTTTTATTTTTAAAAACGCCTAATCGAAAGAGGTAAATAAAATGGAAGTAACAGTAAAACAAATATTTAGAGAAACTAACAAATTTGCTGGTCAAGAAGTAACAGTTTATGGTTGGGTTAGAAACCATAGAGCACAAAAAACTTTTGGATTCATCAATTTCCATGATGGAAGTTTCTTTGAACAATTACAAATCGTTTATGAAGAAGAAAAATTAGCAAATTTTGCAGAAGTTCAAAAATTTAGAGTAGGTAGTTCACTAGCTGTCACAGGTGTGTTAGTTTTAACACCAGAAATGAAGCAACCTTTTGAATTAAAAGCAACTTCAATCACCTTATTAGGTGATTCAGAAGAAAATTATCCTATTCAACCTAAAAGACACACAAGAGAATTCTTAAGAGAAGTCGCACATTTAAGAGCGAGAACAAATCTATTTCATGCAGTATTTAGATTAAGAAGTGTCGCAGCTTTCGCTATCCATGATTTCTTTAATAAGGAAGGATTTGTATATACACACACACCAATTATTACGGGTAATGATGGTGAAGGTGCTGGTCAAATGTTTGGTGTATCTACATTTGATTTAAATGACATCCCTAGAGATGAAGACGGAAACATCGATTTCAAGAAAGATTTCTTTGGTAAAAGAGCAAATCTAACAGTTACTGGACAATTAGAAGGTGAAGCGTATGCGATGGCATTTAGAAACATCTATACGTTTGGTCCGACTTTTAGAGCTGAAAATTCAAACACTCAAAGACACGCTTCAGAATTTTGGATGATTGAACCCGAGATGGCATTTGCTGATTTAGCTAAAAATATGGATGTTGCTGAAAAAATGGTAAAACATATTATCAAATATGTATATGAACAATTACCAGAAGAAATGGCATTCTTCAATCGCTTTGTAGAAAAAGGATTAGAAGAAAGATTAACAAACGTATTAGAAAACCCATTTGCTAAAGTAACACATAAAGAAGCAATCGATATTTTATTAAACGCAAAAACTAAATTTGAAAACCAACCAGTTCACGGACAAGATTTAAACACAGAACACGAAAAATATTTAACAGATGTACACTTTAAACGTCCAGTATTCGTAACTGATTGGCCAAAAGATATTAAAGCTTTCTACATGAGATTAAACGATGATAATGAAACAGTTGCAGCCGTTGATTTACTTGTTCCAGGTAGTGGAGAATTAATTGGTGGATCACAAAGAGAAGAAAGACTTGATCTTCTTCTAAAACGTATGGAAGAAATGCACGTACCTCAAGAAGATCTTGATTGGTATATTGATCTACGTCGTTATGGTGGATGTGTTCATTCAGGCTTCGGTTTAGGATTTGAAAGATTAATTATGTATCTAACTGGTGTTGAAAACATTAGAGATGTGATTCCGTTCCCAAGAACACCTAAAAATTGCGAATTTTAAAAGTAATTATTTAAAGACCCTTAAGGGGTCTTTTTTAATTTATTTGCATTTGACAAAATAAAATTTACAATTTATAATACTAGATACACCACATGAAGCGCTTACAATATCTATTTTGAAAAAATTAGGTAAAGAAACATATGTTTATAGTATGATAATCATTGAATTTGATAAAGTATTATTATATAATAATCATGATGAGGTGAACAAATTAATGTATATAACACTAACCAAGGATTCTACCATCAATACAATAACAAACAAGAACGTTTTTTTATATATACTTTTTTAAACATAAGTACTTTTTTCAGTAAAAGTACTTTTATTTTGTTAATAAAACGTAAGGAGCAAACGAATATATATGGAAATTAGATTAGAACAACTCACTAAAGTCTTCGTTGACAAAAAATCAGGCAAAGATACAGTTGCTGTAGATCACATGGATATTACTATCCCTTCAGGTAAATTAGTTGGTCTTTTAGGGCCTTCAGGATGTGGTAAATCAACATCACTTTACATGATTGCTGGATTATTAGATCCAACAGAAGGGAAAATATTTTTTGGTGACGAAGATGTAACACAATTATCACCAGAAAAAAGAGGTATTGGTTTAGTTTTCCAAAATTATGCGCTATATCCTCATTTAACGGTAAGAAAAAACATCTTATTCCCGTTAGAAAATATGAAATTAAGAGAAACTTCTATTAATGAAGCTTATAAACAAGCTTATTTATTAGTTTCACCAGTTGAAGCTGAAAACTACTATGCTTACACAGAAAAATTAGAATCTCTTAAAAATAAATTTAGAAGATTAGAAAGTGAAGCTAAAGCTCACTATCAACAAAAAGTTGAACTTGAAAAAGGTAATTATAAATTAAGTCTTAAAAAAGCTAAAGAAGCAAACGAAAATACTTCTGAAGTAAAAGCAGCTCATAAAGATAAAATTAAAGCTTTAAAAGAAGAACTTGTTTCTAATAAAAAAACATATGATGCTGAATACATTGAAGCTAGAAAAGCTATTACGCCAGTAAACGTTGCTGAACTACTTCCTGTTATTAAAGCAAAATATAAAGCTTTAGAAGATGAATTTAAAGCTAAAAAAGCAGAAATCATTGCTAAAGTTAAATCTGAATTATCAGATAAAGAACAAATTTCAGCTAAAATTGCTGTAGAAATTGAAAAAGTAATACCAGAAAGTGTTAAATTAGTCGAAGACGCTAAATCTGTTAATTATCGTAAATTAATGGACGAACGTGCAATTGAAATGGCACAACTAGTTGGTATTGAAGATCAATTAGATAAAAAACCTGCACAATTATCAGGTGGACAACAACAACGTGTTGCTATCGCTCGTGCATTAGTTAAAAAACCAAGAGTATTATTATTAGATGAGCCACTTTCAAATTTAGACGCTCGTTTAAGACTTCAAACAAGAGAAGAAATTAAACGTATTCAAAGAGAAACTGGAATTACAACAATCTTCGTAACACATGATCAAGAAGAAGCAATGTCAATTTCTGATGAAATTGTCTTAATGAATTTCGGTGAGGAACAACAAAAAGGTGTACCTCAAACTGTATATGATGAACCAAACAACTTATTTGTTGCTAAATTCTTAGGAACACCTCCTATTGGATTGTATGAAGCTGATCTTGAAAAAGGTAAAGTATCAATCGATGGTAAAGTGGTATTTGAATCTCCTGAACTAGCAAAAGAAACAAATAGAAAAGTTGTCGTTGGTGTTAGACCTGAAGGATATGAATTAAATCCATCAGGACAATTATCAATTGAACCACAATATATTGAAACAATTGGTAGAGACTTATCATTAGTATCTACACATGGACACGCAATCACACCAACTTTTAGAATCATCTTACAAAATGCGAATTTAGCTATTGAAGCGGGTAAAACTGTTAACTTCAATTTAAAACCTGAAAAAACATTTGTATTTGATAAAGAAGACGGTAGGAGACTTGCGTAATGTTGGAAAATAAGAACGATAAAAAAGCGTGGTTGTACCTTGCGGTTCCATTATTCTTATTAACCGTCTTTACATTCTATCCGCTATTTAAAACTATATTGGTTTCTCTATTCTCACAATATAACGTAATTGGAGACCAATTCGGGGCTTTCTTTGATTTTGAAGCCTATCGTGTGGTGCTTTTAGATCCATATTTCAGAGCATCTATTGGGAACACATTATTATTAGTGTTTGTTTCAGTACCAGTATCAACAATCTTAGCATTATTGATTGCTGTAGCATTAAATTCAATTAAACCACTTCAAAAAGTGTTTCAAACAATATTCTTCCTACCCTATGTAACCAACGCGTTGGCCATTGGGATGGTATTCAGTGTAATGTTCTCACATCCTAATATTGCAGGTATTGCATCAGAAGGGTTAATTAATACATTATTTAATAAGAGTATTGACTGGGTTGGTGTAACTGCAACTAAAGATCATTGGATGTTTGTTGTATTACTATATTCAGTATGGAGTGGATTAGCATTTAAAATCTTAGTATTCATTGGTGGACTTCAAAATATTTCAAAACAATATTATGATGCAGCGAAAATTGACTCTACACCTAAACGTAGAGTATTAACAAAAATAACAATTCCGCTTTTATCACCACTGATTAGTTATATTTTAATTACATCATTTATTGGTGCGTTTAAATCATATGAACATGTCTTAGCCGTTGCTGGTTCTACAGGACGTAGCTTAGATAGAAATCGTTGGACAGTCGTTGCTTATGTATACGATAAGATTGGTATTACAGGTCTAGATCCAAATTATGTTTCATATTATTCTAAAGGTGCAGCAGCTGCAGTTATTCTGTTTATTATCATCTTGATATTCACTTTTATTAACTTACAAGTTTCTAAAAGACGAGTACATTACTAGGAGGCTGCTATGCAAGATATTAAATTAATCGCAGATTATAGCGAAAACCAAAAATTAAGAAGACAAAAGACAGCAACTGTCTTTGGTAAAATAGCAACTTATTCATTCTTAGCATTTATGGCTTTAATGATCATTGTTCCATTCTATTGGATGTTAAATGTATCATTCCAAAGCAGCGAAGAAGTACTAAACTCTCTAAACTTGAGTTTATTTCCAAAAGTCTTTTCACCACAAAACTATGTAAACGTATTTTTCTACTCACTACAATCTCAAGGTGGTATTGCGTTTCCTAGATATTTATTAAATACAGGTATAGTTGCAGTAGCATCTACACTTGGAGGAACATTCTTCTCTATTCTAGTAGCATTCGCGTTAGCTAGATTAAACTTTAAAGGTAGAGAAGCAATCTTTGCAGTATTACTTGCAACGATGATGATTCCTGGTGAAATGATGGTTATTTCTAATTACATTACAGTATCTAGACTTGGATGGGTAAACGATGATGGTATAGGTTCATACCTCGCCATGATTATTCCATTCCTGGTTTCGATATTCCATATATATTTATTAAGACAGACATTCAAGCAAATTCCAAATGAATTATATTATGCAGCAAAAGTAGATGGATGTCATGATTTCAAATACTTATGGAAAGTAATGGTGCCAATGGCAAAAAGTAGTATCGTAACAATTGTCATCCTTAAATTAATGGGTGCATGGAACGCCTACATTTGGCCAGATATCGTTGCTAATGAGAAATACAAACTTGTAACTACTTGGTTAAGAAGTTCATTCGTCGATCAAGGAGATACTGGTTCAGGTAGATTATTAACAAACTATCAAATGGCGGCAACAGTAATCGTAACAGTTCCACTACTATTATTATTTATTTTCTTTAGAAAATATATTATGAGTGGTGTTTCTAGAAGCGGTGTTAAAGGATAATAATTTTAAAGTAAAAGGAGAGAGACTATGAAAAAAATATTATTCCTAGGTTTATTAACAATCTTTAGTTTAGCATTAGTTGCTTGTGGCGGCGATCGCGCTGGTGAAACAAGTGCTAAATTGGTTGAATGGTATGAATTAGCTGAAGATGCTGATTTAGATCCAAATCAACAAACAACAATCACTTTCTGGCATCGTATGGGTGCATCTAGCCAAGAGTTAGTGCAACAATGGATTACAGAATTTGAAGAAATGTATCCAAATATTACAGTAGTTGAAGAAAAAGCTGCGGCTGATTATGCTTCACTAGCTGATAAAATCGCATTAGCAATTCCTGCAGGTAACGCTCCAGATATTGCTGAAAGTTATCCTGACCATATTGCAAGATATGCATCAGCAAATGCACCTCTTGCATTAAATAACTTCATTTCAAACCCAAATATCGGTTTAACTGATGAAGAAATCGCTGATTTCTTACCTGGTTTATGGGCTGAAGGTCAAAGTTATGATAACGCTGGTACAATACTTTCATTACCATTCTCAAAATCAAGTGAAGCATTCTACTATAATGCAACTTATTTTGCAGAAAATGGATATGATGTTCCAACTACTTGGGATGAAGTATTCGCTATCGCAGAAGATATCAAAGAAAACGAACCAACTGCTATTCCTTTTGGTTATGATTCAGAAGATAACTTATTCATTACTGGTTCTGCTCAATGGGAAGCACCTTACACAGGCTATAATGAAGAAACTGGTGCTGGTGAAGTATTATTCAACAACGATACTTCAAAAGAAATGGTTAAATATTTCAAAGATAAAGTTGACCGCGGTTTAATGATCACAAGAACATTAAATGGTGAAGCTTATTCTTCAGATACATTTAACACTGGTGAAAAATTATACATGTTAGTGGGTTCTACTGGTGGTACACGTTATAACATCCCTTCATATAGTGATGCTAAAACATCATTCCAAGTAGGTGTTGCACCACTTCCTGCACATGATGCAAACAATAGACAACAAATTCAACAAGGACCAAACATTAACTTATTCAACACACAAGATGAACAAAGAATGATTGCTGCTTGGTTATTTGCTAAATACATGACTTCAGCTGAAAAAACTGCGGAATTCTCAATTCCTTCAGGATATGCACCAACAAGATACTCAGCATATGAAACTCAAGCTTGGTTAGACTATGTAGGTACCATCGTTGAAAATCCAACAACAAAAGTAGAAGCACAAAATAAATTAGTTAAAGAAGCAATCGAAATTTTCTTAAATAACGATGATATCTTCTTTACATCAGCAGTATTTAACTTAAGCTCTAAAACAAGAACTGAAGTTGGTGCCTTAATCGTTAAGATTTTAGCTTACGAAGGTACTGAAGCACAAATCGATGCTTATATTGATGAACAATATCAAGATAGCTACGATTTCATTACAAATTAAGGGTATAAATAAAAATTTATATAAAAAAATAAATTAAGGAGAACACAATTAGAATGAAAAAAGTATTTTATATTTTAACTATTCTTGTTATGGGATTAGTACTTGTTTCATGTGGCGGCAACGAACCAGAAGTTGACGGCGCAATCGCGAAACTAGAAACAGCTAAGACTAGCTTAAACGCAGTCATTAGTGATCCAAATAATATTACAGAAGGTTTTTCTGTTCCTACGACATTAATCGGTGGCGTTTCAGCTACTTGGGAATCTGACGAACCTGGCGTTGTAAGCTTCGCTGCACCTGCTTCAGGTGTATCAGTAGCTACAGTTAACAGACCTGCTTTAGGTGATGGTGATGCTACAGTAGTTATTACTGCAACATTATCAATTCCATCTGAATTAGAAGGTGCTGATGACTTATCAGATACATATTCTCTAACTTTAACAGTTAAAGAAAACACAGTAGCTGACTTAGTTGTTGAATCTGTTGCTGATGTATTAGCAATTACTGATGAAGCATATGATGGAACTTACCAAGTAACTTTAGCTAACTTAACAGTATTTGCTAAAGGTGATGATGCAGCTTTCGCATATGATGGAACTGGATCAATCGAAATCTATGGTGGCGCAAGTGCTGACATGGAAGTTGGTAAAGTTTATACAGTAGCTGGTACAATCGAATGGTACTTCGGTTTATGGGAAATCACAGGATCAACTGCAACTGAACAAGCTTCAGCTACAGCAGTATTCCCAACTCAAGAATCAATTACAGACGTTCCTGCTTACTTAACTGCTTTAAAAGCTGATGGTGCAGACACTCCAGCTAAAACAGACATTTCAAATGGATCATTTGAACCAATTTACGCAGAAGTAACTGGTAAAGTTTATGTGATTCCTGGTGATGATTCAAACTATAACACTTACATCGTAGGTTCTACTGTTGATACTTCAACATTAACTGGTACGCCTACTGATACAGAAGGTTTCATGGTTTACTACCACACTAATGACCTTCCATATTTAAGATTATATAATGGTTTAGAAGTAACTATGGATATTGTTATCTATACTTACCGTTCAAACAATAGTGCGTTTGCTATCTACTATGTTGGTGGACCTGCTGGTATTGAAGCTAACGTTTCAGATGCAGAAGCTATCGCAATCGATGCTGGTGCATTAGATATTCCTGCTTCAAGTGCAGAAGCATTAACATTAGACTTACCTACAACAGGTGTAAATGGTTCAACAATCGTTTGGTCATTCACTGATAGTGAAGATGCAAACAATTCATATGTTGACTTAGCAACTGGTGCTGCTACAGTTCCTGAAGGATCACAAGTAACAGTATCAATCACTGCTACATTAACATTAAACGACGAAACAACATCAGTTGTATTCGAAATTAAATTAGGTGAATACCCATTATCAACAATCGCTGATGCTAAAGCATTAGATAGTGATGTTACAGTACGTATTCAAGGTTATGTTATTGGATATAGTGCAAATAAAACAATCGCTGTACAAGATGCTACAGGTGCTCTAGCTGTATTTAATTATGATGGTGTAGAAGACTTAGAAGCATTAATCGGACATAATGTAGAAATCATTGGTGTAACTGATTTACACAATGGTCTTGAACAAATTGGTGCACCTTACACAGTTACAGACTTAGGTGAAGCAGATGCTCCAGAAGCATTAGATTTATCAACAGTTGCTGTTTGGGATGATGAATCATTAGTAGATTATCAAGCTACTCTTGTAAGCATTGCTGACTTAAAAGTTACTGCTTGGTCAGATGCATCTTATGGAAATATTGAAATGACATTATTAGATGAAACAACTGGTAATGAATTAAGCTTCAAATGGGATAGCCGTGTAACTGCTATTGGAGATGCTTCATTCTTACAAGGGTTATCTGTTGGTGATTATGTGACATTTACTGGTGCAGTATTAAACTGGTCAAATGGTCCACAATTAACTGTAAGTAACGCTAACCAAGTTGCTGCTGGTACTGCTCCAGTATTAACAGATGCTAACTATGTAGTTTTAGATGCTAAAGAAATCTCAATTACAACTTCAATTGCTACAGCTGGTACATTAACATTACCAACAACTGGTACAAATGGTTCAGATATTGCATGGTCATTTACTGATTCTGCAGATACAGATAATTCATTAATCGACTTAAGTACTGGTGCTGTAACACTTCCTACAACTGAAGGTACAGTTGAAGTTGGTTTAACTGCAACAGTAACAAAAGGCACAGAAACTGAAACTGTAGAATTCGTTGTTTCAATCACTTATACTGCAACAATTGCTACAGACTTATTCATTTCAGAATATATCGAAGGATCTTCAAATAATAAAGCAATTGAAATTTATAATGGTACAGGTGCTGATGTAGATTTAACAGCATACGTTATCAATACTTATAGTGCAACTGATGGTATGGTTCCTACAACAGCTAAATATACTCTAGATTTAACAGGAACATTAGCTGCAGGTGACGTATTAGTAATTTACAATTCTAGTGCTGGTGCTGAAATTGCTGCTGTAGGTGATGTAACTTCAACAATCACTTACTACAATGGCGATGATGCGGTAGCATTATTAAAGAATGATGTAATTATTGATATCGTTGGTGCTATTGATGTTGTTGACCCAGGTTCATCATGGCCAGTAAACACTGGTGCAACAGCTGAATACACTTTAGTAAGAGCAGGTTCAGTAACTGGACCAAACGCTACATTTACAGAAGCTGAATGGGTTGTATATCCTCAAGACACATTTGATTATCTTGGAACTCATATGATGGACTAATCCATCGGGATAAAACTTATACTAAATTAAGGAACGATATTTATCGTTCCTTTTTTGTTAGTTTATTTGATAAAAACAGTGAAATGAGATATAATTATCATGCTGCATGATTTAATAAATCATGGCATCATGAATGGTGGAAAAACATATGATTAATCGTTTTGTTAAAATTGCAATATATTTCTTATTCGTCTTCTTTGTGACATATTTAGTTGTCATGTATGCGGAAGCAAATAAAGTCGTAGATTTCTTAAGAGATTTACAAACCGAAATAGAAGACGACCCACAGAAGTTAATTTCTGCAACATTGGTTGCGAATAATCACAATGGCACTGAAGTTTATGTTAAAAAAGAGCCATTATTCATTGAAACATTTGAATCTACAACAAACAACAGATCAGTAACAGTATCTATATATGGTGTTGTTGAATTTAGAGATGATGATGCACATAATGCCATTATCATTATGTTAACTGACCTAGACCTACAAGATGATGATGCATATTTAGATAATGATGATTATAATGTTTTAAATGCCAACATTAAATTCGATCAATCAATTACAATCAATGACTATACATCAACAACCTTCTATGAGACATTTGCTAATAGTTATAGTGATTCAAAAAAAATGATTTTATTGAATACCAAGTTATTTGAATCAAACGGCTCAACAGCAAATTTTGAACGTATAGATATAACATATAGATTATCTAATGAAACCGATATAACATTAGTAACTCTATATAACGAAGAAAATCTTACAATCACACTTAATGATTCGTTTGATGCATCATATGATAGAGATATATCTGGAATCACAAGCAACCAAATGGATATCTTGAACCAATATGGTTTAACAAATTTAGAAAGTAATTCAGAAATTTATTATAATCCTGAATTTAATGAAGTGTTAAATACATATAATTCATATTATTTTAGATTTGCAATCTATGAATTAATATTTGTTGCACCATTAACATATTTTGTGTTCTTTCATAAGAATGTTAAAAAACAAATGGAAATAAGTAAGAAAGTAAAAATTAGACAACAAAAAGAAAGACAAGAAACTCTAAAACAAGCATTTAGAGATAAAGATAAAAACTAGGAGTGCAGATGATGAAAAAAAATTATGCTTTACTTATTGCTTTATTATTTGTGTTAACTGTTGCTGGATGTCAAAGAGAGGCAACTTCTACAGTTGTCATATCTAAACTATTTGACGCAACATCACAATCAAATAATGCAATCGAATTATACAATAATTCAGATGAAGAAGAAGATTTATCAAATTATGTATTAAATTTTTATACTAATGGAGCTGCTGAAGTCTCGAAAACAATTGAACTAACAGGAACGATTCCTGCGAACGATTATTACGTTATTTCAGGCAATACAACTTCAAACGACGCTATTATAGCAGCGTCAGATTTCCAATATAGTGAAGGTAGCCTTCCATTTAATGGAAATGATGCTATAGAACTTGTTAAAAGAAATACAGTTATTGATTTTATGGGTTATGTTGGATATGACATTACTTTCTCACAAGATTTAACTCTAATCAGAACAGGTGAAAAAGAAGATTATACACCAACTGCTACATATAATGAATTTAATTTTATTGCATATGTTCCAGATTTATTCTTTAATATAAAAAATGACCAACATGCAATTAAAACTGTAGAACAATTATTAGCCGGTCCACAATTAGAAGAAAGATATAAATCTATGCCTTATGTAGATGAAGATAATGATTCAATTGGTGGCGGTGGTGCAGTTGTAACTACAAACACTGGAATTGCAGACGGTGATACGGCATACTTTAGTGCTTTAAATGGTTATCCAGGTGGATCACTTAGATATTTCTATTTAAACACACCAGAAGTTAATGGTGGTTTTGTTAATGCAGAACCTTGGGGTTATGTAGCAAGTAAATACAATAAAGAATATTTATTAGTTGATCATGCAAATAAAGAAATCAGAATACAATCAATTCCAGGTTACTCTCTTAACGAAGGTTACGGAAGAAACTTAGGACTTGTATGGATTGAAGGAGCTTTATCACAATTCCTTATCATTTCTGAAGGTTTAACTGAAGATGTAGGTTCTACATATAATAGTTATGACCTAGAATTAACTTATCAAAATGTTCCATATTTAACTTTCTTTAGATTTGCTGAACAAAGAGCTAGAGAAAATGGATGGGGACTACATGGTTACCCAACTAATCCAGATGGTGAAAAAGCACCAGATTGGAATTATCAGTCAAATAGTCTAGCGACAAATACGCCAGTGTGGACACCACACTTACCACTTCCTTGGGAAGCATAATCAAATATTAAGAGCCTTGATAGGCTCTTTTTTATTAACATCAAATGTTTAGTAAATATTTACTTGATAATTTACTAAACGAGAGATATAATTAACCCAAAGGATGACTATATGACATTAAAAGAAATCGCGAGACTTTCTGGTGTCTCACAAGCAACTGCATCAAGAGTATTAAATGATGATCATACGCTTTCAGTTTCAGATGAAACAAGAAATCGTATTTTTAAAGTTGCTAAAGAAAACAATTATATTTCAAGTAAAAACAAAATCAAGAAATCATATCGTGTGATGTTATATCATTGGTATACAAGAGAACAAGAACTAGAAGATGATTATTATTTAGCAATTCGACTAGGTATAGAAAAGGCATGTCATAAAGAAGGTATCATCTTAGATAAACATTTTAAAGATGACAAATATGATTTGAGTATCAAATATGATGGTGCGATAGCTTTAGGTAAATTTGGTGATGATGAAATAACTGAGATGAAGAAAAGATTCCCACATATCGTATATGTTGATTCATCGCCTAATGAAGAAATGTTTGATAGTGTTGTTATTGATTTTGAAAAAGCAATGAATCAAGCGATTAAACATATCTTAAAAACTAATATTAAAACAATCGGTTATATTGGTGGTAGAGAATATACGACATCAGGTAAACCGATTGGTGAAAGACGAGAACAATACTTTAGTACATATTTCAATCATAAGTTTGATCAATACATGCACATTAAATCATTTAGTATTGAAAGTGGTTATGAACTTATGTTAGAGGCACTAAATAAAAAGCATGCAGATGCATATATAATTGCGAGTGATGCGATGGCGATCGGAGCACTTAAGGCTTTATATGAAAAAGGTATTAAAGTACCGGAAGATATAGAGATTATTAGTTTTAATGATATCCCTCAAGCTGCATATACAATACCAGCACTAACAACCATTAGAATACACCAAGACTTTATGGGAGAAAGTGCGGTATCGTTAATGCTTGAAAGATTAAAAGGTAGAACAATCAGTAAAAAAATAATTGTATCAACATCTTTAATTAAAAGACATACGACAAAGGAAGTATAAAATGATTAGACAAGCGATTCTTAATTTAATTCAATATGAGATAGATCATCATATCATCACATATCGTGATTTAACATATGTTAAAAACCAAATTTATCAAATGTTAAATCTAGAGATGGAAGATGAAGATATATACGTTGCTGAAACAATAGCATATCCATCGGTTGCTTTAGAATATATTTTAGATTATGCAATTGATCAAAACATCATAGAAAACACTCAAATAGATAAAGATTTATTTGATTCTAAAATCATGAACATCTTTGCAGATAAACCATCAGTTGTTGAAGATAAATTTATGAGTATCTATAAAGACAATAAAAGAGAAGCGATGCTATGGTATTATAACTACGCAAAATCTCTTAATTATATTAGAACAGATCGCATTGATAGAAATAAAGCTTTCTTAGCGGATACACCATATGGAAAACTTCAAATAACCATTAATTTATCTAAACCAGAAAAAGATCCAAAATCAATCGCGATGCAAGCTTCAGCTATTCAAACATCATATCCTAAATGTGTCCTATGCGTTGAAAACGAGGGTTTTTCTGGAAACCTTAAGAGAGACTCAAGAAATCAACATAGACTCTTAAAAACTAAAATAAACGATGAATATTGGTATTTCCAATATTCTCCATATATTTACTATAACGAACACGCGATTGTTATTAATGAATTACATCGACCAATGAAAATTGGTAGACAAACTTTTAATAATCTTATAGAGCTTACAGATATATATGAAGGATACTTTTTTGGATCAAATGCTGATCTACCAATCGTTGGTGGATCAATCTTAAGTCACGATCACTATCAAGGTGGATATCATAGGTTTCCTATAGAAGATGCTACATCATTTTACAACATCGTTAAAAATGACGTAGCATACCAATTACTTAATTGGCCATTATCTACGATAAAGTTATTATCAAAAGATAAAGATAAATTAATTCATGAAGCAGAACATATATTAAACAAATGGATAGCTTATGATAATAAAGCATTAGATATTATCGCATACACTAATGACATAAGACACCATACAATTACACCGATTGTATCTAAACATGATGATACTTATCATATGTATTTAATCTTAAGAGATAATCACACAAGTGATGAACATCCATTAGGGGTCTATCATCCACATGATGATGTTTGGCATATCAAAAAAGAAAACATTGGTTTAATAGAAGCGATAGGACAAGCTATACTTCCAGGTAGATTAATTAATGAATTAGAAGAAGTTAAAGACTTTATTTTAAAGCAAAAACCACTATCTAACAAAAATAAGAAACATGAAGCTTGGGCTAGTGATATTAAAAAGATATATGATGGCGAAAATATTGATTTATTTATCAATCATCAAGTAGGATTAAGATTTGCGAGAGTCCTTAGTGACTGCGGTGTATTTAAGGAAGAAAAATATTTTATAGAGTTTTTGAATGAGGCGCTAAAATGAAACAAATATTAATAGAAAAATTTAAAAAGCTATATGGTAGAGAAGATGGAACTTCTTACTTTTCTCCTGCACGTGTAAATTTAATTGGTGAATATACTGATTTTAATGGTGGATATGTTTTCCCATGTGGACTCGCATTTGGTACATATGGTATCATAGGATTACGCGATGATATGATTGTCAGAGTATATTCAGATTCTTTTTCTAAAGAACCATACGTATTCGAATTAGAAACATTTTATAAAGACGAAAAAGCACCTTGGAGTGATTATATCAAAGGTGTGATTGCAGGATTCTATCAAAAGAACTATATGCTAGATAAAGGTTTTGATTTATATATCTATGGGAATATGCCAGCTGGCGCTGGCCTATCATCAAGTGCATCACTTGAGATGCTTATCGCAGTGATGATTAATGATTTATTTAACTATGGCATTGAAAAGACTGATTTAGCCTTAATAGGCCAATATGCAGAAAATGTATATGTAGGATTAAACAGTGGTATTATGGATCAATTCGCGGTTGTTCATGCTAAAAAAGATCAAGCATTATTACTTAATACAGATACATTACAATTCGAACAAATTCCTTTTGTATTAGATGAGTATCAATTGATGGTCATCAACACAAACAAATCAAGAGGACTTACGGAATCTAAATATAATGAAAGATTTAGTGAATGTATGACAGCTTTAAATATCTTAAAGCCGTTATACCAAATCAATCATTTATGTGAACTTAAAACTAAGGAACTTATATATGTTGAAAAACTATTAGACCCAACAGTTTTTAGAAGAGTTAGACATGTCGTTACTGAACAAGAAAGAACAATTCTTTCATCTAAGGCACTAAAAGAAAATAACATTGAACTTTTCGCTAAACAAATGATTGGATCTCACGAGTCTTTAAGAAAAGATTTTGAAGTAACAGGTAAAGCCTTAGATACATTAGTCGAAGTATCACTTAAAGCTGGTGCATTAGGTGCTAGAATGACTGGTGCTGGATTTGGTGGATGTATTGTCGCGATCGTAGATAAAAAGATATTAAAAAACTTTATCGAAGAAACTGAAAAAAATTATGAAAGTATCATGGGATTTAAACCAACGTTCTATACTGTAAAAGCAAAACAAGGTACCCATAAAATATAGGAGGATATGAAATGAAAGTATGTGTTGTCGGAGGGGCAGGTTACATTGGTAGCCATACTGTCTACGAACTTAAAAGAGCAGGACATGATGTCGTTGTACTAGATAACTTATCAACAGGGCATAGAGAATTCGTGCCTGAAGGTGTGAAATTATATTTAGGTGATATCACTAAGTCAAAAGACGTAGAAGCAGTATTTGAAAAAGAAGACTTTGATGCAGTGATGCATTTCGCTGCTAAAATTGTCGTACCTGAAAGTGTCGAAAAACCACTTGATTATTACTATAATAACGTTGAAGGTGTTAGAGTATTATTAGAAAGTGTTGTTAAACATGATATTAAGAGTTTTGTATTCTCATCAACTGCTGCAGTTTATGGTGATGCAAAAGGTGTATGTCATGAAGATGACATCACTAAACCAATTAATCCATATGGTGAAACAAAACTTGCAGTTGAAAAAATGATTAAATGGACAGCTAGCGCTGCTGGATTTAAATATGTCGTATTTAGATATTTTAATGTTGCAGGTGCCGATAAAACTTTAGAGATCGGATATAAATCAAGTAGATCTACTCATTTAATTCCTATCGCTAATGAAGCAGCATTAGGCATTAGAGATCACTTAGATATCTATGGTACTGATTATGAGACTAAAGATGGGACATGTGTTAGAGATTATATTCACGTCACTGATTTAGCTCAAGCTCATGTATTAGGCGTTGAATATTTAAACAAAGGCGGAGACTCACAAACAATGAATCTTGGATCTAATGAAGGTTATAGTGTTTTAGAAGTTGTTAAGGCAGTTGAAAAGATTGTACCTATTAAATATCAATACGCAGATAGAAGAGCAGGAGATCCTGCAGTTCTAATCGCATCAAACGACCAAGCTAAAAATATTTTAGGTTGGGAACCTAAACTATCATTAGAAGATATGATCGTATCTGATTTAAATTATCATAAGAAAAAATAATATATAAAAAGGTTGATCCATCTAGAATCAACCTTTTTTATTTGGAGTAAACAATAAGCCAAAGTTATTATTTTAATACAGCGAATCCGCCGCCCCAAGTGATTTGTTCTCTTGCGGCTAAAGTGATTTGTAAGAAGCCCATAGCTTCTAATTCACGTGCACGTTTTAAGGCACCAGCGTCTAATACATTTAATCCACTACCATTTAATGCGTTAGTAACAACTTCTTTAGCATCAGCTGAATCTGATGCTACTAAAACTGTAGTAGTTTCTTTACCTGCAACTGCTTTAGATGCTAATGTACCAGCGAATGTTGTGTTAAATGCTTTAACAACTGTACTCTTAGTTAATAATTTAGCAATTTCTTGAGCTGCTGAACTATCAGCAGGAACTACTAAACCATCAAATGTTTGAAAATCTACTGGGTTTGTAATATCAACTACTACTTTACCTTCTAATGCTTGAGCATAATCTTTAACAATATCTTGAACAGCATTATAAGGAACAGCTAATACAACAATATCCCCTAATGTTTCATTCTTTTCTCCAACTTCAATGAAGTTAACATCATTTCCACCATCTGTAAAACGAGTGCCAATGGCAGTTCCCATATTACCTTTACCAAAAACTGTAATTTTTTTCATATATTTATCCTTCTTTCGATTTTTAATTTGATATTTCCATATATCATGCTATAATTATATTATTAAAGTATTTATATGACAAGTACGCACTTAAAAGTGGTATAGTGACTAAAAAGATACTATGGAGGTTAATCATGGAAAATGAAAGAGAAATTTGCCCAGTAGAAGTGACATTATCTTTAATGTCAAATAAATGGAAATCACTTATATTAAGAGATTTATTAACAGGCACTAAAAGATTTAGTGAATTAAAAAGATCGCTTGGAAATATTACTCAAAAGATGTTAACACAAAACTTAAGAGCGATGGAAGAAGATGGATTACTAATTAGAAAAGTATATCCTGTAGTTCCACCTAAAGTTGAATATAGTTTTAGTGAGTTAGGATATCAGTTAAAACCTGTGATTGAAGCTATGAGAGTTTTTGGTAATAATTATATGGCTCAACTTGAAGCTGAATCAAACATATAATAAAAAATATAAGTTCATTGAAAAAGTGTTGATAGTAATTTCTATCAACACTTTTATTTATGCATTAAATTTAATTATTTTTCTATTTGTATACTTATTATAAGTTTCTATAATTTATTCAGATTTTTGTTATTAGAATAGATTTTATAGCTAACATATGTGTCTGTTACAGTGTAAGCGCCGATGATTACCGATATTAATATAATTACTAATGCACCAATAACACTTCTTAATATAGGAAAATTATAGCCAGTACTAGAAGCTAAGACAAGCACTCCGGCTATTATATAATTAAATTGTAGAAAATAGGTTTTCTTTGGTAGCATTTCCAATTTTATTTTGTACTGAGCTATTTTATAAAAAAGTAAAATTAACAGTACAAAAACTAATATAATAGCACATATATACCAATAGAAATCTATCTTATTAAACAATAAAAAATAAAAGGCAGTACTTTCTAATAAAGAAGTTAAAGTTAATGATGTAGTGGCAAGGAGATATTGATTATGATAATTTCCAATTTTAATTATAGTTGTGGTGTTGATCACAATGAGTAATCCGAATGTTGTAGAAACAATAGTCAACGCAACGTAATCTTTCAAATAATTTAATATTGCTATATTAAAAAGCAGGATAATGATATTAAGTGCATTTATCATAAATATTGTTTTTTTGCTGTATGTTTTTTTAACAGATAAGTATTTACTTATATACGACTTTGTCATAAACCAAATTCCTTCTTTACTATATCTTTCGCCTTGCTTCTTAAATCAAAGTACTCAATCGTTACTATTAATGCTAATAAAAAATTTCAGTGTTTGATAAATTATATAAGTAAATAAATCTTGTTGTACTTGTTATTCAAGTTAATAATTCATATTCAACTACAATGTTACTTTTAGGTAAAAACATGACCATAACTTCATCTCCGATTTCTAAATCACCTATAGACATAAAATAGTATTCTTTTCCATCAATTGTTACTATATATGCAGTTACATAATCACCTTCAATGCTATAACGAGGATTTGGATATGCTTTTTCAAAATTAGAAACTACACCTGAAATTTCTGTTGTATTCGAAGTATCTTCCAAATATAAAGGGAATCCGTATTTCAGATTACGAGCAGTCTCATTTAAAAGCATTAGAGAGGCAATAATAAACATCAAAGAAATCAGCACATCTTTGAATTTATGAGCCTTAAATATATAAATTGAGGAAGCGATAAAAATCATTATACCCGTAAATGATAGAAATAACGGTATTAAAAATAAATTTAACACATAATCTTCAATTTCAAATATCATAGTTTAATCACTCCAGCTTGACACCCAAATAGCATCACCATATTGATCATATCATTCATTTCCCCAATCTAATAATATTTATTAAATTGTGTATCGTTGTTGCCCCCATAGCTATTGTTTATATTATACAATTAAATTTTAAAAAAAGTAAAGAATGGTTTGTAGTCATCTTTCGTGTTGACTTTCTTTTTAGGTAATTAGATTCTAATGAGAATTCATTAACTACTATATTTAACTTTGACGGCAGAAGACTAACATCAATGGAACCGAATATGAGTATGTAGTTGATGGTTATAAGGTTTTAGTAGAAATCATTGATGATTCAACATATATCTACTATACATATAATACTGATGGATCTTTACTTTCAATGATTTATAATGGTGTTGAATATTTTTATGTCTATGATTTATTAGGCAATGTGATTGCACTTATGGATGCAACGGGTAGTATTGTGGTAAAATACATCTATGATGCATGGGGAAATCAATTAGTATTAAACCCTAACAATACAGTCAACACAAACGCTACATTTATTGGCAATATCAATCCATATAGATACAGGGGATATCGATATGACGTAGAAACAAACCTATATTATTTAAATGCAAGATATTATGATCCTTCAATTGGTAGATATATAAGTAATAAAGATATAGATAATCTACAATCAAATAGCAACGGAATTAATTTATTTGTTTACGCCACTAATAGTCCCATAAATATAGATGTATATTCAGAAAGAATTGCACAATTTTATGGCACACAAATTAGTAATTCATTGATAAATAGTAATAGAACTAGCGGCAACTCACAAACATATACATCAAATATCACATTAGTTGAAATACAGAACTCAATAAGTTCACTCGATCAAGTATTTGTGTTTATGGGGAAATTTTTATCTAAAGAAGCTGCAAAAAATATAGCTAGAGCATCAGCAAAAATATTAGAAGTCTATACAGATGATTTTTGTGTATCCATAGTGGCTTCAGAGAGAAGCGGTCTTGCTAATTGTATTTTAAAACTATCAACCAAACAGGCAAACATTGATAGCAAAATTAATAAAGTGTCTAAAGTTTTAAAGGTAGTCGGAGTAGTGCTTTTGGTTGCAGATATAGGCATGGATGCATATAATAATTATAACAACCCTAATTTAAGTGATGAGCAAAAATTAGGTTATACAGCAATTCATGCAAGCATTTCAATAGCACTATTAGTAATAGCTTCAATAAATCCAGTATGGTTTGTTATATCTATCGGGATATATTGGTATTTTGATACGCATGATGTAGAAGAAAATTTAGAAAAAGCTTTATTTAATTAAGGGGAGAGAATTTAATGGTTGATAAAAACAAAGCACAAAATTACATAAATTATGGAACACAGATATCAAATAAATACTCTTATACAAATATCGGTGGCAACGTAATCGTATGGATTCTTATGATGCTAGTCTCTTATTTAGAAAGCAATCAAAAAATGATAGGATTTTTATTTGTAGATTTGTTTGTATACTTGCTAATGATTGTTATAATTTTGATATTTAAAGATAGATTACTTAAAAACATAATTTCTTCTAGTGTTTCTTTCGTTAATTTATCATTGATGATGAATGTTGCTGTATTTGTTACAATTAGTCCTTCAATTACAATAATATATCTTTGGATATTATCTTTTGTAGTATCTTTGATTATATCTTACATAATAATGAAGAGAACTCTTATAAACAAGCATAACAAGATATATAAATCTAAATCTTATCAATTTAATTTACTATATGGATTAGCATTTCTTATGATTATTAGAATTATCGATGCCACGAACATAGACACTAATATTTTAGGTCTCTTTCTAATTAGCACCATTAATATAGTGATAAATTTTTACATAGTATCTTTTATCGCAAAGATTATTCTAATAATCAAATATGATATTAAAAACTATACAAATTAACAATAATATAAAGAAAATATAAATAAACCATAAGAAAATGAATTGGTGAGTGCCTCTTAAGCACTCACTTTTTTATACAAACAACCCAAAATATGTTATACTATTATAATCCGCACACGAAAGGATTTTTATATGAATATAAAAAAAGAAATCTTAAGAAAAATTGAATCTTATAACACAATCATCATCCATAGACATTCAAGACCGGATATGGATGCTATAGGAAGTCAGTTAGGACTTTACTACCTAATTAAAGAGAATTACAAATCTAAAATTGTTTATGTCGTTGGCGATTTAAATGATATGAGTTATAAGGCTGAAATGGATGACATCTCAGATGATACATTCAAAGATGCACTATCAATTATTACAGATGTTGCAGTGACACATATGATTAATGATGACAGGTATAAACTTGCTAAAGAAAGAGTTATTATTGATCATCACACAAATGATACAGATGTATCAGATGTATCAATATTTTATAGAGATGATAGTTTCGCATCAGCTTGTGAGATGATCATTGATCTAGCAAAAGAATTTAAATTATCAATTACTAAAGAAGCTGCGACTTACCTTTATGCAGGTATGGTAACTGATACAGGCAGATTCATGTATTTAAAAGAAGCATCTAAAACATTTGGACTGGCTGCATATATTACAAAGTTTGAACCAGAAATAAAAGACTTTTATAACTTCATTTATACAGAAAGTTTAGAGCGAAGAAAAGTTAAAAATTTATTTACTGATTTTGAATTAACAGAACATAATGTAGCATACCGTAAAAACACTAAAGAACTTATAGAACAAAGTGGTTTAGAATTCCAAGCAGTATCTCGTGGTATGGTCAATCAAATGGCAGGTATTAAAGAAGTACCGATTTGGGCAAGTTTCTCTGAAGACGTTGAAAAGAATGCGATCATCGGAGAGTTTAGAGCTAGAGGTATAACGATTGTTGACATCGCTAAGAAATATGGCGGTGGTGGACATAACGAAGCATGTGGAGCAACCTTAAAAGATTGGGACGAGGTTGATTTAATATTAAAAGATTTTGATGAAAGGGCTGAAGAAAATGAAAAGAATCTTAGATAAAATTAAAGCATACGATACAATTATCATTCATGGACATAAAAGACCAGATGGAGATTGCTATGGAGCACAATTCGGATTAAAGGATGTTATTACTGCATCTTTTCCAAATAAAAAAGTATATGTAGTTGGAGGAACATCTGACTTCGTCGATTATGTAGGTAAAGTAGACACAATCGAAGATGATGTCTATAAAGGTGCATTATCAATAGTTGTTGATACTGCAACTAAAGAAAGAATTAGTGAACCTAGATATGAACTAGGTGAATATGTCATTAAAATAGATCATCATATTCCTGTTGATGATTATGGTGACTTAAGATGGGTAGATACAAACTTTCCATCATGTGCACAAATGATTGCTTATTTCTATTACAAGTTTAAAGATGAATTAAAAATGACACAAGCTGGAGCGATTGCGATGTATACAGGTATCATTACTGATACAGGTAGATTTAGATATCGTGGTGTATCTAAATTAACACATCAACTTGCAGGTATGTTATTAGAAAAAGGTGTAGATGTAGAATATATCGACCAACAACTTTCTAGAGAAACACTAGATATGGTTGCTTTAAAAGGTTATGTATTATCTAACTATCACGTTGAAGGTCATTTCATCTACGTTAAAATGACAAGAGATGTCATTAATAAATTTGGTGTTACTGATGAACAAGCAGCATCAGTAGTTAATGCATTATCAGGCATTGATGGTTTCCCTGTTTGGGCGTTATTTATTGAATATCCAGCAGAGATTAGAATTAGACTTCGCTCTAATGGACCTACTATTTCAACACTTGCTAATGAATATGAAGGCGGCGGACATGCAAAAGCTGCTGGTGCCAGATTATCTAGTTGGGATGAATTAGAAGGCTTTGCTAAAAAAGCAGATCAAATTGCTACTGCATACTTAGAGGAAAAATAATGTTACAACAATGTGAAGCGATTATTGTAACAAATCCTAAGTTACCACTCGCTGATATTGAAAAGAGTTTAGTCACAACTTATCGTAAAGACATTTTTAGACCATTCGTTAAAGCAATTAACGAATATGATTTAGTTCAACCAGGCGATAAAATCGCCATTGGTATTTCAGGTGGTAAAGATAGTTTAATATTAGCGAAACTTTTCCAAGAGTTAAAAAGACATAATAAGATTCCGTTTGAACTTGTATTCTTATCAATGGATCCAGGATTCAACGAAGTCAATAGGGAATTATTAGAAACAAACTGTAAGTATTTAAATATACCACTATCACTTAGAGAGTCTGATATATTTAATGTTGTTGAAAAGATAGCAAAAGAAAATCCATGTTATATGTGTGCTCGTATGAGAAGAGGCTTCTTATATAATGCAGCAAAAGAACTAGGATGTAATAAATTAGCATTAGGACATCATTTTGATGATGTCATTGAAACAACCATGTTAAATATTATGTATGGTGGACAGTTTAAAACAACGGTGCCTAAAATTGAGGCACAAAACTTTGATGACATTGAATTAATTAGACCAATGATGTTAGTCAAAGAAAAGGATATCATTAGATGGCTAAAGAGAAGTGGTATCCAATCAATGAATTGTGGATGTACAGTTGCTGCTCAAAAAACATCTTCTAAAAGAAGAGAGGTTAAAGAACTTATTGAGTCTTTAAGAAAGATTAATCCAGATGTGGATAAATCTATTTATACGGCTGCAACAAATGTTAACCTAAATGCGATTTTAGGTTATCAAAAAGATGGCAAAAAAGTACACTTCAATGAGATTTACAATGAAGGGAGTAAAGATAAAAAATGAGTAGCTTAATTTTAGTAAGTGAAATCTTAGATGCAGGTTTAAGTTTTGAAGATATTCTACTTAAAATCTTATTACCTGTTGTATTAACAATTATTGTTGCGTCTTTTGTAGGACTTGAAAGACAAAATGTCGGGAAAGCTGCAGGCTTTTCAGCACATACGCTTGTAGCGTTAGGTAGTGTTGGGATTGCGATTATGCAACGCTTAATGTTTGAATCACAATTAGAATCAGGATTATTTACGAACCCAGAAGGACAACGTATTATTGCACAAGTTGTTGCTGGTATCGGGTTTATTGGTGCTGGTGCTATTTTAAAGAATGGTGTACATTCAATTAAAGGTATTACCACAGCAGCAACCATCTGGGTGACTGCAATGGTCGCACTTATTTTAGGATCAGGTTATATTATTCTAGGTTCTATCATTGGTGGGGTTATGGTTATTTTAATTATTATAAGAGATGTGCGTAGAGGATTTAACCCACTTAAATCAGCTAAGGCACAAGGAAAAGAGACAAAATGATTAATGATACAATTGCTGCGATCTCCACAGCTTATGGTACAGCAGGTATTGCTGTTATAAGAATTAGTGGTGATGATGCAATATCAGAATTTAATAAAATCTTTAAAGGTAAAAATCTTTTAAATGTGAAATCTCATACAGTGCATTATGGCCATGTACTTGATTTTGATGGAGGGTTTTTAGATGAAGTCATGGTGACTGTTTTAAGAGCACCTAAAACTTTTACTAAAGAAGATATGGTTGAGATATCCACACATGGTGGTATTTTAATCGTGCAAAAAGTATTACAACGTGTTTTATCGCTTGATGTAAGACTTGCTAATCCTGGTGAGTTTAGTGAACGTGCGTATTTAAACGGTAGAATCGATTTAGTTGAAGCAGAATCGATTATGGACATGATTCACGCTAAAAACGATCAAGCGCTTAAAATCGCAAGTTTAGGTGTTCAAAAAGAAACATCAAAACTGATTAAAGACTTAAGAAATGAGTTATTAACAATCATTGCTCAAATTGAGGTTAATATTGATTATCCTGAATATGATGATGCAGTCGTTATGAGTAAAGAAATTGTAGAACCAGAGACTAAAAAGTTAATTGAAAAGATGAGAGTTGTCTTAAAAGAATCAGAGAAAAATCAATTAATTAGAGATGGTATTAAAACGGTTATCATTGGTAAACCTAATGTTGGTAAAAGTAGTTTATTAAATGCACTTCTTAACGAGGAACGCGCGATTGTTACTGATATTGAAGGGACAACAAGAGATACGATTGAAGCCTATATTAATATGGGTGGCGTGACTTTAAGTTTAATTGATACTGCAGGTATTAGAGATACAAAAGATGTCGTAGAAAAAATTGGTGTAGATCGCTCTATCAAAGCATTAGAAGTCGCTGACTTAGTGCTGTTAGTTTTAGACCAAAGTCGAAAACTAACTGATGAAGATCATAGACTACTAGACTTAACTAAAAACCATCAAAGAATTATTATTGCTAATAAGTCAGATCTACAAAATGAAATCGGTATTGATGAAGTTGTTTCTATCTCAGCACTTAACAAAACAGGGTTAAAAGATTTAGAACATGCAATACTTAAAAAGTTAGCTTTAGAAAATATAGAAACAAGAGATATGAACTATTTATCTAATGCTAGACACATCGCTAAAGTTAGAGAAGCATTAAATGCTTTAGAAAGTGTTTTAGAGTCTATTGCGTTAGAAATGCCTGTTGACGTATATGCTATTGATTTAACTGAAAGTTGGAAATTACTAGGTGAAATTCTAGGAGAATATTACAAAGATGATTTACTTGATGAACTATTCTCTAAATTTTGTTTAGGAAAATAGAAAAGATATTTAGAACATATAGTATATATGTTATAATAAATTAAGGTTAAACAAGGGAGGTTGAGTCATATGGCTTATGTTGCATTATATCGTACATATAGACCAAAATCATTTGAAGAAGTCGCAGGACAAAAAGTCGTTGTACGTACATTGAAAAATGCACTTATCCACGATAAGATTCAACATGCCTATTTATTTAGTGGTCCTAGAGGTACAGGTAAAACATCGGTTGCGAAGATATTTGCAAAAGCTGTAAACTGTCTACATCCAGAAAATGGATCACCATGTAATACTTGTGATGTATGTAAGGGTATTGATCATGGTGATATCGCTGATGTGATTGAAATCGATGCTGCATCAAATAATGGTGTTGATGAAATCAGAGATTTACGTGATAAAGTTAAATACATGCCAAGTGCTGGTAAGTATAAAGTTTATATCATTGATGAGGTTCATATGTTAACTACTGGTGCATTTAATGCATTATTAAAAACATTAGAAGAACCACCAAAACATGTAATCTTTATTTTAGCAACAACTGAAGTTTATAAAATACCTTCAACAATCTTATCTAGATGTCAAAGATATGATTTTAGAAATATTGAAATTAAAGATATTACTGAAAGACTTCAAAAGATTGTTGATCAAGAACAAATTGAAATTGAACCAGAAGCATTAGTGTCAATCGCTGAAGATGCTGAAGGTGGACTTAGAGATGCGATATCTTTATTAGACCAAGCGATTAGTTTTGCTGAAGGTGTTATATCAGTTGATGATGTTCATGAGGTTGCTGGTAGTGTATCAAAGAAAACATTAACAGAAATGCTTATGGCAATTGCGAATAAAGAAATCACTAATACGCTTGTCATCTTAAAAGAGTTATTAGCTCAAGGTAAGGAAGCAAGTCGTATTGTTAATGATTTGATTATCGCGCTTCGTGATTTATTATTAGAGAAAACAACTTCTGTTGATATCCCTAAATATGATATTTTAACAAGTGTTATCTCAACACCTAAAATTTATTATTATCTAGAAGTTTTAAATCAACTTCAACAAGATATGAAATGGACACATCAAAAACGTGCTTATATTGAATTAGCACTCATTAAAATGATGGAACATGAAACACTTAAACATATTGATTATGATGCAGCAATTGCTGATTTAAAAGCCGATATGCTTAAACTAAAAACAACTGCTGTTGAAAGACCAGTTGTTGTAACATCAAAAACAAGCAAGAAAAAACAAGAAGCACTTGTAACAATTAAAGATGTAGAACGTATATTACATCACAGTGATAAAGATAAGAAAGAGTTGCTACTTAGGGGTTGGGAAAAATTAAAACATTATCCAAAACCTCATCTTCAAATGGCTGCATATTTATTATCTCAATCAGAATTAGAAGTTGTTACTGATGATGAGATGTTACTTGTTTATAATGATCTTGAATCATGTAAGAGAATTATGGAAGACGAAATCAAAGATCAAGTCTTACAAATCTTAAACGCTAGATCGGAATTAATTAAAAACTTCTATGCAATATTAAGAAGTGATTGGTTAATTATATTAGACGTATTTAAAAGACAGTGGGCAGAAGGGGTTAAAAAACCTAAACTTCCGGCTCAGGACTTAAAACTATATAAAGAATTTAAAGAAAAGAAAGATCCTGAAATCGTCAAAATAGCAAAAGAATATTTTGGGGATAAAGCGATCATAAAGGAGTAGTGGATTATGAATCCGAATATGTTAAACAAACTTAAAAAAATGCAAAAACAAATGATGGAAGCGCAAGAAGCTCTAGAAGCTAAAGAATTCTTTGGTAAAGCTAGTGGTGTAACTGTTGTTGTTCAAGGATCAAGACAAGTTGTTGATGTACAAATCAACCCTGAATTATTAGAAGAAGTTGAAATGTTACAAGATGCTATTTTATTAGCAACTAATGATGCATTAAAACAAATCGAAAAAGAACAAGAAGAAACTATGGGTCAGTTTGCTGGCGGCATGGGTGGATTTGGATTTTAATGTATCCAAAGAGTTTAAGACTTGTCATTGAAGACTTGCAAAAACTTCCAGGCATTGGAGAAAAAACAGCTGAACGTTTAGCACTGCATATCGTCAGTGAATTAGACGATGAATCAGTTAATGATTTTTCCGACCATTTAAAATTACTTAAACAAGAAATTAGACCATGTCAAACATGCCATATGTTAACTGATCATGATGTGTGTGATATTTGCAAGGATCACACAAGAGATCAAGAAACACTTATGGTCATCGCAGATGCTAAAGATGTATTTGTCATGGAAAAAATGGCCACTTATCACGGCCTATATCATGTCTTAGGAGGTCTTATTGATTTTTCTAGAGGCATTACTGATAAAGATTTAAACATTGATAGCTTAGAAGCTAGAATGAAAAACATTAAAGAGCTTATTATTGCAACCAATGGTACCGTTGAAGGTGAAATGACTGCGAAATACTTAAAGCAATTATTTGATCATGACAACCTTACAATCACTAGACTCGCATCAGGACTTCCAGTTGGGGCAGATTTGAAATACGCAGATGAGTTAACACTCGCAAAAGCGGTTCAAAACCGAATGAAGTACTAAGGAGGATATGATTATGTGGGAAACAGTAAAAGATTTTTTTCTAAACCAATATGATAATTTCAATGGGTTTCTTCAAGATACATTAGATATCGATGGTAGACTATGGGCATTATATGATCAATTTGTCGCACCACTTCCAGAAATTATTAAAATATTAGGTGCTGTATTTCTAGGGATAATTATTGTACTAGGAACAGTCAGCTTTGTTAAAAAGTTACTAAAATTATTTGTTGTTATTGCAGTGATTTTAGTCATCGTATTAGCAGTTACACAACTTGGATAAGAAAATACTTGCAAAATTAAAAGCTTTCGTATACAATATATACGGTTTTAGGAGGCAAAAATGAGTCAAAATTTAGAATCACTAGCAATGTTAGATATTGCTGAAATCATTTTAAAAGAAAGCAAAGAACCTTTAAAGATTAAAGATATTATTAAAAAAGTAACTGAAATTAAAGGTGTTTCAGAAGATGATTTTGAAAGAATCACACAATTATATATGGACATAACTCAAAGTGCTAAATTTGTATTCTGTGGCGATGAACTATGGGATCTTAAAGAAAGAAATTTAGAATTATGGGATAAAGACGGTTATGCATTTGTTCAACTTGATGACGTTGAAGAAGAACTTGTTGAAGAAGAAGACGACGAATTGGAATTCACTGAGTTCAATCTTGAAGACATCGAAGAAGATGCTGAAGAAGAAGACGAAGATGACGAAGATGATACTGTCGATAAAGAAGAGCTTGAGGAAGAAAAAGAATATATCGCCGTTGAGCTTGATACTAAATCTACAGATGATGACGACGTCGAAGATGACGTAGACTTAGAATTCGATGATGCAGATTATGATGAAGACGATTATAACGAAATCATGGATGACTATGAGGATATGTACGACAAATAATGAAACTGGCCTACATGTGTAGGCCGTTTTTTACCTATAAAAAGGAGAGATTAAAATGACAGATTTTATGCTTGAGATGATTGGATATGTTGCTTCTGCAGTCATATTAGTATCATTGTTGATGAGTTCAGTTAAAAAACTTAGATTGATTAACTTAGCAGGTTCAATGATTTTCGCTGTTTATGGATTTATGATTCTATCATATCCAACTGCAGTTATGAATTTAGGTATTGTAGCAATCGACCTTTATTATTTAATTAAACTACAAAAAACTAAAGATCGCTTTGGTATGGTTGAATTAGATAAAGATTCAAAATTATTTTTAGAATTCTTTGAGTTCTACAAAGAAGATATTAAACAATTTATGGATGTGGATTTTGATTATACAAATCCAAAACTTAAAAAATACTTTATTACAAGAAACACAGTACCTGCAGGATTATTCATTGGACGAATCAATGATAAGAATATGGAAATCTTATTAGACTATACAACACCAACATATAGAGATTATAAGGTTGGACAATACTTATATGATGGATCATATGACTTCTTTAATGATCTAGGTGTCTTATATTTCACTTCAAAACCAGGGTCAAAGAAACATGAAGAATACCTATATAAAATGGGTTTTGTCAAAGTAGAAAATGAAGATTTAGCCATGATGCAAAAACTTATCAAAAAACAAAAATAAAAGATTGTTTTGAAAATACGTTTTTGATATAATGGTAAAGAGCACACTAAAGAGTCTCTTCGCGGAGGCTCTTTTTATTTTTTTAAGGAGGGTCGTATGACAAAGTATATATTCGTCACTGGTGGTGTAGTTTCCAGTTTAGGAAAAGGAATTACTGCTTCTGCAATCGGGCAGTTATTAAAAAGTAGAGGGCTAAAAGTCTTCATGCAAAAGTTTGACCCATATATCAATATCGATCCGGGTACCATGAGTCCACTTCAACACGGAGAAGTTTTCGTGACTGATGATGGGGCTGAAACAGATTTAGATTTAGGACATTATGAACGTTTCATTGATGAAAATTTAAATAGACATTCAAGTGTAACAACAGGTAAAATCTATCAATCAGTTATTAAAAGAGAAAGAAGAGGCGATTACTTAGGTGCGACAGTCCAAGTGATTCCTCATATTACTAATCAAATTAAGAAAAAATTAGTTGACGTTGCTAGACATACTCAACCAGATATCGTGATTACTGAAATAGGTGGTACTGTTGGGGATATCGAATCACTTCCATTTTTAGAAGCGATTAGACAAGCAAGACGTGATTTTGGGTTCCATAATACTATGTATATTCATAATACGTTAGTGCCTTATTTAGCAGCAGCTAATGAAATCAAAACAAAACCTACACAACATTCAGTTAAAGAATTAATGAGTTTAGGTATTCATCCTGATATTATCGTACTTAGAAGTGAAAGAGAAATCAGTGATCAAATTAAAGAAAAAATCGCTTTATTCTGCGATGTTGAGCAGGATGCAGTCTTTGAATCAAGAGATGTTGAAGTATTATATGAAGTGATTACTGAAATGCATCGACAAAAAATTGATGATAAGATCTTAAAACATTTTGAGTTTGGTGAAAAACCACAAGCTGATGTTACACCTTGGGTGAATTTAATTGATAGAATTAAACATTTAGAAGGTGATGTAAGAATAGGATTAGTTGGTAAATACGTTAAATTACATGATGCTTATTTATCAGTATCTGAATCATTAAAGCATGCAGGATATCATCATAAAGTAAATATCATCATTGATTGGATTGATGCTGAATTTGTTGATGATGAAAATGTAGCAGAAGTATTAAAAGATTGTCATGGTGTATTAGTACCTGGTGGCTTTGGACAAAGAGCAACTAAAGGTAAATTAGCAGCGATTAAATATGCAAGAGAAAATAATGTACCATTCTTAGGTTTATGCTATGGTATGCAACTTGCAGCAATTGAATACGCATCTAATGTATTAGGTCTAGTAGGCGCAAGCTCAACAGAGATTGATCCTGACACACCACATCCAGTTATCTCTCTTCAAAGAGGTAGAAAAGAAGAGGAAGATCTAGGTGGTACACTTAGACTTGGATTATATGATTGTGAAATTAAAAAAGACACAAAAGCATATGCTGCCTACAAGGCAACAACTATCCAAGAACGTCACCGTCACCGTTATGAATTTAACAATCAATATTTAGAACAATTTGATGATGGCGAGATGGTCATCTCAGGTTTTAATACAAAACATAATTTAGTTGAAATGGTTGAACTTGCAAACCATCCATGGTTTGTTGCTGTTCAATTCCATCCAGAATTTTTATCAAGACCACTAAGACCACACCCACTATTTAGAGACTTTATTGGTGCCATAGTTTTACAAAATTCGAAATAATAGACAAAACAAGCGTTTACACTAGTTATAAAATTGAATACAAACGTAGTTTGTAATATAATATATATGACAATACTCAAGGAGGAAATTGAATATGTTAGTGTCTGCAAGAGACATGCTTATCAAAGCACACAAAGAAGGTTATGGTGTTGCCCAAATTAACATCAACAATTTAGAATGGATTAAAGCTGTACTTACAACTGTACAAGAACTTCAATCACCAGTAATTTTAGGTGTATCTGAAGGTGCTGCTAAATATATGGGTGGCTATAAAACTGTAGTTGCTATGGTTAAAGCTTTAGATGAACACTTCGGTGTTACAGTACCAGTTGCTATCCACTTAGACCACGGTACTTATGATGGAGCTTTCAAAGCTTTAGATGCAGGATTTACTTCAATTATGTTTGATGGTTCACACTATCCATTTGAAGAAAACTTAGCTAAAACTATTGAAGTTGTAGCTGCTTGTCATGCTAAAGGTGTATCAGTTGAAGCTGAAGTAGGTTCAATTGGTGGAGAAGAAGACGGCGTTATTGGTATGGGAGAAATCGCAGATCCAGTAGAATGTAAAAAAATTGCTGAAACAGGTGTAGATATGTTTGCTGCCGGTATTGGTAACATTCATGGTAAATACCCTGCTAACTGGCAAGGTTTAAACTTCGAAACATTAAAAGAAGTTCAAGATGTAACTGGTGGTATTCCATTAGTATTACATGGTGGTACTGGTATTCCAGCTGACCAAGTTAAAAAAGCAATTTCATTAGGTGTATCAAAAATTAATGTAAACACTGAATTACAATTAGTATTTGCTGCAGCTACTCGTAAATACATTGAAGAAGGTAAAGATCTTCAAGGTAAAGGATATGATCCTAGAAAATTATTAGCTCCAGGTTATGAAGCTATGAAAGCTATCGTTAAAGACAAATTAGAAATGTTTGGTTCAATTAACAAAGCTTAATTAAGATAGAGGTGATTTAATATGCGTGATGAATTAGTTTATCATGAATATGCAAACTGGAAATTAGAACATCATGAATTAATTAAATATTTACGTGAGCAAGATTCTGATCTAATCATTAGATTTAAGCATATATTCGAGGTTACCGACTATTTATACGATCAATTAATTGATGATCCTGAGTTTAGTGATGAACAAGATGAAATCTTTCAAACAGGATTCTATTATTTATTTGATCAAATGGAAAAGATTTCTGAATTATTAAAAGAATCTTACCAAAACGATGTAAAATCATTAGAGAAATTCTCAAAAGAAGTAAATTTATTATTAAGTACAATCGATTTTCAAAATGAATTATTAAGTGCTGAATCATATGATATCAATCATATGAATCAATTACTAGATTTTGAAAGTGATGTCTTAGATAAATTACAACATCAAGAAGTGATTCCTGATGAGATGTATCAACAATTAGATGATATGACTTTCGAAATGTTTAAAGAAATGGAAGTTGACTTTTATCCAATTCAAGATATATTCTTAGAGATTGCTGATGAGTTAGGTATACTATAAAAGCCCATGCTATGGGCTTTTTTTTATTACTAGATATTGATATAATAGATACATACAAATATTAAGAGGGGAAATTTTATGAAAAAATTATTAAGTTTAATAACAGTACTTATTTTATCTATAGTACTTGTTTCTTGTAATGGTGAAATAAGTGTTGGAGAGTATCCAGAATTAAATGAGAAAGATATTGTCGATATGTCGACTGATGATGTCGCTAAGATGTTATCAACAGCAGCAACCATAGAAACTGAAGAAGAAAATATCTTTGCATTAACTGCATCTGCAAATATAGATTATGCAATATCTGAAGCATTTGGCACAGTATCATATGATACAAGTTTAATGGCTGATGTAAGTTTTGAAGGTTATATGGAACCAAATGAAAATCTTGATATGTCTGCTTTAAGTTTAGAAGCAAACATAGATATTTCTTATGTACAATCAATAGTGATGGAAGGTATGACAAGTGAAACTGAAATGTCTTTTGAAGGTGCAGCAGGTGTGTATCTACATGATTCATATACATATCTTAACCTAAATATAACAACTCAAACTTCAGGTCTTGAACAAACAATTGACTTAAAACAAAAAATGGATATGTCAGATGCGACATCTGATATAGCTGATATGTTTGATTTAACTGAACTTGAAGATATCTTAACATCAGAAGAAATGACTTTCTCTGAAGAAGATGTTAAAGCATTCTTAGAAGCATATCCTATGTTTCATGTTTATGAAGTTTCAAATACTTACTTTTTAGAATTTAGCATTGATAAAGCATCATTAAAAACATATTATAGTGAACTCTATAAATTATATTATGAAATGGAAAATGGATCAGAACCATTAAACACAGATGTTATATACGCTGCTAATGAGTTTTCTTATCAGTTAGATGAAATGTTTACAACACTAGAATTGTCATTAGTGATCGCAGTTGTTGATGGTTCATTTGGTCAATTTGCGATAGAAGGTAATGTTGTTTTAAATGATGACTATGGTTCTAGTTTAGGGTTCTCATTTATATTAGATAAAGTAAGTGAAATGAAAGCCTTACCTGATGATTTAGATAGTTATACTGAAGTTGAGGATTTTGAATCAATTTTTGATAACATTTTATCTTAATGACAAGGCACTTAAAGATAATCCAGACTATAATATTTTCACTTCATATACATATTCACAAATGCTTTATGATGAGTATTTCACTAGTGTTGATTTTGATAGAAGTGTAGATGGTTTGAATGTTGAATTGTTACTTCATTATATTTGGTATATTTCAGGTGATATAGGTGATCATGGTAAGTCTGCACATTTAGGTTCCACAGAAGACGATCGCACATCATGGATTTCTGAAATAATTGGTAAAATTATACGAGGGAGATAAAAAATGAAAAAAATATTTATTCTGTTTATAATTGCTTTGCTAATCTCTGGATGTGCAAGTAACAAAGACTACTCTATTGTTCAAATTCCAGATGATAAATTGGGCTTCATTTCTATATTAAACGAGTGGGAAATCATAGAAGAGGATGATTGGTTATATATTGTTAGAATTGATAGTCAAGAGATAATTGCATTTGAATATGAAAAAGGGACCCATAGAGTATCTAATAGTATTGAAACTATTGATAAAAAGTATAATCCTTTTTATGAAAATTATATTGAAACAGGTAATATAGAATCTATCACAGGATCTTCTAACTATTCCAATGTGTTTTCCATTGAATTTACAATTGAGGATGAAATAATAAATCCATATTGTATTTATTTTAGATCTAAATCAGACCAAACATATAGTGTAACTTTTGTTTTTCTTGATGAAAATATTGATGTTAATGTTTTGATAGATGTTTCAAAGTCGTACAGTTAGAGAATACTTTAATCAAAAGCATGGATATTCTTATTCTCGTTAAGGTGTTCCACAGGACAACGCACCGATCGAAACATTTCATTCAATCATCAAACGAGAAAAACTCAATCGCGTCGTTTTAAAAACATATGAAGAAGCAAAAACAGTCATATTGTTCTAGAATACAACATTATCAACTAAAAGGAGTTATGCATGATAGATTATAAAACATATAAAAAAGCATTTTTAGTTAGTCCTTTAATATTTTTAGCCTTGTATTTGATCTTTACTTTATTGTTGTTTATATCTGATATTTTAAGTAATAATGACATATTTATTGATATAGCTATGTTTAGTATCGGTTTACCATTATTTTCAACAATATTATTTGAAGTACTACGACATGGTATATATTTATTATTTGAAAGTACAAACGACTCTATAGTAGATACCATAGAAGTTTTTAAAGTTAAAGACCTTTATTTTGTTAAAAAATTAAGCATTAAAGATAATATTGTACATTTTAGACATCTATACTCTAGTAAAGGTAAACTCCTATGTGGTTTAATTGATCTTCCAGTAGAGACTAGCAAATATAAAATTACTTATTTACCTAAGAGTAAGATTATCTTAGAACTAGATAAACTAAATTAGATAAATAATTAAATTATATAAGTTTAGAAGTATATAAAGAAGAAAATAGAGGCTACCAATTATGAATATTAAAATGAATTCAAATAGGAAATTTATGATGCCAATAGCAGTTACTTTTATGATTTTTTGCATATTATTGACTATAATTTCTGTTATTTTAAATATTGTAAATGAATTAAAACTGATTTTAATATTAGAAGAAATTTGGATAATTATTATTCTCATGTTATTGGACTTTATAGTAATTTTGTTTATTAAAGGATATAACGGAAAAAAATTTATATTTAATGATAAAGTGATTGAAATTTATAAAAAAGATGTTTTAATTGATTCGATAAAAGTAAATGATATAGAAGTGATGAATTATTATGAATTCAAGTATCATTATTTTATTACAATTATGTTTGGTACTTTGAATGAAGGTGGTTTGTGGAAAATTCATGTAAGAATGAAAAACAAACGTAAAATAGAGATTGGATTTTTAAGTTTAGATGATGTTCAATATCTAAAAACAAATCTTTATGGTGAAATGATAGTAATCAAGTGACAAGTATTTGATTAAATTAATACATAGAAAAAAAGGACTGATAAATTTATATCAGTCCTTTTAATTAGTAAAATTAAGATTATTTATGTTTCATATGTGGGAATAAGATAACGTCTCTAATGTTTGGTGTATTAGTAAGTAGCATTACAAGTCTATCAATACCAATACCAAGTCCACCAGTAGGAGGCATACCGTATTCTAATGCTTCTACGAAATCAGTATCCATTTCAGATGCTTCATCATTTCCTAAAGCTTTTTCTTTTAACTGATTTTCAAATCTTTCTCTTTGATCGATTGGATCATTTAATTCACTAAATGCATTTGCATATTCAGCTTTCATAATAAATAATTCAAAACGATCTGTAAATCTTGGATCATCAGCATTTTTCTTAGCTAATGGAGAGATTTCAAGTGGGTGACCATAAACGAATGTAGGTTGTACAATCACTGGTTCAACATATTTATCAAAGAATGCTTCAACAACATGTCCAAATGCCCAGTGTTTTTCAACTTCAATGTGATGTTCTTTAGCGATTTTTTTAGCTTCATCATCTGTCATTTCTTGCCAGAAGTCTACACCAGCAGTTTCTTTAATCGCGTCAACCATATGCCAACGTTTAAATGGCGCTTGCATATGAATCGTTTCTTCGTTGAATGTAATATCATAAGTACCTAATGTTTCAAATGCTACTGTAGATAGACATCCTTCGATAACATCCATCATGTCGCCCATATCAGCGTATGCTAGATAAGCTTCGATAGTTGTGAATTCTGGATTATGTTTAGCATCCATACCTTCATTTCTAAATAAACGACCAATTTCATATACAGCTTCCATACCACCGACGATTAATCTCTTAAGTGGTAATTCAGTTGCAATACGTAAGTAGAAGTCCATATCAAGTGCATTATGGTGAGTTGTAAATGGTCTAGCAGCAGCACCACCTAAAATAGATTGTAGTACTGGAGTTTCAACTTCAATGAATCCTCTTGAATCAAAGTAGTTTTGAATAGATCTAATAATTTTAGGTCTAGCCATTGCTACACGTCTAGCATCTTCATTCATAATTAAATCAACATAACGACGACGTCTAGCTTCTTCCTTGTCTTGTAGACCGTGGAATTTATCTGGAAGTGGTCTTAACGCTTTTGTTAAATGTGTATATGTATCAGCTTTAACTGTTAATTCACCTGTGTTAGTTTTAAATACATAACCTTTAATACCAACAATATCACCAAGATCAGTTTGTTTGAAAACTTCATATAAGTCTTCACCAATTCTATCTTTTCTTACATAGATTTGGATTCTGCCATCTCTATCTTGGATTTGCATGAAGCCTGCTTTACCTTGACGACGTTTTAAGACGACACGTCCAGCAATTGATACTTCAACATGTTTTTCTTCTAATTGGTCATGATCAAACTCTTCATAAGTATCAAAGATTTGTTTTGAGTTGTGTGTTCTTTCATATTTTTGTCCGAATGGGGCTACACCCATGTCTTCTAACGCTTTTGCTTTTTCGCGTCTGACGAGCTCTTGCTCAGTTAAGTTTTCTAGATTCATAATTGAACCTCCTAATCGCAAAATATTATATCATAGAAAAAGCCATAATGATAGTTATGGCCTTTTTTCTTCACTTAAAAGTTCATACATTAATCCATCTTTGACTAATGTTAAACTGGTGACTCTTACACTGATGATTTTTGCACCAAGATGAAGAGTGAGTGTATCGCCAACAGAGACAGAAGAAGAGGGCTTAGCAGTTTTGCTATTAATATCTACTTTGTTGTGTTCTGCAGCTTCTTTAGCTAACGTGCGTCTTTTGATAATACGAGATAATTTTAAGTATTTATCAAGCCGCATTTGGTTCTAACACCGGTTCAGCGGGTTTGTTTTTTGAATCCCACCAACTTAGTTTTCCTGTTTCAGTAATTTCATTAATATCAGCTTTAGTTAATGTTTCAACATTTACTAAATAATAAGATATTTGATCTAATAGAACTCTATTTTCACTGATCACACGTTTAGCTTCTTCGTAACAACTTTGAATGATATGTCTAACTGCACTATCAATTTCATGTGCTACTTGATCTGAAAAGTTTTTATCTTTATTATAGTCACGACCTAAGAAGACATTACCGCCTCTTTGTTCGTATTGAATTGGTCCAAGTTCACTCATACCATATTCTGTTACCATTGCTCTTGCAATAGAAGTGGCGTTTTGGAAATCGTTATAAGCACCTGTAGTGATTGTATCGAAGACTAATTCTTCAGCAACACGTCCACCTAGGAAACTAGTGATTTTCGCTAGTAATTGTTTTTTAGTATCTAACATCGTTTCAACTTCTGGAGTCATTAGGTTATAACCTCCAGCTTGTCCACGAGGAATGATTGTTACTTTTTGTACAACATTTGCATGTGGTACTTTAATACCGATAACGGCATGACCTGCTTCATGATAAGCAACGGTTTTCTTTTCTTCTTCTGAATACTTACGACTCTTCTTAGCAGGACCCATCATAACACGGTCAATAGCTTCATCTAAATCAGGTGCTAAGATCATTGTTCTATTATCTCTAGCAGCAAGTAATGCACCTTCGTTTAGTAAGTTTTCAATATCAGCTCCACTAAAACCTGGGATACGTTTAGCGAAATCTTCTAATTTAATTTTAGGATCTAATTTTTTATTTCTAGCATGTACTTTTAAGATTGCTTCACGTCCACGCACATCAGGAAGACTGATTGTGATTTGACGGTCAAAACGACCTGGACGTAATAATGCAGGGTCTAATACATCTGGACGGTTAGTTGCAGCCATGATAATGATACCCATGTTTCCACCGAATCCATCCATTTCAACAAGTAATTGGTTAAGTGTTTGTTCACGTTCATCGTGTCCACCACCCATACCAGCACCACGTTGACGACCAACAGCATCAATTTCATCAATGAAAATGATACATGGTGAGTTTTCTTTAGCAACTTTGAATAAATCTCTTACACGAGAAGCACCGACACCAACAAACATTTCTACAAAGTCAGAACCTGAGATTGAGAAGAATGGTACGTTTGCCTCTCCGGCAACAGCTTTCGCAATTAAAGTTTTACCTGTACCAGGTTGACCAACAAGTAATACCCCTTTAGGAATTCTTGCACCCATGTCAACATATTTTTTAGGCGTTTTAAGGAAATCAATTAATTCTTCCATTTCCTCTTTCTCTTCATCCAGCCCGGCGACATCTTTAAATGTAACGGTTTTTTCACGGTTTAATTTCGCTCTATTCTTAGCGAAATCAAATGCTCTGTTATTTTGACTGTTAGCATTTCTAAAGATAAAGAACAAGAAGAAGATCATTAATGCGATTGGAACAATATAAATCAAGATAGATAATAAATCAAATCCAGATTGAGGTTCAACACCTGTTTTTGCAGTTGTAGACTTTTGTTCTACAATCACCATGATATCAGCAGCTTTATCAATTTGGATAATACCTGTGAAATTTTGGATATTTCCATATTGACTGACTGATTGTTCAAAGAATGTACCTGTTACAGATACTAAGTCTAAGTTTTCTCCTCCCAATGGTTGGTAGTAGAAACTTGATATATGTCCTGCTTCTGCAGCCGTATATAAATCATTTTCTGTTAATACTTGTGAGTCTTCTGCGAATGCACTACGCATGAACATGAAAACTGCGAATATAATAATTATCGTAAAGATAACAATTAAATAATCAGGTTTTCTTTTTAAGTTTGGTTTTTTAGCGTTATTTGGTTTCTGATTCATCTATGTGTTCACCTCTTATTATTTTTCATACACTTCCGGTTTTAGAATACCTACATATGGAAGGTTACGATAAAATTCATCATAATCAAGACCATATCCTACAACAAATGCTTTAGGAATGACTTTACCAACATATTCTGGTTCATATGCTTGAGTTCTACCGCCTGGTTTATCTAATAATGTAGCAACTTTAACTGAATTTGCACCACGGTGCTTAAATAAGTTAATGATTGTTACAATTGTGTTTGCAGTATCGACAATGTCTTCAACAATAATGACATCTCTACCTTCAATTGAAACATCTAAGTCCATTTTGATTTTTACGTTACCAGAAGAACTGATACCGCCATGGTAGCTACTTACTGACATAAAAGCGATGTCCACTTTTAAATCAATTTTTTTAGCTAAGTCAGACATGAAAGGTACACAACCTTTAAGCAATCCAACAAGTAGTGGTGGATTATCTTTATAAGCTTCTGTGATTTGTTGACCTAGGTCTGTACAAATTTCATCGATTTCTTGTTCTGATACTAAAATTTCTTGAATATCTTTATGCATGATTTTGCTCCTTTTGAATCTTAAAGTATAATGTTTTATTTTGACCAAGTGTTTGATTTAAGTAATAACCTTCAACCCAAAGGATTTGATTATTGTTATCAGTTAAGATCCATAATTGGTCGCGATTTTTCATTGGGACTTTTTGATCAATGAGTAATTTTTTAAGTTTTTTATGCCCATAATCATAGGCTAAAGTATCACCATTAAGACGATGTCTTAGCCATAATGGAAATGCTAATTCATTATAACATAATTTTGTTAATTCTTCAGTATTCACGGACGTTTCATTTAAAAATGTGAAAAAGTCCACATTTTTTACTTTATTCAAGCCATTTTCAAGTTTTATGAAGACTGGTTCTACCGTAGAAAATACTTCAATAGAGGCTTTATCATAGGCTTTAATAAGTATATACTTATTGTTTAAATTATAAGTTTGATTTGGAGCATCCGATAATAGGATTTGTTTGATCGTTTGGATTTTTTCAAAACTAGATTCGATTTTATTTGATTCTAGTAAATATGCGATGATATCTCGCTGTATAACTTCATCTAGTATTTGGTATACATTTAAGTCTATTTCATTATCTAAAACATAAGACGTAGAAGTCTTTCTAATAAACTTAAAGGCATCACTTAATTGTAGATGATATTGTTTGATTTGATCTAAGAGTTGAGGGTTTTCTTGTTTCATGATTGGAGTGACTGCGTGTCTATATCTATTTCTAAGATATGCATCTTCCTCATTTGATTCATCATTATAGTAAGGAATTTTATGGTTTTCAACATAAGCCTTAATATCAACTTTTGATGTGTATAACATTGGTTTAACATAAAAGATATGATTTTTCTCATAGATTGGTTGCATACCAGCATAACCTAATAAATTAGATCCTCTAGTGATTTTAATGAGAATAGATTCCAATAAATCATCTAAATGATGAGCAGTTAATATATACTTAGCCTTTGTTTCTTTGCAGACATCATTTAAATAATGTTTTCTAAGTATATGTGCTTGATGTTGGAAATTACCAGAATCTTCTACATCAATTAAAAAATAATGATATGGAATATGATATGTATCACAATAGTTTTGTACCATTTTAGCTTCTAATTTGGATTGCTCACGTTTTTGATGATTGAAGTGAACGACTTCAATATCAAAATCATTTGTATGCAATAAGTGGAGTAATGCCATTGAATCAATACCACCGCTTACTGATAATATGAGTTTTTGTTTATGTGCTTTTTTAATGGATTGATTTAATAAATCAATAATATGATTCATAATAAACATCTCCTTACTCTCTTATTATAACATGTGTAAATAGAAAAAAATGACTTAAAAACGCTTATTGCATGTTATAATTAACTCAAGCAAAGGGGTTGTTTAAATGATAATTTTAGCAAGCAGGTCTCCTAGAAGAGCTAAACTGTTAAAAGATGCTGGCATTGATTTTATCGTAGAGCCTAGCAATATTGATGAAGTCTTTGAAGATCATCTAGAACCTAAAGAAATTGTTATAGAATTAGCAAAACAAAAAGCACAAGCAGTTGCAGAAAACCATCCTGATGACACGATTATCGCAGCAGACACAATTGTTGTTTTTAATGGTGAAATATTAGGGAAACCTAAAGATGAAGAAGATGCATATCGAATGTTAAAGATGTTATCATCTGAAACACATCAAGTTTATACAGGTGTTGCGTTGCAACAAAATAATATTAAACACAGCTTTTGTTCTAAAACAGAAGTGACAATGAAAAAGTTAAGTGATTTAGAGATTAAAGAGTATATCCAAACACAAGAGCCTATGGATAAAGCCGGGGCTTATGGTATTCAAGGATTGGGTGGCGCTTTAGTTGAAAGTTATCAAGGTGATTTTTTTACAATTGTAGGATTACCACTTAAAGATGTACTTAATGCACTAAACGAATTTACTAACGAAACCCAATCTTAATTGGGTTTTTATCATATATTGGGAGGAAAAGATGAATAAAACTTGGAAAGAAAGTGTTGTTTATCAGATATACCCTAGAAGCTTCATGGATACTAATGGCGATGGTATTGGAGATATTTTAGGGATTATATCAAAACTAGATTATATTAAAGATTTAGGTGTAGATGTCATATGGCTCTCACCTGTTTATGCTTCTCCAAATCACGATAATGGTTATGACATTAGTGATTACTTAGATATTAATCCAGAGTTTGGAACGATGGATGATATGAATCTTTTAATTGAAGAAGCTAAGAAAAGAGATTTAAAGATCATTATGGATTTAGTGATTAATCATACATCGAATGAACATGAATGGTTTAAGAAGAGTGCAGCAGGTGATCCTAAATATAGAGACTATTATATTTGGCAAGATAAACCTAATAACTGGACAAGTTTCTTTGGTGGTAAGGCATGGACTAAATTAGGGGATCAATATTATCTCCATTTATTTGCTAAAGAACAAACTGATCTAAACTGGAAAAACCCTAAAGTTTTAGAAGAAGTTGAAGATATTATGAAGTTTTGGCTTGATAAAGGCATATACGGGTTTAGATGTGATGTGATTAATATCATTTTTAAAACCAGTTTAGCCAATGGTAAAAAGAAATTAATCCTAACAGGTAGAGAACATTACCATCAACAAGAAGGTATGCATAAAATCTTACAAACACTAAGACAAGATGTATTAAATAAATATGATACATTTACTGTTGGGGAAACTGTCTTAGTAACACCAAAACAGGCTAATGATCTTATTTATCCAGAAGGCAAAGAATTAGATATGGTATTTAGTTTTGCTCATATGGAAACAGATCAAATTAACAATAAATGGTTTAGAACAAAATTTAGGCCTAAGAAGTTTTTAAAAGTGATTGATACTTGGCAAAAAGAAGTTCACTGGAATGCTAATTATTTAGAAAACCATGATCAACAAAGAGCAGTATCAAGATTTGCTAATGAAGCATATAGATTAGATAGTGCAAAGATGTTTGCGACATTTTTAATGAGTTTAAAGGGAACACCATATATTTACCAAGGACAAGAAATCGGAATGACCAATGGTGATTTTAAAGATATGAGTGAGTTTCAAGATGTTGAAACTCATAACATATATCAAATCGCTAAAAAGTTAAGATTTCCTAAAAACTATCGATTTAAGATGATGCTTAGAAGTTCTAGAGATAATAATAGAACACCAATGCAATGGTCATCTGATGGTGGATTTACAACAGGTAAACCATGGTTAAAACAAAATGCTAATACTAAAGATATTAACGTTAAAGTTCAAGAGACGTTACCAGGTTCAATTCTTAATTACTATAAAGAGATGATTAAGATTAGAAAAACTTATAAATCATTAAGTTATGGTGAGTATAAATTACTAAGTATGAAACATGATGTATATATATTTAGTAGAACCTATGAACAAGAAGAAATCATTATTATATGCAATTTTACAGATAAGAAAAAGATTGTTAATCCTTCATACCTAGAAGGTAAGCCGATTATATCTAATAATCAATTCGCATTTGAGTCTCCTAGTGAGCATATAGATGCCATTAATGATATATTAAAACCATATGAAACGAGAATGTATTTAAAGGGGTGAGTTAAATGATTAAAGTTAAGGATCATTATTTCGTGTTAGAAACTAAAGACTTAACTTATGCTTTTTATCAATTACCGACACATCATTTAGAACACTTATATTTTGGTAAAAAAATAACAGATCAAGATTTATTAGAGACACATACAAAACTCACAGCTAAAGCTGGAGGGACAATAGACTACTTAGAAGAAAAAGGCAAGGATATTCCTTTGGATATGATGCCACTAGAATATTCAAGTTATGGTAAAGGTGATTTTAAATTAGCACCGATCCTTTTAAAAATGCCTGATCAAACATTTGTGAGTGATTTTATTTATCATAAACATGAAATCATAGATGGCATATATCCATCTAAGGATTTACCTGTTGGTAGAGCAGATGAAGGTGAATCCAAGTCATTAATTGTTACATTAAAAGATACGAAGTTTAATATTTATCTGGATTTAATTTATACATGTTTTTATGAAACAAATGTTATAAGCAGAAGAACTATTTTAAGAAATGAAGAAAAAGAACTTATAAGCATTAGAAAAATCATGAGTATGATGATTGATATATACGGTACTGATTATGGCATGTTAACTCTTGATGGTGGATGGATTAAAGAAGGTCACGCCCATAAAGTAGCATTATCAAAAGGTACTTATATCAACGCATCCAATACAGGCAATAGTAGTCATAAACATAATCCAGGTGTGATTTTATATGAAAAAGGGACACATGAGGATTATGGTTCATGTTACGCTGTTAATCTAATCTATAGTGGTAATCATTATACAGCAGTCGATCATTCAAGCCACGGGTTACTACGCATCATGCAAGGGATAAATCCTGAAATGTTTGAATATGATTTAAAACAAGGAGAGTCTTTTGAAACACCTGCATCAGTGATGACTTATTCAAATAAAGGATTTAATGGATTAAGCCATCACATGCATGATTTTATCAATCATCATATTATTCCAAAGAATTTTGAACATAAATTAAGACCCATCGCGATTAATTCATGGGAAGGTTTTTTCTTTGATTTTAATGAATCAAAGTTATTACACTTAGCTAGAAAAGCAAAGTCAGTTGGTATTGAACTATTTGTTTTAGATGATGGTTGGTTCTCATATAGAGATGATGACACTAAAGGTTTAGGTGATTATGATGTTAACTACAAAAAGTTAAAATCAGGATTAACAGGCTTATCTCATAAAATTCATAAACTTGGCATGAAGTTTGGTTTATGGTTTGAACCAGAAATGGTCAATATGATTTCTAAATTATATGAAGCACATCCAGAATACGCAGTACAAATAGAAGGTAGGATACCTGCTCAAGGTAGACATCAACTCACACTTGACTTATGCCAAAAAGAGGTCAGAGATTATATTGTTACAGAAATTAGTCAAATCATAGAAGATACTAATCTTGATTATATTAAATGGGATATGAATAGACATATGTCAGACTTTTATTCAAAGACACTTAATCAGCAAGGATCTTTTTTTCACAAATATATACTTGGATTATATGATGTATTAAATCGTATATTTAATAAGTATCCTGATGTCTTATTAGAGACTTGCTCAAGTGGTGGAAATCGATTTGATTTAGGTATGTTATCATTTGGACCACAAATATGGACATCTGATAATACGGATCCAGTTGAGCGATTATTCATTCAAAAAGGGATGAGTTATTTCTATCCACCGTCAACATTATCAAATCACGTATCCCTAGCACCACATGCACAAACACTTAGAAAGACTAACCTTGATGAAAGATTTAATGTTTCAATGTTTGGGATATTAGGATATGAACTTGATTTTAAAATGTTAACAAGTTTTGAAATGAAAGAAGTTAAACAACAAATTGATTATTATAAGACATATCGAGAAGGATTACAATTTGGAAGATTTTATCGATATAACGAAGATGAAAATAAACGTATGAATTTTGAATCTATATATCAAGACGAAGGATTCATTGGAAACTTTAGCATTTTGGCTGAACCAAGCCCTTATCTAGAATTACTTAAATCTAAAGATCTAAATGAAACAATAAATTATCATGTGGAAACAAGACCACAAAAAATAACTTTAGATCGCTTTGGACATTTAATCGCTCATGCACTACCGATTAAATTAAATCCAAATAAAATGTTATTTAGGATAGCGAATAAATATAAACAATTAGATAACGCAAATGAATCATTTACGGTATCTGGTGCATTACTTAATAAAGGTTATAAAATGAAACAACAATTTATGGGGACTTATTACAACGAGGAAACAAGACTACTAGGAGATTTTAGTTCACAAATATATAGAATAAGAAAGGCCTAGTATGAAAAAAATAGTGAGACCAATTAATTATGATTGGTATGTTAAGGTATTTGATGAAAAAGATTTGGAAGTAATTGATTTAAAATCTTTTAAAAAAGTAAATATTCCAAATCAACCATTTGAGTTCAGTGAGAATCAATTAAAACTCTCAGAGTTTCATCAAAAGTATACATATGTATATCATTTAGAAAATTTAGATTATAAAAAAGGTGTTGATGTTTATTTAAGATTTGAAGGTGTCGCAATCGAATCTGATATTTATGTCAACAATCAACATGCAGGACAACACTTAAGTGGATATACACCACAAAGAATACTCATAACACCGTATTTAAACAAAGATAAGGATAATGAAATCAAAGTTATCGTATCAGGTATAGAAAGACCAAATATACCGCCTTTTGGTGCGATTGTCGACTATTTAGGATATGTTGGTATATATAGAGAAGTATATTTAGAAGTTGTTGATACATATGAAATATCTCATGTATATGCATATAGTGAAAATCCATTAATAAATGATCACTTAAACATAGAAGTGATGACCTCTAAAGCCAGAGGTAAGTTAACTGTATCAGTTGGTGATATCGAAAAAACTGTTGAAGTCAGTGAAACAAATACATTCATTGAATTAGATATTAAAGATAAAGTATTATGGGATTTAAATCATCCACATTTATATGATATTGATGTTAAGTATGAAGTATATGATAAGACATATGATCAAAGGCAAGTACGTTTTGGATTTAGAGATATTAAGTTTAAAGCTGATGGATTTTATTTAAATGGTGAACTTATAAAATTAAGCGGGTTAAATAGACATCAAAGTTATCCTTATGTAGGTTATGCGATGCCGAAAGGTGCACAATATGAAGACGTTGATATTTTAAAAGATTTTTTAGGTGTTGATATTGTTAGATCGTCACATTATCCATGTTCAACACATTTCTTGGATCGTTGTGATGAAAAGGGATTATTAGTTTTAGAAGAAATCCCAGGATGGCAATATATTGGTAATGACCTCTTTAAAGAAATATCATATATCTCTTTAAAGAATATGATCATTAGAGATAGAAATCACCCAAGCGTTTGTATGTGGGGTGTCAGAATTAATGAGTCTCCTGATGATCAAGAGTTTTATTTAAACACAAACAAAATAGCACACCACTTAGATCCAATAAGACCAACAGGTGGTATAAGAAATTTAACACAAAGTGAATTTTTAGAAGATGTTTATACATATAATGATTTCTCACATGTTGGAAATAATTCTGGATTACTTCCTAAAAAAGAAGTGACTAAACAGTCACATCCTTATTTAGTTACAGAATATAATGGACATATGTTTCCAACAAAGTCTTTTGATACTGAAGAACGTCGTGTTGAACATGCATTAAGACATTTGCGTGTGATTCATGATATGCGTAATCCAAATAATGGTATTGCTGGTGCGATTGGATGGTCAATGTTTGATTATCATACACATCCATCTTTTGGTAGTGGAGACTTAATTTGTTATCATGGTGTACTAGATATTAACCGTATGCCTAAATATGCAGCATATAGTTATAGATCTCAACAAGATGTAGAACCTGTGATGGAAATCTTATCTTCTATGGATATTGGTGATTATCCAGGGGGTTATTTAAAACAAATCGTTGTGTTTACAAATCTCGATTATATTAGATTATATAAGAATGGCATTTATATCAATACATTCTATCCAAATAAAAAAGATTATCCACATCTTAAACATCCACCAATCATCATCACTGATTTCATTGGTGAATCTTTAGCAAAACAAGAACATATGAAAAAGAAGGATGCGGAAATTGTTAAAGCCATATTTAGAGAGATAACTGTTAAAGGCAACAAGATTTCTCTTAAATACAAATTACAATTAGTTAGACTATTAAAGAAATATAAATTATCAATGAAACAAGGGATAGCACTATATTATAAATATATGACTGGTTGGGGTGCAGATGCACCAATATATCTCTTCGAAGGCTTTGAAAATAACTTTATAAAGTTATCTAAAAAAATCACACATGATGAAGAATTTAATTGCTTAGTTGAATCTAATCGCCTAGTCATGTATCATAGAGATACATATGATTCATTAAGATTCGCTATTAAACTCACAAATGGTAGCGATAATTTATATGCATATGTACGTGATATTTTAAAGATAAAAATTGAGGGACCGATTGAACTCATTGGACCAAAGGAAAGAGTGTTTGAAGCTGGACAACTTGCAGTATGGATAAAATCTATAGGTGTAGGTAAAGCTAAGATAACATTTAGTGTTCGTGATCAAAAGGTTATTAAAGAGGTAGAGATTGTATGAAATTAACATTCGATGATCAAATTAAATTACTTGATGGAAAAGATGTTTGGCATACTAAACAACATGAAGACTTAGAAAGCTTCTTAATGGCTGATGGTCCACATGGGGTTAGAAAACAAATTGATGATTCGGATACAACAGGAAAAGAAGGTAGCGTAGAAGCGACCTGTTTTCCAACTGCAAGCTTAACGGCTTGTAGCTTTGATAGACAAATAATGAAAAGATTAGGACAAAGTATTGCTAAAGAGTGTAAAGCGAATGGTGTACAAATGATTTTAGGTCCTGGTCTAAATATAAAAAGAACACCTTTATGTGGTAGAAATTTTGAATACTTTAGTGAAGATCCACATTTATCAGGAGAGCTTGCAGCAAGTTTCGTTAGAACTGTAGAAGATTTAGGTGTTGGTACATCAGTGAAACATTTTATCGCAAACAATCAAGAAACTAATCGTTTTACTATTGATAGTGTGATTGATGATCGTGCACTACATGAAATATATTATAAAAATTTCAAACGTGTTATTAGAGAAAATCCAGCTTCAATTATGGCTAGTTATAATAAAATGAATGGTTGTTATCTAACAGAACATCCAAGTTTAAAAGAAGTCATTAGAAAAAAATGGAAATATGAAGGTGTGATTGTATCTGATTGGGGAGCAATCAACGATCGCATTAAAAGTATTAAAGCATCTTGTGATTTAGAGATGCCATCTTCTCATGGATACTGGTTTGATAAAATTAAAGAAGCATCTAAAAATGATCAACAATTAGTTAAAGAGATTAATGCTTCATCAAGCCGTATTATAGATATGGTTAATAAATATCCAAAAGTTGAAACAGAGGAACCAATTGATTTTAAGCGTCAGCATGAACAAGCAAGAATGATTGCCAGAGAATCAATGGTCTTAGCGAAGAACCTAGATCAAATGTTACCTTTAAATCCACTTGATAATGTCGCGATTATTTCAGGCTTTGCTTATGAGATGCGATATCAAGGTGGAGGATCTTCACATGTGAATGCATCTGAAGTATCTGAGATTGTAGATGTTGCTCAAAACTTTTCTAAAAATGTGAAGATTGCTAAAGGTTTTGATTTATTAAATTACAAAGTTGATCATAAATTAGAAGCTGAAGCTATTGATTTAGCAAATCAATCTAAGAAAGTGATTTATATCGTAGGTATTCCAGAAGTTTTAGAAACTGAAGGGTTTGATCGTAAAACATTAGATCTACCTGTTAATCAGGTTGAACTATTTAATAAACTTCAAGAAGTTAATCCAAACATCGCGATTGTCGTTGTCGGTGGTGGAGTTGTAAATCTTCTACCTTTCAAAAAATCAAAAGCAGTATTACTGTCTTATTTAGGTGGACAAGCATCAAGTTTAGCGATGTTAGATATTTTATATGGAAAAGTATCACCATCAGGAAGAGTTGCTGAAACTTGGATTGATAGTAGTGATGCATGTAACGTTAAAATCACTAAAGATAATAATGCGATTTATTATGATGAATCTATCTTTGTTGGATATCGTTATTATGAAACATTTAAAAAACCAGTAAGATATCATTTCGGTCACGGCCTAAGTTATGTGAAATTTGTGTATAAAGACTTTAAAGTTGAAGAAGTAGATGAAGGCTATAAAGTTTCAGTTGATGTAAGAAATATTGGACAAATGGTTGCTAAAGAGGTTGTTATGATCTTTGTTGGCAATAATGAATCTAGTGTATATAAAGCAAAAAGAGAGCTTAGAGCTTTCGATAAAATTGAATTAAAACCAAATGAAATGAAAACAGTTGAGTTTTTATTAACTAAAGAAGATTTTAGTTTCTTTGATATTTATAGTAATAAATTTGTTGTTGAAGATGGACAATATTTTATTGAACTTTGTAAACATGCGGGCGAGGCATTAGAACAAGTTGAAGTTCATATTCAAGGCAAGATGTTTAAACATCCAATGGTTAGTTACAATCAATATGAATATAATGCTTGTGACTTTGGTAAGGTTTATCAATTAAACCTACCACCTAAAAACGTTGCAAGAAAAAGACCATTTGATTTATCTTCAACATTAAGTGACTGTGATCATTTACTTGTTGGACGTATGGTAAAAAGAGTGATAATGAGAACTGCAATGAAAGAAATGAAAGATGCTGAAGCAACTTGGATCAAAGAGGTTATGAAAAAAACCGTCTTAGAGACTCCATTTAGAATGCTAGCATTATTTAGTAATCAAACATTATCATTAAAACAAGCAGAAGGTATTGTAGATATTGTTAATCTACACTTTATAAAGGGTATAAAAAAACTTATAAGTAAATAGGGAGAAAAACATGGCAAGCGTGCAATCAATAGACACAAAGTCTAAGATGGTGTATTCGACAGCAGCAATTGGTAGAGACATGATGTATGCATTATATGCAAATTTTTTATTAATTTTCTTAACAAACGCAGTAGGGATATCTTCAGTTGATTTAGTTGCTGTTGGTATTGTGATGGCAGTATGTAGAGTTTGGGATGCGGTTAATGATACGTTTATGGGATTTATCATTGATAACACTAAATCTAAATGGGGTAAATTTAAACCTTGGATTTTATTAGGTGCTGTTACATCCGCGATTGTATTCTTTTTATTATTTCAAGATTTTGGATTACGAGGATTTTGGTTTGTCGTCGTATTTGGTATTCTTTATTTATTATCAGGTATGACATTTACAATGAATGACATTAGTTATTGGTCAATGTATCCAAGTTTTAGTACTAATCCAAAAGAAAGAGAAAACATTGGTGCACTTGCTAGATTATTTGCAAGTCTTGGTATGTTTATTATCATTGCCGGTGTTCCTATCTTTTATCAAAATTACTCAGGTGGAGCAAAACAAGCATTCTTTATCTTAGCCTTAGTGATTGGGTTAATATTTGTTGGCTCACAAGTGATGGTGTTTTTTGGTGTTAAAGAGCCAAAGAATACAATTACACATGTAGAACAAGAAAAAACCAAATTCAAAGATTTATTTGGCATTATTTTCAAAAATGATCAATTGGTTGTTGTGATTGTAGCGATCTTATTATTTAATACAGGTTACTTTATTACAACAGCATTAGGCCTATATTTCTTTGATTATGATTTTAATAAATTTGGTGGAGCAGAATTTACGATGTTTGCTGGAGTCTTGGCTGTCAGTCAATTAACAGCAATACTATTCTTTCCGAAAGTATCAAGAGCAATTGGTCGAAAGAAACTATTTTTCATTTCTACTATTTTAGTAGTTTTGGGTTATGCATTATTCTTTAGTGCAGGTTACTTATTACCACTTAATATGCTTGTTATTGGAGCTGCTGGGTTTGTGTTATTCTCTGGTCAAGGATTTATTCAAGTTTTAGTATTGGTATTGCTTGCGGATACGATTGAATACGGTCAATGGAAATTAGGTACTAGAAATGAATCTATCGTATTTAGTATTAATCCGTTTGTAACTAAAATGGCCACAGCTATTCAGACGTTAGTTGTTTCTATCACATTAGCTGTTTCAGGGTTAAATGATAAAGTCATTAATCCAGTAACAACTGCAAGAAATAATAATCCTGATATGACTACTGAACAAATTAGAGCGATGATCGCATCACTTACAACACCAGGTATGTTGTTAAGTTTGAGATTTTCTATGCTAGCGATTCCTCTAGTACTTATTGTTTTAGCCTATTTCATTTATCAAAAGTATTACAAAATTGATAAAACGTTATATAATCAAATCACTTCGGATTTATTAATTAGACTCGAGCAAGGACAAACAGCAGAAAAAGAATATTAAGAGGGATTCAAATGAAATTTAAAGTTAAAATTGATTGGTGGGTAAAAATAATATTTTATGGCATTTCATTGGCTATACTTATTCCACTGTTTTATATCAATGAACTACAAGGTGAAGAACGATTTGTTATATTGTTTTCAGTCATATTAACTGAAGTTGTTATTTTACCGATACCTTTATTTGCAGCATATGTATTTAAAGAAAATCATATCTTACTTAGATTAGGTTATATGTTTATACGCATTAAGTATGATGACATTGTTGAAGTTAATGAAACAAAAAGAATTCCAACAAATAATAGTTTTGCATTATCAATTGATGCTTTAGAGATTATTAAGGATTCAGGTATGATTAATAGAGTAGTTGTTTCACCACAAAATAAAGAATCATTTATTTATGAGTTGAAATCTAGATCTAAAAATCTAAAAGGCAAAACTCAATTAGATGATGAATATAAATGGTAAATAAAAAAGAGGAAATTTTTCCTCTTTTTATTTTCTATTTTCTTTAATTTCTTTTAATTCGCTTGCATCAAAATGATATTTTTTATGACAGAAATGACAATCGATTTCTGCTTGTCCATCAGCGATTAAGTCATCTAAGTCTTTATCTTCTAATACAGATAGACTTCTAGCAAAACCATCTTTTGAACATGAGCAATGATATTTTAACTCATGTGTTGATAATTTTTGGAAGTTACCATCAGACAATATTGATGTGATATCTTCAGGTGTCTTACCTTCATTAATCAATGTACTCATTGGTTTGATTGTTTTTAGGATGCTTTCAAGTTTAACAATCGTTTCTTCTTTAACACCAGGCATAAGTTGTAGTATGTAACCACCACTTGCTAGGATTGTTTGATCTGTATTAACTAAAACACCTAATCCAACTGATGAAGGTACTTGTTCACTCATAACAAAATAATAAGTGAAATCATCACCGATTTCACCTGATTGAAGTTCAGATGAAGAAGTGAAGTATTCTTTCATATTTAAATCTTTAGTAACAAATAAGAAACCTTTCCCTACTGCAGCACCAACGTTAAGTTTTCCTGCTTTAGGACCATCTTCATATTTCAAGTAAACGTTAGGGTTCATAATTTCACCTCTAACCTCACCGTGATTGTTCGCCTCTACAAGCATAGATCCAATTGGACCATTACCTTTAATTCTTAAAGTTAATCTTTCACCAGGCTTATACATTAACCCCATCATCGCTGATGCTGTTAAAAAACGACCGAATGCAGCTGATGCAGTTGGCCATGTGCCGTGAATTTGTCTAGCTTCTTCAACTAGATTGGTTGTAGTTGATGCATAAATTCTAACTGTTTTATCATATGCATAACTAATAATTGCGTAATCTTTCATTTATATCTACCTCACTTGATATTGTAGCATAATTGAAACTATTATAGGAACGTGATACAATAAATCGGGTGATAAAAATGTCATTTTTTATTGGTGATATAGAAGTTAAAAATAAAATCATACTCGCGCCAATGGCTGGAGTGTCAAACTCTCCATTTAGAATCCTTGCAAGAAAATATGGAGCAGGGTTAGTTTACGCTGAGATGGTTTCAGATAAAGGTTTACTTCATAAAAACGAAAAAACATTAAATTTATTATATATGACGGATTTCGAGAAACCGATGAGTCAACAAATATTTGGTTCTGATAAAGAAACAATGGTAGATGCTGCATTATATATAGATAAGCATTCTAATTGTGACATCATTGATATCAACATGGGATGTCCTGTACCTAAAGTTGCCATTAAGGCACAAGCAGGTGCTAGCCTTATGAAGAGTCCAGATAAAATATATGATATTGTAAGAGAAATTGTAGAAAAAGTGTCTAAACCAGTAACTGTTAAAATTAGAGCTGGCTGGGACGATGAATCTAGAAATGCTGTAGAAGTTGCTAAAGAAATCGAAAAAGCTGGAGCTAAAGCAATTGCTGTGCACGGAAGAACTAGATCTCAAGGTTATAGTGGATTTGCTGATCTTGACATCATCAAAGCTGTAAAAGAGGCTGTATCGATTCCTGTTATTGGAAATGGTGATGTTGTTGATGGAGAGTCTGCTAAACGTATGCTTGAATACACAAAATGTGATGCAGTTATGATTGGTAGAGGTGCATTGGGAAATCCTTGGATTTTTAGAGAAATTGATGCATACTTAAAAGATGGAACAATCATTGAAAAACCAACGCTTGCTGAAATTAAAGAGATGATGATTCTTCATCTAGAATCTTTAATTGAGTTAAAAGGTGAACATGTTGCTTGCTTAGAGATGAGAAGTCATGGTCCTTGGTATTTAAAAGGATTACAAAATGCAAAAGAACTTAGAGGAAAACTAAGTAAAACTCAAACAAGAGAAGACTTTATTAAACATGTTAATGAATTTTTTGGGTAGTCAATTATTTTAATTAATTTCATGCTATAATATATATAAAATATAATTTGGAGGGATTTTTAAAATGAAATACACAGGCAAAAGATTTTGGGCATTTTTATTAGATAGTATCTTGATGGGTTTTTTCTTAACATTGCTTCATTACACAATTGGTATTGGTACGATTGTCATTGATGGTGCGAATACACAAGTTAACTACTCTATATTTGAAACAATGCTTACAGGTGGGGTATTCTTTGGTGTTTTAGAAGCGTTGACAAAAGGTCAATCAGTAGGTAAAATTCTATTTAAACTTAGAACACATATTGGTGAGGGATCATTTATTAAAAATGATACAACAGGTTATTTAGTAAGAGGATTTATTAAAGGATTGTTAGTTCCAATCTCACTTCTTTCATTTATCGTTGTATTAATTGATTCTGAAGGAAGATCACTTCACGATATGATTTGCTCATCAAAAGATGTATTTGAAGGATAATTAAAAGAAAACAAAAAAGACTTTGTGCTCAGCACTTAGTCTTTTTTTTGCATAATAATTCAAATAATTATTGTAAAACGATAATTTTAAGTGTATGATAAAGGTATAAATAACGGAAACGGGTGGGATCATGAAAGAAAAAATTGTATTTAGTATTGCCTTTATCATCGCAATCTTCTTAGGCATATTTTATGATGGAGAAACGATGTTTATACCGGTGTTACCATTTCAAATAATTGGACAATGGTTGAGAGCTTTAAGTTTAAGTAGTGCATTTTTAAATATAATTGCTTGGTTAATTTTTATAGGATTATCAATGATTCCAATATGTCTATTGACAATCCAAATAATTAAATCTAAATATAAGTTGATAGATTTATGGATGTTGCCTATACTATCAATTGCCTTAGGGTTAAGTTTATATGCATTTATAAATCCACAAAATCTTATAAATCAAACAATGTATCCAGAATTATTATTTAGTTCAGAAGATTTTGATTTAATTTCAATGATATTCAATGGATCGTATGCCATTATATTTGAATTATTACTTAGTATATACTTGATTTTAAAAGTATATCTTGATGATCAAATAAAGCTTAAACAGTCTATTGAATATTCATTTATTGTAATCATAGTAGTACTTATTATTTTAGGCATTGGTTGGATAATACCTGAATATATAAGTGTTATAGGTGAAGCAGAAAACACATATGTTAAAAGCTTTAATATTATAGAGTTATTGTTTTCAGTATCTGTTTATGTATTAACAATCTACGTTCTATATCAAATTAGGAAATTTATTTTTGCAATTTATGAAAATGATGACGATCAACACTTAATAAATTTAAATCACAAAAATTTCAGTTTAACAAAAACGATGATATTTTACATGTTGGGTATTCAAATACTCATGAATAGTTATCAAATTATATTTATTAAACACTTTGATGACATTACCTTTAGTATCGAGTTTCCGCTTACTATATTTATTATGTCTTTAGCTTATATGGTTTTTGCTAAATACTTCAAACAAACTCATGAAGTTAAAGAAGAAAACGAGTTGTTTATATAATGCCAATTATCATTAATTTAACAAACGTGTTAAAAGAAAAAGGTGTAACGTCTAAAGAATTATGTGATCATGTGGGCATTACGGAAGCGAATATGTCGATATTGAGAAGTGGAAAAGCTAAAGGTATAAGATTTGAAACTTTAGAAAAAATTTGTGAGTATTTAAACTGCAAACCTGGAGATATTCTTGACTTTGAGGAGGGGAATGAATGAAAAAAATATTATTAATGATTATGATGTTAATTGTTTCAATTAATTTAATAGCTTGTCAATTGGCTGAATCAGCAGAAGAACTTGAAGATGATTATTCAAATGACAGCATCTATTATCCGGTTGCACTATCATTCTATTTATTTGACGATCAAACAGGAGAGAGAATCAATGTGAGTGATTATTTGTACTTCACTTGGCAATATAATGTAGAAGGCTTAGATTTTAATAGAACAAGCACTAAGACAGGCACGTCGATGCGTGGGGGAGGCATACATACGAGTTATCATGATGATGAAACAACAGGGAACAAAACACTAAGCATTGATGCGGATTTTGATTTGTATATATCAACTCAGTATGATCATCATTCATTATATGCGACTGTACTCTATAGAAATGTAGAAGGCAAAGAGAAAGAAGAAATATATCCAAGATATCAATTGGTTGGGAGCGAAGGATTAGGTTTTGGTTTTAGTTATAATTGGGAAATTAAGAATAATCTAGATACGTTTATTCTTGATTTAGCGTTTCAAATTGTTATGATTAATTCGATAGATTATATTGAAATAAAAGAATATAATGACCAAGATGAAATGATCAAAACATCTATGATCACACCAGAAACATTATTGGAAACATTTGAAAAAAATGAAGAGACAATATATATCGTGATCGTAGAACATACAGAAAATGGGGATTCTGTTTCTGAAGATAGATTATTTTATAGTGGGGGAGATCCATATTTTTATACATATAAATTCATAAATGAAGACGGATTCATTGGTGGGGAATATTTAGTCATTGAATAAACGAAAAGGGACTGTAAAGAAATGAGGATTTTCTTATTTACAGTCCCTTATTTTTATTTAGTTCAATTATAATTATAAAATTATAGCCACAGTATCAATAAACTAATTAAACTAATAAGACTAAATGTCATAGAAATAATATAGCATTTGTACATAGCCTTTTTTTGATTAGTTTTAATATAATTTGAGTTTTCAAATAGTTCGTATTTGAAAACTGTCTTACTTTTATCCACTTTGATTAATAGTATGGAAAACAGCACCGTTAATATAACATCTATCAAAAACATTAAAGCTAGTGTACTACTGATGAATTCTATAGTTCGTAGACTAGGCAAAATGAATAATATAGCAACTGTTATAAAAAATGCATAAGTAAAAAAGTGTTCTAATAGTCTAGTGTTTTCGTTTTTTTGATATTTATGTGCAATGTATCTGAAAAAGATTGAAATACTAAATAGAAATATGTAAGCAATGATAAACAAAAGCATATGAAATCACCTCATAATTATTTGGATAGGTTTGAATTAAAAGTCCTCTGTCTTAGTACTTGTTTCTAAACTGATCTTTCTTTATTTACAGTCCCTTTAATTTTTTAAATATTTTGTATATATACCTCTTTGTTCAGGTGATAGAATAACAGAAACATGAATACCATCATCTAAATAATCAGCTTTTAAAACTGTAGTCTTTTCTTTTAAATGAGAGAAAATCTGTCCTTCATCAAATGGGATGACCAATTCAGTGATTCGATGGTTTTTATATATATGACCATAAATAGCACTGATCAGTTCATCATAATTTTCTTTTGTATGATTTGAGATATAAATATAATCTTCATTTAAACTTACTGGTTTCCAAGCAAGATCTTTCTTAGTGATAACTAATAATCTTTCAATGAGATCTGCATCAATTTGTTTTAACACATTTTTAGTTACAAACATTTCTTCCTCATATTTAGATGTAGCATCCACGACATGCAATAATAAATCAGCATCTAAGACATCAAGTAAGGTTGTTTGAAATGATCTAACTAACTCATGTGGAAGTTTAGAGATAAATCCAACTGTATCAATTAAGATAAAAGGTGGTTTATTTTCTTGTTGTATACGTCTAGCTTTAGTATCAAGTGTCGCGAAAAGCATATCTTTTTCAAAAACAGGTTCTTGTTCTTGATTTAGATATGAAGTTAATCCATTCATTAAAGAAGATTTACCAGCATTTGTATAACCAACTAATGCGACAATCGGTATATGACTTTCTTTTCTACGTTTACTAGAAATTTCTCTTTCTTTTTCTATCTTTTTAAGTTGTCGTTTGATTGTAGAAATTTCTGTTAGTATTTTACGTCTATCAAGTTCTAATTGTGTTTCACCAGGACCTTTAGCATTAAAAGATCCACCACCTTGTCTTGATAGTGTTTTACCAATACCTGATAGTCTTGGTAACATATATAATTTTTGTGCAAGCGATACTTCAAGTATGGCTTGTTTTGTTTGTGCACGTTCAGCGAAAATAGAGAGAATTAAGAAACTTCTATCAATGACTTGTACATCTAATGTGTTCTCTAAATTGGATAATTGAGAAGAAGAAAGTGTATCATCAAAAATAACAAGATCCACATCTAAGATCTCAATCATCTTTTTAACTTCGTCAACTTTTCCTTTCCCTATATAATATTTAGGGTTAATTGTTTTTACGTTTTGAACTATTTTATCTTTAGTTTTAATATTAACAGCTAACGCGAGCTGTTCTAATTCATCAAGATTCGACTTAATATTTAAGACACTTGTCTCTATATCTAAACCAATTAATATTGCTTGATCCATATGATCACCACCATATGTCTATTCTAACATTTTTAAAACGTTTTCAAACTAAAAAGTTATAGTTTTAGTAGTAATTAGTTTGACAACACATTATAATAAATGTGGCAAAATACGATGAGTCTTAAACAGGCATTTTTGGAGGTAATTAAATATGAACGCTTGGAGAAATTTTAAAGGCGGATCTTGGGAAAAAGAAATTAACGTAAGAGATTTCATGATTGAAAACTATAGTGAATATCTTGGTGATTCAACTTTTCTTGCAGGACCTACTGAAAATAGTACAATTCTAAACGAAAGAATCATTGCACTATTAAAAGAAGAAAAAGAGAATGGTGGCTCTCTTGGTATGGATACAGATGTCGTATCTACACTTACAAGCCACGCTGCTGGTTATATCAACAAAGATTTAGAAAAAATTGTTGGTCTTCAAACAGACGCTCCATTTAAAAGAGCATTCCATCCTTATGGTGGTATTAATGTTGCATATAAAGCTGCTAAAGCTTATGGATATGAAATCGACCCTGCATTACAACATGTTTTTACAGAATACAGAAAAACACATAATCAAGGTGTATTTGATGTATATTCAGAAGAGATCAGAAACGCAAGAAGAACTGGTATTGTTACAGGACTTCCAGATGGCTATGGTAGAGGAAGAATCATTGGTGACTATAGAAGAGTTGCTTTATATGGTGTTGCTCGCCTAATTGAAGAAAGAAAAGAACAAAAGAAAATTTATCAATCTAAAGTTATGAATGAACATAACATTAGAATGTGTGAAGAACTTCAAGATCAAATCAATGCATTAAATTCATTTATTAAAATGGGTGAAATCTATGGTTTTGATTTAAGTAAACCAGCTGAAAATGCTTTTGAAGCAATTCAATGGACTTACTTTGGTTACCTAGCTGCTGTTAAAGAACAAAATGGCGCAGCAATGAGTTTAGGTAGAACAGCATCTTTCTTAGATATTTATATTGAAAGAGATTTAGCTGAAGGTATTATTTCTGAAGAAGATGCTCAAGAAATGATTGATCACTTCATCATGAAATTACGTATTGTTAGATTTGCTAGAACACCTGAATATAATGAATTATTCACAGGAGACCCTACATGGGTAACTGAGAGTTTAGGTGGTCTTACATTAGATGGTAGATCATGGGTAACTAAAAATACTTTTAGATACTTACAAACATTATATAACCTTGGTACTTCTGCAGAACCTAACTTAACAGTATTATGGAGTGAAGATCTTCCAGAAAACTTTAAGAAATTCTGTGCGAAAGTATCTATTGATACAAGTAGTATTCAATACGAAAATGATGAGCAAATGAGACCAGAACACGGTGATGATTATGGTATTGCTTGTTGTGTATCACCAATGGCTATTGGTAAAGAAATGCAATTTTTCGGTGCTCGCGCTAACTTAGCAAAAGCTTTATTATATTCACTTAATGGTGGACGTGATGAATTAAGCGGTGCGCAAGTAGGACCAGTTAATGATGTATTAAATGCTGAATATTTAGATTATGATGTTGTTATGGAAAGATTTGACCATATGCTTACATGGCTTGCTGAAGTTTATGTAAGTGCGTTAAATATCATTCATTACATGCATGATAAATATGCGTATGAAGCAATCCAAATGGCATTTCACCAACCTGAAGTTAGAAGAAACTTCGCGACTGGTGTTGCTGGATTATCAGTAGTTGCTGATTCACTTTCTGCAATTAAACATGCAAAAGTTAAACCAGTTTATGATGATCGTGGATTAATTACTGATTTTGAAGTTGAAGGAGATTTCCCATGCTATGGTAACAATGATGATTCAGTTGATCAATTAGCTGTTGAAGTTGTTAATCGTTTCATGGATAAAATCAGAAATCAATATACATACAGAGAATCAGTACCTACAATGAGTATTTTAACAATTACTTCAAATGTAGTTTATGGAAAGAAAACAGGTAATACACCTGATGGAAGAAGAAAAGGTGAACCGTTTGCTCCAGGTGCTAATCCAATGCACGGACGTGACAAATCAGGTGCACTACAATCATTATTAAGTGTTTCTAAAATTCCTTGTGAGAGTTGCCAAGATGGTATCTCTAATACATTCACTTTAGTACCACAAGCATTAGGAAAAGATTTAGAATCAGCAGATGGATTCGTTTATGAAGGCGACATCAAAGTTGAAAACTTAGTTTCAATCTTAGATGGTTACTTTGTAAATGGTGGTTACCATTTAAATGTGAATATTATGAATCGTAAGACTTTACAAGAAGCTTATGATAACCCAGAGAAATATCCTAACTTAACAATCAGAGTTTCTGGTTATGCAGTTAACTTCTCTAACTTAACAAACGAACAAAAACGCGAGGTTATTTCAAGAACCTTCCATGATAAAGTTTAATAAAGGTAATATTCATTCAATAGAAACGCTTGGGACATTTGATGGTCCTGGGATAAGATTTGTTGTTTTCTTCCAAGGTTGTCCTTTCCAATGTCAATATTGTCATAATAGAGACACATGGTCAACTAAAAAAAATCAAATGATGACTGTTGAAGAATTATTCAACAGTTATGAAAAATATAAACATTTTTATAGACAAGGCGGGATAACTGCAAGTGGTGGGGATCCTATGCTACAGCTAGATTTTGTTACTGATTTATTTATGGAAGCGAAACAAAGAGGTATTCATACTTGTCTAGATACAGCAGCTTCTTGTTATAGAGAAAAAGAAGTTGAATCATATAAAAAGTTATTAGCGTATACTGATTTAGTCTTATTAGATATTAAACATATCGATAGAGATAAACATAAAGTAATTACAGGATCTAAGAATGATCATGTATTGCAGTTTGCTAAACTATTAGATGAAATTGGTAAACCGATGATTGTTAGACATGTGTTAGTTCCGGGTTTAACAGATCAAGAAAAAGATTTACAAAACTTAAGAAGTTTTCTTGACACTCTATCTAATGTCAAAGGTATTGAAGTACTACCTTATCATACAAAAGGTCGTATGAAATGGGAGCAAATGGGTCTTAATTATCCACTTCCAGATACACCTGAAGCAACGAAAGAACAAGTCAAGATTGCTGAACATATCCTAAAAGATAAATATATCTTTTATAAGGGTTAATATGCTATAATAAAAGTGCCGAATACGGTACTTTTTCTTTTTGGAGGCGTAGTATGAAACAAATCATGGAAGTTGCTAAACAAGCAGGTGTTTTTGAGTCTGAATTGATTCCTTATGGATATGATAAAGCTAAGGTTTCTCTAGATTTATTAAAAAGATTAGATACAAAAACAGATGGTAAATTGATTTTAGTAACGGCGGTTAATCCAACACCTGCAGGTGAAGGGAAAACAACAATTTCGATTGGATTAGCACAAGGATTAAATAAGATTGGTAAAAAACCAGTATTAGCATTAAGAGAGCCTAGCTTAGGTCCAGTATTTGGATTAAAAGGTGGCGCGACAGGTGGCGGTAAGTCGATTATTGTTCCTGAAAATGAAATTAATCTTCATTTCACAGGCGACCTACACGCAATTACAGCAGCACATAACTTATTGTCTGCAATCATTGATAATCATATGTATCAAGGCAATGAATTAAACATTAAAAATGTTATCTGGCGTAGATGCTTAGATATGAATGATCGTAGTTTAAGACAAATTGAAACACCACTTCGAGAAGATGGATTCATGATCACTGCGGCAAGTGAAATCATGGCGATTTTAGCACTCGCAAGTGATTTAAATGATTTAAAATCTAGAATAAATAAAATCTTAATTGGCTATAATGAAGCCGGCGAACCACTATATGTTAAAGATTTAGCATGTGTTGACGCAATGGTTTTATTATTAAAAGATGCGATTAATCCAAATTTAGTACAAACAATTGATGGTGTACCAGCGTTTGTTCATGCAGGTCCGTTTGCTAATATAGCACATGGATGTAACTCAATTAACGCAACTAAAATGGCATTAAAACTTGGAGAATACGCAATTACTGAAGCTGGATTTGGTGCGGATTTAGGGATGGAAAAATTCTTAAATTTAAAAGTGCCACATCTTCCAAAATCACCGGATTTAGTGGTTATAGTCGCAACCATTAGAGCATTAAAATCTCATGGTGGCGCTAAAGATTTTTCAGTAGAAGATATTGAAGCATTAAAACGTGGATTACCACATATTGAAAAACATTTAGAAAACATTAAAGGCTTTGGCTTAAATTTCGTGATCGCATTAAACCACTTCTATACAGATACTGATAAAGAAGTAGCGTTAATGAAATCATGGGCAAAAGATAAAGGATATGACTTAGCGTTTGCTGATGGATTTATGAATGGTGCAGATGGTATGACAGAACTTGCAACTTTAGTTGATAAAGTTGTTGTAAATCCTTCGTCATTTAAGCCAACTTATGATAAAACATTAAGTGTGAAAGAAAAAATTGAGAAGGTTGCCACATCTATTTATGGTGCTTCAAAAGTTGAATTTAAGAAGAAAGCTCTTCGTCAATTAGAAACTTATGAAACATTAGGCTGGAACTTACCAGTATGTATGGCAAAAACACCACTATCACTATCTGGAGATTCTAAACTTCATGGTAGACCTGAAGGTTTTGTCTTAGAAATCAAAGAAGTTAAACCATCGCTTGGTGCTGGCTTCTTCGTAGCATTAACTAAGGGTATCATGACAATGCCTGGTCTAAATAAAAGACCTAGAGCACTAGATATGAAGATAGATGATCGTGGAGAATTAGTAGAGGGATAAACATGGAATTATTAAGTGGGAAAGTAGCATCAAAAGCATTAAAACAAGTATTAAAAGAAAAGATTATTAAGGCAAAAGAAACATATGATAAAACGCCTTGTTTAGCGGTTATCTTAATTGGTAACAATCCAGCAAGCATCTCTTACATTAGGGGTAAAGAGAAAGCTTGTAACTTAGTAGGTATTGAATATAGACTATACCATTTAGAAGAAACTGTTAGTCAAAAGGAAGTTGAAGAACTTATTGTTTCATTAAATAATAATGATGAGATCAGTGGTATGATTTTACAACTACCAATTCCTGATCACTTAGATGAAGATTATTTAATTGACCTTATTGCAAGAGAAAAAGATTCAGATGGTTTTCATGTTGTTAACCAAGGATATTTATATCAAAGAAAGAAAACAACTTATCCAGCAACACCTAAAGGTATTATTGGATTACTTGATTTCTATAACATCGAAATTACAGGTAAAAACGCAACGATTGTTGGACGTTCTAATATTGTAGGATTCCCTGTTGCACGTATGCTTATGGATAGAGGGGCGACGATTACGGTTTGTCACTCAAAAACAAAGAGTTTAGCTGAACATACATTAAACGCAGATATTATTGTGGTTGCAACTGGACGACCAAATCTAGTTACAAAAGAGATGGTTAAACCAGGTGCAGTTGTTATTGATGTTGGTACAAATCGAGTTGACGGGAAATTAGTTGGTGATGTTGATTTTGCTGGTGTCAGTGAAGTCGCAGGTGCATTAACACCGGTTCCTGGCGGTGTAGGGCCAATGACAATTTATGGTTTATTAGAAAATACATATGAGTTATTTATAAACCACCAAAAAAAGTAAAATAAAATATTAACTTATCCTTTACAACATATCAAAAAAATTGTTATAATGTGTATGTATTTAATTGTCGTATAAGCCATCTAATAGGGGTGATGGCGTATCTACCACGGTGCCGCAACATCGTGACTACGATTGTGAAGAACGCTTTATAACGTATCAGGCGATAGTTAACATACGTCAAAGGGGAACGGGGATAAGTAACATTTTCGTTTCTATAAAAAAGCACTCACTTTAGGGTGTTTTTTTTTACCCTATAATGCTAAAATATAATGTGTAAAGGAAAAAAGGTGAAAATAAATGAATATTTGGCACGATATTAATCCTAAAAGAATTACACCAGATAAATTTATCGCGTGTATTGAAATATCAAAAGGCTCAAAGAAAAAATATGAGTTAGACAAAGAAACAGGTATGATCATTCTTGATCGTATATTATTTACATCAACACATTATCCTGCAAACTATGGATTTATTCCAAGAACTTATGCTGGAGATAATGACCCACTTGATGTATTAGTTTTATGTCAAGAAGACATTGAACCATTAAGTATTGTTGAAGTTTATCCAATTGGTGTTATGAAAATGATTGACTCTGATGAGATTGATGAAAAGATTATCGCAATCCCATTTGGTGACCCATCATTAACACAATATAAAGATATTAGTGAGTTACCACAACACTTACTTACAGAAATGGGACATTTCTTTGAAGTGTATAAATCATTAGAAGGTAAAAAAACATATATTCTTGATATTGAGGGTGCAGATTCTGCGAAGAAGATTATTACACAATGTATCCAATCATATGAAGAAAAATTTGGTAAAAAATAAGATAGGTGAATAACAATGGGAAGAGCACATGAAGTAAGAAAAGTTGCGATGGCAAAAACCGCAGCAGCGAAAAGTAAACTGTATGCAAAATATGGAAAAGAAATTTATATGGCAGCAAAATCTGGTGTGCCTGATCCAGAACTTAATGTCAACTTAAGAAGAATTATCCAAAAAGCTAAAAAAGATCAAGTTACTGCTGATGTTATCTCAAGAGCTATTGATAAAGCTAAGGGTGGTAGTGATGATAACTATACTGAAGTACGTTATGAAGGTTTTGGTCCTGGAAGTTCAACATTCATCGTTGAATGTTTAACTGACAATGTGAATAGAACGATTGCTGAAGTTAGAAACTGTTTCACAAAAACTGGTGGAAAACTTGGTGTTTCAGGTTCTGTACTACACCAATACAATCATCAAGCAGTTTTCACAGTACAAGGTTTATCTGAAGAAGAAATTTTAGAGATGTTAGTGATGAACGATCTTGATGCAGATGATATTGAAGTTGAAGATGATTATGTAACGATTTTAAGTGACGCTACAAACTACAACGCAATTAGAACTGCTTTACAAGACACTTATCCAGATTTAGAATTAGAAACAGATGAGATCATGTGGATGCCAATGATGGATTCTACGCTTGAAGGTGACGATAAAGATAAATTCGATCGCTTAATGAGCATGTTAGAAGAATTAGATGATGTACAAGATGTATATCACAACGTTAATTTATAAGCTTTATAATCAGAAGAAAAAGATAGGTTAGAGTATTACAACCTATCTTTTATTTTATATTTTATTATGTTATAATAAACCACAGATTATACTAGGAGAATAGCGATGAGCCTAAAAGATTATGATGAAATGATTCACAGTTATATTTTGAAGGAAAAAAACAGACAGGAAACACATTTAGAAATGATCGCGTCAGAAAATTTTGTATCTGATGCAGTATTAGAAGCTCAAGGTTCGATTTTGACAAATAAATATGCAGAAGGATATCCGAATGGTCGCTATTATGGTGGCTGTGAATTTGTCGATGTAATCGAAGATGAAACAAGAAATCGTTTAAAGAAATTATTTGATGCTGAGTATGTTAACGTACAACCTCATTCAGGTTCACAAGCAAACATGGCAGCATACCAAGCATTAATTAAACCTGGTGATACAATTCTAGGGATGTCACTTAATGAAGGTGGACATTTAACACATGGATTTAAATTAAGTTTTTCAGGTAAATTCTATAATTCAACTTTTTATGGTGTGGATAAAGAAACTGAATTAATTGATTATGATAAAGTGCTAGAAATAGCAAAAGAGGTTAAACCTCAAATCATCGTGGCTGGTGCAAGTGCATATGCAAGAGTCATTGATTTTAAAAAGTTTAGAGAAATTGCTGATGAAGTTGGCGCATACTTAATGGTTGATATGGCACATATCGCTGGCTTAGTAGCTGCTAAAGTACATCCATCACCAATGCCTTATGCACATGTTGTTACATCAACAACACATAAAACATTAAGAGGTCCTAGAGGTGGGATTATCTTAACAAATGATGCTGCAGTTGCAAAGAAAATTGACAAAGCGGTTTTCCCTGGAATCCAAGGTGGACCACTGATGCATGTAATTGCTGCGAAAGGTGTTGCTTTTAAAGAAGCATTAGATCCTGCATTTGTTACCTACCAAGAACAAGTTGTTAAAAATGCTAAAAGATTAGCAGAAGCAATGGCTAAACTAGGATATAAAATAGTATCTGGTGGCACTGATAATCATATTGTTTTAATTAACGTTAAGACAAAATTAGGGATTACAGGTAAAGAAGCAGAAGCTGTATTAGGACAAGTGAATATTACATGTAATAAAAACACTGTACCTTATGATGACGAAAAACCTGCTTATGGAAGTGGTATTCGTTTAGGTACACCTGCCATCACAACCAGAGGCTTTAATGAATTAGAAATGGAAGAAATAGCTTTATTAATCGATAGAGCATTAACTAATAAAAATTCAGAAGAAGAGCTTGCAGCGGTTAAAAAGGAAGTTATTAGATTAACTGAATTACATCCGTTGTACTAAGAAAGGAGCAATTTAATGATTGCTAAAACTAGGTATATCCCAGATGGTAAAAAAGAATTAAAAGCTTTACCTATTGAGCATTATCTTGATGCAGAATATCTTTATTATCCTGTAACAAGCGCTAGATGTCCTGAAGGTGAAACTTGTGTTGTAGGGGGACAATTTGTTAAAGTAGGTGAACAAATTGGTACACGTAAAGGAACATTTTTTGAACAACCTATTCACTCAACTGTAAGTGGAGAAGTTGTAGGGAATGAAAAACATATTGATCAAAGCGGACAAGTTGTTGACTGCTTAATTGTTAGAAATGACAAAAAATATGAACTTCACCCAGATTTAAAAGAACGCAGTGATGCGGAAATTGATGCACTAACTAAAGATGAATATGTTGAAATCTTTAAAGATGCAGGTTTAGTTGGATTAGGTGGTAGTGCCTTTCCTACTTACATTAAATTTAAAACAAAGAATCAAGTTGATGTTGTGTTTGCAAACGGTGTTGAATGTGAACCATTCTTAATTGCGGATTATGGCATTATGATGGCTGAACCATCAAAAATTATTCAAGGATTAATCTATGCAATGAAAGCCTCAGGTGCTAAAAAAGGTATCATTGCTATTAAAAAGAAATATACAGAAGTAAAAGAACGTATTGAGTTTTGTGCAAAACAATTTACTCAATATGACATTGAAGTTGTTTTAGTAGGTAACCATTATCCATCAGGATGGGAATTAGAAATGATCAAGAATGCAACTGGTCAAAAGATTCCTCAAGGTGCGATATTATCTAAATATGGTGTACTAAACTTTAATGTATCAACACTTGTGAGTGTTTATGAAGCTGTGAAACACAGACTACCAGTACTTGAAAGATTATTTACAATTAGTGGTGATGGTGTTCACAATAAAAACTTTAGAGCGCGTATCGGTACATCCGTAAAAGCGTTAATTGAAATTGCCGGTGGTTATAAAGATTTAGATAAAGACAAAGTACTTATTTTAGGTGGTCCAATGATGGGTGTGAATGTCACAAGAGATGATATTGTGATGACACATACAACAACTTCTTTAATTGTTAGAAATGCAGAAGAATTTGTTGAAGAACCATGTATTCATTGTGCGGCATGTGTTTATTCATGTCCAGTGGATATTCAACCAACTCAAATAATGAGCGCATATAAGTCAAAAGATAAAGATATTATTGAAACACTGGAAGTAAATAAATGTATCGAGTGTGGATTATGTTCATTCGTATGTCCATCTAAGATTCATTTAACAGAATATATGCGTTTAGCAAAGCGCTTCGCAAGTAAGTAGGAGGTTTTATGGAATTCGTTAAACAAACTGCTCCGTACATTAGAAAACAGGAGTCCAGTACAAAACGAATGATGATTGATGTATTGATTGCTTTATCACCAGTTGTGATATTTGCGATATACCAATTTGGTTGGGATGCAGTCATTAGATTAGTTGTCAATTTAGTATTAATGATTGGGTTAGAAGCAGTAGCTTTCGCTATGATGCAAAAACCTAAAGGAAACACAAGAAAAGAAAAATTAAAATCAAGATTTAGTAAGTATACAATCAACAATGTAACTGCACCTGCTGTAAGTGCTGTGATTTATACAATGGTTATTCCGCCACAATTGCCACTTTATGCTGTTGCAGTTGGTGCCATTTTCGCAATTGTCGTTGTTAAAATGTTATTTGGTGGATTAGGAAGCAATATTTTCAATATCGCTGCTGCAGGTAGAAGATTTATCTCTATCGCATTAGCTGGTATGTTCACTTACGCTTATGTAGGTACTGATCTTATTGCTGGTGCTACAGCTTTAGCTTCTATTAAAGAAGGTGTAGGTGTAGGATTTGAAAATGCTATCTATAGTTATAGAATAAGTGAATTATTCTTTGGATTTATTCCAGGTACTATGGGTGAAATAAGTGCAATCCCTATTTTATTAGGTCTTGTATACTTATTAGCAAGAAGAACTGCTGATTATCGTATTGTATTATCAACTGCTTCAACTTTCTTAGTATTAATTACAGTTGTTGCATTTAGTAGATATCCAGATAATTGGTTAAACTTCGTATTATACAACCTATTCTCAGGTGGTGTATTATTTGGTGTTACATTCATGGCAACTGACCCTGTAACAGCACCAGTAACAAAACCTGGTCGTTGGATCTATGGTTTATTAATAGGTATTTTTGTTGTACTTATTAGAACTTGGGGTTCATATGCAGAAGGTGTTGCATCTTCATTACTATTTGCAAACATCTTTGTTCCATTAATTGACTACCCTAACTGGTCAACTAATAAATTCTCATGGAAGTTTGTTGCTTCTTATGCTGGTGTATTAGTTGTTGTTGCGGTATTCGTATTCTTTGCAGCAGGAGGTTATTTCGCATGAAAAAGTTTTTAGAAAGTAATCCTCTTATTCATTTCACTACAGTATTAACAATTATTGCAATTGCCTGTGGTTTAGTGATCGGTGTTGTTAATGCAATTACTGCTCCAATTATTGAAGCAAATGAAATTGCAGCAACTACAGCTGCTTACCAAGAAGTTTTACCTGCATTATCAAGATATGAAGATGTTAAACCATCAGATGCTGCTTCAACAATTGATGAATTTGTTGCTGCTTATGATGAAAATGATAACTTAATTGGTTATATCTTTAAAGGATCTGACACAAATGGTTATGGTGATATGACAATCGTTCTTGCTATTGATGTTCAAGGTGAAATTGTTGGTGCACAATATTTAACATTAAATCAAACATTACATTTAGATCGTACAAGATCAAACTTAGAACTATTTATAGGTACTGATTTAGTTGATGTAAGACCTTCTGGTGATTTACAAGGTGGGGCTACATTCTCTAGAGATACAACATTAGGTATCTTAACTGATATGGCTAATGCCTATGAATCAATTGATACTCCTATGAGTTATGTGAAAGGAATTGAATTAGCATGAGTAAAGAAAATATTAAATTAATTATTAATGCTGTTTTAATGATTTTAATTGGTGTTGTTGTTGCAGTTCAAATTAATGCACACGTATTAAGAGAACCAAAAGATTTATTATTTGGTGAAAAAATCACTTTAGACAGAAAAGTTAATATCGAAGATGCTTCTGGTTCATCTTATTCAATTATTGATTACAAACAATTAGCTAAAGATGCTGATGGTAAAACTATTGCAACTGTTTATACAGTGAAAATCAGAAATGGTTTTGCATTTAGTGATTCAGATAAATCTTATGGTTATATTGAATTATTAGTAGGTATTAAAGATAACGAAGTGTATGTTCAAATTGTTGAACTTGCACAAACAAAAGCTTATAATCCTAAAATTCAAAGATATATATATGAAAACTTTGAAGGTGCAGGTCAAAGTGACTTATTAAGAGTTCCTTATTTCAACGCAGTGCCTGATGCTGATTTAGAGTCTGGAGCAACAGCTTCAACTTCAACTGAAAGCATCAAAGCATTAATTATTAGAACTTGGGAATTCCATAATGGTATTGTAAGTGATCCTTATGAAGAAGTATTTGGTGCTGGTTATTCAATTGTTGCAGATACTACATTTACAGCAAGTGGATTAGTAAGTGCTAAAGATACAATCTTTGATGCAAGTAGTGCAGAAGTTGCTACAAGATATACTGCAGCAACTACAAATGAACACGGTAGTGTTGAAGTTGCAGTTTCAGTAAATGCATCTGGCGAAATTGTTTATGCAGAATTTACTGTATTAGATCAAACAGCTGGATTATCTACTTCTAGAAGCAACTTAGAATTATACATAGGTACAATGTTATCAGATGTTACACCTTCTGGAGACTTAGCTGGTGGGGCTACACATACATCAGACTCTATGGAAGAATTACTTCAAGCAATTGCAGTAGTTTGGGAAGGAGAAAACTAATGACTGAAACTAAAAAGAAACCAATCCCTAAAAAAGTAGTTGCTAAAAAAGGTGAAGAAGTACCAACTTTAATGTCTACTTTCACTAAAGGTATTTGGAAAGAAAACTCAATTTTTGTTATGGTATTAGGTATGTGTCCTTCTCTAGCCGTTACTTCTACACTTGAAGCCGGTTTTGGTATGGGTATCTTAGTATTCATTATTTTAACAATTAGTAATTTAATCATTTCTTCTATTAGAAATGTCGTACCTTCAACAGTACGTATTCCATCATATGTAATTATTATTGCAACTGAAGTAACTGCATTACAAATGTTAGTTGATGCGTTTGCTCCAGATTTAAGTGCTACACTTGGTGTGTACTTAGCGTTAATCGTTGTTAACTGTATCATTTTAGGTCGTGCTGAAGCATTCGCATCTAAAAATAAAGTTGTACCTTCTATTTTAGATGGTATGGGTACATCAATCGGTTTCGCTTTAGCATTAACAATTATCGGTTTTGTTCGTGAGTTCTTTGGAACTGGTGTAATCAAATTAGGTTATATCTTACCATTAGGCTTCCAAACAGAATTATTCTCAGGTCTTGGTCTACAAGAATATGGTATTTCAATCTTAACAGCACCTCCTGGTGGATTCTTAATTATCGGTCTTTTATTAGCTGGTTTTGCAGCACATGCAAATGCTAAGAAAATTAAAGATGCTCTCAAAGCTAAAGAAGCTAGAGAGAAAATGATTGCTGAAGCTAAAGCTAAAGCATTAGCAGCCAAAGCTGCTAAAGAGGCAGCTGCAGCTAAAGAAGCAGCAGCGAAAGGAGTTGAAGCATAATGGATCTATTAGCTATATTAATATCATCATTATTAATTAATAATATCGTTTTAATGCAGTTCTTAGGACTATGTTCATTCTTTGGTGTTTCAACTAAGATGAAATCTGTTACAGGTATGAGTTTAGCTGTTATTGTTGTTATCTTCTTATCAGCTGCAATTACTTGGCCTATTTATCAATATGTATTAGTAGATTTACATATTGAATATATATCAACAATCGCATTTATTTTAGTTATTGCTGCATTAGTACAATTAACTGAATTAGTTGTTAAGAAAGTAAGTAAGAGTTTATATAAAGCACTTGGTGTGTATTTACCACTGATTGCAACTAACTGTGCGGTTTTAGGTGTTGCGTTAACTAACGTTGCTTCACCTACAACTTATCCAGCTGCTTTAATGTATGCATTAGGTTCTGCACTTGGTTACTCTTTAGTAATCATCGCATTTGCTGCTATTCGTATTAAATTAAATGCTGCAAACACACCTAAAGCACTTAAAGGTATGCCTATTGCACTTATCACAGCAAGTCTTATGGCATTAGCGTTCATGGGATTGGCAGGTATTATCTAATGCCTATCGTTATCGCGATTATAGCAACGCTTGTGATTGTATTCCTATATGTAGGTACGGGTATTTTAAATGATAAAGCCGGTGTACCTGAAGGCTGTGAAGAAGCATATATGGAAGCTCAAGAATGTGAATCATGCAATATTGTTGGTACAGATGCATGTCATATTAATAGTGAACCTAAATTTCAAGATGCTATCCAATTTATGAAGGAGGTTAAACTATAATGGAAAATATTTATCCTTTTATTGTACTTGGTGTATTAGCTATTGTACTTGGTGTTGTGCTTTCTCTTGCTAATAAATATTTAGTAGTTGAAGAAGATCCAAGAATCAACGATATTGAAAAATTATTACCAAATTATAACTGTGGTGCTTGTGGTACTCCAGGTTGTCATGCGTTTGCTGAAACTATTGTTGAAGGTAATGCAGGTAACTTATCTAGATGTAAACCAGGTAAAGCAGATAAAAACTTTAATCCTATTTTAGAGTATTTAAAGAGCCATCCAAATCCAGATGGATCAATCGTTAATGTGAAGTTATAGGACATATTTTATGTCCTTTTCTTTACGAAGAACAAGGTGATTATATGAAACGTATTATGATGTTGTTGTTAGTCTTAGGTGCGAGTTTTATGCTTGCATCATGCGAAGACGAATTAGTAACATACAACTTTAATTATTATGATTATATGGATACATTCATTGATATTAGTATTCAGATTTATGAAAGTGAAGATGTTGACACTTATAAATCTGATATTGCTGATATTTTTGGTGTTTACCATGAATTAACTAATAATTATGAAACACTATCAAGTGAAAGTGAATATTTAGAAAACATCTATACACTAAATCAAAAGGTTGGTCAAAAAGTAGAAATTGATGAACCACTATATAATGTATTACTTCAAGCTGAAGATATTAAAGCACTTACTGATGGTTATTTTGATATATCAGTTGGTAAGGCTGTTGATGTTTGGAAAGCATTGATTGAAGCTGATTTTCCTGATGGCATTATCCCTGAAGCAAATTACACAGCAGCAATCACATCGATTGAAGCATTAGACTTTTCTACAAACCAAGTGATTTTAACTGAAGAAGATGGTCGTTATTATATAGAAACTCACGGCGAAGACTTAAAACTTGATTTAGGGGCTATCGCAAAAGGTTACGCAACTCAAAGAGTTAAAGAATATTTAGAAGAACAAGGTGTTATCTATTATTTCATTAATGCTGGATCTAGTTCTCTATTCTTAGGATCAAATTCTAATCCAGAAAGAGATTTCTTTAATATTGGATTAACTTGTCCAGTTTGTGCAACAAGTTCTACTTATGGCACACTTAAAAATATTTTAAATAAATCAGTCACAACTTCAGGAAATTATGAACAATATGTAACATATGATAATCTACGATATCACCATATTGTTTCACCAATTACTAAAATGCCAATGCAATACTATCATTCAGTATCGCTAGTTGGCGATGATGCTGGTTTACTAGATGCATTATCTACAGCATTATTTTCAATGCCTGAGGATGTATTTACTGCTTGGATGAATGAGCATCAAGCAGATTTAGATTTAAGCATGGTTAGATTTAATTATGATGAAACAATCAATCAATCATTATTAGATGATATAACTTTTGAGGAAAGATAATGAAAAATAAAAAAGCAGTGCGAAAAAGAGATATTTATATGATTAGTATATTAATGCTTGTTTTTGGTGCATTGTTTTTTGTGTTTCAATATGTTATATTTGCCGGTGATGCAGTATCTGCTTATATTTATTATGGTGTTGCAGAACCAATCGTTACTGTAAATTTTACAGATCAAGAAGTGATAAGAAATTTTGATCAAGAAGTCCCAGAAGGCACAACTAAAAATTATCCATTAATTAATTTAGATGGTGAAGACGGGTATGTAGAAATTACATTACTTGGCGCTTTTGAATTAGATGGCACAAGACAAGAAGTTGTTATTTCTGTTGATTTTAGTCAAAATAGAATCAAAGTTAAAGAAGAGGAAAGTCCTCTAAATATATGTAGTAAACAAGGATGGTCAACGGCTGTACCTTTGATTTGTCTACCAAATCGAGTACGTGTTGAATTTGATTCAAGTCAATCAGATGTTGACTTCATCCAATAAAGGTGAAAAATGAAAAGAAAACAAATAAGAAAAATGACGCTACTCGCTAACATGTTAGCAGTCGGTATCGTTTTAAATATAATTGAAGCTCTATATATTCATATTTCTCCTGTACCAGGTGCGAAGATTGGATTTGCTAACATTGTGACATTAATTGTCATCTATTTATATGGTGCAAAAGAGAGTATTGTTTTAACACTACTTAGAATCTTTTTAGTTTCTATATTAATAGGTACATTTCTTGGACCTACGTTTTACCTAGGATTAGGTGGCGCAGCAGTATCAATATTAGGCATGGTCGTTTTAAAGAAAATTGATTATTTTGGTGTTATTGGTGTCAGTGTATTAGGATCTGTATTTCACGCCATTGGACAAATCGGTGTGGGGATATTTGTCATAGGCTCATCAGCAATCATTTACTGGTTACCTGTGATGTTATTAATAAGTATCCCAGCAGGGTTCTTAACTGGTGCAATTTCATCGAAATTCTTAAATGTTTGGCAAGCAACACACAACGAAAAAAATTAAAAATAAAAAAGTTAACTGTAACACTTGTCAATCAAAAACTATAATGATATAATGTATTCGCGAAAACTTACTATGACAAGCGGTCATGGCGGAAGGAGAGTCACAATGAAAAAAGGAATTCATCCAGAATATAAAGTGATCAAAGTAACATGTTCAACATGTGGACATGAACATGAAGTAGGAACAACTGCTAAAGATTTTAGAATCGATACTTGTTCAAACTGTCACCCATTCTATACTGGTCAACAATCGTTTATACAAGCAGCTGGACGTGTTGAAAAATTCAATAAACGTTACGGCATTAATTCAAACAAAAAAGATAACGAATAACGTGATATTAAATCACGTTTTTTGTTAAAAGGGATAAAAACAAAGGGGTTTTGTTATGTATCATACATATAAAAATGGATTTATCGAAGTTGTATGTGGGCCGATGTTCGCAGGGAAAACTGAAGAACTTATTAGACGCATAAAAAGATTAGAATATGCAAAACAAAATGTATTAGTTTTTAAACCTGTTATAGATAATCGTTATGCGAAAGAAGAAATTGTATCTCATAACTTAAGTAAAAAACCTTCAATCATCATTGATAAAAGTATGGAAATCTTGACACATATTCAAGATGACACAAATGCGGTTGTTATTGATGAAGTTCAATTCTTTGATGAAGATATCGTTGATATTGCAGAATCATTAGCAAACAAAGGTATTAGAGTCATTGTTGGTGGACTAGACTTAGATTATCGAGGTGAGCCATTTGGGCCAATGCCTAAACTTTTAGCAAGAGCAGAGTTTATCACTAAACTTACTGCAATTTGTGTAAAAAGTGGATTACCTGCTACTAGAACTCAACGCATCATTGATGGTAAACCTGCTAACTATAATGATCCAATCATTTTAGTTGGGGCAAACGAGTCATATGAGCCAAGAGCGAGACAATATCATGAAGTCCCAGGAAAACCAAAAAAAATATAAATACATGAAAGCTGCTTTGAAAGAAGCACAAAAAGCTTTTGATAAAAATGAGGTTCCAGTTGGTGCAGTTGTCGTCTATCAAGATAAGATTATTGCAAGAGCACATAACTTAAGAGAATCGAAACAACAGTTCCATAGTCATGCTGAATTTCTTGCTATGATGAAGGCTAGCAAAAAAATTGGTAGTTGGCGCTTGGAAGATTGCGATATTTATGTTACATTAGAACCGTGCCCAATGTGTGCAGGTGCTATGATACAATCTCGTGTTCGAAAAGTATACTATGGTGCAACCGACCCTAAAGCTGGGGTTACAGATAGTTTAACGAACTTATTTGATATTAAATTTAATCATCATGTTGAATGTGAAGGTAATGTCCTTTCTAAGGAAAGCGAAACATTACTAAAGACGTTTTTTAAATCGTTAAGAAATAATAAATAAGTCCCCATCAAGCATCATCACTCAATAGTAGCTTGTGAACCTGGTCAGGTCTTGATCGAAGCAGCCATAAGCATAGTCTATTATGTGGGTGGTGATGCTTGATGGGGATTTTTATATAAATTATATTAATTTATGGAAATTTACTTTTAGCCTAAATATATAAAAAGATAATGATATAATGTTATTGTTGGAGGTATTTATACGATGAAATTAAACCCAAAAATATTTAAAAATTTAACAAGTGAACCATTCGAGGTCCAAGACATCGAAGGCACTAAAGTATCATTTTATTACATGAATGAAACAAATTACTTAGCACAATATGCCGGAAGAGGTAAATTTGCTATTTGGACGTCAGATGGAAGTGGTGAATATAAAGTCATCATTGAAAAATCATATTATGAAGCATTAAAACCATTTTATGAATATGATGTCAATAAAATCTGGATTGAATTCTTAGACAACGCGGGAGAAGTTACTAAGAAAATCAATTATAGATTTATGATTCCTACATTACTTGGATATGTTCTTATTGCAGGACTTGCTACGGTATTTTTACCAGAATTAGTGCTACAAGTATTATTAGCATTAATTGTAGTTGTGATATTAAGTAACACATTCCAAACAAGAATCACATCTAAAAAAGTTAAAGAAGCTAACGTTAAAGCTCAACAAGATATTAGAGATGCAATTGGATCAGATGTTTTTGATGAACTAGTTAAAGCTCAAGAAGTACATTATCAAAATTACTTTAAATTTGAAGACGACGATACAGTTCAAGAAGCTGAAGTTGTTGAAGTAAATGAAGTAGTAGAAGAAATTAAAGAACCAGAACTAGAGGATAGGGACAAGGAAATATGAAAAATTTAGCAATTAATGCCATTCGATTTTTAGGTGTAGACGCAATCAATCAAGCAAATAGTGGTCATCCAGGTATCGTATTAGATGCTGCACCTATGGCTTTCCAATTATTTACAGAACATTTAAATGTAGACATTAAAAAACAAGACTGGATTAATCGTGACCGTTTTATATTATCTGCAGGTCATGGTTCAATGCTTTTATATGCATTAAATCATTTATCTGGGTATAACTTATCTATTGATGACTTAAAGAAATTTAGACAAATTGGTAAAACACCAGGTCATCCTGAATATGGACATACTGAAGGTGTAGAAACTACTTCAGGCCCACTTGGACAAGGTATATCAAATGCAGTTGGTATGGCTTTAGCTGAATCTCATCTAGCTGCGAAATTCAATAAAGAAAATTTCCCAATTGTTGATCACTACACATATGTTATTTGTGGAGATGGTGACCTACAAGAAGGTGTTGCTATGGAATCTGCAAGTTTAGCAGGTCACTTAGGGTTAGGTAAACTTATTGTATTATTTGATTCAAATGATATTCAATTAGATGGTCCTACATCATGGGCAAATAGCGATAATATCAAAGCTAAATTTGAGGCTATGGGTTGGCAATACTTAAGTGTTGCTGATGGTAATGACTTAACAAGCATTCAAAAAGCAATCAACAAAGCTAAAAAAGAATCTAATAAACCGACTATAGTTGAAGTTAAAACAGTTATTGGTTATGGTACAGACTTAGAAGGTACATCTAAAGTTCATGGTGCTGCAATCGGTGCAGAACAAAGAGATGTTCTAGCTAAAAACTTAGAATGGTCTTATGCACCATTTGAAATTCCACAAGAAGTATATAGTTATTACCGTAAACGTGTATTCTTAAGAGGACAACGCGTTAGAAGAAAATGGAATAACTTAGTTGCTGCATATAAAGAACAATATCCTAGTGATTACGCATTATTTGAGAGTTACTTAAATCAAGAAGTTGAAATTGATTTAAACGATTTTTCATCTATCGTTAATGTGGAAAAAGAAGCGACTAGAAATATCAGTGGGAAAGTTATTAACAAATTATCAGAAAAATATCCATTCTTAATTGGTGGATCAGCTGACCTTACAGCATCTACTAAAGCTAAAGGTGCAGATGGTCACTTCTCTAAAGAATTAAGATTAGGTAGAAATATTAATTTTGGTGTTAGAGAACATGCTATGGCTGCAATCACTAATGGTATTGTATTACATGGTGGATTAAAAGCATTTGCAGGTGGATTCTTTGTGTTTAGTGATTACATGAAACCATCAATTAGATTAGCTGCAATTATGCAAATTCCTTCTATTTTCGTCTTCACACATGACTCAATTGGTGTTGGTGAAGATGGACCTACACACCAACCTGTTGAACAATTAGCAGGATTACGTGCAATTCCTAACTTAAATGTTATGCACCCTGGTGATGCAACAGAAACTGCTGCTGCATGGAAAATAGCAATGGAATCAAAAACAACACCTTCAGTTATTGTATTAACTAGACAAGGTGTTAAAAATCAAGAAAATACATCTTATGAAGGTGTTAAACAAGGTGGGTATGTATTTAAACATGAAGAAAAAGAACTTCATGGTATACTTATCGCGTCAGGTTCTGAATTAGAACTTGCCGTTGAAGCAGATAAAATATTAAAAGAAAAAGGTTTCGATTTAAGAATCGTAAGTATGCCTTCAATGTTATTATTTGATCGCTCAACTAAAAAATATCAAAAAGAAGTATTATCACCACGTGCTAAAAAAGTTGCTGTTGAAATGGCAAGCTCAATGCCTTGGTATAAATACGCTAAAAATGTTTATGGACTAGATACTTTCGGTATCAGTGCGCCTTTAAAAGACGCGTTAAAACATTTTAAATTTACACCTGAAGATTTTGCTGCATACGTAGAAAAAGCTTTAAAATCTTAAGGAATCCGTAGCAAAGAAAGTGATAAAATGATTTACGATGGAATTATTGTCGGTGCAGGACATGCTGGTGTAGAAGCCGCACTTGCGATGGCAAGAATGAATAAGAATACAATCCTAATTACAGGCAACCTTAACAGGGTTGCTTCTTTGCCTTGTAACCCATCAATTGGTGGACCAGCCAAAGGTATAGTAGTTAGAGAAATAGATGCATTAGGTGGACAAATGGCGAGAAGTGCAGATAAGGCACAAATCCAAATGAAAATGTTAAATGCATCAAAAGGACCTGCTGTACGTGCACTTCGTGCTCAAATAGATAAACTACAGTATCCAAAAATTATGTTAGAAGTATTACAGAATACAGAAAATCTTACATTGTTAGAAAAACTTGTTGACCACATTATCATTGAAGATAATAAAGTCAAAGGTGTTGTTTTAACAACCGGTGAAGAAGTATTAGGTAAAACTGTTGTGATTACGACAGGTACTTACCTTAGAAGTAATATTTTAATAGGTAAAGAAAAAACAATGAGTGGACCAAGCGGTGAACCTACAACTTTTGGTATCTCTAAACAATTAAGAGATCTAGGCTTTGAAGTCTTAAGATTAAAAACAGGTACACCTCCTAGAATTGCTAAAGATAGTATTGATACCATGAAAATGACTGTTCAACCAGGTGATGGTATGAACTACACATTTAGTTTTGATAATAAATACTATGATGAAAACCCACAAGAGTTTTGTTATTTAACACACACATCTGAAAAAACACATGAAATCATTAATGAACATTTAGATGAATCAGCAATGTATGGTGGTGTCGTTGAAGGTGTTGGGCCAAGATATTGTCCTTCAATTGAAGATAAAGTTGTAAGATTTAGTGATAAACCTAGACATCAAATCTTTATTGAACCAGAATCACTATTTATCGATGAACTATATGTACAAGGTCTATCTACATCTCTACCTAGAGAAGTTCAAGAAGAAATGATTAGAACTGTACCGGGATTAGAAAATGTTAAGATAGAAAAATATGCATATGCCATTGAATATGACGCAATTAATCCAGTTCAATTACAATTAACATTAGAAACTAAAAAAATAGAAAATCTATTTTGTGCTGGACAAATCAATGGGACAAGTGGATATGAAGAAGCCGCATGTCAAGGTTTAATGGCGGGTATCAATGCAAGCTTAAAACTTGATCAAAAACCAGCACTTATTTTAGAACGCCATGAAGCATATATTGGTGTCCTAATTGATGACTTAGTAACTAAAGGTGTACTAGATCCATATCGTCTCTTAACATCGAGAGCAGAACATAGACTATTACTTAGAAATGATAATGCCGATTTAAGACTTATGAAATATGGTAGACAAATTGGACTTATTGATGATCATAAATATCAAAAATTTGAAGATAAAGAAGCTCAAATTAATGAATTGATGGAAGTTATCGAAAACTTTAAAGTATTACCTAATGAAGAAAACTTGGCATATTTAGCATCTAGAGGGTCAGCACCAATATATGAAGGTGTTCAACTTTCTAATCTATTAAAACGCCCAGAAATTAATACACAAGATATTAAACATTTTATTAGCGGTTATGAAGATCAAGCTGTATTAGAACAAGTTGAAATCATGGTTAAATATCAAGGATATATTAAAAAAGCAATGAGAGAAGCAGAAAAGATGGAACGATTAGAACATAAAATCATTCCTTCAACAATTGATTACTCATTAATTCATAACATATCTTCTGAAAGTAGAGAAAAACTAAATAGAATCAGACCATTAACACTTGGTCAAGCATCTAGAATCTCAGGTGTAAATCCTGCAGATATCTCTATTTTATTAATCTATATAGAATCAGGATCTTTTAAACATGTTTAATACATTTATAGATAGCATCCAAAAAGACTTTGATATTAAGCTATCAGAACAGCAAATTAATCAATTTATAGTTTATTATGAAACACTTATTGAATATAATCAAAAAGTCAACTTAACAAGAATTACTGAAGAAAATGAAGTTTACTATAAACATTTTTATGATTCACTAACGCTAATTGGCGCGATGGATCTAAATGATGTAGAAACTATTTGTGATATGGGTGCTGGAGCTGGGTTTCCAAGTATTCCCTTAAAGATATTATTTCCACATCTTAAAATCACAATCATTGATTCTTTAGGCAAACGTATTAAGTTTTTACAATATCTACTTGAGCAATTGAGTATAAGTGATGTAGAATTAATATATGACCGTATAGAAATCTATGCAAAAGATAACGTAAACAAATTTGATATTGTCACAGCTAGAGCATTGGGGTCGCTTACGCTTATACTTGAACTAGGTCTTCCAATGGTTAAAGAAGGGAAGATTTTTGTTGCCTATAAAGGTTCAAACTTCCAAGAAGAAATTGATGAAGCGAAAAAAGCATTTAAGATATTAAATGGAAAAATAATTAAAATCAACGAGATTGAACTACCATTAGAAATGGGATTTAGATCTCACATACTTATAAAAAAAATGAAACACGTTAATGGATACCCAAGAACATTCGCAGCAATGAAGAAACATCCATTATCATAGGAGGGATTGTTCGTGGGGAAAATTATCGCAATATCAAATCAAAAAGGTGGCGTAGGAAAGACAACGACAAGTGTCAATCTTTCGGCAGCTTTAGGCATGTTAGGTAAAAAAGTTCTCCTTATAGATCTAGATCCTCAAGCTAGTACTACAACAAGTTTAGGTATTAACCGTAGTATGTTATACTCAACAATTACAGATGCCTTACTTGGTACACATCATATAAAGGATTGTAGAATCCCATTAAAAGATTTAAATATTGACGTTATACCAGCGACTATTGAGCTCGCACATATAGAAGTAAAATTAGGCAGTGAAGATAGAGAATATATATTAAGTTATAAATTAAATGAGATTTCTCATTTATATGACTATATATTAATAGATTGTCCACCATCATTAGGACTGTTAACAGTAAGTGCATTATATGCATCAAATTCGGTATTAATACCAGTTCAATGTCAGTTCTTAGCAATTGATGGATTAACACAATTGCTAAATACCATTAGAATTGTCCAAAAGAATTTAAAAATCAATAATAAGCGCCTTGAAATTGAAGGTGTACTATTAACAATGTTAGATCGCAGAACAAAAGCTGGATGGGAAATAGTTCATGAAATCAAGAATTATTTCAAAGAAGGCGTATTTGATACAATTATTACAAGCAATGTTGCAGCGCAAGTTGCACCTACATATGGATTACCAGTATTAACGTTTGCACCAAAAGCACCGGCTTCAAAGCTTTATAAATCTTTAGCAAAGGAGATTTTAAAACAAAATGAAGGAAAATACTAACAAACCTAGAACTTTTGTAGACCTTTTAAAAGAACACCATGTAGATGATGTATTAGAAGGCGAAGTGATTGATGAAATTAATTTATCAGAAATTATGCCAAATCCTTTTCAACCAAGAAGGATTTTTGACCAAGACAAAATTAATGAACTAGCACAATCAATTAGGGAACACGGTGTATTTCAACCAATTATTGTTAAAAAAGTCTCAAATGGATACTTAATCGTATCTGGAGAAAGAAGATATAGAGCATCAAAACAAGTAGGTCTAGTGACTATTCCTGCAATCGTTAGACAGTATGAAGAAATGAAGATTGCAGAGATTGCACTTGCTGAAAACCTGCAAAGAGAAAACTTATCACCAATCGAAGAAGCAGAAGCTTATCGAGTAGTGATGGGTAATTTAAACTTAACTCAAACACAATTGGCATCAAAAATAGGTAAAAGTAGATCCCATGTAACAAACATATTGGGGCTACTGAACTTACCTGTAGATGTACAAACAATGATACTACACAATCAAATCAACATGGGTCATGCACGTGCCCTTAGTAAGTTAGAAGATCAAGATCTAATTATGAAAATTGCACAAAAAGTTGTCAGTCAAGGTTTAAGTGTAAGACAAGTAGAAGAACTTACTAAAAAAGAACATAAGAAAAATGAGATCAAAAGAAAGAAAGTAAACAAGTATACTAAACAAGAAAAAATACTTAAAAAATATTTTAACGAGCACAAAGTATCCATTAATGAAAAGAAAATTACAATCTTTTTAAATGATGATGAACAAGTAGAAGATATTGTTGATTGGATGATCCACCATGAAGATTGAAGTTAATGATATATTAAATATGAAAAAACCACATGTATGTGGGTCTACTAGATGGGTAGTACTACGTACTGGTGCAGAAGTGAAAATTAAGTGCGAAACATGCGGACGTGAGGTTATGTTGTTTAAACCAGAACTAATGAAACGCATAAAGAGTATCGAAAATACTAAAAAAACTGCAGAAAATGACGTATAAACTGCTAGTTTTCCAATGAAAATAACTTCATTTATAAAAAAGTAAAAAAAACCGAATAAAAGTGTTGCATTTTTAAAAATGATAAGTTAGAATATATAGGCAAGCCCAAAAACGGAGGGGTAGCGAAGTGGCTAAACGCGGCAGACTGTAAATCTGTTCCTAACGGTTCGGCAGTTCGAATCTGTCCCCCTCCACCATCTATATATAAACCCTTGTTTGATATTAATTATCAAAATGAAAAAATAGTGTTGACAAGGTACTTTTATAATGATAGAATTAAAAAGCACGCGAAAACGTGTGCTAGGGAAAAGGTCTTTGAAAACTGAATGATGATGAGCGAATCAAAGAAATACAAAAGAAACAAAAAAGAGCTATTAACAAACAAAACATAAATTTTATGGAGAGTTTGATCCTGGCTCAGGATGAACGCTGGCGGCGTGCCTAATACATGCAAGTCGAACGCTCTAGTTTACTAGAGAGTGGCGAACGGGTGAGTAACACGTAGGTAATCTGCCCTTAAGACGAGGATAACAGTTGGAAACGATTGCTAAGACTGGATAGGAATATTTGAGGCATCTTAAATATTTTAAAAGACCTTCGGGTATGCTTAAGGAGGAACCTGCGGCGCATTAGCTAGTTGGTAGTGTAATGGACTACCAAGGCCATGATGCGTAGCCGGACTGAGAGGTTGAACGGCCACATTGGGACTGAGACACGGCCCAAACTCCTACGGGAGGCAGCAGTAGGGAATTTTCGGCAATGGAGGAAACTCTGACCGAGCAACGCCGCGTGAATGACGAAGTACTTCGGTATGTAAAGTTCTTTTATTAGGGAAGAATGACTTGTGGAAAAGCAAGTGTGACGGTACCTAATGAATAAGCCCCGGCTAACTATGTGCCAGCAGCCGCGGTAATACATAGGGGGCAAGCGTTATCCGGAATTATTGGGCGTAAAGGGTGCGTAGGCGGTCTGTTAAGTCTAAGGTGTAAGTGCAGTGCTTAACGCTGTGATGCTTTGGAAACTGGCAGACTTGAGTGTGGTAGAGGTAAGTGGAATTCCATGTGTAGCGGTAAAATGCGTAAATATATGGAGGAACACCAGTGGCGAAGGCGGCTTACTGGGCCACAACTGACGCTGAGGCACGAAAGCGTGGGGAGCAAACAGGATTAGATACCCTGGTAGTCCACGCCGTAAACGATGAGTACTAAGTGTTGGAGAAATTCAGTGCTGTAGTTAACGCAATAAGTACTCCGCCTGAGTAGTACGTACGCAAGTATGAAACTCAAAGGAATTGACGGGACCCCGCACAAGCGGTGGATCATGTTGTTTAATTCGATGATACGCGAAAAACCTTACCAGGTCTTGACATACCATGCAAAGCTATAGAGATATAGTGGAGGTTATCATGGATACAGGTGGTGCATGGTTGTCGTCAGCTCGTGTCGTGAGATGTTGGGTTAAGTCCCGCAACGAGCGCAACCCTTATTGCTAGTTACCATCATTAAGTTGGGGACTCTAGCGAGACTGCCAGTGACAAACTGGAGGAAGGTGGGGATGACGTCAAATCATCATGCCCCTTATGACCTGGGCTACAAACGTGATACAATGGCTAAAACAAAGGGCAGCTAAGCAGTGATGTGGAGCGAAACCCATAAAAATAGTCTCAGTTCGGATTGAAGTCTGCAACTCGACTTCATGAAGCCGGAATCGCTAGTAATCGCGAATCAGAATGTCGCGGTGAATACGTTCTCGGGGTTTGTACACACCGCCCGTCAAACCACGAAAGTCGACAATACCCAAAGCCGGTGGCCTAACCGTAAGGAGGGAGCCGTTTAAGGTAGGGTTGATGATTGGGGTTAAGTCGTAACAAGGTATCCCTACGGGAACGTGGGGATGGATCACCTCCTTTCTAAGGAGAAAGGCGAACACTTAAACGTGTTCAAATCAATTCTCACAGTACTTTTAGAAGTACTAGCTCATCATATTCAGTTTTGAAAGACCTTATCCAATCATATGGGCCTATAGCTCAGGTGGTTAGAGCGCACGCCTGATAAGCGTGAGGTCGATGGTTCGAGTCCATTTAGGCCCACCATTAATTAAATCATTATAAACACTTGGGGCTTTAGCTCAATTGAAGAGCGCCTGCTTTATAACGCAGGAGGCAAGAGTTCGTTACTCTTAAGACCCATCAAGTAGAGATCTTTGAAAAGTAGATAAAAGCTGTCAAAAGCAAAATTATTAAATTGTAAGGTAAAGGAAAAAAGGGCACACAGTGGATGCCTAGGCACTAAGAGGCGACGAAGGACGCGACTAACGGCGAAACGCCACGGGGAGCAGTAAGTATGCGACGATCCGTGGGAATCCGAATGGGGCAACCCAGCATGTTGAAGACATGTTACCGTATTTATACGGGGCGATACGCAGGGAACTGAAATATCTAAGTACCTGCAGGAAAAGAAAGTAATAACGATTCTGCTAGTAGCGACGAGCGAACGTGGAGGAGCCTGTTATCATAATAGTTACAAAACTATACATTAAAAGAATGGCGTGGGAAAGCCAACCACAGAAGGTGAGAGTCCTGTATTTGAAAATGTATAGACTAGGATAACGACAAGTAGGGCGGGACACGAGGAATCCTGTTTGAAGATGTGAGGACCATCTCATAAGGCTAAATACTACTTAGTGACCGATAGTGAACCAGTACCGTGAGGGAAAGGTGAAAAGAACCCCGGGAGGGGAGTGAAAGAGAACCTGAAACTGTGTGCTTACAATTAGTCAGAGCTCGTTAAGGAGTGATGGCATGCCTTTTGTAGAATGAACCGGCGAGTTACGGTATCTAGCAAGGTTAAACCTGAAGGGGTGGAGCCGAAGCGAAAGCGAGTCTTAATAGGGCGATGAAGTTAGATGCTGTAGACCCGAAACTGGGTGAGCTAGCCATGAGCAGGTTGAAGTTTGGGTAAGACCAAATGGAGGACCGAACCAGGACACGTTAAAAAGTGTTTGGATGACTTGTGGCTAGGGGTGAAATTCCAATCGAACTCAGAGATAGCTGGTTCTCTCCGAAATAGCTTTAGGGCTAGCGTCCGAATGTAAATTTTATGAAGGTAGAGCACTGAATGTGTGATGGCCCCACCTCGGGGTACTGAACACAATCAAACTACGAATGTCATAAAATATGTCGGGCAGTCAGACTACGGGTGATAAGGTTCGTGGTCAAGAGGGAAAGAGCCCAGACCGTCAGATAAGGTCCCAAAATTCATGCTAAGTGGAAAAGGAAGTGAAGATGCACAAACAACTAGGAGGTTGGCTTAGAAGCAGCCATCCTTTAAAGAGTGCGTAAAAGCTCACTAGTCGAGTGACTCTGCGCCGAAAATGTACCGGGGCTAAGCATGATACCGAATCTACGGATTTGACTAAGGTCAAGTGGTAGGAGAGCGTTCTAACAGCGGCGAAGCATGATCGTGAGGACATGTGGAGCGGTTAGAAGTGAGAATGCCGGTGTAAGTAACGAAAAGATAGGTGAGAATCCTATCCGTCGAAAACCCAAGGTTTCCAGGGGAAGGTTCGTCCGCCCTGGGTAAGTCGGGGCCTAAGGTGAGGCTGAAAAGCGTAGCCGATGGATAGCAGGTAGAGATTCCTGCACCAGTATATAGACTGATGGAGTGACAAAGGAGGCTAACGTCCGCCCCTCTAGTGGATTGGGGACAAGGGATCGAGCTTAGCGTGTAGGCAAATCCGCACGCTATTAAGAGTGAGATCCGGTAGGTAAAGGATGATGATGTCAAACTTTCTAGAAAAGCTTCTAGGGATAATTTATATACTGCCCGTACCGTAAACCGACACAGGTGGGTGGGTAGAGTATACTAAGACGCGCGAGAAAACTCTTGTTAAGGAACTCGGCAAAATGACTCCGTAACTTCGGGATAAGGAGGACTTTTAATGAAAAAAAGAAGTCGCAGAGAATAGGCCCAAGCGACTGTTTATCAAAAACACAGGTCTCTGCAAAACCGTAAGGTGACGTATAGGGGCTGACGCCTGCCCGGTGCTGGAAGATTAAGAGGAGATGTTAGGCAACGAAGCATTGAATTGAAGTCCCAGTAAACGGCGGCCGTAACTATAACGGTCCTAAGGTAGCGAAATTCCTTGTCGGGTAAGTTCCGACCCGCACGAAAGGCGTAACGATTTGGGCACTGTCTCAACAAGAGACTCGGTGAAATCAAGCTGCCGGTGAAAACGCCGGCTACCCGCGACAGGACGAAAAGACCCCATGGAGCTTTACTGTAGCTTGATATTGACATTGGGTGTAAGATGTACAGGATAGGTGGGAGACTGAGAATCTGGGACGCTAGTTTCGGAGGAGTCAACCTTGGGATACCACCCTTCGTGCATCTGATGTCTAACCCGCGTAAGTGGATTACGGGGGACAGTGTCTGGTGGGCAGTTTGACTGGGGCGGTCGCCTCCCAAAGAGTAACGGAGGCGCGCGAAGGTACCCTCAGAATGGTTGGAAATCATTCGTAGAGTGCAAAAGCAGAAGGGTGCTTGACTGCGAGACAAACACGTCGAGCAGGGACGAAAGTCGGTTTTAGTGATCTCTCGGTGCTGAATGGAAAGGCCGAGACTCAACGGATAAAAGCTACCCTGGGGATAACAGGCTTATCGCTTCCAAGCGTTCACAGCGACGAAGCGGTTTGGCACCTCGATGTCGGCTCGTCGCATCCTGGAGCTGGAGAAGGTTCCAAGGGTTGGGCTGTTCGCCCATTAAAGCGGCACGCGAGCTGGGTTCAGAACGTCGTGAGACAGTTCGGTCTCTATCCGTCGTGGGCGTTGGAGATTTGAAGGGAGCTGCCCCTAGTATGAGAAGACCGGGGTGGACATACCACTGGTGCACCAGTTGGCCTGCCAGGGCCACAGCTGGGTAGCTACGTATGGACGGGATAAACGCTGAAAGCATCTAAGCGTGAAGCCCCCCTTAAGATGAGATCTCCCAATTTAGTAAGACCCCTTATAGACGATGAGGTTGATAGGCTGGGTGTGGAAGCGTGGTGACATGTGAAGCTGACCAGTACTAATAGGTCGAGGACTTTACCTTTTAAAGCAATTTATGTATAATACTTTTGACAAACCTTTTATCTAGTTTTGAGAGAAGTCTGGTGACGATGGCGAAGTGGTCACACCTGTTCCCATCCCGAACACAGAAGTTAAGCACTTCAGCGTCGACAATAGTACTACGGTGCGAAGATAGAACGTTGCCAGGCTGTATCTCTATTAAATTTAACCAAAATAATGGGAGTTTAGCTCAGTTGGGAGAGCATCTGCCTTACAAGCAGAGGGTCAGCGGTTCGAGCCCGTTAACTCCCACCATTATTTGCGCCGAAATAGCTCAATTGGTAGAGCACCTGACTTGTAATCAGGGGGTTGCGGGTTCAAGTCCTGTTTTCGGCACCAGCGTTTTGTCCCGTTAGCTCAGGTGGTAGAGCACTTGACTTTTAATCAAGGTGTCAAAGGTTCGAGTCCTTTACGGGACACCAAAATATTTGCCTCGATGGTGAAATAGGTAGACACGTGGGACTTAAAATCCCATGGATGATGAATCCGTGTCGGTTCAAGTCCGACTCGAGGTACCACGTTTTTGGGGCCTTAGCTCAGCTGGGAGAGCGCATGCCTTGCACGCATGAGGTCAGGGGTTCGATCCCCCTAGGCTCCACCAATATTGTTTAATTTGATATTGTTTATTTATGCTTGGGTTTTACATAAGCGTTATAGACATTAATCTTTTTATAAAAAAGGTTCTATGGCGGCGTAGCTCAGCTGGTGAGAGTGCACGGCTCATACCCGTGAGGTCGAGGGTTCGATCCCCCCCGCCGCTACCAGCTAGGACCCGTAGCTCAGTTGGTTAGAGCTACCGGCTCATAACCGGTCGGCCGTAGGTTCGAGTCCTACCGGGTCCACCAACCAAAAAGCCAATTGATTTCATAATTTAATATGTTATAATAGTGGAGGAATACCCAAGTCTGGCTGAAGGGACTGGTCTTGAAAACCAGCAGGCTGTAAAAGGCGCGGGGGTTCGAATCCCTCTTCCTCCGCCATTTGAGAATTTATCTAATAAGTATAATTAGTTGTATAGCGCGGGATAGAGCAGTCTGGTAGCTCGTCGGGCTCATAACCCGGAGGCCGTGGGTTCAAATCCCTCTCCCGCAACCAATTATTCGGTCCGGTGGTGTAGGGGTCAACATGCCTGCCTGTCACGCAGGAGATCGCGGGTTCAAATCCCGTCCGGACCGCCATTCTTATGGCTCTGTAGCTCAGTCGGTAGAGCAAAGGACTGAAAATCCTTGTGTCGGCAGTTCGATTCTGCCCGGAGCCACCATCTAGGAGCTTAATTACAAATTAAAATATAAGTATTAACCAGGCATATACATTTAATGTATGTGTTTTTTTATTTTGACATAAAAATGTTAATATTAATTTAAGGAGTGATTTTATGATTTATATTTATTTTTCACTAGGGTTCATATTCTATATATCGTTTATACTTATACATTTATTGATTATTAATAAGAAAATTCCATATACTGATGTTAATGGAGGTAGAAGTACTAGTTATGAAGTTCAAAGAAAGACTTCTGTCTCAAGTGTAGTAATCATAAGTATTTTCTTTTTGTTATTTGTTATCTTCAGTGTTAATTCTTCATTAATATATACAGTATTTGGTTTAATCTACTTTGGTGTATTAAGTTTATATTGGCTACTCGGTTTAGTTCTTCAGTTGTTGGGGACAAAATTCGAAAAACGTTATTTAAGTGTCGTGGTAGCAATAGGATTATTTTCACATGTTATGCTCTTTTTTGAGTCTTTATTAAATTAATAACATATTATATATATTCAAATTAAAGCATATGTTCTAAAACATATGTTTTTTGTCATATTTTTGTCATTTTTTAGATATATAATAAAAATATCAAAGGGAGTGATGATATTGAAGGAATATAAGTTTTTTATTTTATGTTTATTAGTTTTAGGTCTTGTACTTGTCATACCTAATGTTTATGCGGACATGGGACCAAAACCTACAACTAAAGTTGAAATTATAGGTATTGATGAGGATTATTATTTTGATTTAATGGCAGAATATGATGAAGAAGATGTAGTTGTATTAAATGAAACTGAAGTCATAGAACAGATTGAATATGATTATTATAGAGATGACTATCCACAAATACTAAACGGCTATTATGATGAAGGGTTTGCTGCATATACCTTATATACAAATGCACCACATTCAATTACGAAAATCACGAGTGCTCTAGACACTTATGCTTGTGGCTATTATAGTCCACCAGATACCTTTAAAGTAGTTATAGTCACTGAATCTAAGGATATAATCATTTCAAGTGTTGTAAATAAACAAATGTTTGATGCGAATGTAATATTTGATTTATCAAAGTTTAACAGATCCACTGCTGACTATGAAAACTATAATGGTTATAGAATATTTAATGTAGGTAGCGATTTTATAAAAGAACACATACCTGTAGCTAGATCAATAACTCAAGTTTTAGTCACAGTTATTTCTACTTTAGTCATTGAAGTAATCATTGCTTTGGCATTTAATTATAGATTGCTTGATACAATGAAAAAAATAATAATAGTGAATCTTATAACACAAACGCTTTTATACTCTACAATAGTAATTTCTTATTTATATGCTGATTTCTTTGGATATTTTGGAGCTTTATTACTAGGAGAATTGATTGTATTCATAACTGAAATTATTCTTTATAGATCACTATTAAAAGAACACGGCAAAGTAAGAGCGATGTCATATGCGTTTATTGCTAATGCTGCAAGTTTAATTATGGGTATATTGTTTTTGCCAATGTTTTTATAATCACAATTTAAAGTCTATCTTCTAGGTAGACTTTTTTAAAGTAAATTTTACCTTTTTTATATATTATAAAATGAGGTGAATTAGATGGAGATAAAATGTTTATATGATTTTAAAAGTTTTAGCGAGTTTTCTAAGTTTACAGATTTTATTGAACAAAGGAAATGGAACATTGAAAAACAATTATTAAAAAATAGGGTTCTTAAATACAAAAACATGCCAGAATATTTGATGTTAAAAAAGAAATTCCTAGAGAAAAAGATTTCAATTTTCGCATTGAAAGAAGAAGAAATAATCACTTGGTTTGACACATCATCTTTAATGAGGAGAGTGTTATTTGATTTGTATAAAAAAGGGATTAATACTGAAGGAATCAATATCATCATGGAGTATCCTGTAATATTTGGAAATCACATGCGAACAGATTACTTGCTAGTCTACGATAGATTAATTGTCGTACTTGAGTTTGGTATGTTTAATCAGGATGAGAGAAGAAGTGAAGAGAGATATACTAAAAAACTCCAAGAATCAATTAGCTACAGACAAATTATGGCTAATATGCTACCAAAAGAAATTAAAATAGTGAACTATGTCATGATATATAAACCTGAATATGATGCTGATATAGATTATAGAATGAAGGATAATATTATATACAATAATAAAGAAATTGAGAAACTAGTTATGTTTTTACAGCATCATATTGCTACAGAAGATATATTTAGTGCTAAAAAACAACTAAAAATAGTTGCTAATTTTAATTAATTCAATAAAAATATGTTATCATATATACAGATAGATTTGATATTCAAAATATTTGAAGGAGAAAGTATATATGAGTAAAATAGGTTTGGTTGTCTGTGGAAATTCAGGTGTTGATTATATGGAAATGGGATATCCTGTAAAATTAATAAGATCTACGTTGAATTTAGATGGCAAAGAATATGAAGACTTTGTTGATATTACTGCAGATGAGTTTTATAAAAAAATAGTTGAAAATCCAGATATTGATGTGTCTACATCTCAAACATCTACGGGTAAAATAGCCCAAATATATGAAGAACTAAAACAAGAAGGTTATACAGATGTCATAGTAGTAGTGATATCTTCCAAATTAAGTGGAACTTATCAAGGTGCATTATTGGCTAGAGATATGGTTGATGATTTAAATGTGTATGTCATTGATTCTAGAACTGTTTCATATGGGGAAGCATATATGATACAAGAGGCTATTAAAATGATTAAAGACGGTAGCACTGTTATCGACATTATTAATCATTTAGAAAAAATAAGAGACCATATTAAAATTTATGTCTTAGTTGATACATTAAAATATTTAGTTAAGAATGGTCGTCTATCAGCAGCTAACGGATTCATAGGAACTTTATTAAAAATTAAACCATTATTACACATTCAAAGTGATGGAACACTTGTTCCTTTTGAGAAAATTAGAACAACTAGTAAAGCTCAAAGTCGCCTTTTAGAGGTGATAAGTGCTGAAATTCACGAAAAAAATGTTATAATGTTTATAGTTTATACAAACAATAAGGATAAGGCTGAAGAACTCAAATCTAAGTTCTTAGAACAAAATCCTAATTTAACTATAAATGTTGTTCCACTTACACCTGTTGTAGGTGCCCATGCGGGTCCTGGTACTATTGGTGTAGGTTATATTACTTTGTAATGGAGGATTTTAATGGCTCAAGCTAAACAATTAATTAATGAACTGTTAGTTGAAGTTTTTAATCAAATATTAAGTATTGAATCAGATATTCTAAAGAAAAAGGGTGTAAAACTGTCAATGACAGAAGTGCATGTTTTAGGAGCTATTAGAAATACTGAAGTACCTACTATGGGAAATGTTGCACAAAAGTTAAGAGTTACACTTGGTACGTTAACTACATCAGTTAATGTCTTGGTTAAAAAGGAATATGTTAGCAGATATAAAGATGAAGATGATCGTAGAAAAGTGTATTTAACATTGAACGATTCTGCAATCGAAGTTCTTAAACTTCATGATATGTTTCATGATGAAATGTTGTCTTCAATTATTGATGATTTAAAGATTGATGAAGATGAAGTGCTTGTGAAATCTTTAGAGAATATTAGCGAATATTTCAAAAATAAATATTAATCCAAAGGCAAAACATTTATGTTTTGCTTTTTTTTGTAATAGATTGTTATATCACCTCATCTATGTTATAATTTTTGTGATATAAGTAGCGGAGCGAGGTTGTTATTATGACTCAATATATATATGGTGTTGACGTAGGTGGTACGTTTATTAAAATTGGTTTATTTTCAAATGAAGATTCATCAATTATATTAAAAAGCGAAATACCTACACCTAAAGATAATCATGTAAAATCAATATTTGAAAGTATTCTTTTGGAAATCGAAAGAATGAATGCAGTAAATGAGATTTCAATGGAAGAAGTATTTGGTATTGGATTAGCAGTTCCATGCCCAACAAAAAATGGGTATATTTCAACATGTGCTAACCTTGATTTTTGTGAGTTTGATTTAGTTGGGAATTTTAAAAAAATTCTACCTGAACATATCACTATTAAAGTTGGTAATGATGCAACTTTAGCAGCACTTGGAGAAAACAATAGTTTGGATAATCCTTTCGAAAGCGCAGTTTTATTTACGCTTGGAACTGGCGTTGGCGGAGGTATCATAATAAACTCTCAAATTATAGAGGGAAAAACAGGATTAGGAGGGGAAGTCGGTCACATTAAAGTTTTTGAAACGGAAGAAGCATGTGGTTGTGGTGCCAAAGGTTGTTTAGAACAAGTTTGTGGAACAAAAGGTATTTTAAGTTTTGCAAAACACCAAAAAGAATTACATGACTCTATCATTCCTGAACAATTTAGCGTCAAAGATGTTTTTGATGCAGCTAAAAAAGGTGATCAGGCAGGTCTTAATACAGTGCACAGAGTTTCTGAGTACTTAGCGATTGCAGCGGTAAATTTAGCAATCACTATTGAACCAGACGTATTTATCATAGGTGGGGGCATCTCAAAAGCGGGGGATTTCTTATTGAATTTAGTTACTAAATACTTCAAGAAACATTCACGTTTCAATACTGGAGATATTCCATTTATTTTAGCAAGCACAGGAAATGATGCCGGCATGTTAGGCGCATATTTCTACGTTTTAAAGGACTTAAAATAAAAATATAACCAGACCGACAAGACAACAAGATGTTTAACTATGTAAAACAGTACAACAAAGATACTTATTATGAGTATGCAGCATACGGTAAAGCCGTAGTTTTCAACCCAGACAAGAAGTATAGGTTTTCAACTAGAAAAAGAATCACAAGAATCTTAGACAGTATTTATGATGAACTTGCTGAGTATATCAAATGCTTTGATATGATTCATTATGAGCAATCCAGTGATTTGGAGTATGAGAAAATCACACAAATTCTTGAAGTGATATTCTGGCGTTGCAATTACAAGAAAGTTTTATATGAAGCAAGAAGAAAAAACAAAATCTCTTTTATGGATTTATACAAAATTGCTATAAATCGAACATTAGATACAATATATAAAGGTATTTTCGCAAACCTATATACTATTGAATCTTTCGAGAAAGCTAAGAAAGTTCTTCATAGTTTTGAAGATATATTTGATGTTATTGTTAAAAGAGCACTAATCAAAGAGAGTTTAAGAAAATACAATGAGCCGGTTATATTGGTCATTGATGATTTTCAAAAAGAGTATTTATACAATTTAAACCCAAATGTTAAAGGTATTATTTTTAGAAATACTTTTGATAAAGTGGAATCTGTAGAGTTTGCATATGCATACGAAATACCTATGGTAGAAACAGATAAACTAATTAAACAACATGATAGAATTATTATTGACAATTATAAGGATGAACTTCTTATAAACCCTGATAAGAGGATATATAAGGCACAAAAAACGCATATCGATCAATTGATGATTGGGGATAAAGAAGAAGCAAAATACACTATGGCACAATTGAAATATTATTGTCCATTAGTTGATACAAGAAGATTGCATCTAGTTAAAGATTCTAATTTTTATCATGGCATGGGTATGTTTAGAAGTGAATATATTTTTATGGTTAAAGGTATCATACCGACTGATGATGAATTAAGTGGTATTTTAATCGATATCATTGAAGCCTTTGGTGATAGAGAAGTTATGATTCGTGTACCAGATTTTGGTGAATATAAGATCCTAGATTATTTAGAAGATACAGAAACAACGATAATCTCTAAAAGATTCTTTGGTGTAGTCAATAGAATATTCTTTAGATCACTACGTAAAGCAATATTAAAAACAAATAAGAAAATTAGTTTAGTGGTACCAATGATCCGTGATGGAGATGATATTGCATTATGGAGAAAAACAGTAAATGGATATTTTCAAGAGTTTCCAGAAACGATAATTCCTGATCTTGGTTTCATGTTAGAGTCCGCGCCATCACTTGAACGTGTTGAAGAATTTGTAAAAGGCACTGATTTTAACATTATTGGACTAAATGATTTTACTGAAGAAGCTACTGACTTTTCTAGATACGATAACATCACCTGGAAGCAATTTAAAGAAGAGATGTTTCTAGATGTTCAATATACACATCAACATATGAGAAGAACGGGCATAAGACTGAGGCATTTAATTTCCGGCAACATGATGAAAGATGAATTAATCTTTCAAAAGTTTATCAATATGGGATTTACGAATTTCATCGTGCCTATGACACGCATCAGATTGGCAGAAAAATTAATCTTAAAACATGAGCGAACTAGAGGTAAATTTAAAGGTGTAGCTCAAAAACGAAGAGAAGCCAAAAAACGTAAAGAAGAACAAGAAAAAGAATAAAATAAATTTTACAAAAAAAGAGGTAGAAAATGGTTGCATTTCTATCTCTTTTAATATATAATAGTAACGCTCGTGTGTAAACACGGTAAGGCTGTGAAATGGAAGGTTGTCGGCACGCGGATAGCCGTTGTCTATGTAGTCGGGTTTTTCCATGGAGCAAGTCTATAACATGAATATAGGCGAAAGGAGCTAATAAGAAATGGCAAAAGATGTAATTAAAATTCGTTTAAAGGCTTATGATCACAGATTAATTGATGATGCTGCTAAAAAGATTGTTGAAAGTGCATTAAGAACAGGGGCTACAGTTCAAGGTCCAATTCCACTTCCAACTCAAAAAGAAGTATTCACAATTCTTCGTTCACCACACGTTAACAAAGACTCACGTGAACAATTTGAAAGAAGAACTCACAAGAGATTAATTCAAATCGTTGATCCAAACCCTAAAACAATCAGTGCATTAATGGATATCGATTTACCATCAGGTATCGACATTGTACTTAAAAAATAATTTGAGAAAGAGGTAACAGGTTATGGCCAAAGGAATCTTAGGTAGAAAAATTGGAATGACTCAAATTTTCGATGAAAATGGAAGTTTAGTTCCAGTAACTCTTGTAGACGTGGCTGACAATGTAGTACTACAACAAAAAACTGTTGAAACAGACGGTTATGTAGCAACTCAAGTTGGTTTCGAAACTAAAAGAGAAAATTTAAGCAACAAACCTGAAATGGGACATGTTGCAAAAGCTGATACAGCACCTAAGCGCTTCATTAAAGAAATCCGCTTTAAAGAAGAGCTAGGAAATGAGTTAACAAACTTAGCGGTAGGGGCACCTGTCAGCATAGATTTATTCACAGACGGCGAAACAGTAGACGTAACGGGAACATCTAAAGGTAAAGGTTTCGCAGGTAGTATCAAACGACACAATCAAAGTAGAGGGCCTATGGCGCATGGTTCTAGATACCATAGACGTCCAGGTTCAATGGGACCTGTTAAAGGTAACATGAAAGGTAAAAACTTACCTGGTCAAATGGGACATGTTCAAGTAACAGTTCAAAACTTAAAAGTTGTTAAAGTAGATACTGAAAATCAATTATTACTTATCAGTGGTAGCGTACCAGGACCAAACAAAGGTCTTGTAGTCGTTAGATCAGCTGTTAAGGCAAGCAAATAAGGAGGAACTTAAAAATGCCAAAAGTAGATATATTTAATCAATCTGGTAAAAAAGTTGCCGACTTAGCATTATCAGATTACGTATTCGCAATCGAACCACACCAACAAGCATTATACGATGTAGTAAATGCACAAAGAGCAGCAATGAGACAAGGTACACATTCAACTAAGACTCGTGCTGAAGTTAGAGGTGGCGGTAGAAAACCATGGCGTCAAAAAGGTACAGGTCGTGCTCGTCAAGGTTCAACTCGTTCTCCACAATGGAGACATGGTGGGATTGTATTCGGTCCAACACCAAGAAGTTATGCTGTTAAATTAAATCAAAAAGTTAGACAATTAGCTTTCAGATCAGCTTTATCTTACCAATTACAAAATGGTGGATTAAAAGTTGTTGAAGCAATTGAATTAGCAGAACCAAAAACAAAATTATTCACTGAATTCTTATCTGGATTAGGTGTTGAAGGTAAAACTTTAGTTGTATCTGGTTCATTTGATGACAATTTAGTATTAGCATCAAGAAACATCCCAACAGTTGCATTAGCTTCTGCAGCACACGTAAGTGTTTATGATTTACTTAACTGTAAAAACATAATTCTTACTAAAGATGCAGTTGCAACTTTAGAGGAGGTACTTAAATAATGACTAAGTATTATGAAATTATCAAAGCTCCAATCATCACTGAGCAATCAATGAAACTTATTGAAGGTCAAAACAAATACACTTTCAAAGTTGATAAAAGAGCAAACAAAGTAGAAATCAAAAAAGCAATTGAAACAATCTTCGGTGTTGATGTGTTAAAAATCAACACAGTAAATGTTTTACCAAAAGCTAAAAAAGTTGGTAAATACGAAGGTTTCAAACCTGCATATAAGAAGGCCGTAGTCCAACTTCCAGAAGGACAAAAAATCGAAGCCTTCACAGTATAAGTGAAAATTTAGAGGAGGTTTAACCAAATGGCGGTTAAAAAATACAAACCGACGACTAATGGACGTCGTAACATGAGTGTTTTAACATTCGAAGAAATTACAACATCTACTCCTGAAAAATCACTACTTGAGCCATTTTCTAAATCGGGTGGTCGTAACGCCCAAGGTAAAATCACTGTTAGACATATCGGTGGTGGAGCTAAAAGAAAATATCGTGTAATTGATTTTAAACGTAATAAAGATGACATCGTAGGTAAAGTTGCTACTATTGAGTACGATCCAAACCGTACTGCAAATATCGCATTAATTCACTACGTTGATGGTGAAAAGAGATATATCTTAGCACCTAAAGGATTAGAAGTTGGAACACAAATTATTTCAGGTCAACAAGTAGATATCAAAGTTGGTAATGCAATGCCAATCATGAATATCCCAGTTGGTACAACAGTTCACAACATTGAATTAAGCCCAGGTAAAGGTGGACAAATCGCACGTAGTGCTGGTGCGTCAGCTCAAATCCTAGGTCGTGAAGCAAAATATGTATTGGTTCGTCTTCAATCAGGCGAAGTTAGAAAGATTTTAGGTACTTGCCGTGCCACAGTTGGTATTGTTGGTAATGAATCATGGGAATTAGTAAATATCGGTAAAGCTGGTAGAACTAGACACATGGGTATCAAACCTACAGTAAGAGGTTCAGTAATGAACCCTAACGATCACCCTCACGGTGGTGGTGAAGGTAGAACACCAATCGGTAGAAAATCACCAATGACTCCATGGGGTAAAAAAGCTCGTGGACTTAAGACACGTGATTCTAAGAAAGCGTCAAATGATTTAATCATCAGACGTCGTACGAAGTAGGAGGAAAATCATGGCACGTTCAATTAAAAAAGGCCCATTTTGCGATTTACACTTATTAAACAAGGTAAGAAAACAAAATGAAGCTAACGAAAACAAAGTAATTCAAACTTGGTCACGTCGTTCAACAATTTTCCCAGATTTCGTTGGACACACTGTCGCAGTTTATAATGGAAAAGCACATGTACCTGTATATGTGACTGAAGATATGGTTGGACACAAATTCGGTGAATTTGCACCAACACGTACTTACCATGGACATGGTAAAGACGACAAAAAAGCGAAAAGAAAATAATTGGAGGAGATCACATGGAAGCAAAAGCTATTGCTAAAACAGTTCGCATTGCACCACGTAAAGCAAGATTAGTTGCTGATCTAGTTCGCGGTAAAAATATTAAAGAAGCTCAAGCTATTTTAATGTTTACACCACGCGCTGCCTCACCAATTATTCTTAAAGTTTTAAACAGTGCTGTAGCAAATGCAGAACACAATTTAGAATTAAATGTTGACGATTTATTCGTTAAAGAGATTTATGTTAATGAAGGTGTACGCTTAAAGAGATTATTGCCACGTGCAAAAGGTCAAGGCGACATCATTCAAAAAAGAACAAGCCACATTACAGTTGTAGTGGCTGAGAAAGAGTAGAGGTGAGCGAACATGGGACAAAAAGTTAATCCAGTCGGTATGCGTGTTGGCGTCATCCGTAATTGGGATTCAAGATGGTATGCAGATAAAAACTTAGTGCCTGCACTAGTTAAAGAAGATGCATCTATCCGTAAATTCTTAAAAACATATTATAAAAATGCAGCAGTTTCTCACGTTGAAATCGAACGTGTTAAAGGTAAAGGCGGAAAAGACAGAGTTAAAATCACTCTTCACACTGCTAAACCAGGCGTTGTTATCGGTAGAGATGCTGTTACTAAAAAAGAAGTTGTTGCTAAATTAGAAAAATTAACTGATAAAGAAATCGTCTTTACAGTTGTTGAAGTAACAAGACCAGAACGCGTTGCAACATTAGTTGCTGAAAGTATTGCACAACAATTAGAAAACCGTGCTTCATTCAGACGTGTTCAAAAAATCGCTATTTCAAGAGCACTTAAATCAGGTGCTAAAGGTGCTAGAACACTTATCTCAGGCCGTTTAGGTGGAGCTGAAATGGCAAGAAGCGAAGGTTATTCAGAAGGTCAAGTACCTCTACATACACTTCGTGCTGATATTGATTACGCTACTGCTGAAGCTCATACTACATATGGTATCTTAGGTATCAAAGTATGGATCTACAACGGTGAAGTATTACCAGGACAAACTAGAGAAGAAAATCTTAAGAAAGAATTCGAGAGAGCTAACAGAAACAATAGAGGTCGTGGTCCAAGACGTAATCGTAGAAATAATAACGATAAGGGAGGCAACTAATTATGTTAATGCCAAAAAGAACAAAATATCGTCGTCCTCATCGTGTAAGTTATGAAGGTAAAGCAAAAGGTAGAAATGAAATTTTAAACGGTGATTTCGCATTAATCGCTCAAGAGGGTGCATGGATCACTAACCGTCAAATCGAAGCTGCCAGAATTGCGATGACTAGACATATGAAAAGATTAGGGAAAGTATGGATTAATATCTTCCCTCACTTAGCAAAAACAAAAAAACCACTTGAAGTAAGAATGGGTTCTGGTAAAGGGGCTCCTGATCACTGGGTGGCAGTAGTTAAAAAAGGTAAAATTATGTTTGAAATCAACGGCGTTTCTGATGAAGTCGCTAGAGAAGCATTACGCTTAGCATCACATAAGCTACCTATTAAATGTAAAATTGTAAAAAGAGGTGAGCAAGCGTGAAAGCCAAAGAAATTAGAAAAGCATCTACAGCTGATCTAGAAAAACGTATTGTCGAGCTAAAAAAAGAGTTATTCAACTTACGCTTTCAACTTGCTGTAGGACAACTCGAAAATACAGCTCGAATTAGTCAAGTTAAAAAGACGATTGCACAAATGAAGACAATCATCAGTGAACGTACAGAATAAGGAGGATATGATGGAACGTAAACAAAGAAAAGTCTATACGGGAACAGTTGTATCTGACAAAATGGATAAAACGATTACCGTGGTTGTTGACACATATAAAAAATCACCTTTATACGGAAAACGTGTAAAGGTATCAAAAAAATTTCATGCGCATGATGAAGAAGGCTTAGCACAAATTGGCGATACTGTTACTATTATGGAAACAAGACCATTGTCAAAAACTAAAAGATTCCGTCTTTTAGAAGTTGTTGCTAAAGCTGACTTAGTATAAGGAGGACGCAAACCATGATCCAACAAGAAAGTCGTTTAGCTGTTGCTGATAACACAGGCGCTAAAGAAGTCCTTGTCATCAAAGTATTAGGTGGTACACGTCGTCGTTATGCGAACATTGGAGACGTAGTTGTTGTAACTGTTAAAAAAGCAGCACCAGCCGGTATGGTTAAAAAAGGTGATGTATTAAAAGCAGTTATCGTAAGAACTAAAAAAGGTCTTCGTCGCGCAGATGGCTCACTTATCAAATTCGATGAGAATGCAGCAGTTATTATTAAAGATGATATGAACCCACGTGGAACACGTATTTTCGGTCCCGTGGCAAGAGAGTTAAGAGAAAAGAACTTCATGAAGATCGTATCTCTAGCTCCAGAAGTGTTATAAGGAGGTCAGAGTCTATGTATATTAAAGCTGGAGACACAGTTGCAGTGATTGCTGGACACGATCAATTTGTAACTGATAAAAAAGGAAATAAAACTCGTAAGACAGGCCGCGTCTTAAAAGTTTATCCAAAAACAAACAAAGTTTTAGTGGAAGGTGTTAACATGGTTAAAAAACATGAAAGACCTAAAACTCAAAACGATAAAGGCGGTATTGTTGAAGTAGAAGCACCTATTAATGCATCTAACGTAGCTATTGTTGATCCAAAAGAAAATGTACCTACAAGAGTTGGTTACAGATTCGAAACAGACAAAGCTGGTAAGACTACAAAAGTTCGCTTCGCTAAAAAATCTGGCGAAAGCTTAGATAAATAAGGAGGTCTAAAATGAGCGTAATTCAAAATAAATATGAAAATACTGTTAGACCTGAACTTGTTAAAGCGTTTAACTACACATCAATTATGGAAGTTCCAAAAGTTGATAAAATCGTTGTTAATATGGGTATCGGTGATGCAGTATTTAATCCTAAAGTATTAGATGATGCAGTTGCTGAATTAGAATTATTAACAGGACAAAAACCAGTAGTTACTAAAGCTAAAAATTCAATCTCTAACTTTAAGTTAAGAGAAGGTATGCCAATCGGCGCTAAAGTTACTCTTCGTGGTGACAGAATGTATTATTTCTTAGAAAAATTAATTTCTGTAGCTCTTCCACGTGTACGTGACTTTAGAGGTATCTCTGCTAATTCATTTGATGGTAGAGGAAACTATACAGTAGGTATTAAAGAACAAATTATTTTCCCAGAAATTAGCTTAGATAAAGTTAAAAAAGTTCGTGGGATGGATATTGTAATTGTTACAACGGCTAATACAGACCAAGAAGCTCGTGAATTATTACGTGGCTTAGGTATGCCGTTTAAGAAATAAGGAGGCGTATTATGGCTAAAAAATCAAAAATCGTAAAAAACGAACAACGTAAAGTTATTGTTGAACGATACAGAGAAAAAGTTGCTGAATTAAAAGCTGCTGGTGATTACGAAGCTCTTCAAAAATTACCAAGAAATGCTTCAGCTACTCGTTTAAGAAATCGTGATTCAATTGATGGACGTCCAAGAGGCTATATGCGCAAATTCGGCTTATCACGTTTAAAATTTCGTGAATTGGCACACAAAGGTGAATTACCTGGTGTCAAAAAAGCAAGCTGGTAATTATAAGGAGGAAGAAAAATGGTTATGACTGATCCAATTGCAGATATGTTAACACGTATCCGCAACGCTAATAATATGCGTCATGACAAAGTCGAAATGCCTGCTTCTAGACTTAAAGCTGATATCTTAGCAGTTTTAAAGAAAGAAGGATTCATTGTTGATTATGTTGTCGCTAAAGATGGCGTTCAAGGTAAAATTGTTGTTACTTTAAAATACACTTCTTCAAAAGAACGTGTAATTAAAGGTTTAAAAAGGATATCGAAACCAGGCCTTCGAGTATATACATCAGTAGATGAATTACCAAAGGTTTTAAACGGATTAGGGGTTGCATTAATCTCTACATCTAAAGGTATCATGACAGATAGAGAAGCACGCTTAGCCCAAGTTGGTGGCGAAGTGTTAGCTTACGTATGGTAATATAGGAGGAAATTATGTCACGTATAGGTAATAAAGTGATTCAAGTTCCTGCTGGTGTTACCATCACAATCAGTCCTGAAAACTACGTTGTGGTAAAAGGACCAAAAGATGAACTTGAATTCCAATTCAATCAATCATTAGGTATCAAATTAGAAGGTAACGAATTATCAGTTACTCGTCCTAACAATGATATCTTCACAAGAAAAATCCACGGTACAACGCGCGCGTTATTAAATAACATGGTTGTTGGTGTTACTGAAGGATTCAAAAAAGAATTAGAAATCCGTGGTGTTGGTTATCGTGCACAATTACAAGGCAACACTGTGGTATTAAATATGGGTTATTCACACCCTGTAAATTTAGAAATTCCTGCTGGAGTTAAAGTAGAAATTCCTAAAAATACACAAGTGATCGTTTCAGGTGCAAACAAACAAGTAGTTGGTGAGTTTGCAGCTAATATTAGAGCCGTTAAGAAACCAGAACCTTATCTTGGAAAAGGTATTCGTTATGTTGATGAATATGTTCCACGTAAAGCTGGTAAGACTGCTAAATAAGAGAGGATGATATAAAATGATTAAGAAAATTTCAAAAAATGTTAGTCGTCAAAAACGTCATCTTCGTATTCGTAAAATTGTAAATGGTACTGCAGCTTGTCCTAGACTTTCTGTATACCGTTCGAATACAGCAGTTTATGCTCAATTAATTGATGATGTAAATCAAACGACATTATACAGTGCACGTAGTCAAGAGTTAGGTCTTAAGCATGCTAATATTGAAGCAGCTAAGGCAGTTGGTAAGTTAATTGCTGAAAAAGCAGTTGCTGGTGGTGTTAAGAAAGTTGTTTTCGATCGTTCAGGATATTTATATCACGGACGTATTAAAGAACTTGCTGATGCTGCACGTGCTGCTGGCTTAGAGTTCTAAGGAGGAAGCATATGGCTAGAGAAAGATTTAATAAAAATCAAGAAGAAAAACAATTTGAGGAACGCGTTGTTGCGATTAACCGTGTAACTAAAGTTGTTAAAGGTGGACGTCGCTTCCGTTTTGCAGCTCTTGTAGTAATCGGTAATAAAAAGGGTCAAGTAGGTTTTGGAACTGGTAAAGCTTCAGAAGTACCTGACGCAATTAAAAAAGCAATTGAAAATGCTAAATCAAATTTAATCACTGTACCTACAGTAGGATCAACAATCCCTCATGAAGTTACAGGTGTATTCGGTGCTGGTAGAGTATTCTTAAAACCTGCATCAGAAGGTACTGGTGTTATCGCTGGTGGTCCAGTTCGTGCTGTTTTCGAACTTGCTGGCGTACATAACATCTTATCAAAATCAATTGGAACATCAACACCAATTAACATTGTGCGTGCAACATTCGAAGGTCTTAAAGAATTAAGAACTGCTGAAGACGTTGCGGCATTACGTGGTGTAGACGTTGCACAGTTAGGATAATAAGTCATGAAAGTACAAATTAAACTAACTAGAAGCCTAATTGGGCGTAAACCTAATCAAGTTAAAACAGCACATGCATTAGGATTAAGAAAATTAAATCAAGTCGTTATTAAAGAAACAAACGATGCAGTAAATGGTATGATTAAAACTATTTCTCACCTAGTTTCTGTAAGCGAAGTCGAATAAGGAGGTATACCATGTTAAACGAATTAAAACCAGTTGAAGGTGCTCGTAAGAGTAGAAAACGTATTGGTCGTGGCTCAGGTAGTGGGACAGGTAAAACTTCTGGAAAAGGTAGCAAAGGCCAAAAAGCTCGTTCAGGCGGCGGTGTTCGTCCTGGATTTGAAGGTGGACAATTACCATTCTTCCAAAGACTTCCTAAACGCGGTTTCAAAAACTTCAACCGAAAAGAATATGCTATTGTTAATTTAAAAGATTTAAACCAATTCAATGATGGTGATGTAGTTACTCCAGAAGTATTAATTGCAGCACATCTTGTAAAAGAAGTAAAATCAGGTATTAAAGTACTAGCAAACGGTGAACTTGAAAAGAAATTAACTGTAAAGGCTAATTTATTCTCAAAAGCTGCTGAAGCAGCAATTACTAAAGCTGGTGGAACTGTAGAGGTGATTTAAAGTGTGGGTACGTATAAAAAGAGTTCTAAGTAACAAAACAATCATGCTTCGTATAGCATTTACACTATTAATTCTGTTATTTGTAAGAATCTTAGCGAATACGACTATTCCACTTGTTGAGATTGATGCAGTAGTTAACTATATTCAAAATAGTGATTACTTTGCAATCTTAAACAGTTTCAGTGGACGATCACTTGAAAATCTATCTATTATGTCATTAGGGGTAACACCATATATTACTGCATCGATTGCGGTTCAGTTATTACAAATGGTTATTCCTAAATTAAAAGAATTTAGTGAACAAGGTGAAACAGGTAAACAAAAACTTAACAAAATTACAAGATATATTGCAATTGCGTTAGCGTTTATCCAAGCATTAGCATTAATTATGGGTCTTTCTACTAGAGGTAGTTTATTAAGAGCTTCTCTTGAAGGTGGAATTGCAGACCGTTACCGTTATTTATTCTATATCTATATGGCAGTTGTTATGGCATCTGGTACTGCATTAGCTATGTGGTTCGCGTCATTAATTACTAAAAAAGGTGTAGGTAATGGTACATCAATGTTAATTGTTGCTGGTATTGTTACAAGTTTACCAACAATGGTAACAACATTATGGAGCAAATATATTATCAACAGTGTAAACGGTTGGTCATATGTATGGTTCTCAATTATTATCTTGTTATACTTTGGTATTTTACTTGGTGTTGTGTACATGCAAATTGCACAACGTAAGATTCCTATTCAATATGCGAATCGTCAAGGAAAATCTGATTCTAATATTCCGATGAAGCTTAACGTTGGTGGTGTGATTCCAGTCATCTTTGCTCAAACAATTATGTCTATTCCATTATCAATCGTTGGTGCAAATCAAAATTCAGCAAGTACATTGAACAGATGGTTTACTAACATCTTTAGTACAACTCAACCTATTGGGTTCGTATTATTCGTGTTATTAATTGTAGTATTCGCATTCTTCTATGCATACTTACAAATTAATCCAACTAAAATGTCAGATAATTTATCAAAACAAAATTCTTATATCCCAGGTGTTAGACCAGGGATTGATACACAAGATTATATTGCAAGTTTATTATTTAAGATTACTGTTATCGGTACAACTTACTTAGTATTACTAGCAGTATTACCAATTTTAACTGCTGCTATATTTAACTTCACATCAGCTGAAGCTAGCGCGGTACGTCTTGGTGGTACATCATTATTAATTATTGTTGGGGTTGCTATTGAAACAACACAACAAGTTGAGACTGATGCAGCACAAAACGAGTACGGTTCAATTTTTAGATAATTAGGAGATGAATGGAATGCGTTTAATTATTATGGGCCCTCCAGGCGTTGGTAAGGGAACAGCATCAAAATTATTAATTAAGCAATATCAAATTCCACACATTTCTACAGGTGATATATTTAGAGAATTATTCGCAGGAGATTCAGAAATTGGAAAAACTGCAAAATCTTATATTGATCGTGGTGAACTAGTACCCGATGAAATTACAAATGAAATCGTTCGATTAAGACTTGATAAAGAGGATGTTCAAGATGGATTCCTATTCGATGGATATCCTCGTAATATCAGTCAAGCGGAAGCGTTGGACAAGATCATGCGTGATAAAGGTTGGAAGATTGATGCTGTTATTGATGTTCAAGCAGACAAAGAGATCATAATTCCTAGAATTACTGGTCGCAGAGTATGTTCGACATGTGGTGCAGTATACCATATCGAAAATAATAAACCTAAAGTAGACGGCATCTGTGATTTAGATGGTGGTAAATTGATACAAAGAGTTGATGACCAAGAAGAAACGATTCAAAATCGCATCGAAGTATATCAACAACAAACGAAACCAGTAATTGGTTATTATGAAAGTCAAAAATTATTAGTTCATGTTGATGGTTCAAAAAATATTGAATATACAAATGAACAAATTATGAAAGTTTTAGGTGAGATCAATTGATTCAAATTAAATCAAAACGAGAGATCGAGCTAATGCGTGAAGCCGGTCGAATATTAGAACTAACTAGACAAATGGTTAAAGATCATATTCGTCCAGGTGTAACGACATTCCATCTTGATCAACTCGCCGAAAATTACATAAAAAGTCTTGGAGGTATACCTTCATTCAAAGGATATCAAGGATTTCCAGGATCAATATGTGCTTCAGTCAATGAAGTTGTTGTACACGGTATTCCATCAAAAAATGTTATACTAAAAGATGGAGATATTGTAACACTTGATTTTGGTGTGAACTACAAAGGTTATCATGCAGATTCAGCAACTACTTATCCAGTAGGCAATATTAGTGATGAAATCAAAGAACTTTTAAAAGTTACTGAAGCGTCATTATATGAAGGCTTAAAGTTTGCTAAACCAGGTAATCATGTATCAGATATTTCTCATGCTATTGAAGCATATGTTAAACCATTCGGTTATGGCATTGTTGAGGAATTTACAGGACATGGTATCGGTAGAAGTTTACATGAAGATCCATTTGTTCCAAATTATGGACAACCACATTTAGGACCTGTATTAAAACCAGGTATGACGATTTGTGTTGAACCAATGTTAAACTTAGGTACTAAACATGTACGCGTACTTAAAGATAATTGGACAACGATTACAACAGATCATAAACCCAGTGCACATTTTGAACACATGATTGTGATTACAGAAACTGGATATGAAATTTTGACATCTTTAACAAAGGAGTGAATCTATGGCAAGACAAGATTTAATTGAAGCAGAGGCTCGTGTTATAGAAGTATTACCTAACACGAAATTTAAAGTAGAACTTATACAGAACGGACATATCGTATTAGCCCATGTAAGTGGTAAAATCCGCATGCACAACATACGCATTTTACCTGGTGATAAAGTAACAGTAGAGTTATCACCATACGATTTAACTAGAGGCCGTATTACGTATCGTCGTAAATAAGGAGGATATTATGAAAGTTAGAGCATCCGTAAAAAAACGCAGTGAAGATGATATCATTGTGAGACGTAAAGGTAGAGTTTACGTAATTAATAAAAAAAATAGAAGACATAACCAAAGACAAGGTTAATAGGAGGAACTATGGCTAGAATCGCAGGTATTGACATTCCACGTAACAAGCGTGTCGTGGTTTCGTTAACTTACATTTATGGTATTGGTTTAACAACATCTAAACAAATACTAAAAGACGCTGGTATCTCAGAAGATACTCGTGTACAAAACTTAACTGAAGACGAATTATCAACTATTCGTACTGAAGTAGGTAAATATATCGTTGAAGGTGATTTACGTAGAGAAATCACTATGAACATTAAACGTTTAATGGAAATCGGCTCATACAGAGGTATGAGACATCGTAGAGGATTACCTACACGTGGACAAAACACTAGAAATAATTCACGTACAAGAAAAGGTAAACCAAAGGCTATTGCCGGTAAGAAGAAATAAGGAGGAATAGAAAATGGCACGTAAAAAAACTACGAAACGTAGAGTTAAAAAGAATATTCCCCTTGGTATTGCACATATTCACACAACATTCAATAATACAATTGTAACAATCACAGACGTTGAAGGTAACGCTGTTGCATGGAGCAGTGCTGGTGCACTTGGCTTCAAAGGAAGTAGAAAATCTACTCCATTTGCAGCACAAAATTCAGCAGAAGCTGCTGCAAAAGGTGCAATGGATCAAGGTATGATCAAAGTTGAAGTATATGTTAAGGGTCCAGGTCCTGGACGTGAAGCAGCTATTCGTTCATTACAAGCTGCTGGGTTAGAAATCACAGCAATTAAAGATGTAACACCTGTACCACATAATGGATGTAGACCACCAAAACGTCCACGTGGATAATCATAAGGAGGGATAACGAATGAAAGACTTAAAATTTGAAAAACCAACCGCAGTTGAAGAGATTTCAGTTGATGGCACAAAAGGTAAGTTTGTCATTAAACCATTAGAGCGCGGCTATGGTATTACATTAGGAAATGCATTAAGACGCGTATTATTATCATCACTTCCGGGTGCTGCAATCGTCAACATTAAAATTGATGGTGTAGAACACGAGTTTTCAACAATTGAAGGCGTTTATGAAGACGTCATGGGTATTGTATTAAATTTAAAGAAAGTTATTTTCACAGTAGAATCTGATGATCCTGATTTTGAACAAAAATTAGAATTATATGCAGTAGGTGCTGGAAAAGTTACAGCTTCAGACTTCACTCATGTTGATGGTGTTGAAGTTGTTAACCCTGATCAAGTGATTGCTACTTTATCAGAAAATGGATCACTTTCTATGATCGTTACAATCAGACGTGGTGTCGGATATGTAAGTGCTGATAAAAATAAAGTTTACAGTAAAAACGAAAAAAGTGTTATCCCAATTGATTCAATTTACACACCAGTTGAACGTGTTTCTTACCATGTTGAAAAAACACGTGGTGATGAAGATGAGTTAACATTAGAAATTGAAACTAACGGTGCTGTTGAAGCTAAAGACGCTTTAGGGCTAGCTTCAAAAATGCTTATTGACTATTTCTCTGTAATCTCAGAAATTAGTGAACAAGCTAAAGATGCCGATTTCATTTATGAACAAGAAGAAGAACCAGTCAACAAGAAACTTGAAATGAAGATTGAACAACTTGATTTATCAGTAAGACTATTCAATAGTTTAAAACGTTCTGGTATTTATACAGTTGCTCAAATCATCAAAATGACTGAAGAAGATGTTATGAGACTTCGTTCATTAGGTAGAAAATCATTCAAAGAATTGAAAGAAAAACTACTTGAACATGGTCTTGAGTTTGAAAACACATCAAATAAAGACTCTAAATTTAGTTTAGATGATGAAGATAAGGAGTAAACCATGGGTTATAGTAAATTAGGACGCACAAGCGATCAAAGAAAAGCTTTATTACGCGACTTAGTCACTGATATCATCATTAATGAAAGAATTGTTACAACTGAAGCTAAAGCTAAAGAATTAAAAAAATTAGCTGACAAAATGGTTACATTAGCTAAAGCTGGTACTTTAGCTGCTCGTAGACAAGCTGCTCAAACAGTTCGTTTTGAAGATGTTAAAGAAGGTCAAAACGCAGTTCAAAAATTATTCGATGAAATTGGTCCAAGATATCAAGATCGTACAGGCGGTTACACAAGAATTATCAAAACAGTGCCAAGACGCGGCGATGCTGCGCCAATGGCAATCATTGAATTCGTATAATAAAAATTAACAAGCTTTTTGGCTTGTTTTTTTTATTATGTTCAAGATTAGATTTATATTTATGCAATTTTAAGGAGTCAAAAATGTTTAAAAAAAGTTTAATTTCAGTTTTTGTTTTAGGACTGATATTCGTTTTATGGGGTTGTAATCTTGGTAGTGAATCTACATATACAATTTCAGATATTTCAGAAGCTATCACTATTGGTTATGCTGAAGGTGATAATGCTGATTATGTTACACAAAATATTTTATTACCAACAACTTCAGAATTAGATGATGAAGCAGTGATAAGTTGGTTTAGTATGTATCCAGGTATCGTAACTGCTGATGGGATTGTTACACGTTCAGATGGTGGCGATCAAAATGTTACATTAACTTATACACTAGATTATAATGATGAAACGGTTTATGGTAATTTTTATATTACTGTTATTGGTCTTAACTTAGGGACACAATATACAATTACGTTTTATACAGATGGTGGTTCAGCAGTCTCAGATCTAATTGAGTATGAAGGTGAAGTTATTACTGCACCAGAAGATCCAACAAAAGAAGGTTATCAATTTGCTGGTTGGTATACGACATCTGCATTAACTAGATCATATACTTTTGATACAATGCCTAGTGGTGATTTAACATTATTTGCTAAATGGTTATATATTGATACAAATGTTTACACAATTACTTTTGATAGTAATGGTGGTAGTGCAGTTGATCAAATCTCAAATAATGGTGGTAAAGCAATTAATGAACCAACAGATCCAACAAAAGATGGGTTTACGTTTGTTGGTTGGTATACAGATCAAGCATTAACGACTAGTTATCGTTTTGATTACATGCCATATAATGATTTAATCCTTTATGCAAAATGGGTTGAAGAAGGATCATATACAGGTTATTATGATGGTGTTTCTGGTCTTATGGGAACAACTCTTAAGTCAACACTTCATACAATCATCAATGATGGATTTGTAGGTGTCACATATGGAGATGCTAGATATATGTTAGATGATACAGATAGAGATCCTAATAATTCTAATAATGTTATATTAGTTTATCTAGGAACTTCAGTAAGTGGAACTTGGGATAGTGGTGTAACTTGGAATAGAGAACATGTATGGCCACAATCTTTACTAGGTGATAGTGCTGAAAATTCAACAGTAAACAAGGCATCAGATTTACAAAATCTAAAACCTGCTAACCCTAGTGAAAACTCTTCAAGAGGTAATAAGTGGTATTATGAAAATGGTACAGCATCTACTTATGAACCAAGAGATGAAGTTAAAGGTGATATTGCACGTATATTACTATATATGGATGTAATGTATTCAGACTTAACTTTAATCTATCTAAATGCTGGTTCACCAGCAGTTGGTGAAATGGCTGATTTAGCGACATTACTTAGATGGAATAACGAAGACCCAGTTGATGCATTTGAATTAGCTAGAAATGAAAAGATTTATGAGTATCAAGGTAATAGAAATCCATTTATCGATCATCCTGAATTAGCTGATTATATTTGGTCATAATTAAATTTATAGATAAAACAAATCATTTCGATGGTTTGTTTTTTTTATGATTTATTTAGTCATACTAAATTGTAAACATTTACAAATATAAGAAAACGTTTTTAAGTTTAGTCCTTATTGTAATTTTTATAATTATGTTTCATAATAAAGATAACAAACTCGAAAGGAAAACTTAATCATGGAAAAGAACATCCAAGGGACTACTACGTCCAAAATTGATGTCCTTGTCAAAAATGCTCAAGCTGCTCTTGACTCTTTTTACCTCTGTACTCAAGAACAAATTGATCATATTATCGCTAAAGTTTCTGTCGCAGCTCTAGATGCTCATGGGAAGCTTGCTTTAAGCGCGGTTAATGAAACTAAACGCGGTGTATTCGAAGACAAGGCAACAAAGAATTTATTTGCGGTCGAATATGTATCAAATCATATTAGACATTTAAAAACTGTGGGGGTTATCAGTGAGGATGATGTAAGTGGGATTACATTAATCGCTGATCCAGTTGGTGTTATTTGTGGCATTGTTCCAGTAACAAATCCAACTTCAACAACTATTTTCAAATCAATCATTTCACTCAAAACGAGAAATCCAATTATTTTCTCATTCCATCCAAGTGCAATGAAATGCTCTATTGAAGCTGCTAAAGTTGTGAGAGATGCAGCAATTGCAGCAGGGGCACCAAAAGATTGTATACAATGGATTGAAGAGCCTTCAATGGAAGCAACAAACGCTTTAATGAATCACGATGGTGTTAGCTTAATTTTAGCAACTGGGGGAAATCAAATGGTTAAAGCAGCATATTCATGTGGTAAACCTGCTTTAGGCGTTGGTGCTGGTAACGTACCTGCATATATTCATAAATCTGCTAATTTAAAACAAGCAGTAAATGATATTGTTATGTCTAAATCATTTGATAATGGTATGGTATGTGCATCTGAACAAGCATGTTTCATTGATAAACCATTATATAAAGAAGCAATCAATCGTTTCAAAATGTTTGGAACTTATTTCTTAAATGATGAAGAAAAATTAAAACTACTTAAATTAGCATTTGGCATCTCTTCTTATAAAGATGCTAAAGATGCAAAACTTAATCCAAACATCGTAGGACAATCTGCAGTATCACTTGCAAAACAAATAGGTGTTGATGTACCTAAAGATACAGTCATCTTAGGTGTTACATGTAGTGAAGTTGGTGTTAATGAACCATTTAGTAAAGAAAAACTTTCTCCAATACTAGCTTTTTATGAAGTTAAAAATGAAGAAGAAGGTATCGCTAAAGCCAAAGCAAATGTTGAATTTAATGGTTTAGGTCATAGTGCTTGTATCCACGCCGAAGATAAGGAAGTTGTTCAAGCATTTGGACTAGCTATGAAGGCTATTAGAATTATTCACAATTCACCAACAACATTTGGAGGTATTGGACAAGTATATAATCAATTTATTCCATCTCTTACTTTAGGTTGTGGTAGCTTTGGTCATAACAGTGTTGGTGACAACGTAAGTGCGACACATCTACTAAACATCAAAAAGATAGGGAGAAGAAAAAATAATATGCAATGGTTTAAAGTACCATCAAAAATATATTTTGAAAGAGATTCAATTGAATATTTAAGACAAATGCAAGATGTACATAAAGTGTTTGTTGTTACAGATAGAATGATGGTTGACCTAGGTTATGTACAAAAAATAACAGATCAACTTAATTTAAGAAGAAATCAAGTAGCTGTTCAATTATTTTGTGATGTAGAACCTGATCCATCAATTGAAACAGTTAGAAAAGGTTATGAAATTATGCGTTCATTTGAACCGGATACGATTATTGCAATCGGTGGTGGATCACCAATGGATGCTGCAAAAGCTATGTGGTTATTCTATGAACATCCAGAAGTTAATTTCAACGATTTAAAACAAAAATTCATGGATATCAGAAAGCGTGCTTTTAAATATCCTGAACTTGGTAAGAAGAGTAAATTAGTATGTATTCCTACAACATCAGGTACTGGTAGTGAGGTAACTCCATTCGCAGTTATTACAGATAAGAAGGAAAATAAGAAATATCCACTTGCTGATTATTCATTAACACCTACAGTAGCAATCGTCGATCCAGCACTCGCGATGACTCAACCGAAATCAGTGACTGCGGATACAGGGATGGATGTTTTAACACATGCAATTGAAGCATATGTATCTACATTATCTAACGATTACACAGATGCATTAGCACTATCTGCAATTGAAATTGTATTCAATTATTTAAAACGCGCTGTTGATAATGGTAGTGATTTTGAAGCCAGAGAAAAAATGCATAATGCATCAACAATGGCAGGTATGGCATTCGGTAATGCATTCCTTGGTATTTCGCATTCTATGGCCCATAAAGTCGGTGGTATGTTTCATGTACCACATGGTAGAATCAATGCTATTTTATTACCAGAAGTTATTAGATATAATGGTCAAAAACCATCTAAACTTGCGACATGGCCAAAATACAATTATTATGTTGCAGATGAAAAATATCAAAAGATCGCAAGACTTCTAGGTTTAAAAGCTAAAACTGTTGAAGAAGGTGTTGAATCACTTGCACAAGCCGTTTATGATCTTGGAAGTAGTTTAGGTATTAAGATGTCATTTAGAGAACAAAATGTTGATGAAAAAACTTATATGGATAATGTTGAAAAACTTGCATACTTAGCTTATGAAGATCAATGTTCTCCAGCAAATCCTAGATTACCATTAGTAGAACATATGAAAGAAATATTAATCAAAGTTTATAAATAAATATAAAACCAGTTTCTTAACTGGTTATTCTTTTCATCTTAAGTTATATGTTAAAACATATAAAGATATAAATGTGATATACTATTAAGTAATAAGATTAATAGAAAGAGGTCAATGATGAAATTTCAAGATTATAAATATGAAAGACCAGACTTGGATGCTTTCAAAGCAAAATTAGAAAAAGATTTAAATGTCATTGGTAGTGACGTATCAGTAGACGAAGAAGTAAAAGCAATTGAAAACTTAATGGTTGCTTTTGATGAAATATCTTCGCTAAGTACATTAGTTTCAATTAGAAATAGTGTAGACACAAAAGATAAATTCTATGAAGAAGAACAAGCTTTCTTTGATGAAAACGGACCTATCATCGGACAATACAGCCATGAGTTTAACGATAAATTATTAAACTCAAAAAATAGAGCTGCACTAGAAGAAAAATATGGGAAACTAATTTTCCTACGTGGAGAACTTGCAAGAAAAACTTTTAAACCAGAAATCATTCCTGATTTACAAAAAGAGAACAAGTTATCTACAGAATACTCAAAATTATTAGCATCAGCACAAATTGAATTTGATGGTGGTACATATAATTTAAGTCAAATGGCACCATTTGCACAATCAAAAGATAGAGATGTTAGACACAGAGCACAATTAGCTGTTTCTAATTTCTTTGCAGCAAACGAAGAACAACTAGATCGTATCTATGATGATATGGTAAAAGTTAGAACTAAAATCGCTAAAGATCTTGGTTATGAAAACTTCGTACAATTAGGTTATGACCGTTTTGGTAGAACTGATTATGATTTCAAAGATGTTAAAGCATATAGAGACCAAATCTATAAAGAAGTAGTGCCTGTAGTAAATGAATTAACTGCAAGAAAAGCTAAACGTTTAGGCATTGATGAACCAAAATCATATGACCTAGCATTATCATTCTTATCAGGTAATCCAACACCTAAAGGTGGAAAAGACTGGATGGTTGAACGTGCAGTTAAAATGTATCATGAAATGTGCGAGCCAACTGGTAAGTTTATTGATTTCATGGTAGAAAGAGATTTACTAGATTTAGAATCTAAACCTGGTAAACAAGGTGGTGGATATTGTACATATATCCCAACTTATGATTCACCATTCATTTTCGCTAACTTTAATGGTACATCACATGATGTTGATGTATTAACACATGAGGCAGGTCATGCATTCCAAGTATTCTCAAGTAGAGATCAAATTCCTGAATACCGTTGGCCAACAATGGAAGCTGCAGAAATTCATTCAATGAGTATGGAATTCTTAGCATGGCCATGGGTTGATCAATTCTTCTTAGAAGATACAGAAAAATATAAATTCAATCATTTAGCAGGATCTATTTCATTCCTTCCATATGGTGTAACTGTTGATGAGTTCCAACATGGCGTTTATGAAAATCCTGATATGACACCAGCTGAAAGAAAAGCATTATGGCGTTCTATTGAAAAGAAATATTTACCATTTAAAGATTATGGTGATGATAGTTTCATGGATAAAGGTACATTCTGGTTTAAACAAGGACATATCTTTGGTGCTCCATTCTACTACATTGATTATACTTTAGCACAAGTTTGTGCATTCCAATTCTGGGTTAAATCTCAAGAAGATCACGGGAAAGCAGTTAAAGAATATATCGAACTATGTAAATTAGGTGGATCTAAGAGTTTTGTTGATTTAGTTGAATCAGCTAAATTACAAAATCCATTTAAAGATGGTACTGTAAAAGCAGTCATTGATCCAATTAATAAGTATTTAGATAGTGTAGACGATACAAAATTATAAAATAAAGAAAAAGCATGACTCAAGGTCATGCTTTATTTTTTTGTTTGATATATTTGTTGATTGCATCTGCAACCATCATACCGTCATAGACAGCCTTAGCGATTTGTAATTTACCACCGATAACATCTCCAGCAGCAAATAATCCACTAACATTCGTTTGATAGTGATCATCAACAACTAAACTGCTTCTTTCAACAACTACACCTAGTTTTTGAGCAAAGTCTATAGAACTTGGTGTGCCAATAGCAACAAATATGCCATCAACAGGATAAGAACCATTTGCTGTTTCAATAGAAGTGATTTTTTGATCACCCTTGAATGCAGTAATTTTATCAGTGACCACTGGGTGATCAACTGGTTGTGATAATTCTTTAGCATTAGTAAATACTGTGATATCATCTGATAAGTTTTCCAACTCTTTTAACTCTTGTTGCATATATGGACCACAACCAATAATAGCTAATTTCTTTCTTCGATAGAAGAAGCCATCACATGTTGCACAAAAACTAATACCTTTCCCACGATATTTTCTAAATCCCGGGATGTTTAATTGAAGTCTTTGTTTACCAGTAGCAAGTAAGACAGTTTCAGTTTCAAAAGTTTTTGTCTCAGTCACTACTTCAAAAGAATTATTAAAAGTTTCTCTTAAATCTAAAACTGAGTCAAATATAATCTCGATACCTAATCTTTTAGCTTGAGCGATACCATTATCGATTAATTCCCTACCATTAATAGGATGTTCAAATCCATAATAGTTTTCGATATGTATTTCATCATAACTGAACGTTCCATAATCTTTTCCTATAACGATAGGATCAAGACCAGAACGTTTTAGATATATAGCTGCAGATATACCTGCAGGTCCATATCCAATAATTATAGCTTTTTTCATAGACCTAAATGTTTTTTAAGAGCATCTTTTGAATGAAGTCCAATAAGTTGTTTTTGGATTTGTCCATCTTTGAAGATAATTAAAGTTGGAATACTCATGATTTGATATGAGTCTGCGATTGCAGGTTCTTCATCAACTTCTAATTTTGCAATAACCACTTTACCTTCAACTTCAAGTGCAAGTTCTTCTAAGATAGGAGCAACTCTTCTACATGGTCCACACCATTGTGCCCAAAAGTCTACTAATACAGGTAATTTACTTTCTAATACAATTTCATTAAAATTTTCGCTTGTTAAATGTTTGATCATATTTTCAATTCCTTTCGCTAACACGTCTATTATAAAGAAAAAATGTCTAAAATAAAAGCATTTTGACAAATAAAGTATAATCATTTATAAAGATAATTACTTTATAAAAGATAGTGAAACGTGATATAATGTTATAGATGAAATGTAGGTGAACATACATGTTAAATATACGCAATTTAAGTTTCTCATATAATGGAGAAAACAAAGCGCTTAATGATATAAATTTAGATATAAAAAGAGGCTCATGGGTCTCTGTTTTAGGTCATAACGGTTCAGGTAAATCTACGTTATCTAAATGTCTTGTTGGTTTATTAGAGCCATCAAATGGTTCTATTGAAATTGATGGACTTTTATTAAATGACGATAATTTAACTGATATCCGTAAAAAGATTGGGATTGTTTTTCAAAATCCTGATAATCAGTTTGTTGGTGTAACAGTTCGACATGATATTGCATTTGGTTTAGAGAATCAATGTTTATCTCCACAAGAAATGGAAGAGCGCGTTGTTCATTATGCAACACTTGTTGGCATGCAAGATTTTTTATCTAAAGAACCACACCAATTATCTGGTGGACAAAAACAAAGAGTTGCTATTGCAGGTGCACTTGCAATGGAACAAGATATATTAATTCTAGATGAAGCTACTTCAATGCTAGATCCAGAAGGTACTGAAGAAATTATAAACCTAATTAAAAAACTTAATAAAGAATTAAATAAAACAATTATTACGATTACGCATGACTTAACATTTGCTGCTGAGTCTGATGACATCGTTGTTTTAAAAGGTGGAGAAATCATCTTACAAGGTGAACCTTTTGAAGTGTTTAAACATGAAGATTTATTAAAATCATCTCATCTTGAATTACCATTTGAAGCGAAACTTTACGCAAGAGCTTTAAAGGATGAAGAGATAGATCCTAAGATTACGGAGGCACTATGGGCATTTTATTCAAGCAAGTAGGCTATAAGTATCGCGGGATTAAAGAGACTTATACAGCACTTGATAACATTAATTTAAATATTGAAGGTGATGGTGAATTCGTTGCAATCGTTGGGCATACTGGTTCTGGTAAATCAACACTTGTACAACACATGAATGCATTATTATTACCAACATCTGGAGAAGTAGAAGTTTTTGATCAAAAACTTCCACCTAAGAAAAAAGAAAAGGTCAACCATTTAAGACAAAAGGTTGGACTTGTTTTTCAGTTTCCTGAATATCAATTATTTGAAGAAACAATCATTAAGGATATTATGTTTGGTCCTAAAAACTTTAAGATCAGCGATGAAGAGGCTTATAAAAAAGCCAGCGATGCGGCAATTACAGTAGGTATTGAAGAATCACTCTTTGAAAAATCACCATTTAGAATTAGTGGTGGACAAATGAGAAGAGTTGCTGTTGCAGGTATTCTTGCAATGGAACCTAAAGTTTTAGTTTTAGATGAGCCCACTAGAGGATTAGATCCTAAAGGTAAAATAGATTTAATGAATATCTTTGTAGATCTTCATGAAAAGAAAAATCAATCAATTATATTAATTACACACGATATGGATATTGTAAGTCAATATGCAAAACGTGTGATTGTTATGGATCAAGGCAAAGTCGTTTTTGATGGTAAGAAAGAGGATCTTTTTGAACATAAAGATTTTGATTCATTCCATCTAGATTTACCAACACCATTAAAAATCATGAAACACCTAGAAAAAACTCTAGGTATTCCATATCAACCTTTTTATGATTTTGATCACTTATATCAATTTCTTAAGGAGGTGAAGGCATGAACCAAATTATGATTGGACAATATATTCCTGGTGATTCATGGCTTCACAAATTAGATCCAAGAATTAAATTATTATCAGTATTCAGTTTCTTGATTGCGATATTCTTGGTCCCTATTGGGGATGAAATGACTAAATTATATTGGTCAGTAGGTATTTTAGTATCATTATTGGTTTTAGTACTCATCATTACGAAATCAGCAAAAGTATCAGTATTTAAAATGCTTAGAAGTTTAAGATCAATTATTGTTTTACTAACATTTACTTTTGTGATACAAATATTAAGTTCAACAGAAGGTACAACGGTATTGGGACCTGTTGATATGCATATATCAGTGGTAAGTATTGCAGCTATTATTTTAATTATTGTCTTTTACCAATTTACGAAAAGATATATTAAATTTAGAATGCTGTATTTCTTACTAGCAGTAGTTGCAGTATTTTATGTACAATCAATACCTTATACAATCTTTGATTTCTCTAGTTATGTATTAAACATACGTGATGTGGGTATCATGAGATCAGTGATTATATTCTTAAGAATTACAACAATCATTATCACAACATCACTATTAACATTTACAACAATGACTACAGATTTAAATTATGGGGTTGAAGAGTTACTTAAACCACTTAAAGTGATTAAAGTACCTGTTGATATATTTGCGATGTTATTATCATTAACATTAAGATATATTCCAACATTACTTATAGAAACAGAAAAAATCATGAAAGCTCAAGCTTCTCGTGGTGTTGATTTTAATGAAAGTTCACTACGCGAGAAAGTGATGCAAATCATATCACTATTAATTCCAGTTTTTGTTATTTCATTTAATCGTTCCGAAGATTTAGCAAATGCAATGGAAGTTAAAGGCTATGTGATTGGTGCGAAAAGAACTAAGATAGATCAATATAAAATTAGATTTACTGATTACTTAACTGCTGTATTAAGTGTTATGATATTAGCCGCAACTATTTACTTTAAAGTGATGATTGGTTAATGAGATATTTAGCTACAGTAAGTTATGATGGAACGAATTATAAAGGATTCCAAAGTCAAACAAATGCGTTAGGTATCCAAGAAGTTATCGAAAAATCTTTTAAGCTCATGACACAAACTGAAATTAAGATTCATGCATCAGGTAGAACCGATAAGGGTGTTCATGCCTTAAGACAAACATTTCATTTTGATAGTGACTTAGATATTGATTGGATTCGTGTTAATGACAGATTACCACTTGATATTAGAGTATTAAAAGTTATTAAAGTTAAAGATGATTTTCACGCTAGACATAGTGTGAAATCAAAGAAATATAAATATGTACTTTCAAAGACAGAAAGTTCAGTGTTTAAAAAAAATCATGAAGTTTATATCAGAAATTTAGATATAGTTCCAATGCTAGAAGCATATAAATTATTTGAAGGCACACATGATTTTAAAGGGTTTACGCAACATGTAAAAGGTAAGCCTACAATTAAAACTATTTATGAAGTATCATTTAAGGAAACAAAAGACCATTATATATTCACATTCCATGGCAATAGTTTCTTAAAATATATGGTACGTTCAATGATGGGTACATTAATTGAAATAGGACTTCACAAAAAAGATCCATCAGTTATTACAAAAATATTAGAGACACAAGAAAGACAACTCGCTGGTAAGACAGCTGATGCGAGAGGTCTATATCTTGAACGTGTATATTATAAGTAATGGTATAATATGAAAAAGGGGTTTTTAAACTATGTTTATTACATTTGAGGGCGGAGAAGGTTCCGGAAAAACATCATTAATCGAATACATCAAAAAAGCTTTGTCTTCTTATGAGACTGTCTGCACACGTGAACCTGGTGGTTCAGTTGTCGCAGAAGCAATTAGAGACATTATTTTAAATCCAAAATATGAAGGTGTTACACCTTATACAGAAGCTTTATTATTAGCTGCATCACGTGCACAACATTTAGATGAAGTTATTATTCCAGCATTAAACGAAAATAAAATCGTTTTATGTGATCGTTATTTAGATAGTTCACTTGCTTATCAAGCATGTGCAAGAGATTTAGGTTTTGATTTTGTTTTAAGCATTAATCAATATGCGACAAAACATATGCCTGATATGACATTTTATATCGACTTAGATCCAAAAGTAGGATTAGCACGCATTCATGATCGTGTGAAATTTGATCGTCTTGATCAAGAATCAATGGACTTTCATAATCGTGTAAGAAATGGGTATTTAGAAGTAGTTAAAAGATATCCTAAACGCGTGATTGTTATTGATGGTAATAGACCATTAGAACAAATCGCAGAAGAAATACTATCAATCATAAAGGACAAACTATGAATCAAGCATTAACCTTTTTTGAACAAACGATTAAGAAAAATCGTTTAGCACATTTATATCTCATTAGTGGACCTAAAGGTAGTGGTAAATCGAAGTTGGTTGAAGATATTTGCTATCTTATTTTTAACAAGCAATCATCAGAAGATGAAAACACATTGTTAAGACACCAAATTCAAACAAGACAACTATCAAACATGTTGGTCATTGAACCTAGTGGATTAAATATCAAAAAAGAACAAATTCTTGAATTACAACAAGAGTTTTCTAAAACTGCACTTGTATCAGGTCATCGTGTTTATGTCATTAAAAACGTTGAACGATTAAATCAAAGTGCAGCAAATTCTCTTCTTAAATTTATGGAAGAACCATCAAGCAAACAAGTAACAGGGTTCCTGCTTACAGAAAATATTGATGATGTCATCTCTACGATTAAATCAAGATCTCAGATTCTTCATTTAAATAGTATGGATGAAATCAAACTTAAAGACCAACTCATGAGTGAAGGTGTGGAAGAAGAAAAAGCAACACTACTTCCATATATCACTAAAGATTTAGATGAGGCTTTAATTTTATCAAGTGATCCAAATATGAGTCAAACAATAGAATTTGTCATCTCAATTTCTAACAACTGGAAAAAACGAGATGTTATATATCCTATATATTTCTCCAAGTATGCTAGATTTTTATTACAAGATCGCATACTATTTGGACAATTCATGGAATTACTCATTCTATATTTTATGGATTTAATCCATTATCGTTCAAATCAACCAATCATTTTTGAATTCTTAAGAGAACAAATCTTAGAACAATCAGATATGATGGATGTATTTGAAATCCAAGACCTAATTGAACAAATGCAAGCAGTATTTAAAAAACAAAATTATTATATAAATCTAGAGCTTGCACTAGATGAACTCGCATATATCTTAGAAAAAAAGAGGTGACAACATGCAAGTAGCTTTAATTAAATTTAAAGAGGCTGGTAAGAAATATCATTTTTCTTACAAAGATTTAGATATAGTACAAAACCAACAAGTAGTTGTTGAAACATCAAGAGGTATCGAAATAGGTACAGTTTATATGATCAAGGAAATTGATCAATCAGATTTAGTCAGTGAATTAAAACCTGTCTTAAGATTAGCAACATTAGATGACATCGAAACTGATGCATATAATCAATCACTTGAACAACAAGTTATTGCAGAATCAAAAAAATTAGCGAAAACTAATAAGCTTGATATGAAAGTCTTAGGTGCAGAATATACGTTAGATCGTAAAAGATTACTTATATACTTTGAAGCTGAAGAACGCGTAGATTTTAGAAATCTTGTTAAAGATTTAAATAAAATCTATCATACACGTATTGAACTTAGACAAATTGGACCAAGAGATGCTGCTAAAATGATTGGTGGTATTGGACCTTGTGGGCTTATTTTATGCTGTACAACATTCATTGGAGAATTTGATACTGTATCAATTAAAATGGCTAAAAATCAAAACCTAGCCCTTAATCCACAAAAGATATCAGGTGTTTGTGGTAAATTATTATGCTGTATTCGTTATGAAGATGAAGTATATACAGAACTTAAAGAAATATTACCAGATGTTAATGAATTTGTTGAAACTGAAAAAGGTAACGCAAAAGTTATTGATATCAATATATTAGGACAAAAAGTTAAAGTTCGTTATAAAGATGATGAGCCAGATGAATGGTTATCTAAAGACAATGTGAAAAGGTTAAAACATTGATCAAAAGAACATTAATCGGATCTAAGTTAGAGATCGAACAAATGAGAAATCATTCATTTAATTTAGATACAGTTTTACTCGCTAAGTTTTTAAACCTACCAACTAAACTAAAAAATGTTTTAGATGTTGGTACAGGTAATGGTGCATTACTTATATATGCCAGTGAACTTACAAAAGCGAAACTATTAGGTATTGAAATACAAGAAGTGAGATATAATCTCGCGATTAACAATATGAAATTAAATGATTTAGTTAATCGTAGTGAAATCATTTTAGGAGACTTCAAAGATAGTACATATAAGAATCTTGATTGTATTATCACAAACCCTCCATTTTTCAATACGAGCCACAAACGTCATTTAAATAATGATGATGCATCATCATTAGCAAGACATGAACTCACACTATCATTAGAATCATTACTTAAGAAATCTAGTGAAGTATTAAAGTTTGGTGGATATTTTTATATGGTACATCGTGCCGATCGTATATCTGAAATCATTCAGATGTTATCTAAGTATCAGTTAACAGTCAAACGTTTAAAGTTTGTACATCCATATAGTGATAAACCAGCAAATCATGTACTTATTCAATGTATTAAAAATGGTAAGGAATCATTGGTATTAGAACCACCACTCATTATCTATAAAGAAAAACATCAATATACAGATGATTTTAACAGATATATAGGAGGAAGCATTCATGTTACTTAGTTTACTTACTAGAAAAGAAAAACTTAAATTTTTAGATTTAGCGATGCATATGGTCACAATTGATGGTGAAGCATCAGCAATTGAAAAAAGATTCTTACAACTCATGCTCGCAGAAGTTGGAGATGATATTGCTGCTGAATACACTTTTTCACTAAGTGATGATTTAAAAGAAACTATTGAGTTTTTTAGTGCGGCAAGCATTGCAGTAAAAAACATTGTTTTCTTAAATTTGATTAAGACAACAATGATTGATGAATTATATAATACAGCTGAACATTTCTTCTTAGAAGATATTAGAGAACATTTTGGTATTGATGAATATAAGAAGAAACAACTTATTAGACTTGTCTATAATGAAAGAGATTTACGCGAAAGAGCGAAAAGGATTGTGACGACTTGATACAAAGAAGTTTTAAAGATGAAAAATCAACATTATTTGTTGTATCGACACCAATTGGAAATTTGTCAGATATGACATATCGCGCAGTTGAGGTATTACAAAATGTTGATATAATCTTTGCTGAAGATACAAGAAATTCAGGTGTTCTTTTAAAACATTTTAATATTACAACACCAATGATGAGTTATCATGAGTTCAATAAAGAAGAAAAAAGCTTAGAGGCTGTTAAGTTTCTTGAAGAAGGTAAAAATCTAGCGATTATTACTGATGCTGGTACACCTGGCATTAGTGATCCTGGTTATGTGATTATTCAAAAAGTTTTAGAGTCTAGTTTTTATGTTGTGCCAATACCTGGGGCAAGTGCTTCACTTACTGCACTTGTTGGATCAGGATTATCTATGCAACCTCATACATTTATTGGATTTCTACCTCGAAAAAAAGGTGATGCAAAAACGCTTCTTGAATCATATGAAAAATCAGATGCTACATTAATTATTTATGAATCACCAATGCGTATTACTGAAACACTTAAAACAATTTATTCAGTATTAGGTGATAGAGAAATCGCAATCGCAAGAGAATTAACTAAAGCTTTTGAAACATGGATCAGATGTAGAATCACTGAAGCGATTGATATGGAACATATTAAAAAAGGGGAATATGTTTTAATCATTGATGGTAATCACAAAAAAGAAAATTATGATGACATATCCTTATATGATCATGTCGAATTATACATAAAAGAAGGTATGACTGAAAAAGATGCGATGAAAAAAGTTGCATCCTTAAGAAAAATACCAAAGAATGAAGTATATAAAGCATATAAAATTAATGTATAAAACTATTGTAAAATTATAAGTTTTTATATATAATATATATGATATTTTAATAGGCGTTGAGAAAGAGAGTAATAGATGATTTTGCATGAAGAGAATTCGTGGTTGGTGTGAACGAATCAAGTCATTTGTGAACATGGTTTTTGAGCCTTTTTAACTGATATGTAGGTTAAAACGTATACCGCGTTAAGGTGTAGAGTGCTAGATAATATATCTAGAACTAAGGTGGTACCGCGAGATTTTCGTCCTTAGATTTTTTTAAGGGCGTTTTTATATTTTTAAAGGAGGTTTTTACTATGGGTAAAAAATATTTTTTAACAACTGCAATTGCATATAGTTCAGCGATTCCTCACATCGGGAATGTTTATGAAGCTATTTTGGCAGATTCAATCTGTCGTTTTAGACGTGCAATGGGCGATGATGTATTTTTCCAAACTGGAACAGATGAACATGGACAAAAAATTGAAAGTAAAGCAGAAGCTGCAGGGTTATCTCCTAAAGCATATGCTGATCACATATCTTCAGAAATCAAAAGAATCTATGATTCAGTAGGTGTATCATATGACTATTTCATAAGAACTACTGATGATTATCATGAAGAAGCCGTGCAAGCAATATTTAAGAAACTATATGATCAAGGTGATATTTATTTAGGTAAATATGAAGGTTGGTATTCAGTATCTGATGAAGCGTTCATTTTTGAAAAAGATATTGTTGATGGTAAAGGACCAAGTGGAGATACACTTGTTTGGACATCTGAAGATACTTACTTCTTAAGATTAGAAAAATATCAAGAACGTCTTTTAAAACATATCGAAGATAATCCTGATTTTATCGCACCTGAATCAAGAAAAAATGAAATGATTCAAAACTTCTTAAAAGAACCACTTCCAGATTTATCAGTATCAAGAACATCATTTAAATGGGGTGTACCTGTTAAATTTGATGATAAACATGTTGTCTATGTTTGGGTAGACGCATTAAGTAACTATATTACAAGTCTTGGATATAATCCTGATAAACCATTTACTGAACAATATAATAAATTCTGGCCAGCAGATGTTCATTTGATTGGTAAAGATATTTTAAGATTCCATACAATCTATTGGCCAATTATTTTAATGGCTTTAGGACTAGAATTACCTAAAAAGGTTTTCGGTCATCCATGGATTTTAGTTAACAAAGGTAAAATGAGTAAATCTGTGGGTAATACAATGTATACTGATGATTTAGTTAAATACTTTGGTGTGGATACAGTAAGATATTATGTATTACATGAAATTCCATTTGCGCAAGATGGTAATATCACATATGAATTATTAATTGAAAGAAACAATAGCGATTTAGCTAATACTATTGGTAACTTAGTGAACCGTACGATTGGTATGGCAAAAAAATACCGCCAAGGTCTAGTTAAAAAAGTAGAGCTTGATGAACCATTTGAATTTAGTTTAAAAGAAAAAGCACTTGAAGCTCTTCCAAATATTATTAAATATATGGATGAACTTAAGGTTGCTGACGCATTAGAAGAAGTTGTGATTCTAGCAAGACACGCAAATAAATATATTGATGTTGCTGCACCATGGGCATTATTCAAAGATGAAACTAAACAAACTGAATTAGATTATGTCTTATATCAATTAGTTGAAACAATTAGATTTGTGGGTGTTTTATTAAAACCATTTATTCCAAATACTTCAGCACGTATTTTAGAATTAATCAAAGTTGATAACAATGATTTTGAATCATTATCATCATTTGGTCAAATTGATGAAGTTACATTAGAAACTTCAGAAGTATTATTTGAAAGATATGATCTTGATAAGAAATTAGAGGAGATATTAAGCGATCGAAATGAATAAGATTTTTGGTTGGATTAAATCCGAAAAATTTAAAAGAAAAGTATTCCCTGAAATTGAACGTGTGATTGCAGTTATAGTCTTCACATCGATTTATGGATTAGGTGTATCTTGGTTTTTAGAAGCCTCAGCCGTTCCACTATATACAAGTGGTATTCCAGGTTTAGGACAATTAACAAGAGATATATTAGAAAGAATTTTTAATCAAGAAGTGTCAACACATTTCTTATCATTCTTTATTATTATTGTGAATATTCCAATACTTGTATTAGGGTGGTTTGGAGTTTCACATCGATTTACAATTTATAGTTTAATATCTGTTTTAGTACAATCAACAATATTAAGTTTCATTCCAATCGTTGATATTGGTCTATCAGCACCAGAGCATGCTTTAGCATCTGCCATTCTTGGTGGATTACTGATTGGTCTAGGTACAGGTGGGGCATTAAAATTTGGTACTTCAACTGGTGGATTAGATATTGTTGCACAATATCTAGCATTTAAAAAAGGAAGAAGTGTTGGATTCTTCTCAATGGCCATGAATGTAACGATTGCCGTATTAGGTGGTATTGTTATTGGTGGTACAACTTCAGCTGCAAACGGTGTTGTTGTTGCAGGTGGTGTCATTACTTCATATACTGTTATTCGTATCATAATCACAACAGTGATTACAGATAGAATGCATACAGCTTATCATTATATGTCAGTCAATATTATTACAGTAGAACCTAAAGCGTTAGTATCAGATATATTAAATAACTTATATCGTGGTGTGACATTAATCAGAGTTGAAGGTGCTTATTCAAGTCATGAGAAAACAATGATTTATGTAATCATATCATCATACGAATTACATCCTTTAATGGATATCATTAAAGCAAAAGATCCACATGCATTTGTTATAACAAGTCCTGTTAAACAAGTATTTGGTAATTTCGCGAGAAAAACTATTGCATAAAAAAAACACTTCTTCGGTGAAGTGAACCCCAAAAAGTAGACACTAATAAAAAAAGGTCTACTTTTTATTTTTTCTTCGCTTTGTATTATAAAACTTTAGCCATTTATGCACGAATGCTATATATTCTTTTAAAGATTTGATATCATTATTGTATAGAGTCTCTTTCTTTAAGAGGGAATGGAAACTCTCAATGACTGCGTTATCAAGTGGTGTGCCTTTTCTGGACATAGAAATAAGGATACCATTTGATGCGCAGACTTCTTTATATTCATAAGATACATATTGACTACCTTGATCTGAATGGATGATTAATCCATTTAGGTCTTTTGTTTTTTTGATGGCCTTATTAAGCGTATCAAGCACTAATTGATTATCGTTTTTCATGCTGATTTGATAAGCGACTATCTTTCTTGTCTCTAAATCAAGTATGGTTGATAAATAAGCTCTTTTATTGCGATAAATGAGATAGGTTACATCGGTAACCCATCCTTTTTGATTAAAATCTCTTTGTAATAAGTCTGGTTTAATGTTTTCTTTATAATATTGATTGTTTGATTGTGATGTTTTCACATAACTTGGCTTCAATCCATACTTATGCATGATTCTAGCCACTTTTTTATGATTTATCTGATAACCTCTATCATGAAGTTCATCTGTAATTCTTCTATAGCCATATGTGTTTAAACTTTGCTTAAACATGCGTCTAATCAATTTATATGTCTCATAATCTCTGTCGTTTACATATCTATATTTATAATATGTCTTTGGGCTGATCATTAATACTTCACACATGAGTGTAATCTTGTGGACTCCTCGGTATTTCTTGATGAAGTTTATTTTTTCTTTGGTTCGTTGGTAACCAAGAAGGCCTGGAACTTTTTTAGTATTTCATAACGCTCCTTATAGTCAATATCTTTCTTGTTGCTTTGACCTCGTGGTTTAACTTCAAGTCCCCCAACTTCTTTAATCATTCTCATCCAACCTGCAATAGTTTGCCATGGTATGCTATATTTTCGTTCTAATGCTGTATAACTCATACCTTCTTGTTTCTCCTTGACAACCTTTAACTTAAAATCTAAATCATACTTATTAAATGTTTGTCCTTTCTTTGCCATAATAAAAACACCTCCATATATCAATTATATAGAAGTGTTTCTTATTTTGTAATTAACCCTTTATTTTTATAGTGTCTACTAAACAGGGTTCAGTTTATCGGAAGTGTTTTTATTTTTAATAGATTTAATCATTTATTAAATGATTTAAATAATACTGATCCTAATGCCCCACCAACTAGAGGTCCTAAAATAAATACCCATACTTGTGATAATGCATTGCCACCTTCTAATACAGCAGGTGCTAATGATCTTGCAGGATTTAATCCAGCACTAGTTAAATTAAATGATGCCATAATTAATGTCGCAAGAGTTAATGCGATAACGAAACCAGCAACTTTTGAGTTTTCTGATTTTGATGTAACACTTAAGATAACAAATACAAAGATAGTTGTTACAATAATTTCAACGACTAATCCTAGAACTGCACTACCATCTAATGCTGATTGTACTTGGTTACCAGCTAAATTAGCATTTGATCCAAATAATAAGTATAATAGAGCACTTGCGATAAATGCACCTACAACTTGGAATAATACATAGAAACTAAAATCTTTCCAAGAAATTCTCTTACTTACAGCTAAACCTAATGATACAGCAGGGTTTAATTGTGCACCTGAAATATCACCAATACTAAATGCCATAGCAACTACAACAAATGCGAATGCTAATGCTGTATATAAAGGATTACCTGTTGTAATAGCAACAGCTGTACCTACAAATACAAGCACGAATGTACCGAATAATTCGGCAAAATAATTTTTAAAATTTTTCATATGAAACTCCTTTTTATCTTTTCCTAAATTCATTATAAAACAAATCAGATAAAATTCATTAAGATATACTTTAAAGATATGTAAAATAGACAATTATTTGATATAATGTATGCATATAAACAAATACTAAATCTAAATAGAAGAAAGAGGCATAAATGATTGTAACATGCACGCTAAATCCTGCCATTGATTATCATTTATATCGTGATCAATTTGAGAAAGGAAAACTCAACAGAGTTTCCGATTATCAATTTGAACTTGGGGGCAAGGGAATTAATGTTTCTAAATCATTAAATCAATTGGCATGTCAATCTAGAAGCGTAACACTATTAAATCCAAAACTAAATATCTTTTATAAAGAAATGATGAAAAGTAGTCCATTCATTAAATTTGACATTGTAAAAACAATGGCATTAACAAGATTTAATGTTAAACTACATGGTAAGAAGGAAACTGAAGTAAACACAGAACTGGAAAAGGTGACAGGCTGTGAGATTCATAAATTAAGAAAAAAGATTTTAAGGACTAAATCAAAAGATTTACTTATTTTTAGTGGTAGTAGTATAAAGGGTGAAATGTATTTATATGATAGCCTATTAGCATCTATCAAACATAAAGATATTGATGTCATCATTGATATTCCAGCAAATCTATATGATCAAGTATTAAAATATCAACCTTTATTGGTTAAACCAAATAAAGATGAATTAATTGATTATTTTGGGCTTGAAGAAAAAGATATAGATTACACACCATACTGTAAACAGTTAATTGAAAAAGGTGCTAGAAATGTTGTATTGTCCTTAGGCGAGAAAGGGTCAATATTAGTCACTCATGATAAAGCATATAAAATCATATTAGATCCTATTAAAACAAATCTAACGGTTGGCGCAGGCGATGCATTCGTTGCCGGATTTGCTTATAGTTATCAAAATGATAAAGATGTTTTATCTGCTTATATGTTTGCTCATGCAACATCTTATGCATATGTCATACATAGAAAGTTTCATTTAAATGATGTAAATGAAATTTTAAAACAAATAAATGTGGAGGAGATTCATACATGAGATTAGAAGATTTTATGGGTATCGATGATATCAAATTAAATTTAGAATCAACTGACAAAGATAGTGTCATCAAAGAATTAGCAAATGTCATGAATCAAAAAGGATTTATCAATAATTTAGATGGATTGATTGCTGACATCTTTGAACGAGAAGCACTTGATACAACAGGTATTGGATTACAAATTGCATTACCACATGCTAAATCAAATCATATCGATTCACCATGTGTTGTATTCGGTCGTTCTGGTGAAGGTATAGAATACGGAAGTCTAGATGGCTCAAAAGCAAAACTATTCTTCTTAATATGTATTCCATCAGAAGGTGTTAATCTTCACTTAAAAGTATTAGCGATGCTTTCAAGAAGCTTAATTCATGAAAGTTTTAGAAATGAATTATTAAATGCGAAAACAAATGAAGAAGTAATGAATATTTTAAAGAGGGTTGAGTAATGAAAAAAATTGTTGCGATTACAGCATGTCCTACAGGCATAGCACATACATATATGGCTGCAGAAATTCTAGAATTAACTGCAAAGAAAATGAATGTATTAATTAAAGTGGAAACACATGGTGCAGTAGGCGTTGAAAACGAGTTATCAGAAAATGATATAGATTTTGCTGATGTTGTCTTAATTGCAGCAGATGTTTCAGTGGAAGAAGATAGATTTGAAGGTAAAAAGATTTATCATACATCAACAACAGAAACTATAAAAGACCCTAAGCATGTTATAGAACAAGCAGTTAATCTTATTTAAAGGGGTATTATATGAAAAAGGTACAAGCTCAGATTATGAAAGGTTTTTCTTTTGCATTACCTTTTTTTATTACGGCAACACTCATGAGAACTATTTTGTTATATACAAATTATGAATTCCAAGGTTTATTTGTTAATACAGAGTATGCCTTAAGTTCATTAGGTTATATTGTTTTAACAGGATATATCGCTTATGCAGTTTCTGATAAATTAGCATTACTTCCTGGATTATTAGCAGGAAGTTTAGTTGCAACATCTGGATTAGGCTTTATTGGCGCGATTATGATTGGTCTAATTGCAGGTTATATTGTGTTATTACTTAAACTAGGATTAAAGAAAATAGGTTATAATTTTAAATCAACTTTAACAATTGTATGGATACCTTTAGTATCTGTTGTTCTGATATATTTTGTTTATTTAGGACTGAATTTATTCATGCCGACATTTACTTCATATTATGAACAATTATTTATCAATTTAAATTTAGTGTCACAAGTTGCTTTATGTGCAGTACTAGCAGTCTTTATGGCTTATGATCTTGGTGGACCTATGAATAAATTTGCTTATGTATTAGCAATTTCAACTATAGGCTTATACATGAATTTCAATGCTTTAATACCAGCAGTTATGGTTGGTGGTATGATTCCATCACTCACAATTGGCTTATATCATATGATGAATAAAAAGGTTTTTAACGAATCAAATAATCAAAAACCTTGGTCTGTTTTATTACTGGGTGCATTTTTCATATCAGAAGGTGGACTACATTATTATCATACATATGGAAAAAAGGTCATGATTCCTTCACTTATAGGTGCGATGATTAGTGGTGCAATGATTGGATACTTTAATGTCTTGTCAATCGTTCCACATGGCGGATTATTGGTATTTTGGACAACATCAAAACCTTGGTTATTCTTATTGTCAATTGCTATTGGTACACTACTATCACTTATTATTTTAGTATTTACAATGAAAGAAAATGAACTGAAAACCGCATAATTTTAAATGCGGTTTTTAATTTGAAAAAAAGAAAAAAAGTGTCTTTACAAGATTATTACACTTTGGTATAATCGTAGAGTATTCACTCAATCATATAAATGACCTAATGTGGTGGTCAAGTTTCTACCGTACGACCGTAAATTGTACGACTATGATATGAAAACTCCTTTTAACATGTTTTCATTATCTAGAAACCACTTTTGTGGTTTTTTTATTTTTTGATTGAGAAATAAAAATAAGGAGAAGAAATAGTGGAAAAGATTAAAAAGTTTTTTAGAATTGAAGAACGTGGTTCTTCAGTAAGAGCTGAACTTATTGGTGGACTTGTAACATTTTTAGCTATGGCATATATTTTAGCAGTCAACCCAGCAATTTTAGGTTTATTTGATTTAGTTGGTGCAGGCGCACTACCTCCAGGTGTTGAACCATTCCCAGCTGGTGGTGTATTCGTTGCTACTGCAATTGCTGCAGGTGTTGCAACATTAATCATGGGTATTTATGCTAATTATCCAATTGCACTTGCTCCTGGTATGGGTATTAATGCTGTTGTTGCTTACTCTTTAGTAGCATTCGGTGGTTATACTTGGCAAGAAGCATTAGCAGTAGTTGTGATTTCAGGTGTTATTTTCTTAATCATCTCATTCACACCACTTAGAAAATGGATTATTAATGCAGTACCTACAAGTCTTAAAAAAGCAATCGGTGCTGGTATTGGTTTCTTTATTGCATTCATTGGTTTAAAGAACGCAGGTATCGTTGTTAATGATGATGCGACTTTAGTTGCTTTAGGTGATTTATCAGATCCTTCAGTATTATTAGCTTTATTTGGTATTTTATTAGCATTCGCATTCTTTGTAGTTAAACATAAAATCTCTAAATTTGCTTTAATTTTATCAATGTTAGTAACAGCTGTTGTTGGTGTTGTATTAGGTTTATTCGGTGTTGCTGGTATGCCAGCTTTCACATCAAGCGGATATACTGATTTAAGTTCATTTGGTGATACATTCTTCGGATTTACTGAAGGATTCTCAACAGTATTTAGTCATGCTGACTTATGGTTCGTATTATTTACTTTATTATATTTAGACATCTTTGATACAGCAGGTACATTAATTGCAGTTTCTGAACCAGCAGGTTTATTAAACGAAAATGGTGAATTAGAAAATGTTGATAAAGCAATGATGGCTGATGCTATCGGTACTACAATTGGTGGTATGGTTGGTACTTCAACTGTTACTTCATATATTGAATCAAGTGCTGGTATTGAATCAGGTGCTAAAACTGGTTTATCTTCAGTTGTTGTAGGTTTATTATTCTTAGTGTCAATTGTAGCATTCCCAGTATTCTCAATTTTCATTAACAGTTCAGCATTAACTTCAATGGCTTTAGTTTTAGTTGGTGTATTAATGTTTGCTCAAATAAAAAATATTGACTGGTCAGATCTTCCTACTTTAGCAGCTTCATTTGTTATTATTGTTATGATGATGTTATCTTATTCAATTGGTAATGGTATTGCCTTTGGATTTGTTGCATATGTATTAATGATGATGGTACAAAAACGTTTCAAAGAAGTAAGCCCAGTATTATATGTATTAGCAGCAGCATTTATTGTTTATTTCACTTTAGGCGCTGTACTATAATTAATATTTTAAACTTAAATAAAAAGGACAAACCAAGTGGCTTGTCCTTTTTTGTTTTTGTTATGCGAAGATTGTGATTTTTTTATTTGTAATGACTGTGATGATATCAACAATCCATAGGATTGCCCATCCTGCAAAGATCCAAACTAACCCAGCAACAATTAATACTAAGTCGTTTTTAGCTAAACCTTTAACTAAGCGATAAATCCCATATACTACATCAATACCTGGTAACGCAAGGATTAGTTTAATAATCCAAGGAAGACCATCCACTGCTTTAACGAAACCCATATATACAACCTCCTATGTTTTTATACCTTTAGTATAGCATAATACTGAAATATTTAGATTTTTTTTACAATGTTTATGATATAATGGAAATATCATTTTTACATTAATATATAGGGTTGAAAAAGCATGTATGAAATTCAGAATAATGTATTATCAATTATTATCGCGCTCATATTGTTTTTCAGTTTAAGAATTCAAGTTTATCGACGTGATAACGTCAATAAATTATTCTTCTACGTATTATGGGCAAATATAATCATTTTAGCTATAGAGTCAATTTTATTAGGCTTAAGTGGTGTTGGGGGACATGGGGTTAATATCTTTCTCAATATCATGGCAGTCTTGTATTTCGGTTTCACACCACTTGTAGCTTTTTTATGTGTGCTTTTTTTAGAGTTTGAAATATATAAACATGATTATGAATTTAAGAAACGCCATATTGTATTTATTGCGATTTCAATAGCATCTATCGTATTAACAATATTAAGTTTACAAGGACACTATCTATTTGAAATCACTAATGATAATGTATTTTTAAGAGGTTCGATAAATACTTGGTATACTGCAGTCATTTACGGATCAGCTATGGTAGGTTTCATTTTAGGATCTAAACGTTTAAGACATATGAAACATAATGACTTAACACCACTTATATTATTTGTATTATCACCAACAATCGCGATGGTATTCTTACTATTTTTCCAAGAATCTAGTTTGATGTGGAATGCTATTACTATTTCATTATTAATTAGTTATATATTTGCTCAAATAAAAATAACAAACACGGACTTCTTAACTGGTTTATTTAATAGAAGAGAGTTTGAATATCAATTGCAACGTATAAAAAACAATTCAAACAAGAACGAGAAAATTTTCGGTATGATTATTGATTTAGATGATTTTAAGGAAATCAATGATGAGTATGGTCATAACGAGGGTGATTATGCATTAATCGAAGTTGGACAGATATTAAAATCATCAGTTAGAAAACAAGATTTCGTCAGTCGTATAGGTGGCGATGAATTCGCAATCTTATTATCGGCTAAAGATGAAGATGTTGTTGAGAATGTGGTTTGTAGAATTAAAGCAAATCTAGAAGAGTTTAACATCAATCGATCTAATAAATATGATTTAAAGATTAGTTATGGATATGATTTCTATGATGAAGAAACCTTTGATACAGTTATTGATTTCTTCAATCATGTTGATACTAAGATGTACACACATAAACATATGGAAAAAAATTGTAAAAGGGCTTAATTAATAAGCCTTTTTTTATTTATATCATTATTTAGAATCTTTATAGTATTGTTTGACTTATAATTACCTAAAATCTATAATGAAAAAGTACAAACGCGAAACGGAGTTAGATAGCATGAAAAAAGGTCATCATCACAGCATAGGCGAGATGATAACACTTGATCAATTAATAAAAGGTGAGAGAGCTAGAGTAAGCACGATTCATACACCTGATCATGTGTTTAAAAGAAGACTTATGGATATGGGCATCACTGAAGGTGTTCAAATAAAAATTAAAAAAATAGCGCCATTAGGGGACCCTATTGATATAGAACTTAGAGGATATGAATTATGTCTTAGAAAAAGGGATTTGGCAATGATAGAAGTGGAGGTTATCAAATGAGAGTCGCATTAGTTGGTAATCAAAACTCAGGGAAAACAACACTTTTCAATCTACTTACTGGTTCTAATCAAAAAACAGGTAATTGGCCAGGTGTTACGATAGATAAAAAAGAAGGTATCATTCGTACAACTGATTTTGAAATTATAGATCTACCAGGAGTTTATTCACTATCGGCATATTCAAGTGATGAGATGATCACTGTTAATTATTTATTAGAAGAACATGTTGATTTGATTGTTAATATTATTGATGCAACTGCAATTGAGCGTAGTCTATATTTAACAACTCAATTATTAGAATTAAATATTCCTGTAGTTATCGCACTTAATATGACAGATTTAGTTGATCGTCATGGCATTAAGATAGATTACGATTATATTGAAGAAAAATTAGATACAACTATTTTACAAATTTCAGCATTAAAGAAAATTGGGATTCTTGATTTAATCAAAGTGATTAAATCAGGAGAATATAGAAAGAATCAATATACACATATATTTGATCATGAGTTAGAAGAACTCATAGAAAAAACAGAAACAATGATTGATCATCCATTTTCTAGATTTATATCATTAAAAGTCATTGAAGGACATCAAGACTATCAATCATATCTTACAAATGATATCAATCAAAATATAGAAAATATCAAACCTAAATATCATCGTGATTTAGAACAAATTATTGTTGATGAAAGATATCGCTATATTGAAAACATTAGAGATGATTCAGTCAAATGGCATAAAGCACATATGTCTACAACTGACAAAATAGATCAAGTGATATTAAATAAATATCTAGCTTTACCTATATTTGGTTTAATTATGTTTGCTATATATTATTTAGCAGCTGGACCAATAGGATCGATGACAGTAGATTTTATAGGTACATTAATTGATGGTTTATCTGAATGGTTAGGTGCCAAATTAATTATATGGCATGCATCCGATTGGGCCCAAAGTCTTGTTATTGATGGTATTATTGCAGGTGTAGGGTCAGTCCTTAACTTTGTACCGCAATTGATTATATTATTCTTATTAATCTCTATATTAGAATCAACTGGATATATGTCTAGAATTGCATTCTTCTTAGATAGAGTTTTCCAAAAAGCAGGATTATCAGGAAAATCACTTATTCCATTTATTATTGGTAGTGGATGTAGTGTACCTGCTATTATGTCTACTAGATCAATTACTGATGAAACAGAAAAGAAGATGACGGTTATGTTAACGCCATTTATTCCTTGTAGTGCAAAACTACCTATTATTACTTTGTTTGCAGGCTATTTCTTTAATGATCATTCAGGCTTGATTAGTGCATCATTATATTTCTTCGCGATTGCAATTATTATTCTCACTGCATTCATCATGAAGAAAATACTCTATAAAAATCATAGTTCAAACTTTATTTTAGAATTACCAAGTTATAAAGTACCACAAGTATCATATGTGATTAAAGATGTTTACCAAAAAGTAGCAGCATTTATTACGCAAGCAGGAACAATTATTTTCCTTGCTTCAGTAACGATATGGTTATTAATTAGTTTCTCATTTACTTTTGAATATGGTATATCTCCAGATCAAAGTATGCTTGCAGGTATTGGTCGTGTATTCTCGTGGTTTTTCTATCCATTCTTAGGATCTTTCAGTTGGGAAGCATCAGTTTCAGCAATTCAAGGATTAGTGGCTAAAGAACAAGTTGTATCATCTATGGCGATTATTGCCGGATTTAGTGAAGATACTAGCTCTGGTAGTTTAATATTTAATGCTCAAGCATTTGGATTCTTCACAGGAGCATCCGCATATGCATTTATGGTATTTAATTTATTTAGTGCGCCATGTTTTGGTGCAGTTGGTGCGATGGCTAGAGAACTTGGTGATAGTAAAAGATTATGGAAAGCTCTTGGACTTCAAACAGGGATTGCATGGATACTTGCAACAATTGTTTATCAGATAGGGCATTTGATTGAGGTGTTATTATGACATTAGCAGATATCATTATATTAATTATAGTAGGTTTAATCATTGGTGGTATTATTTTCCAAATGGTTAGAACTAAAGATAAAAAAGCATGTAAGACATGCTCTTATTCGAAAAATATTATCAAAAAATAAAAGCCATCATTTTGATGGCTTTTTGTTACTTAAATTTTTGAGTAGCTTCAATTGCAGTTTTCCAACCTGTAGTATATTGTTCTCTCTTTTTCTTTGTCATTTTAGGTTTAAATTCTTCGCCTAGTTTCCAAAGTGATTTAATCTCATTTGTATCTTTCCAATATTTAGTCGATAAACCAGCCATATATGCAACACCTAGTGCAGTAGTTTCCAAAACTTTAGGTCTATCAACTGGAAGGTTTAAGATGTCAGATTGGAACTGAAGTAAGAAGTTATTAGCAGAAGCACCACCATCAACTTTAAAAGATTTAATATCAAAGTCTGTATCTAATTCCATCGCGTTAAGTACATCCATAGATTGATAAGCAATAGATTCTAAAATTGCTCTTGCTAAATGTTCTTTGGTTGTACCTCTAGATAATCCAAACATCGCACCTTTCGCATGTGAGTCCCAATAAGGTGTACCTAGACCAACAAATGCTGGAACGATATAAACACCATCATTAGATGCAAGTGCTGCGGCAAGTTCTTCAGTATCTTTAGCATGATCAATTAAATTAAGACCATCTCTAAGCCACTGTATTGCTGATCCAGCAACAAATACACTGCCTTCTAATGCATAAGTGACTTTATTATTCATACCCCAAGCAATGGTTGATAAAAGTCCATGTTTAGAGTTTACAATATCTTGACCTGTATTCATTAACATGAAACAGCCAGTACCATAAGTGTTTTTTACATCACCCTTGTCAAAACAAGTTTGTCCAAATAGCGCTGCTTGTTGATCACCAGCAACACCACTAATAGGTGTACGTTGACCAAAGAAGTGATAAGGTAGGGTATATCCGAATGTAAATGAAGAAGGTTTTACCTCAGGCAACATTGCCATAGGAATGTTTAACATTTCACAAAGTTCTGGATCCCATTTTAAAGTATGGATATTAAATAACATTGTTCTAGATGCATTACTATAATCGGTTGCGTGAACTTGACCAGTTAATTTATAGATTAAGAAACTATCAATAGTTCCAAAACATAAATCTCCGCGTTCTGCTTGTTCATAACTACCAGGCACGTGATCTAGAATCCATTTGATTTTAGTACCTGAGAAATATGGATCAATGACTAATCCCGTTTTTTCTCTAATTAGTAGTTCATAACCTTTATCTTTTAAATCTTGGCAAATCTCTTCAGTTTGACGTGATTGCCATACAACTGCATTATAGATTGGTTGTCCTGATAATCTATTCCATACGACAGTTGTTTCTCTTTGATTGGCAATACCAATCGATTGAATGTCTGAGGCTTTTAAATTAGCTTGTACCAGTACTCTCGCCATGACTGTTAACACGCTAATCCAAATCTCATTGGCATTGTGCTCAACCCATCCAGGATGTGGATAATATTGCTTGATCTCTTCTTGAGCCATGCTCACAATTTCGCTATGCTTATTAAAAATAATTGCACGCGTACTTGTTGTCCCTTGATCAATGGACAGTATAAATTTTTCCATGTATTTCGCTTCCCTTAACGTTTTTTCTAGCAATCAAAAAGATGCCTTGATAAAAATGATAGCGATTACTATAAAATCATTTTAACATGAATTTTTATTCTTGTGTCTATTCTTTAAGATATAAAAATTAAAATAAATGTTGCAATCCTTATATATCTTGTGATAAAATTCTTGCAAACGATGATTTGGAAGAGTAATTTAAGTCTAGTTATTACAGAGAGTAGATGTTTGCTGAAAATCTACATAACAGCTTTTATGAAAAACGCCAAGGAGTGCTTACCGAACATATAGTAGGCTAAGCCGGGATCTCCCGTTATAGAGATATGAGTTTAATAGAACTTTAAAAGTGATCAAACATAGTTTGATAATCTGGGTGGTACCGCGGATATAAGAGCATTCGTCCCTATTTGATAGGAGAAGGCTCTTTTTTGTTTACATTAAATACGAGAGGAAGATGAAACTATGTGCGGTATCTTAGTAACAACAAGTGATCACTTATCTTTTGATGATGGTTCTAAATGCATCATTAAACGTGGTCCAGATCAACAAATGAAAGTGGTAGGTAAAGGCTATAAATTCTATTTTAATAGATTAGCTATTATGGACCTACATGAAACAGGTATGCAACCTTTTTATGATGATGAAGTTATCTTGGTTGCGAATGCAGAAATATATAATGAAGAAGCGTTAAAGAAAGATGTTGATTATAAATTTAAATCATCATCAGATTGTGAAGTATTATTACCACTATATAAAAAATATGGTCTCGATATGTTTGATAAATTGGATGCGGAATTCGCGACTGTGATCTTTGATGAGAAATCAAAAGAGATTATTGCTGCTAGAGATCCGATTGGGATTAGACCAATGTTTTATGGTTATGATAAAGCAAGTGATAAAATCACTTTTGCAAGTGAAGCAAAAGCAATCATCGACCAAGTGAAAAAAGTATATCCATTTCCGCCAGGTCATTATTATTATCAAGGTGAATTTATTAAATACACACAAATATTTGATCAAGATAAATATCACGATGATGATCATGAAAAAATATTTAAAGAAATACACGACCGCTTAAAAGATGGCGTTATTAAGCGTATGACCAGTGATGCACCAATCGGATATTTATTATCAGGTGGACTTGATTCATCATTAGTATGTGCGATTGCTGCTAAAGCGAGTAAAAAACAATTGAAAACATTTAGCATCGGTATGGATACCGATCCAATTGATTTAAAATATGCTAAGATAGTTGCTGATTATCTAGGGACTGAACATCATGAAGTTATAATGACAAAAGAAGATGTATTAGATTCTCTTGAAGAAGTTATTTATGCACTTGAAACATATGATATTACAACCGTTAGAGCATCTATCGGTATGTATCTAGTAAGTAAATATGTACACGAACAAACTGACATTAAAGTTTTATTAACTGGTGAAGTGAGTGATGAATTATTTGGATATAAATATACAGACTTTGCACCATCACCAAAAGACTTCCAAGATGATGCAGTTAAACGTATGAAAGAACTTTATAAGTATGATGTACTTAGAGCAGATAGATGTCTAGCACATCACTCTCTAGAAGCACGCGTACCATTTGGTGATTTAAGTTTTGTTGATTATGTGATGACGATTGATCCAGCTAAAAAAATGAACACATATGGAATGGGTAAATATTTACTTAGAAAAGCATTTGATAAAGAAGACTATTTACCAGAAGATATTCTATATAGACAAAAAGCTGCATTTAGTGATGCAGTCGGGCATTCAATGGTTGATATCTTAAAGGCTTATGCAAGTGAGTATTACACAGATGAAGATTTTGAAATAAAGAAAAAACAATACACGCCAATGCCATTTACTAAAGAAGCATTACTTTATAGAGAGATATTTGAAAAACACTATAAAGGCCATGGTGAACTTATCAAAGATTACTGGATGCCTAATAAGACTTGGGAAGGTTGTAATGTTGATGATCCAAGTGCGAGATATTTAAAAAACTATGGTGATTCAGGAAAATAAGAGGTATCATATATTTGGAGGCATCTTTTATGGCTATCGATTACAAGAAAACTGAAAAACAATTTTATAACCCCAAAACCAAGCCTGAGATCATACATATTCCTAAGATGAATTTTATTTATGTTGATGGAAAGGGAAATCCTGGTGATGAAGATGGTGAGTATGCTAAAGCTATATCACTGATTTATCCGATTGCGTATACACTCAAAATGGGACTTAAGAAAAGAGTTGATATCAAGGGATACCATGATTATGTGGTCTTTCCACTTGAAGGATTCTGGGAAGTTGAAAACCATAAAGGATATGATAAATCGATGAAGGATCAATTTATCTGGAGGTCATTTATGAGAGTGCCAGATTTTATAACAAAAGATATCTTTGACTGGGCAATAGAACAAGCAACACATAAAAAAGGTATCGACTTTTCTAAAGTTAACTATATGACATTTGAAGAAGGTTTAGTTGTTCAAATGATGCATAAAGGTCCATTTGATGACGAGATTTATTCAGTTGAAGAAATGCATGCATTCATTGAAAAAGAAGGATATCAATTAGATTTTAATGATGATAGAAAACACCATGAAATCTATTTAAGTGATCCAAGAAAAACTGAAAGTGCAAAACTAAAAACAATTTTAAGACATCCAATAAAAAAACAATCCTAACTGGATTGTTTTCTTTTTAGAATAAATGTCTATAAAATCTTTTAGGATCTTCCAAAAATTGTTTTAATAATTGAATAGAAGATAAATGATCATAATCAGTTTCTTCAATTGTATCTTTTGTTAATTCAAATATTTTAGCATTAGGATAAGCACATAAGATAGGTGAATGTGTCGCGATTATAAACTGTGCGCCTTCTTTAATTGCATCGTGCATCATATAAATGAGCGCTAATTGGTTTTCAAATGATAAAGGTGTTTCGGGTTCATCTAGTATGAATAACTGTTTAGGTCTTATTCTTGATTTAAAAAATGCCAGATAAGATTCACCATGAGAAGATGTTAATAAATCTCGCTCATACAGTTTATCAATTTCACCAATCGTTCTTGCATGTGCAGATCTTGCTTGTTGTTTCGCAAACAATGATTTATGTTTATATTCAATCTCAATTTCATCTAAAGCTTTCTTAGCTTCTTTTTTATCAGTGACCAAACGATTGATATAAGAAGTGAAATCTTCAGATGAGAAATAGAAACCCTGGGGTCTTGTTAATTGGAATTTGACTTTAGCATCTATACGTTTAGGAAGAATTAAAGGTTCTCCGATTCGAAATAAATTTAATTCTTTTGATAAAAGTTCTAGAAATGTTGATTTTCCAGATCCATTATCACCTACAATGATATTAACGTCACCCAATTCAATATGCTTATTAAAGAAACCAAGTGCATATGGAAATCCAACATCATTTTCAGTTTTATTAAATTGAATAGATTTTATCAGATTCATAAAAACTCCTTGTAAAAAAAGAGGTTATTAACCTCTTATTTTTTAGCTTCGTGAACAACAACTTGTGGGAATGGAATTTCAATACCATTTTCTTCAAGTGTTTTCTTAATGAATGCTCTACCTTGTCTTTCAACATTGAAATGTTGATTGTTTAATGTTCTAGCAATAACTCTTAAATTAATACTACTATTTGCAAGTTCTGTTACACCTAATAATTGTGGGTCTTCAGTAACTTCAGGGAAGATAGTCTTCATCTTAGGAAGGTTTTCTTTAATAACTTCATATACCTTATCTAAATCTGATTCATATGCAACACCGAAATCAATAATTGCAAGTGATTGATATCTTGAACGGTTAACGACATCTGTTAATTCACCATTAGCAAGTATCTTAAGCTCACCTTTCCAGTTTTTGATTTTAGTTGTTTTTAAACCAATATCAACGACTTCTCCGATGAAACCATTTGTTTCAATAACATCACCAACATCGAAGTGTTGTTCAAATATGATGAATAAGCCACTAATTAAGTCATTAATGAATTTTTGAGCACCAAGACCAATAACAAGTCCCATAATACCTAAACCGGCTAAAGCAGGTCCAACATTAACGCCCCAAATAGATAAAACAATTAAGATTGTGATTAACCAAATAGTATATTTAAATAAACTTTGAGTTAATTTAGCAATTGTCTTTTTACGTTTTTGATTTGGAGAAGGTTTATTCCCAATTCTAGAAATACTTAATTTAATAATTTTTAATAAGAATAAAGCGATAAACACAAGTAGTACACTGGATACAATTTGTCCAACGCTATTTTCTAAACTTGTAAGTAAATCTGCACCAACATTAAAAATATATTGATCAAATGGAAAATTCCAAATGATAAGTAAACCTATGGTTGCTCCTACTAATGATAAAAAGCTAAAAAAGTATGTAATACCTAATACAAGAGGTTTCGCTTTACCATTGATTTTATTATTGATAAAATGAGATAAAAGGAATATACCTGTGAGTACAATGACAATACCGACAGTGATAAAAACATTTGTTGTCGTATTTAAAGTTAATATATTAATCATATAAAAAACTCCTTTCTTTCTAATATTAATTTTAACATAAATTTATATGAAAGAGTATCGGTGTGAATTTTCTTAATAAATATAAGATATAAAAAAATAAATAAGTGATAAAATATATATGGCTTATGAAAGGTGGGTTGATACATGCAATTTGATCATTTGAAAACACCGTTTTATACGAAGTTATTAGATTATGCAAATAGTGATGTAGTAAAGCATGATGTTCCAGGGCACAAGCTTGGACAAATAAACAATGATTTAACAGAATATGCAGGCATCAATATGATGAAATTAGATGCTAATGCTCCTAGAGGATTAGATAATTTAAATAGGCCTAGAGGTGTCATCATGGAAGCAGCAACTTTAATGGCTGATGCTTTTGGTGCAGAAAAAGCATATTTCTTAACTGGTGGTACAACAATGGGGATATTATCTATGATTATGTCTACATGTCGTGCTAAAGAAAAAATTATTCTTCCAAGAAACGTGCATAAATCAGCGATTAACGCACTTATTTTAAGTGGTGCGATTCCAATATTTGTTAAACCTTATCTAGACCCTAAATTAGGTATTGCTAACCACATGCCTCTAGATGAAGTAAAAAAAGCAATCGATGAAAACTTAGATGCAAAAGCAGTGTTTGTGATTAATCCAACTTATTATGGTGTCACATCAGATTTAGAAGAAATCACTAAATATGCTCATGATAAAGATATGATGGTCATGGTTGATGAAGCACATGGATCACATTTTCCGTTTTGTGACCAATCACCAGTAAGTTCAATGAAGGCAGGTGCAGATGTTGCATCATGTTCACTTCATAAAACAGTTGGATCATTAACACAAAGTTCTATATTAATTGCACAAGGTGATCGTGTCGATCACTTAAGACTAAGATCAACAATTAATATGATTCAATCAACATCACCAAGTAGTCTTTTAATGGCAAGCTTAGATGTTGCTAGAAAATACATCTATTTCAATGGACAAGAAAAAATATCTGAAGTCATCAAAATGGCTGAAGAAACTAGAGATAAAATTAATAAAATTCCAGGTTTATCAACACTTGGTAAAGATGATTTCGTCAAACAAGGTGCTAAATCTTATGATGAAACAAAAATTATGGTCAAAGTATCTGACTTAGGTATTACAGGATTTGTTGCATATCAAGAATTATTTGATGAACATAAAGTTCAATTTGAACTTGCAGAAACACATCTTGTATTAGCTGTATTGTCGCTTGCGACAACTCAGCATGATCTAGATCAGTTATTAATAGGATTACAAAAATTAAGTGATAAATATTATCCACAAAACTTAGATGTCGTTAAACCAAAAATGGTTTATCGTTATCCAGATGCATATACTCGTCCAAGAGAGGCGTACCATGCACCTAAAAAATATGTACTTGTAGAAGATTCAATTGATGAAATCGCAGCTGAATCAGTCATGATTTATCCACCAGGTATTCCTATCGTCATTCCAGGTGAAGTCATTACTCAAGATATATTAGATGATTTCGAGTTTTATAAAAAGAATGGCTCTACCATCTTAAGTGATACTGAAGCTGGTTATATTAAAGTCATTGATAAAGAAGAATGGATTAAATGGGAAGGTGACTATGATGATGAATAAAGTTGATTTATCATTTCAAAGTTGTAAAAGTGAATATAAAGATGCTGATGTTGTAATCTTTAGCGTACCAATGGACGCGACAACATCATTTAGACCAGGTACACGTTTTGCCGGTAATGCAATTAGAGTTGATTCATTTGGTGTTGAATGGTACTCACCATATCGTGATGCTGATTTAAATGATTATAGAACAACTGATATTGGAGACCTAGATTTACCAATCGGTGCCGTTGAAGATGCTCTAGATATCGTATACAACACAACTAAACAAATTTTAAAAGATGATAAGACACCAATGATGATTGGTGGAGAACATTTAGTAAGTTATCCAGTGATTAAAGCAGTATATGAAAAATATCCTGATCTTCACATTATTCATCTAGATGCACATACAGACTTAAGAGAATCATTTTTTGGTAGAGAATTATCACACGCTACTTTCATGAGAAAAGTTTATGATTTTGTCGGTGATGGTAAAATCAACCAATTTGGGATTAGAAGTGGTGAAAGACCTGAATTTATGTGGGCAGCTGAAGGGCATGTCAATATGCGTAAATTTGACTTTGAAGGTCTAGATAAAACAGTTGAAGTATTAAAAGATAAACCAGTATACATCACGATTGATTTAGATGTACTTGATCCAGGTGTATTTCCTGGCACAGGAACACCTGAACCAGGTGGTATGCAATATAAAGATCTTTTATGGGCATTTGATCAATTTGAAAAACTTAACTTTATCGTTGGTGCAGATATTGTAGAATTAGCACCAATGATCGATCCAAGTGGTGCATCTACAGCAGTAGCTGCTAAATCACTTAGAGAATTAGTTTTAATCTTACAAAAGAATTTATTAAGTAGATAATATAAGAGAAAACAGGTTATTAAGGGTAATAGCCTGTTTTTTTATTTACAAAATCATAAAAATAATATATAACAATAATAACCATGAATATATGAAAGAAGTGGTGAAATGAGAAAACTTAGCTTGTTTTTAATTTTCATAAGTTTAACTTTCTTTCTTTTAGCATGTTCAAATGGATCAGATATTGATCAGCTTCAAGAGTTCACAAGATCTTTTATGAAAGATTATAATGCTTATTATGAATCTAAATTATATGATGATCGATATGAAAGTCAAGGCGCTGATATGATCACACTAAATAAAGAAAGATATGATCAAGATGAAGTCTATGAATATTTTGAAGAAATAGCTTCTAAAAAATCGGTATATACATACTTCTCATATAACTTTATCAATAATAGGTTAAAAGAAGCTACAGACCTTATAACTACAGGTTCATACGATTCTATATTTGAATTTAATATCAATGAATATAATGATATAGAACTACTTGAAGTTGAATATAGTCGTAATGAAGTTCATTTCGTATATAAAGAGCTCACAGGGGCAATCACAGATGTTTACTTTGGTTATGAACATCACAGTTTATTTAAAAGAAATAAAATGTATATTAACTATGTTTATACAGGTATCAATGGCGCGATCGTTTATGGAACCATAAAAGAAGATAAATATTTCAATTATTTACAGTATGCAGATACAGATGATTATATCTTTAGTCATATTAATTATGAGACCAATGATTATATATCTTTAAAAGTAGCGACAACCAATGGTGGACAAGCAGGTATTTTATTTAAGGATTTATCTTATTATAATGATCAAACTGAATTACTTCATAATTGGAATATTGTTGATGGTAGAACATATACTTATAAACTTAATGCATATAATCATAGAATTCCTTATTTTACGTATTATGAAATTATAGGACAATATACCGAAATCACGTATAATCTAGCAAATTATAAAGGATGGTCGTATCTAATTAATACTGATGAATCAAAAGCACTATATGATAATAATAATCAAGAGATTGTCTTTGATCAAAGGTATTTCCAAGGGTTTTCAAATAATGTCACCGAAAGATATATTACATTTAATGTGGATATCGCATTTGACCAAACAAAAGCGGTTAACAAATCTGATATCTTATTGACAAACTATGGATTATCATCCTATGATGATGAGGTGAATTTAGATGTTATAGAAACTTATAGAAATCCATATAAAATCAATCAAATATACTTATACAAAGATATGGCTTTTCATAATTTTAATATTACAGTATTTATAAATGATGTTGAAGAGTATTTCCAAAAGTATTTCTCAGATTTCATCGACTAAACAACTTAAACCAAACATGCATTTGTTTGGTTTTTTTATGCGTAAAAAAAACACTTAAATGAATTAAGTGTTATTTGTTAGATTTAATAATCGCGTATATAATGGCACCTGGCCAAAACACAATAATTAAAATGATTAAGATACAAATGTTTATACCATCATCATCTGATGAACTTGAATAACTTGATTTTTGTGTATTGTTGTAAGAATTTGAGTTGTAGTTATCATTTGAGTTGTAACTTGAAAATGTTTTATATGTGACTTCTTTGGCGTAATTTGGATTATGAGATCCACAATATGGACAATGTGATTGTTTTTTGTTTAATGTATTTCCACATGATTTACATTCAAAGTGATCCATTATGAGTTATCCTTTTGGCTTCCTTTGAATTTTCCATTTTCATCAAAGAATGATTCATCTTCAACAACTTCAATTGATTTACCTTGTAACTCAGGTTCTTTAGCATTAATTTTATCTGCTAATATATCAGTTGCAAAGAATAAACCTAAATAAGCGATAAAAACAACAAATAGAAGGATCACTGCCCATACAGTATGGGGATTATCACCTTTAAGTAATAATCTTTCAACAAATGGTAATACTTGTAATGCTAGCGTATATTTAAGCATGATATAAATATTTCCAGCATCTTGTTTCTTAAATACGATATAGACTAATATACCAAGTAATGCAGCAAGTGTAATACCTTTAGCTACCCAAAATAATGTAAGTGGTGTCCCGCTTGCGATAACAAAACCATCTAATCCATCTAATACAAACCCAAGCACTAAAGAGAACGCGATTAACACTAAACCAATGATACTAAAATAAATATATTTTTTCATCTCATTAACCTCTCTTTACCGGTGTGCCACATTCTGGGCAAAATTTATCGTTTGGTGAAAGTTCAGAATGACATTTTTCACATTTTAAGACTTGTGGTGAACCACATTCTGGACAGAACTTATCATCAGCTTCAATTTCAGCATTACATTTAACGCAATGAACCATTTTCTTAGATGCTTTAGGTGGAATCATTTCACCTGCAAGTCCTGATGCTTGTTTAGCGGCACCTAAACCGACACCTAAACCAACACCAACTGCAGCCATACCACCAGCAGCGCCTTCGTTCTTAGCAGCTGATTCTAAAACATCATATCCTCTTGATGTACGATATCTATCATCACCAAGAATGTTAAACTCAGCATTTCTATTAAGGATTTCATTAATAGTTTCTAAGTCTTCATCTGGGATACTAATGCTTTCATAGTAGAAGTTAACAACTTCAAGACCATATGATTCAATCTCTGAATAAATCGCATTAAACGATTCTTTTGAGATTTCATCTAAATACATTGAGATATCTAGGATACTAATTTTGTTTTTGATGAAATATTGAGCAATTAAAGTTTTAATCTTTGTGTTAATGATTGATCTAAAGAAATTATTAACTTCTTCATAAGCGACCATATTAGCACCACCTAGTGATCCTACTAGGTGAGTGATTAAAAATTGATAATTAGAAATACGAAGTGCGTATTGTCCTCTAGCTCTAACATTGATCTTAACTTGGAATTTTGGTTCTAATAATTGAATTGGATCCTTAGTTCCCCATAACATGTCTAATTTCATTGTTTTATTAACGAAATAGACCTCTAAAGTAAAAGGAATAGCACCATATGCTTTTCTTTGTAGTTCTTTAATGAATGGGAAATTTTCGCTTTCGAGCGTATATGTTCCATTTTCTAGAATTTTTTCAATTTTCCCCCCATGAACAACTACAGCTACCTGACCAGGTCCAACGATTAATTTAGACTTGGTATTAAATTCATTGTTAGGGTGTTTATACACTAACCAACGACGGTCACGTGAACCATCAAAACTACATACATCTAAAACAGCCATAATTTATTCTCCTTTAAAAAATGAATTGTATAATTTTAACGATACTATGAATTACTGCAATACCAAAACCATAACCAGCAAGCATACCAGTCATTAATCTTCTAGGATTTGTCGATTCAATCTTGAAAAAATATTGAATCGAACCATCGATGATTAAAGGTATGGTAAATAGTAATGTATAAAATCCAAAGTGTAGATTTAAGAAGTAGAATATTGGAGATAAAAATATTTCAACTAAGAATATACCTGTACATCTATAGCATAAAAAGAATTGATAACCTTTGATGAAAAAAGATCTCTCTGGTTTTTGATGACAGCCACATGCGTGACCAAAATGCATTGAAAAAACCCACAATCTTTTTGCAAGCGATTTTTCCTTCTGATCTATAGTAGTACCCCCTCACTAAGTTCTTTATAAATATTATACAATTTATTAACAATAAATGTAAGATGTTTTTTCATTAAAGCGATATCAAATAACATTAAGTCTTATGCAAGAAAATAATGTATATGTAGTATGCTAGTTTGTAAAAATAGTAAAAAAGTCGGATTTAACTTAATTTTTTGCAAAAATGAAAGATTTTCACCTCGTTTTCATACGGTATATAAAACGGTGTCTAATATATGATATACAGGTATCTATCTAATTAGAAGCCGTTTTTCTATAATAGACACTTTATAAAATAGTGAAATATAAGCGTTTTCATAAGCAATACTTTTGTTTCATACATATTAAATATGTATACTAAAGGTGAAAAAAGGAGGGTGTCTCTATGTTATTTAAATCATATGATCCACTTAAAAATAAACAACTACAAATTTTAGATGAAAACGGAAATATAGTTGAAAAAGATCTTGAGCCTAAACTAGATAAAGCTACGTTACTTAGCTTATATGAAACAATGGTTTTAGGACGTATTGCAGATATTAAAGCATTACAATACCAACGTCAAGGTCGTATGCTTACATACGCTCCAAATAGAGGGCAAGAAGCTACACAATTAGGTGCTGCAGCAGCACTTGAAACTCAAGACTGGATTTCTCCAGCCTTTAGAGAAATAAACTTAATGTTACACAGAGGTGTTCAACTAGAACAAATCTATACTTACTGGTATGGTAACGAATGGGGTTCACACTTTGACGATGGGGTTAAAGTTTTACCTGTTAATATTATCATTGGTTCACAAATCAACCATGGTGCTGGTTTAGCTTACGCTTCAAAAATCTTAAAGAAAAATGAAGTGACATTAGCAACTATCGGTGATGGTGGTACTTCACATGGTGAGTTCTACGAAGGTTTAAACTTCGCAGCTTCTTATGATGCACCACTTGTTGTATTAATCCAAAATAACCAATACGCAATTTCAACACCACGTAAAAAAGCAACTAAAGCTAAAACATTAGCTCAAAAAGCTGTTGCTTTCGGTATTCCTGGTATTCAAGTTGATGGTAATGATATCTTAGCGATGTATGTTGCAACTAAAGCAGCTGCTGATCACGCAAGAGAAGGTAAAGGTCCAGTTTTAATTGAAGCTGTTACTTACCGTATGGGACCACATACAACTTCTGATGACCCATCTATCTATCGTTCAAAAGATGAAGAAGAAATTTGGGAAAAAAGAGATCCTAAAACAAGATTTGAAAAATACTTATTAGATAAGAAATATATTACTAAGAAACGTATTCAAGAATTAGAAGAAGAAAAAACAGCATATGTTACTGAAATCTTCAAGAAAGTTGAAGCTGAAGCAGGCAATGTTGAATTATACGATATCTTCCAATATACATATTCAGAAATGACACCTCAACTAACAGAACAATACGAAACTTACAAGAAGTTCTTAGAAGAGGGAGGTAAATAATCATGGCAACAATTAACTTACTTACAGCTATTAATGAAGCATTAGATCAAAAATTAGAAGACGATAAATCAGTTGTAATCTTCGGTGAAGATACAGGTTTTGAAGGTGGGGTATTTAGAGTTACCGCTGGCCTTCAAAAGAAATATGGAGAAGATAGAGTATTTGATACACCAATCGCTGAAGCAGCGATTACAGGTAGTGCTATCGGTATGGCTATCAATGGCTTAAAGCCAGTTGCAGAAATCCAATTTGATGGTTTCACATTCCCAGCATTTACTGAAATTATTACACATATGGCAAGATTTAGAAATAGAACAAGAGGTAAATATAACTTACCGATTGTTGTACGTTTCCCTGTTGGTGGCGGTATTAGAGCGCTTGAACACCACAGTGAATCATTAGAAACTTTCTTTGGACATGTTCCAGGGTTAAAAGTTGTATATCCATCAACACCATATGATGCTAAAGGTTTATTAATCTCAGCTATCGAAGATCCAGATCCAGTGATTTTCATGGAACCTAAGAGATTATATCGTTCAGGTAAACAAGAAGTACCTGAAGAAATGTATAGAATACCAATTGGTAAAGCTAAAGTTGTTAAACAAGGTACAGATATTACAGTCGTAGCCTGGGGTGCAATGATGAGAGAAACTCAAAAAGCACTTAAGTTATTAGAAAATGATAATATCAGTGTTGAATTAATTGATCTTAGAACAATTAATCCAATTGATGAAGAAACAATTATTGAGTCAGTTAAAAAGACAGGACGTTTCTTAGTTGTTCAAGAAGCAGTTAAGACATATGGTCCAGGGGCAGAATTAATTTCATTAGTTAATGAAAAAGCATTCTTGCATTTAGAAGCTGCACCTACAAGAGTGACAGGGTTTGACATTACTGTGCCACTAGCAAGAGGTGAACATTTCCAATTTGTTCAACCTGAAAGAATTGCGGCTGAAATTAAAAAAGTCGTAGCATTTTAATTAGGAGGCATAACATGTATCAATTTAAATTTGCAGACGTTGGTGAAGGTGTTCACGAAGGTCAAATTTTAGAATGGAAAGTTAAAGAAGGCGATAAAGTTAAAGATGGAGACACTTTAGTTATCGTTGAAACTGATAAAGTTAATGCAGAATTACCATCACCTGTTGATGGTACTGTATCAAAAATTTATTTTAAAGAAGGCGATGAAATTACTGTTGGTCAAGTCATTATTGATATTAATGATGGATCAGGTGATGCACCAACCGCTAAAGAAGAAGTTAAAGAAGAGAAAAAAGCAGAAGCACCTAAACCTGCAGCAGCACCTGCGGCAGCTACTGGTGGCTATGCGTTCAAATTTGCAGACGTCGGCGAAGGCGTTCACGAAGGTACCATCTTAGAATGGAAAGTCAAAGAAGGCGATTCAGTAAAAGACGGAGATACGTTAGTGATCGTTGAAACCGATAAAGTTAATGCAGAATTACCATCACCTGTTGATGGTACAATTGCTAAAATCAATTATGCAGAAGGTTCAGAAATTCACGTTGGTGATGTGATTGTTGTTATTAATGATGGTTCAGCACCTGCTGAAGCAGCACCAACAACAGCACCACTTGCTGAAGATGAAGAAAAAGCTGCAGGTGTTATTGGTGAGATTGAAGTTTCATCTGATTTAATTGAATCATCTAATGAAGTTCACGCACCAGCACCAAAAGCTTCAACTGGTAAAAAAGCATTAGCAACTCCAGTTGCTAGAAAATTAGCTAAAGACTTAGGCGTTGATATTAATCAAGTAACAGGTTCAGGATTTAATGGACGTGTCATGAAAGATGATATTAGAAACTTCGCTTCAAATACTAAACCTCAAGCATCATCAACTGTAACAGCACCAAAAGTGACTGTATCAACTCAAGGTGATGTAGAATTAGTTCCAATTTCAAGACTTAGAAAAGCAATCGTTAAATCAATGACATTATCTAAACAAGTGATTCCTCATACAGTTATGATGGACGAAGTTGTTGTTGATAAATTAGTTGCTTTACGTAAACAATTAAAACCACTTGCAGAGGGTGAAGACATTAAATTAACATATATGGCATTCATTTTTAAAGCCGCAATCATGGCTTTAAAGAAATTCCCTAACTTTAATGCAAGTTTTGATCAAGAAAATGAACAAATGGTACTTAAAAAGTTTTATAATATAGGTATGGCTGTTGATACACCTGATGGATTAATCGTTCCGAACATTAAAGATGCTGATCATTTATCATTATTTGGATTAGCAAAAGAAATTCGCCAAGTTGGTGTTGATACTAGAGATCGTAAGGTTTCATTAGATAAACTTCAAAATACGACATTTAGTATTACAAACTTTGGTGCCGCTAATGTATCACTTGGAACACCAATTATTAACCATCCAGAAGTAGCAATCTTAGGTGTTGGTAAAATTAGTCAAAAAGCAGTAGTTATTGATGGAGAAATCAAAGCTGCTTATACACTACCTTTATCATTAGCAGTCGACCATAGAGTGATTGACGGTGCAGATGCAGGACGTTTCTTAACTTACTTTAAGGAATTAATTGATAATCCATTATCACTTTTAGTAAACTGAGGTGAAAGACATGAAGAATTATGATGTAGTAATTATCGGAGGCGGACCTGGTGGGTACGTTGCAGCCATTAAGGCTGGACAATCAGGATTAAAAACTGCCTTGATTGAAAAAGAAGTTGTTGGAGGGATTTGTTTAAATCACGGATGTATTCCAACAAAAGCATTATTAAAGAGTGCGAAAGTTTATAAACAATTTTTACATGCTAAAGATTATGGACTAACAGCTGAAGGTGTTGGTTATGATTGGTCAGCAATTATGAAGCGTAAAAATGTTGTTGTTAAAAAATTAACAACTGGTGTTGGTTTCTTACTTAAGAAAAACGGTGTTGATGTTTATAATGGTTTAGGTACTGTTAAAGATAAAACAACTGTTGAAGTTAATGGTGAAACATTAAAAACTAAAAATCTTATTTTAGCAACTGGTGCGTCACCAGTTGTACCACCAATCCCAGGATTACAAGAAGCTTATGAAAAAGGTTTCGCTAAAACAAGTAGAGAATTATTACAAATTGAAAAAGTACCAACTGATCTAGTGATTATTGGTGGTGGTGTTATTGGTGTAGAATTCGCTACAGTATTCTCATCACTAGGTACAAATGTAACAATTATAGAAATGCAAGATGGCATCTTACCAATGATGGATGATGACATTAGAACTGCATATACTAAAACACTTAAAAAAGATGGTATTAAAATCTTAACTAGTGCAGCAGTAACTGCTGTAAAAGGTAATGATGTCATCTATAAATTAGGTGATAAAGAAGAATCAGTAAAAGCTGATACAGTCTTAGTATCTGTAGGTATGCGTGCAAACTCTAAAGGATTAGAAGCTCTAAACCTTAAGATGAATCGTGCAGCTGTTGACACAAATGATAAATGTGAAACAAGTGTTAAAGGTGTTTATGCCATTGGTGACTTAAATGGTAAATACATGTTAGCACATGTCGCATCTCATGAAGGTCTAACAGTGATTGAAAATATTTTAGGTCATGATAAGACAGTTAATTATGATCAAATGCCAAGTGCAGTATATGGTCAACCTGAAATTGCTGCTGTTGGTAAAACAGAAAAAGAATTAAAAGAAGCTGGTATTAAATATACTGCTTCAACATTCCCAATCGTTGGTGTTGGTAAATCAATCGCCGATGGAGAAAAAGATGGATTCATCAAATTATTAGTTGGTGAAAAATATAAAGAATTACTTGGTGCACATATATTCTCATATAACGCATCAGATTTAATTGCTGAACTTGGAGTTACAATGAAACTTGAAGGTACAGCATATGAAATCGCTGATACAGTGCATGCACATCCAACACTTTCAGAAATCGTGATGGAAGCTGCTCATGGTGCAGTTGATAAGCCAATTCATATTTAATTAATAAGGTAGACTATGTCTACCTTTTTTTTATTATCTAGGAAAGTGCTCTTTTTCTAGATCATTTATCGCTTTATATATATTATGTTGAACCTTTCAACTAGAACACAAAAATGGTATAATAAAAGTGAAAAAAACATTTGAAGGAAGGGGGAACTTCTATGCACTATAAAGCGATAAAGACTAAGTTATATCTAAGTAAAAATGATCAAAAGTTTTTGCTTTTTTTAATGCGTGAATCTAAACATTTATATAACCAAGCATTATATAATGTAAGACAACACTATTTTGAACATGGAGAGTATTTAACATATATTGATAATTATAAGTTATTAAAAGATAGCGTTCATTATAGAACCTTATCAACTTCACAAGGACAATCAGTGATTAGAAAAGTAGATGAAGCAATGAAAGCATTCTTTGGATCAATGAAGTCAAAGAAAAGTAAAAAAGTAAGATTACCCAGATATTTAGGAAAAGATAGTTTTTATGCATTAATTGATCGAATGGTTTATAAGCCAAATGAAGATGTGTATATATTACCAAGAGGGAATTTCATTAAAAAAGTATCTAAAAACTATGAAGACATATCAAAAAAAATAAAAAAGTATCAAACATCATTATTAGAAATTGAAACCTTATCCATAAAGATAGAGACACCAAAATGTATAACAAATAAGAAAATTAAAGAAATCACCATCAAAGAAAAATATGATGGCAAATACATTGAAGTGATACATGTCTATGAAGATGATGATATAAAACAAAATGAAACAGTAACAAAAGAAGTCATGGGTATAGACTTTGGCTATAATAACTTAGCGATGTGTGCACTTGGAAATGGGCATCATTTACTCATTGATGGCTTAAGACTCAAAAGTATGAATCAAAGATATGCTAAACAAATGTCAAAGTTAGCATCGCGTAGAGAAAATCAACATATCCTTACAAGAAAAATGATCTCTTTAATAGAAAAAAGAAACAATCAAATGACTTATGGTATTAATAAAGCAGCTAGACTCATCATAGAACATGCGAGATATGAAAATGTTAAAGAAATCATTATTGGATATAATGAAGGATTTAAAGATATCAAAACAAATAAACAAAACAATCAGTGGTTTAGAGCTATACCAATTGCTCGATTAAGAGATCGAATCATCACTTTAGCCGCATCTTATGATATTAAGTGTCAAGTGATTAATGAATCATATACATCTGTGGCTTCTTTTATTGACCAAGATCCATTTAATCACCAAGATTTTTCTGGTAGAAGAATCAAAAGAGGACTCTATCGTAGCAAAGATGGTACTTTAATTAATGCAGATTTAAATGCTTCATTAAATATCATTAGAAAATGTAAGCCTAATGCCTTAGGGACAGGGTTTAAGGGTTGGAACACGCCCAAACGAACTTATCTATTTGGATAAGGTGTCGTTTTAAAAGAGTAATTGTTAAATTACTTTTGTTCTTCAAATGTAAATTCAACAACCAAAACTTGCAAAATTATTAAAAATTATATATAATTATAGATAATTAGCGAAACAAATGGGGATATGAAATATATAAATTGTAATGTTATAAAGACTCAATTAGAACTAGAAAGTGCTAGTTACTTAAATTTTATATTTTAAAATTAGAGAAAAATATATATAATATAAAGTATAAAATAATCTAGGGGGCATTTCATGTTTAAAAAATTCATATATCTTATACTAATGTTTATAACAATCATCTCGATTTCTAGTTGTGCAGTTAAATCAGATTTTGATCAAGTCTATGATATTTTAGAAGATGTCTCACTTAATATTGATGACATTTATCGTGATGCACTAACTAAAAAAGAATATAACCAAGATAATAACTTAGAGTCGAGATCTTCTAATCTCTATACAAAAGATGAGATTCAATCAAGTTGGATCATTGATTCAACAGAAGATTATTATGGTGGATCTCAGTTTGCTAAAAATGTTTTTGATTATATTATCGAAAATGATTTTGCATCACTTGAAGAGATAAATAATTATGATGATAAGTATCAAGTTACTCTTCTAGAAAATGGATATGTAGAAATTATTTATACCAATGATGAAATTTCTGAACAAGTCCAAGTTGGTTATCAGCAAGGAAACATCTTTAATAGACATAAATTACATGTGATAAGTTATAAAACACAAACAAATAATACATATAACAGGTATCAAGAATTCTTAGAAGATAGTCATATTACAGAAATAGAAAGATTAGAAGGTCAAATTATTAATTTTTACTATTTTGATCTAGAATCCAAAGAATCCTATAGAGTTGATCTTCCAGATGAAATTAATCCAACAATATATTATTCAAATTATGATGAAGGTTATTCACTCTTATGGCAATTAATGAATGAAGATGTATTAAGATATAATATTGTTTTTTTTAAATCAACAAGTACATCAACCTTAAGATATGTCGATTACAAATTTTCAGATAATATTACCATCATCTATAATTTAGCAAACTATGATGGCTGGGATAAATTAACTGTTGATGATTCAAAAGCTACTATTTATGATGAGAATAATCAAGTCATCGATTTTGAAGAGACTGATGAACATAACTTTGCTTATTTTTTGATCAATGAAGTTGCAATTGCTCAACTTCATAAGACTATTCCTCGTGATACTGTAACAAACGAACTAATCACTTTAGAAAAATATGGATTGATTCCAAAAGATGATCGTATTACACTTGATTTCATTAAGGATCATGATGACTATCAAAGATATTATGATATGGAGTTTTATGAAGATTTATCTTTAGGTAGTTTAAATAACGATAACTACAAAGTATTAATTGATGAAGCGTTTATAGAATATTTTGAATAAAATACGTGAAATACACTAATTTACTCAATTTATATCGAATAATAGGACATATACGCCCTGTTTTTAATGAGTTTTTAGCGATATAATATTAGTGTAGGAAGGCACGGTGACTAAAAAAAGCTTGGGGTTTTTATTAGTGCTTGGGGGAAGTTGAAATAGATTTCCGCTGTGCTATCCTTAATTTTCTTTGTTTTGTTTTATATTTTCTTAAATAAAAAGCGCTCCTTTCCTAAGCGTTTTTTATTTTTTAAATAGATAGAAGAATTTCAAATCATAAAAGGGGGTTATATTTATGAGAAGATTCGTTTTAATAGGATTTCTGTCGGTAGTACTCATTATTATAGGTTCAATATTGATTGTTTCTTGTACACGTTCAGAATACATGAAAGTATTAAATGTATTAGAAGATGCTAGCGAATACACAAATGAGACAATTGAAGAAGTATTTAATAAAGATTATGATCTTCGTGATAGGGAAATTATAGAAGAGTATGAACCAAATTTATTTTTACAAAGAGATATTCATAGAGGATTTGCAAATTATGATTATACATATAATTATAATGATGCTTTATTTAGTGATGTTTCAAGATACTTAAAAATGGTTTATGAAATAATTAAAAATAACGAAGTTAGTGATCCTAGTGAATATAAAGATATGACGTTTACTGGTGTTAATCAATTTGAAATCGAATTTCAAGATGACAATGCACTTCACTTTATTTATGTAGATTACCAAGGTGTTACAACTGACATGTATATTAAATATGATAGCTTTGGTTTATTTAGTTTGAATAGATTACATATCGTTTATTATTTTTCAGGATCTAATGAGCAACACTTTGCAGAACATGCAAATTATGGTGAGTTCATTGAAGGTATTGAATTTAGTCAATATCATCTTGATTCAAATAACCAAATTGAAAAAATTGTTAAATATGATGCAAGAAAAGACACACTCACGATTTATGATTTATTACAAGGTGATTTAAAACAAATTACTCAATATGAATATGATGAATATGAAACCATTCAATATCTATGGGCTATTAAAGATATGGAATCTAGTAAGTATGAGGTTGCGGGATTCTTTAAAGGTAAGCCATATTTTGTATACGAATTTAGAGATAACAATGATTTGGTGGAATTAAACTATGATCTTGGAAACTACGAAGGTTGGTATTATCATTTCTCAACGATTTATGATGAAAGTATCAATGCTTATATAGGTCAAGTATATAATCATGATAATGAATTGGTTGAATTTGATCAAAATGTTTATTATTATAAATATTCAAATGAAACTCGTTATACTACATTTGTAGATAAAGATGATTTGACTAACGGGTTAATTACACTTAGAGATTATGGACTTAATGCATATAATGAAATGATCGATCTAGATTTAATCAACGAACGTGAAAATCAATATGAAGCATTATTAGAAACAAATGTTTTTG